>CAKSWT010000001.1 GCA_934512135.1 uncultured Oscillospiraceae bacterium
CTCCGCAAAGCGGAACTCATTTATTGTATCACGCCATCGTCGAATTGTCAAGAACTTTTTTCGAAGCCATTCGATTCCGTTCTCAGTCTTTCGTGGCCTCTCGGCCTGACAGCCTGATCATTTTAGCACATCCTTCCGTATCTGTCAAGAACTTTTTTCTTGATTCTCTGAAAGGCGCTGTGCTTTACACATTCCTTACGGAACGTATTGGTATTCTACCAAAAACACGATAAATTGTCAACACCCTTTTTGGTTTTTATTGTGTTTTTCTTTTCCGTATGCTAAAATAAGCTGAACGTAATGCAATTCTGCAAGGGGGAACACCTTTTATGCCCATTCGAATCTCCGATTCCTTACCTGCCCGCGCCGTGTTGGAAAGTGAAAATATCTTTGTGATGACGGAATACCGCGCGCTGCACCAGGATATTCGACCACTTCATGTTTTGATTCTCAATTTGATGCCCACAAAAATCGTTACGGAGATCCAGCTGATGCGGAAGCTCTCTAATTCTCCGCTACAGGTCGACGTGGAATTGATGTATACAAGCTCCTACAGCAGCCGTCATACCAGCATGGAATACTTGTCCTCCTTCTATACTACCTTTGAAGAGATCAAGGATAAACGGTACGACGGGATGATTATTACCGGTGCGCCGGTGGAAAACTACAACTTTGAAGACGTAAACTACTGGCCGGAACTTTCCGCCATTATGGAATGGAGTAAAACCCATGTGTTTTCTACACTCCACATCTGCTGGGGCGCCTACGCCGGTCTTTACTATCACTATGGGATCAACAAATGCAGCACCCAAAAGAAGGTCTTCGGCGTATTTCCTCACTATGTTCTGGACAGCACCCAGCCTCTATTCCGAGGCTTTGATGACACCTTTATGGCCCCCCATTCCCGTAACACCCAGGTGTCGGAGTCTGATATTCGGGCCTGTGAGGAGCTGGAGCTTCTCGCCGTCTCCCCGGAGGTGGGGGTATTCGCCGCCGCTTCCCCGGATAAGCGCCAGATTTTTGTGTTTGGCCACCTTGAGTATGACGCAGACACCCTGGGCACAGAGTATTTCCGGGATGTTAAAAAGGGCCTGGATATTCAGGTTCCCAAAAACTATTTTCCAGGCGACGATCCCAAGCAGCAGCCTATGGTTACCTGGCGGGCCCATGGCCAGCTATTCTACTCCAACTGGCTGAACTACTACGTCTATCAGGCCACTCCCTACGATTTGCGGGACCTGTAAGAAGCAGGCAGGAACCACCTTGGGTTCCTGCCCCTTTTCATGCGCCCAGCAGCACCGGCTGTATTTGCCGTTCCTCCAGGGCCGCCCGGGCCGCCGGAACCAGCAGGGACAGCTCTGCCTTCAGGGATGTGGGCTTCTTCACCGGGTCGTCCTGGCGGAAGGGTACTATATATATGTGTTTTCTCTGGAGCAGCGTCATGATATTTGGCCCGCTTGCCCCCAACCCATCGTTGGTGGAAACCGCCAGAAGTACCGGGCGACTGTTTCGCAGATGTGCCTTCACCGCCATGGTCACGGCAGAATCCGTAATTCCGTGGGCCAGCTTTCCCAGGGTATTCCCGGTGCAGGGCGCTACAATCAGCAGATCCAGCAGTCCCTTGGGACCAATGGGCTCCGCTCCTTCCACTGACGTGATCGGCGGCTGTCCGCAGATCCTTTGGATGCGCCGAAGATGGTCCTCTGCCCCGCCAAACCTGGTGTCGGTCCCCGCACTGATCTCCGACATAATGGGAACCACCGTTTGAAACTCCCCCGCCACCTGCTCCAACGCAGTCAAGGTTTCCTCAAAGGTGCAAAAGGAGCCGCACAGGGCAAAACCCACTGTCTTTTCCATCATTCCAGTGTCCTCCCCTCTCCTGCCAGGCAATCCCATACTGCTGCCGCCAGGCTTTCCCCTGCGGTCTCCGGCGCCGTGATCCCGGGCAGCCCTGGCGCCATCAAAATTCTTCTTTTCCCTTGGAGCTCCGGCGCAAATCCCCCCGGGGCAGACGCCAGCTCCAGAAGGAGGCAGTCCTTTTTTAAGCTCCGCCCCTGGGCTGCTGACAGAACACAGGCCGGAACCGTGTTAACCACTACGTCATAGTCCGAGAGCCCTCTCCGGTAGCTTCCGGTCTCGTCAGACCGCATGCCCAGACATTCGATCTCCGCCCGCTGGCCCGGTCTGCGTGCCGTCACCGTGACCTTTGCGCCCAGATCTCGGAGCTTTCTGCTCAGGAACCTTCCAATCCTTCCCCAGCCTATCACCAGAATTCTTGCCCCCCGCAGGGTCCTGGTCGTCTGTTGGAGCATGTACTGCAGCGCCCCTTCTGCTGTGATCTCTCCGTTGACCACCTGGTAGGATTCCAGCTCCAGGTAGCTGACACAGGACAGCCCTTGATCCTGGAGCCAGGCCTCCACCTCCACCGGGATGCTCCCTGCCACTACCGTCGCCCCGGCATTCAGCATGCGGGGCAGCAGTGCCGCTTCCACCGTCTCTCCGGCAATTTCCAACATCTCCCCCTGAAAGGGCTCCCTAGGCAGCAGCACCAGATCCGCCCCGGAAAGGGCCTCCACCAAGCCGGCGGCCTCATTCTCCATCCCTGGTACCTGCCACGTTTTGACCGGCAATCCGCTGCGTCGAAGGGATCTCACCGCCCAGGGATACCGCCCATCTCCGCCTAAAGCCCAGGCGTGCAAGAGTTTTGTATCATCCATCGGACACACCTCCCGCCAGCATCCTATTCCGGCGGAGCTATTTTTGACATTGATTTCACCTCAGGAGGCATATTATGACCCTTCATTATACCGCCGGCCCCCAGGATGCGGGGAAGAAGCTCTTTTCCGTGCTCCACTATCGGCTCCGAATCTCCACCGGCCAGATCAAACGTCTAAAATACCAGACTTCTATGCTGGTGAACGGCCGGCCTGTCCACACCAACTACTTGGTTTCCCCGGGAGACCGGATCGATCTGCCGCTGCCGGAGGAGCATGCGGATTTCCCACCGGAGCCCGGCCCCCTGACTGTTCTCTACGAGGACGAGGCCATCATCGGCATTCACAAGCCCGCCGGAATCATTATGCACCCCTCCGCCACGCGGAATACCGGCACCCTGGCCAATCGCCTTCTGGCTTATCTGGGCGGCGGCACGGTCCACCCTGTCAATCGGCTGGACCGCGACACCACCGGTGTGACGATTTTTGCAAAAAACGGCTATGTGAAAAGCATTCTCTCCGAGGCCCTCCGCACCGCCCGCATCCGAAAAACCTATCTGGCCCCGGTATACGGAACCCTGCCCCAGGATGCTGGGGTCATTGATCTGCCCATTGACCGGCTTCACACCGACTCTCTCTGGCGTACCATCCGGGAGGACGGCCAGCCCGCCCGAACCAGCTATACCCTGGTTTCTCACAATGGTCCCTGGTCTTTGTATGCCTTTCACCCCCTTACAGGGCGAACCCATCAGATTCGGCTCCACTGCCAGGCTTCCGGCGCGCCGATTCTTGGAGACCCGGTCTATCACTCCCCGGAATCCAAGGCATATTCCCACCGTCTGGGGCTCTCGGTGCAGCAGCTGTGCTGCGTGGAGATGACGTTTCCCCATCCCATGACCGGCGAGATGTGCTCCGTTGTTACCACGCCGGAGTTTTACCAGGCCCCCTGGTTTTCATCCAGATAGCCGTTCCCTCCTCCGGCTAGGGCTTCCACGGAAGGCTCTTCCCCAGCAGCCCTACCAGCCGATGAAAATGCTGCCGCTCCTGAAGGCACAGCTGGGTCAGCGCCTGAGCCGTTTCTCCGGAAGACCTGGCCGCCAATGCCTCCAGCCTTCCCGCGCACTGCTCCTCTGCCTGCATCATTCGCCGAAGCCCATCGGGGATCGACACTCTTTCTTTGGCGGGAACCTGGGCGGCAATACAAGGCCGCTGGCCGGAAATCAGATAGAACAGTGCCGTCATCTGCTGTTCCTGACGATATTCCTCCTGGGCCAGTCGGCGCAGCACTCGCTGTATGGCCCCGCCGCTCTGGTTGATGAGCTGCCGATAGTCCAGCAGCATCTGGCGCTTCTGCTCCAGCAGCGCCAACAGCTCCGAACCAATGGTCCCGGCCCTTTCCCCGCCTTCTCTTCCCGTCCCCACAACGCGGTTCCACACTGCCGCCTCACCTGTGATCTCTCCCAATCTCATCACCTCACAGCAGTCTATGCAGCCGCCTTTTCCCTTTTGCGGAACTCCCAATGATTTCGTGCTTGACATTCCCCCCTTTCCCGGATATAATAGCATGGTAAATTTATCTCGGGGTGTGGCGAAGCTTGGTATCGCGCATGGTTCGGGTCCATGAGGCCGCGGGTTCGAATCCCGCCACTCCGACCACCTAAAAAGTCTGTAGCTCCATTGGCTACAGGCTTTTTTTGCATTCTCATCGGCAAGCAGCAATCCCCATCGGCTCATAGGCTTGCGAAAATATCAGTCTCGTTAAATCCGCCCATGGGTTGATCGCTGCAAAGAACTGTCGCAGAATTCTAAGTGCACCCTTCATGACCTCAGGCCAAGAGCCCCAGGGCGGACACCGCTCCGGGGCCCAGCGCCCTCCTGGAACTTCTCTCCGATGTCTTTTCGCATCTCCTTCTTGCAAATCTTCTAAAAATATGATATAAGATAAGGCGTGCTCGGATTTCCGTCCCGGCGTCGGGCGTTTCCTACACAGATGGTCTTCCCTCCCACCCCGCCGGGAATTCCATGCTTAAGATGCACAAAAATGCATATGCCCCCGTACCTCACCAGGATAGAGGGTCCGCCTCCTAAGCGGAATGTAGTGAGTTCGAGTCTCGCCGGGGGTGCCAAGACAACGCAGAAAGCCCTATTTTCGAGGGTTTTCTGCGTTGTTTTCTGTTTCTCCTATGCCTCTTTCGGCGAGTTAGCAGCGATACATTTCACAGAGCGCTCGCATTTTCCAGCGCGTAATCAGGTGTAAGGAATCGTAAAGTAAGAAGGAATCCTACAATTCTCTTCGATAATTGCTTGACATGTCCCTTAGGGACATTGTTATAATTTGACGTGAAGGAAGGTGATTTCATGAAAATGAAAGCATTGTGTGAGATAACAGGCCTCACCAGAAAGACAATTTTGTACTATGAGGAGCAGGGGTTTGTTTCGCCTGAAAAAACAAGAAGCAATGGACGCGACTACAGAGACTATTCAGATGCGGATGTGAAACAGCTCTTAGATGTTTCCACCTTGCGCAAATGCGGCTTTTCCATAGAGGAAATTAAGCGTATGCACCTAAACTCAGAGGATGTTTATGGAATATTTCAGGAGCTCAAAAATCGTCTCCACCAGCAGAAATCGGAGCTGGAGGAGGTTCTTCGAAGATTGGAGGCGATTCCCGGGGAGCATATCTGTGATGTTCAATCTCTTGTGGGGGAGCTCCGGGAAACCGCAAAACCGCTGCCATTGCCGGAACAGGATCTGAATCCGCATTTTTTATATCTGGACAAAATAGAGGCAACGCAAAGCGGCACGCAGAAGCCCTCCAAATATCACAAGGATGCGCAGCCGGTGGAGATCGATCAGGATCACATTTTCATGGACGCCCGGTATGGTCGAAAAAAGCTGCTTGAGGATATAAAAGAGGATCTTCAGGAAGCTCCGCATTACGGGGTTCCTGAAGATCCACATGGTCCAAGATGGTTGGGCTTTGTTAAGGGAGTGGCCATCCTGGCGTTGGTATTGTTTTTCTTTGATATGATGCAGGCATCCCGCTGGGGAATGACATCAAAACCGTTTTTGACCGACGTAGCAATTATGGGTGGGCTTGTGGCGGTTATCATAGGAATCACGGTGATTCAGAAACGGGCAAAATAGGTCGAAAATCACAGAGCCCTATGATAATTTCTGTAGCGGACACCACTTAGGAGGCTATCGCCAGTCCCGCCATAAAATTGCCTCATTTCGTCACGCTCAGCGAAACAGCAGCTGTAAGCCCATAACGATGACCCAAATATATGCGCAGGTTTTCGGAATCATCAGCAGGCCAATTTTGGGCATCTTCTTGCTGAGCAGCGTCACCGGAAGATAGCAGCCGAAGGAAATCAAGATGGCCGCCACCATTCTGGTCATGTGATAATCATAGGTGTTGCCGGAAATTGCATACAGAATAATCACGCCGATTCCGGTCACCGCGAACACAGCGTTCCGGATGACGGACAGCTTGAGATTTCCCGCCTCGGAGCACCAGTTATTCTGGGGCAGGAGGCAGATAGCGATTCGGAGAATTGCGGAGCTCCAAATAATTGCCTCCAGTACGACCGGTACAGAGAGCTCCGGGAAGGTCAGCTTCCAGATATACATCAGAACAATGTAAAATACGGTCATGGTAATGGAGGAGACCTGCAGACCAATTCCAAGCTGTTTTTGAATGCGATCGTTGCTTCCGTGTACGGCTCTGACAATCCGAGGCACCAGGTGGAATGCGTCGCCGCCGCACAGGGTCAGGGTCAGGATTCCATAGAGAATAAACAGAGGGTTCCCCTTGGAACATACAAAAAACAGAATCCCCGCTACCAGATCAAAGGTCAGATATGCTGCATCAAAGATTGCTTCCATTACATCGGGAATCTGAGGTTTCAATTTTTCCTGGTTCATACTGATTGCTCCTCTTCAACGATTTGGCCATAACAAAAATAGTTTTTCAGAAACAGGACCCCTGCCAAAGCCAGCGCACAGCCCAGGCCGGAATAGAAGAAGGAAACGAACAGATCGGGGAATATGCCCATCGCTCGAAATCCGATGCCGCCGCCCATCATACAGGCCATCATCACATATGCCTTGATGTCAAAGAAGTGCCAAACGGGGCGATCGTCCTCATATCCAAGGATTCTTGTTGTGTGCTTCCGGCTCATCTTGAAAAACATTGTGCCGAAGAGCAGAAATACCACCACAGACAGCAGGTACAAATACCATCTTCTTTCGATCTCCAGATAGGACAGTACCCCCAGCCTGGCAACATTAAATCCGGCAGCCAGCCATACAATGCCGGCAATCAGTAAAAGGGTTCGATTCTTCACGCAAAATCTTTTGTTCATCATCTCACTCCGTACAATCTTTAAGATATTTATCTGCATTGCTGCAAATCTTGTGGAACGCAGCCTTGCACATATGCATTTCCTCCTCGGTCAGGCCCTCCAGCACGGTTTTGGCAAATTCCCGTTGGGCCTGTATGCCATCTGTGATAATTGGGTCTGCCTGCGGCAGCAGAACGATCTCAATTCGCTTTTTATTATCGGCACTTTGGAGCCGTCTAATCAGTCCCTTCCGCTCCAGCTCCTTCAGGGAGGCAGACACGTGGGACTTGGTGGATTTGCGCACCTTCACAATATCTGCCGCAGTGTTATGCTGCGGGTAGTTGTGCAGAAACAGAAGAATGTCATATTCCATTTGCGTCAGCTGATACCGGTCGCATACGGATTTTGTAAGCATCTCGTAACAGCTTGTGATGGTCTTATGCTGATCCCAGAAAAACATGTGGTCACTCCCCTGTATAATCGTTCTATTTAGAACGATTATACAGGGGAAACCCTAATTTGTCAACCCTTGCGGCAAGAAAATCGCATCAGCCGAGAACGGCTGATGCGAAGGGTCGATTTCGTCTCTCTGATTGCGGGGAATCGATCATGAATCGGCGGTGATGGCCACCTTGATTACGTTTTCCAGGCGGTCTTCAAATATACGGTAGGCTTCTTCGATTTGGCGCAGCGGGAACCGATGAGTAATGAGCGGCGTGGTATCGATTTTGCCCTGCTGGATCAGATGCAGGATTTCCGCACAGTCACAACCGTCAACGCCGCCGGTTTTGAAGGTCAGGTTTTTGCCGTACATCTCCGGCAAGGGCAGTGTCTGGGCCTCATCATAGAGGGCCACTATGGTTACGGTGGCGTTGGGCCGGGCGCAATGCCACGCCAACTGGAAGGTGTCCCTGGCGCCTGCCACCTCCAGCACCACATCGGCACCGCCGTGGTCGCTATGCGCTCGGACAAAGGCCTCGCATTCCTCTGGCCGGCAGGTTAGCACCTCCGGATAGTGTGCCCGGACAAAGGCGATTCGTACCGGGTCCTTTTCGCAGATGATAATGCGCCGGGGCTCCTTGAGCATGACACACAGCAGGGTGCAAATCCCTGTGGGGCCTGCGCCGAGAATCAATACGGTGTCCTCCGGTGTGATCTCCGAAATCCGCGCGGCCCAGAAGCCTGTAGCCAGAATATCCCCTGCAAACAGCGCCTGCTCATCCGAGACGCCGTCTGGAATTTTCTTGAGACCCTGATCGGCGTAGGGCACACGAACGAATTCTGCCTGGCCTCCGTCTATACGGCAGCCCAAGGCCCAGCCGCCATTGGGATCGGTGCAATTATTCACCCAGCCATGCTGGCAGAAATAGCACTGGCCGCAGAAGGTTTCCACATTCACTGCCACCCGATCGCCGGGAACCAGGGTCTGAACCTCCGCACCTACAGCTTCCACAATCCCCACCATTTCGTGACCAACGGTGACGCCGGGCACGGCCCGCGGCACGGAACCATGCTTGATGTGCAGGTCACTGGTGCAGATAGACCCCAGTGTCACTTGCACGATGGCGTCACGGGGGGACTGAATGACAGGCTTGGGTTTATCCAGAAGGGTAAAATTGTTGTGGTCAACGTAAGTCAACGCTTTCATAGGTATAGACCGCCTTTCTGCGCATACACCACGCTTTTTCCGAAACCGTGCTCGAACACAGCTTGTCTGAATTATACCATATGTCGCCGGAAATGGGCAGTACCTTTTTCATCCGACACAGGACGGCTCCGCTATGTATCAAGGCAACACGAAAACGAACAGTATCTGCTGAATTTACTTTCCATGATGGTCAGCTAAATTGAAGGAAAGTGAAGGAAAACGTGGTACAGAGCCAAGTCGCAGAAAAAAGAAAAGTCCCAAAACCGTTGCGGTTTCAGGACTTTTCTGGAGCTGCTAGCCAGATTCGAACTGGCCACCGTGTCCCATGGGCCGGGGCCCATGGGAACCCTCTGACCTCACGATTGAAAAGACGGATGAGGTCGCCAGTTATGCAGAATAAAACAAAAATCTCCGCACCAAACTGATACGGAGAAGATTTGGAGCTGCTAGCCAGATTCGAACTGGCGACCTCATCCTTACCAAGGATGCGCTCTACCGACTGAGCTATAGCAGCATTTCAGAATGCTTGAATATTATAGGAAACTATCCCCCGTTTGTCAAGTGTTTTTTCGGCAAATCTCCGGATTTTCCAGGGGGCGCCGACAGGTCTCGCCGGCGCCCCCTGAGGTTATTGCAGCATATCCAAAAAATCCTGTTCCGTGAGGATTTCCGTTCCAAGTTCCTGAGCCTTGCGGAGCTTGGAGCCGGCTCCCGGTCCGGCCACCAGGTACTTTGTTTTTTTCGAGACACTGCCGGACACCTTTCCGCCCAGCCTTTCGATCCGCTCTGTGGCCTCCTCCCGGGTCATCTGCTCCAAGGTGCCTGTAAGCACAAAGGTCTGTCCTGCCAGGCGCTGGTCGGTTTCCGCCGTCTGACAAACCGTGTTGACCCCCGCTTCCTTGAGCTCTGCCGCCAGGGCCTGGTTCTCCGGCCGCGCAAACCACTCCACAATATTGGCTGCCGTAATTCCGCCAATATCCGGCACCTGCATCAGCGTCTCCTGGTCTGCCGTCCCAATGGCCTCCAGTGAACGGAAGTGGCTGGAAAGGGCCTTGGCCGCCTTGGCACCCACCTGGCGGATTCCCAGGGCAAACAGCAGCCGCCACAGATCATTTTCCTTAGACGCAGCAATGGCCTGCACCAAATTCTGTGCTGACTGCTTTCCCATCCGCTCCAAGGGCATCAGCTGCTCCACCGTCAGATCATAGAGATCCGCCGGATTTTTCACAAGCTGGTGTTCCGAAAGAAGCGCAATCATGGCGCTGCCCAGTCCGTCGATGTCCATGGCATCTCTGGAGGCAAAATGCGTTAGACATCGGATTCGCTGCGCAGGACAGCTCTCATTGACACATCGAATGGCCGCTCCATCGGCATCCCGGACCGTCTCTGCCCCGCACACGGGACACACCCCGGGAATATGGTAGGGCACGGCATCTGCCGGGCGCCGCTTTTCATCCACCTGCAAAATCTCCGGGATAATCTCCCCGGCCTTCCGAATCATCACGGTATCCCCGATTCGAATATCCTTCTCTGTAATAAAATCCTGATTGTGCAGGGTAGCGTTTGTCACCGTAGTCCCCGCCAGGCGTACCGGCGTGACGATTGCCTTGGGCGTCAGCACGCCGGTACGTCCCACCTGAATCACAATATCCTGCACCACCGCCGGCTTTATCTCCGGCGGATATTTATAAGCGCAGGCCCACCGGGGAAACTTGGCGGTGCTTCCAAACATCGCTCTCTGCGCCAAGTCATTGATTTTGATTACAGCGCCGTCAATATCAAAGGAAAAGGCCTCCCGATTCTCGCCAATCTCCGTAATCCGCGCCTCAATCTCCTCAATCTTGGTGCAAAGAGTATGGGGAATCACCTTAAACCGCTTCTCCCGCAGATAATCCAGAGCCTCTCCATGGGTGGCAAAGTCCCTTCCCTGACACAGCTGAAGGTTAAAAATCAGAATGTCCAGCTTCCGCTCTGCGGCAATCTTCGGGTCCAACTGCCGGAGGCTGCCTGCCGCCGCATTTCTGGGGTTGGCAAACAGCGGCTTCCCCGCCTCCTCCCGTCTCTGGTTCAGCTGGTGAAATACCTTTTTGGGCATAAACACCTCTCCACGGACAATCAGCCGCGCCGGGGCATCCTCCATTCGCAGCGGAATGGAATGAATGGTCTTGAGATTCTCCGTCACATCCTCCCCTATGTTGCCGTCTCCCCGGGTTGCCCCTCGGACGAAAATCCCGTCCACATATTCCAGGGCCACCGACAAGCCGTCCACCTTGGGCTCCACGCTGTATACATGCTCCGGCGCCGTTTGGCCAATGCGCTGGTCAAACTCCCGCAGCTCCTCAACGGAAAATACGTCCTGCAAGCTCTCCAGCGGCACCGGATGCTGCACCTGCTGAAATTCGGACAGCGCCATCCCTCCAACCCGCCGGGTGGGAGAATCCGCCGCCGTCAGCTCCGGGTGCTGCGCCTCCAGCTCCTCCAGGTGCCGGAGCTTCTGGTCGTATTCAAAGTCCGGCATTCTGGGGTCGTCCAGCACATAATACCGGTAATTTGCCTGGTTCAGCTCCGCCGTCAGGGCGGAGATTTCTTCTGCAACCGTCATACTTGTTCCCTCTCATTGTGACGCAAAATACTTGCTGTCATCGCTGTTTGTACTGTTGAAATAAGTGTAGCTCTCCGGCACCGGTCCCAGCAGCACCGTTTCCGCCACACAGACGTCGGTACACACCCGTTCTGTGGCGGTGCCGGAGGGCAGCAGGATCAGCACATCCAGCGCCACCTCCAGCATGATGCGATGCCGGGTTTGATTGATGCCCGCCTCGGAGAAATCCCCCTGAAAGCTGGCATCGGCAGAGGACACCGATACCACCCGGACCGGGATTCTGGGCCCTTGGCCGGAAAGCATTTGCATGCCTGTCAGATTTCCCAGGGGGATGCTGATCTGGTGGTCATCCAGCGCCGTCATGGCCTGGCTCAGCGCATCCACCAGCCGGGTCTTGAGCTGATTCATTCCCTGCATATTGGTGGTCAGCGCCGTAATTGCCCCGGAGCTGTCCCGCTCCAGGGTCACCAGGTCGCCGTATTGAACGCCCCCTTGGGTGATTTCCCGGTTGACCACCTGCACGACCATATCCGATGCCACGTCGCTGACGGTCATCCTGGCCAGCTGCTCCGTTAGCGGGTCCACCTTGGTCCGCAGCAGCACCGCCAGCACCAGCACCGCCGCCAGCAGGACGATCCAAATGCCCCGCCTCCTCCGGCGGTGTCTCCGTCTCATATCCCGCACCTCCCCGGTACACTGTATGAGACGGCCCCAAAATTATTTCCGCTTTATGTGGGGTCCGGCAGCCTTGAGCATCAAACGCTTGGTCCCCACCTGGTCAAAGGCAATCTCCACCAGGGCGTCCCCGTTCATTTTCAAAACGCTCACCACAATTCCCGCCCCAAAGGCCGTGTGGATGACTTGATCGCCTTTGCTGAGCTCCAGCAGCGGCGCCGCGGGCTTGGGCCTAGGCGCCGGGCGATGCTCGGTGTAGCTTCGGGTGCCGGTGCTGCGGCGGGATGTATCCTCACCCGTATGCATCTGGCGCTTCCGCTCCTGGACGCACTCCTCGGGAATCTCCTGCAAAAACCTAGAAGGTCTGTTAAAGGATGTACGGCCATAGAGCATACGCTGCTTGGCATGGGACAGAAACAGCCGATCCCGGGCTCGGGTGATGGCCACATAGCAGAGCCGGCGCTCCTCCTCCAGCTCATCCGGATCCGTCAAAACCCGCATCCCCGGGAACAATCCCTCCTCCATGCCCACCAGGAACACCGTGGGAAACTCCAGGCCCTTGGCACTGTGCATGGTCATCATCACTGCCGCGTCCGCATCCTGGTCATATTTTTCAATGTCCGTATACAGGCTCACCTCTTCCAGGAATCCGGCCAGCGTAGGCTTCTCCGCCTGCTCCACATAGGAGACAATGCTGGATTTCAGCTCCTGGACGTTTTCCTTTCGAGCTCGGCTGTCCAAGTCATCCTTGGCCTCCAGCATGGCAATATACCCGGTTTCCAGCATCACCTGGTCGTAAAAATCCGGGAGCTCCATTGTGGTGAGCTTCTCCCGCAGGGACTCGATCAGCTCCGCAAACCGCCGGAGCTTCGGCGCCGCCTTCTCCAGGGCCGGATAGCCCTTGGGGTCGGCGATCACGTCATAGATTGGAAGATTGGCCGCAGTCGCCTGCCGCTCGGCGATTTCCAGGGTCTTTCCGCCGATTCCCCTGGCCGGAACATTGATAATCCGGCGAAGGCGCAAATCATCGGTGGTATTGTTGATCACGCAGAGATACGCCAGCATATCCTTGACCTCTGCCCGGTCAAAGAACCGGGTCCCGCCGATAATCCGGTAGGGGATCCCGTTTCGCTTAAAGGACAGCTCTATGGCGTTGGACTGGGCGTTGGTGCGGTAGAGCACCGCGTTATCCTTAAACGCCACCCCCTTGGAGCGTCCCGCCAGAATCTTTGAGGAGACGAAATTGGCCTCCTCCGTCTCGTTATAGGCCTCATAGACGGAAATCTTCTCTCCCTGGGCGTTGTCCGTCCAGAGCTTCTTCCCCTTGCGGCCTCGGTTGTTGGCAATCACCGCATTGGCTGCCGCCAGAATATACTTGGTAGAGCGATAGTTCTGTTCCAGGCGAATGACCTTGGCCGCCGCATACTGTTTTTCAAAGTTCAGAATATTGGCGATGGTCGCCCCCCGGAACCGGTAGATGGACTGGTCATCGTCTCCCACCACGCAGATATTCTCATATCGGCCGGAGAGCAGCGTCGTCAGCAGATATTGCAGATTGTTGGTATCCTGGTACTCGTCCACCAGCACATAGCGGAACTTCTTTTGGTAGTATTCCCGGACCTCGTCATAATTTTGCAGGATGCGCACCGTCAGCAGAATAATATCATCAAAATCCACCGCATTGGCCGCCTTCAGCCGCTTTTGATACGCCTCGTAGGCCTGGCCGATGCGCTCCGCCCGGAAGTCCGTGCTGGACTTGGCCTCCGCCCGATACTGCTGGGGAGAGATCATCTTGTCCTTGGCAGTGCTGATGGCGCTGAGCACGGACTTGGCCGGAAGGGTCTTGTCATCCAGGCCCATGTCCCGGATGACCTCCTTCATCACCTTTTCCGAGTCGGTGGTGTCGTAGATGGTAAAGCTCCGGTCGTAGCCCAGCCGCTCGATCTCCCGCCGGAGAATCCGGCAGCAGGCGGAGTGGAAGGTCATCGCCCAGACATCCATAGCCTCCGGCCCCAGCATGGCCTCCAGTCGATCCTTCAGCTCATTGGCCGCCTTATTGGTAAAGGTGATGGCAATAATATTCCAGGGATTGACCGGATCCAGCCTGCACAGGTGCTCGGCCCGCTCCTTTCCCTCCGACGTAGGCGTCTGGGCATAGTCCCAGAGAAACGCTGCATCCTCCGGTGTGATATCCTCCGGAATCTCCGTGCTGTCTGAGGCCCGCCCAAAGCGAATGAGATTGGCAATCCGCTGAATCAGCACCGTGGTCTTTCCGCTTCCTGCGCCTGCCAGCAGCAGCAGAGGCCCCTGCGTTGTCATCACGGCCTGCTGCTGCATGGGGTTCAGCGATGCGCAGCATCCCCGGATTACAGCCTGCCGTGCCTTTAAAAATCTTTCCTGGTCACACTGTTCCATAATAACTCCTTCGTTGTCCGTTTCTTTCGGTTCCACTTATTTTAGCATAGAATGCCCCCATCGTCAAACCTCAAGACAGCGGAAACGGCCTCAGGAAAGCGTGGCGCCTGAGCAGTTCAGATCGAACCGCTCAGGCGCATATTTGATATTAGTGGTAGTACTTCAGCAGCGCTTTTGAGACATAACGCCGGTGCATTTCAGCGGCAGCTTCTTCACCGAACAAAACGCCGTATGGCCCTATCAGCAGCCGCTCCAGTTCGTCGTAGTCCCGGTCTGGATCCCCGGCAGCCGACGCCTCTTTGGCAAGGAGGAGCATCGCCAGCAGAATCCCGAAACAGGTTTTCTCGGTCTTTTCTATCGCTTTCCGCTGTTCCTCCCCGCCAAGAATGAAGGACGCAAGCTCTGTTTTCAAAAAATACAATTCCGGAATTTGCGCCAGATAATGCTCTGCCATGGCATGTTCCCCCAGTTTATGATAGGTTTGTGCCAATAACCTCAGGGCATCATATTTGATCGCATCATCCCTTGTGACCTCAATCAGCTGCTCTGCCAGCTGTATCCGTTCCTTTGCCCGTTCCTCCCCCATCACCATCAGCAGGCAATTCAGCAGGACCTCGCTGCCCGGATATTTTCGAAGGGCCTCCCGGTAAAAAGCTTCCGCCTTCTCAGGCTCCTTCCGCAGCGGAACCGACGCTTTTACCAGCGCATCCACTTCCTGTTCCAATTTACTGTGGTCAAAGTCAAATAGATCATCCAACGATGTGTCGAAAAGGTATGCCAGCTTTGGAAGCATATCCACATCGGGGCTGCTCTGGCCGGTCTCCCATTTGCTGATTGCCTGGGGCGAAATATGAAGATCCTCTGCGAGCTGCTCCTGGGTCATCCCTTTTTTCTTCCGCAGTTCCTTGATTCGTTCCGTTAAAGCCATGTTGTAACCCAGCCTTTCATCATAATCCTCGCCAGCGATGCCTCTATTTTATCCGATTTGCAGCTCCCGGTCCATATGCAATTCTTTGAGTTTTTCTCAACCGGCAAGGGAATGGCTCCTTTTTGCCGGTCCCTTTTTCGCTGGATGTTCCCTGCCCTCTATTCTTCACCCAGCACCGATCTCAAAATTTGCAGTGCCTTCCGCTCAATTCTGGAGACCTGCACCTGGCTGATTCCCAGGACCTGGGCCGTCTTATCCTGGGTCATTCCCCGGTAATACCGCATCTGGATCACTGCCCGCTGCCTCGGCTCCAGGGTTCCAATGGCATCTCCCAGGGAGACGGATTCGATGATTTGATCCTCAATGGCCTCTCCGGGCAAAAGCTGCTCCAGGCTGCACCCATCCTCCCCCGCGGGACGCTGTAGGGAATCCGGCGGAATCACCGCCGTTTCTGCCGCCGCGATTTCCTCCGGAGACAGGCCGGATTCCGCCGCCACCTCGCTGATCAGCGGCTCCCGTCCCAGCCGCAGCGTCAGCCGGCTTCTTGCCCCACGGATCTGCGCCGCCTGCTCCTTGAGGGTCCGGCTGACCTTGACTCCGCCGTCATCCCGGAGAAATCGTCGAATCTCTCCGGCAATCTTCGGCACCGCATAGGTGGAAAACTGGGTGCCAAAATCCAGGTCAAAGCCATCCATGGCCTTGAGAAATCCCAGGCATCCCAGCTGATACAGGTCCTCCAGCTCCACCCCTCTGCCGGTAAACCGACGGACTACGCTCCAGATCAGTCTGGAGTTTTCCTGGAGCATTTGTTCTCTGGCCGCCCGGTCTCCCCGGCAGGCCTGTTCCAGGAGCCCTGCACTCACGAAGCCCTGCCTCCCGGCCGAAGCGTACGGGTCATTGTCACTCTGGTCCCCTGGCCCACCTGGGATTCCACCTGCAGCTGGGACATAAACCGCTCCATAATGGTGAAGCCCATACCGCTGCGCTCCCTGCCTCCGGTGGTGTACATAGGCGTCCGGGCTGCCTTGACATCGGGGATTCCCACCCCCTGGTCCGTCACCGTGATCTCCACGGTGTCCCCGTCAAAAAGCCTGGCCCGGATTTCTATGCGCCCCACCTTCTGAGGATAGCCGTGAACAATACAGTTGGTCACCGCCTCACTGACCGCCGTTTTAATGTCCGCCAGCTCCTCCATGGTGGGATCCAGTGCCGTGAGAAACGCCCCCACTGCCGCCCGGGCAAAGGCCTCATTACAGCTGTGACTGGGAAACTCCAGCTGCATCTCATTGTCTGGCTGCTTGGTTTCACTCACCGCTTTCCGCCTCCTCTCACCTCTGCAATCTGCTCAATGCCTGCCGCCTTCAGCACCTTCATCGGCTGGTCCTGCACATTGGACAGCACCAGCTTTCCGCCAATCTCCCGCATACGGCGGAGGGCGGAGATCACAATGGCGATCCCCGAAGAGTCCATAAACGTCACATCCCGAAAATCCAAGATGCATGTTTTCGGAAGGTAGGCTTCGATTTTCTCCGAGATGGTTTTCATGGCATGGCGGGCCTCATGATGGTCAATCTCCCCGGACAGGGTAATGGTCATCTGCTTGTCCTGGAGAAAGCTCCTGATGTACATACATGTCCCTCCCGTTTGATCTTTTCACTCTGAATTATAAAAAAAAGACACGGCACATACCGTCGAAGCATGTACCGTGTGAAAATTTTATTACAGCGCCCCAATGGCCGCTCCCGCCCCGTAGACCGACCCGCAGACCACAATTAGATCCTCCGGCCCGGCCAGCTCCCTGGCCAGTGCAATGCCAGCCTCTGTATCTGCGGCGGTTCTGGTCGGGCAGTAGGGTGCCGCCTCCCGGGCCAGCTCCTCCGGGGGCAGGGACCGGGGCAGGGACACCGTGGTGGCCACCAGCAGCCTACAGCGCTTTGCCACCATGGGCACGCAGCCTTGGTGATCCTTGTCCCGCATCATGGACATCACCGCGATCTTCCTGCGGTTTGGAAACAGCCGGTCCAAGGTCTCGCAGAGGGCCGCGATTCCCGCCGGATTATGCCCTGCGTCAATCAACAGCCCAGGGGCCACATACTGGAGCCGTCCCGGCCAGGACACCTGGGAAAAGCCCTGCCGAATGGTCTCTGCATCCAGGCCCAGCTGACGGCACACGGACCATGCCGCCGCCGCATTGTCCCCCTGAAACCGCCCCAGCAGGGGCAGCGACACCGGGACGCCGTCCAATGTCAGCCTTTGGCCGTGGCAGTCGTCGTCTCTCCGGCTCCAGGAGGCCGCCGGAATCAGCAGGCACCCCAGGCCTTTTGCCGTCTCCCGGATGACCTCCTCTGCGCCAGGCTCCTGCGGCGCCATAACCACCGGGCAGCCGGGCTTGAGGATCCCCGCCTTTTCCCGGGCAATCTCCTCCACCGTGTTTCCCAGCACCCCGGTATGGTCCAGGGAAATGGAGGTGATGCAGCAGACCGCCGGGGCGGAGATTACATTGGTGGCGTCACAGCGGCCGCCTAGTCCAACCTCGATCACCCCATAATCCACCTCTGCCATGGCAAAGGCCGTAAAGCCCAGGGCTGTGACCAGCTCAAACTCGTTGACCGCCTCAACGCCCTCCCGCTCCAGCTCATCCTCCGCCGCCATCACCTGCTGGTAGCAGGCAGTCAGCAGTTCCTTGGAAATCATCTCCCGGTTGATTTGGATCCGCTCCCGAAAGTCCACCAGATAGGGGGACGTGAACAACCCCACCCGATATCCCGCCTGCCGCAGCGCCGATTCCACCAGGGCGCAGGTACTCCCCTTCCCGTTGGTCCCGGCCACATGAACGCAGCGGACTCGATTCTGAGGATTCCCCAGCCGCTCCATCAGCCGCCGGATCCGCTCCAGGGAGGCTGTGGAGGAAAAGGTCTTTCTCCTGTGAATCCCTTGAAGCACTTCTGCATATTCCATATGACCATCCTCCTTGCAAGGCCGCCGGCAGAAACTGTCGGCGGCCTTGGTCATGCGTTATCCCAGCTTCTGAAGGCTCTCCTCCAGCTGTGCGATGAGACTGCGGAGCTTCTCCGCCTTGTCCCGCTCGTTGCTGACCACCTGCTCCGGCGCCTTGGACAGGAATCCGGGGTTGGACAGCTTTTTCTCAATGCCCTCCAGTGCCTTGCGGTTTTTGGTCAGCTCCTTATCTACCCGCTGACGCTCCTTCTCCAGGTCCACCAGCTGGTCCATGGGCATAAACATCTTTGCGTCATGGGTGACGCAGGACACCATGCCGTCAGCCCCCTCCGGGTTCTCCTGGCCGATTACCAGCTGATCTGCATAAGCCAGCTTGGTGATAAACGCCTGGCCCTGCCGGAACACATCCTGCTTCTCCGTGACGATATACAGCGTGGACTTCTTGCTGGGGGGCACGTTCATTTCGGCGCGGCGGTTCCGCACGGCCCGAATGGCATCCATAATGCTCTCCATAGAGGCCTCTTCCTGGGGGAAATCCAAGGCCTCGGAGCAGGTGGGCCACTGGGCCACCATAATGCTCTGGCCCTCATGGGGAATGGCCTGCCAGATTTCCTCGGTAAGGAAGGGCATATAGGGGTGCAGCAGACGGAGGAATTGATCGAGCACATACACCAGAACCTGCTGTGCCACGGTTTTGCTCTCCTGATCGTCGGCGTAAAGCCGGGCCTTGGTGAGCTCGATATACCAGTCGCAGTAGTTGTCCCAGATGAAGTCGTAGATCTTCTGAACGGCGACTCCCAGCTCGTATTTGTCCATGTTCTCGGTGACCTCTGCGATCAGACGATTGAGCTTGGAGAGAATCCACTTATCCTCCTGCTCCAAATGCTCCAGCGCCGGCAGCTGGTTCTTCTCGATGGTGAGGTTCATCATCACATACCGGCTGGCATTCCAGATCTTATTGGCAAAGTTCCGCATGGCCTCGCAGCGCTCCACATAGAAGCGCATGTCGTTTCCGGGGCTGTTCCCTGTGATCATATTCATACGCAGGGCATCGGCGCCGTACTGCTCCACCATGTCCAGCGGATCAATGCCGTTGCCCAGGGACTTGCTCATTTTCCGTCCCTGATTGTCCCGCACCAAGCCGTGGATAAACACGGTGTGGAAGGGCGTTCTTCCTGTCTGCTCGCAGCCGGAGAATATCATTCTCGCCACCCAGAAGAAGATAATGTCGTAGCCCGTGACCAGCACATCCGTGGGATAGAAATACTGCAAATCCTCGGTGTTCTCCGGCCAGCCCAGGGTTTCAAAGGGCCACAGTGCCGAGGAGAACCAGGTGTCCAGCACGTCCTCCTCCCGGACAATGTGCTCAGAGCCGCAGTGGCAGCACTGGGTGGGGTCCTCCCGAGCCACCGTATACTCTCCGCAGTCCTGGCATTTCCAGGCCGGGATCTGATGACCCCACCAGAGCTGGCGGGAAATACACCAGTCGTGGACGTTCTCCATCCAGTTCAGATAGGTTTTGGAGAAGCGATCCGGAACAAACTTGGTCTCGCCGTCCTCCACCACCCGGATGGCCTCCTTGGCCAGAGGCTCCATTTTCACAAACCACTGGGCGGAGATCAGCGGCTCCACGTCGTTGTGGCAGCGGTAGCAGGTGGAGACATTATGGGTGTAGTCCTCAACCTTCTCCAGATACCCCTGCTCCTCCAGGTCGGCAACAACCTGCTTCCGGCACGCATACCGGTCCATGCCCTGGTAGGGGCCGCCATTCTCGTTGATCTTCCCGTCATCTCCGATAACCCGGATGATCTCCAGATTGTGTCGCTGGCCCACCTCGAAGTCGTTGGGATCATGGGCGGGGGTCATCTTCACGCAGCCGGTGCCGAAGTCCATCTCCACATACTCATCGGCCACAATGGGAATCTCCCGGTTCATTATGGGGAGAATGCAGGTCTTGCCCACCAGGTCCTGATAGCGGTCGTCGTTGGGGTTCACGGCCACACCGGTATCGCCCATCATGGTCTCCGGCCGGGTGGTCGCCACCACCAGATATTTGCCGGGCTGATCCTTGATGGGATACCGAAGATGCCAGAGCTTTCCGGGCTTCTCCGCATACTCCACCTCGGCATCAGACAGCGCCGTCCGGCAGTGGGGACACCAGTTGATAATACGGCTGCCCTTATAGATATAGCCCTTTTCATAGAGCCGTACAAAGACCTCCCGCACTGCCTTGGAGCATCCCTCATCCATGGTAAACCGGTGCCGTTCCCAGTCACAGGAGGATCCCAGCGTCCGCTGCTGCTGGACAATCCGGTCGCCATACTTGTTCTTCCAGTCCCAGACCCGCTCCAGGAATTTCTCCCGGCCCAGGTCATAGCGGGTCAGGCCCTCCTTGCGGAGCTCCTCCTCCACCTTGATCTGGGTGGCAATGCCCGCATGGTCGCAGCCTGGCACCCACAGCGCCGCATAGCCCTGCATCCGCTTAAAGCGGGTCAGAATGTCCTGGAGGGTGCAGTCCATGGCGTGACCCATGTGCAGCTGCCCCGTCACATTGGGAGGGGGCATAACAATGGTAAAGGGCTTTTTCTCCGGATCCCGCTGGGTGTGGAAATATCCGCCCTGCTCCCACATGGCGTAGATGCTGGATTCCACCTGCTTCGGGTCATAGATCTTTGGCAGTTCTTTCATAACGTCATCTCCTTTGCATACGAAAACGCCCTGAACAGAAGCTCTGTTCAGGGCGAAAATTCCGCGGTACCACCTGAATTCGGCCCAAGGGCCGCACTCTTGCCTCAATAACGGGAGGACCCGGCATTCCCTACTGTTGTTCGGGAATGCGGCTCAAAAGCGACCTTCAACCGCCGTTCCCGCAGGACTTCCACCAGCCGCCTGCTCTCTTGAGGGTATGACGATTTACTCTTCTTTCTCACAGCCTGTATCATATAGATATTATTTTATCCTGTTCCGAGGTGCTTGTCAATCCCCCACTTACAGAATTCCGAACCGCTCCATGGCCTGGGCCACATCCTCGGTCATGGCCTTTCGCAGCTGCTCTGCCTCCGCCTCCTGGGCCGCCACGGCGAAATAATAGACCTTGAGCTTCGGCTCCGTGCCGGAGGGCCGGAGGATCACCTGGCTGCCTCCCGTCAGGCGGAAGGAGAGTACATTGGACTTGGGGAAGTCCAGGGCCGTTTGTGCACCGGTTCGGCAGTCCGTGGATACTCCCTCCCGGTAGTCGTCCATGCCGGTCACCTCTATGCCGGCCACTTTCTGGAGGGGCTTCTCCCGCAGGCTGTCGATAAAGTCGGCACAGCGCTGCTTGCCGGCCTCTCCGTCCAGCTCCACCGACACCACCTGGGTCTTATAGTAGCCATAGCTTTGATAGAGCCGCTCCATTTTGTCCTTCAGGCTGATGCCGTCGAGCTTGCAGGCCGCTGCCAGCTCCACCGCCAGCACACAGGCCACCTGGGCATCCTTGTCCCGGACATAGGTTCCCTTTAGGAAGCCACAGCTCTCCTCAAAGGCAAATACCTCCTGCCTCTCCTTCCCTTGGCGCTCCAGCTCCAGGATGGTGCTGCCGATATACTTGAAGCCGGTGAGCACATCAATGGTCCGGCATCCATAGCGGTCCCCGATATTCCTCACCATCGGCGTGGTCACAATGCTTTTAATGCACTGTGCCTCCTTGGGAAGATCACCCCGCCGGAGCCGGTTGTTGAGGATATACTCCAGCAGCATGCACCCGAACTCGTTGCCGGTAAACCGATGCAGCGTCACACGACCGGATTCCTCCCGCTCCGGCACCGCCACCGCCATTCGGTCGGCGTCGGGGTCCGTGGCCAGAATCAGATCATAATCCGGTGCTCCAGGCGCAGACAGCTGCTGCAGCGCCGCGTCAAAGGCCGCCGCAGTCTCCGGATTGGGATAGGGGCAGGTGGGAAAATTCCCATCCGGCGTGGCCTGGGCGGCCACCACGTCATAGGTTACCTGAAGCCGATCCAGCAATGCCGTCACCGGGGTCAGTCCCGTCCCGTGGAGCGGCGTATAGAGCACCCGCAGTCCGGACACCGGGATCAGCGGGGCACAGAGGCTCTCTCCCAGCACGGCAGCATAGTAGCTTTCATCGATGCCCTCATCCAGCAGTTCAATCTCTCCCCGCTCCAGAAGATCTCCGAAGGTTTCCTTTCCCTGCGACAGCATGGGAACCTCCAACATCCGCCGGAACACCTCCGCCGCAGGTCCATCCGTCTGCTGACAGCCATCGCTGCCATAGCACTTCATGCCGTTGTAGGCCGCAGGGTTGTGGCTGGCCGTCATAACCACACCGCCTCCGGTTTTGAGATGCCGCACCGCAAAAGACAGCATGGGGGTGGGCGCCGGCTGAGGGTAGAAATAGACATGGATGCCCTCCTCTGCCAGTGCCACGGCGCATACCTCGGCAAATTCCCGGGAGTGGTTCCGGGTGTCGTAGGCGATGGCACAGGTGTCCGGTAGATCCGCCGCCTTGATATATTGTCCATAGGCCAGGGCAGCCCGGCGCACGGTATAGACATTCATACGGTCTGTCCCGGCCCCCATAATTCCACGGAGTCCCGCCGTTCCAAAGGTCAAATCTCCGCCGAAGCGGGACTGGATTTCCGCCGGTTCCTGTTGAATCCGGCAGAGCTCCCGGCCGATGTCCGTATCCCCGGGCACCTCCGCCAGCCAAAGCTCAAATTTCTGTTCAGCAGTCAAGTATATCAACTCCTTTGTCCTCTCCATTATACCGATTCTGCCCCAGGCTTGCAAGGGAAAAATCCCGCGACATGGAATTCCATGCCGCGGGATCAATATTCTTACTGGATGGTTACCTCCAGCTCGCCCTCCTTGACGTCCACCTTCATGACGCTGCCAGGCGCCACATCTCCCACCAGAATTTTCTTGGCGATGAGAGTTTCCACGGTATGCTGCACATACCGGCGCAGCGGCCGGGCACCATACAGCGGATCGTAGGAGGCGTCGATGATAAAGCTCTTGGCCTCCGGCGTAACCTCACAGCGAAGCTGCTGCTCCTCCAGTCTGCGGTTCAGGGCCGCCAGCTGCAGGTCGATGATGCCGGTAATGTTTTCCCGGGTCAGCGGCTTGTAGAACACAATCTCGTCAAGCCGGTTCAGGAACTCCGGACGGAAGCTCTTTTTCAGCAGCACATTCACCTGGTCCTTGGCCTCCTGGGTAATGGAGCCGTCCGGTCCGATGCCGTCCAGCAGGTACTGAGACCCCAGGTTGGAGGTGAGGATGATAATGGTGTTTTTAAAGTCCACTGTCCGGCCCTGGGAGTCGGTGATTCGCCCGTCGTCCAGCACCTGGAGCAGAATATTGAACACATCGGGATGGGCTTTTTCCACCTCATCAAAGAGCACCACGGAATACGGTCTCCGGCGGACTGCCTCGGTGAGCTGACCGCCCTCCTCATATCCCACATATCCGGGAGGTGCGCCGATCAGTCTGGAGACACTGTATTTCTCCATATACTCCGACATATCAATTCGCACCAGATTCTTCTCATCGTCAAAGAGGCATTCCGCCAAGGCCTTTGCCAGCTCCGTTTTGCCCACACCGGTGGGACCCAGGAACATAAAGCTGCCAATGGGCCGATTGGGATCCTGAATTCCCGCTCTGGACCGCATAATGGCCTCAGACACGCTGCGCACCGCCTCATCCTGACCGATCACACGCTTGTGGAGGGTATCCTCCAGGTGCAGGAGCTTCTCCTTTTCTCCCTCCACCAGCTTGGACACGGGGATGCCCGTCCAGCGTTCAATGATCCGCGCAATCTCGTCCTCGGTGACCTTATCCCGAAGCAGCTGGTGGGATTTGTCCCCCTGGGCCGCCTGTTCGGCCTCTGCCAGGGCCTTTTTGGCCTCCGGCAGCTTGCCATACTTCAGCTCCGCCGCATGCTCCAGGTCATAGTTCTGCTCTGCCTCCTCGATCTGACGGCCCAGCTTTTCAATCTCCTCCCGGAGCTTCTGGACCCGACCGATGTCATTTTTCTCATTTTCCCATTGGGCCTGCATGGTTTTGAAGGTGTCGTGCTCCTCTGCCAGCTCCTTCTGGAGTTCCTTGAGACGTCCCTCGGACAGGGTATCGCTCTCCTTTTTCAGTGCGGCCTCCTCGATTTCCATTTGAATGATCTTTCTGCGGACACGGTCCAGCTCTGTGGGCATGGAATCCATCTCCGTACGAATCATGGCACAGGCCTCGTCAATCAGATCGATGGCCTTATCCGGCAAGAACCGATCGGTGATATACCGGTTGGACAGCGTGGCCGCCGCCACAATGGCAGGGTCGGTGATTTTCACCCCGTGGAACACCTCATAGCGCTCCTTCAGGCCACGGAGAATGGCCACCGTATCTTCCACCGTAGGCTCCGACACCAATACCGTCTGGAACCGACGCTCCAGCGCAGGATCCTTTTCAATATACTGCCGATATTCATCCAGGGTGGTGGCGCCGATGCAGTGGAGCTCACCACGGGCCAGCATGGGCTTGAGGAGATTGCCGGCGTCCATGCTTCCCTCGGTTTTTCCTGCCCCCACAATGGTGTGCAGCTCATCAATAAACAGCAGGATCCGTCCTTCGCTGGCTTTTACCTCGTTGAGGACGGCCTTCAAGCGCTCCTCAAACTCGCCCCGGTATTTTGCCCCGGCCACCAGTGCACCCATATCCAGGGAGAAGATGGTCTTGTCCTGCAAATTCTTCGGCACGTCCCCTCGAACGATCCGCTGGGCCAGCCCCTCTACAATGGCGGTCTTGCCCACACCGGGCTCACCAATGAGCACCGGGTTATTTTTGCTCTTCCGGGAGAGAATCCGGATTACATTTCGGATTTCCTCATCCCGGCCGATCACCGGGTCCATCTTCTTGTCCTTGGCCTGTTTGACCAAATCGGTTCCATACTTATTTAGGGCGTCATAGGTCCCCTCCGGGTTGTCCGTGGTGACCCGGGCGCTGCCTCGGATGGACTGGAGCGTTTTGAGACAGCCCTCACTGGTGATGCCGTAGGTTTCAAAGAGCTTTTTCATCCGGCTGTTGGCCTTGGCAATGAGGCCCAGCAGAATATGCTCCACCGAGACATAGTCATCCTTCATGCTGTCGGCGATCTTTTCCGCCTCACTGAGGGCCGCATCCACATCCCGGTTGATATAGACCTTATCCATCTCCCGGCCGGAGCCTGTCACCGCCGGCAGCTGAGCGACCAGCTCCCGGGCCGCCGCTGTAACCGAGGGCACGGTCATGCCCATTTTGGTGAGGAGCTGGGGTACCAGCCCATCCTCCTGCATCAGCAGCGCCAAGAGAATGTGGCACTGCTCGATCTGCTGGTTGTCATGCTCCGTCGCTATATTCTGGGCCAACTGGATGGCTTCCATGGATTTCTGGGTAAACTTCTGTACATTCATAAATACTGCTTCCTTTCCGCTTGGAATCTGTTTAGCACTCTGTGATGTAGAGTGCTAATTCTCTTTGTGTCCATAGTACCGCTGAATTCCCGGTTTGTCAATAGGAATTTGTAAACCATTTGTGAATTCATCGTTCCCCCAGAAATCAGCAAGGCGGCGCCGTTTTATGCCGGCGCCGCCTTGCTGTATAAGATGGGATGGGTGCTTTCCCGCCGAATTCTCTGTTAGTCCGCACACAGGAGCTGATACACTACCTCAGCCATTGTCTCCATTTCCTGCACCGTGGTGTACTCCCGGACACTGTGAATTTCATGCATTCCGGTTGCCACCACCAGGCATTGGATTCCGTGGACGGAGAGGAAGCTGGCATCGCTGCCGCCGCAGGCAGGCTCAAAGTACGCCTTCAATCCCACGCTGCGGCAGGCATTTCGGAACCGGCGGCAGATTGCCGCATCCTCCGGAACTGTCCAGGCATGATAAACTAGGGTGGATTCCAGGCGGCAGCTTCCCCCTGCCGCCTCCGCCGCCCGGCGGAAACAGTCCTCCATGTGATCCCGCTGGGCCAGGGCCGCCGGATGGCTAAGGGACCGGGTCTCTCCCTCCACGAAGCAGTGCTCCGGCACGATATTGCCGCTGTCCCCTCCTCGGATGATCCCGATATTGGCCGTGGTCTCCCGGTCCACTCGGCCCAAGCGCATTTGCGAAATCGCCGCCGCGGCAATGGCCACCGCATTGACTCCGTCCTCAGGCTTCAGCGCCGCATGGGCCGCCCGGCCGGTGATGTCCGCCTGAATTCGGACTCCCGTGGGCGCCGCCAGCACCGCCCGGCCAATGGGACCGTCTGTATCCAGCACATAGGCCTCCCGGGCTCTGAGGGAGGTGTAGTCCAGGCGCTCCGCTCCCTGGACGAAGTACTCCTCGCTGGCGGTAAATACTACCTCAATGGTCTTATGCTGTCGTCCCGACGCCTGTAGACGCCGGAGCGCCGCCAGCAGCTCCACGATTCCGGTTACATCGTCTCCCCCCAGGATCGTAGTGCCGTCGGTATGGATCCGGCCATCCGGGTCCATCAGAATCTTTTTTCCCTCACAGGGTGTCACCGTATCCATATGGCAGGCAAATAGCACCACACCAGGTAGGCTTCCCTCCAGTCGTCCATAGAGATTGCCGCTGTGGGTCTCCGGGAACGCCTGATCCTCCCAGACAGTAAAGTGAAGAGCCAACAGCTTCTCCCGGAGGCAGCTCCGAATCTCTCCCTCCTGTCCAGAGGGAACGCTGTAGGCCGTCAGCTCTAAAAACTCCTGTAGCATCTCTGCACCTCCGAAAAAAGAAAACGCGCCGCAAGCGACTGCTTGCGGCGACATTGGAGCGGGTGACGAGGCTCGAACTCGCTACCTCCACCTTGGCAAGGTGGCGCTCTACCAGATGAGCTACACCCGCGACTTACGGATGTTATTATACACCATAATTTCTTGTTGTCAAGTTATATTTTCAAAATCTGTGGTTTTTCTGCGCCCCTTGTTTTTTTTGCGGCGGTCCTGTATAATATAGAAAAAGAACCATGGAAAAGGAGCGATCCGCATGGAAGCTGAACCCAAGGGATTTTTACACACCAAGCTGGACGTCAAGGTACTGATCCTGTTCATTTTGGCGCGCATTGACACGCCCCTTTCCGCCCAGGAGATCTACGAGGTCGCCTATCAGGATGACAGCCTCAACTATTTCACGCTGGCCGAAAGCCTGCCGGAGTTGGTGGAATCCGGGCACCTGGAAACAGACCCCGCCGGGAAATATCTCATCACCGAAAAAGGCCGCCAGCAGGGATCGGACGTGGAGGACTCTCTGGCTGTACCGGTGGTTCAAAAGGTTTCCGCAGCCATTGCGGATAAGCTGACCCAGCTGCGCCGGGATCACTTTATCACCACCACCGTCACCCAAAACGACCAGGGCTACTGGATCGCCACCCTGAACTACCAGGATGACGGCATGCCGATGATGTCCCTGTCCCTGATGGCCCCCAACGAGTCCCTTGGACACAAAATGGCCGCCAACCTCAAGCGACACGCCAACACCCTGTATAAGCAAAATCTGGACCTGGCCATTGAATCTCCGAAGAAACGGAGTGAGCCAAATTGAAGGTTTCTCCCCAGGCCTGTGATCGGATTCGCATCGAAATGGTTCGATGCGGCTACACCGCCGAGGCCCTTTCTCTGCGCACCATGATCTCCCCCACGGTGCTCCGGGGGATTCTGGTGGGCCGTGCGGAAACCATCAGCACCCGAAATCTCTGTGCGCTGGCCTCCGCCTTCGGATATACCGCCGCAGACTTCGCAGACCTGCTCTGCGACCCACTGGGCTCTATCTAGCACAAACTGTCGAAAAAGCCTCCCGGCTTTTCCGACAGTCTCAGCAGACCTTCCGTCGGAAGGTCTGCTGTTTTATAGCAGCTTTTTCAGTACCGGGAGCCTTTTCAGCACCCAGGTGATACCAAGCCCTGCAACCGTCACCGCCATCACCCAAACCATGCAGGCCGGCAGCACATGGATTCTCGGCTCCAGTAGCTCATATATAAAGCTCAGCTCATGCCGCAGAATTCCCTCCAGCAGATAAGTGCCGAACACACAGCTGCCCAAGGTTCCGATAATCCGGCTGGCCCTTGGGGACACCGGATGCCAGGCACACAGCTGGTGCACCGCCGCATAGAGGAAGAAAATCGGGAATAGCTGCAACGTCACCCGAAAATTCATGGTGATCTGGCCCTCCCGGCCATAGTTCACATTTCCCAGTACATACATTCCCCCCACTGCCAGCACTGCCAGCAGGCCGTAGCACAGGAGCTTCCGCTTTCCGATTCCGGACCAGTCCACACGGTTTTCCAAATAGTATCCCAAAATAAAATAGAACAGATTGGGCTCCGCAAAGGGAATCCAAAGATCCGGATTGATCGGCCCCAGATTACACAGGAGTCCCACCGGCATCAGCACGCCGTAATACAGTAGGTGCAGTCCAATGAGATAGACAAACACCGTGCTGCGCATTCCCTGAACCATAGGCCGCAGGAAGGGCAGCAGAAGCATCAGTCCCAAATAGGTGTACAGATACCAGTAGGGCGCGGAGATGCCGTTGGCCCAAAGGCGCTTCACAAAATCCACCGGTCCCGGATCCGCGAGATAACCCCAGTGATACCAGCAAAGATACAGCACACCGGAGCACAAAACCAGCACCACCCCAATCCGCAGCACCCGTTTTCTCAAGGTAACGATTATCCGCTCCTGGCGTCCCAGCAGCAGGCCGCCGGAAATCAGAAAGAAAATTGGTACCGCAACCTTGCAGAGAATCCCCAGCAGCATGGAACCGGCATAGTTGATCCTGCTGCATCCGGGAACCATATACAGCTCAAATCCCCGCTCCTGGGTATGGTTGAACACCACCCAAAAAATCGCAATCAGTCTTAGAATCTCCAGGTCCACCCGGCGGCCGGACCTCTCCTGGTGCTTTTTCTCCACATTCTCCATTCTCCGGCTCCTTTACCGAAACACCTGCATATCCCCGTCGTATATCTCCACCCGGTGTGCTTTCGAAAAGCTGGGTACACACTCCGGCAAGTACCGTTCCACGGC
The DNA here is from genome assembly GCA_934512135.1 of uncultured Oscillospiraceae bacterium. GTDB lineage: Bacteria > Bacillota > Clostridia > Oscillospirales > Oscillospiraceae > HGM13006. The sequence continues at coordinate 29,343 of CAKSWT010000001.1, forward strand.
CTTGGTCAGATATTGGGGGTTCAGCGCGGGATTCTGGGCGCAGATGACCCCATCCAGCTGCAGCTCCTGCCGATTCAGCCGCCGCACCTCCATGGACCGGATCATAGGACGAATGTCTGTCTCCGCCATTCCCTTCTTGGTTTTTTTCTCCACAAGAATACACTCCTGAGCAAACAACTCCCGGAGCTGCGCCTCCTGGCGCTCCGACACGCCGTCGTCGTATTCCAGATTCACCTGACAGCGCAGAAAGCTGAGTTCTTTGACCTTCCGTGGGCTGTCGTAGGCCGAAAGCACCCGGATCCCCGCAGGGAAGCAGGAATTCAGCCGCTGGGGCAGGGACGCCAGCTCCACGCCGTCCTCCTCCAGGGTAAAGTCCAGAATCTCGCACTGGCTGCTCATCCCCACGCTCAGAGGCAGCGCAATGGAGACATAGGCGTGGGGACTCATGCCCTGGGTGAACTTCACATGAAGCCCCGCCCGGAGAAACACCCGCGGAAACAGGGCCATGGTGTCCAGATGTGAGATATAGATGGCCTTTCCGGTCTTTTCAAACAGCAGTCTATTCATCGCAGGGCCCTCCGTGGTACAGCAGATTTGCGCCGCAGCCAGTACACTGCTTCCGGCAGTCCGGGGTGATCTGTGAGCGGTAGGCCGCCTCCCGCTCCCGCCAGAAAAACTTTTTGGGAATGCCGATGGACACGGTTTCCCAAGGGAAGATCTCGTCCTTTCCCCGCTCCCGCTGGGCATACCAGGCGGGGTCCACACCGCAGTCCCGGAATGCCTGCATCCACTTGTCCATCTGGAAATAGTCCGACCAGCCATCCATTTTGCATCCCAGCTCATGGGCCCGCAAAATGACGTCACAGAGTCTCCGGTCGCCCCGGCACAGCGCCGCCTCCAGCATGCTCAGGTCTGAGGGGTGGTAGGCATAGCGAATGGATTTGCTGGGCATTTTGGACTTCAGCAGCTGGCACCGCCGGAGGTATTCCTCCGGTGTAATCTGGGCCTCCCACTGGAAGGGCGTCCCATTTTTCGGCACAAAGAATGCGGTGGAAACGGTGATGGTCACGCCCCGGGCCTTGTTGGGAGAATGCTCCTTCCAGGCCTTCAACACCTTGTAGGTAAGGTCTGCGATTCCGATGACATCCTCATCCGTCTCTGTGGGAAGCCCCAGCATGAAATAGAGCTTCACCTTGTTCCAGCCCCCCTGGAACGCCAGAGAGCAGGACCGCAGGATGTCCTCCTCGGTGACATTTTTGTTGATGGCGTCCCGAAGGCGCTGGGTCCCAGCCTCCGGCGCAAAGGTCAGACCGCTTTTCCGCACCTTTTGGACCTTCTCCATCAGCTCCACGGAAAAGTTGTCCGCCCGGAGAGACGGCAGGCTCAAATTGATTCCCCGGGGAATGCAGTAATCCAGCATTTTGTCCGCAAATACCCCCAGCTTCTTATAGTCCGAGGTGGACAGGCTGGACAGGGTCATCTCGTCGTACCCGGAATTCTCCAGAGACTTCACCGCCAGATCATACAGCCGCTCAGGGCTTTTGGGCCGCACCGGCCGGTAGCAGAATCCCGCCTGGCAGAATCGGCAGCCCCGGATGCAGCCCCGAAACAGCTCCAATACCGTGCGGTCATGGACGATTTGGGTGGAAGGTACAATGGTGTCCGTGGGATAATACGCCTTGTCCATATCCTGGACGATCCGCTTGGTGACGGTTTTCGGCGCCCCGTGGAGGGGGATAATCTCCCGGATCGTCCCATCCTCATGGTAGGTGTGCTGATAAAAGGAGGGCACATAGACTCCGGGGATTTTGGCTACCTCCAGCAGAAACTCCGACTTGGACAGTCCCCGGCGCTTGGCCTCCCGGAAGCACTCGATGACCTCCACATCCAGGTCCTCGCCCTCGCCCTCCACGCAGAAATCCAGAAAATCCGCCATAGGCTCCGCATTATACACACTGGTTCCGCCGGCAAAGACGATGTTTTTCAGGGTATCACCCCGGTCCGCCGCCTTCAGCGGGATTTTCCCCAGCTCCAGCATATTGAGCACATTGGAATAGGCCATCTCATAGCCCAGGGAGAAGGCAATCAGGTCAAACTGCCCCAGGGGATCGTGGCTCTCCAGTGTCCACAGTGGAAGGTCATGCTTCCGCATTTCCTCCTCCATGTCTCCCCACGGCGCAAAGGCCCGCTCGCACCAGACTCCCTCCATCCGGTTCATCAGCCCGTAGAGAATCCGCATTCCCACATTGGACATGCCGATCTCATAGGTGTCCGGGAAACAGAAAGCAACGCGGATCTCCACCTCATCCTTAGGCTTGATGATCTCGTGATACTCTCCTCCGGTATACCGGGCCGGCTTCTGCACCTGAGGCAGAATGCGGTTGATTAAATCTGTCATCGGCTCAATCCTCTATGTAACGCATTTCCGCAACGATCTGGCCGCCGGAGTTCCAGACCCGGCCGTCGCCGGACACCAGCAGCTCCCCGTAAAACTCCATGGCCACCTCAATGGCCTTGTCATCCTCCGGTGTCTTGCCTGTCATGGTCTCCGGATCGTACACCGTCATTTTAAACTGGTTTAGGATCTCGTCCATGGGACAGCCGCACTGAGGACAGGCCGCCGCCTTATCCGACACTTTTTTCCCGCATTCCGGGCACGTTACGAGCATGAAGATTCCTCCCAATGTTCCGTGCGGCTGCTGCCGCAGAAATCACCCACAGGTTTATTCGTTAGCACTATTATAAGGCTTTTGCCCGGTTAGGTCAAGCGCAGACAAAACCCGCCTCCCCGGGATTCACCGGGAGGCGGGCAATGCATCCAATTACTCCTGCCAGTTATGGTACACGTTCTGGACGTCGTCGTCATCTTCCATGGCGTCCAGCATTTTCTGCATGTTCTTGATGTCCTCTTCCTTCTCCAGGGTCTGATAGTTCTGGGGAACCATCTCCACCTGGGCGGAGGCAAAGGTGTACTTGTCCTGGAGGGCTGCGGAGACGGCATTGAAGTCATCGGGGTCGGTGTAGACCACATAGACCTCATCATCCTTCTGGAAGTCCGCCGCGCCGGCGTCCAGCGCATCCATCATGATCTCATCTTCATCGAGCTCCTCGTCTTCGTCCTCAATGACGATGACGCCCTTTTTGTCGAAGCTCCAGCTGACACAGCCGGAAGCACCCAGGTTGCCGCCGAACTTGTCGAAATAATGGCGCATGTTGGAGGCGGTACGGTTCCGGCTGTCGGTCATGGTCTCTACAATCACGGCCACACCGCTGGGGCCATAGCCCTCATAGGTGATGGACTCATAATTGTCGGCGTTGCCGGAGCCTAGGGCCTTATCGATGGTCCGCTTGATGTTGTCGTTGGGCATGTTGGCCGCCTTGGCCTTGACGATCACCGCAGCCAGGCGGGAGTTGTTGGCGGGGTCACCGCTGCCGCCCTCTTTTACCGCCACGATGATCTCGCGGGCGATCTTGGTAAATGCGGCAGATCGCTTCGCGTCGGCAGCACCCTTAGTTTTCTGGATGTTATGCCACTTGGAGTGTCCTGACATTACTATTCAATCCCTTCATGAGAATAATCTATAAATAGAACCTTTTAATTTTATCACATTTTCAGCCCCTTCACAAGGGGTTCTTTCGGAAAAGACGGGTTTTACACAAAAAACAAATCCGGCTGGAACTGGCTCCGGGCAACCTGAACCGCCACATCCGGGAAAGCCCGCCGGAGCTTTCCCGCCAGCTTCTCCACAATGGGGTGTTCCGTGGGAAAATGCCCTGCGTCGATAAGATTCACCCCACAGCCCAGGGCATCTACAAAGTAGTTGTACTTCACATCCCCGGTTAGGAACGTGTCGCATCCGGCACGGACCGCCTCCTCCAGATATTCCCCGCAGGAGCCGCAGCCTGTGGCAATACGCCGCACCGGACGGCCTGCGTCACAGTACCGCAGTCCGTTTGCCTTCAGTCTGGTCTTTGCCAGCATCAGAAACTCCGATAGCGCCATAGGCTCCTCCAGGGTGCAGATATGTCCGATTTTCCCCTGGACCAGGTGGTCCTCGGCACGGAGCCCCAGGGCTTCCACCAATGTGTCGTCTACGCCGTCCTCCGCCTCATCCAGGTTGGTGTGCATACAGATGGCGGCAATGCCCCGTTCCACCAGGGTCATGACCTTCTCCTGCTGGAACACTCGATCCGTCACATGCTTATAGGTATCCCAAATCACCGGATGGTGGGACACAATCAGCTCCGCCCCCCAGTCTGCGGCCTCCTGAATCGCCGGCATGGTGATGTCCAAAGCCACCAGGATTTTCGTCACATTTGCGCCGCTCCGGCCCACCAGATGCCCCACATTGTCCCAGGGCTCTTTCCCTTCCTCTGGGGCTATGGTCCAAAGAACATCCAAAACATCTTTGACACTGGTCATCGCTTCGCCTCCATATCTCTCAGTTCCGCCAGGGCCGTCTCGTAATACCGGACCAACTGGGGATCTGCGGATTTTGCCCGGTGCAGTCCCTGAACGGACATTTCCACACTGGACCGAACTCTGTCCATGTAGTCCTTCAGCAGGGGATCTCCGCTATCTCGCAGCGCCGGGGAGATAAACTGCTCCCCCGGAGATTGCACCCTTCCCTTGCCAAAGCGCACTTCCATGGCTGTATACAGGAATTTTCCGTCCCGGGACAGCTTCTCCCGGCAGATGGAAAACCCCTGTTCCCCCAGCCACCGGCGCAGATCGTTTCCCGCCGACTGGGGCTGCAAAATCAGCTGATAGTTCTCGGATCGCAGCGCCGGAGCGGCAGAAAGGATGGAGATCATATTGTCTCCTCCCATTCCGGCGCAAATCACCGTCTGGATTCGCTCCAGGGGCAACGCCTGCACCCCGTCAGAAAGGCAGAATTCAATGCGTTCCGTAACGCCCGCCCTGGCGGCGTTGCGTCGTGCCGCCATGAGGGGTTGCTCTCGGAGATCCGATGCGTATACCCTGGGGCAAATCCCCTGTTCCAGCAGATACAGGGCCAAATATCCGTGATCCGTCCCCACATCTGCCGCTATATTGCCGCGCTGCACCAGTTCGGCACAGGACAGCAGCCTGCTGCTGAGCTTCATACTCCCTCCTGCGTACAGAAAAAGCCAGCCGAATCGCTCCGGCCGGCCTTTTTTCTCTTATTCTGCGGCCTCGCCCAAAAATGCGTTCAGGGCGCTGAGGAATTCATCCGCGTCCACGCCGTGGACCATGCAGGCCTCTTCCACCGTCTCTCCCCGAGAGGAGGGGCAGCCCAGGCAGTGCATGCCAATGGACAGGAACATGGGAGCAGCCTCGGGGGCGATATCGAGAATTGTACCGATGATGGTATCCTTTGTAATCTTAACCATTATGAACCTCCTGATGATGTCACATCATATTTCTAAGGCTATTATATCCGAATGTTTCTGTTTTTTCAACAGGAAATCTCCGTAGATGCCGCCGGATTTTGACGGCAAAAGGGCCGCTGCGACGCAGCGGCCCTTCTCAGCTTACGATTAGCCCTTGAGCGCAGCTGCAACCTCGGCAGCCAGGTCGGAGACGACCTTCTCAATGCCCTCACCGGTGGCAAAGCGGGTAAACGCCTTGACGGTGATCTTGCCGCCCAGCTCCTTGGCCACGGCAGCCACATGCTGCTCCACGGAGACGCCCTTCTCCTTGACGAACTCCATCTGCATGAGGCAGTTCTCCTCATAGTACTTGCCCAGCTTGCCGAGAACGATCTTCTCCTTGACCTGCTGAGGCTTGGAAGCCATCTTGGGGTCGTTGTCCATCTGAGCCAGCTGAATCTCCTTCTCCTTGTCCAGGGTCTCCTGGGAGACGTCCGTCTTATCCAGGAATGCGGGATTCATTGCACAGATCTGCATGGCAACGTCCTTGCCCAGCTCTGTCACGGCCTCGGGTGCAATGCCCTCCACATCCATGTTCACCAAAACGGCAACCTTGCCGCCGGCATGGACATAGCCCACATTCACGCCGCTGTCATAGCGGGCAAAGCGGCGGATCTGCAGGTTCTCGCCGATGGCCAGGATCTTGTCGTTGGTCACATCGGTGACGGTACGGTCGGTACCGGGATAGGTCATCGCCTTGAGTGCCTCCACGTCAGCGGGGTTCTGCTCTGCAATCACCGTGGCAACGTCCTTGACGAAGTTCTGGAACACCTCGTTCTTTGCCACGAAGTCAGTCTGGGAGTTCACCTCCACAATGACGCCCACGCCATTGGGAGCGGTCAGCGCATAGGACACGCCCTCAGCGGCGACCTTGCTGGCCTTCTTCTGTGCGGCTGCCATCCCCTTCTCACGAAGATACTCAACAGCCTTATCCATATCGCCGTCGGAAGCAACAAGAGCCTTCTTGCAGTCCATCATGCCGACGCCGGTCATCTCGCGGAGCTTTTTCACATCACTTGCGGAAAATGCCATGATTCTAACCTCCTATATCAAATACAGTCCGAATTTATTCTGCAGCAGGTGCCTCGGTGGTCTCAGCAGCCTCCACGGGAGCCTCCTGGACGTCCTCACCCTGCTTGCCCTCCTGCACGGCATTGGCCATGGTAGCGGAGATCAGCTTGATGGCGCGGATGGCGTCATCGTTGCCGGGAATCACATAGTCGATCTCATCGGGATCGCAGTTGGTGTCCACGATGGCCACAATGGGAATATGCAGCTTACGAGCCTCCGCAATGGCATTGCGCTCCTTGCGGGGATCCACGATGAACAGGGCACCGGGAAGCTTCTTCATGTTCTTCACGCCGCCCAGATACTTCTCCAGCTTCTCAATCTCCAGGTTCAGCTTTGCGACTTCCTTCTTGGGAAGCATCGCAAAGGTGCCGTCCTCCTGCATCTTGTGCAGCTGGTTCAGGCGCTCCACACGGGTCCGCATGGTCTTGAAGTTGGTGAGCATGCCGCCCAGCCAACGAGCGTTTACATAATACATGCCAACGCGCTCTGCCTCTTCCTTGATGGCGTCCTGGGCCTGCTTCTTGGTGCCCACGAACAGAAGCGTCTCGCCGTTGGCAGCCAGATCACGCACGAAGTTGTACGCTTCCTCCAGCTTTTTCACGGTCTTCTGGAGATCAATGATATAGATACCATTTCTCTCGGTGTAGATGTAGGAAGCCATCTTGGGGTTCCATCTTCTGGTCTGGTGACCAAAATGAACGCCGGCCTCCAGCAACTGCTTCATAGATACGACTGCCATTTGTTTGTTCCTCCTTTAAGTTATCCCGCCACCCCAATCATCTCCCCGTCAAGCCGTTTCCGGCACCATAACGGGAATCCTTGGGTGTGTGTGGTCCTCTGCATTTTCGCAGAGCCTTTAGATTATACTATAGTTTTCCCAGAAATGCAAGGAGAAATTCATGTTTTTCCTCAGAAAAAGCAGATGGTTCAAAACGCCCGAATATTCCCTTCTTCGGCAGAATGAAAGGGCACCGGCCGGGAAACACTTTTAGAGGAGTTTCGGGGAGGTTTGAAACATGCTTGGGAAAGTTGAAATCTGCGGTGTAAACACATCAAAGCTGAAGGTTCTAAAAAACGAGGAAATGACCCAGCTTATGGCCCGGGCCAAGCAGGGAGATCAAGAGGCCAGAAATGCGCTGGTGGAGGGAAACCTTCGACTGGTACTCAGCGTGATCCAGCGGTTTTCCAGCAGCGATGAAAGCCCGGACGATCTGTTTCAGGTGGGCTGCATCGGTCTGCTCAAGGCAGTGCAGAACTTTGACCCCTCTCTGGGGGTCCGGTTTTCCACCTACGGGGTGCCGATGATTTCCGGGGAGATCCGCAGGTTTCTCCGGGACAGCAGCCCCATCCGGGTCAGCCGTGGCCTTCGGGATACCGCCTATCGGGTCCTTCAAACCCGGGAGGCCATGGCCAAGGCCCAGCAGAAGGAACCCACTATGGAGGAGATTGCCCAGGCGCTGGAGCTTCCGGTGGAGGAGGTCAACTACGCCATGGACGCCATCGCCTCTCCAGTGAGCCTGCACGAGCCCATTTATTCCGACGGCGGTGACCCCCTCACCGTAATGGATCAGGTCCGGGATACCAAGAACACCGACGAAATGTGGATCGAGCATATTGCGCTGCGGGAGGCCATGAAAAAGCTGGATGACCGGGAAAAACGGATTCTGGCCCTTCGTTTTTACGACGGCCGCACACAGATGGAGGTGGCCGGAGAGGTTGGGATCAGCCAGGCCCAGGTGTCCCGGCTGGAGAAAAACGCCATTTCTCAAATTCGAAAGGCCATTGCGGTGCAATAATTCGCAAGAATCCCAGAACCGCACATACACTGCACTAAGCGGGAGGGATTGCTATGATCGTTCGTTTTTCCGAGCTGAAGTGCCGGGAGGTTATCAACATCTGCGACGGCTGCCGCATCGGTTTTGTCAGTGACGTGGAGCTGGACTGCACCGGGGGCAATATCATTGCCCTGGTGATTCCGGGAAGGTGGAAATGCTTCGGACTCTTTGGCCGGGAGGACGACTATGTGCTTCCCTGGGGCTGTATCCGGCGCATTGGCAGCGATATTATTCTGGTGGAGGTGGAGCTGGACCGGGTCCGGGTTCCCTGCCACAAAAAACACTTTTGGCAGTAAAACGGAGGCGCTGAGTCTTTTTCTCAGCGCCTCCTTGCTTATTCCGTCACCAGAAAGCCGTAGACGGCGTTCCCGTGATATTGTCCGTCCCACTGAACGGAAACCGCATAGACATAATTCCCATCCAGCAGCGTCAGATTGTTGTCGGCGTCCAGAGCCACCGGCGTTCCTTGATCCTCCGGATCGTCCTGCCGATAGGCCGTCACGGAGATGCTTTGGGGCGCCGGGGAGAAGCCCAGCTTCACCGTCTCCTCCCCCTGGCGGCGGAGGATTCCCTGCTCCGGGAACGTCCACTCCTGGGGCTTTTGTCCGTCCTTCCGGTCACTGGAGGCACCGCCGCTGAGGTTTCCTTGGCTGTCCTCCTGTCCGTAGGACCAGCTTCCATGACGGCACTCCACCAGGGCGGTAATCTCCCCCAGGTCATTGCGATACTCAATGGACATCTCCGGAACCTGCGTCACCGTCTCCGGCTCCCACCACTTGGGACCGCCGTCTATGGACGGAATCTGGTCCTCCGGGGGAACCGACGGATCCGCCTCGTCACTGAGCGCCGTAACCGTCACGGCGCTAATCTGCCCGGGATAGCTCTCCATGACCATCCCCGGCCAGGCAATACGGATGGGGCAGCCCCTTGTCAGCTCCTCCAGGGAGATTTTCTTTCCCTGGGCGTTATAGATCTCGGCAGCGTCCACATGGACAACGTAGTAGTCCTCTCCCAGGGACTGCTTGCCTGTCTCGGTGTTGCACGCCGCCATAATGGAGCCGTCCCCCAAATTGAGATAGTACAGCATATCCACCGTAGCCAGCTCCTCCGCCGTGGAGGATTCCCCTCCGGCGCTCTGTTCAGGGACGACGTCAGGTGTCACCGAAGTGCTATTCCCTGTCGCGCCGGAATTACAGGCGGTCAGACTGAGCATCAGCACAGCCGCCAACAGAATCATTCGTTTCATAAGCTCGCCTCCTTGCCTGATTAGACGCAGGGCAGCACAAAAAGTTCCCGAATTATTTCAGCCCGTTTTGGAGCTTGCAGGCAGTCAGTGTATTCTCCAGAAGCATAACCCGGGTCATGGGTCCCACGCCCCCGGGAACCGGTGTGATGGCACTGGCCTTCTCCGATACGGCAGCATAGTCCACGTCGCCGCAGAGCTTGCCCTGGTCATTGCGGTTCATGGCCACGTCAATCACCACGGCCCCTTCCTTCACCATATCCGCCGTAACAAAGCCGGTCTTTCCCACCGCCGAGATCAAAATATCTCCCTGGAGGGTCTGCTCCTTCAAATCCGCTGTACCGGAATGGCAGATGGTCACGGTTCCGTTTTTCTGGAGCAGCAGCAGCGCCATGGGCTTGCCCACAATATTGCTTCGGCCAATCACCACACAGTGCTTTCCTGCGGGATCCACCCCATAGTGCTCCATTAGCCTCACAATCCCCGCAGGGGTACAGGGGGCAAACCGGGGCATCCCCTGGGTCAGATACCCCACATTCATGGGATGGAAGCAGTCCACGTCCTTGACGGGATCAATGGCTTCAATGATCTTCTGGGGGTCCATATGCCGGGGCACCGGCAGCTGAACCAGAATGCCATGAATCTTGGGGTCATGGTTCAGTGCGTCCAGGAGCTCCAGCAGCTGGGCCTCCGTGGTCTCCTCCGGCAGGGTGTACATTGCGCTGTAAATCCCGCATTCCTGACAATCCTTTTCCTTATTGCGCACATAGACCTGGGAGGCAGGATTTTCCCCCACCAGCACCACAGCCAAGCCGGGCTGGCAGCCCAGCTTGGTCAAACGCTCCGCTTCCCGGCGGATCTCCTCCTTGCACCGGACCGCAAAGCCCTTTCCATCTAAAACCGTTGCCATAATTTTTGTCTCCTTTTTTATCCCATGGATTCCATGCAGGCCGCCAGCACGTCGCCGGCAATGGAGGCGCAGACCTCACTGCCGCTGCCGGCATTCTCCACAATGACGATAAACGCCAGCGGATACTGGGAATCCTGTACAAAGCCCGCAAACATTGCGTTGGGCTCGTCGTCGTCCACCTCCGCCGTACCGGATTTGGCACAGACGTAGACCTCCGGGAAATGATAGGTCCCGTAGTTGGACACCACGTCGTCCCGCATCATCTCCGTCAGGGTGGACGCCGTACTCTCCGACATGGTCCGCTCCAGCAGCTTTCTCTCCGCCGAATAGACCTTGACCCCCTCCGGGGTCTCTACGCTGTCCACCACATAGGGGGAGGCCGCCTGTCCGCCTGCGGCGATGGAGCCCACGAAAGTCATAAACTGGCAGGGATTGATCAAATCCGTGTACTGGCCAATGCCTGCCCAGGCCACAGAAGCGTCATTTGCACCGCTGAGGTCGAAATTCCCCTCCTCGGTGGTAGTTCCGTCAAAGGTGATGCTGCTGTTGATGCCTGCGGCGTTGGCATATTGGGTCAGGGTATCCGCCCCAAGCTCCGAGGACAGCTCACCGAACACGATATTACAGGACTTCACCAGGCCTGTTTCAAAGGAGATGTCCCCGTGATACTGCTCACAGGTGATGTACTCTCCTCCAATCACCGTCTCCTGCTCGCAGCGGAAGGTCCGGTCAAACACATCAGGAATGCAGTCAATGGCGGCAGCCGCCGTCACCAGCTTAAAAATAGAGCCTGGCACATAGGTGGACCGGGTAAACCGGTTGAGATACACTCCGTCATAGTAGTCCTCAGACTCGATCTCCTCCTGAGAGGGCATATCGTCCGGGTCAAAGGTGCCGGAGGACACCATACAGAGGATCTCCCCGGTCTCATAGTTATAAACGCCAATGGTTCCCTTTCGGCCATCCAAGTCGTTCAGCGCCGTAACGCAGGCCTGGGTGGACAGGGTCAGATTCATAATATTTCCGGTATCTGAGGTATCATAGAGTCCGGTAATGGGATTGTAGTCCAGGAGCTTGTCGGCGTAGGCGTTAATCAGCGGCGCCGTAATATAGCCATAGCGGTCTCCCAGCAAATGAACCGTAGCCTTGCGGATCATCTCATCGTCGGAGTAGACCCGCCGGTTTCCGTTGGTCAGCACGGTGACACCCTCCCGGTCCCGGATGGTGCCGGTGGAAACATTGCCGCCGGTATAGACGTGGGGACTGGTTTCAAAGGTCACCCACTCTCTGGCGTCCAGAAAATACTCCGCCACAAACAGACAAAGGCCCAACACCACTATAAGAGACAGCAGGGTAGTAAAGATCGTGCGTCCGGAGATCTTTTTCATTCTGCATACCTCCTTTTGGCATGGGTGGGCACCGTTGTGGCAAAGCTGGCGTTTTGCCTAGTGTCCGCCGCCTTTACAAAGGCCAACAGCCCCCAGGTTCCCATCATACTGGAGCCGCCGTTGGACAGGAAGGGAAATGTAACCCCGGTAAAGGGGAGAAAATCTATGGTGCCAAATACATTGAGCATCATCTGGAACACCAGCATGCTCATGGCCGCACAGGCGGAAATCGCATAGAAGGAGCTTCGGCACAGCGACGCTGACCGCACTGCAAACATGGCAATGCACAAAACGCTCAGGACGCACAGGACGCCCACAATAAGCCCCCACTCCTCGCAGACCGTGGCAAACACAATGTCACTGTCTGCGGCGAACACATATTTCAGCTGTCCGTTTCCGGCCCCCAGGCCCAGCAGACCTCCCGCCGCCAAACACATCAGCGCCTGGGTCTGCTGATAGCCGCTGCCGGAGGGTTCCTCCCAGATGTGCCGCCAGCTGGAAAACCTGGCGGCGATGTGGGGCCGGAGCTTCAGGGCCATAAATCCCGCAAAGCCGGTTCCGGCGCAGATCAGCGAAATGGTGGCGAAATCTCCGGAGCGGAGATAGGCAATCACAAGGAAGGCCACAAAGTAGACCATGGCCGTACCGAAGTCATTGCACAGTGCCAGCAGCACACAGCAGATGCCGGAATAGAGAATAAACAGAAACAGGTTTCGCTTGGTCATCAAGCGGTCCAGGGTAGACGCTCCGGCAAAGACAAAGGAGATCTTCACCAGCTCAGAGGGCTGGATGGAGAAGCCCCCAATAAAGATCCAGCTTTTAGAGCCGTAAATATCGGTGCCCACCACCAGTGTCGCCGCCAGCAGCAGGGGGCCCAGGGCCGCCGCAATGTACCGCAGCTTTTTCGCCGTATCCAGCTCCCGCATACAAAAGCCGATCACCATAAACAGCACGATGCCCATGACAATGGAGATCACGGTTTTGGACAGCTCCGCAGGGTCCACCGAGGCGATAATGGAAAGGCCCATGGTACAGAGGAAGAATGCAATGGTCTCTACCTCAAAGCCGGATCGGCGCATGGCCTTGTTAAAGGCAAACAGTCCCCACATCACCAGGAACAGCGCCAGAAACGAGCCGCAAATACTGCCCCAATGGGTGGCATCGCAGCCAATCATCAGCTGCATCACCGAAAAGAACTGAAACATAGACATCAGCAGCAGGGTGACGGCCGGGCTCATCATATGCTTGGGATTGGTCCGGCAGGACTCCACATACGCTGCCTCTTCGTCGGTGATGGGAACCAGCGTCACTTCCAGCCCGTTGAGGTCAATCAGGTCCCCATAGCCGATCTCCGTCAGACCGGTGATGGGTTCGCCGTTGATGGAAATGCCGCCCCGTCCGCCTACGTCGCCAATGGTCCAGCTGCCATCGTCGTAGCGGGTGAGAACCGCATGCTGCTTATAGATATTGTCAAAATTCAGCTGAATGTCGTTGCGTCTGGTCCGGCCGATGATGTTTTCCCAGTGGGTCACCGGGAGCCGGGAGCCATCTTCAAAGGCGATGTGGCCCCAGATTTCCGGCTCCTTCCGGAACCGCAGCAGGCTGATGGCGCAGCGCACAAGAATGGCCAGGGCCAGCACTGGGAATATAAACCGCAGCACTGTGGTCACAGGGCCGCCTTTGTCCACCAGCGTCAAAAACATATCGCCCAGGGACGCGAGAAAGTCGCTCAAAGGAACTCCTCCCTTCCAAAGGATTCTTGTATCATACCATAATTCCCCCCATGATGCAACAAAGGCACGCCGCCTTCACAAACTCTTAAAATTTCCCATAAAAATACCGTCCCGGAATTGATCCGGAACGGTATTGTTGAAGATATTATCCTTTGTCTTACTGCATCAGACCGCACACCAGGTCGGTGTAGGCGCTGGGATCCTCCAGAGGCAGGTCTGCAATCAGCAGGGCCTGGGCATAGAGGAGCTGTGCATACTTCTTTGCCCGGTCCTTGTCGCCGGCGTAGGCAGCCTTCAGGGCGGCAAAGGCGGGATGCTCCGCATTGAGCTCCAAAATCCGGCCGGTCTGCAGCTTTTCTGTGGGAGCCACCCGGTTCAGATATTTCTCCATCTCAAAGCTCAGGCCGGAATCCGGCACCAGGCACACCGGATGACTCTTGAGCTTGTTGGACAGGCGGACCTCCTTGAGCTTGTCGCCCATGGTCTCCTTGACAAAGTCCAGGAGCTCCTTGTTGTCCTCGGTCTCCTGCTTCTTCTGTTCCTTTTCCTCTTCGGTCTCCAGGCCCAAATCCTCTGCGGAAACAGACTTAAACTCCTTCTCCTGATAGTTCATCAGGGTCTGCATAATAAACTCGTCTACATCGTCGGTGAGCAGCAGAATGTCATAGCCCTTGTCCCGTACCAGCTCCGTCTGGGGCAGCTGGGACAGCTTGGTGCGGCTCTCCCCTGCGGCATAGTAGATGAACTTCTGATCCTCGGCCATGGCGGAGACATACTCGCTCAGGGAGACATACTTCTGCTCCTTTTCGCTCCAGAACAGCAGCAGGTCCTTTAGCAGATCCTTGTGGGCGCCGTAGTCGGACACCACGCCGTATTTCAGCTGCACGCCGAAATTCTCAAAGAATTTCTCATATTTCTCCCGATCGTTGGTCATGAGCTTGGCCAGCTCGGACTTGATTTTCTTCTCCAGGTTGGTGGCGATCCGGCGCAGCTGGCGATCGTGCTGGAGCATTTCACGGGAGATATTCAGGCTCAAATCCTGGGAGTCCACAATGCCCTTGACAAAGCTGAAGTGGTCCGGCAGCAGGTCCTCGCAGTTTTCCATAATCAGCACACCGCTGGTGTAAAGCTGAAGGCCCTTTTTGTAGTCCTTGGTGTAGTAGTTGTAGGGGGTACGGGAGGGCACATACAGCAGCGCCTGGTAGGTCACCGCGCCCTCCACGTCTGCGCTGATCCGCAGGGCAGGCTTCTCATAGTCGGAGAACTTGTTCTCGTAGAACTGGTCATACTCCTCGTCAGTGACCTCGTCCTTCTTTTTCTGCCAAATGGGCACCATGGAGTTGAGCGTCTTGTCCTCATCGTAGTCCTCATATTTGGGCTCCTGCTTCTCGTCGGTGCTCTCCTCCGGCTTTTCCTCCTGGACCGGGCGGCTAAATTTCATATTCATGCGGATAGGATAGCGGATATAATCGGAGTACTTCTTCACCAGGCTCTCCAGGGTGTACTGCCCCAGATAGCGGCTGTAGTCCTCGTCGTCGGTGTCTTCCTTGAGCTTCAGGATGACATCCGTGCCGCAGCTGTCCTTTTCGCAGGGCGTAATGGTATAGCCGTCTGCCCCGGTGGACTGCCACATATACGCCTCCTCGGACCCGTACTTCTTGGTAATCACCGTCACATTGTCGGCCACCATAAAGGCGGAGTAGAAGCCCACGCCAAACTGACCGATGATGTCCACTGCCTCAGTGGGATTCTCCGCCTTCTTCATCTCCTCCTTAAACTGGAGAGAGCCGGACTTCGCAATGGTACCCAGGTTGTTCTCCAGCTCCTCCTTGGTCATGCCAATGCCGTTGTCGGAGATGGTCAAGGTTCTGTGGGCCTCATCCACCGCCAGCCGAATCTCAAAGTCGCTTCGGCTCATGCCGTTGTCCTCGGTGAGGCTCAGATAGGCCAGCTTGTCGATTGCGTCAGAGGCGTTGGAGATAATCTCCCGAAGGAAGATCTCCTTGTGGGTATAAATAGAATTGATCATCAGATCCAGCAGGCGCTTGGACTCCGCCTTAAACTGTTTCTTTGCCATGATAAAATCACGTCCTTCGTCAATTAGTTACAAAAAATATGTTTAGCACTCACTTCGCCTGAGTGCTAAACATACTATAGCCCTTTTCCTGCCGTTTTGCAAGGGGTAATTCTAAATAATTTATGAACTTTCCCGCTCCGCCGCCTGTCCCGCCAGCTTTTCCACCAGCTGCATGGCCACGCGGGGGGTTCGAGTCCCATGCCGGATTTCCCAGCGGTTGGCCTCCGCCCGAAGCTGATCGTCCCCGTAGGGCAGCTCCATCCGATGGCACATGGTCAGCACCATATCCGTGTATTTCTGCTTATCCAGGGCCAGGTAGGCCAGCCGCAGACCGAAGCGCTCAGAGAGACTGGTGCGCTCCTCCAGGGTCTCCCGGGCGTGGACGTCGTCTCCCTGACGGTCCGAAAAGCTCTCTCGGATCATATGGCGGCGGTTGGAGGTCACATAGATGGCCACATTGTCCGGCCGGCGCTCCAATCCGCCCTCCAGCGCCGTTTTCAGGGCGGAGAAGCCCTTGTCCTCCTGTTCAAAGGACAGGTCGTCAATGTACAGGATAAACTTCTGGGTGTGTTTCCCCACCATGCGCACCAGCTCCGTCAGCTCTCCCAGGGAGTTCTTGGCGATTTCAATGAGCCGCAGATTATAAAACTCCGGCAGATTAATCAGTGACTTCACCGTGGCAGATTTTCCCGTGCCGCTGTCTCCATAGAGCAGCACATTGTTGGTGGGCCGTCCCTCCATAAGCACTCGGGTGTTCTCGATCACCGCAGATCGCTGCTGGGTATACCCGATCATCTCTTCCTGACAGATGGTGTCCGGCTGCTTCACCTGGGTGAGCTGTCCTTTTTCCCAATGGAACGCCCGGCCCAGTGCAAACAAGCCGCAGCCGTTCTTCCGATAGCTCTCAAAAATCTCGTCCTCGGTAAACGCCCTGCCCTGGGGCAGCTCCGCCAGATTCTGCACAATGGGGCCATAGTCCGGATTGATTTTGGTACAGGCATCATAGATGCCCCCCTTGAGTCCTGCGCAGGAGAGCATGGACACGCTGGAAAGCCGCCGAATGTCCATGGCCGCCGCATCCATCAAATACTGCGACGCCGTCCCTGCGGCGATTTGGTTTCCAATAAAGGTATCATCGTATTTCAGATGCCAGGCAAAGTACTCCGGCAGCGTGGAGAAGCCGTCCCGGAACACCGTGTACACAAGACTGGTATAGCTTCCGATCAGCGTGTCCGGCTTTTTCGCCTCGCACATCTCCAGCAGGCACTTTGCCGCCTCTGTATGTAACATATTTCGATAGACACTCAAACTCATGAGCTTGGCTTTCATAATCTCCATGGTTGTTCCTCCCGGCTTGGATTTCTGAGGATATCATAGCACGATTTTCCCTGAGGCGCAATGGAGGCGTCCCGACAAATCGAGACGCCTCCTGTAATTTTTCTCAGCGCACCGCCGCCTTCAGATCCTCTACCCGGTCCGTGCGCTCCCAGGGCAGATTCAGCTCCGGCCGACCGAAGTGACCATAGGCCGCCACCTGCTTGTAAATGGGACGGCGCAGATCCAGATAGGAGATGATCTTCTCCGGCCGCAGGTCAAACACCTGATTCACCGCCTGGGCCAGCTTTTCATCGCTGACGGTACCGGTGCCATAGGTGTCCACCAGCACAGACACAGGTCTTGCCACACCGATGGCATAGGCCACCTCGATCTGGCATTTCTTGGCCAGACCCGCCGCCACAATATTCTTGGCAATGTGCCGTGCCATATAGGCTGCGCTGCGGTCCACCTTGGTGGGGTCCTTGCCGGAGAAGCAGCCACCGCCATGGGCCGCATAGCCGCCGTAGGTATCCACAATGATCTTCCGTCCGGTGAGACCGGAGTCGCCCACCGGGCCACCCACCACGAAGCGTCCTGTGGGGTTCACAAAAAACTTGGTCTCCTCATCCAACAGCTCCGCAGGGAGGGTGGTCTTAATGACCTTCTCGATGATCTCCTGCCGCAGGACCTGAATGTCAATGTCCTCGCTGTGCTGGGTGGACACCACCACGGCATCGATCCGCTTCACGCTGCCGTCTTCTCCATACTCCACGGACACCTGGCTCTTGCCGTCGGGCCGCAGCCACGGCAGCTCCCCGGACTTCCGGCACTCGGTGAGCTTGTGAGAGAGCTGGTGGGCATAGGACAGCGGAGCGGGCATCAGCTCCGGCGTCTCGTCGCAGGCGAAGCCGAACATCATGCCCTGATCCCCGGCGCCAATCTCCTGGTCATCGTCAAAGGCGTGATTGACGCCCATGGCAATATCCGGGCTCTGGCCGTCAATGGCCGTCATCACCGAACAGGTCTTGCCGTCAAAGCCGTATTCCGGCCGGTCATAGCCGATGTTGCAGATGGTCTCCCGGGCAATCCCGGGGATATCCACATAGCAGCTGGTGGAAATCTCCCCCATGACGAACACCATACCTGTGGTGGTGACGGTTTCGCAGGCCACTCGTGCCTGGGGATCCTGCTCCAAAATCGCGTCCAGGACGGCATCGGAGATCTGGTCGCAGATTTTATCGGGATGTCCTTCGGTGACGGATTCGGATGTAAAAATACGTTTTGCCATAATATACCTCTTTTCAATAATTTATCACAAAAAAAAGCGCCCCGCAATGCGGAGCACATCAGAGACTACCAACCTCATCTTTCGATTTGCACCGCCGGATTTGGCACCTTACAAACGCAGGTTGCCGGGCTTCACAGGGCCGATCCCTCCACCACTCTTAATAAGGGCTTATTCAATTACTGACGCTATTATAGCAGGATTTCCCCTGTTGTCAACCGTTTCTGGACACTCTTTGTATTCTGGGCGGTTTTTCACAGCATCGCCCCTCCGAGCCGTCTGAATTTTGGCGTCTATGTCCATAATGTTTACAGTTTATTTATGGACATTTTCCCCAGAATCGAATAAAATAGCATCACAAACGTCTGTAGGAGGAATGATTGTGAAAGAATTGCGCCGGAAATTTGACCGGTTTCTCTATAATAACAGCAACAAGGGGATCCCCAATCTGATGCTGCTGATCTGCATTGGAACGCTTGTGTCCTATTTTGTGATGCTGGCAGACCGCAGCGGCATGTTCTACGGCTTTATGTGCTTTAACCGGGACAAAATCCTCCACGGACAGCTTTGGCGGCTCATCACCTATGTCTTTCTGCCCCAGAGCGGGGGCATCTGGCTGTTTCTGCTGCTGTTTGCCTACTATGGCATCGGCCGGATGGTGGAACGGGCCTGGGGCACCTTAAAGTTTAATCTCTTCTATTTGTGCGGTATCCTGATTATGGACATTGCCGCCATGATTATGGGTGCCTCCGCCAGCGGCTCCTATCTGAACCTGAGCCTGTTTCTGGCCTTGGCCACCCTGTATCCGGACAACAAGGTTCTGTTTATGTATATCATTCCCCTGAAGATGAAATACCTGGCCTGGGCCTATCTTCTGCTGCTGGTATTCGAAATTGTACAGCTGAACTTCTTCCCGGTGTTTGCGCTGCTGAACTACTTTTTGTTCTTCGGCAGGGACTGCATTCAGGTTCTCCCGGACGCCTGGCAGGATAAGCTCCGAAGCGGCCGCCGGAGTAACAGCCGCCCCAACAAGAACTGGGCCAAGGCCTATCAAAAGCCCCCCAAGCATGGCGGCTCCCGTCCTGTGTCCCGGGTCGTAGACGCACCGGCCTACCGGCATAAATGTGCCGTCTGCGGCCGAACCGACGTATCCAACCCGGAGCTGGAGTTCCGCTACTGCTCCAAGTGCCAGGGCTACTACTGCTACTGTCAGGACCACATCAACAACCACACCCATATCCAATAAGATTGCATATCAACAGCCTCAGCCGGGTTCGGCTGAGGCTGTTTTGACTGCCAGAAAAATTGTTTCTGCCTTCTCGAGGCACAGGCACCCTGCCTCTTACTTTCCGAGAACGGCCTTGTGAAATACCTTCTTGCCCTTGCGGATCACAACGCCGGTATGGAGCTTGTCCTGGGAAATCCGGTGTGCCGGATCCGTGACCTTCTCATCGTCTAGGAACACGCCTCCCTGCTGGACTAGCCGCCGGGCCTCGCCGTTGGACTTTGCCAGTCCGCAGCGAACCATCAGGGAAAGAACGCCGATTTCGCCGTCCTGGAGATCCGCCCCATCAAGCTCCGTGGCGGGCATATCCGCAGAGTCGCCGCCGCCTACAAAAATGGCGCGGGCCGCCGCCTGGGCCTTCTCGGCCTCCTCTTTGCCGTGGACCATCTCCGTCAGCTCGTAGGCCAGGATTTCCTTGGCCCGGTTCAGCTGACTGCCCTCCCACTTGGCCATCTCGTCAATCTGCTCCATGGGCAGGAAGGTCAGCATCCGGATGCACTTCATCACGTCCGCATCGTCCACGTTCCGCCAGTACTGGTAGAACTCATAGGGGGAGGTCTTGTTGGCATCCAGCCACACGGCGTTGCCGGCTGTCTTGCCCATCTTCTTGCCCTGGGAATCCGTCAGCAGGGTGATGGTCATGGAGTTTGCCTTGGTACCGTCGCCCAGCTTCCGACGGATCAGCTCCCGGCCGCCGAGCATATTGCTCCACTGGTCGTCTCCGCCGAACTGCATATTGCAGCCGTAGTGCTTGTAGAGGTAGTAAAAGTCGTAGGACTGCATAATCATGTAGTTGAACTCCAGGAAGGACAGGCCCTTCTCCATGCGCTGCTTGTAGCACTCAGCCCGAAGCATATTGTTCACGGAGAAGCAGGCGCCCACCTCACGGAGCAGCTCCACATAGTTCAGATCCAGCAGCCAGTCGGCGTTGTTGAGCATCATGGCCTTGCCGTCGGAGAAGTCAATAAACCGCTCCATCTGGCGCTTGAAGCACTGGGCGTTGTGGTCAATGTCCTCCTTGGTGAGCATCTTCCGCATATCCGTCCGGCCGGAGGGGTCACCGATCATGGTGGTGCCGCCGCCGATCAGTGCAATGGGCTTATTGCCCGCCATCTGTAGCCGCTTCATCAGCGTCAGGGCCATAAAGTGGCCTGCGGTAAGGCTGTCCGCAGTACAGTCAAAGCCAATATAGAATGTGGCCTTGCCCTCGTTAATCATGGTGCGGATTTCCTCTTCGTTTGTCACCTGGGCAATGAGGCCCCGGGCAACAAGTTCCTCATAGAGTTTCATCATCGCTTGTCTCCTTCAATAAAATAAAAAAGCCCTCCGCTCCCGTAGGAGCAGAGGGCGTATTGACGCGGTACCACCTCTGGTCGCCACGGCCTCACAGCCGCAGCCTCACGGAGTCAGACAACTCCTGCGCAATAACGGGCGCACCCGTGGGGGCCTACTGGAAAACCGTTCAGCCGGAAGCTCCAAAGTGTAATTTCCACGGCAGCCCGTCTCCCTCTTCCACCAAGCCGAGGGCTCTCTTTGCACAAGGTCCGCCATGTACTGTTCTTCTTCATCGCATTTCACATATGAGATATGCCTCGAGTATAGCAGAGCCCCAGGGGATTGTCAAGAGCTAAAAAATGTTGCGAAGCAGGCCGAATCCCAGCAGAATAATGACCATTCCCCACACCAGGCCGTTTTCCCAGGGCCGAAACCGGGTCCTTCCATACTTCACATACTGCCCGGCCCGGCTGCCTGCCAGCACTGCCCCAACGGGCAGCAGGCAGAATACCCCCTGATTTTCCCGGAACGCCCCGGTCAGATCGCCATGGAGCAGTCGGAGACACATTCGGGTGACCCCGCAGCCTGGGCATTGCAGCCCGGTGATCTGATGAAACAGGCAGGGAATTCCGCCCACATGGGCGGCGATCCATCCATAGGCCACACCGGCCAGCAGAAGTCCGGCTGCCCAGCCGGTCAGCCGCAGAAGCCGCTTATTCTGCGGCGACCTTGTTGAGCTCATTCTGGATCAGCGCCAGGGAGACAATGTCAAATCCAAACAGGGACAGCAGAAGGTACAAAATCCCGGCGCTGGTGTCCTGAGGCTCGCCGTTGAGGCTGTGAATCTTATTGACCTTGCCTGCCGCCTTGTAGAACCAGTAGAGCATATAGATATCGCAGGTGATGATACTCAGCAAGATCACCATGCCGCCACCGGTATCCTCGGTTTCCCCGGATGCCAGGTTGAGGTCCGTCACCACGCAGTACATCCAGTAGAGCATATAGATTCCGCAGGTAACAATGCTCAGGACGATGGCCAGTGCAATGTTGCGCTGGGTAATCGGCGCCCGATAGCCGCCATTGGAAGGGGCCTGGCCATGAAGGGCCGTCCCGCACACCGGACAGAAATCCGCCCGATCATCTACGTTGGTTCCGCATTTTTGACAATACATAGGAATGTCTCCTCTCTCTCGCCCGCTCCGCAGGCTTTTTAAACAATATACTGTATTTTCACTGCATTGTAAAGATGAACCTCTGTTTTCCCGTCAAATTCCCCGCATAAATCCACTCCTTGGTGTTATGCTGACAAAGACGGCCCGATTCCCACTGTTCTTTCCCACCTGTCAGATTCCAATTGCTTTTTATCCTCTTTCTTTGTATAATATAGACATATTTTGATTTTTCTCTCCCAGAAAGGAGTCGCCCCCATGAGCAAGGAACACCAGCAGGAAGCCGCTTGTCCGCCGGAAGCAGTTGCGGCGTCTGCCGCCCCTTCGGCGCCGGATGCCCATCCCCTCTCGGAGCCGGTCTCCGAACCCACTTCCCCGGTCTTGGTCCCCCACGGCGACACGCCGCCGGACCCGTCCCCTTCCCCGGCCGACTCTGCGCCGGACGCGGAAGCATCCCCCGACCCAGGCAAGCCGCCCCAGGATGACACACCGGACACCTCCCCGATCACCGCTGCCCCTATTGAGATGGGCCCCATGGTCTCCCCCGAGGCCGCCCCAGAGGACCCGGCTTCTGCGGCGCAGGTCCCCCCTGAGACGGCCAAGCCCGGATTTTTCCGGCAGCATCGCCTGGCGGTGATTCTCACCTCGGTATTTCTGCTGCTGGCCATTGCCGCAGGGGCTGTGACGGCCTATTGCTACGTGGTGATTCATCCGTACGCCTCCTATGACAAGATTCTCCCCAACGTCTACTGCGCCGGGGTCAATCTTGGCGGCATGACCCAGCAGGAGGCCCAGACGGCCATAGAGGACGCCCTGCGCAACCCCGCCAATCAGATTAACCTGATTCTGCCGGACTGCACCTATACCTTCCAACCCCGCCAGGAGGGCATCACCCTCAACGGCGCAGAAATCGCCCAGGAAGCCTATGACTATGGTCGAACGGACCTCAGCGCCTACGGCATGTACCGGGCCTACCGCGCTGCCTCCAAGTCCACCTATCGCCTCACCGCAGAGACGGACCTGGTCTATCAGGCAGAGGACATTCAAAATCTGGCCGTGCAGATCTATCAGGAGACTAGAATCTCCCCCACCGTCTCCACCGCCAGCTTTGACGAGGCCACCCACGAGGTCACGGTAACGCTGGGCACGCCGGGCCATCAAATCCCTCCAAAAGCCATTTATGATGCGCTGTGTGCTGCCTTTGATGCCATGGATTTTTCCGACATCACCATGGACTATGTCCCGGTGGAGATCGACCAGGACGCCCTTCGCACCCTGTGCTTGGAGACTGCCTCCGACTTTGAAATTCCCGTGGCAGACCCGGTGACCGTGGCCAACCAGGAGACTCACTCCATTGATCTGACCATGGGCACCCAGGGCTGGTCCCTGGACGAAAAGGCGCTGTATGGCCTGGCAGAGGAGGCCGTAAGGGAGCAGCGCTATGGCCAGGTCTGTCTTGCCATGACCGCCGTGGAGCCTGCGGAGGTGGACATCACTCCCGCCTACCATGAGCTGGCCTGCAATCCCACGGAGCCCTATTATTACGCCGGAGACGTCCAAGAGGGACTGGACGGATATACCCTGGACTGGGAGGCCGCCATCACTCAAATTCTGGACTCCACCTATGGCCAGCAGCTGAGCATCCCCATGACCCCCATTCCTCCCAAGCACACCGCGGCGGAGGTACGGGCGGTTCTGTTCCGGGATCAGCTTTCCTCCTACAGCACCCCCCATACCGCCAACTCCAACCGTACCCACAATCTGGCTCTGGCCTGCGAGGCCATGGACGGCACCGTCATCAACCCCGGAGAGACCTTCTCCTTTAACGACGTGGTGGGAGAACGCACCGCCGCCAAGGGCTACCGGGAGGCCATTGTCTATGTGGGCTCGGAATCCAAGGACGAGGTGGGCGGCGGCATCTGCCAGGTCGCCTCCACCATCTACGATGCGGCTCTGTATGCGGAGATGACCATCACCTCCCGGGCCTGCCACACCTTCTTTGTGACCTATGTGCCAGGGGGGCTGGATGCCACCGTCTATTGGGGCTCCCTGGACTTCTGCTTCCGCAATGACACGGACTATCCCATTCGGGTCAACGCCTCGGTAAGCGGCGGCTATGTGAACATCTCCATTGACGGCACCAAGACCAATGACCATGTGGTCAAGCTCTCCAGCACCTGTCTGTCCACCGTCCCCTACAGCACCGTATACAGACAGGACAGCTCCAAGCCTGCAGGCTACGAGGAGGAGACCACCTACCCCTACACCGGCTACACCTACGAGGCCTATCAGTATATCTACGACGGAAACGGCAATCTGCTGGAGACCAACTATCTCGGCAAGAGCACCTATGACAAGCGAGATCGGGTCATCACCGTCGGCACCGGCTAGAAAGGAGCGCTTATGTCCCCAGAGGAGCTGATTTCCCTGGCCAAGGAGGCCATGGGACACGCCTATGTCCCCTATTCCGGCTATCAGGTGGGCGCCGCCCTGCTCACCGCCGACGGCCGGATCTATCAGGGCTGCAATATAGAAAATGCATCCTACTCTCCCACGGTCTGCGCCGAGCGCACCGCCTTTTTCAAGGCCGTCTACGACGGCGCCCGAGAGTTTAAGGCCATCGCCGTGGTGGGCGGAAAGGAGGGGCGCATCACCGGGTTCTTCCCCCCCTGCGGCGTGTGCCGCCAGGTTATGCGGGAGTTCTGCCAGGACGATTTTATGATCTACCTAGGGGGCGCAGAGGACACCTATCTGGCAAAAACCCTGGCTGAGATTCTACCTTTCAGTTTTTCCGCACAAAAACACATGCAGGAACTATGAATTTCTCCAATTTGTGAAAAACACCAAATTGACGGTTGATTTTTACAGTTCTTTGTGTCAGAATAGAGGCGCGATGTAACAACACCGCAAAACATAAGATGGAGGTTATTAAGATGAAGAAAATCATGTCGCTTTTTCTGGCTGCCGCAATGATGCTGACTGTCTTCGCAGGCTGCGGCTCTGAAAATGCAAGCGCTTCCGCCGCCGCATCTTCCGCCGGCGAGGCTGCTGCCAGTGCCGCCGGCTCTCAGGCTGAGGCGTCCGGCAGTGACAAGATCGCACTGGTCACCGATGTGGGCAACATCGACGACGAGTCCTTCAACCAGACCTGCTGGGAGGCCGTTGTGGCCTACGGCGAGGCAAACGGGATCGAGACCATCTACTATAAGCCCACGGAGGACTCCACCGACGCTCGCGTGCTGTCCATTACCCAGGCGGTGAACGAGGGTGCTACCGTCATCGTCATGCCCGGCTATCTGTTTGGCGAGGCCATCGGTCTGACCCAGGACAAGTATCCCGACGTGAAGTTCATTGCCGTTGACGTAGGCGAGGGCGATCTGGGCGACACCAAGCTGGCTTCCAACACCTACTCCATGGTGTTCCATGAGGAGCAGGCCGGTTACCTGGCCGGCTATGCCGCAGTGAAGGAAGGCTACACCAAGCTGGGCTACCTGGGCGGCATGGAGGTTCCCGCCGTGCAGCGCTATGGCTTTGGCTATGTTCAGGGCATCAACGCCGCTGCGGAAGAGCTGGGCAAGGATGTTGAAATCAAGTACACCTATGGCGGCCAGTTCAACGGCGACGCAAACATCACCGCAAAGATGGAGGGCTGGTACGCCGACGGCACCGAGGTTGTCTTCGCCTGCGGCGGCGGCATCTACACCTCCGCTGTGGAGGCTGCCAACCAGTATAACGGCAAGGTCATCGGCGTTGACGTGGATCAGTCCAGCATTGATCCCTGCATCATCACCTCCGCCACCAAGGGCCTGTATTCCGCCACTTACTCCGCTTTGGACACCTACTTCACCGGCAAGTGGGATACCGTCGGCGGCACTCTGGCCAACCTTTCTCTGGCCCAGGGCGATTATGTGGGCCTGCCCACCGACACCTGGAGCATGAAGAACTTCACCGTGGACGAGTACAACAAGCTGGTCGAGGACATTAAGAACGGCACCGTTCAGATCTCCGACAGCATCGACGCCATGCCTGAGGTTGGTTCTCATGTGACCCTCACCAAAATCGACTGATTGATACGGTTTCTGAGACGGACTGCGGGACTTCCCGCAGTCCGTTTTTTTCTGTAAAACATGCACAAGATGAAACATCTGCTTGCTTTTTATCGGTAACATCATATATAATAAATCATGCAAATACTGCGTCAAGGGAGATGATGCGCATGAGCGAATACGTCATTGAGATGCTGAATATCACCAAAGAGTTCCCCGGAATCAAGGCCAATGACAACATTACTCTGCGGCTGAAAAAAGGAGAGGTCCATGCCCTTTTGGGCGAAAACGGCGCCGGAAAATCCACCCTGATGAGCGTGCTCTTCGGCCTGTATCAGCCGGAATCCGGCACCATCAAAAAAGACGGCAAGGTTGTGGAAATCAAAAATCCCAACGACGCCACCGCGCTCCACATCGGCATGGTGCATCAGCATTTCAAGCTTGTAGAGTGCTTCACTGTGCTGGATAATATCATTCTGGGCTGTGAGCCCAGCAGCCACGGGTTTATCAACCGCAGCGAGGCACGCAAGCGTGTGGTGGAGCTGTCGGAACGCTATGGTCTAAAGGTCGACCCGGACGCCAAAATTGAGGACATATCCGTGGGCATGCAGCAGCGTGTGGAGATTCTCAAGATGCTCTACCGGGACAACGAGATTTTGATTTTTGACGAGCCCACCGCGGTGCTGACCCCCCAGGAAATTGACGAGCTCATGGAGATCATGCGGAGCTTCACCAAGGAAGGCAAGAGCATCCTGTTTATCACCCATAAGCTGGCCGAAATCATGGCGGTAGCCGACCGGTGTACCGTGCTCCGCAAGGGCAAATGCACCGGCACCGTGGACATCCAGGGCACCAATGTCCAGGAGCTGTCCAACATGATGGTGGGCCGCCAGGTGCAGCTCACCGTTTCCAAGGACGAGGCGGTTCCCGGCCAGGCGATTCTGGAGATTCAGGATTTGACCGTCCCCTCTAAACTCCACAAAAACAACGCCGTGAAAAATGCCAGCCTCACCGTTCACGCCGGAGAAATCCTCTGTCTTGCGGGAATCGAGGGCAACGGGCAGTCTGAGCTGGTCTATGCCCTTACAGGTCTGGAGAAGCCCCTGTCCGGCTCCATTCGTCTCAGTGGCCGGGACATTACAAAGGCCTCCATTCGCAGCCGCAGCAAGCAGGGGCTGAGCCATATCCCCGAGGACCGGCACAAGCACGGCCTGGTACTGGACTTCACCCTGGAGGAAAACCTGGTGCTCCAGCGCTATTGGGAGCCGGAATTCCAGCATGGCGGAATCATCCGCCGGGCCGCCGTCCGGCAGTACGCCCAGCGGCTCATTGAACAAAATGACATTCGTTCCGGTCAGGGGCCCCTGACTCCGGTGCGCTCCATGTCCGGCGGCAACCAGCAGAAGGCCATCATCGCCCGGGAGATCGACAAGGATCCCGATCTGCTGGTGGCGGTTCAGCCCACCCGAGGGCTGGACGTGGGCGCCATTGAGCATGTTCACAGCCAGCTGGTGGCCCAGCGGGACGCCGGCAAGGCCGTTCTCCTGGTTTCCCTGGAGCTTGACGAGGTCATGAATGTCTCCGACCGAATCCTTGTGATGTACGAGGGGGAGATCGTGGGGGAATTCAATCCCAAAACCACCGACGTCCAGACACTGGGCCTCTACATGTCCGGCGCCAAGCGTGGGCACAAATTTGAGGAGGTGTCCTGATGAATAAACAAGAAAAATCTCCTCTGCTGGCCCGCAGCGGCTCTGTGGCGGTGTTTTCTTCCCTGCTCTGCGTCCTGATTGGTCTGGCGCTGGGCTTTGTGCTGCTGGTGATCCTGGACCCGGAGGGCGCATGGGACAAGGGCTTTCTGCGGATCCTTTTGGGCGGCTTCTATATGCCCCCCATTGGCATCGGCAAGGAGATCGCCCAGGCTGCGCCCTTGATTATGACCGGCCTTTCCGTGGGCTTCGCCTTTAAAACCGGCCTGTTTAACATCGGCGCTGCCGGTCAGTACACCGTGGGAGCCTTTGGCGCGCTGTTCTTTGCCATTGTGCTCAAAATGCCCTGGTGGCTATGCCTGATTGCCTCGGCGCTGTTCGGCGCATTTTGGGGCGCGATTCCCGGCATCTTCAAGGCCTTTCTCAATGTCAACGAGGTCATCACGGCCATTATGTTCAACTGGATTGGTCTGTACGCCGTCAACACCATCATCTATGGCGGCGGCTCCAGCATCATGTATGACGCCACAAAGACCAAGTCCTTCAGCCTTCGAGCCAACTTCCCCGACGCGGTTATTCCAGACCTGGGCATGGGGGACGCCTTCATGAACAAATCCACCACCATCGCCATTTTCCTTGCCATTCTGGTGGCCATTGTCATGTGGTTCATCATCGACAAAACCGTTTTCGGCTATGAACTCAAGGCCTGCGGCAACAACAAGGATGCCGCCCGATATGCCGGCATCAACGCCAAGAAGAACGTTGTGCTCTCCATGGTCATTGCCGGGGCCCTGGCGGGCTTCGGTGCCGGGCTCTATTATCTCTCCGGCGTGGCGGAATGGAATCCTCAGGACTCCACCGCCCTCCCGGGCATTGGCTTTGACGGCATTTCCGTAGCATTGCTGGCCTCCTCCAACCCCATTGGAACGATTTTCTCTGCCATTTTCATTTCTCACATTTCCACCGGCGGCAGCTTTATGGACACCAATGTGTTCCCGCCGGAAATCGCCGATGTGATCTCCGGTGTGGTCATCTATCTGTGTGCCTTCTCCCTGCTGTTTAAGAACTGGTTCTCCAAAGTCTTTGCCGGGAAGAAATCCAAGGCCCCCGCCGCTCCTCCCAATCCGGAGGATTCCGAAAAGGAGGATGATGCGCTATGATGCTGCTACTGAAATACACCCTGATGTATGCGGTTGTGCTGATGCTGGTAGCCCTGGGCGGCATGTTCTCCGAGCATTCCGGCATCATCAACATCGCCTTGGAGGGCATTATGGTCATTGGCGGTCTGGTTGGCGTGCTGATGATCCGGCTGCTGCCTCCCGCCATTCCGGCCTGGCTGCTGGTTACCCTGAGCATTCTGGGTGCGGCTGTGTTCGGCGCCATTTACGCCGGTCTGCTGGCCTTTGCCTCTGTGAACCTAAAGGCAGACCAGACCATCGGCGGTACCGCCCTGAACCTGCTGGCCACCGCCGTGGCACTGGTGGCCGCCAAGCGGTTCAACGGCTCCCAGTCCGGCAAAATTGAATACGCCAACGCCGCATTCTCCTTCCAAATTGGCCCCCTCACCGTGAACGTATTCCTGTTTATCAGTGTTGTGCTGCTGATTTTGGCCTTTGTCATCCTGTACAAAACAAGGTTTGGATTGCGGCTACAGGCCTGCGGGGAGCATCCCCAGGCGGCAGACTCCGTAGGCATCAACGTCTATAAGATGCGCTGGGCCGGCGTGCTGATTTCCGGTATGCTGGGCGGCATCGGCGGCTTTGCCTATATTGTTCCCTCGGTCTCCTCCTGGAACTTTGAGGTGGGCGTGGCAGGCATGGGCTTTTTGGCCCTGGCCGTTATGATTTTCGGTCAATGGAAGCCTTTGAATATCGCCGGCGCAGCCCTGTTCTTTGCGGTGTTTAAAGCCCTGGCCAATATCGCTGACAGCTCTTTCCTCTCCTTCCTCCACTGGCCCAAGGAGATCTACAACATGATGCCATTTATCGCCTCCATGGTGATTCTGGCCTTCACCTCCAAGAAGTCCAGAGCGCCCAAGGCCGAAGGCATTCCCTACGACAAAGGTTCCCGGTAATATGACAATGGTCCCGCTGTGGCTATCACAGCGGGACCTTGTTTATTTTCCTTCCAGGAAATAGGTTGCCTCCATATCCGCCACAGACAGCGCAAAGGCCAGGGGAAACAGCGCAAAGGCCTTTCCGACGCTTCCCTTGTCCTCTTGGCCGGAAAACCCCATGTGGAATCGGATGGCAAAGGCTTCCTCCCGGCTCAGGCGCATAAAGCCCGAGAGGATATATACGGACTTCTCCCCGTGTCCGTAGGGCAGCGGATCCTCGAAGTTGAACACCGGCACCTTTTGCCAGACACCGTGCTCATCCTTGACGTTCCTGGTCCCGCTTTTATAGCAGCCGATTTTACACACATCGTGGAGCAGCGACACCAGGGCGATGGTCTCGTCGGAATAGGCCATCCCGTAGAGCTCCTGAACCCGTTCTCTGGCCAGATAAGCCTTCAGGCATTCGTACACATTGATGCTGTGTTGTGCCAGCCCACCGGCATAGGAGCCGTGAAACCGCGTGCTGGCCGGGGCCGTGAAAAAATCGGACTTATTAACCAGATAATCCAGAAACTTATCGGCCCCCTCCCGGTGAATATACTGCTCATAGAGCGCTACAAAGGTCTCCTGTATGCTCATATAACCCTCCTTCCTGTTAAACGCTCCCTCCATAAGAAACAGTGTTCTGCTGTCTCCTATAGGGGGAGCGTTTTGGGTACATACTTAGTCGAAGTTAAAGTCCAGCTCGTCGCCGCCCAGCACATAGCTGATGGATTTTTCCAGGCTGGTGAGATTCTTCTTGTAGCAGAAGTACTCCAGCTCGCCGTCCAGCCGCATGGCGTACTTTCTGTCGGTCATGCGGATGAGCTCCAGGGTGTGGGACTCATCTCCATCCAGATGGATGGTCACCGTGGCATAGGCCTCCGCATCCTTGTACTCCTTCTTCTCATCCTCTGTCAGATTATCGATGATGCGGAAGTACAGGCACTTGATATACAGCCGGCGGACATTGGTCTCGCTGATTTCCTGGCCGTTGAGGGTACCGGTGACACCATCTGCGTCATTGCCGTTGGCATTCTGCTTCACATAGTGGTCCACCTGCAGATCAAAGCGGTCGCCGTTGATTTCGATGTCCACAGACTGAAGCTGCTCCACATTGTAGCTCCAAACCGTCCGCAGCATGTACTGAACATAGCTGCCGCCCATCCACTGGAGCGCCGAGGAGGTACAGGTAATCAGCGTATTGGTCCCCTCAATCATGCAGTAGGTATAGTCCTGGTTGGGGCAGGTGTTTCCAAGAAGCAGGGATACGGAATTCCCGGCAATGTCGGACATCTCCAGCTTTGCGGGCTTGTCCAGGCCGTACTCCCCGTATTCGCTTTCGTCAATGTCCTTGATGATGCTGCCCAGAGACAGGGTAGCCACCACGTCCAGAATATTGGACTTGATGACGGTATCATTGCCGGACACCTGATAGGGCTGGAGCATCACATACTGGCTGCCCTCGGTGTTAAACTCATTCTCCTGGCTGGAATCCAGCTGAATCTCGATGCAGCTGCCATCCCGCTCCGTAGTCCGCACCCAGTTGATATTGGTGTAGATATCATCTTCGGTGTAGGCGGGGAACAGCGTGATGTCCCGGTATTCAATGGGCCGGCGCACCAGCAGAGAGTCCACATAGGAACCAATGGTATACACGGCATCGGACTCCGTGGTCATGCAGTAGTAGTTCTCGTCCACAGGGGCCTGGGACCCAATGATCAGGTCGATTTCAGAACCGTCGTCATAATAGGTTTTAATGGTTGCGGTGGGCTCGTCCAGCCCGTAGATCGACAGGTCCTTGGCGTTCTCCTCCACCAGCTTCACCGCGGAGATCGAGGTCACCGTGTACATCATAGAGCGGAATTTGGAGGTATCGTAGGCAAACTTACCGGGATCCGGGCTTGCCTCATAGGTGAAGTTCACCGTGCCATCCTCATCGGAGGTCCGGGTGATCTTTACATCCAGAGCCTCCGACGCATAAGCGTAAGCGGTATCCTCCGTCACCTCCCGGTCCGTGGGAACCACGGTAAACCGGGTCAGGGTACTGTAGTCCTGGTTGATGACATAGGCGGTATCCGCCGCCGTCTCCACTGCGGAGGTCTCCTCTTGGCTGTCAGATGTCTTTGGAATATTGATGACCACAATGGACGCAATCACAAAGACCACAAGAACGACGCCTGCAATAATTATGGTTTTCAGGCTTTTCATTACTTATGTCTCCTTCTGGCCCAGACCACAAAGCCGCCAATCAGGCAGACGCCGGGAATGATAAAGATCAGCACATAGTAGAGGAACGTCTTGGCCGAACCGGGGACCACCAGATTGGGGGAGGTCAGGTCCTTGGAGGCGATGACCACAGATTCCGAGTCGTCGCTCATAAAGTTCAGTGCGCTGAGGAAGTAGTCCTTATTGAGGAAGCTGTCGCCGCCCAAGGTGGAATCACTGAGGAAACCGGCGTTGACAAACATCACATAGGAATAGTTGCTGTTCAGGTTATGGACCTGGTTCTGATAGGAAAGGATTCCCACGTTAAAGGGGCCGGTGGCATCGTCCGCCGTCTGCTCGTAGCCGGTGCTCTCCGTGGAGAGATCCTTGGCATAGGCGGAGTTGGAGGAGGTCATCAGCACCTGGGTGCCGCGCCAGTTGTCCTGCTCCCAAAGAACGCTGATGGGGCGGGCGCCGGGGATAATCACATAGCTCTTGGCGTCAAGATTGTCCGTCAGCCCCTCCACGGTGTTGAGGTTGGGCAGAATATAGGCGTTATACCCTGCGAAGCACCGCTCCGTGTCGTAGACCATCTGACTTTCGTACTTTACGCCCCACTCCTCAAAGTAGGCGTCAAGGTTCTCCAGGGCAGGGGTATTGGAGGCATAGGACACAATCATCCGGCCGCCATTGTTCAGGAAGTCATCAATGATGTTGATTTCTTCCTCGGTGTAGTCCCCCATAGGCTGGGAGATGATCAGCATATCCACGTCAGAGGGAATCTCATTGGTCTGCATCAGGCTCAGCGTGGTGACCTCATAGTTGCCTGAGGTCAGCAGGTTGTCCATAGTCTCCAGGTTCACCGTCTCCTGATGTCCGGTGATGTAGGCGGCCTTAGGAACCTTGTTGGCCGTCACATAGAGGATGGCGGAGGTCAGCCGCTGCTCTGCCCGGAGGCCGGTCACATAGCTGGACTCAGAGCTGGAGCTGTTGGATTTGGACGTGGTATACTCCAAAAGATCATGGGGATCCATGGATTTATAGCGCTTCTCGCTCTCCACGATGATGTCGCCGGAGGACAGGTCCCCCAGGTCATTGTATTTGTCGAAAATGGAGGGGTTGGTGACGGCGTTGATATACTTGACGGTGACCATGCCGCCGCTGAGCTGCGCATAGCGCTGGAACACCTTGGGCAGCCGGCGAAGGTCCTTGTCGTTTTCATAGTCCGTCTCGTCACACAGCACCGTAATGGTAATGGGGTCGCTGAGGGTACCAAGGAGCTGTGCCGTCTCGTCGGAGATCTCATACTCGGACTCCGAGGTCATGTCGATCTCCAGCACAAACCGGTCCGCCACATAATCCACAAAGAAGTTGATGGCAATGACCGCGGCAATCACCACAATGGTAGAGATCAGGGCCAGCACTCCGATTTTTTTCCGGCGTTTTTTGCCCAGCTCCGCACTGGAGCTGGCGGCATCCACCGGCTTGACTTCAGGTTTCTGATTCTTGCTCATGATGTTCCTCCTTAGCTCCAGCGCTTACGCTCAAGCATCCGCACCGTCAGGAAAATGAAAGTAGCCGCGACGCTGAGGTAGAAAATGAGATCGGCAAACGAAAAGATTCCCTGGGTGAAATCATTATAGCGCCGGAACATGGAAAAGTAATAGATCAGGTTCTTGGCCCAGGTGGAGGTCATCAGGCTGTAGGAGCTGTCCAGCAGATACAGTCCCAGGAACACCGCCACTGTGGCAATGCAGGCCACCAGCTGATTCTGGGTCAGGGAGGAGATAAACACGCCGATGGAGATAAAGGCCATGGCCGTGGCGCAGATAGCCACATAGTTGCCCAGAACCGTGGCAAACTCCAGGGTGCCCCAGGTAGACACAATCAGCACATAGACCAGAGTCACGCAGATGCCGATCAGGAACACCACCAGCGCCGCAAAGAACTTGCCCAGAACAATGCCCGAGAGCCGCACCGGCGCCGTAAACAGCAGCTGATCGGTTTTCTGTTTGTAATCCTCGGAGAATGTTCTCATGGTGAGGATGGGGATCAGGAATACGCACATGGTGACGATAAATCCGAAGATCCCGGTGAGGTCGCAGGAACCGCTAAACACGTTCATAATGTAGAAGTAAATGTTCAGCACCAGCAGAAACGCAGCAAGATAGACGTAACCAAGCGGGGACTTAAAGTAGGCACGCAGGTCGCGCTTGAAAATTGCACTCATAGTTTACTTTGCCCCCTTTGATGATGTTTTCCGATCGTCAGTCAGCTGGATGAACACATCCTCCAGCGACAGATCCTGATTCTTAAGCAGGAGAATGGGATAGCCCGCCCGGGACAGCGCGGCGAAAATCAGCTTTCTCGCGTCCAGATGCTCCGCAGACTCCACCAGATACTCATAGGCTCCCGGCTCTGCCTCCACAGTGGGCGTGACGGTTTTGATGCCGTCTACGCTGCGAATGCAAGAGACGATTTTGTCCTTGGGACCGGCGATGCGGTATTCCAACTTGTGCTCACCGGTGAGCATTGCCGACAGATGGGTGGGCGTATCGTCTGCCACCAGACGGCCGTTGTTGATCACCAGCACACGCTCACACACTGCCGAAACTTCCTGCAAAATATGGGTGGAGAGGATGATTGTCCTGTTTTTGCCCAAATCTTTGATGACATTTCGAATCTCTATGATCTGCTTGGGATCCAGGCCCACGGTGGGCTCGTCCAGAATCAGCACATCCGGATCGCCGATCAGCGCCTGGGCCAGGCCGCAGCGCTGCTTATAGCCGCCGGAGAGGTTGTTGATGACGCGCTCCCGCACATGGGTAATGCCGACCATTTCACAGACCCGGTCAATATGTTCCTTCCGTTCTTTCATTCCGCCTTTGACGCCCTTGAGATCGTAGATAAAGTTCAGATACTCATTGACCGTCATATCCAGATACAGCGGCGGATCCTGGGGCAGATAGCCAATATGCTTTTTCGCCTCCAGAGGATTTTCCAGAATGTCGATCCCTGCCACACGAGCCGCACCTGCCGTCGCCGACAGATACCCGGTGATCACATTCATTGTGGTGGATTTACCAGCACCATTGGGGCCCAGGAAGCCAACGATCTCCCCTTCATCAATCGAGAAGCTGATGTCGCTGATTCCCCGTTTGTTTCCGTAGGTTTTGGTCAATCCGGATACTTCAATCATCTCGGGTTCCCTCCTAATTTGCAGGCCGCAGCGGCGGCCGGGTGCAGAATCTGGAAATATAGTGCTTTCCAAAGACTGTTTTGGTTATTATAGCACATTCCTTTGAATTCTCATAGTATTATTTTCGTGAATTTCATCAGCACAAAGAACAAAAAAACCACCGCAAAAATTGTTACTTTCACGGAATCCGGCCTTGTTTTTTGGGCATAGTAGCCAACTTCACCTTTCGGTTCTATTGTCCGGCGCCCCGCATATGCTCTATTATCCCATTCCATCCATGACAGGAGGCTTTTCCTTGGCAGCTACAGGCAGCATTCAATTCCGTGTATTTACCTCCAACGCCAACCTTCCCATTGAGGGGGCCACTGTGGTGGTCCGGCAGCAGGATGCCCCCGGGGACCTGCTGGGCCTGCTGGTCACAGACCGCTCCGGCCAGACATCCCCACTAACCCTTCCCGCTCCCGATGTCTCACTGGGCCAGACTCCGGAGAACCAGCTCCAGCCCTGGATTGGGC
The DNA here is from genome assembly GCA_934512135.1 of uncultured Oscillospiraceae bacterium. Lineage (GTDB taxonomy): Bacteria > Bacillota > Clostridia > Oscillospirales > Oscillospiraceae > HGM13006. Next base: position 65,115 of record CAKSWT010000001.1, read on the forward strand.
TGACCGTCTCCATTGACCACCCGGAATATCAGCGGGTGATCCTTCAGGGGGTCCAGCTGTTTCCCGGAATCCTGACCATTCAGAATGTCCAGTTGCTTCCCTCCCAGCAGTTTGACGCCGCCCAGGAGGGAGATCAGGAGTACCACTTCACCCCCCAGCCCCTATGGGAAGGAGGCACCTGATGCCGGAGAAAACTGCGCCTTATATCCCGGAAACCATCACCGTCCACTTGGGCCGACCGGACCAGCCCGCCGAAAACGTCACCGTCCCCTTTCGGGATTACATCAAAAATGTAGCCTCCAGCGAGGTCTATCCCACCTGGGAGGAGGCAGCCCTCCGGGCCAATATTCTGGCCCAGATCTCCTTTGCCCTCAACAAGGTCTACCTTGAATACTACCCCAGCCGGGGCTACCATTTCGACATCACCAGCTCCACCGCCTTTGACCAAAAGTTCATTCTGGGCCGGGACATCTTTGAAAACATCAGTGTTCTGGTGGATGAGCTGTTTCGGACCTACATTCGGCGGGTGGGTACGGTGGAGCCCTTGGCCGCCTCCTTCTGCAACGGTACCACCGTCACCTGCTCCGGCATGAGCCAATGGGGCAGCCAGGCCCTGGCCCGACAGGGCTACTCCGCTATGGACATTCTGAAGCACTACTACGGCAACGACATCGAGTTGGTCCCAGACACGCCGGTGCGGGAGCTGACGCCCTCCTATCCCGGCACCCCGCTGCGGCTGGGCTCCGCCGGGGAATCGGTGCTGCTGCTTCAGCGAGGCCTCAACCGAATCGCCCGGAACTATCCGGCCATTCCCAAAATCTATCCTCTGGACGGACTGTTTGGCCCGGGCACCGAGGATGCCGTCGTGGCGTTCCAGCGGATTTTTAATCTGACCCCCGACGGAGTGGTCGGGGCCGCCACCTGGTATCAGATCGCTGCCATCTATGTGGCCGTAAAGCGTCTGGCCGAGCTGCAATCCGAAGGCGTGCAATATCAGTTTGGCTCCTACGAGCTGCCCAGCGTTTTGGCTCTGGGCAGCTCCGGAGAGGCCGTTTCCCGGCTGCAATACATGCTCAATGTGCTCTCGGACTTCATCCCGGAGATTCCCGCCGTGACCATAGATGGTCAATATGGCATCGGCACCCGGGACGCCGTCCTGGCTTATCAGCGGTACGCAAATCTGACTCCCAGCGGCCTGGTGGGCGCTTCCACTTGGCTGAGCCTCTACAACCGGGTCGCAGGCATTCAACGCACGGTATTGGACAGCGACACGCTGTTCTCCGGAGAAGAAGAAGCCAGCGTGCGCACCATTGCGGAGGTCCAGCGGGCACTTCATCAGGTGGCGCCTGTGTTCGCCGCCATGGATCCTCCGCAGATTACGGGAATGCTGGATCGCAGCACCACCCGCGCCCTTGCAAAGCTCCAAAATCAGCTGCATCTACGTCCCACCGGCCAGCCTGACACGCAAACCCGAAATTACCTCTCCATGCTGGCCCAGGGCAGTCTTCCCCAGTCTCAGGTCCGTCACCGGCAATATCCGGGGCACGCCCTGTATCCCGGCCAGCGGGATCCCCTCAGAAAGGAGTAGTCCATGCAGGAAGATCCTGTTCTCAACGCCCCCGTGAAAAGCCTCCAGCTGATGCTCCGCACCATTGCCTCCGCCGCCGGAGAACCCGTTACGGTGATCCCCGACGGGATCTATGGAGAATCCACCACCCAGGCGGTATCCACCTTTCAGTCCCAGCACGGCCTTCCGGTCACGGGCATCGTGGACCCCCAGACCTTTCAGGCCATCGTAGATGCCTATGACCTGGCCGTGGAGCATCTCCAGGTTTCCCAGGGGCCTGTTTTGCTGTTTCCCGCCCATCTGACCGTCAACCCCGGCCAGTATCATCCCCATGTGAGCCTGGTCCAGGCCATGCTCCAGGCCCTTGGCCAAGAGTTCCCCTCGCTGCAGCCCCATGAAACCCTAGGACATCTGGATGCTGCCACAGCGGAAAACCTCCGGCTGCTTCAGCGCCATGCTTCCCTGCCGGAGACCGGCTGTTTGGACAAACGGACCTGGAACCGGGTCAACCGCCTGTATCGGGCCCTGTTTGACCGGGAATCTCCCCCATCTCAAGGGTAGCCGCAGGCCGATTTCCCGGGGGCCTTGGTCAAAATGGCGCATTGGTTGTCATTTGTTCGCATTTGCACCCATTTGTGCTTTCATGTGCAATTTGTCTTGTTTTGTGGTATAATGTCGGGGCACTACAAAAAAGGAGGATCCGCTATGAGCGAACCGAAATTCAAGCATCTTCTGGAGCCCCTGAAGGTTGGCAACTATGTTCTGAAAAACAGAATGTGTGTTTCCAACTCCCTGCCTCATTTTCTTCAGGGCCCCGAGACCTATCCCGCTGACTCTGTCATTGCGCACTATGAAAATAAGGCCAAAAGCGCCGCCATTGTCACTTGCATGGGCATCAACAACTTCTCCCATGGCAAGCAGCTGCCTATGGACCTGGACTTCGGCCATTTCCCCGATTTTGACCTCTACGACACCAACTGTCAGAACTACCTCATGCAGCTGGCGGATTCCATCCACTACTATGACTCCATCGCCTGCATGGGTATCTTTGTCGGACCCCCTTCTGCCTATCCTCTGATGGTTCCCAAGGGCCAGCAGGGCAAGGCCGATCCCTTTGCTCAGACCAAGAGCCTGGACGCTCCCCCTCCGGCAGAATTTGACCTGCTGAAGATCCCTGCCCACGAGGATCCCACCTTCTACACCGAGGAGCAGTTCAACCTCATCGCCGACTCCTATGCAGAGCAGGCCGGCATCCTTAAGATGCTGGACTATGACATGATCTCCATCCATATGTGCTATCGTGCCAACCTGCCTGCCAAGATGTTCTCCCCCATCACCAACCACCGTACCGACAAGTTCGGCGGCTCTCTGGAGAACCGTATGCGGTTCCCCCTGATGGTGCTGGAGCGCATCCGCCAGAAGGTCGGTAAGAACATGCTCATTGAGATCCAGTGGTCCGCCGACGATCTGGAGGGCGGCTACACCCTGGAGGAGTCCGCTGCGTTCCTGAACGAGGCCAAAAAATTCATCAACATTGTCCAACTCCGTGCCAACGAAGTGGATCACGCCCATCCCATCGGCTTTGAGCTCCAGGAGACTCCCTTCCTGAAGTTCGGCGAGTATATGAAGAAGAACGTCCCCGGCCTGGTGATCGGTGTCATCGGCGGATTCCACTACCCCGAGACCTGCGACAAGGCGCTGGCTGAGGGCAAGGCCGACATCATCTACGCTGCCCGGGCCTACATTTCCAACAATGACTACGGCCAGCTGGTGCTGGAAGGCCGGGATGACGACATCGTGCCCTGCCTACGGTGCAACAAGTGCCACGGCCGTGGCGCCAACGATCCCTTTGTCTCCGTTTGCTCCGTGAACCCCTGCATTGGACTGGAGCAGAAGATTGCCCGGATGCAGGTCCCCACCAAGGGCGGCAAGCGTGTGGCCATCATCGGCGGCGGCCCCGCTGCCATGCGCTGCGCCATGTATCTCCAGGATCGCGGCCACACCCCTGTGATCTACGAGAAGGGCCCCCAGCTGGGCGGCGCCATCATCCACTCCGATTACGCAGACTTCAAGTGGCCTCTGCGGGACTTTAAGAACTTCCTGATCCATCAGATGGAGAAGCGCGGCATCGCCGTTCACCTGAACACCGAGGCCACCCCTGAGATGATTCAGGCGCTGGACTACGACGTAGTTATTGCTGCCACCGGCGCCACCCCCATGGTACTGCCCATTCCCGGTGCAGACCCTGAGAAGCTGTTCTTCGCTCAGGAGACCTTTGCACATCCCGAGAAGCTGGGCGAGCATGTGGTGGTCATCGGCGGCGGCGAGGTCGGCGTAGAAATTGGCATCTACCTGGGCCAGAAGGGCCACAAGGCCACCGTTCTGGAGATGCGGGACCGTCTGGCCGCAGACTCCACTGCCATTCACTACTACTCCATGCTGGAGGAGGCCTGGGAGAAGGAGCCCAACTTCACCGGCATCACCGGTGCCAAGGTTGCCGCCATCAAGGAAGGCTGCGTTGAGTACACCGACAAGGACGGCAACATTCAGTCTGTTCCCGCCGACTCCGTGGTCATGTCCGCCGGCATGCGTCCCAGCAAGGACCTGGCCCTGAGCTTCTATGGCTGCGCCAAGGAGTTCTACATGATCGGCGACTGCAAGAAGGCCGCCACCATTCAGCAGGCCATGCGTTCGGCCTATTCCACCGCAATGCGTATCTGATATGACAAAATGGGGCGCTGCTTCCGCAGCGCCCCATTTTCGAGACTGCCGGAACCGCCTTCCGGCAGTCTCGACAGTTTAAATACCCGGTCCGTCACGGACCGGGTATTATTTATTCCTCTTCCCGTGGGCCAAACAGCTTTTTCTCCGTCAAGCGAAGGCGCTGACGGGCGGCTTTCCGGGAGGCCTCCGCCTCCTCGGCACGCTTTTTCCAGCTCTGGCCGGACCGGAACTCCAAGCTCTGGAGCTTTTCCTTTGCCTCCAGGGCCGCGTTTTTACGGGCCTGCTTCAACTCCTGCTCTGCGGACTTGAAGTTCTTCTTGGCTTCCTTCCACTGGGCCACCAGGCGTTTGGACCGAGGCTGCGCATTGGGATAGGCGCTTTGAATTCGCCGCACCAGCAAGCCACGATTCTTCAGCAGCGCCCGGACCTGACGGGCGATCTCCTCGGTGCTGTCCCCCTCCTGGCTGTCGATCTGCTTTTTCACCACATTCATCAGGAAGTGGGACACCACATAGTCCGTCAGCATAATCACCACCACACTTTGGCCCAGTATCTTCACCAGCAAAGGCGGCCATGTGTGGAACCAGTAGAGCAGCAGCGGCACAATGAGCTTCACAATCACCACCGAGGCGCCGCCAAACAGCAGGAGATTGCCGATCCAGATCCGTCCATGGAGGTTCATGGGCTTCTGACTATAATCCCACCACCGGGCGTGGAACACCTTTTCCATGTACCAGCTGGTGAAATACTCCAGGGCGCCGCAGATTACCGTGCCGGCCAAAAAGGTCTCTCCATAGGTCCCCTCCCGGGCGAGAACGCCGCCCACCAAAACCGTCACCGTGACGGCACCCCATCCATAAATGGGGCAATAGGGCCCGATGAGGAAGCCCCGGTTGATAAACCGATGATACTGAATGAATTTCAGCGTCACCTCCATCACCCATCCCGCCACGGAGAACAGGAAGAACACCAGGATGAACATGTTAATCAACAGCATAACGGGGTAGTCTCCCACAGGATCACCTCAATTTCATCAATCCGCCATCAGCTTCCGGCGGGCCAGGTTAATGGTCCCCTCCTGCATCTGATCGATCCAGCGCAGGCTCTTGCCGCAGCCCAGGGCCACGCAGAGAATGGCGTCGTCTGCCACATGGCAGCTAATGCCTGTGGACCGGTAGATAAGCTGGTCAAAGCCATAGAGCAGGCTTCCCCCGCCGGTCAGGGTGATTCCGCTGCGGGATATATCCGCCACCAGCTCCGGCTCTGTCTTTTCCAGGATGGAGCGGACCGCATACAGGATGTCCCGGCAGGGCGTGGTCAGGGCGTGCATTACGTCCACGGAGGTGATGTCCACCTCCTGGGGCAGACCTGTAGAGAGATTTCTGCCTTTGACGGTCATCACCAAGGCCTCCGGCCGAGGGTTCACGCATCCAATGGCCATTTTGACCTCTTCCGCCGTCTGACTGCCGATGAGCACCTGATACCGCTCTCGGACATACTGGATGATGGCATCGTCGAAGGCATCGCCAGCCGTATCAATGGACGTAGACACCACCACGTTGTTCAGGCTCAGCACCGCAATATCCGTGGTGCCGCCGCCGATGTCAATGACCATACTGCCCCCGGCTCCGCGGATATTCATTCCTGCGCCCATGGCAGCCGCCAAGGGCTCCTCAATCAGATACACACGTCGAGCGCCGGCCTCCATGGTCGCCTGAATAACCGCACGCTCCTCCACCTCCGTAATGCCGCTGGGCACGGAAACCACAACACGGGGCTTCACCAGGGACATCTTGGTAATGCGTTTTAAATACACCGAGAGCATGGTCGCCGTCATGTCATAGTCGGAAATTGCACCATGCTTCAGAGGCCGTGCCGCCACAATATTGCCCGGCGTACGGCCCAGCATTTTTTTCGCCGCCGCACCAACCTCCAGGACCTTTCCGGTCACCTTGTCCAGGGCCACTGCACTGGGCTCATTGATGACAATGCCCTTTCCGTCCAAATAGACCAGGACCGAGGTGGTCCCCAGATCAATTCCAATATCTCTGGATAACTTTATCATAATACTTCCTCGCAGGTTTTATTAGTGTTCTTCTACAGGTTCCGCCAGCGCCGCAGCAAAGACCTCCTCTGCCCCGGCCTTCAGCAGGGTCCGGCTGGCCTCGTCTAGGGTGGCCCCGGTGGTGATGATGTCGTCAATCAGCAAAATGCGCTTTCCCTCCACCAGTTCCGGCTCCGGCACCTCGTAGGCGCCCTGTACATTGGTGATTCGCTGGGAGGCATCGGTCAGGGTGGACTGGGCAGGGTTATTGGCCCGTTTTTTCAGGGTCTCCACCGCCACATCCTCCAGCTCCAGCGCCGCCGCCATGGCCAGAAGCATCGCCTGGTCATAACCACGCTTTTTCAGCCGCTCCCGGCTCACAGGGATCCATGTAATCAGGTCATAGGACCCGGCCAGGTTGTCCCGGATACAGCGGGCAAGGATTTTCCCGAATTCCGTGGCATAACCGGGCTGGTCCTGGAATTTAAAGCGAATGATGGCCTCCCGGACCTGTCCCTCATAGCTCATGGGCACATAGCACTTGGTAAAGTATGTACCGGAGCGCACCCTGTCATTCTTGGTGAGCCGATCCCGGCAGTCTGGACAGGCGCCTGTGGTTCCGTGGCGCAGGATCTTCCTGCAGAACACACACTTGGTGGGAAACAGCAACTCGGTGATGGCTTCTAAAATCCCCATATTCACGCATCCTTTGTCAGACGAAGTTTCAGGCCGCTGTATCGCCGAGACTGACGGTTGTTCTGCACCATCTCCACAATCACCTGTGGATCCCCCACGATAATCAAAAGCTCCTTGGCCCGGGTCACCGCGGTATAGAGGATGCTTCTGGTCAAGAGGTAGGGGTTGGCATGGGAGGCCGCCAAGATCACCGCCCGGTACTCGCTGCCCTGGCTTTTGTGTACGGTCATGGCGTAGGCCAGCTCCAGCTGGCTCAGCAGGTCAAAGGTGTACTCTACCACTTTATCATCAAAGGCCACCGTGAGGGTCTCCTCGGCATTGTCGATCTCCAGAATTTTCCCAACGTCACCGTTGAACACCCCGGATCCCATGCCAAAGCCCTCGGCTTTCCTCCACATTATATCATAATTATTTCGGATTTGCATCACCCGATCGCCTTCTCGGAAGATGATTTTTCCGAATTTTCGCTCCTGCTTCTCCGGGGAGGGAGGATTCAGCGCCCCCTGGAGTCGTTGGTTCAGCGCTTCCGTCCCAGCCTCTGTGCGCCGAGTGGGGGAAAGCACCTGGATCTGCTCCGACGGAATATGCATATTCACCGGGAGCCGTCGGGCGCACAGGTCCGTGATGGTCTCCACAATGGACTGGTTATCCCGGCGGACCAGCAGGAAAAAGTCCTTGTCCTTTCGCCCCAGCTCCGGAATGTCCCCCTGATTGATGCTGTGGGCATTCATCACAATCAGGCTTTCCCGGGCCTGCCGGAAGATCTCCGTCAGGCGCACCGTGGGGATTCGCTTGCTGCGGATCAAATCCGAAAACAAATTTCCCGCCCCCACCGAGGGCAGCTGGTCCGGATCTCCCACCAGAATCAGCCGGCACTCCGGCTTCAGGGCCCGAAGCAGTGCCTCCATCAGCAGAATATCCACCATGGAGGTCTCGTCCACAATCACGGCATCGGCCTTCAGGGGCTCAGATTCGTCGTGCATAAAGCAGAGCTTTCCGTCCTCCGGGTCAAACTGCGTCTCCAGCAGCCGGTGGATGGTAGAGGCCTCCCGGCCACAAAGCTCTCCCAGCCGCTTGGCCGCCCGTCCCGTAGGCGCTGCCAGCTCCGTTTTCATGTCCATCCGATCAAACAGCGCAAGGATTCCGTTCACCGTGGTGGTTTTTCCCGTACCGGGGCCGCCGGTAAGGAGCATAACCCGGTGCTCTGCCGCGGTGGCAATGGCTTGCTTTTGATCCGGCGCATAAGTCAGGCCGCTGTCCGTCTCAATGGCCCGCACCATCCCCTGCAGGTGGGAGGGCGGGTCCACCGCTCCCTGGGCCCGGGATCGCATCCAAGAGGCCACATAGGTCTCTGCTTCATGGTATTCCGGCAAATATACCACCGGGATTTCCTTGAGGGTATCCAGGACAATCCGGCCGGTTTCGTGGAGCGACTCCATGGCCTCCTCCACGGCCTGGAGACGCACGGAAATCATGGCCGCCGTAGCGTCTCGGAGCTTATCTCCCGGGAGAAAGGTATGCCCGTTGCCCAGATTGTGCCGCAGGGTATACAGGGTGGCGGCCTCCACTCGCCGGCTATCCTCTGCATCCACACCCAGGGACACGGCGAATGCGTCCACCTGAGAGAAATCCGCCCCGAAGAAGCTGTCGGTGAGCAGATAGGGATCGTCCTGGAGCGCCTCCTGGGCCAGATCGCCGTAGGCCTTGAACAGCGGCATGGCCAGCTCGCTGGGCAGGCCATGGCTCATGAGGTACTCCAGGAGCTTCCGCATACCAAACTGTCTCTGGAAATTTTCTCCGACCTCCACCGCCTTTTTCATACTGATGCCCGGAACCTCTGCCAGACGTTCCGGGCACTCCTCCATCACCGCAAAGGTCTGGGCGCCAAATCGCTCCACAATCCGCTTTGCAGTCCTCGGTCCAATTCCCCGAATGGCACGGGACGCAAGATACTTTTCAATTTCCGCGGCGCCGTCGGGCATCAACCGCTCCAGAAACTCCGCCCGAAACTGGGCCCCGTGGGAGCTGTGATTCTCCCAGTGGCCAGTGATCACCAGGCGCTCCCCCTGGGTACACATGGGAATGGTCCCAACCACGGTGATGGTCTCCCCGTCCTCCTGGGCAAACCGAATCACCGAATACCCATTGGCCTCATTTTGATAGACCACGGCAGTGACACTGCCTCGAATCATCTTATTGCTCCGTTCCATCATCTTTTTGTTCCATCCATTCTTTGAATTCCGCAGGACTGATCAGCAGAACCTGGCAGTACCGCCGGGAGAGGCTCTGGGCCACAGTCCGGGCCTCCGGCCCAAGTCCCCTGTCCAGGAGCAGAATATCCCCCTGAATCAGTCCCGTCTCCCGCAGCCAGACCAGCCCGCGAACATATGGCTCCAGCCAGGGATTCTCTCCCCGACAGGCAACCACCACCGCCATGGGCAACCGATTCTCCAAGGGCAGCAGCAGCACTCCCGCCAAGGTCCAGGCCAGCATAATCGCTCCCCAGGCCGCCAGCACTCCTACTATGATCTCCACGAGAAATCCCCCCACTGCATTCTATGCAGTGGAGGTAAAGGTGGTTCGTTACAGGAATACTGCGACGCCGTAGGTCACCACGGACACGATCACCCCGGCAATCAGCACCCCCAGCGCAATGGCCGGGAAGGAGTATTTCAGTCGCAGATTAAACACCGCCGCCACCAGGGCCCCAGTCCAGGCGCCGGTGCCGGGAAGGGGGATGGCCACCAGAATGCACAGCCCCAGGAGCTCATATTTTTGCAGCAGGTCCCGTTTGGACTCCGCCTTCCGCTCCATTTTGGAAACCATACGCTCCAGAAAGTCGCTTTTCTTTCGCAGCCATTCAAACACGCGGCGGGTAAACAAAATCAGAATCGGCACCGGAGCAATATTTCCCAGCAGCGCCGTCAGGAATACCGCGTAAAAAGGAAGCCCCAGACCAACGCCGACGGGAATTGCACCTCGGAGCTCGATCACAGGCACCATAGAAATCAAAAAAACATAGAGAATATGTTGCAGCAAATTCAAACAACCCTTTCCCGAAAAGTGACCTTGCTATTATATCACAGACCGGCGCAAAATGGAAAGCCTTTTCGGGATAATCCCTGTTTCTTCCGCAAAAAAAGAGACTGCCTCACAGGAGGCAGTCTCTATGGGTGTTAATTACTCGAAGATCTCGGTAACAACGCCGGAGCCGACGGTACGGCCACCCTCACGGATAGCGAAACGCAGGCCCTTCTCAATGGCGATGGGGGTGATGAGCTCAACGTTCATCACGGTGTTATCGCCAGGCATGCACATCTCAGTGCCCTCGGGCAGAGTGATGATACCGGTCACGTCAGTGGTACGGAAGTAGAACTGAGGACGATAGTTGTTGAAGAAGGGGGTGTGACGGCCGCCCTCGTCCTTGGACAGGACGTAAACCTGGCCAGCGAACTTGGTGTGAGGATGGATAGAGCCGGGCTTGCAGATAACCTGGCCTCTCTCGACCTCTTTCTTGGTCACGCCACGGAGCAGAGCACCGACGTTGTCGCCAGCCTCAGCGTAGTCCAGCAGCTTGTGGAACATCTCCAGGTCGGTAACGACGGTGGACTTCTTCTCATCGGACAGGCCGACGATCTCAACGGGCTCGTTCTTCTTGATGACGCCACGCTCCACACGACCGGTAGCAACAGTACCACGGCCGGAAATGGTGAACACGTCCTCAACGGGCATCAGGAAGGGCAGGTCATCGTTACGCTCGGGGGTCTTGATATAGGTGTCAACAGCGTCCATGAGCTCCTTGATGCAAGCATACTCGGGAGCATTGGGATCGGTGGACTCGGAAATCAGAGCGTTCAGCGCGGAGCCCTTGATGATGGGGGCATCCTCGTCGAAGCCATACTCGGCCAGGGTCTCGCGGACCTCCATCTCGACCAGCTCCAGCAGCTCCTCGTCGTCAACCTGATCGCACTTGTTCAGGAACACAACGATATAGGGCACGCCAACCTGACGACCCAGCAGCAGATGCTCCTTGGTCTGAGCCATGGGGCCATCGGTAGCAGCGATAACCAGGATCGCGCCGTCCATCTGAGCAGCACCGGTGATCATGTTCTTAATGTAGTCAGCATGGCCCGGGCAGTCAACGTGAGCATAGTGACGAGCGTCAGTCTCATACTCAACGTGAGCGGTGTTGATGGTGATACCACGCTCCTTCTCCTCGGGAGCCTTATCGATGGAAGCGTAGTCCTCGAAATCAGCCTTGCCCTGGAGAGACAGGTACTTGGTGATTGCAGCGGTCAGAGTGGTCTTGCCGTGGTCAACGTGGCCGATGGTGCCGATGTTGACATGGGGCTTAGTTCTTTCGAATTTTGCCTTTGCCATTGGGTTTTCCTCCTTAAAATACGGTATTTATGATAGCCTTATCATACACCACTTTGTCTGATAAAGCAAGCTAAATTTAGTCCTTGTTTCTCTTCGCCACAAGCTCCTCCTGGAGGCTCTTGGGCAGCTCAGTGTAGTGGCTGGGCTCCATGGTGTACTGACCACGGCCCTGGGTGAAGCTACGCAGGTCTGTAGCGTAACCAAACATCTGAGACAGAGGCACAAAGGCACGGACACGGGCAGTGCCGTTTTCGATCTCCTGACCCTCGATGTTGCCACGACGGGAGGAGATGTCGCCGATCACAGAGCCCATGTACTCGTCGGGCACGATCACGTTGACTCTCATAATGGGCTCCAGGATCACAGGCTGTGCCTTGCGGCAGGCCTCCTTGAAGGCCATGGAACCGGCAATCTTAAAGGCCATTTCAGAGGAGTCCACCTCGTGATAGGAGCCATCATACAGGGTGACCTTCACGTCCACAACGGGATAGCCGGCCAGCACACCGGACTGCATTGCGCCCTGAATACCGGCATCGATGGCGGGGATATACTCCTTGGGGATGGCGCCGCCAACCACGTTGTTGATGAACTCGTAGCCCTTGCCGGACTCATTGGGCTCCACGATGATCTTACAATGACCATACTGGCCCTTACCGCCGGACTGACGGGCATACTTGGTATCCTGATCGACCTTCTTGCGGATGGTCTCCTTGTAGGCAACCTGAGGTGCGCCTACGTTGGCCTCCACCTTGAACTCACGGAGCAGACGGTCCACGATGATTTCCAGATGGAGCTCGCCCATGCCGGCAATGATGGTCTGGCCGGTCTCATCGTCGGTGTAAGTCTTGAAGGTAGGATCCTCTTCCGCCAGCTTTGCCAGCGCAATGCCCATCTTCTCCTGACCAGCCTTGGTCTTGGGCTCGATGGCCACGCGGATAACGGGGTCGGGGAACTCCATGGACTCCAGAATGATGGGATGATCGGGATCGCACAGGGTGTCGCCGGTGGTGGTGTTCTTCAGGCCCACCGCAGCGGCGATGTCGCCGGTGTACACATGGTCGATGTCCTCCCGATGGTTCGCATGCATCTGAAGGATACGTCCCATGCGCTCGTTCTGCTTCTTGGTGCTGTTGAGGACGCCGGAGCCTTTGTCCAGCTGACCGGAATACACACGGAAGAAGCTCAGACGGCCAACATAGGGGTCTGTGGCAATCTTAAATGCCAGTGCGGAGAAGGGAGCGTTGTCATCTGCGGGACGCTCGTCCTCTTCGTCGGTATCCGGATTCACGCCCTTGATGGCGGGAATATCCAGAGGAGAAGGCATATAGTCGACGATGGCATCCAGGAGCTTCTGCACGCCCTTGTTCTTGTAAGAGGTACCGCAGGTCACGGGGACTAGGGTGTTCTCCACGCAGCCCTTACGGATGGCGGCACGGATCATCTCAGCAGGAACGGGCTCGTCCTCCAGGACCAGCATCATGATCTCCTCGTCAATGTCGGAGACGGCGTCCAGCAGTTTCTCGCGATACTCGGCAGCCAGCTCCTTCATATCCTCAGGGATCTCCTCCACGCGCATGTCCTGGCCAAGCTCGTCGTAGTAGACGTCGGCATCCATCTCCACCAGGTCGATGATACCCTTAAAGGTATTCTCAGAGCCAATGGGGAGCTGAATGGCAACGGCGTTGCACTTCAGACGATCGTGGACCATCTTGAGCACGTTGTAGAAATCAGCGCCCATGATGTCCATCTTGTTGACGTAGATCATGCGGGGAACATGGTAGTTATCAGCCTGACGCCAAACAGTCTCAGACTGGGGCTCAACGCCGCCCTTTGCACAAAGGACCGTCACAGAGCCGTCGAGCACACGCAGAGAGCGCTCCACCTCCACGGTGAAGTCCACGTGGCCCGGAGTATCAATGATGTTAATACGATGGGGATCGTACTGATGCTTGGAACCACTCCAGAAACAGGTGGTCGCAGCGGAGGTGATGGTAATACCACGCTCCTGCTCCTGGGCCATCCAGTCCATGGTAGCGGAACCGTCATGGGTCTCACCGATCTTGTGGTTGACACCAGTGTAGAACAGAATCCGTTCGGTAGTGGTTGTCTTACCAGCATCGATGTGCGCCATGATACCAATATTTCTGGTTTTCTCCAGAGATGTTTTTCTGGCCATGTTTGCGCTCCTATCTTACCAGCGGTAGTGGGAGAATGCCTTGTTGGCCTCAGCCATCTTGTGAGTCTCCTCACGCTTTTTGACTGCGCTGCCGACGCCGTTGCAGGCGTCCATAATCTCGCCAGCCAGCTTCTCCTTCATGGTTTTCTCGGTACGCTTGCGGCTGTAAGCGGTCAGCCAGCGGAGTCCGAGTGTCTGTCTGCGCTCAGGGCGCACTTCCATAGGAACCTGGTAGGTGGCGCCGCCCACACGACGGGCCTTGACCTCCAGAGAAGGCATCACATTTTCCATTGCCTCAGTGAATGCCTCCAGGCCGCTCTTACCGGTTTTTTCCTCAACGATCTTGAAAGCATCGTAGACAACCTTCTGAGCAACGCCTTTCTTGCCATCCAGCATCACGCTGTTGATCAGCTTTGTAACCAGAACTGAATTATAAATAGGATCCGGGAGAACTTCTCTCTTCGGAACGTTACCTCTTCTGGGCACTTCGCTTCCCTCCTTCATAGTATGATTTCATAGGTACTTCAAAGGCCGAGGTGGCCTCTGTTGGTGCCTGCCAAGAGGTTTTAATCTATATTAAAACGACTCAGGGCAAGGCAGTGCCTTGCGCTTCTCGCGCAACGTGTTAATTTGTCAGGAAAGAAGATAATTACTTCTTCTTGCCGGCCTTGGGCTTCTTTGCGCCGTACTTACTACGGGCCTGCATACGTCCCTGGACGCCCTGGGTATCGAGGGTACCACGAATGATGTGGTAACGGACACCGGGAAGGTCCTTTACACGGCCGCCGCGGATCAGAACCACGGAGTGCTCCTGCAGGTTGTGGCCGACGCCGGGAATGTAGGCGGAGACCTCATAGCCATTGGTCAGACGAACACGGGCGATCTTACGAAGCGCAGAGTTCGGCTTCTTCGGAGTGGTGGTACGAACAGCAGTGCAGACGCCTCTCTTCTGGGGAGAAGCCAGATCCGTAGGAACGTTCTTCAGGGTATTCAGGCCCTTCTGCAGTGCAGGAGCAGTAGATTTGAAGGTAACTTCCTCTCTGCCCTTTCTGACAAGCTGATTAAAAGTGGGCATGTTTTTCCTCCTTTCTTGGATGTTGAATATTTTATCCCAGACAAATGTCTGTTGGGATCAATGGGATTTCAGCAGTGCCGCCACTGCCGCCCCGACCTCGATGCCGCAGGCCTTTCCAAGCTCCAGCATAGTGGGGACTGTCTCCACAGGGACGCCGGATTCCTTACATTGCGCTTCCACCGGAGCGGTGAGCTTTGGATCCGCGTCGTCGGCCAGAAACACCTTCTCGGCCCGATGCTCAAGCAGGGCCTTGCGAAGCTGTTTCATCCCGACAACCTTGTCTTTTGTATGGAGTTCTACGAGCATTTTGCTGCCTCCTTTCGCATTTAGGCGCAATTCGGCCGCCCGCAAACGAGAAGATTATACCAAAATTATGCCCATTCGTCAAGGCTTTCATGCATATCATTTTGCATATTTTCATCCGGAGATCGCAAGCAGCCTCCGGCATATTGCCGGAGGCTGCAACATTAGGATTAGAACTGCTCGTTGTCGATCATATCCTGGGTCACGGGAGATTCCGGGCTGGTGCCGATGGTATAGTCCCGGTAGACCGCCATGCCGGATCCGGCAGGGATCAGCTTGCCGATGATGACATTCTCCTTCAGGCCCTCCAAGGGATCGATCTTTCCCTTGATGGCGGCATCCGTCAGGACCTTGGTGGTCTCCTGGAAGGATGCAGCGGACAGGAAGGACTCGGTGGCCAGAGAGGCCTTGGTGATACCCATAAGCACCAAGCTCCGGGTAGCCATCTGCAGGCCCTCCTCCCCGGCGTCGATGCGCTTCTGCACGGCGGCGTTGGCGTCCTCATACTCAAAGACATCCACCACGCTGCCGGTGAGCAGATCCGTATCCCCGGCATCCTCGATCTTCACCTTCCGCATCATCTGACGGACGATGATTTCGATGTGCTTATCGTTGATGTCAACGCCCTGCTGACGGTACACTGCCTGAACCTCCTGGATCAGGTAGTTCTGCACAGCCTCCAGGCCGGAAATCCGCAGAACGTCATGGGGGCTGAGGGAGCCGTCAGTGAGGCGGTCGCCGCGGCTAACGCGGTCCCCGTCCACCACACGCATGCCCATGTTATAGGGGATCTGGTACTGCTTCACCTCTCCGTCCTCTGCGGTAATGGTCACAGGACGATAGGCGGTGCGGTGGGACTCATCAATGGACACCCGGCCGGAGATCTCCGCCAGCTGGCCCATCTTCTTGGGCTTCCGGGCCTCAAACAGCTCTTCTACTCGGGGAAGGCCCTGGGTAATATCGTCGCCTGCCACGCCGCCGGTGTGGAAGGTACGCATGGTCAGCTGTGTGCCGGGCTCGCCGATGGACTGGGCCGCGATGATACCGACGGCCTCGCCCATGTTCACCTCTTCGGAGGTGGCCAGGTTCATGCCGTAGCACTTGGCGCAGACACCGCTGCGAGCCTTGCAGCCCAGAACGGTACGAATGCGGACGGAGTGGATGCCGTGGGCCTCCAGGAGCTTGGCGTCGTCCTCCATCATCAGGTGATCGGTGGAGATCAGCACCTCGCCGGTTGCAGGATCGCAGATGTTCTCCAGGGGATAGCGGCCCCGGATCCGGTTGCCGAAGGTATCCACCACAGTGCCCTTTTCCACAATCTCCGCCACCTCGATGCCCTCGTCGGTGCCGCAGTCCTTCTGACGAATGATGATATTCTGGGCCACGTCCACCAGACGCCGGGTCAAATAACCGGAGTCAGCGGTACGAAGGGCGGTATCTGTCAAGCCCTTTCGTGCGCCTCTGGACGCGATGAAGTACTCCAGGACAGACAGGCCCTCACGGAAGTTGGACTTAATGGGAATTTCGATGGTTTTACCGGCGGTGTTGGCCATCAGACCACGCATACCGGCCAGCTGACGAATCTGGCTCATGGAGCCTCGGGCACCGGAGTCTGCCATCATGTAGATGGGGTTAAACCGGCCCAGGTTTTTCTGCAGGGCGTCAGAGACCTCGTTGGTGGTCTCCTCCCACTGAGCAACCGTCAGGCGATACCGCTCGTCGTTGGTAATAAAGCCCCGCTTGTACTGGCGGTCGATCTTCACGACCTCCCGCTCTGCCTCCTTGACCAGGCTGTACTTGACCTCGGGAATGGTCATATCCGCAATGGAAACGGTGAGTGCAGCCAGGGTGGAATGCTTGTAGCCCAAGGCCTTGACGTTGTCCAGCATCTCCGTGGAGATGGTGAAGCCATGGCGGCGGATGCACTTGTCGATAATGGCAGAGAGCTGCTTCTTACCGACGGTGAAGCCGACCTCCAAATCCAGGCACTTCTCAGGATCCGTACGATCCACATACCCCAGATCCTGAGGGATGGCGTTGTTGAAAATCAAGCGGCCTACGGTGGCGTCGATGATACGAGTACACATCTCGCCGTTGACCTCCCGGCTCATGCGAACCTTAATGGGAGAATGCAGGCCAACCACCTTGGCATCGTAGGCCAGCATGGCCTCATCGGCGGAGGAGAACACCTTTCCGGTGCCTTCCTCTTCCCGGACGATGGTCAGGTAGTAGGTGCCGAGAATCATATCCTGGGTGGGAACGGTAACCGGCTGGCCGTCCTGGGGACGGAGCAGGTTGTTGGCGGAGAGCATCAGCACCCGTGCCTCCGCCTGGGCCTCTGCGCTCAGCGGCACATGAATTGCCATCTGGTCGCCGTCGAAGTCCGCATTAAAGGCGGTGCAGCAAAGGGGATGGAGCTTCAGGGCACGGCCTTCCACCAGCACCGGCTCAAAGGCCTGAATACCCAGACGGTGCAGGGTAGGCGCACGGTTCAGCATAACCGGACGGTCCTTGATGACAAACTCCAGTGCATCCCAAACTTCGGGCTTGCCCTTGTCGATCATCTTCTTGGCGGACTTGATGTTGTTGGCAACACCGTCCTCCACCAGCTTTTTCATGATAAAGGGACGGAACAGCTCCAGGGCCATCTCCTTGGGCACGCCGCACTGATAGAGCTTCAGCTCCGGGCCCACCACGATAACGGAACGGCCGGAATAGTCCACGCGCTTACCCAGCAGGTTCTGACGGAACCGTCCCTGCTTGCCCTTGAGCATATCGCTCAGGGACTTCAGCGCCCGGTTATTGGCGCCGGTGACGGCACGGCCGCGGCGGCCGTTGTCGATCAGGGCATCCACCGCCTCCTGAAGCATACGCTTCTCGTTCCGGATGATGATATCCGGGGCGGACAGCTGCATCAGGCGCTTCAGGCGGTTGTTTCGATTGATGACCCGGCGATAGAGATCATTCAGGTCAGAGGTGGCGAACCGGCCGCCGTCCAGCTGGACCATGGGACGAATCTCCGGAGGAATCACCGGAAGGACGTCCATAATCATCCAGGCAGGGTTATTCCCGGACTGGCGGAAGGACTCCACGACCTCCAGGCGCTTAATGAGCCGGAGTTTTTTCTGGCCGGAGGACTTTTTCAGCTCCGCCCGCAGTGTGACGGACAGCTCTTCCAGATCCAGCTCCTCCAGCAGCTCCTTCACTGCCTCGGCGCCCATTCCGGCCTTAAAGTCGTCCTCGTACTTCTCCCGCATGTCGCGGTATTCCTTCTCGGTGAGCACCTGATATTTCTTCAGGGGGCAGTCACCGGGATCTACCACAATATAGGAGGCGAAGTACAGCACCTTTTCCAGCACCCGGGGGCTCAGATCCAGGATCAGGCCCATCCGGGAGGGGATACCCTTGAAATACCAGATGTGGCTCACAGGAGCGGCCAGCTCAATGTGGCCCATACGCTCCCGGCGCACCTTGCTTTTGGTGACCTCGACGCCGCAGCGGTCGCAGATCTTACCCTTGTAGCGAATCTTTTTATACTTACCGCAGTGGCACTCCCAGTCCTTGGTGGGTCCAAAAATCTTCTCGCAGAAGAGACCGTCACGTTCGGGCTTGAGGGTACGGTAGTTGATGGTTTCCGGCTTTTTCACTTCGCCGTAGGACCACGAACGAATCATGTCCGGGGAAGCCATACCAATCTTAATGGCATCAAATGTTGCGTTGCTCATGACTTATCTTCCCCCCTCTTAATAATCATCCTCACTGGTTTCCACGCCAGTGTCGCTGTACTCGTTGTTGGCGGCGAATTCCTCAATGGTGCTGATGATGGTCTCGCCGTTTTCATCCTCAATGGCGTAGCCCTCACCATTGATGGTGTTGTCATCATCCACCACATAGTGCTGCTTGGATTCGGCGCTGTAAACGGTGGAATCATCCTCGTCCTCGTCCTTGAGCTCGATTTCCTCGCCGTTTTTATCCAGCACGCGAATATCCAGGCACAGGGACTGAAGCTCCTTCACCAGAACCTTGAAGGACTCCGGCACACCGGGCTTGGGCACGTTGTGGCCCTTGACAATGGCCTCGTAGGTCTTGACACGTCCGGTGACGTCGTCGGACTTGACAGTCAGGATCTCCTGGAGGGTATAGGCCGCGCCGTATGCCTCCAGCGCCCAGACCTCCATCTCGCCGAAGCGCTGGCCGCCGAACTGGGCCTTGCCGCCCAAGGGCTGCTGGGTCACTAGGCTGTAGGGGCCGGTGGAACGGGCATGAATCTTGTCGTCCACCAGATGGTGGAGCTTCAGGAAGTACACATAGCCAACGGTAACACGGTTGTCGAACTTCTCACCGGTCCGGCCGTCATAGAGATCGGTCTTGCCGTCCTCTGCCAGACCAGCCAGCTTCAGCGATGCGGTAATGTCCTTCTCGTTGGCGCCGTCAAACACCGGGGTGGCAATTTTCCAGCCCAGAGCATGGGCGGCATAGCCCAGATGCACATCCAGAACCTGTCCGATGTTCATACGAGAGGGCACGCCCAGGGGGTTTAGCACAATGTCCAGCGGCGTACCGTCGGGCATAAAGGGCATATCCTCCTCGGGCAGCACACGGGAAACCACGCCCTTGTTGCCGTGACGGCCGGCCATCTTATCGCCCACGGAGATTTTCCGCTTCTGGGCGATATAGACCCGGACCACCATGTTGACGCCAGGGCTCATTTCGTCGCCGTTCTCCCGAGAGAACCGCTTCACGTCCACCACAATACCGCTCTCGCCATGGGGCACCTTCAGAGAGGTATCCCGGACTTCTCTTGCCTTCTCGCCGAAGATTGCCCGAAGCAGGCGCTCCTCTGCGGTCAGCTCCGTCTCGCCCTTGGGGGTGACCTTGCCCACCAGATAGTCGCCGGAGGTGACCTCCGCGCCAATCCGGATAATACCGTTCTCGTCCAGATCCTTCAGGGTATCGTCGCCTACGTTGGGAATATCCCGGGTAATCTCCTCGGGCCCCAACTTGGTGTCCCGGGACTCCGTTTCGTGCTCCTCAATGTGAATGGAGGTAAACACGTCCTCCCGGACCAGACGCTCGTTGAGCAGAATGGCGTCCTCGTAGTTGTAGCCCTCCCAGCTCATAAAGCCAATCAGCACGTTTTTGCCCAGAGAGATCTCGCCGTTGGAGCAGGAAGGACCGTCGGCGATCACCTCGCCCTTGGTAATCCGGTCTCCGGCATTGACGTTGGGCCGCTGGTTGACACAGGTACCCTGGTTGCTGCGGGCAAACTTGGTGAGCTTATAGTTGGCGGTTTCCCCGCTGTCGTAGCGAACCGCAATATCCGTTGCGCTGACTCTGGTCACCACGCCGTCGTCCTGGGCCACCACACAGACCTCAGAGTCCACTGCGGACTGATGCTCGATACCGGTGGCAACAATGGGCGCCTCGGTGACCATCAGCGGCACAGCCTGACGCTGCATGTTTGCGCCCATCAGTGCGCGGTTTGCATCGTCGTTCTCCAGGAAGGGAATAAAGGAGGTTGCCACGGAGATCATCATTCTGGGAGACACGTCCATATAATCGATCATGTCCCGGTCTACCTCGATAATGTCCTCACGGTACCGGCAGGTAACACGGGCATTGACAAAGTGCCCCTCTTCATCCAGCGGCTCAGTGGCCTGGCAGATATAGGCGTCGGACTCGATGTCTGCGGTAAGGTACAGCACCTCGTCGCTGACCCGATGATTTTCCTTGTCCACCTTCCGATAGGGGGCGGTGAGGAACCCGTACTCGTTGACCTCAGCATAGGAGGCCAGGTAGGAGATCAGACCGATGTTGGGACCTTCTGGGCTCTCAATGGGGCAAAGCCGACCGTAGTGGCTGTAATGAACGTCTCGCACATCGAAGGATGCACGCTCCCGGCTCAGGCCGCCGGGGCCCAAGGCGGAAATACGGCGCTTATGGGTCAGCTCTGCCAGCGGGTTGTTCTGATCCATAAACTGGCTCAGCGGAGAGGATCCAAAGAACTCCTTGATCACGGCAGTCACAGGCCGAATGTTAATCAGAGACTGCGGGGTGACCAGGTCCAGATCCTGGGTGGTCATACGCTCCCGAACCACACGCTCCAGGCGGGAGAAGCCCACCCGGAACTGATTCTGAAGCAGCTCGCCGACGCAGCGCAGACGGCGGTTGCCCAGATGGTCAATGTCGTCGGTGGTTCCCATGCCCTGGGCCAGGGTCAGGAGATAGTTAATCGAGGCGAGAATGTCCGCCTTGGTGATATGCTTGGGCACCAGGTCGTTGACACGCTCCCGGCAGGCTTCCTTCAGGTCGTCCCCGGCGTAGTTCTCCATGAGCTCCTGGAGCACACGGAAATCTGCCCATTCCCGGATTCCCACTTCCTTGGGGTCAAAGTCCACGAAGTTCTTCATGTCCACCATGTGGTTGGAGAAGATCCGGACCTCCTGATCGTTGATCAGCACCGTGGCCTCGTTGACGCCCTTGGCCTGAATGGCCTCGGCCTGCTCTCTGGAGATCACATCTCCGGGCATTGCCAGAATCTCACCGGTCAGCGGATCGGCAATGGGCTGGGCCAGTGTCTGCCCCGCCAGGCGCTTGCTGAGCTGCAGCTTTTTGGTGAACTTATAGCGGCCCACCCGGCTCACGTCGTACCGGCGGGCATCGAAGAACAGCGAATCCAGATAGCTCTCGGCGTTCTCCACCGTGGGAGGCTCGCCGGGGCGGAGCTTTTTATAGATTTCCAGCAGGCTCTCCGCCTTGGTCTTGCAGGGGTCCTTTTCGATGGTGGCCTTCAGGAAGGGATCCTCTCCGAACATCTCCAGAATCTGGCCGTCGGACTCCACCCCCAGGGAACGGATCAGGCAGGTGATGGGGAGCTTGCGGTTCTTGTCAATGCGGACATAGAACACCTTGCTCAGGTCCGTCTCGTACTCCAGCCAAGCGCCGCGATAGGGAATCACCGTGGCGGTATACACATGGTTGTCCGCCTTATCCGCAGTATCCCCGTAGTACATACCGGGGCTGCGGACGATCTGGGAGACGATTACACGCTCGGCGCCGTTGATCACAAAGGTGCCGCCCTGGGTCATCAGGGGGAAATCTCCCATAAAGATCTCCTGCTCCTTGATCTCGCCGGTCTCCTTGTTCAGGAGGCGCACCCGGACCTTAATGGGCTTTGCGTAGGTGGCATCCCGTTCCCGGCACTCATCCACCGTGTACTTGGGAGGCTCATTCATGGTAAAGTCCAGGAAGCTCAGCTCCAGATTTCCGGTGTAGTCGGAAATCACACCTACATCCTGGAATACCTCCTGCAGACCGGTTTTCAGGAAGTTCTCATAGGACTCCTTCTGAATCTGCAGCATGTTGGGCATTTTCAGAATATTATCGTGCTTCTGATAAGACTTTCTGAGAGTTTTGCCATAGTATACGTCTTTCACCATCGCCATTGGAACATCACACGACCTTTCTTGCCCGGTTTCCCGGGAAAATCGCCGAACAAATGATACGCCCGGCAAAGTTGTTGCTTTTTCATTCTGCCTATTGATTCTCGGACAACCCCTGTGTTATAATGAAGCCGAAATGATGGGGTAGTCTGTCAACTACAACATGGCATACTAGGTGAATATTCTACCGCATTTTATCTGGTTTGTCAACCTTTTTTCTATGTGATTTCCGTGCCACGGGAGGCACGTTTTTTTACGCCCTGCTCCCCGGAGGGAAGCAGTTCCCCGCTGCGATTTATGCTTCGCAGCGGGGAACATTTTCTTTTATTCGGTTACTTCATCCAATTGCCCAGCCGGTGCAGCATGGCAGAGGCCTCTGCCCGGGTGGCCATGTCCTGGGGCGCCAGGAGGCCGGTGTCATGGCCCTGGATGATCCCCACAGCCACAACCCACTTCATCGGCGCCACCGCATAGTCCTCAATCTGATCGGCGTCGGGGAACTTGCTCAGGCTGTCCGCCTCGGAGACGTCCAAGCCCTTGTACTGCCCCGCATAGCGGTAGAGGATGGCGGCCAACTGCTCCCGGGTGATGTCGTCCTCGGGGCCGAAGTTCCCATCACCGTAGCCCTGGATGACCTTCTTCTCCGCGGCCCAGGTGATGGCCTTCTCGGCGTAATAGCCCTCAGGCACATCGGCGAAGGGGCAGGCTTCCGTCACCTCCGGCTCTCCCTCCAGCCGGTAGAGAATCTGAACGATCATGCTCCGGGTGATGTTGGTCTGGGGAGAGAATTCATCCAGCTCCGTGCCGATGACCATTCCCCGCTGGTAGACATAACTCACGTCTCCCAGGAACCAGTCGTCCTCCTTCACGTCCCGGAAGGGCAGGTCGGCCCACTGGGCGTAGAGCGCCACTTTTTCGCCGTGATCGTCCTGGCACTTCCTCTCGGTGCGGAGCATATAGCCCTCTCCGGTGCCGTCGGCCTCGGTGTTATAGCCGGTGATGTACTTGCCGGGGACCAGGAACAGGTCATCGGCCATGTACACCTCCTGGTCGTAGGTGGACTTGACGGTGACCTTTTCCTCTGTTCCGTCATTGGCGTGGAAGGTGATCTCATAGGGGAACGGGGTCAATGTGATGGTCACAGTCACCGGCTCATTCTCTACCATGAAGCCCACAGACGTCTCATCTCCCGATCCAGCGGTGGCTCCGGTCAGCGCAAAGTCGGCCCCATATCCCGGGTACTTAACCGTAATTTCTACCACACTGCCGGTCTTGGCATAGCCGTCAAAGGTCAGCCCGGTAGTGCTGTAGTCCACTCCCTCCGGGGCAGTGATGGTGACAGGGATCAGATTGCCAATCACAACCTCTCTGGCCACATTTCCCTGGCTATCTACAACCGTATAATAGTCGTAGCCGTCTATCCATTCTTTCTTTCCATCCTGTGGCATCAGAATTTTCGGGCCAATCTCGGGGTCCTCCATGGAGTACAGGGCGGAGGATACCTCTGCATCTCCGCTTTTCAGGCGGACCTTCGCTTCATCCTTTATGGTCAAAGAGGGCGCAGTGGTCCCCGTGAGAACCAGTCCATAGCTGGACTTCGTGGCGTCACAGCTCTCCACATCCAGGGTTACCTCCTCCGCAAATTCCAGGCTCACTTTATTTGTGTCAATCCCTGTGGCCCATTCTACTTTCGTCTCCTCCTGAAGCCTCACCTGGAGAGCTCCCTTTCCCTGGAAGGTCGCCTTCGGCGCACCTGCAGTTGTGTCGTAATCTGCACTGATCCCCGTGGCAGACCCAAACCGCTCTTCATGCACGGTCAGGACGTTGGTTCCCACCAGCTCGATGGTAAGTCTGTCATTCAGATCGGTAAGTTCCAGGCCAATCCCGACACCTGTGGCCTCAATAACGGCATTGTCCAGGGTCAGGGTGGATCCATCAAAGGTCACGGTTCCCGATTTGATGGCAGGATTGTTTGTCAGATTGTCGCTGCCGCCCACCTTGACGCTGACCGCAGCGGATGCCGTGACGCAAAACAGCGCCACAAAGGCCGTCAGGATCAGAAAAATCCCAAATAATCTCTTTCTCATAGGCTCCTCCTTTGGACGATTCATTTCAGATTCTACAGATTCATTATAACATGAACCAATGGAGAGGAACAAGCGTCTTTTTTGTCGTTTCACAAGTGATTTATGCAAAAAACACAGCCTCAGAGCTGTGTAAACGAATTGGCGGGGACATGATGTCCCCGCCGAAAGTATATTATTCCATTGTCTGCCGGCACCGCACCGCCCAGCGGTCCCGGCCCCCGTAGGTACAGGTGAACAGGGTCATGTCCCAGTCTCCGGCGGTCATACGCTCCACCTCATAGGCGCTGAGGGTCTCCACCTGTTCCACCTGATAGCCATGGACCCGGCCGTGGCCGTCGGTCAGCTCCACCGTCTGGCCCGGCTGGAGCTTGGAGATCTCCCCAAACTGCCGGGTATAGTTGTGGGCCGCAATCACCAAATCCTTCGTCTCAAGGCCGCCGGAATACCGGCAGGGCATATCCTCCAGCACGTCCTCCTCCAGATTCAGCGCCACCGGCAGCTGCAGGTCCATGGCGGGAATGGTGAGATACCCCAGATACCAAAGGCCGTCCACCAGGATTCCCTCCTCCGGCAGGTCCTCCGCCGAATCGGTCGCCTCCGGCATCTCCCAGGCACTTCCCTGCCGGGCGGGCGCCTGGGCCTTCCGGGCAATGGCCTCCGTCAGCGGCGCCATCCGGGCCTCCGCTATCTCATAGGCCTGCTGTCCCTGGTCCCGGTTAAACAGATAGAGGCTCACGGCCCCGGCCACACACAGCGCTCCCAGGACAATCAGCAGGGTCCCCAGCTTCTTATGCATGACGGTTCCTCCGGGAAACATATACCCCCGCCGTCACCAGGATCATGCCCAAAACCGCCAACACCGGAATCGGCCAGTTGCACTGTCCCGTCTGGGGGAGCCGGTCCTCTCCCGGCTTGGGAGACACCGAAGGGCTGACCGTTGGGGACACGCCGGGAGACACGCTGGGCTCCGGGGCCCCCGAGGGGCTGGGAGGAGCCGGCGTAAATCCGATTTTGGGCTTTGCCGTTACGGCGTAGCTCCACCCCTGGTCCGGCTCCAGATTGGGCACGGAGATCAGGAACGGTGCGCAGGTATAGGTCCCGCTGTCCTTGGTGACCGTTCCCCCGTCCACCAGATACAGCCCCGGCGCCAAAGGCTCCAGCCGGGCCGTACCCTGGGCATCGGTGGTCGCCGCATGGTCCGGCGGGAGCTTCTGCTCTCCGGCCCAGCTGCTGAGCCGCCGGGCGATTTCATTCCACTGGCTGGCCTCGGTGATGCCATTGACGTTCTCTCCGCTGGGAAGAAAATTTTCCTCCAAGGTGAATGTGCCAAAGCTGTCCACACCGGCCACCCGGTACACGGAGAGCCCCATTTCCGCCAGGGGCAGCTCCTCATAGACGCAGGTCAGCGTCAGAGAACACTCTCTTGTGACGTCAATCTGCTCCGTGGCATAGGCAGGCATCCACTGGCCCGCCGCCAGGAGCAATGCAAGGAGACCGCCAAGAAGGAATCTCCCCATATTCGATCTGCTTTTCATGGAAACCTCCATCCAGGTCATCCCCTATGACCGTTTCTTTTTGGCCTTCCGGCGAATCCATTCCACCGCCACCGCCAGCACCACCAGGGCCGCAATCGCCAGCAGGAGCTTTCCGCGCCAGCCGAAGCTCCGCACCACCTGCTGGGTGACGGTCACCTTGGGCGCTGTGGTCTGTTCCATGGCCACCCGATGGCCCCGAACCAGCAGCCGGTGGGTGTTGACGCCGTAGGGCGTACAGGTAAGCAGGGTCACATAGTCCCCGGTTTGCGTCCCAGTCAGGTCTGACACCTGATCCGGCTCCACCACCGAGATCTGGTCCACCTCATAGGCCAGGGCCTCCCCCAGCACATGGAGATAGAACCGATCCCCCGTCGTGAGCTGGTCCAGGTCCGTAAACAGCAGCGCCGTAGGCAGCCCCCGATGGCCCGAGAGCACACAGTGGGTGCCCGTCCCGCCTACCGGCAAGGACGTCCCCGCCAGATGGCCGATGCCCTTTTGCAGGGCCTCCTCCCCGGTGCCGTGATACACCGGCAGCCGAAGGCTGATGCTTGGAATCTCCAAATATCCCATCATCCCGGTGCCGTCCGGGTCCAGGAGGCTCCAATAGGGATCCTCCGCTGCTGGGTCCTTCCCGGTGAAGGCGTCGTGAAAGGCCGGGTCCAGCGACTGGTTATAGCGCTGGGCCGCCTCCAGCCAAGCGGAGTAGTCCTCCTCATCCAGCTCCGTCACCGTCCGCTGATAGGTGTCCATAACCGTGTTCTGTCGATGCTGATTCCACAGGTCGCTGAACACCGGGTAGAGCAGGACCCCAAGTCCCACCAGGAAAATAAGCGTCGGAATCACAATCCGCAGAATTCGTCTCATGGCGCCTCCCTTTTCCTGGTCCGGCGGCTGATGCACACCATTCCCAGAATCAACACCGCCGTAACGGAAAGCCCCCAGAGCACCCACATCCCATAGCGGGTATGCACTGAGCTCACCGGCGTCCGGGTCTCCTCCTGGACCGTCTCCTGGACATAGGGCACCCGATGCCCCCGGACCAGCAGCCGCTTGGTATTGACTCCATAGGGGGTGCAGGTCACCAGGGTCACCAGATCCTGTCCCGGCTGAACGTTTAAGTCCTCCGTCTCCTGGGGCCGGACCTCCTTGATCTGGTCCACCTCATAGGCCAGGACCTGGTCCAGCACATAGATATAGAAGTGGTCCCCCAGCTCCAGCATGTCCAAATCCGTGAACATGGCGGCAGAGGGCAACCCCCGATGGGCAGAGATCACGCAGTGGGTGTTTTCTCCTCCCACCGGCAGAGCAGAGCCCTCCAAATGCCCCGCCCCCTGTTCCAGGGTCTCCTGGGTGGTTCCGTGGTAAATGGGCAGATTCACGGAAATCCGGGGAATCTGAATATATCCCATGACCCCGTCCTCCCGGAAGGCCAGCTGCGCCCGATAGGCGTCGCTCTCCTGCTGGGTAATCAGCGCAAAGGCGTCGGGAACGTCCTTCCCCTCCAGGGTTGCATTATAGGCCCGGGCCTTTTGAAGCCACTGCCGGGCGTCCTGGTCTTCCTCCTCCACCTGCTGGGTGTACTGCTCGATTACCTGGCCCATGCGCTTTTCCTGGAGCGCATTGCTGACCAGCGGGTACAGCAGCAAGGAGAGGCCCACGAGAAAAATCAGGGCGAATACCATATATATCAGTCGTTTCTTCATGGGTCTCTCCTCGGTGCCGGTTGGCCGGGAGAGCAAGCTCTCCCGGCGTTCTCGGTTTCATTGTTATGCGTGCTTCTTCCGGCGGAAGATAAACAGCCAGGCGCCCAGCACCATCAGCGCCACACCCACCAGGGTAAAGAGCACCGTACCGGGGCCGCCGGTGGTGGGCAGGATGGGCGTGGGGTTGTTGCGGATGGTTACATCATACTGGTTCTTACTGGTTGCGTTGATAACACCTGTTGCCATAGCCACATCTCGATGATCCAGCAACTCCACATTGCAGCCGATCAGGCTTCCGTCGAGCTCATTGTTGGCATCACGATTACCAGACAGGACAACCTTTACCCCAGACTTCGGCGTATAGAAGCCGCTGGGGACGGTGGTTTCCTTCATGTAGAACTCACCCAGATTCAGGCCCTTCACCGTAAAGGGAGCTTCGATTTCCGTCACGGTATTTGCCTCTCCGTCCTCTGCCAGACGGTAATAGGCATTGGGAGCATCGGTCTCCTTTACCAGGCCGATGGGCTCCTTCAATGTGCCATCCGCATAGGTCTTGTAGAGGGTGAATTTAGCACCGGACAAGGGCTGATTCTCGTTATCCACCTTGGTCACATGGTAGGCATAGTTGTAGACCTTCGTAGAAACCGCATCCGTCTCGTGTTCCGTATCATTATCTGCCTTATATTTCAGCACAGCGGTGTTGGTTGCGCAGTTGTCCGCATTGATTGCCTCATCAGTGACCTTCGCCCGATACCGGATATAAACCTGGGTCTCCGTATGGCCTGGGGTCAGCTTGTCATAGTCCAGGGTAAATTTGACCACATTGCCTTCCACAGCTGCCGTTACAGCCCCCTGGGTCGTAATCTCATTGCTCAAGTTTCCGCCGATTTCTTCCTTGTAGAGCTTCACCGAGTTCTCCACATAAGAAAGGCCCGTCATGGTATCTTCCACAGTCAGGTTCAGCGTGTGGACGCCCTTGCCGTAGGCCGGAAGTTCCACCTTCACATAGAACTCCACCGTGTCGCCCACTGCCGCGGCTGCGGCGGTTTTCCACACAGAACCCAGGTCATCCACATTTTGCACCCGGCTATCATAGACCTTTTTGTCAATGGTGGGGCCATTTTCGGACTTTGCCGCAAGCGTATACACTCCACCGTCCGCAGTCAACTTGTTCCCGCCGCCGTACACCACAATATTGCCCTGCTTCACCTGCACAAAGGCGGACATCACCTGATACAGCTTGCTATTACCGGCAGTGGTCTGGCCCACAAACAGGTAATAGCCAGGGGCCAATGTAAAGCTAACACGATCCACAGTAGAAGTCTCTGTCTTGTACACTGCGGGAAGCGTTCCATTCATGGCATAGCTGGCCAGCAGGTCCTTCAGGGCGTTTGCATCTGAAGTCTCCAGAAACGCCTCGTTGGACTTTCCGGTAGTGTTCTTCTCACTGACAAAGGTGTTAAATGCGTTGTCAAATTGGTAGTCGTTATAGGAATTGTCGGTATAACCAATCAGCCGATAGGCATTCACGGTGTCCCCTGCCGCCACTCCGGTGATGGTCAGCGTCGTATCGGTGATTGCCGCTGCTGCGGCCTCGTCCCCATCAGTTGCCCCGGCAGACACTGCCAGGCCCAGGACCATGACTGCCGTCAACACCAGAGCAGCCAGTCGCTTCCATGTATTGTTCATGTTGTTCTCCCTTTCTGTTGTCATTGTATTTCTCGGATTTCGGCTGTCCCGAAATCCGGTAACCTAAGAATTCTTCTCCCGTGGGCGCCACAGCAGCACCGCAGCTGCCGCACCGCACATCAGAAGGGTGCCCAGCAGGGCTACCCAGCCGCCGCCGGGTCCCCCTGCGGTGGGAATCTCATATAGCGGCGTGTTGCGCACCGTCAGGGTATAGCTGATGGAGCCGTCCGGGTTCTCGTCCTTTTGGAGCGCCCACTGGGTCCCCGCTGCATCCCGGATGTTCATGGTTCCGTCGGTGCCCACCTCCAGGGTCACCCCGCCGGCGAGCCTGCGGTACCCAGACGGAGCCTGGGTCTCGACGATGCGATAGCTTCCGGCCTCCAGATTTGAAACGGTGGCCTTGCCATCCTGATCTGTGGTCACATTTATGGCCTGCCCTGCGCCGCCCCGAGGGGTCAGCGTAAATTGGGCGTCTGCCAGCTGATTCCCTGCGGAATCCGTTTTCAAGAAGTGCAGGGTCATGGCAGACTGGTTGACAATTCGCGTGACCTGCTGAGATGTCCCGTCCTGGCTCGGCTTCTGGATAAGCACATTGGTGCCCTTGATGCTCACGGTATACACCGTGCCGTCTAAGCTGTAGCCTGTGGGGGCCTTGGTCTCCTTTAAATAGTAGGTGCCTGTGATTTTAGGCTGGAACACCACCAGGCCGCTTTTGTCCGACGTGGCCGTGTCCAGTTCCTGGCTGCATGCTTCATCCGAATACAGCTTGAATTCCGCCCCCGCCAGGGGCTGGCCTCCGGTGTCCACCTTGGAGAAGCTGATGGAGCCCTTGGTCACCTCTCGGTTGTTCACGCCCAGCAGCGCATGGTCCGCATAGACCATTTCGCCGTCCGAGCCGGTCCACATGGCCGCAGCGCCGTATTGGCCGTCCACTCCCTGCTTATACTGGGCGGCGTCATAGGTGACCAGGTATTCCTTATAGCCGTCGGCTCCCGCCGTGGGGTCATAGGCCGTGTTTCCAATGGCCACCTCCCGCAGGGTGTAGTTGGCAACGTGGCCGTCCACAAACAGGGGAAGGTTCTCCCACCTGTAGGTCCACTTGTTGGCTGCATTTAGCTTCTGAACATAGGAGACCGTATCCGTATCCGGCATTCTCGCTCCGTTGCACCAGAGCTCCACAACGACCTCCTTTTTCTCCTTGGTGTCCCCCCAGTCCTTCTGGGCGGCCACCTCCGTCAGGAGCTTGGAGCGATTGCGGATGGTCAGGAGGAAGCCGTCCTGCTCGCTGGAAACCCAGGGAATTCCATTGGTAGGCACATCGGTTTCTGTTACCACTGATTCTACCGCTTTCAGCTGTCCCTGGTCTGACACTTCCACCAGGATTTTTGTGGCGCCCTCGTAGCCCGTGGGAATGGACTCCTCCAAATAGTACTTCTCGCTGGTGGAGCTGCCCTCTTTTCCGTGAACCGCCAATTTAATGTATACATAGCCATTTGAATCCGTGGTCACGGTGTTGTCCGGCACCTTCTCTGTGTAGCCCTCCTGGTTGGCCTTTGCGTCCACCTCGGTGGAATATTGGTTGGTTCCAGGCTTGCGGTGCAGGCTCAGGGTTTCCCCGGAGACCAGGCTGAGCTTAAACTTGACGCCGCTGAGGCCGTTGCCGGAGTTCATGTCGATCTTCCGCATGGTCAGCACTCCGGACTGTACATAGACGTTTTCAAAGGCCACCGTCTGATAGGCGGTGATGGGAACATCGGTGGCGTAGGCCTCGGCCTTTACCTCAATCCCTGTTGAATCGGTATAGGGCTGCCATTCTTCGCTCATCCCAGGGGTGTTCAGCAGCCGATAGCGGGTGGAGTTATGCCATGTGACGCTCTCGGTGTCCGTCGCCGTGAAGTTGTGCTCCTTGACCTGGTAGGTCCGCCACTGCCGGCCCATAACAATCCAGGTGTAGGTGTCCGTGGCCTCGTCGTAGCTGGTATAGCCGGTCTCGTTGGTCCCCGCCTGGCCTTGGGGGGTCAGCACCAGGGTGTAGTCCGTGGTGGTGGCGCCGGATTCCGTGTGCTCCACGGTGATGTTGTAATCTCCCTGTTTCACCTGGTCGATGGCGGCCTTGTCTCCGGCGAAGGTTTTGGTGATTCGCAGGGTGGCCTCCTTGGCCACCAGCACTCCGTCAATGTGCCATCCGTCGGAGTTCTCATATTTCAGCACATACCAGCGGACGGTAAAGTTGTCTGTGGTGACCTGCTCCTTGGGAATCACTTGGCCGTCAATGGTAATTTCCGTTCCTTTGTTTATCTCTGCCCGTATCTCGGCCATAACCGCCTCATCCGAGGGAAAATCCTCCAGGGTGATGTCTGTTGCGTTACCATTTCGGTCTACCACTGGGGTGGTGACGCTCTTTCGGAGAATTTGGTCCGTGGCATAGGCATTCACCCCCGACTCCGACTGCACGATGACGCCACTATTGTAGCTGCCAGGATTCACAAGCTGCGTCCCATAAATTCTGGTGGAAAACAGGGCGAAGGTGTAGTTGTCCTTTTCTGTGCTGTTGGTGGAGCCATTGTAGTCCAGGATTTCGCATCTCTTGTTGACAAAGAAGTTGATCGTGGTGATTCTATTGTTCGTGTCCAGGGGGCTCCATACCGCCGTTAGGGTCAGCGTCTTTCCGGTCCCGACATAGCTTAGAAATTGCGCTTTGGTCAGCGTTGTTCCCGGCGTCAGTATCTCGTCGGTATCCCCCACCTTCCAGCCCTGGAAGGTGTAGCGGTACTTTCTCCCTTCAAAGCCGCTGACCACTGCGCAGTCGGAATCCGGCCATCGCACCCCATAGCTTTCCCCGTTGGTGCTGTCCAGAAGCACCAGACATCCTGCAACAGAGCCGTTCTGAACCACTGTCTGCATCGCAGCCGTTACTTCGGTGCCCAAATTCACCAGGGAGCCGGTCACGTCTGCCTGATATAGAACAGTGTAGTCCCCCTGGGTGGGCATTGGCATCAGGTACACGGACTCGGTAACGGTGATCTCCTGGCCCGACGCCACCGCCGTGGAAGCGCCGGTGGCGATATTGACCGCCTTCCAGGTGACTCCCTCCTTCTGGGGAAGGGTCACCGAAATCTTGTCTCCGTACAGGAAGTACCCTGCCTGATACGTCGGGGAAATGGTGGGAAGCTCCTCTTTCGAAAACAGCTGGTACGGGTCCTGCACGGCCACCTGATAGAAGCCGTTTTTCTGCTTTAAGGTGGCATCCTCGATTGATTTCGACCCGGTAAAGCTGTTATATCCAGTGTTGCGGGGAACATAATAGAGCCTTGCCTGGGTCCCGATGCTCAGCAGCGGGATTTTCGCCGCTGCACCGGTCCCCTTGGAAACAGCGTCTGCCCACATCACAGTATCGGTAGTCTTGGCATGGGGGAAGATTCGTTCCCCGTTGTATGTGCTGGCCTGGAAGCCGTAGCCGCCGTAAACCGCCTCCAGCTCCTCTGCCGTGATGTAGTACCTCGTGGAACCGCTCCATGTTTCTGTCTTTGTTGTCTGAAGGGTTCTCAAGAGGGTCCACGTTCCGTTGATGCATACATAGCATTCTACGTTCAGTGCGGTGGAATCCACCGGTTCCGTCTCCTGGGTGCCCGCCGTGGGCTCCACCTGAACCCTGTAGTTTCGGGTCAGGCCCTGGGTACGAAGCGCCTCAGGCGAAAGCGTCTCCCCGGTGTCCCGGTCAGACCAGGCCATATTGGTGTCATACTGGATTCCCTCCAGGGTGAAGGCGTCCTCCCCCAGGGGGATCTTTTCCCGGGCCGTCAGGGACAGCAGCGGCGTCTCTGCGGTCTCCGGCGTCTCGTCCTCCTCCGGGGCCCCATAGAGGGTCAGTCGGTAGGTGTAGGTATATAGCTCTAGGCTCTGGGCAACCGCCTCCGACAGCTCACATGGAATCTTCTCCCCCGCCTCATCCAGCGTATACCACCGGCACTTGGCCGCCGCCTCCTGGCCCTCCTGGGCCGGGGCAACCAGAGTGTTCTCCTGGGTGAAGAAGTCCTGCAAGGACATTCCCGCCGGGACGGTCAGCTTCAGCGGCTCCTGCGCCTCCGTGGGAAAGGCCTCCTTCCCCTCCGGGTCCATATCGTGGAGCACCACGGTATAGGTCGTCTCCTCCGGCTCCCCTGAGGGTTCGGCCTGGGCAGGGGAATGCTCCGGCTCCTCCGGCGGCACCGACACCGCAGCCTCCTGCTGGGAGCCCTCCTCCAAATTGCTGTCCTCCGCCGCAAGGCCGCTGATTCCAAACAGCGGCGATGCCCCAAGGACCAGCGCCAGCAGCAGCCCCAGCAGCCGTCTTTCCCATCGAGTTTTATGTTTCGTTTTCTTCATAGGCATCTCATCCCTTACCCGGCATGAAAACCGTTCCTTCCTGGGCAAAACAAAAGGGCAGGATCCAAAGCGCTCCTTGGTCCTGCACCGGGTGGGAAACTGCATCGTGCAAGGCCGTTTTATAGAAGCCCCCAGAGCTGTTATGCGCAAACTACTTTCCGCTACAATTCATCCCACTTTTTGTTTTTATTTTTTATGGTTTTTCTTGATTGACATTTCCTGCATTATAGCACAATTCAATAACGCCGTCAACTGTAATTGTTACATTATAAGTGTGACCTGATTTTTCGCTCCGTTTCTTGATATTTATCCCGCATCTTTCCCATTTCACCCGAATACTTCCATCAGGCTGTCCAAACGCCTCCCCATTTCCCTGCGGAAACGCGACAAAAGCCGGCCCCAAAACCCGGGGCCGGCCCTTGCAAAGTAGGAGTAAAAGAGAGGAGAAATAGAAACATGAAAAAATTATTGTAAACGTAGGAAGTGGAATCACTTACCTTCGATGCATCCAGTATATTGGAGAGTTTTGACCTAGGTTTGAACGACTTGTAAACAGATTGTAAATCCCCTGGAAAACCGGGAAAACTGGACACCAAATTCCCCAAAAAATTTGTTGTTTTTATTTCAGGATTCTGTTGACAGTTTATTGCATCGTGCTATAATGATGTTTGGACACAGCTGTGGATTTTGTTTATCAATGCGGTTATAAATCCGCGGTGAAACAGCTTCTGCCGCCGTTTCCCTGCTTCACATTTTGTGGTTATGGAGAGTATGAAAATTTAAGGAGGTTTTTGATCATGAAACGCAGACTTTTGGGCGTTGTGCTGGCACTTTGCATGGTGATCGGCCTGATGCCCACAGCACTGGCAACCGAGGTAGGACCTAATCCGACAGACGGTCCCTTTGGCCCAGTCTCACCTTTCGCCAGCGCAGAAAAGACAGTTACCCTTACCACTGGTGAATATGGACTCCCGGGTAGCGTCACCAAGAACATTGTGATTCCCGCTGGCGAGGAAGTCACCATTGATTTGAGGGGCTTTCCTCTGAAAAACGTAGACGATCATACCATTTTGAACCACGGTAAATTGACCATCAAGGATTCCACTGGTGGGGGAGGTATCGTGGACAATGTAACCCATGGCAAGGCTGCCCTTTACAACGACAAGGGTGCAACCGTAACCATCCTGAACGGCAACTTCACCCGTAGCGCCGAGGCCAGCACTGACAGCAGCAGTTCTGGCGGCAACAGCTACTATTGCGTATTCAACAATGGCACCATGGACATCCAGGGCGGCAACTTCAAGTTCTCTGATACCAATAAAGGCTACTACTCTTCCCTGGTGATTAACCGCCATGGCAAGCTGTCCATCTCTGATGGAACCTTTGTCACCGGCTTCATCGCCGTCAAGAACGACGAGAACCTGGACGAGGGCAACGGGCTGACCATCACCGGCGGCACCTTTACTGGTGACGACCAGGCTGTGCAGAACTGGGGCAACGCCGACCTGTCCGGCGGCACCTTCAACGGTGACGTTTACACTTGGGGCGGCAACTTTGGTGCCGATGACCAGGAAGTCGGCAAGACTGTGATTTCCGGCACCGCAACCGTAAACGGCGATGTCGCTTCTGTTCAGTATCTTTACAATGACACTGACGCTACCGTCGCTGCTACCACCGAGATCAAGGGTGGTACCGTCACCGGCGACGTTTTCACCGGCAGAAGTGGATATCCTGAAGGCACCACCCCTGCTGCTCCTTCCGTTGTCGCCGTTTCCGGTGGCGTGTTCAGCAAGGAAGTTGACAAGGAGTTTCTCACCGACGGCTTTACCCAGGTGAAGGGTGAGGACGGCAAGTACACTGTCGCCACCCTGGAGAGCGTAACCCTGAACAAGACCGCTCTGGACCTTTATGTAGGCGGCACTGAGACCCTTACCGCCACCCTGGCTCCTGAGGGCGCCGTGGAATCCGTGACCTGGTCCTCCGACAAGGAAGCCGTGGCCACTGTGAAGGACGGCAAGGTCACCGCTGTGGCTCCCGGCACCGCCACCATCACTGCAAAGGCTGGCGCGAAAACCGCTACCTGCACCGTGACGGTAAAGCCGCTGGTTCCCGCCACCGGCCTCACCATCTCCGAGGAAACAATCACGCTGACCAAGAATCAGCAGAAGAAGCTGATCGCCACTGTGACCCCCGCAACCAGCACTGACACTGTGGCCTGGAGCTCCTCCGACGAGTACATTGCCTCCGTGGATCCCGACAACGGCATCGTTACCGCTGTGGCCTCCGGCACCGCCACCATCACTGCAAAGGCTGGGGAGAAAACCGCTACCTGCATCGTCAATGTGGTGTGCCGCACCGATGGCAAGTGCACCCACTATCCTGACGTGGACGCCGCGGAGTGGTATCATTCCGCCGTTGACTTTGTCACCGAAGAAAAGATCATGCAGGGCCATGACACCGGAAACTTCGGCCCCGAGGAGAGCCTGACCCGTGCGCAGATGGCACAGATCCTTTACAATAGCGAGGCCCAGTGGGACGATGACGAGCCCGCGCTGGGCAGCACCGTGATTAACTTCACCGACGTCAAGGCCGGCGAGTGGTACGAAAAGGCCATCAAGTGGGCCTCCTCCAACGGCATCGTAGAGGGCGACGGCGACAACACCTTCCGGCCCGACGATTCTGTCACCCGTCAGGAAATGGTCGCCATGCTGTACCGCTATGTTGTGACCTATCTCCACGAGCTGCCCCTCCCCGCAGACGGTGACAACCAGTGGAAGTCCTTCCCGGACTACGAGGATGTGGCTGATTGGGCCACCAGCCCCTTCGCCTGGGCCGTTCACTACGGCATCATCAACGGCGATGACGGCAAGCTCAATCCCACCAATACCGCAACCCGCGGACAGGCCGCAAAGATCGTGATGGTCGCACTGACCTGCGAATAATAACGTAGAAAACACCCTGGCTCACCATGCGTGGGCCAGGGTGTTTTTCTTTACTTGTTGAAGTATTCCCGGACCAACCGAACCACCGTCCCGGACAGAAGCAGCAGCGCAATGAGGTTGGGAATGGACATCAAGCCGTTAAAGGTGTCGGCAATGCTCCACAGGAGCCCCAGGTCCATGGTGGCCCCCAAAATGGCCACAAAGGAGTAGACCACCAGGAAGGGCCGGACCACCTTACTGGTGCGGCAGAGGTACTCGATGCACCGGGCGCCGTACAGGCCCCACCCGATAATGGTGGAAAACGCAAAGCAGCAGAGGGCCACTGCGGTGAAGATAGAAGCCCAGCTGCCATAGGTGGTGGTGAAACCGGAAATGGTCAGCTCCGCACCGGCTGCAGCGCCGTAGTTCACCGTCACGCCGCTGCACAAAATCACCAGTGCGGTGAGGGTGCAGATGACGATGGTGTCTGCAAAAACCTCAAAAATACCAAACAGGCCCTGCTTCACCGGCTCCTGGGTGTCCGCACAGGCGTGGGCGATGGACCCGGTACCCAGACCTGCCTCATTGGAGAAAATCCCCCGGGAGACGCCTTTTTTCAGACTGATGAACATACTGCCCACCACGCCGCCGGTAAAGGCCTTCGGCTGAAAGGCTCCGGCAAAAATGGACCGGAATACCCCAGGCAGGTGTCCTGCGTTCAGCACCACTACCCCCAACGCCAGCACAACATAAAACAGAGCCATAAAGGGGACCAGCTTTTCTGCGACGCTGCCGATGCGCTTGATGCCTCCCAGCAGCACCATGGCCACCAGCATGGCCACCACAATACCGATCACCAGATTTAGCGTATTGAGCCCTGTTCCCGCCAAAATACCGTACTGCAAAAGCGGCGCATCTACCGCGGTAATAATGGTATTGACCTGGGTGGCATTTCCCGTGCCGAACACCGTCAGCACGCCAAACAGGGAATAGAGAATGGCCAGCCAGTGCCAGTGCTTTTTCAGGCCGTTTTTAATGTAGTACATGGGACCGCCCACCAGTTCCCCGGTGGCGCCGCGCTCCCGAAAATGGACTGCCAGCGTCACCTCTGAAAACTTTGTACACATACCCAACAGGGCGGAGCACCACATCCAGAATACCGCGCCGGGACCGCCAATGGCGATGGCCCCGGCTACACCGGCGATATTTCCGGTGCCTACCGTTGCCGCCAGGGCCGTACACACCGCCTGAAACGGTGTCATGGCGCCATCTGACGCCTCCTTCTTGTGGAACATCCGGCCGATGGTCTCCCGGATGGCATAGGGGAACTTGCGGATCTGCAAAAATCCGGTTCGGATACTCAGCAGCAGACCCACGCCAATGATACAGATCATCGCTGGGACACCCCAGATGAAGTCATTGACCGCGCTGTTGACAGACGAAATGATTTCGAGCATACTTTCCTTCCTTTTTCATCAAATTTGCTTTGTGATTATATCACACTACTGTCCAAATGCATAGAACAAATCACAATCCCGGAGAAAGCAGGACACGGCGCCGCCCCATTCCGGGACCGCGCCGCGTCCTGCCTCATTTTTTAAATATTCCTGTTAACGCTGCAGGTACCGGTCCAGGGCCGCCTGCTTTACGTCAATGC
The DNA here is from genome assembly GCA_934512135.1 of uncultured Oscillospiraceae bacterium. Taxonomy (GTDB): domain Bacteria; phylum Bacillota; class Clostridia; order Oscillospirales; family Oscillospiraceae; genus HGM13006. The sequence continues at coordinate 103,479 of CAKSWT010000001.1, forward strand.
ACCGCTGAATGCCCATGCCCTCGATTCCCTTGACCAGCTCCTCCCAGGTCTCATCGTTGAGGGGCCTGGAGCCTGTGATAAAGGCCAGCACGCTCTCGGAGACGTTGGTGGAAATGTCGCTGTAGGTGCGGTTGAACTCCTCGCTCTCTGCAATGGTCATGGTGACGTTGGTGGGATAGTTGTAGTCCGTGTCCCCTTCACACCAGATCTCCAGCGCCGCATTCTGAGCGTCGGTATAGGTGACCGTGGTACGGGACCAATCCAGCAGCCCCATGGCGATATTCAGCGCATAATAGTTCAGCGCCACATTTGTGCCATAGGTGGGGTTGTTGAGTACAATGTCCATGAGCTGAGGCTTGCCGTCTACATACTCAAAGCTCACACCCTCCACCCCGTAGTTTGCCAGCAGCTGGCCGTCGGCGGTGTAAAGGTAGTCCAGCCAGCGGGCGCAGAGTTCCGTGTCCTCCGCCGTGGCGGTGATACAGGTACCTGCGGATACCCCCTCCACCAGGTCGTGGGCCAGACCGAAGTGGATCTCATCCCCCTCCTGCTTCAAGGGGGTCAGGGCCGGCCATGCCTGACCGCCGGTGGCCGCGTCAGAATTGCTAAGGGTGGTCAGGAAGGTGGAGTACAAACCGGTTTCGCCGCTCATGGCCATCCCCATGCTGGTCATCATGTCGCCAGACATAAAGTCCTTATAAATCAGTCCCTCCGCATACCACTGGGACAGCATCTCCAGGGTCTCCCGGAAGCCATCCTCGGTGACGGAGAAATGGACCTTTCCGTCCTTTTGATAGAAGGGATACAGGCCCCGAGTCTGATCCAGGGTCCCGGCGACACCGTGTCCGGTAAACCAGAAGTTGTTGTTCTCGGTGCCGCTGGCGGAAATCAGCAGCGGAGACGTTGCGCCCTTTTCGCTTTTAAAGGCCGTCAGTGCATCATGGTATTCCTCATAAGTCCGGGGCAGGTCCATTCCCAGATCATCCAGCCAGTCCTTACGGATGGCCATGCCCAAGGACGCAGGGTACCCCTCGGCCTGGAGACCGTAAATGGCTGCAATCCGTCCGTCGTCCAGCATGGTGTCCATGGTATATTCCCGGCTGGAAGCCAGCACATTCCGATAGGCGGGCATATTCTCCTGGATCACTTCGGTGAGGTCCTGGATAATCCCCTCCTCCAGGGCCCCGTTTAGCCCTGTGGTATACATGCCGCCCAGCCCTGTGACCATATCAGTCCAGTCGCCGCTGGCGATCATCAGATTGAAATTCTCTCCGGCGGTCTGCCGGTTGGGGCACTGCCATGCAACGGTAACTCCGGTGCGCTCCTGCATCTGCTGGAAGAACTGGCTGTCATCCGGCGTAATGTCATCCACATAGCTAAACCACCAGGAGATGGTCTCCCCATCCACCGGGAAATAGTTCAGGGTAGTGCTTTCATCGGCCTGGGGAATCTCGGTCTCTGCCGCAGAGGCCTCTGTCGGTTCCGCGGCGGAGGCCTCCGGCTGATCTGCACTCTGGGCCGGTGCCTCGGTTTGCGTGGATGCCTCCTCCGGGGTAGGTGCGCTCTGCACTGGGGCTGTGCTGTCGTTGCCACCGCCGCAACCGGCCAGGAACGTCATCAGCATACCGGTGCAGAGCAGCCATGCTAGGAACTTCTTCATAACTCATACCTCTTTTCTTTTTAACCTGCCTTGCAGGTGCCGGATAAGACTTGTCACGAAAATTAACCCATGGTATAATAGCGTTTGCGAAATATTCAACGGTAACATAAGTGGAACGGAGGGAATGAAGGATGACCCAACGCAAAGGCGCCTGGAGGCGCTGGCTCCTGCCGGTAGCGGTGTTCCTGCTTACAGGCGCAGCCTGTCTCCTGGGCCGGATTCTGCCGGTCTGGAGTGCCGCCATTTTTGGTGTGGCAGCCGGAACCGGGACATTTCTGCTGTGCCGGGCCATGGAACGGCGGCAGATGGCATCGCTGCGAGCACAGGCTGCCACCGTAATCTCCGGCACAGAGGTTCACCACACCCCTGACATGCTGGTTGGTGAGCTGTGCGACGCCCTTCGGCTCAAGCGGTCCACCGACGCGGAAAACATCCATCGGAATCAGGAGTTCATGATCGCACGGTTTCTGGCGGATCACTCCGTGGAAAACGACTTTCTGGATCTGCGGCAGCGGGCCAATCTTCTGCTCCACAGCGACGTATTAAAGATGTACAGCGACTGGTTCACGGTCCTCTACATCACGGTGGACAATCTGGAGGAGGCCTGCCGGGGCACTCCGCAAAATCCCGCCGGCATGGATTACATAGAAATCATGGCCCGTATTCGCACCGTTGTGGAGGCCGGCATCAATCAACGAGACATTGGCTGCTGCACGGAGTACAATAAAGATATGATCTGCTTTATCAACCTCTCCGGCACCACCACTTCCACGGCTCTGGGGGAACTGCAGCAGAAAAAAGCGGCCATTTTTCAAACGTGCCTGGATGCCGTGGAAACGCTCTACCACACGCTGGGCCTGAAGGTCCGCATTGCGGTGGCCGAGCCCTTTACCGACATCCGGACCCTTCGCCGGGTAGTGGACGATATGAACACCCTGCTGGACTACGGCACTCTGTCCGGCAGCGCCCTGCCTGTGGTCACCATGGATGACGTGACCTCCGAGCTGCAAACCGATGTACGGCAGGGCCTGGAGCAGCTGGATCAGCAGTTCTTTACCGCCCTGGTCAAGCGGGATCTGGAAGCCGCTGAGGCGGTTTTTGTTGAGATTCTGGACCGGGAATTTGGGGCGTCCCTGGACTCCATTCGACTGCTGCGCCAGAAGATGAGCCTGCGGCTCCAATTCGCCATGGCCATCTACGGCGTCAAGCCGGAGATGCGGGATGATCTGGAGGACACACTGGGGCGTCTGGCGTGTGCCAGCAGTCTGGAGGACATGAAAAGCACCGCTCACAGTCTGTTCACCTTGCTGGAAAGCCCTCAGGACTCCACCGCCTCCGCTGCGGGTATGGACGACGTTGTGGCCTATGTCCGCAGCCATTATGCAGACCCCAATCTCAGTCTGTACCTGCTCTCCGAGCAGTTTGGCATGAGCCAGTCCTATATTTCCCGGAGCTTCAAGGCCGCCGCCGGGGACCGGCTGGTGGACTACATCCACAAGCTGCGCATTGCCGAGGCCAAGCGGCTTTTGGCGGGAACGGAGCTTACGGTCTATGAAATCGGCGACCGGGTGGGCTATAACACCAGCTGGACCATGACACGGGCCTTCAAACGATATGAGAATATCACACCCGGCGCCTATCGGGAGCAGCATCTGGCTGCAACCTAAAGCGCCGCCATTCCGGGGCAGAGAAAATCTGCCCCGGAACTCTTTTACTTTTTAGGGTTGAGCTCCTTAAAGAAGCTCTCGCCCACATCGGCAAAGGTCTTGTAGGCCTTGGGAGGATCGGGCTGATCGGCGGGATAGGACATCCCCTTGCGGAAGCCGAAGGGTACCTCAGAGGGAAGCCGATCGCATTTCATGGTGGAGTCGATGTAATCATCCATACGGAAGGGTACTGCCTTGCCCCAGTCCTCTCCCACAGGGCCCTTGAACAGCGGGTACACCCGCATATGCCAGATCTTCCACACCCCGTCTTCCTTGATAAAGTCTACACCGTATTTGCTAAACTGCCAAGAGGCCTTGAACTGATCGTCATGCTCGAAGTCCGGGCCGGTGGCATGTCCGGGGGAAAGCCACGCACCCCGGGCCGTCATGGCGTCATCCGCCACCACCAGAACCGTGGTATCCAGATGGTGCATAAACAGCATGGGCTTGGCGTCCCGGCCATAGAGCCGTTCCTTGGGAATGTCCTCCCGGCTGCCGTGGTCCACCACATAGCACTTGTAGATGCTGTCGTAGCCATCGTAGATGCCCCAGGGCATCTCCAAGGTGCAGTCCTCCCGCTTGGCCCAAAGCTCCATATACTCCCGATGACGGCTGGCGCTGTGGTAGTAGGAATAGGTGCTCATAATGTTGTGGCAGTCGCGATAGGCCCGAGCCTTCTCCGCCTCCAGCTCCAACGCTTCCAGCCGTGCATTGATCTGTTCCAGGTTCAGTTCCATGTTGGTTTACTCCTTTCAAACATCAAAAATCAGACTCTCTCCGGGACAAGACGTCCTGTTGTCTTGGCTACACCTTACCACGCGCACGGCAGGTTGAAAAGCTGGAATTCTTGTTTCGACTACGAAAAAACTGCGGCCCACATTTTTTGCGACAAATCTCACACCTCAAAAACGGTGGGTCGAGGCCGCTATGTCCCGAATTTTCAAGGGTTTCCCCATGGTCTCCAGGCTTCGCCCCGTCATTTCTCCGAATTCTCTCCGGCGTCGGCAACGCTTCGGCAAGAATGTTACGAAAATATGAAATTACTAATTGAAAACGCCGCCAATCTGTACTATAATAACCGTAGCTTAAAAAGGGCTTTTGGCAAATTTGCCGAAAACAGATTGGAGGTATGAAAATTGCCTGAAGCAAAAACCATCATCCAGTGCCAGGGTATTACAAAAATATTTCCAGGCGTAAAGGCATTGGACGGCGTGTCCTTTGACATACGAGAGGGCGAGGTCCATGCCCTGTGCGGGGAAAACGGTGCGGGAAAATCCACCCTGATCAAGGTCCTCACCGGCGTCCATGCCCCCGATGGCGGAAAATATCTCATTGACGGCCAGGAGGTTCACCTGAAGGATACTCAGGAGGGCATTGCGCTGGGTGTGTCCTGTGTCTATCAGGAGCTATCCATTGCGCCTCAGTTGGACGTGGCAAAGAATCTGTTCATTGGGAATCTTCCCATGAAAGGCGGTCTGGTGGACCATAAAAGCCTGTATCAGCGGACCGACGCCATTCTAAAGGAGCTGGATCTCTCCATCTCCCCTCGGGCCATCGCCGGAGACCTGTCCGTTGGTCAGCAGCAGATGATTGAGATTGGTCGGGCCCTGACCCGAAATGCCCGGGTCATTATTATGGATGAGCCCACCTCCTCCCTTTCCGAGTCGGAGACGGAGACGCTGTTTTCCGTTATCCAGAAGCTCACGGCCAAAAACATCGCCGTGGTCTACATCTCCCACAAGCTGGACGAGGTCATGTACCTCTCGGACCGGATCACTGTTATCCGAGACGGCAAGAACATCATCAGCAAGGACAAATCCCAACTCACCCAGGAGGAACTGATTGCCAACATGATCGGTCGTCCTCTCCAGCACCTCTATCAGAAGGAGCCTGCGGAGATCACCGACGTCATGCTGGAGGTCAAAAATCTGACCCGGAAGGGCGTGTTTGAGGACATTTCCTTTACCGTCCGCAAGGGCGAGGTGGTGGGATTCTTCGGCCTGGTGGGCGCCGGACGCAGCGAAATCATGCGCGCCATCTTCGGCGTGGACAAATACCAGAGCGGCGAGATCCTTCTGGACGGGAAAAAACTCCGGGGCGGCGATCCCGCTGCCGCCATTGATGCAGGCATCGGCTTCTGCACAGAGGACCGAAAGAAAGAGGGTCTGGCCCTGAAGCTTTCCATTCTCCTGAACATGACGCTGGTACGGCTACCACTGCTGTCCAAGCTGGGGGTCATCAACCGAAAGGCCCAGCGGGCTGCCGCCGATGAATATATGGAGTCCATCTCCATTAAGGCCCCCTCGGTATACCAGCTGGTGGGTAATCTCTCCGGCGGCAACCAGCAGAAGGTGGTCGTGGCCAAATGGCTGATGATGCACCCCAAGGTCCTGATTGTGGACGAACCCACCCGCGGCATCGACGTGGGCTCTAAGTCTGAGATCTACGGTCTTTTGTCCAATCTTGCCAAGCAGGGTATGGCCATTATTGTGGTATCCTCGGAGATTGAAGAGATTATGGGCGTCTGCGACAGCGTTGTCACCATCTCCGAAGGGAAAAAGACTGCACAGCTCAATATCACCTCGGATCTGACCCGGGAGCAGGTGCTCTCCTGTGCGCTGGGCAGCAAGCCCGATTGGGCAGAAGGCGGAAAGGAGGCGGCAGACAGATGAGTCAGTCCCCAGTAAAATCCAAGGACAGCCGCTCCCTGTGGAGCCGGTTTATGAGCCTAAACGGCGCGGCCATGTTCCTGGCCATGGTGGTCATTATCATACTCTTTGAGATTGTCCTGACCATCACCAAGGGCAGCGGCGGCATGACCTTTATCACTCCCGCCAACTTGATGAGTATTCTCCGGCAGCAGGCCTACATTGGCATTATCGCCTTTGGCCTGACCCTGGTCATGATTACCGGCAACATTGACCTGTCCGTAGGCAGCATGCTGACCTTTATGTGCTGTGTCTGCGCCAAGATCATGATGTCCACGGACAACGGGCTGCTGGGCATCTTCGGTACCATTGCCGCCGGCGCAGCTTGCGGTCTGCTCAACGGCATTCTGGTGAGCTATGTAAAGCTCAACTCCTTTATCACCACCCTGGGCACCAGCTCCATCTTTACGGCGCTGGCCCTGCGGATCTCCTCGGGCACCATTTTGGTCATCCCGGACAACTGCGATCCGCTGTTTCAGGCAGTGGGCGTCACCTCCTTCGGTCCGGTCCACATTCTCATTGTCTGGTTTGTGGTCGTAGCCGTGATTCTGGGCCTTCTGCTCAGCCGCACCGTGTTCGGCCAGCAGCTCTATACCATCGGCTCCAACCCGGTGGCGGCCCGGTTCTCCGGCATCCGCGCCAAGCGGAACACCACCCTCAGCTATGTGATCACCGGCCTGTGCGTCGGATTTGCCGCCGTACTGATGATGGCCAACGTAAAAAGCTCCAACCCTCAGGCCGCCAGCGGCAAGGAAATGGAGATCATTCTGGCTGTGGTGCTGGGCGGCGTCTCCGTCACCGGCGGCAAGGGCTCCGTCTGGGGCTCCATCATCGGCGTACTGTTCTACGGTGTGCTCTCCGCCGGCTTCACCCAGCTGAATCTGTCCACCTATGTTCAGTGGGTCATCATGGGAATCATCATGGTGTCCGCCCTGTCCATTGACGTACTGAAAGAAAGGGGGATCAAGCTGTGGAAAAAGAAGTAAAGCAGGGCCGCGCCCAAACGCTTCGGCTAATCAAGGACAATAACTCCGTGCTGATCCTGGCTGTGCTTCTGGCCGTGTGCTTTCTGTTTGTAGACGGCTACAAAAACGGCTTTTACAACGTCATCGTCTATTCCAGCATCTACGGCGTCATCTGCCTGGGTCTGGGACTAGTGATGATTACCGGCAATATTGATCTGTCTGTGGGATTCCAGGCCGGCCTGGCCGGCGTCACCACGGTGCTGAGCTTTAATGCCATCTACGAGGCCACCGGAGGAAACAGCGTTCTCTCCCTGGTCGTCGCCATTGTTGTGGCACTGCTCACCGGTGCCGTCACCGGTCTGCTCAACGGCTTCGTCGTAGCAAAGATCGGCGTTTCTCCGCTGATTGCCACCATCGCCACCAACTATCTGTTTAAGGGACTGGTGTTCAACTTCGCCCAAAGCTCCTTCGCTCCCTCGGATGCGGACACCGTCAAGGTCATCGCCAAAACTCAGCTGCTGGGCCAGAGATGGCTGACCCCCTCGGTGATTCTCTTTGTGGTGATTGTCCTGCTTCTGGGCCTGTGGATGTACAAGACCCGGTTTGGCAATCGACTCCATGTGGTGGGAGATAACCCTGAGGCCGCCTCCTATTCCGGCATCAGCGTATCCAAGACCGTGCTGATTACCTACATTCTCTGCGGTGTGCTGGCGGCGGTATCCGGCTTCCTGATGGTCTCCTTTGACGGCTACACCATCTACACCCAGGGCAACTCCCTGAGCACCTTCCCCATTTCCTGCTGCGTCATCGGCGGCATCAAAATGTCCGGCGGCAAGGGCACCGTGGTACATATTCTTCTGGGTGTCCTCATTATGCGGGCCATTTCCACCATGATGAGCGTCATGTTCCTGAGCACCGACATGGTAAACCTGATCACCGGCATTCTGCTGGTCGCCGTTCTGGTGATCGATCGGTTCACCAGCTCCAAGTCTGTGGACGAATAATCCAGTTGACCACCCAATCAGGGGATCAAATATACGAAAGGATGAAATCTCAAATGAAGAAACTGAAAAGAATTGCAGCCATGCTGCTGGCCCTGTCCATGCTCATGGCCATGACCGCCTGCGGATCCGGCTCTGACAAGGGCAGCTCCGCCGCCGCACCCGCCGACTCCACCCCCGTAGAGGCCGCCGGCTCCACCGCCGCCGCACCCGCCGGGGATGTGGATGTCAACTCCGCCATGAGCGGCAAGACCATCGGCTATGTGACCATCAACGGCGCTGCTCCTTGGGGCGGCCTCATCGGCACCAAGCTGGATGAGTTCGTCAAGGCCGCCGGTGGCACCTGCAAGATTCTTGACGCCCAGACCGACACCGCAAAGATTGCGGAATACTGCCAGCAGATGATCGACGCCTCCGTGGACGCTCTGGTCATCTTCGGCGGTGACCCCTCCGCCAACTCCGACATCGCCAAGACCGCCGCTGAGGCCAACATTCCCGTGTTCATGGCTGCTCTGGACGTGTCCGAGAATGGCCGCCAGTATGTCAAAGCCTGCGTCGGCCCGGACCAGAAGGCCATGTGCGAGGAGATCGGCAAGTATGTCATCGAGCAGAACGGCAAGGACGCCGGCTGCAAGGTGGTTCAGATCTCCGGCGTTCCCTTCCTGGACGACTACATTCAGCGAGAGGCTGGCTTTGCCGAGGCCATGAAGGACACCAACTACAACATCCTTGAGGCCGACTATGCCTACTCCAGCCGTTCCGATGCCAAGACCTTTATGGAGAACCACATTCAGGCCGAGGGCGACTCCATCAACATTGTGATGGGCTATGACGATGACCTGACCATGGGTGCCGTGGCTGCCATTGACGAGGCCGGCCTCACCGGTAAAATTAAGGTCTACTCCATCACCGGTCAGAACGACGCCATCCAGGCTGTTGCCGACGGCAAGATGGAGCTCACCGTGATGAACCGCGCCGATGCCATCTCCCAGGAGCTTGTCCAGGCCATGGCTGAGGTGTTCACCAACGGCACCACCGAGTATTATCACTACACCGACCTCACCTATATCACCAAGGACAACGTCCAGGACTATATCGGTAAGGGCGAGTTCTAAGTCCCCTTTTGCACAAAGAGCCGGCCGAAGGAATTCCCTTCGGCCGGCTCATTTTGTCGGTTACGAAGCCATATAGTCGTCGTAGGCGGCCTGCTTTGCTTCGATGGCGGTATCAACGCCCATGGAGCGTACCGTCTCCACAAAGCTGTCCCACTCCGCCAGATCTTCCTGGCCATAGATAAACTGCAGCACATGCTCGGAGATGTACGTGTTGATGTCTGCGGCAACGGTATTATACTGCTCAGACTGGTGGGTGTTCATAATGGCGCCCACGGGATAATCCATGGTGTGATCGCAGTCCTCGCTGTAGAACTCCACCGCATCCCACTGCTCCGGGGTAAACTTGGCAAAGCTCCGCTGGAAATCCGACACGAAGGGCATCCGGCTCCGGTTGGAGGTGGCGTAGAGATATGCCGCATGGGAGAAGTCCAGTCCGTCAGGATTGGCCAGCACCAGATCCGTCAGCACAGGCTTGCCGTCCTGCATCTCGTAGGTAACACCCTCCTCGCCGTAGTTCATCAGGTAGAAGCCTTCGTCGGAGAACATGTAGTCGATCATCTGAAGCAGCAGCTGGGGATTCTCTGCGGCAGCGTTGATGCTCCAGGCGTTGGCATCCATGAGAGACGAGGTCTCCATGCCGCAGACGTGGATGGTCTGTCCCGCCTCTTTTTTTGGCATATGCACAGGAACCATGGGAGCGGAGATCACCATATTGGCCACCTCAATGATCTCAGGGGGCTTTACGGTGACGGAATACTGTCCGCCAAACAGCTGGGACAGGTCGCCCCGGTCCGAGGAGACAAAGTCCTGGTAGATAATCTTTTCCCCGTACCACTGAGTGACCATCTCCAGATACTCCCGAAACTCCGGCTGCAAAATACCCAGCTGGACCGTTCCGTCCTTTACGTACCATCCCTCCAAAGTATCGTTGTCCAGGGTGGCATTGATGCCGTAGCCGGCGCCCAGAATGCCGTCGCCGCCGCTGGCGATCAGCTCCAGACCGGCGCCTGTCTCCTGGTAGATGGCCAGGAGCACGTCGTGGAGCGCATCGTAGGTCTCCGGAACGTCCATTCCCTGGGCATCCAGCCAATCCTTCCGGATCATATAGCCGCTTTCATCTCCCACGTCCTGGTAGATCTCAGGAAATGCCACCATTGCGCCGGTTTCCGCACTGGTGATGGCCTTCTTTGCATCCTTGTACTCCTCCAGCACGTAGGCATAGTTGGGCATCTCCTCCAGATAGGGGGAATAGTCCAAAAGGAAGCTGTCCTTGGTGGCCGCATCGTCGATGCTGCCGGTGTAGTAGGCCATGGCATCTGTGATAATGTCCGGCAGATCGTCCGCCGCAAACAGCAGCTGGAACTTTTCATTGGCCGTCTCCACGGTGGTAAGCACAAAGTTCAGATGGATATTGGTCCGCTCCGCCAGCAGCCGGAACACATTCACGTCCTGCGCCGGGTCGCTGACATAATCCGTAAAGGGCTCATTGTACCAGATGGAATAGTCCACCTGCTCCTGGGTCAGAGGCAGCTCCACCGGAACCTTCTCCAGCTTTGGTTCTGCCGCGGATGCCTCCGTCTCTAACGCTGATGTCTCCTCCGGCGTGGCGGCAGACGGTTCGGACGCCGCAGTGGGCTCCGCCGAGGGCTGGACCGACGCCGGGGCGCTGCCAGGCTGGCTGCCGCAGCCCGCAAGCAGGCCCAGCAGCAACCCGGCGATCAGTAACAAACTCATTTTCGTTTTCATCGTAGGTTCCTCCTTCTTTTGATTTGGTTCTGTTTATGTCTCTGCTAAAGCAGATGCTTTCTCGTCGGAATACCGCTCCTTGCCAAGGAAGCTGGTGTAGGTGTTCTGATTATCCAGGGTCACATAGGGCTCCGGCCAGGGGCAGGTGTTCTGGATGGGCATCAGGAACTCGTACTCCCGGTGAAGCGGCCCGGGATCGTCCAGCATCATGTCCCGGGGACCGGCTGCCCCGGTATCCGGCGGCGGGCCCTCAGGCTTGGCTCCTGCGCTGCCGCCCCCATCGACCCCCTCCGGATGTCCCGCGGAATCCGCGTCCGGGGGAGGGGCGGCGGAGTTCCGATGGTTGGGATCCGTGGCCGTCTGATAGGCCTCCAGGCCCCAGTTCACATTGTCATAGTTCCCCTGGAAATCCGGGCAGACCTGCTCATGGAGATACTTCCAGTGGCCGTCCTCATCCAGCACAAAGTCGGCACCGTAGCGCTCCCACATAAAGATGGCCCGGCGGCGCTGCTGGGGCTTCAAATACTCGTAGATGTTGCCAGGCGTCAGGAAGGCGCCTCGCGCGGATTTTCCGTCGTCCGCCACCTCGATGACGTCACTGGACAGATTATGCACCGGAGAGAAGTTCAGCGGGCGAGGGTCCATACCCATGACGTCCGGATAGAGCTTATAGAGCTTCATGTAGTTGGTAAAGGTGGGAATATCCCATTCCGTGACGGAGTTGAGATAGACCTTATAGCCCCCTCTCCACCGGCCAAAGCCATGGGCCCAGGAGCAATCCTCGGAGAGATTCCAGATGTTGCTCCACTCCTCCACAGGCCAGTTTCTGGCGTGAGTATAGGCGTGGATTGCCTTTAGGTTTTCCACCTGCTGACTGGCGTCGGCATTGTGGATACGCTGGTGCAGGCTCAAATGGGTCTTCATTTCCCAGCGCCTCCCTTCTTGAAGTTTGGATGGCCCTCCGGAGCCATGCTGCCGGCCACGGTATAGGTGTCATAGGGCAGCGGCATCGGGGGATAGTTGTCGGAAAGGTTGTACCTGGGATTGTGGACCACCATGGGAATATCCGGGGTGCCAAACTCCTCCCGGAAGGGATCCGGGCCGGTCAGCGGCTCCAGGGTGCCGGTTTTGAAGTCCGTCCCTGCCTCCACAAAGAAATCGCTGCAAACCACCAGATGCCAGATTTTCCAGCTGCCCCTTTCCTTGACAAAATCCGCAGCCATGTTGTCCATGGTCCAGTAGGCCTTCGCCGTGCCGTCCGGCTCCATATGGGTCTCCTGTCCGGCCACATACCACAGGCCCCGGGCGGTGCGCCCATCCCCGGCAATATAAATCATAGGCGTCGTCACCGTGTGGAAGGCAGTGCAGCCCCAGCCCAAGTTCCGGTTGTTGACCTGGACCTGAGGGTTTTCCCGGTGAATGGCCTCCAAATCCGCATACTGCTTGGCTGTATGGTCCACAACGTAGTACTTGGCAATGGAATCCATCCCCACATAATAGCCCCAGTTGCGACCGTAGGAGGCGCTGGGCTTGTACTCCGGCGTATTGACCCACAGCTCATCCAGCTCCCGCCGGCGCTGGTTATTGGCATAATAGAAGGCACGCCGGGCCATGAGCTTTTTGATCTCCTCCTTGTCCATGATTCGAACCATCAGCTCATCATCGGTAAACTGCTTATCCTCGTAGTAATTCATACCGCAGCCTCCTTTCTATAGCCATAGGAGAACGTCTCCGAGAATGTCTCATAGGGAACCGGCGGCTCCGGCAGCGGCGCAAAGGGCCGTCCGGGGTAATAGGTCTCCCGGAGTACCTGGGGATGGGTGGGCGCCGGGGGCACAAAGGGCGCCGCCCCGGCAAACTCCGGAAGATCCGCAAAGGGCTCCGGCGCCGGGTCTCCCCAGCTTCTTCCGCCGGGCACATGGATGTCCGTGAGATTCAGCAGATTCAGCACCCGCCAGGCTCCCTCCTCCCGGACGAAATCGCAGGCATAGACCCCCATGGACCAGAAGGCCAGCGGCCCCTGCGGGGTGAGATCATTATAGGTCCCCCGGGAATACCAGATGCCCTTGGCCGTCTCTCCGTCTCCGGCAATCTCAATGACCGCCGTGTCCATGGGGCGGACGTCCATGGCGCCCGCTCCATACTGTTCCTGCTCTGTCAGCTGATTCATCCGGTCCGGAAAGGCCTTCTTCAGGAATTCCGTGCAGGTCTGTGTATGGCGGCACACAGCGTCGTAGTACCCCGCCACCGCCTTCCGGCCCACATACCAGCCCTCATTGGTGCCCAGTGAAATATCCTCCCGGGCTGACCAGAACCGGGAGAGCATCTGGTCCTCCTGCTTCAGCAGAATGGTGTAGCAGAGCTTCCCCATGAGATTTTTTAACTCTCTCTGGTCCTCCCAAATCCCCACCAGCTGCTGGCTTGTGTAGGTTTTCATGGTGATCCCTCACTTTCTTTGTGAATAGTTCCAGCGTACTCCCCCTCGGCGGATTGTAAACCGCTTTGCCGAAGATGAGAATTTTTCCTGGAAATGAGAATATCAGATCATCGCCGCCGCTGCCAGGGCGCTTCTGGTACAGGTGTGGATGTTGCCCACCTGCTTGCAATCGCCGATGGCAAAGAACGCTTCGGCGCTGCCGTAAAAGGCCGCCGCCTCCTGCTGTAGGGGCTTCATGCCTCCGCAGGCCACCACGCTGTCACCGGTGACGGTGTGCTCTCTGCCGTCCTCGCCCAGATAGGTCACCGACTGTCCGGTAACTGCCAGGGTCTTGGCCTGGGTGATGGTCCGAAGGGCCTTCTGCTGATGGATGGCGTCCATCAGTCCGCTGTAATAGTGAGAGAACTGGGCGTCTGTGGCCAGCCGCTCCCGCCGGGTGAGAATGGTCACCTGATGGCCGCACCGGGCCAGGTACAGCGCCGTCTCCGTTCCGGTTTCCGAACCCCCCACCAGAATTACATGGTGGCCCAGCTTCTCCTGGTTTCCGTAAACCCACAGCGGCGTATGGACCTCCTGGTTCTGTGCGCCGGACACCGAGGGCATTTGAGGCTCAGCTCCCACTGCCGCAATCACCGCGTCATAGCCCTCCGCCCGGATCCGCTCCGGCGTCGCCTCCGTGCTCAACTGTACGGCAACCTGCTGCTTTTCCATCTGGAAAATCAGGTAATCCTTGAACTTCTTCATGGGCCACTTAAAATCCGCATAGTCGGAGTGGATCATCTGGCCCCCCAACTGGTGAGACTTCTCATAGAGGGTCACACTATGGCCCCGTTTCCGACACTCCAGCGCCGCCCACATTCCTGCGGGACCGCCGCCGATAACCGCCACCTTCTTGGGTACGGAGCCGGTGGGGAGCATCCGCTCGATCTTATGCTCCAGTCCCATGACTGGATTGACATAACACTTTACCGTATCCCGGCAATGGCAGCGGTTGCACCGGAGGCAGGGAACCACATCCTCCCCTCGTCCCTCCATGAGCTTCTGACCGTAGTCCGGGTCACAGAGGAAGGCCCGGGCCACCGCAAACAGATCCGCCCAGCCCCGCTCCAGATACCGTTCCATCTCCTCCGGGTCCTGATAGCCTCCGTTGGGCGCCGCCAGAATAGAGATGCCCGCCTCCTTCAGGGCCTTGGAATACCCAATGGTCCGGGGATGCCCCTCCACGGAGTTCAGCCCGGTGGGATGGGCCAGGTCCCCATCGTAGGATCGAAGCTGGAGCACATCCACCAGCCCCTCCCACTGCTTGGCATAGCCTACAAAGTCCTCCAGGGTAAAGCCTCCAGGCACACCCTCTTCTCCGGAGACCTGGGCCTCGATTAGAAAGTCCTTGCCACATAGCTCCTTGGTCCGGGCAAAGATGGCCCGGGTGAAGGCAGTTTTTTCGCCGTACTTGTCCGTTCTCCGATTGTGAATGGGTGACAGGGATTTGGCCATCAGGGAATTTCCATAGGACATATAGAAGCACACCATGTCAAAGCCCATCTGACAGAAGGCATAGGCCTTCTGGGCCATCAGCTCCACCAGGTGATCCAGCTCCTCTGTGGTGGCCACATGGGTCTGGACCGGCGGTCCCATATGGGGCATTCCCGCCGTCTCCTCTGACAGGGTCAGATTCCGGGGCTCAATACCCATCATGGACGCCGATGCCAGGGAGCCATAGAAATGGATCTCATCGCACATATGGGAGTAATAGAGCTTACAGCCCCGGGTCTCCGCCTCCAGGTCCCCCATACCGGGGCCTTCAAAGCTCCCGACCCCCCAGGTGTCCGGCCCCTTGGGTCCCCCGGGTCCCGGGCCAAAGCCACCGCCGCCCCCCGGCCCAAAGAAGGGGTCGGCCTTCCAGTCTGCCCCCTGGCATGTGACCACCGCGGCCCCGGACCGGGCCATCTGGGCCATGTGGGTAATCATGGCTTCGCCGGGATAGTTTTCGTCTCCCTGAAAAGCCCCAGACACGGCACGGGTCACCAGCAGCCGGCTTTTCAGCATACGGCCGCCCACGCAGATGGGAGAGAGCAGATGTGAATAACGCATAATACCTTCTTCCTTTCTAACAACGCGGCGGGGCCAAGGACTCTGGCCCCGCCGCACATTGGGATGTTTACTTACTGTTGTAGCGATCCAACGCCGTCTGACGAATGGCCAGGCAGTCCTCGATGCCCATGGAGATCAGCGTCTCCCGGAAGGCGTCATATTCCGTCAGGGGCTTGTCCCCCAGGATAAACTGGAGCACGGTTTCGTCAATATAGGTGTCGATCTCATTGTACTTGGCGTAGTACGCCTCGCTTTCCGGCACGGTCATGGCAGCGCCGGAGGGGTAGTTGTAGGCGGTGTCGTTGTGATCCGCCCAGATGCCGCGGGAGTCGATCTGGGCCTGGTCATAGGTGCTGTCCATTCGGATGTTGTCCACATAGGTGCCTGCCGTATTAAAGAACGCATAGATGGCCAGGGTCTGGTTAAAGCTGATGCCGTCGGGGTTGTTGGTCACCAGATCCGTGAACTGGGGCTTGCCGTCTACCATCTCGTAGCTGACGCCCTCGATGCCGTAGTTGGTAAGCAGTCGGCCGTCCTGGGAATAGAAATAGTCCAGGAACTTGGCCGCAATCTCAGGCTCCTCACACTTGGAGGAAATCACCCAGCAGGAGAGGGTGTTCACCTTGTCGGGCATTTCGCTGAAGTGGAGCTGCTGTCCCTTTTCCTTCACCGGGGCACTGATGGCACGCTGAGGCACCGTGAAGTAGCTGTAGGCATTGGAGGAGTTCCGCCAGAGAATGCACTGCTCCTCCTGGACGATATCCGTGGTATCGGGTTTATCCGACCCGGAGGACTGGGTGTAGAAATCCTTGTACACCAGGCCTTCGGCATACCACTTGCTCATCATGGTCAGATAGTCCTTCATGCCGTCCTCCAGATAGCCGAACTTCACCTGATTGTCCACCTGGTAGAAGTCCCGGGTCACATCATAGGCCCCCAGCAGATCCACCGGCGATCCGGTGCTGTCCATCCAGAAGGCAGAGTCGGCCCCCAGCTCATCCCGGGCCGCCGTCAGGGTATCGTACCAGTCGTCCAGGGTCACCGGCACATCCCGCTTCAGCCGGGAGAGCATATCGGTGTTATACCAATAGCCACCGCGAATAAAAGCGTTGTCGTCGTTGATGGACGCAAACATGGGGATATTTCCCTCGTTGGTGACCACAGTCTTGTAAATGGTGTCGTCGCTGTGGATAAGCTCATAGTAGTTGGGGCAGACCGTGTCAATGTACTCTCTCAGGTCTATGATGGTATCCTGCTCCACGGCCTGGTCAAAAGTGCCGCTGTACATCCCGCCGAAGTCGGCGATGATGTCGGTAAGGTCATTGGACGCCAGCATCAGAGAGAACTGCTCAGATGCGGAAATCAGGGATACCCCCACCACATCCAGATTCACACCGGTGCGCTTGGTCATTTCCACAAAGGTGGGCTTCTCCGCGGCGTCGATATAGTTCGTCAGCCAAGGGGGATAGGACCACCACACGGAAAGGGTCACATCATAATCCGCCAGAGGAAGCTCCAGCGGTGCGGGCCCCTCCATCGTCTCCTCTACGCTGGACGCCTCCAGAACAGAGCTCTCCTCCTGGGACACAGGCGGCGCAGGCTGCTGGGTCGCCTCCTGGGTCTGGACAGGAGCCTGACTCTCCGGCCCGGGGGCACTGGATTCCACCTGGGTCTCCCCACCGCAGGCCGCCATGGACAACATCATGCCCAGAGCCAGCATCCATGCCACAATCTTCTTCATGTTCTCATTCCTCCATTTCCAGTGATTTTCACGGAGGGCTTTCGCCCATCCGATCTCTCCAAGATTCATCATACCCTGGAAGCCATGACAAAACAATCGCGTTTTGTCATGGTATCATTCCTTTCAAGTCATGGTCAAAACCGGTCATCCCCCCGGTCATCTACGGGCTCCATCATCACCGGCGTCCGATGGGCGTTTTCCATATCCACGCGCCAGGTTCCTCCCAGAAGCATATTGCCATAGGGCTTGAGCTGGAAGGTAAAAAGCTCACTGCTGGTGGTGCCGGACCATAGCTCCCAGCAGAGATAGCCGTTTTCCATGCGTACATTCTGCATCACCTGGCAGTCGTTTTCTGTTTCATGGGTCCCGCTGAGGATGCCCTTTTCATTTTTCAGGGTGATCTTATGCTTGGGAACGCCGGTCAGTCCCAGAATGGTCAGGGCGTAGACGCCGCCCAATTCCGGCTCCCGGTGGACCATAGGATGGGCCCGGAACCTGGCGTAGATGGTCTCGTCCACAAAAACCCCGTAGCGGCCCCCGGCCCTGCCGGTACCCGCCGGGTCTCCAATCACAAACACGCCCCCAATGTCCTCTCCTGCGGCGTTTTGCAGCAGTCCATCCTGGTTCCGGCGCAGCGTCCCCTCCTCCGGCACAGCGCCCAGCCGTAGACACAGCCCCTCATAGGCTTTTGCCGCCTCCGGCGTCAAAAGCACTGCGTCGCAGTTTACAATGACCTTCCGTCCGTCTCCGGTTCGGTGTCCCATGACCCCGGCCACCCGTCCCTCGGGATACAGGATGATCTTGTCCAGGGCCACATGGTCAATGCCCTCTCCTCCTGCCGGGAGCTGGGGCAGCGCCCCGATGTCCAGCACCATGGTCCTGGCCTTCTGCTTCAGCGCCTCCTGGGCCGCCTGTACCGCAGCACCTCCCTGGCCGACCACCAGGACCTGTGTCTTATAAATGATTCGATCCATCCATTGCCTCCTTCCTTGTTTGTATATATTTTATCGGATGGTCATGGCAGATAGAAGGACCAGAATCCCAGATTGCGGAACCAAAATCGGTCTGGCGGGACGGGAAATGGTATGGTATAATAATAAAAACCCCAGGAAACGGAGGCGCACGGGAATGCAGTCAGACCACACCAAACAAGAGACTCCTCTGCCCTATGAAGTCCTTTTGGCCCAACGGGACGAGTTTTATGAAAAGTACCGGCAGCTGCGGCTCCAGGTGCTTTTTGACCATCTGGTCCGAGGCAAATTCCTGGACACGGAATCCATTCTCCGGGATTTCGAGGAGCTGGGTGTCTCCTTTCTGAAGGAGACCTATATGGTGCTCTCCGTCCATGTCCTAACGGCCCCGGAGGAAATTGCGGCCATGACCGCAGGAGAGGATCAGGCCTATTTTCAGCACTATAATGCCAGACTGGAGCAGCTGATTTCCCGGCAGTTTTCCCCGGATTACGAGTGTCACGTCATTCCCTGTGAAGAGGGCGTCACCTGTCTGCTGGGGAAGGACCCTCCGGTAGTCCGGATGCCGCCTCCCACAGAGCATTCCCCCGACGACCCGCCCCCAGGGCCCAACTGGATTCTTCAAATCACTGCACTGGCCCTGGCTCTTTATGACAGCATCAAGGCAGAGCTGGGTGTTGACGTCTTTCTGGCCATATCCCGGCCCTTTTCCGGCGTGGAGGGAATCGCCCAGGGATATTCCGACGCCAAGCACATTTTGGCGTGCCGCCAGCTGATGAACCTTGACGTGCCGGTGCTGTGCTATCACGACTTTGAAATTGCCGACGATCCACGCTTTGTGGAGTTTAGCGCCTTGCAGCTGGAAAAGGACTACCTCCAACTGGTGGAGCATCGGGATTACCCCGCCGCCCGGCAGGCCATGCACGCCCTGCTCTCCAGCGATGAGCAGCTGACCTTGGCCTCGCTTCACTCCACCGCCGTCAAAACCAGCGCCAGGCTTCACACCCTGCTGCTGACCCTGGAGCGATTTCAGTCCAGCCAATCCATCGCCACCTCTCCCCTGATGGACCACATTCGGCATATTGAGGAGGATGCGCTGTCCCTGCCCCAGCTCCACCACATAGTGGATCAGGTCTTTGACTTTATCCAGCAGCACTATATGCCCGACGGCGCCAGCCCTCCCTGGCGGCAGGAGGTCACCGCCTATGTGGATGCCCATTACCACAATCCGGAGCTGAATGTGGCCTTTCTCAGTGACCGATTCCAGATAAACCCCTCCTATCTCTCCAAGGAGATCAAGAAGGAGACCGGTCAAGCGCTGTTCGACTATATTCAGCGGCAGCGGCTGTCCTGCGCCAAGGCTCTGCTGCTCCACGGGGCAAGCATTATGCGTGCCGCAGAGGACAGCGGCTTCTCCAACATCCGTGCTATGCGCCGGGCCTTCCAAAAATACTACAAAACCACCCCCAGCGACTACCTTCAGTCCGGCCAGGGGGAGACGTAAAAAAGCCCTGCGGCAGACCAGAATACTCTGTTCTGCCGCAGGGCATATGACCTAGGATCTATGGCTCAATCCAGCCGTCCGAAGTACCGTTCTCCGGCGGTGGTGTAGGCGTCTACCACCTCATCGATTCCCATGGATTCCACGGTTTCCACAAAGGAATCCCAGTTCTGCTCCAGATCCACTTCTCCAATGAGGAACTTGCCCACCTGCTCTGCCACATAGGTGGAGATATCGGTGTAATACCGCTGCACAGTGGCAGTCTCCTCGGTATCCAGGGTGAACAGACCGGTAAAGGAAGTCTTATTGACCTCCCGGGTGCCGTTCCAGGCATCCAGCGCAGCCTGCTGCACCTCGTCGTAGGCCTCCCGAAGGGCGGTGCCGTTGGAGGCAAACATATTCATATTGACAGCGTAGGCGTTCAGGGCGTTGTCCGTGGACAGGCCGTCAGGGTTGTTGGTAATCAGCTCGGAATAGTTGGGCTTCCCGTTCTCATAGACCAGGCCCTCTCCTTCGATGCCATACTGACAGAGGATGGAGCCCTCCTCGGAGAAGTGGTAGTCCAGCCACCGCAGAGCCGTCTCCGGGTCCTTGCAGGAGGTACAGATCATCAGGTTGATGGAGATGGCGGTGATGTCGCCAAAGCCCACCGACTGTCCCGGCTCCACCAGCGGCTCCGTGATTCCCGCCAGGGTATAGTCCGGGTCGTTTACCCGTCCGGCCTCGGTCCACATACTCATGAACTGACAATCCTGCCAGAAGATTCCGTAGGAGCCGGAGGTGATGGCCGAGGAATCCAGCATGTCGGAGTTCAGCAGATCCCGGGTAATCAGCCCTTCCCGGTACCACTCTGCCATCAAAGACAGATACTCCTTGTAGGTGTCCGTCAGGAAGCTGTAAACCAGCTGGTCATTCTCGTCGTAGTAGAAGCTGTTGGCGGAGGACTCTGCCGCAGGGCCGGCATAGCCGCCCATGGCCGCCAGGAAGGGGCTTCCGCTAATGGAGGCGTCATAGCGCAGGGGCATGGGATATTCACACAGTCCCTGGCTTTTCAGTGCTGCCAGATAGTCGTGATAATCGTCGATGGTCACCAGGTCCTGGGTGGTCATCCCCACCTTCTCCGCCCAGTCGGACCGGACAATGGCTCCGGTGGTGGTGAAGGAATTGTACCGATAGCCTGCCAATCCGCCGATCTGTCCCTCATCGTCCACCGTGGCCAGATACAGGGCAGGGTCCTCCTCCATCAGGGCGGTGTAGGAAGGAGCGTTCTCCTGGATTATGTCCTGGAGGTCCATAATAATCTCGTTCTCAATGAGATAGGGAATGGAGTAGGAGCCGGTAATGGCATAGTTGAGGATGTCCGGAAAATCCCCGGAGGCAAACATCAGGTTCAGACTCTCCGCCTGAGCCGGAGGCGCCACCTCAATGTAGTCAATGTGGACACCGGTACGCTTTTCCAGTTCCTGGACGGCGGTGGAGTCGTTCCAGCCGGAAATGGTGGCATCCATAGCCGGAGAACCGGTCCAGAAGGTGAAGCTGGTTTTCTCCTGGGCCACCGGCAGCTCCACGCTGGGCCGTCCCGCAATCCGCGCTTCAATGTCCTCGGGGGTCACATATTTGCTGATGCCCTCTGCCGGCTCCGCTTCCACACCGGAAGCCTCCTCTGCCGTGGTTTCCTCGGCAGACTGATCCGGCACCGCCGTAGGCTCCACGACGGTGGATTCCACGGTGTCCACGGATCCCTCGGCACTGCTTGTGCTGCCGGACGCCTTCTGCGCCCCGCATCCGGAGAACACAGCCAGTGCCATGGCCAGCGTAAGCATCCACGCACACAGCTTGGTTTTCATGGGTATTCCTCCTTATTACGTTTGATATCTCCATGATAACACGTTCCCGGCTCCGTTGAAATCATCAAATTCGTCCACTGAATTCCGTCACTTTTTGCACAGTTTTGACCTGTGGGCTTGACGTGTCCCACTTCTGCCCGGTACAATAGAAATGAGCTTTTCAAGAAAGGACGTGACATCATGCCGTCATCTGATCTGACACTGTGGGCCGACGCGGGATTGGAGCCCAGCTCGGAGGCCATGCGGGATCACCTGCTGCTGGGGCTGCTGCAGGACGGTTCCCCCATTCCGGAGGACCAGCTGGATCGTCTGCGGGACTGTGGCGTCACCCTCCAGGGGAACCAGTTTGGCCTGATCGTTCTGCAGGTCGTCGCCGTAGACGCCTACGCCTATATTCGCGGCTTGGGCCACACCTCCTATTCCGAGGCCCAGCTGGCAGTCAACATTCTCGAGCTGCTTCGGGAGGAATTTCGAAATCGGGACGGCACCTTTGTTTTTAAGGCAAAAAGCGAAATCATGTGTCTGCTCTGCGGCACCTCCGCAGAATCGGTGGCCACGGTGCTGAAGCAGACTGCCTGGGAATTGATCTCCCTGTCTGAGCGCATCGACGGCATCCGCCTGTTCGCCGCCGCCAGCCAGGTGCGGACCGGCTTCGACGGTCTCCGGCGATGTAAGGAGGAGGTTCGGCAGCTCCAGGAATACCGGGCGCTGCACCTGGCGCCGGAGCCGGTGCTCTTTGGCACCCAGCTGGCTCTGCCGTCCTCCTACCCGGCCCAGCGGTCGGACATTGAAAAAGAGCAGGAGATTCTGACGCTGTTCAAATCCGGCAGTTTCCGCCAGGCCTCCGAACTGTTTGGGAGCCTGTTTGACCGAGAATACCTGACGCTGGCCGATCCGCTGATTCTGCTAAAGCACAAATGCTTTCAGTATCTTGACGCGCTGATCTCCGCTTGTCAGGAAATGGTGGACCGAGATCTTCGCCCCCTGCTGGAGGATCTGGGGCCGGAGCAGGCCCTGTTGGCGGCAGAAAGCTATCCTGAGGTCCGGGCCCAGATGGAGCACATCTTCGGTCATCTCAACGACTGGGTGCTCTCAGGGCGGAAGTCCTCCAGCGCCGCCTGGATTATGGATGTGAAGAACTACATTCGGGGCAATTACAGCGACCCCGATCTCAATGTCAACCGGGTGGCGGACGAATTTGGCAAAAACCCCTCGTATCTCTCCCGGAGCTTTCTGCGGCTCACCGGCACCAGCATTTTGGACTATATTCACTATTACCGCATTCAAGAGGCCAAGATTCTCATTGGCCGAGGGGAGACCTTGGCTGCCGCTGCCGACGACGTGGGTTATACCAATGTGCTCACCATGTCCCGGGCCTTTAAAAAGTACGAGGGCACGACCCCCGGAAAGTTCAAATCCTGATGTGATTCCCCGCCGAGCCTCCGGCGGGGAATCTCCAATTTTGATGGTTCCGGCAGGCAGAAAACGAATCTTGCAATCCTGGCCCTCCTTGAGTATGCTAAATATAGTCAATGATACCAAGGAGGTTTCCATATGTCCAAACGCTATGAGCGTCTGCTCTCCCCCCTTCAGGTGGGCAATGTACTGCTGAAAAACCGGATGGTCTCCACCGCCGGCATCCCCCATATGCTTCAAGGCACCGAGGATTATCCCACGGACCGGCTGATCTCTCATCTGTCCAACCGTGCTAAAAACGGCGCTGCCGCCGTATATCTGAATTTTGCCATGCGCACCGACGAAGGTCCCGGAGGTCCCCCAGTGAAGCCCGGGGAAATCGCCATGAGCTTTCCGCCCCACGACACGGCGGTGAATATCGCCAAGACCAGCGCTCACAACTATCTCTGTCAGACCATCGATGCCATTCGCTACTACGAGTCCATCGCCATCACCCAGCCCATGGGCTCCTTCACCCGAACCGATATGCCCGGCGGCCCCAGAAAGGACGGCACCCCCCAGCACGGAGGCGGCGGCCCCATGATGCCCTCCGACCCCATGGAGCAGCTCCGCCAGGAGCAGGAGCAGTGCCGGGGCCGCAGCGTGGACCACATCACCAAAAAGCAGATTCAGGAGTTCATTGATTCCACTGTGGCCAACGCCAAGATTTTGAAGCAGTTTGGCTTTGAGATGTTCTCCTTCCACAACGCCTACCACAACGGCACCATGGCGGAATTCTGGTCCACCCACACCAATCACCGCACCGACGAATACGGCGGGTCTGCCCAGAATCGGGCTCGACTGATGATTGAGGTCATGGACGCCATGAAGCAGACCTTCGGGCAGGATTTCCCCCTGGAGATGCTGATCTCCGTGGACGGCCTGGGCGTCAACCGGGGAGACACCTTCCAGCTGGCAAGGCTTCTGGAGGGCAAGGTGGACATTCTCCATGTGCGCCACGGGGACAAGGATCCCCAGCATCCCATTGGCTTCACCTCCTCCCGGGCGGTCCCCTGTCCCAACCTGGACGCCGCCGCCGCGCTGAAGGAATCCATTGTAAGCCAGGGCGGCTCCATCAAGGTGGGTGTCTCCGCAGGACTGCAAAATCCCGATTTCAACGAAAAGATTCTCCGGGAAAACCAGGCTGACATCATATGTATGTCCCGGGCCTGGATCTGTGACAGCGACTACGGAAAAAAGATCTATGCCGGCCGGGGCGAGGATGTGACCCCCTGCATCCGCTGCAATAAGTGCCACGTTCCCAACGACTCCGACAAATTCCGCTCCTTCTGCTCGGTGAACCCCAAAATCGGCATGGAGTTCAAGGTGGATCAGATGATTGCGCCGGTGGAGTGGAAAAAGAAGGTTGCCGTGATCGGCGGCGGTCCTGCCGGCATGAAGTGCGCCATCACCTGCGCCCAGCGGGGCCATGCAGTGACCCTCTATGAAAAATCCTCTCAGCTGGGCGGTCAGCTGTTCCATGCGGATTACGCCAGCTTCAAGTGGCCCCTGGCGGACTTCAATCATTGGTTGATTCGCCAGGTCTATCAGGCGGGAATCCAGGTCTGCCTCAACACCGAGGCCACCAAGGAATTGCTTGCGCCGGAGGGCTATGACGACGTGGTGGTGGCCATCGGGCCCAAATTCAAAAGCCCCCGGCTGCCCATTGCACCGGGCACCAACACCATGCTCTGTGTAGACGTCTACGGCCATGAGTCGGAGCTGCCCCACGAGATCGTGGTCATCGGCGGCAGCGAAACCGGCACCGAAACCGGCATGTACCTGGCGGAAAACGGCCATCATGTGACGGTTATGACCCGGCAAGCCATGCTGGCCCAGGACGCCCCCCATGCCCACTTTGTGGTGATGATGATGGACGTCTACGAGCATCTAAAGGGCTTTGACTATGCCCGGAACATTCAGAAATACGTCTCCGTGACCTCCGAGGGCGTGACCTACGTGGATGAGCATGGCCAGGAGCAGTTTGTTCCGGCGGATCTGGTGGTGCTCTCCGGCGGCGTGGCCGCAGTTCCGGAGCAGTGCGCCGCATTTTACGGTGCGGGAGACCACATCCACTACATCGGCGACTGCTATCGTCCCGGGGACGTCCACAAGGCCGTTACCGCAGGCTTCGCCACCGGCAGCCAGATTTGACCCTCCAGGAGGCAGGATGAAAATCCTGCCTCCTGATTTTTTCATTCCAATATCGAAATGATTCCTCCGAAATGAGAATTGCACCACTCCGCCCTGTCTGCTAGGATGGTAGAATACCAGTATTGAAAGGAGAACGCCTGTGAAACGAACCATTGGTATTCTGCTGACTGCCTCCATGCTTGTGGGCATCACCGCCTGCGGTAACACAGAGGCAAGCAGCGCTTCATCCCTTCCCACGGCAGCCCCAGCCCAGTCTGAGGTGCCGATCTCCGTTCCTTCCCCGGAAAGCGCCAAGGAGCCCTCCTCCGTGGAATCCTCGGCGGAGGAGGCCGCCTACACCCCCACCCAAGAGGAGCTGGCGGCCAGGGCCGCCATTGAATCCGCCTTGGACCTTAGAAACAATCCCCAGCAGGAGTGGACCTATGACACCGGCTCCGACAGCTGGGTCCTCTCGGTGGTCAGTGCAGTGACCCAGCCGGAGCTGCCCGATCAGCAGGGTGTCTCTGTTTGTGTCCCCGGCGGATACATCCTGGGCATTGACATCGACGGAGACGGCGCAGCCGACATCACCGCCGACACGACGGAGGCTCCTGTCCTGGGCAGCCTGGTCATCGACCATCAGGCCCAGCTCACCAGCACCAACGGCCAGGTCTACACCGCCGATACCGCTCCGGTGATTCTCACCACCGGGGCTGCGGGCTACGGCTCCGCCACCAACTCCACCGCCTCCACCGCCTATGCCGCCGACGGCTATATCTCCGTGGCCTGCGGCAATCGGGGCAAACAGGACAGCGTCACAGACAGTGACGGGAACCTTCTCTATTACACCGGCGACGCCCCCAGCTGCCTCTGTGACCAGAAGGCTGCCGCCCGGTATGTGAAGTACAATATGCTGCTGGGGAACCTTCCCGGCAGCGTGGATCACTTTGTGTCCACCGGCGGCTCCGGCGGTGCAGCCCACGCCGCCATGTTCGCCGCCACCTCCAACCATCCCGACTTCTACGACTATCAGATTGCCGCAGGGGCGGTGGGTGTCTATCAGAATGCCGACGGCAGCTACACCACGGAGGTAATCATTGACGGGCAGTCCGTGGCCCTGTCTGACGGCGCCTGGGGCTGTGTGGCCTACAGCGCCATTACCTCCCTCTATGAAGGGGACACGGCCCAGGCCTTTGAATACTACATGGACACCACCTACTCCTTTAACACGCCCTTCCAGGCTCAGCTGGCGGAATATCTCTCCAGCGCCTACATGGACTATATCAACGGACAACACCTCACCGTGGCAGAGGAAAAAATCGGGCTGGATCTCAACGGAGACGGAATGCTTCAAGACACCATAGCCCTGACCATCGAATACGACCCGGCGGCCCATCCGGAGACCAACGGCTACTACGGCTCCTATCTGGACCTGTATCTGGCCAAATTCACGGAGAATCTCCAGTGGTACCTGGACAGTCTGGACTATGCCGAGGGCTGGACCTGGTTTGACAGCCAGGGCAATGCCCTCAGCGACAGCCAGGTTGCCGCCATGACCTCCGCCCAGAAGGCCCAGGCCTTCCTGGAGGGACGGTACACCAAGGCCGTGGCTGCCATGGGCGGCCCCGGAGGTATGCCCATGCCCCCGGACGGCGGCATGGGTCCCCCGCCGGATATGATGAACGGACTCTTTGGGGCCGATATTCGGAACGGCGGCCCCGGTGCCGGAACCACCGCCTCCTCCGGCGGCGGGGCGGATTCCGCCAACTACGGCACGTTTGAGGAAATGGTCGCCGCCTATGCCGCCGACATCCAGGAGATTGAAGCCGGAGATGACTACGGCAAGAACATCGTCTCGCTGTATCATCCGCTGAACTACATTGGCGTAGACGGCACCCAGGACCCGGCCTGGAGCCGTGTGGTTATGGGAGCCGTGGAGGGGGACATGCCCATGATGGCTTCCCTGAATCTCCAGCTGGCCTGGCTGAGTGCCGGAACCGACGCCCAGGTGGAGTGGCAGTGGGACGGCGGTCATGTGCCCTCTGAGATTCTCGGAAACTCCCTGTCTCTCTATGTGGACCAGATGTATGGCAAGCATTCCGGCGGCAAGGAAATTGAGAAGCCCGCTCCTCAGCCCCAGACCGTCAATGGAACGGACACCGAGATGTCCGGCGTCGACATCTCCGGCTGGGTTGACGCCCAGGACATCTCCCACATTTCCTTCACCCTGTCCGATGTGCTGGCCTATCGAAACGCCGGCGCCAGCAAGGCCGTTCCGGGCTTTGACGTCATAGACTACGGCCAGGAGGACTATGTATTCGGCAGCAAAACCGCCAACGCCCGGCACTGGGACGCTGCGCTTCTGGAGATTTTCCAGGACGAGACCTGTGCCAAGGCCCTGGCTCCGCTGTTTAACGCTTCCTAACCGGGGACTATTCTTCCACGATGCCCTTTGGATCTCGTCGAAACTCAGGAAAACGACCCATTGACGCACGCAGGCCCCTGCCAAACAAATTGGCAGGGGCCTCTTGAATGGTGTCAGTTCATGGTGGCCACAGCCGCCTGGCTGCGGTCATATGCGGTCTGATAAATATCCGTCATCTCCTGGAGCCCCATATCCATGCAGGTGTCCAGGAATGCCTGATAGTTGGACAGCGGCTCGTCGCCCAGGATGAACTTTAAGATCATGCCCTTGGCATAGGTGTCCAGGTCCGTGCCATAGCTGTTGTACTTCTCCAGCTCCTCGTTGGAGAGGCTCACATAGGCGGGCATATTATAGGCACCGTCTGTCAGGCTGGCCAGGGTATCCACCGCCTCCAGCTGATCGTCGTTGTAGGAGTAGAAGCCCTTTTCCATGTCGTACACCCCGGGGAAGTACACGGAGCCAACGCCGGTGGCATACAGATAGGAGGCAAACATAAAGTTCAGGCCCTCGGGATTGTTCACCACCAGATCGGTCCACTGAGGATTGCCCTGGGCGTCATACTCAAAGGCGACGCCCTCCTCGCCCCAGTTATACATCAGCTGCCCCTCCTCAGAGTACAGCCAGTTTACCAGCTTCATCAGCGGAATATGGTCGCCGCAGGCCGTGGAAACCGCCCAGGTATCGGAGTTCTTAATGAGCTTGGATTCAAATCCCACGTGGACCTCATCCACACCCTCTGCCTTGGGGTAGTGAATGGCCATCAGCTCCATGGCGGTGTTGTCGGGGTTCATGTCGAAGATGTTGCTCATGCCCTCAGCGGAGCCGTCTACAAAGGAGCACAGATCATTGGCCATGTCCGTGCGGACGGTGGTAATGTCGGTGTCATTGTAAAAATCGTCGTTGAACAGGCCTTTCTTGTACCACTCATTCATCTTCGCCAGATAGTCCTGGAACGCCTGGGTGGTAAAGGAGTGGATAACCTCTCCGTCTATCACATTGAAGTTGCCGGGGGTGACATTAAAGGCGGAGCCGAAATCCGTGTCCATGCCTTGATACTGGAGATAGGCATAGGCGCCGTAGTTGTCCTTACAGTAGGTGAGATACGCTTCAAACTGGTCCATGGTATCCAAGCTGTCCACGCCGGAGGCCTCAAACCAGTCCTTCCGGACGATCATGCCCTGGTTCTCCATGCCCGCCTTCTTGAGCAGCTGGGCAATACAGCCCATGTAGCCGGACTGGGTCCGCATGGTCATGTAGGCGTTGGGATCGGAGGTCAGGAGCTTCCAGTAGTTTGGCGCATACTCCTTGAGATCGTCATACAGATCAATGATGATGCCGTCGTCAATGGCCTTTTCGTGGCCGGCGCTTCCGCCGGCTGCGCCGCTGGAGCTGCCGTAGTAGTTCATTACGCCGATGATGTCGGTGTAGTCGCCGCCGGCGATCATCAGGTTAAAGGACTCCTGCTCCACAAAGCCGCCGGCCACGGCGTTGAAGTCGATGTAAACATTGGTAGCCTCGTTGATCATCTTCACCATGGCAACCTTCTGCGAAAACTCATCCAGGTTCATCATGGTGCTGACATAGGGCGCCACCGGCATCCAGCAGCTGTAGTGGACTTCCTCCGGCTCAATGGGAAGCGCCACCTTCTCCAGCATGATTTCCCCATCGGGGGCTTCCTCCGCAGACCCGGCAGCCTCTGCCGCGGAATCCTGCACGGAGGCGGGTGTCTCGGGGGCTTTGGTCTCCAGCGCCTGGCTGGGCTCTGTCGCAGAGGAAACAGGCTCTGCCTTGGATGACGTCCCATCCCCGCCGGATCCGCCGCATCCGGCAAGCAGTCCGAAGGCCATGGTCAGGGCCAACAGCATTGCCAGAAGCTTGGTACGATTTTTCTTCATAACATCATTCCTCCAAACGTATTGGGTGGCGTTTTCCGCCTTGTTTTATTGTAACACAACCACGCATTTCTGGAAACTGACAGAAATCGTCGCCCTCCCTACGAATTTTTGACGTTATTTCCGCAAAAAACTTGATTCCTCACCACTAAATTTGATACTATATAGGGGAAGTATCTTAGACAGGAGTTGACCCAAACATGGCAGAACATCAGGCCTCGGCGGCGCAGCGCTTTTTTACGGATCTGCTGGTTGCCCACTTAACCAGCCCCCACTTTGTCCAGGACGAGGCGGAGCTTCGGCGCATTGCCGAGGAGGGCGGCTTCTGTCCCACCACGAACCGGTTTGCGGTGCTGGTGGTCCAGATTGAGCGGTGGAGCAATCTCTTCTCCTCTGAGGCACAGTGGCTGGAGGCCACCAAACACCATTTCTTCCTGCTCACCAATATGCTTCAGGAGCTGCTGGACCAGGAAAATCTTGCGATCATTGCGGAAAAGGACTATCAGCTGGTGTGCCTGGTGAACCTTCGGCAGCGCTGGCCCGCCTTCCGTAGCGCTCTGCTCACATTGCTCCAGCAGATGATGGAGGTCATGGAGACAGAGTTTGATGTCAGCGTCTCCATTGCTGTCAGCGAGGAGGCCGCCGGCCTGACCGGGCTGCCCGGCGCCTATCAGCAGGCATTGAACGTGCTGTGGTACAACACCTTTTTGGAGGAGGACCGTCAAATCACCTTCTATGAGGATCTCTACGGCGATCTGCTGCCCATGATCCGGTCCGATCTCACGGTGCTGGACAAAAAACTCATTACCAAGCTCCAGCTTCGGGACGCCGCCGGAGTAAAATATGTGCTTCATGAGATGATCGACCGGGAGTTTCTCCAGGCAAGGCCATCGGTGCAAATTCTCAAGACTCGCCTGGGTGGGATTTCCTGCAAGATTCTCGACGCTCTGGAGGAGCTAAAGGCCTCCATGGGAGATGATTTTTATTATCAGCTCAATCCCGGCCCCCGAGTTGTGGAGGCCCGTACTCTTTCTGAGCTGACCTCCAACATGGACGAGCTGTTTGATGCAGTGGATCATCGCCAAAACGACGCCATTCAAGAGCCAAAGCCCCAGTGGGTGGACAAAATGAGTGTATTCATCGAAAGCCACTACATGGACGAAAGCCTCGGCCTTACAGAGGTTTCCTCAGCCTTTGGCATCACCCCCTCCTATGCCACCAGAGTGTTTAAGCAGTACACCGGCCGAGGGATTTACGAGACCATCCAGCATGTGCGGCTGGCCGCCGCCAAAAGCTTGATGAGCACCGGCCGCACCATGAAGGAGATTGCCCAGATGGTGGGCTACACCAGCTTTCTGTCCATGAACCGCGCTTTTAAAAAGTACGAAGGCGCCACCCCGTCTCAGTTCCGAGACCAGTGACCTTTTGGGACAGATCCCTGGTTTTGGCCGGGAATATTTATGATTTGTTCACACACTTTTGGCATAGGAATGCTAGAATACGATAAAATAATAAAAGGAGTGAGCCAAATGAGCAAGAAACACATTGTCGGCGGACTGGCCGCTGTGGGCGCTGCCGCCGTGGCAGGCGTCGCTGCAATGGCCACCGTTCAGATCTTAAAGAAGAAACAGCAGGACCTGGAGGCCCCGGAGGAAGCCATTCTCCTGGACCTGGATGGCGACGGCGAGGTTGACGTGAAGCTGGAGGACCGGGACGGCGACGGAAAAATCGACACCGTCACTACCGAAACTGCGCCCGCCCAGGCAGAGGCCCCCGCTGAGCCGGAGGAGCCCGCCCAGAAAACCACCGAAGCACCGGAGCCTCCCGTTCAGGAGGAAGCAGAGCCCTCGGAGGCTCCCGCAGAATAATTCAAACCATCCCTGCTTCGGCAGGGATCGTTTTTTAGGAGGACAGCTATGTACGATATTTGCATCATCGGCGGAGGCCCCGCAGGCCTCACCGCTGCCCTGTACAGTGCCCGCGCCGGACGCAGCACCGTAATTGTAGAGGAAAAGTTCTATGGCGGACAAATGGCGGAGACCAGCGTCATTGAAAACATGCCCGGCTCTCCGGATGCTGCCGGCTGGGAGCTCACCATGCGCTTTGCCCAGCAGGTCACAGACATGCAGGTGGAGGCCGTCTACGAAAAGGCCTCCAAACTGTCTCCCGGTCCCGACCATACGGAGATCACCACAGACAGTGGCCTCAAGATCTCTGCCCGGCGGGTGATCCTCGCCATGGGAGTCCGGCGCCGGCATCTAGGCGTCCCCGGAGAGGATCGGCTCACCGGCCACGGGGTTGGCTTCTGCGCCGTATGTGACGGAGCCTTTTTCCGGGACCGGGACGTGGCCGTGGTCGGCGGCGGAAACACCGCCCTGGAGGACGCCCTGTACCTCTCCGGAATCTGCCGAAGGGTATACCTTCTGGTCCGTGGGGCGCAATTTCGCGGCCAGGAAACCCTGGCCCAGCGTGTGACCCAAAAGGAAAACATCCAGGTTCTCTTGGAAACCCAGGTCACCGAGATTCTGGGGGATGACACCGTCAGCGGCATCTGCATCCGCCGGCAGGATCAGTCGGAGACCATTCCCCTCTCCGGTGTCTTTGTGGCCATTGGACTGCGCCCGGAGGACGCCCTGTACCGGGATATTTTAGAAGTCTCCCCGGAGGGCTATGTGGCTGCGGGAGAGGATTGCCGGACCTCCTGCCCCGGCATCTTTGCCGCCGGGGATATTCGGACCAAGGAGATCCGCCAGATCGTCACTGCCCTGGGGGATGGCGCAGTGGCCGCAGAGCTGGCAGGCCGGGAGCTGCAATAACGTAGAAAGATTCTATTGCACTTTTGCACAGCAGCGTGTAGAATAGCCAGTGGAGGTCGATTCCATGAAAAAACTTTCCCCGCTGCTGATTATACTGGCCGGATGCCTATGGGGTACCATGGGGCTGTTTGTGCGGCACCTGAACACCATGGGCCTCGCCTCTATGGAGATTGTGGAGTGCCGCAGCATTCTTGCGGCACTGATCCTGTTTCCCTGCACCGCCCTTCGGGATCGCAGGCTGTTAAAAATTCGGCCCAAGAACCTCTGGCCTCTGGCAGGCTCCGGCATTTGCAGCATTGTATTCTTCAACTACTGCTACTTTTCCACCATTGCCCGGATGAATCTGTCGGCGGCGGCCATTTTGCTGTATACAGCGCCGATTTTTGTCATGCTGATGAGCCTGCTGTTTTTCCGGGAGCAGCTCACGCCCCGGAAGATTCTGGCTCTGGCGCTGGCCTTTGGGGGCTGCTGTCTGGTCAGCGGCATCGGCTCTGCGACGTCGGCTTTGTCCCTTTGGGGTCTGCTCCTGGGCCTTGGCTCGGGATTCGGCTATGCCCTCTACAGTATATTCTCCCGGGTCAGCCTGAATCAAGGACTGCCCAGCATAACCATTACAAACTACACCTTTTTGTTTGCTGCACTGGGCGGTGCGTTCTTTACAGACTTCTCCGCCGTGGCTCAGGCCTTTTCCCGGTACGGAATCCGGCTGCTGGGGCTGCTGGTGGTCTACTGCATCATCACCACTGTGCTGCCCTATCTTCTCTACACCGCCGGTCTCACCTATGTGGAAAACGGCTCTGCCTCGGTGATGGCCTCGGTGGAGCCGGTGGTGGCAACGGTTCTAGGCCTGCTGGTCTACCGGGAGGCCCCCACGGTCTCCGCCGTTCTGGGCATGGTGCTGGTACTGGGCGCTCTGGCCCTTCTCAGCGTTCCCGCTACCCCAGCAGCAGACACACCCCATGAATCATAGCACACAGCCCACCGCCCACCGCCGTGGGCAGGGCCATGGCCAGCAGCATCCACCGGGTGCTGCCGGTTTCTTTTTTTATGGTGAGACAGGTGGTGGCGCAGGGCCAGTGGAACAGGAAAAATATCGCCGTACACAGTGCCCCTTCCCAGCTCAGCCCCAGAGACAGCATCCCCACGGCCCCCTGCTCCAGCTCCATGGCTCCGGTGGCCGCCAGCACCGCCACCGGGAGCACAATCTCATTGGCAGGCCACCCCAGAATAAACGCCCCCAACAGCACACCGCTCATGCCCAGACTCCGTCCCAGCGGGTCCAGCAGCTTTGTCATCCAGGTCAGCAGGGACTGGCCCTCCAGATTCGCCATCTGTAGCAGCCACAACACCAGTCCCGCCGGTGCTGCCACCAGCACCGCCCGCCCCAGAACCTTCGCCGTTCGGTCCAGAACCGACCGCAACAGCACCTGACCCACTCTGGGCCGGCGAAAGGGCGGCATCTCCAGCACAAAGGCCGTAGGCATCCCCCGCAGCAACGTCAGGGACAGCACCCTGCAAACCACCATCGTCATCCCCACCGCCAGCACCAGCAGTCCGGTGAGCCCCAGCGCCGCCCCCAGACTCCCCAGCTCACCGGGAACCAGGCACACCGTCAGCAGCAGAATCAACGCCCCGAACCGACCGTTACAGGGAATCAGTCCATTGGTCAGCACCGCCATCAGGCGCTGTTTGGGATCGTCGATAATGCGGCATCCCATGACCCCAGCTGCATTACAGCCCAGCCCCATGCACATGCTTGGGGCACGCTGGGACAGGAAATCGAAGCCGGACTTCAATGGACTGGCGCTTCCAGCGCTTCCCCTGCGCGTCAGTCTCCCACTGCCCCTGTCCCACCTCGATGCGCTCCACCAGCGCCAGAAGCACCTGACGGTCCAGTGCTTTTGGCAGTGGCAGCAGGCGGGTCCTATGGATCTGCACTTCCTCCAGCGCCGTCCATTGCCGCTGGCAGGCCGCCAGCTCCGTCTGGAACAAGGCCTCCGGCAGCCCTCCTGCCGCCCAGTCCTGATACAGCCGCTGTATGGTCCGCTCCAGGGTCTGACGGCGCCGGTCCGTTGAATCCTTCCGCCGCTGCTCCCCCTGAGTGAAATTGGCCTGACGCTGTTCCAGCGCCCTGCGCTCCTCCGCCGAAGGCTCCAGCATTGGAGCAAGCACCTGCCACAGTGCCTCCATCAGCGGTCCCTCCTCCAGAAAGTGATTGGAGCAGCAGCGGTTCCCTCCATTTTTATAGCCTCCGCAGCACAGCCGCCCCTCTGCCGCCGGCGTCATACTCCGGCCGCACGCCCCGCAGAAGGCTACCCCTTGGAACATACTTTGCCGCCGAGAGACATTGGTCCTTCTGCTGACGATCCGGTTCTGGACCTGGCGGAACAGCATCTGCGGCACAATGGCCTCGTGGGCCTGGGCCACAACCTTCCACCGCTCCTCCGGCACTGGCTGAACCGTCTTGCTTTTAAAGGACAGCTTCTCTGTCTTTCCCTGGACCAGGGTTCCTGTGTACACTGGATTTCTCAGCATCTTACACAGTCCCCTTGCCGTCCACTTTTCTCCCCTGGTGCCTCCCTCGGGCCGGTACTGACTGGGCGTTGGAATCCCGCGGTCATTGAGTGACGCGGCAATCCGGCTGGGCGCCTGACCTTCCGCCGCCTGGCGAAAAATCTCCCGAACCACTGCCGCCGCCACCGGATCCACCGCCAATTTGGTCCGTTCCTCCGGGTCCCGCCGGTAGCCATAGGGGGGCCGATGACCGATATACTCTCCCCGCTCCATTTTTGACTGGAAGGCACTGCGTATTTTTCCGCTGATGTCCCGAGCGTACATCTCATTCATCACCATCATCAGCGGCGCCGTCATCGCCATCCCCCCGGTCATGTGCCAGGAGTCATACCCTTCCGTTACGGCAATATACCGCACCTGATGCGCCGGGAAATACTCCTCCAGCAGGTCCGTGGTACGGGCAGAATTTCGCCCCAGGCGGCTGAGATCCTTGGTGAGCACACACCGGACCTTTCCCCGCTCGATTTCCCGGCACATCTGGCGAAAGGCCGGGCGGTCATAATTGGTCCCGGAATACCCGTCGTCTACAAATTCCCCCGCCACCTGCATCCCCTGCACCTGGGCAAATTGCCGCAGAAGCTCCCGCTGATTTTGAATGCTGCTGCTCTCTCCGGCCCCGGGGTCATCCCGGGAGACCCGCAGATAGAGGTAGGCCTTTCCTCCGGTCATGGCTGCCTCACCTCGTCCTCCTGGGAATCTCCCTGCTGTGACAGCAGCCACCAGAGCACATCCACCTTTCTCTCCTGTTCCTGGCCGATGACCTTGATCTCCAGAATATTCTGGCCGATTCTGAATTCCTCCACTTCGCATCACCCATAGATCCTATGCAAAGGGCCCGGAGGCACATGCCTCCGGGCCCAGTTATGATCCTCAATAGAGTGGGTCGCCATAGCCCTTGTTGGGCTCGTAAATCTTGATGGTTTCAAACTCCGCGCAACCGGGAGAGTAGGTGTGCTCCTCGTCCAGCTTTTCATAGGGCTTGGGATCCGGAACCGTGTCCTGGACAGTCTGGATGATGCTGATGTCGTTATGGACCTGACGCAGATCAGAGATTCCGCTTCTGGGAGGACCGGAGCAGTTGCCCACGTTGAGCTCACCGGAAATATACTTCCGGAACCGATCCTGGGCCCAGTTGGAGGCGTCATAGCTGTCGCCAATATCCGGGCAAACCTGCTCGTGGAACCACCACCAGCGGCCATCCCGATAGACGAAGTCGGAGCCATAGCGCTCCCAGAGCCAGCCGCCGGAGCGGCCGCCCTTGGGGCCGTTCATGCCCATCATCGTACCGGGGGTCAGGTAGAAGCTCCGGGCAGACCTTCCATCCTCCGCCACCTCGATCACCGGGGAGGCCAGCACATGGCAGCTCTGCCCAAAGGTGCCGGGGTTATGGCCGTAGAGGTTGAACATACCGTAGATCTCACGCATGGTGGTGGGACGGTCGATTTTTTCTTCCGTGGCATTCTCAAAGGGCATGCCTTCCTTCATGTCGTCATCGTTCATGCCAAACTTCTCGTCGGACTTGGCAAAGGCATTGGCCCGCAAAGGCTCACCGAAATGTGCGGGAACCAGCTCCTTGTAGCCCATCATGCGGCCAAAGGTGTGACCAAAGGTGGAGTGGTCAGAGCGCAGCCAGAAGGTACCGTACTCCTCTCTGCCCCGGTTCATCCCGTGGAGGTAGGCGTGGCGGGCCTTGAGCTCCTCCACCTTCTGACCGGCCACCACCGCAGCCACACGGTGGTGAAAGGATTTATTTGTATTCATGGTGCAATCCTCCTTTACAGCATCTCAAGGCGCTGATAGAACTTTCTGCCCACCTTGCCCTTAGGTCCATAGCCCTCATCCTCGTCGTAGGTCTTAAAGGGACGGGGCATATCATAGAACAGATACTCCCAGCCGTACTGGTTGTCATAGACCTCCGTTTTGATGGTGGGATCTCCATAGAAGCGGGTACCGGGGTCATAGCCCTGAATTACGCTGTTGACATCATTGTAGTTCTTTCCGCTTTCAATGGAGAAGTCGTGCTGCTGGACCAAATGCCAAATCTTAAAGCCGTCAGTCTCCCGGACCAACTCGATCAGCAGCAGGCCGAACTCAAAATAGCAGTCCGCCTCGCCGTCGGGCTTTCCCCGGCCGGTCATCCCCAGGTCATAGCACAGATACCGGGCGTATTTGTCATCTGCAGAGATAAACAGCAGCGGGGTGGTGCAGGAGTGCATGGCCGTCAGGCCCAGACCGGGCTTGGCCTGGTCATAGATCCCGGGCTTGGCCTCCTGGAAGGTCTTTAGCGTTGCCTCG
The DNA here is from genome assembly GCA_934512135.1 of uncultured Oscillospiraceae bacterium. Lineage (GTDB taxonomy): Bacteria > Bacillota > Clostridia > Oscillospirales > Oscillospiraceae > HGM13006. The sequence continues at coordinate 140,558 of CAKSWT010000001.1, forward strand.
GCTAGGGCCGCAGGCTCCTCCACCAGGTGCCGGTATACCTCACTGAGGCCCACATAGAAGCCGGTGTTTGTCGCAAAGGAGGCGTCGGCAATGTGCTCCGGCTCCCGGACCCACAGCTCCCGAATGGCCTTTTCCGTGTCGCCGTTGCCCCAGTACAGGGTAAACCGGCTCACCAGGTTCTGAATCATCTCCTTGTCCCAGGCGTGGAGGACCATCTCCTCGTCGGTAAACACACGCTTATATTCCTTGAACTGATCCATGGTGGTCCCTCCTTTCAAATCCCGTAGCTGAAGGTCTCAGCAAAGGTTCCATAGGGCTCGGGGCATCTGGGGCTTTTCACATAGGGGCGGTCCGGCCGGAAGGTCTCCATCAGGGTCTCCTTCACATTGGGCTCCGGCAAATGAAACGCTCCCATGGGCTCCAGCTCCGGCACCGGCGCAAAGGTCTTTTCCGGCTGGCAGAAGCCCACGCCGCACTGATGATCCACATTGTACAGCAGCTGCAGATTCAAAATCTTCCACTGGTCCTCCTCCCGGACAAAGTCTGCGGCAGCCCAGCCAAAGATCCAGTTCGCCACAGGACCTGCCGTGGTGAGCCGGCAGGTAGAGCCCCGGACGTTCCAGATGCCCTTGGCAGTCTGACCGTCATCGGCGATCTCAATCACCTGAGACTCCACAGGCAGATAGGTAATCATGCCTACGCCGTACAGCTCCTCCTGGGTCTTATCTCCCAGCTCCTTGGGGAACATTTTGGCAATCAGCTGGGAGCCCAGCTGGATTTCCTTGCCCAGGGCCTCATAATAGCCCCGGACCGCGTCCTTGCCCTTATAGTAGCCGTTGTTCAGGCCTAAGCACACGTCCTCCCGGCAGCTAAAATACCGCTGATAGACCTGCGCCTCCTCCTTGACCGCATAGTCGTGAGACATGCGGCCCATGATGTTCCGAATCTGCCGCCGCCATTCCAGACGGTCCAGCAGCTCCATTGGGGTAAATGCTTTCATGAAATACCTCCTTCTTATCACTGATGGCTGTTTGGCCAAAAGGAGGCTGCCACAGTGCAGCAGCCTCCTTTCTTTTATTGCTCCAGGCCGCGGGCCTGGAATCTTTCGTATGCCTGATTGTAGGTCTCCAGAATCTGATCCACATGCATGGCAGAACGCATGGTGGACTGGAAGTCGGCAATGGCTGCATCGGTCAGCTCCGTGGCGCCGAACACCACGCCGTTGACCCACTCGGTCACATAGGTGACCATGTCGGACTTATACACAGAGATGGCATCCTGTTCCTCCTGGGTGAGGGTCAGGGCATCAACGTTCACGGTCCGGGAGGATCCGGTGTAGGCCTTTTCCCAAGTTCCAAAGGAGGACTTCTGTACATCGTCCCAGGAGCTCTGGTTCCGGGCGTAGTCGATGTAGCCAGGCAGGCCGGGGTTGCAGAAGTAGCCCATGGCCGCCCGGGCGGGAATGCCGTCGGGGTTGTTGGAGACGAGCTCCGTAAGCTCAGGCTTGCCCTCTGCGTTCCGCTCGTAGCTCAGGCCTTCGATACCATAGGAGGAGAGCTCCGCCCCCTCGTCGGTGAACAGATAATCCATGGCCTTAATGACCACCTCGGGATGCTGGCAGTTGCTAGAAATGCTGATGTTGCCGCCGGCATCGGAGCTGACATAGGAGGTGATGGGGCCGTACTCCGTGGGCTCACCCAGCGCAGTCATAGGCACCAGCTCCGCTTTTGCCGCCTCCTCCGGATCCAGCAGAGCCAGATAAGCGGGCACGTTGTCCGGGCTGTCGCCCTCCAGGCCGATGGAGCCGGACGCAAAGAGCTCGTTGGCCTTCTTGTCCGTCATGCTGGAGGTGAGGAATAGGCCCTCGCTGGCCAGCTCCTTGCAGTAGCCGATATAGTCATAGTAGTAGTCCTGCATGGGGCCGTACTGGATTTTGCCGTCCTCGTCCAGGAAGAAATTGCAGGGGCCAAAGGCATTCCAGATGCCCTCCGCCGCAAAAGCCGCCTCTGTGCTGCCCGGACGGATCATCTGGAAAAAGCCCGCATCCGCGCCGTAGTTGTCCCGGAACAGCTCCAGAACGGTTTTCAGCTGGTCGGTGGTGGTGGGGATTTCCTTCCCCAGCTCATCCAGCCAGTCCTGGCGAATCCACAGGCCGTTGGTAATGGGATAGGGCTTCTCCAAAATGGGGAACATGGCGCCCATTTCCCCCTCGTCGGTGAGGCAGGTCTTCAGGGTGTACTCGTCCTGGGTCAGGGCCTTGTAGTAGTGAGGTGCATACTCCTGGAGGTAGGGCGCCACGTCAATAATCATCTCGTCCCGGAGCGCCGCGGAAAGTCCGCCGTTGTAAACGCTGCCCATGTTGGTGATAATATCCGGAAGATCCCCGGAGGCGCACAGCAGGTTGACGTTTTCAGACCACTCTATGTTGGAAACCTCCCGAAGGGTATAGCTAGTGTTGGTTTTCTCTCCAAAAGCGGTCCACCAGGGAGAGTTGTTCCACCCCTCCGGGAAAAAGCCCTGGAAGAAGGCGGGGTACTGGAACAGCACGGTGATCTCTGTGAGCTCCTCGCAGGCATAGTATGCCTCAGGGCCGGTGGGCTCTTCCGGCTCAGGCTCCTCCACAGAGGCCACTTCTACCAGGGAGGGTTTCGAGGTCTCCGCTTCCTGGGTTTGGGCGGCGGCAGTCTCAGGCGCAGACGACGCCGTCTCGGGTGTGGTATTTTGGCTCTGGCAGCCGGTAAACATGCCCAGCACCATAGCGAAGGTCAACATAACAGGCAACAATTTCTTTTTCACGGGGATAGCCTCCTTTTCCATAAATGGTTCAATGCCATAATATACGATATGGCTTCCAAAAAGCAATGGTTATGGGGAAACTGAGAAGTCCACGCAAGTTATGATTACCGCTGGTTATAGCGGTCCAGGGCATCCTGGAGAATCTGCGTGCATTCCTCCACATTCATGGCGTTCAGCTCCTCCACAAAGGTATCGTATTCGCTGAGGGAACGGGTTCCGGTAATAAAGGCAAGGACATTCTGCTGGGCATGGGTCCGAATATCGCTGAAGCCGGCGGCAAAGGTGGAGGCCTCGTCGGCAGTCAGGCTCAGTCCGCTGGTGGGCAGCACATCCCGGGTGTCGCAGTCGCCGTTGTTCCACACCTCAATGAGATGCATCTCCTCGTCGCCATAGTTGGCCAGGGTCCGGGAGGAGTCAATCCGGAAGGAGCCCGCTCCGAAGGTGTACCGGCTGATGCACCAGGAATAGGCCAGGCCGTCGGGATTGTTGGTCATCAGATCGGTCCAAACGTGATTCCCCTGGTCGTCATAGGTAAAGGTCTCCCCCTCCACGCCATAGTTGAACAGCTCGGAGCCCTCGTCGGTGTAAAGATAGTCCAGCATGGAGCACACCGCCTCAAACTTCTCACTGCCCGGTTCCAGGGCCGTACTGAGGGAATATCCCTTGGGGGAAACATAGTCCACCTGACGGCCCAGATGCCCCGGCTCTCCGGTCTCCACGTTGACGGGAGGCTCCACAGGCGTCAGCCGGAAGGTGTTGCCCTCCTCCACCTGGCTCATCAGGGTGGTGTAAGAGGCCGCATTGTAGTAGGTGACGCCGATGTCGCCCCTTAGCAGAATATCCGTGCTGGGGATGGCGTCCGGCGTGGAGAGGAAATCGGCATAGATCAGTCCCTGGGAATACCACTTGGCCATGGTCTCCAAATAGTCCCGAAAACCGTCCTCCAGGGGACTGAACACAACCTCTTCCCCGTTTCTGGCCAGGTAATAGGCATAGTTGCTGCTGGTGGAGGCGTTGCCTACCACGCCGAAGCACTGGGCAAAGGAGTTCACCGGGTCACTGGAGTCCTGATTCATATAGTAGGTGGCGCCGTATTTGGCCTTCATCTGCGTCAGCGCCTCATAGAAATCCTCCAAGGTTTTAGGCACCTCCAGGCCAAGCTCGTCAAGATAGTCCTGACGGACTGCCAGGCCCACGTCTACCACGGGATTGGTCCAGATGCCGTTGAGCACCCCCACAAAGCCCTCGTCTGTATAGGCGTTTTTGCCGTAGATCGAGAAGTTGTCCAAAATGGTGAAATAGGAGGGCAGATTCTCCTTATGCTCCGCCAGGTCCAGGATGATTTCCTGCTCGATGGCGTCAGAGATGCCGCCGGTGTAGTAGGTCCCGAAACCGGACCAGATCTCCGGATAGTCCCCGGAGGCCACCTGAAGGCTCACCGTATCCGCGGCGCTGGTAATCGCCGTACTGGTAATGTTCAGGGTGATGCCGGTGCGGTTTTGAAGCTCCTGGATAACCAGATTGTCCGACATGCCGTTGGGCATGGCGTTGAACAGCGGCGGAATCAGATCACACCACATGGTCACGGTCATCTCATCCTCCACCAGAGGGAAGGTATAGGGGTTTTCGATGCACAGCTCCTGCATGGCTGCAAGCTGCTCCCCCTGGGAGGCCTCTCCCGGCTCCCCGGTCTCCTCCTCAGAGGCTGCAGGCTCTGCCCCAGAGGCTGTGATGTGCTCGGTTGCCGTGGTCTTGGGCTCTGCGGCAGCTTCCGGCGTGGGAGTGGAGGCTGTCCCGGCGGAGGAGGACTGGTCTCCCCCACAGCCGGACATCAGTCCCAGCACCATGGCTAAGGACAGGAAAATGGTTGCGATTTTCTTCATGATACACTCCGTTTCTATCAAACTGGTGCCGACAGGAATCTGTCGGCACCAATGGTTATCAGGGCTTTTTCTTCGGTACTGCGCCCTTATTTTCTCCAAGGCCGACCACATAATGGGTCTTCACATCATCCAGGGTCACGAACGGCTCCGGCCAGGGAGTGGAATCCTGTGCAGGCTGAATCGGGGACCAGGTTTTGTGAGAGGCAGGAAGTCTGCCCTGCTTCGGGCCGGCGGCCATTTTAGAGTAGGCCTGACCCTTTTTGGGCGCCGCACTGGGACCGCCAGGGCCGCCGGGGGCTGCGCCGCCGGGTCCGGGACCGCCGGGGCCGGGGCCCTTAAACTTGTTGTAGCAGTCAATGGCAAAGTTGGTCACATCCTGGGCGCCGCCGGCGTCGTTGAGCACGCATTCGTGGAGAATCTTCCAGAAGCCGTCCTCCCGGACATAGTCCTCACCGTAGCGCTCCAGCATCCAGACGGCCATCTGCTTGCCGCTGGTGGAAATGCGCCGGTAGAGCATACCGGTGGAGTAGTACAGGGCGCGGGCAGTTTTCAGGTCATCGCCCACCTCCACAATGGGTGTACCGATGGCGTGGAGGGAGTACTCGCTCAGGGGCAGCGGATCCATGGTTTTGGTCTCGGGATACATCTCGTTAAAGACCTCAAACATTCTCCGGCCGCCGCCCTCCAGGCCGTTGGCCCAGTTGGTCATGACCTCATCACGGCCATAGTTTCCGGTCATATTGTAGCCCCAGTACAGGTCGTCCCGATACTTGGACCAGAAGGTCTCAATCTCCTCGGTGGTATGGCCGGAGGCATGGAGAATGGCATGCCAGGCGTGGACCTTCTCGCAGTTCTGGCCGCCTTCGATGATGGCCAGCTTTGTCTCTAAATCAATATTTTTTCTCATGATCGTCCCTCCTTAGCCCTTTTTGTAGTTGGGGTTGCCTTCGGGGCCATTGCTGATGGCGTCGGCAAAGGTCCTGTGCTCCATGGTAAGCTCCGGATAGGGGAAGTAGTTGTAGAAGGAGGTGTACGCCTCAAACTTCTCCGTGGGCTCGCCAAACTCCTGCTCCAGATACTTATCACAGGGCGTGGTCTCCTCCGTCTTCAGCGACGCATAGGGGAAGCCCGGTCTCAGCGCAAAGTCCGTGCCTGCGAAGTAGTGCCAGATCTTCCACTGGCCGTCCTCCAGAACCAGGTCTGCACCGCAGCGCTGGTTGTCCCAGTAGCAGTCCACATCCTTGCCTGCGGCGGGGTTAATCTCATAGCCGATGGAGTACCAGGTGACCTGGGCGGTTTTGTTGTCGTCCGCAATGACGATCATATAGGTGGTAAAGGGATGGCAGATGTCGGTGCCGGGGGCGCCGAACTTGTTGCCGTCCACGTAGTAGGCACGAATATTGTCCAGGCCCACATAATAGCCCCAGTTCCGGCCATAGGAGGCGGTATCCCCGTGTTCCTTGGTCCAGAGGGTATCTATAATCTCCTCCCGGCGGTTGGCCTGCTCCAGATAGGCCCGTTTGGACAGGACCTTCTTCACTTCCTCCACCTGATAGGCACGCCAAGCACGAACTTCCGGCGTGAAATCCTCGGGCTTGGAATCGCTGTGCTTCATGTGGATCATGGACTGATACTCATATCTCTCATAAGTACCGCCAAAGGCTTCATGTGTTGTATATTTAAATTCCATGACAAGGCCTCCTCTCAAATGCCGTAGCTGAAGGTCTCAGCCAGGGTGGTGTAGGGAACGGGCATCTTCGGCGGCTCCTGATAGGGCCGATCCACGGAGTACGCCCGATAGACTTCCATGGGAACATTGGGCTGGGGCTCGGGAATGTGGAATGCGGCAAACTCCGGCAGCTCAGGATATTTGGAGGGCTCCGTCCAGGGCTCGGCGCAGGGATGGTCGATGTCCAGGGCGTACAGCAGGTTCTTGATTTTCCAATCCCCGTCCTCCTCAATGAGGTCGGCAGCCATGTAGCCGATCTTCCAGATGCTCAGGGGTCCCCGGGTGGTGACCCGGGTATCGGCAGCCTGGAACTGCCACAGGGCCTTGGCGCTCTTCATGTCCTCCGCCACCTCGATAATGGGCGAGTGCATATCCGTGCCCTTTACATAGCCGGCGCCGAACATTTCCTCCTCGGTCTTGCCCTTCACATCCTTGTGATCCGCCCACTTCTCCATAACCAGCTTGGTGAGCTTTTTGGCTCCGGCCAGCTTCTGATCGTAGTAGCCCTTTACGGCCTCTGCGCCCTTGAAATAGCCGTCGTTAAAGCCCAGGCACACGTTGTCCTGCTTGCTCCAAAAATCGGAGTAGACCAAATCGTAGTCAGCCAACATGTCACATTGGGCGACCTTGCCGACGATGTTCTGCACTTCACGGATGATTAGGCAGCGATCTGCCATCTCCTCAGGCGTATACTGTTTATGCAATGTGATTCCTCCTTTTAGCTGCGAGGCAGGGTGGATTCCCTGCGCTTTCTGTCTGCAATGTACATGGTTTTTCCGCCGCCGTCAAGAACACACATTTCTATGACAATAGGCTGTTTCCCCCGATTTCGGGAAAACTCCGAACTTTTCGTCACATTTGAAAAGATTAAGCGGGTATTGCAAAGCCGCAAACGGGGCCTTTTGGCGTATACTAGAGGCACAAAGATCTAGGAGGTATCCCTATGGACATGCAGTTGGCGGCCGCGCTGGGCGGCAAGTGGAAGCTGGACCTTCTCTACCGGCTTCGAGCAGGAGAGGTACGCTGGGCGGCGCTGGTTCACAGCATTCCCCAGGCCTCCCCCAATGTGCTGACCCGACAGCTCCGGGAGCTGGAGGCGGATGGACTGGTTCTCCGGCAGGTCAACGCGCCAAAGCCCCCTCAGGTGATCTCCTACACCCTCACGCCTCAGGGGCAGCGGCTCCGGCCCCTTCTGGAGGGTCTTGCGGCGTGGTCCGAAGCACAGGAGGTACGGCATGACGCATCCTGATGCCCCGGATTTTTCCACCGTCCAGAAGGTACTCTCCAGCCGATGGATGCTCCCGACCCTCCAGACCCTGCGAACCTCGCTGCGCTTTGGGGCCATTCAGCAGGCTCTGGGACTGGCCCGAGGGCCCCTGTCCACCCAGCTCCATCAGCTGACCCAGCTGGGGCTTGTGTCCCGCACCAGCTACCCTGGATTTCCCCCCAGGGTGGAGTACTGCGCCACCCCGCAGGGAAAGGCGCTGCTGGACCTGCTCAGCGCATAGGAAACGGTCTGCCGCAGCCGGGAATGGCTGCGGCAGACCGTGATTCTTCCGTATTAGTCGTGGAGCTTGCTCTGTCGGAGCTTCCCCGGCGCAACCCCCTCCACATTGGTAAATGCCCGGTACATGGTTGCAAGGCTGCAATACCCCACCGCCTCGGCAATGTCCTGTACCGGGGTATTGGTGGTAAGCAGCAGCTCCTTGGCCTTTTTCACCCGGGTCTTGTGCATCACGTCGTTGATGCTCTCCCCGTAGTACTGTCGGAAGGCCTCGGCGGTCTCCCTGGGCTTGAGCCGGAACTCCCGGGCCACTGCGGTAAGCCCCATGTTCATATCCGTGGCATTGTCCACCACATAGGCCCGAATGTCTCGGAGCAGCATATCCCGTCGATCCACCTTCCGCTCCCTGGCGTGATTCACCAGCTCCTGGGCGATGTCCCGGCTCTTGTCCAGATACTGCTCCAGGGTTCCGCAGGACACCAGACTCCGGCTGAAATCCACCTGGGCAACGTGCCGCCAGTTTGCCAGATCCTGGTCCACCAGCCGATATTGAAGCAGGGACAAAAACCGGTTAATGGTGAGATTCATGGAGGTGGGATAGGGCAGCCCAATGGAGTTTTGGGCGATTTTCCACAACTGATCCCGGATGTACTGGGTGGCCGCCTCCACGTCCTCCGCCTGAACCGCTCCGCAGATCCGCTCGGCGGACCGGAAAAAGGTCTGTTCAAACTCCGTCCGCTGATTGGCGTCACTAATCCGCTCAATGGCCTTGGGTGGGATCAAAAAGACCCGATCAATGGCCCCGGTATAAAAGGCCCGGCTGTTTTCAATGTCCTGAAGCATCCGATAGGCCGTCTCCATCTTTTCGGTACCCTGCCACAGACCACTGACGGTCACATGGACGGCAAAATCCAGCTGCTTCTGGGCATAGTCCACCGTTTCCCGGCAGGCCTCCGGCACCGCATCCCGCTCCGGCTCCGTATAGAGCACCGCAAACAGCCCGCCCATCATCATCACCAGAAATCCTCCCGCGCTCTCCGACAGGATCTCCGCCAGATGCCCCTGGAGGGCCCGATACATGTTGATTCGGCAGTAGTGCCGGAACCGACCCTCCAGCTCCATAATCCGGGGGTCATCCAGGGCAAACTGCGCCACCCGATAGGGCATGTCCGGCAGCTTCAGCCCCTCGTGGGCTAAGGCGTCCTCAATGTCCCGGCCCATTTCCGCGCCCTGGAGCAGCAGCGCGGCCATCATGCCGTCCAGCTCCTGGGGAATGTTCTGCGCCTTGAGTTTCCCCACCGGCACCAAAGCCGATGTCATTCTGCTGTCCCCACACCAGCGTTCCAGTTCCATATGCCGCCTCCCACCATGTAGATACCCTAATTATACCACACCTCTTTCCGGGATGGAAACATTTTTCTCGGCCGCTCCTCAAATTCCTCCGGCTTTTCTCATTTCAGGGGAAATCCTCATTGTCACAGATTTGTACCTTCTTGACGATTGCCCTGGAGTGTGAAATCATGGAAGGCGTAATCCCCCGCCCGTATATCGAATTTTGAAGAGGAGGAACCAGTTATGGCAGAAATCAAACGATTTAATTTCAATGACATTGCGGCAGATCTTGGCTATGTGGCGGCGCAGCCCGCAGGAGGGCCCGGTGGTCCCGGAGGAAAGCCCGCAGGGGGGCCTGGCGGCAAACCCGCAGGCGGCCCTCCCAATTTCAGCGATCCCGAGCTCATTAAGAAAAACGCACAGCGTTTCAAGGTCATGTGGCCCGATGAGCGCGCCATGCGTCTGCTGAACTATTTCGACGACTATGTAAAATCCGGGGACCCCATCGACTTTGAAGGCCATTCCATCTGCTGGGCAATGATTGCCCTGCAGCAGAAGCTCCGGAAGAATCAGGTTCTCATGTTCATGCCTCCCTTCGGCAAGAGCCTGGAAATGCTGCCCCTGCGCCGGGTCGCACATCCCAAGGATAACCCCATGATGAAGTTCGACATCACCGAGCAGGGCAGCGACGTCCGAATTGTGGTGACTCTGTTGGGAGGCGGCAACCCCGATCCCTTCCAGATGTCCCTGGGCGACGTGGAAATCCAGGAAATCGGCCCCGGCAAGAACATCTGGTTGGAGCTGGTAGGCGGCCACTTCCTGTTTATGTTCGCCATGCCCAAGACCTTCGGCGACGACTGCAACACCATGTATTACAAGGAAGGCGGCGAGACCTGGTACTGCGTAGCCTCCAACGACCCCAACGTCAAGGTTGGCGACAAGCCCGAGAAGAGCCCCTTCGAATAAGCGCACAGCTCCGGCGGCGAGCCTTTTGCTCGCCGTCGGAGCTTGTTGTTTCCGGTCGAAATCCGCCAGGCTGCAATGCGGCGGGCCCTGGCAGAACCAATTCTGCCCCAGCGTGCCCCATGCACATGGTTAGGGCCATCTTCCCACAGCCGCCGCAGCCCTCCAGGGCGTGATCCAGATTATAAGCCATTCTGGGAAGATACCCCAGGTCCTCCAGCAGAGTAAACAGCGGAAAAAAGATGGCCATAGGCGGCAGCATCACAGACACCACCCGGCCCGCTGTCAGGAGCATCCCGTCCAGCAACGCCCCTCGGAGCCACCAGGGCGCCTCGGCCATGGGCCCGGAGAGCCAGCTCCATAGCATCAAGACCCCCTGCCAGATCCACCGAGACGGCAGATTCGCCCCGGCAATGGTCAGCCACAGCAGGAAAAACAGTAGCAGCAGCAATATGGGGATCCCGGTGTACTTTCCCGTGAGAATTTTGTCCACACGGCGGTCCCAGCTGTCCCGGCGGCTCCCTGTGGTCACCGCCGCCGCAGTTTCCGCTGCCAGGGCGGCCCGCTGCCGGCGGGACTTTGGAAGGTCCGGCCAATGGGTCCTTTTCTGGGCGGCAACAGTCTGGCCAATGGCCCGGCGCAGGGCGTCCAGCCCCTGGTTCCGTCCGGCGGACATGGGGACCACCGGCACCTCCAGCAGCCGAGACAGCTTCTCCCCGTCCACCGTCATGCCCCGCCGCCGAGCCTCATCCATCAGGTTCAGGCACAGCACCATCGGAACGTGAAGGTCCAGGATTTGATACACCAAGATCAGGTTTCGCTCCAGCAGCGTACTGTCACAGACCACCGCCACGCAGTCAAAATTTCCTTCCTCCAGCACCTCCCGGGCCCGTTGCTCCTCCCGAGATCTGGCATCCAGCGAATACATCCCCGGAAGATCCACCAGCCGGTATCGACAATCCCCATCGGTATAATATCCCTCCGCCGTTTCCACCGTCTTGCCGGACCAGTTTCCCGTGTGCTGCCGCAGACCGGTCAGCCCATTGAACACCGTGGATTTTCCCACATTGGGATTCCCCGCCAGCAAGACCGTCGCCTCCCGGGTCATCCTTGCGCCTCCCGGACCATAATCTGTCTGGCATCCCGCCTTCGGAGGGCAATGGCGGCCCCGCGGATTTCATAGGCCGCCGGAGTACCTGCCGGAGCTCGATGGAGGCATTGCACCCACAATCCCGGGGTCAACCCCAGATCCTCCAGCCGGGACGCCAGCACTGGGGCGCAGTTGACCGCCTCCACCACAGCCCCGGTCCCCGGCGTCAGCTCTGACAATGCAAAGATTTTCATAGAAATTCCCTTCCCTTCTGTGACGCCGCCGATTTGGCCGCAGCACTATCCCAGACTATGAGGAAACCTCTGAACCGGTGTCCCCGGAACGGCGAATTTGACAAGAACGCAACAGAATTGAACATAAAAACCCATGAAATGTCCGGCTCCCTGTGCTATACTGTATGATGACTATTCTGTGATCAAGGAGGAACTTCCGATGAACCGTAACCTTGCCAGCGGCGCTGTGGTCCGCTATTGTCCCCCGGAACCGCAGGTGCCCTTTGCCCTCCCGGAGGTGGAGCATGCCGTCCTTTGGGCGGAATCAGGCTCCCTGCAGCAGGACTCAGCCATCCCCTTCTCCGGCCACGTGACACCCCATAGCGCCCACGACTTTCAGCTTTCCTCCCCTCAGGAGGCGCTTAACGCCATGGTGATTCGCAAGCAGGAATTCTCCATTGCAAACGCCGATATTTGCCTCAGCGGCTGCGGATGCAGCGATTTCACCTGTAAGGGTGCCGGGGTCCTGGCAGATCAGCACAGCGATGTGGTCATAGAGGATTCTCACATTGAGACCCATGGCTGCGCCCGCGCCGCCACCACCACCGCAGGAGGCAGCACCCTGAAGGTCTACCGGTCCACCCTGGACACCACCGGCGGCCCTCTGCCCCCGGATTATACGCCTGTGATTGGTCCCGGGATGATGGAGCCTCCCGCCCCCTTGGGCCTGGGCGGCAACTGCCGCACCCATCTCTCCATGGACAATTCCGAGACCTTCTTCTATGATTGCCACATCAAGGCCACGGCCTGGGCAGCGCTGTCCACTGACGCCTCCGGCGGATATGTCTATCTGGAGGCCAATCATTCCAGAATAGACGTATCGGACAACGGCTACTGCGTCTACTCCGACAACGGCTGCCATGTAAAGCTCAAGGACTGTGCCATGACCAGCGGCAATATGGCGGTGATTCAGGACGGCAACTCCTCTGTGGTTCTGGAGAATTCCACGGCGGTGTGTCAAGGCATCGGCTTCCTCCTCCATGGCGGCATGCCCGAGGGAAAGGACACCGGCCTCATCCGGCTCCAGGGCGGCAGTCTGGAGAGCAAGCTGGAAATGTTCCGCTGCAAATCCACCAACGTGGACATCTATGTGGACCGGACTGCGCTTTCCGCGGAAAACGGTATTCTGCTGCGCACCATGGTCTCCGACGACCCCTTCTACTACAAGACCCGCTCCCAGGGGAAGGATCTCTATGGCGTCCAGATTACCCTGGATTCCGTAGACGCGGTGGGGGATATGGTCCGTGACGATCTGGAGCGCACCCTGCGCATCAGTCTGGACAATGCCAGCCTGACCGGGGCCATTCTCGGCGGCGCAGACCTCTATCTCTACGGAACCAGCCGCTGGTTCGCCTCCAAAAACTCCACCGTCACCCTGCACACCCAGGAGCTCCAGGGCATCGACGCTCCTGCCGGCGTTCAGATCACAGCCATCGCCGGGCCGGGCACTGACCTTGCCGGAGTATTCTCCCTGCCCTCCGGTGGCGTGCTCTCTGTGGCGCAGCCGTAATCCGGCCTTGCTTTTCGGGCAAAATGGTCTTATACTAGCCTCACATCTGTTTTGGAGGTCTAACTCATGGAACTACATCCCGGCTTGACCGGCCGTGCCCAGGCCGTTGTCACAGAAGCTCACACCGCCGCTGCCTGCGGCTCCGGCGCTCTGCCGGTTTTCGGCACCCCGTTTATGCTGGCGCTTATGGAGGAGGCCACCTGCAACAGTCTGGAGGGCGTCCTGGAGGATGGCCGCAGCTCTGTGGGCACCGCCATGGAATTGACCCACTCCGCCCCTTCCCCGGTGGGCATGGAGGTTTGGGCCGAGAGCACCCTGACCCAGGTGGAGGGAAAGCTGCTCACCTTCTCCGTCACCGCCTATGACCGTGCCGGGGTAATCGGCCAGGGCACCATCACCCGATGCATCATCTCCAGCGAGCCCTTTGTGGCCCGCTGCAACGGGAAGCTCCGCTGACATAAAAAGTCCTGCCGAAGGAAATTCTTCGGCAGGACTTTTGCGTTAGGGTGCCTTGGAGGCGTCGGGCTTTACCATATCCCCTGCACCGTCGGCGATGTCCTTGGCGGTATCGCCGATGGCGTCGCCCACATCCTTGGCGGCGTCTCCTGCGTCCTCCCCGGCACGCTTCAGATCATCGCCCACGGAGCCGCTGTCTTCCTCATGTTTCTCCCCGGGATCTTTGCTGTCATCCGGGGGTGTCTGCGTAGGACTCACCGCAGCGGAAGCGCTGGGCGCGGCACTGGGAGAGGCCGAGGGACTCACATCCCCTCTGCCGCCACAGGCGGCCATGGTCAGCATCAGCACCAAAATCAGGCCAAAAAGGCCGATCCGATTGCGTTTCATATCTGTTCCTCCTGCATATTTGTTCAGGGCTAGTTTGTCCGTCCTTTCGGAAAATACCCCAGGATAAACTTGTAAAATATGGAATTTCAGGATATGCAAAAGAGAGAGGCAAGCCTCTCTCTTATTGCAGATCACCTAGATGATCAATCAGCCTTTACGGTGATAACTTCGCGTCCCTTATAGAATCCGCATGCTTTGCAGGCTCTGTGGGGGAGAGTGTACTCTCCGCACTTGGGGCACTTTGCGAGACCAGGCAGATCCAGCTTCCAAACGTTGCTGCGGCGCTTATCGCGTCTTGCCTTGGATACTTTACACTTTGGCACGGCCATGTGGTGACACCTCCTTGGTCGAAATTGCCTTGCGGCAATGGGTTTACTCCTTATCCTTTAACAGCTGTCCAAGAACAGCCAAACGGGGATCGGGCTCAGGCTTGCAGTCGCAGGGACCGTCATTGAGATTTTTGCCGCAGACGGCACATAACCCCTTGCAGTCGGGACTGCATAAAAACTTGGACTCCATATTCAGCACAAAGGCCGTGGTAATGATCTCCTCCAGATCCACCATGTCCCCCTGCAACAGGAACGTCCAGTCATCCTCATTTTCCTCATGCATCAGCTCCCGCACCAGCACCGCCTCCACATCCTGGTGGAACGGACGGGAAAAGGCCGTGGCACAGCGGTCGCAGACACAGTGGAGGGTGGTATCGACAGCGGCAGTGAGCACCAGGACTCCGGCCTCATTGCGAACGTTTCCCTCGGCCTTTACCGGCTCTGAGGCAGGGCAGCTTCCGCCGAACTGCATCTGAGAGAAATCCATCTCTGCCGAAAAGGGCACCACGCCGCCGGGCTGGGCAATGATTTTCCCAAGATCCAGTAGCATAGTCTGTCCTCCTTCGTAGTCTGACCAAAACATTATATCCTTTTCCCCGGGGAATGTCAAGGAAAATTCCGAAGATTTACTTCCCCCATTCTCCGTCCGTGAAAACACCCGCGAATGAAGCTCATCCGCGGGTGCTCTCGTTGAAGAAAATGTAAGGAGTAAAAAAGAGGAGAAAAAGGAAGGGTATCAAACAAACTGTGGAGGTTTTGTTTGATGGTTTCATATTACCCGGTACTTGTGGACGTTTTTTAACGAAATTGTGGACAAATTGTAAATTCCGAAAATTCCCCCTACTCCTCCGACGCCTCAGGCGGCTGGGGCGCCTGGGTTGGCTCCTGGGGCGCTGCCGACGGATCCTCGTTTTTTTGTTCCTGCTGACGGCGGCGCTCTGCGGCACGGCGCTGGGCCTCGGCCAATGCGGCGGCCTGGGCCAGCTGCGCCGGGGTAGCCGTCCGGCGGGCAATGGTAATATCCATAAAATGCTGCGTCAGGATCAGCGCAGCGTCCTTGGGAACCTGCTTGACGATACTGTTATAAAAGATGGATACGGTCTCGGCAATGGCGCCTATGTTCTGGACTACGTTCTCGGCTTTTGCTTCCATAACTGCCTCCGATCCGGGCACAGAGCCCTACTGATTTTCTTCAGTATACCATATTTTTGGGAAGAATGCAAAACCTCGGCCTATGGTTTTTTGAAAAACTAAAAATATTCCTTGCAAACCATCAAGAAAGTGTATAATATGGTGCTGGATCATAGAATGTGGCCTTCTTGACGGCTTATTCAAATGCCCCTGCCCCGCAGGAAATACCTCAGGAAAAAATCATGCTGTGATCCGGTTTTAGTAAGCGAGAGAAAAGAGGAGACTCTATGTCGGAACGTATATTAGACCGTGCCATCGTCTTTGCGGTGGACGCCCACGCCGGTGTGACCCGTCGGGACGGGCACACCCCCTATATCCTTCACTGCACGGAAACCGCAGCCATTACCGCCACCATGACAGAGGACCCGGAGGTATTGGCCGCCGCTGTGCTCCACGACACCCTGGAGGACACCGCCGTCACCCGGGAGCAGTTGACTGACACCTTTGGCCCCCGGATCACAGAGCTTGTGGTAGAGCTCAGCGAAAACAAACGGTCTGACCTGCCGCCGGAGGACACCTGGCTGGTTCGGAAGGAGGAGACCATCGACACCCTGGAGCGGACCTCGGACCCTGCCGTTCGAATGATCTTTCTGGGGGATAAGCTCTCCAACCTGCGGGGAATCTACCGGGACTACCTCCAGTACGGCGATGACCTCTGGGAGATGTTCCACCAAAAGTCCCGGGCCAAGCAGGGCTGGTATTACATGCGCCTGGAGCAGGCACTGAATTCCCTGTCCCACACCACCGCCTTTGCAGAATTTCATCGGCTCCGTCAGGCCGTTTTCGAGGGATAATCCGTCCAAATTATTCCTGCACCATCCAAAAGCGCACTGCCTTGCCGCAGATGCGCTTTTGTCCTTTTGCGCAATGCCTACAAAATGCACTTTCATCGTTGGATTTGCAGAATTCCGCAGGTTTTCCGGGACGAACGCCGCCTCAGATGGTACAATAGCGGTATATCATTAGGAAGGAAGGATCTCCATGAAACACAAGCAATCTCTTCGGCTCACCAGCTTTGGCCTTGGTCTTGCGCTGTTGCTCAGTGTGACGGCAACGGCGGCAGATGGCACGCCTCCCGGAGGCTTTGGCGGCAACGTTCCCCCTCCCCCTCCCGGCGGCGGCTCCATGACCTTCTATACCGGGGACGCCGTAACCGAGCTGGCCTCCGGCGACTACCAAGGCGAGGTTTTCCCGGATTCCACCGGAGAAACGGAGGTGGCCCTGCGGGTAGGACCCGGTGTAACCGCCACCCTGACGGACTCCACCGTCACCAAAACCGCCGGAGACATGACCGGCGACGACGGCAGCTTCTACGGGGTCAACTCCGGCATTCTTGCCTACTCCGAGGATGCCAGTACCCCCGCTGACCTGACCATTCAGGGCGGCAAGGTGGAGACCTCCGCCAACGGGGCCAATGGCGTATTCGCCTATGGCAGCGCCACCATCACCCTGGACAAGGCCACGGTGACCACCACCGGCGCCGGCGGCGCAGGGGGCATTATGGTGGCCGGAGGCGGCACACTGTACGCCACGGACTGCACCGTCACCACTGAGGGCGGCTCCTCCGCCGCCATTCGCTCGGACCGGGGCAGCGGCAAAATGGTGGTGGACAAGGGCACCTATATCGCCAACGGCTCCAAGGGCACCGGCTCCCCTGCCATCTACTGCGTGGCGGACATTACCGTATCCAACGCCACCATGCAGGCAAACAACGCCCAGGCGCTGTGCTTTGAAGGCCGGAATCCGGCCCACATTTACAACTGCTATTTGGAGGGCAACTACACCGCCTCTGACGATGACGAAAACTGCAACGTCATGGTCTATCAGTCCATGTCCGGCGATGCCGCCGAGGGCACCAGCTACTGCACCATGGTGGGTGGCGTGCTGAAGGCCAACAACGTCAGCAGCAGCGGCAACGCCAAAATGTTCTACACCACCAACACCTACTGCTACATCAACCTCAGCCATGTGGAGATGGTCTACCCCGAGGGTATGGACACCTTCCTGCTCTGCGCCTGCAACACCAACCAGCGGGGCTGGGGCACCGCCGGGGCCAACGGCTCGGAGTGCGTGCTCTATACCATCGACCAGGACATCGACGGCAACATCATCTACGACACCTGGAGCTATTTGGGCTGTTTCCTGACCCAGGACTCCCAGATGAACGGTGCGTTCCTCTGCCGGGAGTACAACGGTGAGCGGGGCTGTGATCTTTATATGGACAGCAGCTCTGTCTGGACCGTCACCGGCGACAGCATCCTCCGGGACTTCTACACCGGCGGTGCGGAGCCCAAGGATGCCCAGGGCAAAACCGTCTCCATTGTCTCCCCGGAGGGAACCTCCTATGTAGAGGGCGACAGCGCCTACACCATCACCGTCACCGGAACCTATTCCACCGATGACCACTCAGACTTCGCCCATGTACCCGGCATCGGCACCGTAGCCGACGGCGAATACACCTTCAACACCGACGTGGATTCCTTTGTGGATCTCAGCTATATCCCCACTGCGCCTGACGGCACCGTCTATGAGGAGGCCGCCTGGGACGGCGCCCTGATGGCCGCTCCCGCAGCGGAGGACTCCGTATTGGAGGAGAGCAGCGCTTCCCCGGAGGAAGCGACCTCCAGCACCCCGGAGGCCCCTGCCACGGAAGCACCTGCTCCCACAGAGGCCCCCGCCGAAGCCCCCGCAGAGGCCTCGGCTTCGGAATCCTCCAGTCCTGCCGTTTATGTGGTTTTGGCTCTGGTGGCCGTGCTGGTGGTAGCGGGAATTGTTGTGGCAGTGGTTCGCAAAAAGAAAAAGAACGGTTGATCGGCGGCTACCGGTCTGTGAGGGCTCCCCTTTAGACCGGCAGCTCCCTTGCCCGCCCCAGAGAAAATGAAAAAAATCGAAAAAAACAGTTGCATTTTCTCCCGTGGTCTGCTATCATATAAGCCGATGCTCAAAAGGCTATCTGCCATTTTCTATACGGCGAGGAGGTGCAGCTAAATGGCTAAATGTGATTTTTGCGGCAAAGGCGTGACCTTTGGTATTAAGGTGTCCCATTCCCACAGACGCTCCAACAAGGCTTGGAAGCCCAACGTGAAGCGCGTCAAGGCAATTGTCGACGGTTCTCCGCGCCATGTATACGTCTGTACAAGGTGTCTGCGCTCCGGCAATGTCACCCGTGCGGTCTAATTCCGTATCAAAATCCACGGCAGCTTTGCCGTGGATTTTTTGCTTTTTATCGAAAGGGGGTTCCCTGATGAAACACCGCAGCCGAATTCTCTCCTGTGTTCTGGCTGTTCTCCTGCTGGCCGGGTGCAGTGCCAATCCCTACGAAACCGGAAACTCCACCCTCTACATTTTGATGTACCACAACTTCGCTCCGGACGGCTCCGACTGCAACGACTGGACCGCCACAGCCGGTAGCTTCCGGGAGAACATCCAGTGGCTACAGGCCCACGGGTATCAATTTGTGCTGCCAAGGGATTTGGCCGCAGGCACACCCCTGCCTGACAAGGCCGTCATGCTCACCTTTGACGACGGCTACCTGCCCAACTACGAAATCGCCTACCCCATTCTTCAGGAGACCGGCGCCAAGGCCGCCATTGCGCTGATCACCCAGCGCTTCACCGAGGGCTGGGAAACCTATATGACCTGGGATATGTGCCGGGAGATGGCCCAGTCCGGACTGGTGGAGATCGGCTCCCACGGCCACGCCATCCACAATAACTCAGAGGTAGGGCTCCAGCGCCAGGAGGGCGAGACAAAGTGGGCCTACAGGCACCGTGTGCTGTCGGATATTCAATACAGCATCGACCTGATCCGGGACCATGTCGGCGTCACTCCGGAGTATTTTGCCTATCCCTACGGGGCAACCGACCAGTGGGCCGAAGGATTCCTTCGACGGCATTTTAACGTCACCGTCACCACTGCCGGCACCGTGGCCGACCTGTCGGACGGGCTTTACGACCTGCCCCGATTCAATGTGAACTCTACCACGGCGCTCCAGGATATTCTCCCTGAATGATGCATTATTGCTAATTTTATCCTTCCTCACCTTTCAACTTCTACACCTACAGTCTCCCCTTCCGGGCCAAGCTGCTGCGCATTATATAATCCGTTATATATTGTGCATAAAATGGCCCCTGTGGAGACACGGCTTTTCGGTAGAAGTCCTATTGCAAATTCCGGTGCAAATCAGTATAATAGAACCTGTTTGAAGTGTAAACATCGCAGTCCTGTACTGCGAAAAATTTGGGGAATCTCCCCGGAAAGAGGTTGCCGAATGACTTACGAAGATTACAAAAAAATCTACGACTCTAAAAAAGGCACAGTCCAGGACGCCCTGGATCTGATCCACTCCGGCGATGTGATCTGGTGCTCCAACAACTACAACGAGCCTCAGACCCTGTTTGGCCGTCTCCACGAGATCGCTGACCGTGTGGACAACGTCATCGTCTACAAGAGCCGCATTGGCCGTTACCCCTTCATGATGACCCCCGGCATGAACGGCCACATCAACTGCCACAACTACTTCTACGGTCCCTCCTATCGTGAGGCGCACAAGCTGCTCAACGCCAGCTTCATCCCCGTTGACCTGCCCAACTACTACCGCATGGTCAACCGCCATAAGCCCTGCAACATCTTCACCGCTCAGGTGTCCCCCATGACCGAGGACGGCAAGCTCTATGTTGGCATGAACCAGACCATCGAATATTATGCCATTAAGGACGCCATTGAGCAGCACAAGAAGATCATCGTAGAGGTGAACCCCAACCTCACCTATATGAACGGCTCCGCCTACATTCCCGTAGAGGCCGTTACCCTGCTCTACGAGGTTGATACCCCTGAGTACTGCATCGGGCCTGTGACCACCACCCCCGAGGAGGACAAGATCGGCGAGATGGTTGCATCCCTCATCGAGGACGGCGACACCATCCAGATGGGCATCGGCGGCATTCCTGATACCGTCGGCAAGCATCTGATGGACAAGCACGATCTGGGTCTGCACACCGAGCAGTTCACCTCCTCCATGGCCGAGCTCATCGAGGCCGGCGTAATCACCGGCGCCCGCAAGGCATACGATCAGGGCCTCCATGTGGGCGTGTTCGCTGACGGCGTACATGAGCTGTATCAGTATCTGCACAACAACCCCAAGTGCATCATGAAGCCCGGCCCCGAGGTTCTGAATCCCCACAACATTGCCCGTCAGGATCACATGGTCTCCATCAACACTCTGGTTGAGATCGACCTGACCGGCCAGGTCTGCGCCGAGTCCATCGGACCTGTCCAGTACTCCGGTTCCGGCGGTGGCTTCTGCTTCACCCTGGGCACCTACTTCGCCGAGCACGGCAAGGGCATCCTCTGCTTCCAGTCCCGCACCAAGAAGGGTATGCCCAAGATCAAGGCTACCCTGACCCCCGGCGCTGTGGTCACCCATCAGCGGAACTACATCCAGTATGTGGTCACCGAGAACGGCATCGCCGATCTCCGCGGCACCACGGTCCGCGAGCGTGCAAAGCTGCTCATCGGCCTGGCCCATCCCGACGACCGGGAGGAGCTCACCCGCGCAGCCAAGGAGCTGTACTACTTCTAATTTGTACGGTGTTTCATTTGTCCGGCACAGCCATGGCTGTGCCGGACTTTCTTCGCCCTGACGCAAAAGTGCCGCAGCGGCTGCTGCGGCACTCTCGCACTATATGGTTATGTGGTCAGGCCCTTTTTTACACGGATCTGGTATAGAAGCGATCCACCGCATCCTGCTTAATGGCGATGCAATCGTCAATGCCAAGATTCTTAATCTCCTGAACAAAGGAGTCCCACTCGTCCATGGAGCGGTCACCCACGGCAAACTTGGTGAGGTTTTCTTCGATCAGGGTCTGAATATCCCCGTAGATCCGCTGATACTCGGTGGTCTCATCTGCGGTCATGGAGATGGCGCCGGGCATCTGGTAGGCGGTATCCGTGTTCTCGCTCCACACGGGATCGCACTGGAACTGGAGATCCATGGAGTAGGTGGAGGGGGTCTTGGGCTTCAGCATGGGCATCACGGAATAGATAAACAGCGTGGGCTTTTCGTTCTCCGTCAGGCCCTCATAATTCTTCCAGTTGTCGGAATACTGCAGCTCGCCGTTTTCGTCAATGATATAAGAGCCGTCCTCATTGCCTTCCACACCCATGGCGGAGAGCAGGGAGCCATCGTAGGTGAAGAAGAAGTCCAGATACTTACCCAGCTTTTCCAGGTCCGTATCCGCAGTGGACACGGCAATCGCAGATACACGGCCGGAGATGGGAGACTTCACCGTGCCAAAATGGGTGATGTCGCCCTTTTCCTTGACGATGGTGGGCATGGGCACAATGTCAAAGTTGGGATCGGTGCTCTTGCCGTCTGCCACATAGTTGGGCACCATATTGGTCTCACCGAAGAACACGCCCACATTACCGGAGGCAATGGTGCCGGTGAATTCCATGGGGTTGGTGTTCTTGCTGATAAAGTCGGCGCTGATAATGCCGTCCTTGTAGTAGGTGGAGAACATCTCCATGTACTCCTTGAAGCCGGGCTCTACGATGCCGTACTTCACCTTGCCGTCCACCACATAGTAGGGCTCAGAAACCATGGGGAAGGTGGAGAAGGAGCCGGACACGCCAAAGCCGGAGCACAGCGCATTGGAGGTGTGCACAATATTAGCCACAGCCATCAGAGGCTCCGACAGATTCAGCTCAGACTGGAAGGCCCGCAGGACCTGGTCCAGCTCATCGTAGGTGGTGGGCACATCCATGCCGATCTTATCGAGATAATCCTTCCGAACAAAGGCACCCTCGGTGGCGCCGTCGGGATAGTTGTTGATGGTGTACAGACGGGGGATATAGCCGGAGTCCGTATGCAGCTCCCGCTTGGTGTCCTCCGGCAACTGGTCATAGCACTCCTTATAGGCGGGCATATAGTTCTCGATCATCTCCGTCAGGTCGATAAACACATCGTCCTCAATGGCCGTGTCATAGGACCCAGTCCAGAGCATGCTCACATTGGTGATAATGTTGGGCAGGTCGTTGGAGGCCACCCGGAGGTTAAACTGCTCGGAGTTGGCGGTGGTAGTGACACAGGTCAGATCCACATGGCAGCCGGTCATCTCCTCTGCCTTCTGGAAGGCCTTGTTGTCGGCGAACTGGTTGGGCATAAAGGTTGACATGTTATCGGAGAAGCTCACCCACATGGAGCAGGTAAAGCCGTCCTCAAACAGCGGCAGGTCATAGGTGTAATCCGTGGTGATGAGTGTCCCCTCCGAGGCGGTCTCTTCCTCGTCAGAGGCAGGCTCAGGCATCGACGCAGGCTCCTCTGCCGGAGCTGGGGCCTTGGACGCTTCCGCCGGCGGCGCCTCCTGGGTCTCGGCGGGGGCGGCACTCTCCTGCTTGGAGGACGGGGCCTTGTCCGTTCCGCAGGCGCTGAGCATTCCCAGCGTCAATGCCATGGCAAGCAGTAGGGCTAGCAATTTCTTTCCTTTCATAATAGAACCTCGCTTCCTGAAATCATTTCACTGGCATGCAGTGCGCTATAACACATGTTCAATTTATCATATTACAAACACTTCCGCAACACTTTCTTAAAATTTTTATCCTTTCTCTTTGGATTTAATCCTACAATTTGTGAACTATCCACAACCACTTCACCCCAAACATGGCAAAGGGCGGTCCCGTCTCTCAGGGCCGCCCAGGTTGGAGGTTCTGTTATTCGGTTCTGTCCCCGGTGGTCCGGATTAGGCTCTGCCTTTTCCACACCCCGGAGTAGAAATACACTGCGCTGATCAGTCCTGCGGAGAAGGGTGCCAGCATACAGCCCAGGAAGATCCCCCGGAGCCCCATCCCCAGCACTCCGGAGAACAGCCAGGCCAGGGGGATCCGCACCACCAGGCCGTCCACCGTACAGCAGATAAAGCTCAGCATACTAAAGCCCACTCCGTTGGCCATGGCCTGGAAACCATCCAGGAAGCAGTGGGCCAAATAGGCAAAGGCCATAATCCGGAGGTATTCCACTCCCACGGCAATCACCTCCGGCTCGCTGTTGAAAATAGCGATAATCTGAGGGGCAAAAAGCTGCACCAGCGCAAAGATCACCAGCTCGCAGGCCAGCGTCATCACCACACACCAGTGTACCACGGACCTGGCCCGGTGGGTCTGCCTGGCGCCGATGTTCTGCCCCACCATGGTGGAGGCCGCAGAGGAGAACGCATACACCGGCAGGGTGGCGAAGTTGTCCACCTTGCCCCCTACCCCGTAGCCTGCCGAGGCGGTCACACCAAACCCGTTGACCAGCGCCACCACAAAGAGCATGGAGATCATCAGCATGGAGAACTGGAGCGCAAAGGGAACCCCCACCTTCAGCATGGTCCTTAATCGTTCCGGCACGATTCGGAAGCTGCTCCGCCGGAAATCAAACACAAAGCTCTCCCGGTGCCGGTAGAGGTACACCAGTGCCAGCAGGAAGGATACTCCCTGGGCCAAAATTGTCGCAGCCGCCGCACCGGCAGCCCCCAGCTTCATGGGCCCCACCAGCAGCAGATCCAGGGCAATATTCAGCACTGTGGAGATTCCCACAAAATACATGGGCCGTTTGGAGTCTCCCAGTCCCCGGAGCACTGCGCAGACGGAATTATATCCGAAGATAAATACAATACCCAAGGCGCTGATGAGAAAATACCAAAAGGCGTCTCTATAGGACTCCCCCGGCGTGTTGAGCAGGTTCAGCAGAGGCTTTGCCAGCACAACGCAGGGAATGCTCAGCGCCAGGCCCAGCAGCAGCATAAAGGTCAGCATGGTGCCGATGCTCTCCTTCTGGGCCCCTTCATCCCCGGCGCCCTTGTACTGGGCCAGCATCATCTGTCCCCCCATGCTCAGGCCCATGCCGGTGGAGGTGAACAGGCTGGCAATCTGGCTGCCCACAGACACACCTGACAGTCCGGCGGAGCCTACAAACTGCCCTACAATAATCATATCCACCACCGCATAAACCGATTGCAGCACATTGGCCGCCAAAAATGGCAGGGAAAAGGCGATCAGCTGCTTCGGCACACTGCCGGTCAAAAGGCTCTGCTCCCCGATTTGGGTCATGGATTCTCCTCCTATTCCTTTAAATTCTCACCAACGGTATGATAGCACAGGAGGGACGGGGACGCAACCGGCATGTTTTCACCCTTGGGTCTGTTTGTGTTGCACTTTCCCGGAAATTCGGATATACTTATATAATAAAAACGATAAAATGGTCTTTGTGACCTGATAGGAGAATATCATGGCAACTTACACTTGTTCCGTCCCCTGCCTGTTCGGGCTGGAGGGCATCGCCGCCCAGGAGCTTCGCCATCTGGACTTCCCGGAGGTTCAGGCGGAAAACGGCCGGGTTCTGTTTCAGGGAGATTTCTCCCATATCATCCGGGCCAATCTGAATCTGCGCACCGGAGAACGGGTGCTGCTCCGGCTGGCCTCCTTCCCGGCCCGAACCTTCGAGGAGCTTTTCCAGGGCGTGCTTCACACCCCTCTGGAGGAGTTTATTCCCAAGGACGGGGCGTTTCCCGTAAAGGGTCACTGTCTGAATTCCCAGCTCCACTCGGTTCCCGACTGCCAGGCCATTATTAAGAAGGCCGCCGCCAAGCGTCTGGGCGAGGCCTATCATGTGGGATGGCTTCCGGAGACCGGAAGCCTCTATCAGCTGCAATTCTCCATGATGAAGGATCAGGTTGAGCTGTTTCTGGACACCACCGGACCGGGGCTCCACAAACGCGGCTATCGGGCAGTGGGCAACGACGCCCCCCTTCGGGAGACCTTGGCCGCCGCCATGGTGACCCTCAGCCGCTACCGCGGACGGGAAAACTTTGTCGATCCCTTCTGCGGCTCCGGCACCATCGCCATTGAAGCGGCGATGATCGCCAAAAACCGCGCCCCGGGTATGCTCCGATCCTTCTCCTGTCAAAAGTGGCAGATGAGCCAGGATCGCCTCTGGCAAAACGCCCGGGAGGAGGCCCTCAGCCGGGAATACCACGGAGATTACCGCATCTTCGCCTCGGACATCGACCCGAAGTCCCTGGCCATCGCCCGCTCCAACGCAAAAAAGGCCAGGGTGGACGACTGCATCACCTTCTCGGAGGCCGACGCCACAAAGCTGGTCCTGCCGGAGGGCAAAACGGTGGTGGTCACCAATCCCCCCTACGGCCAGAGAATGCTGGAGCAGCGGCAGGCTCAGCAGCTACTTCGGGCCTTTGGCCGCAATATGTCCGGCCAGCAGAACGCCGCAGCCTATATTATCTCCTCCGAGGAGGAGCTGGAGCGGTATTATGGCCGGCGGTGCCGGAAAAAGCGCAAGCTCTACAATGGCATGATCAAGTGCAATCTCTTTATGTACAACTGACGGAGGATATTCCCATGAAACTGATGATTTTAGACGGCAATAGCATCATCAACCGTGCTTTCTACGGCGTGGGCTATCTCTCCTCCCGGTCCGGACAGCCCACCGGCGCCATTTACGGCTTTCTGAACATTATGCAGTCTCTGATGGACGAGGAGCAGCCGGATGCCCTGGCGGTGGCCTTTGATGAGAAGGGCCCCACCTTCCGCCACCAGGCCTACGAGGGCTACAAGGCCACCCGCAAGCCTATGCCGGAGGATCTTGCCTCCCAGATGCCCATTCTCAAGGAGATTTTGGGCGCTATGCACATTCCCATGTACTCCCTGCCCGGCTGGGAGGCCGACGATATCCTCGGCACTGCCGGACGGATCTGCGGAGAGACCGGCTGGGACTGTGTGGTGGTCACCGGGGATCGAGACTCCCTTCAGCTGGTGGATGACCATGTCACCGTTAAGCTCATCACCACAAAGGGCGGAAAAACCCAGTCCGTCAACTATACCCCTGCCCTGTTCCAGGAGGAATACGGCTTTCCCCCTCGGGGACTCATTGACCTAAAGGCCCTGATGGGCGACCCCTCAGACAACTATCCCGGCGTACCGGGCATCGGCGAAAAAACCGCCAAGGACCTGATGCGCCGATTCGGCTCCCTGGACCAGGTCTATGCCCACGCCCAGGACGACGCCCTGAAGCCGGCGGTACAGCGCAAGCTTTCCCAGGGCAAGGACTCCGCTTATCAGAGCTATGATCTGGCCACCATTCGCCGCTCGGCGCCGGTGGACTTTGTGCCGGAGCAGAATCTTGTGGCAAAATGGGACCGGACCAAGGTTTTGGAGCTGTTCCGGCAGCTGGAGTTTGGCCGTCTCATTGACAAATACCGGCTGCTGGAGCCGGACTGCGACGACTGCCCCATGGAAGAGCAGTCCCCCGCCAATGTGGTGGTCCTGGACGCCCAGGGCCTGACCACGCTACAGCCCCTTCTCTCCGGCACTGCCCCTGTGGCCGTGGCCGTCTCCGATGACCTGGAGGAGCTGGCCATCGCCGCCGGAGATACGGTTTACACCGCCTCCTCCACGGAACTGGGGCTAATGGACTATCCTCCTCTGCTGGAGGCGGTCTGGGCCAGCAAGGTCCCAAAATACGCTCACGACAGCAAGTCCATCCGCAGTCATCTTCTGTCCCGGAATATCACCGCCCAGGCCATCGCCTACGACACGGCCCTGGCGGCCTATTTGCTGGAGCCTGCCCGTTCCAAATACCCGCCGGTGGCCCTCTGTCAGCAGTATTGCCAGCGGACACTGTCAGAGGACATTTCCGGTCAGGCCCAGGCAATCTACCTTTTGGCGGAAGCCCTTCCGGCGCTGGTCCGGGACCATGGCATGGAGGCGGTCTACCGGGACATTGACCTGCCCCTTTGCCGGGTTTTGGCCCAGATGGAGCACGCAGGGATCGCCGTGGACCGGGACACCCTCACGGCCTTTGGCGCCATGCTCTCCCAGCGGATTGCCGACTGCGAGAGCTTGATCTACGGATATGCCGACGGCCCCTTCAACATCAATTCCACCAAGCAGCTGGGCACGCTGCTCTTCGAGACCCTGGGGCTGCCCCACGGGAAAAAGACCAAATCCGGCTACTCCACCAATATCGACGTACTGGAGGGACTCCGGGACAAGCACCCCATCATTCCCGCCATTATGGACTATCGGATGCTCACCAAGCTCCATTCCACCTACGCCGAGGGACTATTGAAGGTGATCGGCCCCGACGGCCGGATTCACTCCACCTTCCAAAACATGGTCACCGCCACCGGCCGGCTGAGCTCCACGGATCCCAACCTGCAAAACATCCCCGTGCGCACAGAGCTGGGCGGCGAAATCCGAAAAATGTTCGTGCCTGCCCCGGGTCATGTGCTGGTGGATGCGGACTACAGCCAAATCGAGCTGCGCGTTCTGGCCCATATCGCCGACGATCAGGCCATGCAGGAGGCCTTCCGCTCCGGTGAGGACTTTCACACCCTAACCGCCGCCACGGTCTTTGGGGTGGCCCCGGAGGACGTGACCCCTCAGATGCGAAGAAGCGCCAAGGCCGTAAACTTCGGCATCGTCTACGGCATCTCCGATTTCTCCCTGGCCGGTGACATCGGCGTCTCCCGGAAGGAGGCCAAGGCCTATATCGACGGCTATCTGGACCACTACCAGGGCGTAAGGGAGTATATGAAAACCGTGGTGGAGCAGGCCAGAGAAACCGGTTATGTGGAAACCCTCTATGGCCGCCGCCGGGCCCTGCCGGAGCTCCACAGCAGCAATTATAACGTCCGCACCGGCGCTGAACGCATGGCGCTAAACACCCCCATTCAGGGCACCGCCGCCGACATCATCAAGCTGGCCATGATCCGGGTCCAGCGGCGCATGGAGCAGGAGGGACTGGAGGCCCGTCTGGTGCTCCAGGTCCACGACGAGCTCATCGTGGAATGCTCGGAAGCCGAGGAGGCCCAGGTGCTCACTCTGGTGACCGAGGAAATGCAGGCCGCCGCTGACCTAAAGGTCCCCCTGGTGGCCGAGGCTCACGCCGGGAAGAACTGGTATGCGGCAAAGTAATAATCATAAGGAGGCGACACCATGACCATTGTCCCCATGACCGACCAGACCGTCCCTCAGGTGGCGGCCCTGGAGGCGGCCTCCTTCTCCACCCCCTGGAGCCGCCGATCCATCGAGGAGGAGCTGTCCAACCCCTGGGCCATCTGGCTGGTTGCCCAGGAGGACACGGCCCTGGCCGGATATCTGGGTGTCCAATACGGACCGGACGGGGGAGATATTCTCACCATTGCCACAGCACCGGACTATCGTGGCCGAGGTGTGGCCAAAGGCCTGATTGCGGCCATGACTCAGCTGCTCCGCGACAAGGATCTGCAGTGGCTGACCCTGGAGGTCCGTCCCTCCAATACCGCGGCGCTGGGGCTGTATACCGCCCTGGGCTTTCGTTCCGTGGGACGCCGCCCCCGATATTACCAGCATCCCACAGAGGATGCCATTTTGATGACCCTGTATTTTAAGGAGGATAACAGCCATGCTGATCTTGGGAATTGAGAGCTCCTGCGATGAGACCGCCGTGTCGGTGGCCCGGGATGGCCGGGAGATATTGTCGAACTGCGTACTCAGCCAGATCGACATGCATACAATCTACGGCGGCGTTGTCCCGGAGATCGCCTCCCGAAAGCATATCGAAGCCATTGCCGGGCTGGCAGACCAAGCGCTCCAGGCGGCAGGCATCACCCGTCAAGATTTGGATGCCATTGCCGTGACCTATGCCCCGGGGCTGATTGGCGCCCTATTGGTAGGCGTGAATTTCGCCAAGGCCGCTGCCCTGGCCCTGAACATCCCTTTGATTCCCGTCCACCACATTCGAGGACACATTGCTGCCAACTATATTGCCTTCCCGGAGTTGGAGCCCCCCTTTGTGTGCCTGTCCGTATCGGGAGGAAACTCCCTGATCTTGGATGTTCGGGATTACACCGACACCCGCGTCATGGGCTCTACCCGGGATGATGCCGCCGGGGAGTGTTTTGACAAAATCGCCCGGGTCCTGGGCATGCCCTATCCCGGCGGCAAGGCGCTGGATGAGCGGAGCGCAGGGGGCAACCCGGAAGCCTATCCCCTGCCTCGGACCAAGGTCTCCGGCTATGACATGAGCTTCTCAGGGCTGAAAACCGCCACGCTGAACATCATCCACAACGCCCAGCAGCGCGGGGATCCTCTCAACGTGCCGGACCTCTGTGCAGGCTTCGTCTCCGCCGTAGTGGAGATGCTGGTGCCCCGAACCATGGAGGCCCTGAAGGAAACCGGATACCAAAAGCTGGCCGTAGCCGGCGGTGTGGCCGCCAACAGTCATATACGGGCTGCCTTCCAGCGCCAGTGCCAGGCCGTCGGCGCCCAGCTGTACATGCCGCCACTGACCCTATGCGGCGACAACGGGGCCATGATCGCCTGTCAGGGCTATTATGAGTATCTGGCCGGGCACACCGCCGGTCAGGAGCTCAACGCCGTGGCCTCTCTCACCCCGGAACGGGGCAGTTATGGAGGAAAATGACCTAAATTATTCTCGAACTTTTCGGATATTTTTCTTGACAGGTTTTCATTTTTCGGCTTATGTAAACTCAAAATACGCCTTGGGTGGTGCAAAACCTCTGTGGAGAGTTTTGTGGATAAGTTGAAAACCCCCGGTTTGGCGATGGGAAACCGCCGTTTTTCTGTGGATAACTCTGTGGAAACTGTGGATAACTTATGCACACCCTATTTTCCGATATTTTTATGTAAACTTTTTGTCATTTTCTCAGAGGCCTCCCCTGCCTGAGCTTCTGCATCAATCTATGCAGGCGCCGTCATTCACAAAAAGGACTTGACGTGGGCGGCGCTTCATGCTAGAATAAATGAGTTAACGCTGGTATAGCTCAGTCGGTAGAGCAGCTGATTCGTAATCAGCAGGTCGTGTGTTCGAGTCACATTACCAGCTCCATCCCCATGGAATCCTTTGATTCCATGGGGTTCCCTTTTATTTAACATCCTCGGGCGGAATAAATCCGCCCTGTGACCGAAGGAAATGCCTGTGGTATGGGGACTCGGCTACGCCGAGATTTACGGCGGACCCGCTGCTTCATTTTCATCTTGACGTTTTGGAGTATTTTTGCTTAAATATTAGTGTTAATTTGAAATATTTTTATAAAAGCGAGGATTCCTGCTGAATAATTCATTATTTTTGGTAGGAAGCATCATCATGAATAGAGGGTGAACTCCATGTCATGTGAAAATCAAAGACCCTGCGCCTGCCGCAACGTCGGCTGCAAAAATCACGGCCGCTGCTGCGCCTGTGTTGCAACCCATCGAGAACGGGGCAATCTTCCATTCTGCCTCTATACCCCCAAACAAATTGCAGAAATGGAGCAAAATCGCCCGAAAATTCCGCCACCGGATCATCATTAAACATCACGCAAGCAGGAGGACCGTACATGGAACAGGATCTTACACAAGGATCAATCTCAAAAGTTTTGCTCAGATTTGTGCTGCCGTTTTTGGGCGCATCCATTCTGCAATTTCTTTACTCGGTTGTTGACATGATAATCGTAGGACAATTTGCCGATGCCGCAGCAATTTCAGCCGTCAACACCTCCGGCCAAATCATGCAGCTCATCATCGGCCTGATTTCCGGAATCGCCACCGGCGGCACCGTTTTAATTGGGCAGCACGTAGGGGCAAAACGCTATCCCTCCGTTAGTTCCGTGGCGCAGGCGCTTCTGGCGCTTTGCCTGGGGCTTGGCGTTCTGCTCACAGCGGTCTTTCTCGCCGGGAACCATTTCATCATCTCCATCATGCAGGTTCCGGCAGCGGCAGTCCTGCCGGCTCAGGAATACCTGCGCATTACCAGCCTGGGGATTCTTTTTATCGCCGGATATAACGGTATTTCCGCAATTCTCCGGGGCCTGGGGGATTCCAAACGCCCCATGTATTTTGTGGGCTGCTCCTGTATTCTCAATATTTTTGGAGACTTGCTGCTGGTTGGCGGATTCCGAATGGGCGCCGCCGGTGCCGCACTGGCAACCATGCTTTCTCAAGCAGTTGCCTGTATTCTGGCTCTGCTGTTTCTCCTTCGCGGAACGCTGCCGTTCCCATTTTCCTGCAATCCTCGGAAGGCGCAGCCCGCGATCATGGGGCAGGTGCTCCACCTTGGCATTCCCCTGGCTGCACAGGATGTGCTGGTGAATCTCTCCTTCGTCATGATTACGGCCATCGTCAACCACATGGGCCTGACTCAGTCCGCCGCAGTGGGCGTGGTAGAGCGTATTATCGGCTTTGGTATGCTGATTCCCATCGCCTTCCTCTCGGCGCTGTCCGCATTCACGGCGCAAAATGTGGGCGCCGGTGAGCTGGAGCGGACAAAATCCGGCCTAAAGCTCTCGATTTTGCTTTGTCTCGTTGTGACCGGAGTCTTTACTGGACTGATTGAGTGCTTCCCCGGTGCTGCCTCCAGACTGTTTACCAGTGACCGCGCCGTTGTGTCCAACTGCATTCTCTATCTACGCACCTATTCGTTGGATATTCTAATGGTATCCTTCGTATTTTGCTTCAACGGATTTTTCTCCGGCTATGGAAAGACCACCTTTACCATGCTCAACTGCGTTCTTTCCACGTTTTTGGTTCGGGTTCCACTGGTCTATCTGTTCAGTATTCTTCCGAATACCAGCTTGCTGCTCATCGGCATTGCCGCACCAACGGCCTCTCTGGTTCAAATCATTATGCAGCTAGTTTACTACCGTGCAGGCAGTTGGAAGCGCATAGAACAAGTCTCATAAACACAGAAACGAATATTGTGATTACGATATGCCGCTTAATTGGATCAATTGAGTTCAAATGAGTGATATCTATTTTGTCCTACATACCCATCCCCATGGAATCATTGAATTCCATGGGGACCCCTTTTATTTAACACCCTCGGGCGGAATGAATCCCCCTGTGACCGAAGGAAATGCCTGTGGTACGGGAACTCGGCTACGCCGAGATTCACGGTGGGCTCCCGCCGGCGGTCAGAAGACCGCAGAGCCAAAAATATCTATTTTGTCCTGTATCGCCACGCCGTTGCTCATTCACTTCGTCACTCCTCCTTTTCAATCGCACCCCGCCGGGCTGGGCTTTTTTGCGGTCTCTGAAAAAATAGCAGCACTACGCTGATCCTATAGATCATCTTTGAGGCCCCTGCGTTCATCTTATCATCTGCCATAGCAAGTGCTTGGGCACTTCCACTTTAATTGGTAGCACCAATACAAAAGACGAGATTCGGAACCCCCTTGGGGCTCCAAATTTCGTCTTTTTGAGGTGCTTTTTTCAATGCTCCCGTCTGTTCTTAATTCTCTAGCGATAGGCTTTGTCCATAGAAAAGCCACGACCACTGACCTCACTTACCCGGCTTACTACCACGAAGCTTTCGGGATCAGTCTCGCGAATCAGTTTTTCCAGTCTTGGCAGTTCCCGATTGGAAATGACACTGAAGACCAATTCTGTATCATTCTTCAGATATCCGCCCTGCGCATGGATAATGGTAACGCCTCGATCTAATTCCGACAGAATTCTTTCTCG
Organism: uncultured Oscillospiraceae bacterium; assembly: GCA_934512135.1. Classification (GTDB taxonomy): domain Bacteria; phylum Bacillota; class Clostridia; order Oscillospirales; family Oscillospiraceae; genus HGM13006. The sequence continues at coordinate 173,520 of CAKSWT010000001.1, forward strand.
GATCTCGTCTGCCTTCAGGCTGACCACCTTCACCTCTGTTTTAGAGGTACCTGACAGAATCAGTCGATCCAACACCACCGTATAGATCAGCACCAGCGCAATGCCATACAGTGCCATATCCATGCTGTTATAGGGGATCTGCACCAGCAGAATGCCGAAGTCAAATACATAGAGGGACACGGAAACAGGGATTTTCAAATACCGCTCCAGAATCAGTGGTGGAATATCCATTCCTCCGCTGGAAGCGCCAGCACGGATGATAATGCTAAGAGAAAGTCCAATTCCAAGCCCGGAAAACAGCACATTCAGAAATACATCCTGTGTCAGCACCATATCTCCCAACAGCCGTTCCAGTACCCGCAGAGAAAGCGGATAGGCAAAGGTACTGATCACCGTTGTAATGGCAAACTGCTTTCCCAACAGCAGCAACCCCAGCAAAAGCATCGCAATGCCAAAGATCAATACGGTCAGGGAGACGGAAATTCCCCAATAGTGATTCATGGCCAGCGCAATTCCTGTAGTTCCGCCGGTGATCAGTCCGGATGGGATCAGAAAAAGTCTTGCAGTCAGCGCATAAAGCACGTTTCCGGCAATCACACACATACCAGAGGCGCATGCGTGAATTATTTTGTTTCCATTGTGCACACAAAAGCGCTCCTTATGTGATTATTTTTCATTTTCCAACGGAACCTTGATATATCCCCGCAGATCTTTAATCAGTGCCTCCGGCATCTGCCCCCCATTGGCCGCTGTACCAATCTTTCCGGCCCCCTCAGCAGTACCCATCATCAGCCCAATGGCACCCCGATAAGCGCCGGAGCCTCCCACAATCACGTTGACCAGTACATCCCGACGCTCACCTTCCTGATCCATCGGCAGTTCAATGGAACCCTTACCGCGGACCGCAAAAATGCCATCCCATGCGTAAATATCGCCGTCTTCCATATGGTAGACACAAAACAGAGAGGTATCATAAGTTTTCTGCCAATACTCACTGAAATAGGTCTCCAGCGGATATTCCTTTGCCTCATCGAACCCGGTGCCGCAGTAATAGCGGCTGGGTCCAAAGGGGTGAAACCAGCCCACACCGCCATGCTCTGTTGTGCCGCTGGTCCATTTCTCGGTCTGGGCATAGCCAGCCTGATATTTCAGCTGTACTTCATAGCAGCGGTATTTATTTTCGCTTCCCCATGTTGCCATTCATAAAACTCCTTTCAAAATGCTCCAAGATTGTGACAGGCCACAAAGTGATTGGGAGAGACCTCCTTTAACTCCGGCTGAAGCTTTGTACACGCCTCCGTGGCGTGGGGGCACCGATCCGCAAACCGGCAGCCGGGCTTGGGATTCACCGGTGAGGTGATCTCCCCCTGAAGGATCACCTGTGCACCAGGCTGATCGATCACCGGCAGAGGGATGGCAGAGAGCAGTCCCTGTGTATAGGGATGCATGGGATGCTCGAACAGTTCCTCAGCGCTGCTTTTTTCCACCACGGTACCCACATACATCACCATGATATCGTCAGAAATGTAACGGACCACAGAGAGGTCATGGGTAATAAACATATAGGCCAGCCCATTTTGCTCCTGCAAATCCTGCAGCAGATTCAAAATCTGCGCCTGAATGGAGACGTCCAGCGCCGATACCGGCTCATCACAGACAATAAACTGTGGATTCATCGCCAATGCCCGGGCAATTCCAATTCTCTGGCGGCGTCCGCCGTCCAGCTCATGGGGGTAGGCGTAGGCCAGCCGATGGGCTAGACCTACAGTATCCATCAGCATCAGCACTCGCTGATGCAGCTCTTCCCGACTTTTGCATGCCTTATAGACTCTCAGCGGTTCCGCGATCAGATCAAAGACGCAGAATCGAGGATTTAGAGAAGAATAGGGATCCTGAAATACCAGCTGCATATCTCGATACAGTTGCTTTTGCTCCCGGCCCGAAAGACCCACAATGCTCTTTCCGTGGAATAGAATTTCGCCCTCTGTAGCAGGAGCCAGACCGAGAATGGTGCGGCCCAAGGTGGATTTTCCGCAGCCAGATTCTCCTACCACCCCCAGCGTCTTTCCGGCGTCAATGGTAAAGGAAACATCATCCACCGCATGAAGCATGCCGCCGGGGGTCTTAAAATACTTTTTCAGGTGCTGGACATCCAGCAGATGGGTAGACTTGCTCATACCTTCGCCCCCTTCTCATTTCCAACGCCCGGTGTATGACACTTTACAAAGTGTCCAGGAGATACCTCTACAGACTCCGGCACTGCGCTTCGGCATGCATCTGTCGCATAGGGACATCTGGTGTGGAATTTGCAGCCCTCAGGCAGGTTCATCGGATCCGGCATCAAGCCGGCAATGGGCTGGAGCCGCCTTGCCGCATTCACAGAGGGCAGGGATCGGAACAGACCATTGGTATATGGATGCTGCGGAGAAAGGAAAATATCCCGGAGAGTGCCAGATTCCACAATTTCACCGGCATACATAATGGCAACCTTGTTGCAAACCTGGGCTACAACGCCAAGGTCATGGGTAATAAGGATCATTGTGGTATGGAACTGTTCTTTAAGCTGTGCCATCATATGGAGCACCTGCGCCTGAATGGTAACATCCAGTGCCGTGGTGGGCTCATCTGCAATCAACAGCTGTGGATTACAGGCCAATGCAATGGCAATCACAACACGCTGCTTCATACCGCCGGAAAACTGATGGGGATAATCGCTGCCTCGGGATGCGGGGATCCCTACTGTTTCCAGCATTTTCAGCGCCCGTGTCAGTGCCTCTTTCTTTGAACACTTTGCGTGGAGCCGAATGACCTCCGCGATCTGATCATCCACACGGAGCACCGGATTCAGTGCCGTCATGGGGTCCTGGAAGATCATTGCGATCTGCTCACCCCGGATCTTTCTCATTTCTGTTTCTGAGATCTCCAGCAGGTTTTTTCCGCGGAACAGGATCTCTCCGCCCACATACTTTCCGGGGGGATCTGAAATCAGCCGCATAATGCCAAGGGCCGTTGTCGTCTTTCCGGCTCCGGTTTCTCCCACCAGGCCCAGTGTATCCCCCTCTTCCAGCGAAAGATTGACCTTGTTGACCGCTTTTGCACAGCCATCATCCGTCTGGAATTGGATCTCCAAGTCCTTGATATCAAGAATACTCATTGTGCTGCCCCTCCTTTAGCGCTTCAGCCGGGGATCCAGAGCATCCCGGAGGCCATCTCCAAACAGATTAAAGCCAAACAGCGTAATAATAATTGCAACGCCCGGGAACACCACCATGGGCCAGAACTGCATAATGTATTGGCGTCCAACAGAGAGCATGGAACCCCATTCCGGTGTTGGAGGCCGAACCCCCAGACCAATAAAGCTCAGTCCGGAGATCGAGAGGATACAGTCTCCCAGTTTCAGTGTGGAATCTACAATAATGGGCGAAATCGTATTGGGTACAATATGCCGCAGCATAATGCGGATATTTCCCGCACCGGAGAGCCTTGCCGCCTCCACATATTCTTGTCCGCGTATGGACATGACCTGTGCCCGCATAATTCTTGCATAGCTGGGAATGTAGCCAATTGCCAGCGCAATGGCCGTTTTTTCCACACCGGTGCCCAGTGCCGCTGAGATACATATCGCCAGCAGGAAGGGCGGAACCGCCTGAAGAACATCTACCAGACGCATAATAATGCTGTCGGACTTTCCACTGAAATAGCCTGCCGCGACACCCAGCATGCCTCCAACGATCAGCGAGCTGATAATGGCCATCACCGCAACCAGCAGAGATATCCGTCCGCCGAAGATGATACGGCTCAGCAGGTCGCGGCCATATTCATCGGTACCCAGCAGATGCTCCTTCGAGGGATAGGAAAATACATTGTCATAGTCCTGTGCCGCATAGTCATAGGGTGCAATCAGCGGTGCGAAAACAGCACTGAATACCAGCAGGATTACAAGAATCATGCCAAATACCGCCAGCTTGTTCCGGAACAGCCGCTTCATAATATCGCCCAACTGGCTGTGCTTCTTTTCCAGATCGGTGGTCTTATCTTTTTTCACGACTGCACCTCCGCTTCTGCATGCTTTTTGCGGTTCTTTTTCTTTCCGCTGGTGTACATGGACATGATTCTGGGATCTACGAAGCCATAGATCACATCTACCACCAGATTAATCAGACAAATCAGAATGGACAGCACCAGTACACAGCCCTGGATAATGGGATAATCCTGATTGCTGACAGCCGTTGTGACCAGGGACCCAATACCGGGAATTGAGAAGATGCTTTCAATTACAACAGAACCGGCCACGGTTCCACCCAGCATAATCCCTACAAAAGTAATAATGGGAAGCAGCGCATTACGGAGCGCATGCTTAAAAATAACTACTTTTTCAGACAGCCCCTTAGACCGTGCTGTGCGGATATAGTCCTGCCGAATCACATCCAGCATGGTAGAGCGCGTAAACCGCAGCACCGATGCCACAGGGGGCAAACCAATGGTAATAGCCGGAAGGACCCAGTATTTCGCACTGGCCGCCGCAATAGATGGCATGGATGCTGGCAGCCATTGAAGCCGCAGCGCAAAGATAATAATCAGCATCAAGCCCAGCCAAAAGCTTGGCATAGATGCCATGATTAAGGACAAAACCGTCGCAATATAATCTCCGATGGAATACTGCTTCACTGCCGCCAATATGCCCAGTGGTACGCCCAGCACCACCGTAATGACAATACCAGTAAGACCCAGCCGCAGCGTGACGGGAAGCCGCTCAAGGATCTCCGTGTTTACGGAGCGATTGCTTTTGTAAGATGTCCCCAAATCAAACCGAGTCACGACTCCTACCACATAATCGACAAACTGAACCAGGAACGGACGATCCAATCCCAGCTCTTCTTTTTTTGCTTCATACTGCTCTTCTGTATAACGGTTTCCCAGTGCAGCCATAGCAGGATCGCCAGGCGCCATACGCATCACAGAAAATACGATCAGCAGGACTCCCAAAACCACCGGTATGATTGCCAGTAGCCGCTTCAGAATGAATCTGAGCATATGACTTTTCCTCCTTTTGTGCAGAAAACTGCCCGTTTGAATCAATATGGCGGACAAGTGTCCGCCATATTGACAAAACATCTGAAACTCAGCTATTGAAGGTCACATAGCGCAGATCCGGGCAGGTGGCATCAAATGCATAGTAGGAATCTGCGTTGATCCGCTCACCGAGCCCGGTGGCGACCATCTTTTCTGCCACAGGGATCCAGCGGTAGAGGTTGTACATATAATCCTGAACCTCACCGTAGATTTCCTGACGCTTGGTCTCATCATTGGTAGATTTGCCCTCGCGAATCAGCTTGTTAAACTCTTCATCCTGAAGGGCCATGCATGCATTGGTGCATTCCGCTGCGCCAAAGGAGTAGAGAATTGCGGGGTCAAAGCAGTTCTCAGTGAACTCCGCCAGAGAGAAGTCCAGATCGCCATTCATGAAGTAGGAAATGGCAGTGGCAAAATCATAACCTTCTACAGAAAGGTTGATGCCGACCTCCTTCAGCATAGACTGTGCGGCCTCACACATCTTGTCATTTACATCGCTCTGTACATAGACAATCCTCAAATTGATGTCGCCGTCCTGATAGCCGGCATCTGCAAGGATCTGCTTGGAAAGCTCAGGGTCATAGGTATAAGCACCTACATTTTTATAGAACTTGGTGGTCTCAGGAACTGTAGATGTCGCAGGCTTGCCCAACTCGCCTAGAGAAATTTTCGTCAATTGCTCCACATTCAGCGCATGGGCAACTGCCTCTCGGACATTGATATCCTGAAATACATCGACATACTCGGGCATGGTGAACAGGATCATATCGCCGGAGGGGACAATCTTGCACTGGCCCTTGGCTTCGCCATTTTCCAGACGCTTTGCATTGTTATCCGAGATGCCGACGGCGATATCAATGGCGCCGGTCTCCAAATCGATCATCATAGTGGTCTCTTCTGCATAGTAGCGGATGGTGATTTCCTCTGCGGCGGGCTTATTGCCCCAGTAGTCTTCGTTGCGCTTAAAGGTTGCATAAGAGCCGGATACATTCTCTACACAGGTGTAGGGGCCGGTGCCAACAGGGGAACTCCAGATTTCATCCTCCGTCATCTGGCCCAGCTTCTGGCTGACCACAGAGGACCAGCGGAAGGATACCATACGTTCGATGAACAAAACATCGGGCTCCTTGAGCTTAATAGTCAGCTTCATGCCGTCTACAGAGCAGTTGTCAAAATCAATGTTGTCATAACCGGTATCTGCCGCATAGGTGGCAGAGCCCTCGGTAAAGTGACGGAAGGTGTACAGCACATCCTCGGGGGTCAGGGCATCACCATTGGAGAACTTCACCCCATCCCGAATGGTCAGCACCACCGTGGTGTCATCTGTCCACTCCCAGTCAGTGGCCAGACAGGGCTGAAGCTGACCGTTTACATCCATACGCACTACGGTATCATAGACAAGCGACATGCCAATGGGAGATCCCTGAGATTCCGCAGGATCAAAGCCGGCGGAGTCTGCCATCATACCCACAGTCAGCGTATTCCCAGAGGACGTAGCAGCTTCCGTGCCGCCCTGAGTAGCGGATTCCGCCGTACTGCCGCCACCGCCGCAGGCACTGAGCATACCCAGCATCATAGATGCTGCCAGCAGGGAAGATAATAATTTTTTTGCCATCTTCATTTTTCAACCTCTCTTTTCATGGAAGTAATTTATGCGATCCGGAAATGCTCCACGCCCGGTTTACGCCATTAAACACAAAATGGAACTATTCCATTTGAACTTTTATAAGCCAATTATACTCAAACACTCAAATTTCGTCAACGAAAAATGCAAGAATAACGAATTTATATACCTATTGCCGCCTTTTTTTGTGGAATACTTGCAAAAACATAAAAATACTGCTATATTGAACGAAAAGGAGTATACCAATTTGATTGGAGGAGATTCTTTTGACCTTTGAACTCAATGGAAGCAAGCCAATTTACAAGCAGTTAATAGACGAAATTCTCGCAAAAATTCGTTCCGGCGAACTGCGCCCCGGAGAAAAACTCCCCACAGAGCGTAGTCTTGCACAGCAGCTGTATGTTTCGCGCGGCACGATAAAGAAGGCATACAAAGAGCTTGCCGACAACAATATCATCGAGATCATACAGGGCAGCGGCACTTACGTCTATGCGGAAAAGAAGCTCTATGACGGCGGCATGCGAAAGCAAGCAACAAATATGATCAACAGTTTGCTGGATCGTCTGGAATTCTGGGATTTTCCCATAGAAGAAATTGAAACGCTTTTTCACATGTGCATTACCCATCGAACTCGTGCCAACCGCCCTGTTCGCTGCGCAATAATCGACTGCAATTCTGAATCACTGGGCATTTTCAAACGTCAGATGTCTTATCTTCCTGACATTACCCTGTCCGCAATTCTGGTAGACAGTGTGATCATGGACGACACGCCAGATGCACTTCTGGCAGATTACGATTTAATTTTTACCACAGAAACCCACTATGGTCAGGTAACCGAATGTCTAAAGATCAGTCCTGAAAACCTGTTTTCGGTATCGGAGGCGCTGAGTCAGCAATGTATCATCAGCATCTCTACCCTGCCGCAGAATTCTTCTATCGGCATTGTCACCTCCAGCAACAAATTTGCAAATCTGATTTGTGAGGAATTGGAGCGATTTTGTCCGCTTCCCAGCCCACTTTGTATACACTTTGATGTGGACGTTGACTCAATTCTGCAATTTATTCAGAAATATGACACCATTATCATTTCGCCTAACTCGGCCATTCTGGAGCCGGGCTTCTCCGACAGTCGGCTGCAAAGCTTTTATGACAGAGGCGGGCGGCTGATTCCCTTTGACTATATGATTGACCGTGGCTCCCTGATCCATATTGAAGAGCTGGTTTCCCGAATTCTTCGGGATAAGTATGCATAAGTGGACAAAAATCGACCTGCTCCAGCCATGACGGTGCAATACGCCCAGTATGATTGACCACCTGATGACAAGGCTAATCGCCATGGTATTCTGCGCAAGACAACACTTTGGCTACCGGTCACACAATTTTACTCTCTTCCGATTAGCCGCGCCATTTGGTCATGGGCAGCAACCGCTCCATAGGTATTTCTTCTACCCCAGAAAGAACCGAATAGGCAAGCTCATCTACACAGGATAAAAAAGTCACAAGCTGATATGCACCCCCAATACTGGACACCCGGTATTGGGGATATTTCAACATGAAATACGTAACCGTCAAACCTAACCGCGTATAAAAACACAGCCACCGGCGAAGCCGCTGGCTGCTCATATGCGGACATAGCCCTCTATTCCTCGCTTACGCGTAAAACGCGTAAGTACGATCTGCCAGCTGCGTAGGATTGTTACTTGCGGCCCGTAAACAGGCTATACGACGGGATTCTTAGCTGTTCATCCGTCGCATCTTCCTTTAGCTAGTTCGCAACGGCGTTTTTATGCCGTCACGGACAAACACAACGGGCACTCGGTGCGCCTGTGGTCATATTTACTCTCTAACACAGAATGTTAGACATTCTGAGCCACGATTTCTACCGTCTCCCTGCAATTCAATCCGCACGGACATGGCTTTGCTTTCTAACGAAGCGCCGAAGATGCGCTGCAAAATAGCCCAGCCCAATAAGAACTCGCAGCACGCCTCAGGCAAAATGGTTTCATCCAAGACCAACAGCACGTGTCGCTTGATCCCACTTGCATTTCAAAACGAATCCTGTATAATAAGTATATATTTCAATTTTGTTTAGAAAATATTACACAGGATTGGCGGTGGATTTCCCATGAATCTATCCTTAAACATTATCCTCGATCAGCTTCGCTCCCTGCCACTGGAGGTCCATATTGATGACCCGGCAGAAAAAATATTCTGCCGAGGCGCACTGCTGCCCCGGGACTACCGCGTTATGCGGAAGGATTTGCTGCACATCTGCCGCCTGTCCGACGCCCTCCGTGCGTCTGCCGCCGTACCGGGCCGGTTCTATCTCTGTATCCGGGACCGCATTACCGACGGGCAGGAGACCGACGAGCGTCTGCAAGGAATGATTATCGTCAATGAGAACATGGAAACCGAGCTGCTGCTCAACACTGTCCAGGAGATATTCGACCGGGTCAGCGAATGGTACCGCAAAATGCAGGACGCCCTGATTCACGAAGCCGGACTACAGACTATTTTGGAGCTCAGCGAACCAATCATCGGCAACACCATCAACATCTCGGATTCTGCCTTCACGCTATTGGCCCGCACCACCCACATTGAAACCGACGATCCCATGAGTCTGGCCCTGGCGGAGTTCGGCTATCACCCGGAGTCCACCCTGCAGCTGTTTCGGCAAAATCACCGATTTGAGGTCTGGAACAATGCCCAGTCCCTGCTGATTAACGACAGCAAAACCATGAGCCAATATATTTTGGTCAACAAGGTCTTCCGGTTCCGGAACACCTACTTTACCCACGTGGTCATGGTTTGCGATCATCATCCCCTGTCCGACGGCCTGCTGGAGCTGTTCACCATTCTGACGGATATTCTAGCCATCTACGCCGAACGAAACTGGAAGGACAAAAGCGCCCTGAGCCACAACTATGACACGTTCTTTCAGGATCTGCTCACTGGCGCCCTGACAAATCCCATGGATATCATGGAGCGCGCACAGTATCTGGGCCTGAGAACCACAGGGCAATTCCGTCTCATGCGGCTATCCGTGGGGGATGGCATGGAGACGGCTCTGGGCCGCATAGGCCGGGAGCTGTCTGACCTGGTCCCAGGCAGTCAGGTGCTGGTCTATGAGCAGTCTGTGCTGACCCTGATGCATCTTCGCCAAAACGGCGGGATGGGAATCCCGGAGGAGCACCTCGTTCATTTTCTCTCCCGACATCAGGCCAGATGCGGTCTCAGCAATGATTTTACCGGACTAGAGCATCTCCGACGGGCCTACGAGCAGGCGTCGCTGGCGCTGAAATACAGCGGCAGTTTGCGGGGAACGGAGCTTCTCCATAGTCTTATGGAGCTTCCGGAGGCATCCCCTCTTTGTACCTTCCAATCCAGAGTGCTCCACGGACTTTTGGGCGAAAGCCCCTGCAATGAGGAAAACTGGCGGGACAGCGTTTATTACAAGGGCATCCAGGCGCTCTACGCCTATGACCAACAGCATAACACCAACAACCTGCAATTACTTCGAACGTACCTCTGGTATGAGCGGAAGGCCACGGAAACCGGCCAGGCATTGCATATGCACCGGAACAATGTGATCTACCGCATCAGCCGCATTGAGCAGCTGACGGATTTGAGCCTGGATCACCACGGAACCCGCGTAGGTCTGGAAATGTCCTTCCTGCTGCTGGAGCTATACGGTATGCCGGCCCCCGCTGAGCCGGAACATTCTTAAAAGAGAGCGCTTGCCCCGGAAACGATGCTTGTCGTTTCCGGGGCAGCTTTATGGGGGGGATAAGGATTGATTTTTGTAGGAAACTCAAAAATTACCGATTCGCAACAGCCTCCAGATCACCGTCCGGAATTTCCACTCTGCGTTTATCGAAAATCATACAGAGGATAAACGTTATCACAGCCAGACCCCATTCGGGATAAACCGGATTGGGGAACAGCGCCTTCAGCGGCGGAATCAGCAGCCACAGCAGGAAGAACGCATAGCTGACAATCAGCAGGGCCGTTCCGGTGCTCTTGCGCAGCGTCTTGGGGCAATAGAGAATCGGGACAAAGATAAACGCAAAGGCCGGGGTAATACAGATCATCGTCATAATGGTGGAAACGATGCCCCGCATATAGAATGCCATCACCAGTGTAATAATCATTACCGCAACCAGCACCAGTCTGGACTGCATGGCCTGCCGTTTTTCCGTCATTTCACGGTTCTTGTTAAAAACGTGGAGCACATCGTAGGAGATCAGCTGGGTGCAGGTCATCAGCAGCGCCACACCGGTGGAAACATTGACCGCCCACAGGGCTGCCATGCCAAGGCCGGAGAATATAGGATTCACGGACAGCACCACCATGCTCATGGCCTGGGTTTTGACCGTCAGATCCGGGAACTGTACCCGGGCAATCAGACCAATCATTGTGGAGATAATGGTAATGGGCACCATCATCAGAGCGCCAATCACCAGACCGTTCCGTGCCGACTTCCCGTCCTTTGCCGCAAAAATCTGCTGGGTGTTGGACTGGGTAGTAAAGCGATTGGGAATCTCAGAGGCAAAGTAGCTGATAAAGGTTGCCAGACCAAGGCCGCCGGTTATGGAGAGCCAGGGTGCGCCGCTGGTGGTGGGCTCGGGAATGGCATTCACCTTGGTAATCAGGGAATCCCAGCCGCCCAGATTCACCAGAGCGGCAATGAGACATAGGGTCAAACCGATATACATCACGATCATATTGACCACGTTGGAAAGGCTTGCGCCCATCATGCCGCCCAGGGCTGCAATGACGAAGAACACCAGTGCCGTAATCACAACGCCCATATTGTAGGTGATATAATCCGGGAACATACTCGACAGCATGGCGCCGCCGCCCACAAACTGAAGTGCGGTAATGGCCATGGCAATCACCAGTCCCCCCAAGCTCAACAGCCAGCGGGTGGTCTCGCCGCAATAGGCCTTTGCCATGGAGGGCATGGTGTTATAGGGTAGCGCACGCATCCGCTTGCCGCCAAATACGCCCAGGACAATCAGTGCCACTGCGCCTGCAAATCCGGCACAGGCGCCGGAGAGACCCGCAGTCTGAACCTGCTCGGCAATACCGGTGGTGTTGATGGATCCGATACCGGCGCCTGCCATCATAAAGGCGACCAGTACCGTGGGGAGGCTCTTGCTGGCCATCAGGAAGTTTCCGGTGCCGCCCTGGGCCTCCATTTTCTTCTGGCGCTTTTGCGCCCATGCCGATACGCCAAAGAGCAGCACCAGATAAAGAATGATGATAATGCTGGTTGTCAAGGTCTCCATTTCTGTTCTCCTTTTCCGTTGAGATTGGATGCCGCAATGTGCCGCATCCCTTGGTCGATACGACTATAGCACAAAGGTAGCGGCAAATTCTTTGTTGAAAAATCTAAATTAAAATTAGAATTTATGACAGAAATCCTTCAAGTTTTGTTTTCCGATCAAAAACATAGGAAAATAGGGCCATGGCAAACGGGAATTTTCCCTGTAGTGTACTCCAATGGAGAGCCGTTTTTTCTGGAGCATCCTCTAATTTCCCACTTACACGATAGGATAGCTTGGTGGAATATTGCACAAATTCTCCCCCGGATTGTTGGTGCCCGGTTTTACAGAATTCATAAACAGGTCTAAAAAGGTTTTCGGCGTCCCACAATGACAGGGCAGCTTGCTTTTCGCTATAATGGCCTCAGTCAATGAGTCCGGCAGCAGAAGGTCCGGGCGGAAATCAACTGACAACGGAAAAGGAGAATTGTTATGATTAAGAAAGCCAGCGACGTAAAACTGAGTGTTCTTCCCCTGCTGATCTCGGTGGAACATCTTTATTACTATGAAGGTCCCTGCCGCTTCGGCAAAGGCGACGCCCTCCAGCCCGGCTATGATCGCCTGGCCAACGCCCAGAAGCAGGAGCAGTTTCTTGGGCTTCTGAAGGATCATCTGCCGGAGGGCTGCGAGATGATGGAGCCCGTCACCCTCAGCCGCACCGACGACTGGGAAAATCCCGAAGCGCAGTGGGACGCCATTGCTCCCGCCGTGGCCGCCTGTGATATTATCGTTGCGCAGACCGGTATTGCCTGTGATGACCGGGTGCTGGAATGTGCTGAGCGCTTTGGCAAGCCCATCACCGTCTCTCCCCTGGCCGGCTTCTCCGGCACCATCGCCGTAGCCGGTATCACCAGCAAGCCCGGTAACTATGAGGTCTTTGCCTGCTACAAATGGGACGATCTCAAATATCGCCTGAAGATTCTGCGTGCCCGGAAGGTCATTCACTCCACTCGGATCCTCTGCGTCACCCGCTTCGGCTCCACCACCTCCTACAGCTCAGTGGATGCCTTCAACAGCTATGAGCATATCACCAATCGCCTGGGTGTCCGCTTCCGGTTTATCAACATCCATGAGATGTTCGACCAGATGACTCCCGCCACTGCCGAAGGCAATCCCACCACCCCCGGCCGCAAGACCCCGGATCTCACCGAGGAGGATCTCAAAAAGGCCAACGAAGTCGTGGACGATCTGTGCGCCGGCGCCAAGGAAAATGCCATGACCCGGGAAAAAATGCTCCCCTCCGCCATTGCCTTTGTGACCGTGCGGAAGAACATGGACCTCAAGGACTGCAACGGCTTTACCATGCCATGTCCTGACGCCTGCTCCACCCGCCGCCTGAATCAGGGCCAGTTTACCCTGTGCCTGACCCACTCCCTCAACATGGAGGAGGGCATCCCCTCCGCCTGCGAATACGATACCGATGCGGTTTTGTCCCAGCAGGCACTGATTGCGGTTTCCGGCAAGCGGCCCTACATGGGCAACACCTGTCCGGTCCCCGTGGAGAACGGCCATCTTACCACCGCCCGGTTTGGCACCACCCCCGAGCAGATTTCCATTCTGGAAGCTGAGAATCCCGAGAATCTTTACATGATGCAGCATTCCGTAGCCCATCGCCGTCTGCGCAATCCCGAGGAAAACGCCCCCTATGCCATCCGCAACTTCGCCTATGACCAGGGCTTCGGCGTCACCATCCGCTATGACTTCACCGCGGATAAGGGCCAGAAGATCACCATGTGCCGCTTCTCTCCCGACGGCAGCAAGCTGTTTATCGGCTCCGGTGAGATTGTCATGGGCGGCGGCTACGAAGGCTATAACTGCAGCCAGCTGGTTTACTTCCGGGTGAAGGATCAGATGGACACCTGGACCAAGCAGTGCATGGCCGGCAACCACTGCACCATGGTTTACGGCGACTATGTACAGGAGCTGAAGGATTTGGCTCTGTCTCTGGGCATCGAGCCTCTGGTGGCCGACTAATATGGAAAACCGCAGCGAAATTCGCCGTCGGCTGCTGCGGGCCAGAAGGGCTGCAAAAACACACATGGATGTCATTTGCGGTTCCACTCCGCTGACATACCCCCTCCTAACGCAGGAACTCCGGCAGTTTATCCTGGCGAAGTTCCTGCTGGATGAGGAGGAGATTCCGGAGGACGCCGGCTTTGATGATCTGGTGGAGAAAAGCCTTTCCCACAGCATGAACATTGATCCAAGCCTGGTGGCCGAATTCGACACGGCCAAGAGCTGTGACGGCGCCACCTCTGCCATGGCGAAGAAGGTGCTGCTGTTTATGACCATGGAGCGGGAGCTTGGTTTGCAGCTCCCTGCGTTGGAGACAGCCAGGGTAAAAACCCTGGAGGACATCTCCCAAATGGTTTACAAAACCATGCAAAACACCCCGGCTTGGCAGTCCCGGATTGAATAACCAACAACGCATTGGGCTGCTGCATCTGCGGCAGCCCAATTTGACCTTAGGAGGATGCGCTATGACATGGGAGGAATGCCGCAGGGACGTTCCGATTCTGGAACAGAGAATCGGAGCCTATCCCCTTTGTTATCTGGATAACGGCGCCACAACGCAGCTGCCGGAGCCGGTTCTGCGGGAAATGGAACTGCAATATCACCGCTATGAGGCCAATGTTCACCGCGGCATTCACTATCTCAGCGAGGAATCGACCCGCCGAATGGAGGATGCCAGGGAGGACGTTCGGCGGTTTCTGGGCGCTTCCGGCACAGACGAGATTATCTTCACCAGCGGCTGTACGGCTGCCATCAATCTGGTGGCAAGAAGTCTGAGCTTTTCCGACTTGACCCCGGAGGATGAGATTTTGACCACCCAAATGGAGCATCACTCCAACTTTCTCCCCTGGCAGGAGGCATGCCGGAGAACCGGGGCAGCCTTTCGCGTTGCGCCGATTCTTCCCGACGGCAGGCTGGATTTGGAAGCATTTTCTCAGATGCTCACCGGGCGAGCCAAACTGGTGGCAATTACTTGGGTTTCCAATGTGACCGGCTGTGTAAACCCCATTAAGGACATCATTCAAATGGCCCATCAAAAGGGTGCGCTGGTGCTGGTGGACGCATCTCAGGCCATGCGCCATGAAAAAATGGATGTGCAGACATTGGACTGCGATTTTCTCTGCTTCTCCGGGCACAAAATGATGGGGCCCACCGGAACAGGCGTTCTTTATGGCAAGCGTTCCGTACTGGAACAGCTGGAGCCGGAAACCTTTGGCGGCGGTATGGTGGATTTGGTAGGCGAAACAGCCGCTACCTATGACGAGCTTCCCTATCGGCTGGAAGCGGGCACCCCAAACATCGCCGGAAACATTGGGCTTGGCGCCGCAGTGCGGTATCTGGAATCCGTGGGAATCGAGGCAATTTCTCAGCGGGAAGCTCAGCTTTTGGCCCAAATACGTCAGATGCTACGGGAGCTGCCTCAGGTGCATTTGCTAGGCGCAGGAGAAATGGCAGGCTGCCTGAGCTTCACCCTGGACGGGTGCAGCTGCTATGATGCGGCCCGGCTGCTCAGTGAGCTGGGGGTTGCGGTGCGCTCCGGAACCCACTGTGCCCAGCCGTATCTTGCTGCGCTTGGGGTCAACGGTACCGTCCGGGTTTCTCCGGCGTTTTACAACACCGAGGAGGATTTGGAGCGCTTCTTCTCCGCCATGCAGCGGATAACGGGACTTTTGATCAAACGGCGTTCCACCATAAGGAGGCGAGTCCATGACTGAATTGGAGCAGCGCCTTGACAGCCTGAAGTCGGAATTCTCCGAGCTGGAGGACGGCTTTGAACGGTATTCCTATTTGATGGAGCTGGGCAGCTATTTGCCCTCCTATCCGGCAGAAAAAAGAACCCCCGACCATCTGGTTCGGGGCTGTCAAAGTCAGGTATGGATTCACTGCTACACCAAAGGCGGGCACTTTTTCTTTGACGCAGACAGCGACACCTTTATCATCAAGGGCGTGCTTTTGCTCTTGCAGGATTTGCTCTCAGGTCTTCCGGTGCAGGAGGCCGCAAATGCAAATCTCGAGCTACTCCAGGAGCTGGGCCTGGAACACGAGTTTTCGGATACTCGGCAACGGGGCCTCCGTGCGGCCTTTTTGATGCTCACCAATGCGGCCAAGGAGGCTTGCGCAGCTCAGATGGGTGATTGCTTGTCACGCTAAGGCAGAATATCTGATGTTCCGAACTCCTGGCCTGAAATTTTAACCGTTTTTCTTCCCCGTCTGACAGCGAGTTTCGCTGTCAGACGGGGATTTCGTCTTCTTGAGAAGGATTTCCTCACTTCCCCGCTTGCTTCAATGGACTCGCCATTCCGCAGCAGGCAGTTCTAATCTCTGCCTGTCCCGTTACCGTTTACTGCCGATACTGCGTTTTGATATAGAGCTGGTACAGACCCATGCGGGATTTTACCCCCGCCTTCTCATAGATAGACGCAATATACCGCTGACAGGTTCGGCGGGACAAATATAGCTCATCTGCAATTTCCTGAATACTCTTCTCCGAATGAATCAGCTTGTCGAACACCTCGATTTCTCTTGGCGTGAGGGCAAACATCTCCGACAGGGTATGCAGTGCTTCCTGCGGGGTCAAATTCACCGGAATCTCCTTGGGGGGATCGGCTACAGCCGGCATCCAGGCCGTGTACAGGGAGAGCACCACGCTAATTACCACAAACAGCGCAAGCGCCAGAATAATCGCCAACATACCATTGCTGTCGGAAACCAGCAACGCCACCGAGGCATTGGTAAGCAATGCGGCACTTACATTATTCATTGCACGGCCCATGCCGACCCATAGGGTGGGCATCTGCGTATGGCAGGCAAAATCCAGGAACCCGGTGGTGAAGAATACAAAAAAGAAGCCGGAGGAAAGGTAGAATACAATTAGCCCGACCAAAAATGAGCCGCCCATTTTAAGTACCACTACACAGATCACGGACATCAGCAGGACGCAGTACATGATTAAGGTCATATATTTTCGGTCATGAATATCAAAAAGAAACCCGGCAACCAGGCCGCTGACCGCCAGCAAAAGCCGCGGCCACTGCCCAATGTCGGTACCGGTCACATGATGCATGGTAACCGCATTATCCAGTGTGCTGAACACACATGCCATCAGAATGACGAGCAGCGCCAAAAGCCCTCCGGCGGCGATGGTTCTCCGATTGGTTTTCCCGCTTTTTTCTTTTGCAGCGCGAGGGGATTCTTCCCCTTCTACGGCTTCCCGGCAGCAAAGCCCCTCCGCGCTCCACAGCAGCGCCAGGGCCACCAGGGCAGAGAGCGAAAGAATCACAGCCTCTGCGGTTTGCTGTTTCACCAGATTGTTATTCAGAAACTGCAAAAAGATGCCCAGTGCATAGGCGACGCCAACCATGCGTGCCAATCGGTCCCGGTCCTCGGTCAGTCTGAAAAACAGGTAGTGGATTGCATTTCCCAACAGCCCCAAAAGCAGGAACAGCACCATCCCGGATAGCAGCGTTGACGAATAAGCGCTATGCCTTTGCATCCAGAAATTGCACACTCCCGTTCCCAGTGCAAGGACGGAAAGTCCAACCATTTGCGCCCGCTTTTTAAGCAGGCGATGAAACAGCGGATACAGAAAAAAGCCGATGGCGCTGATGCCTAATGCATAGTTCTGAACAATTACCGTTTTTTCTTTTCCCGCCGTCAGTGCAATCATATTCACATACATGTACTCGGAGCCAAGGAATAGAAAGGTAAACATGCCAAGCAGCAAAACCGCATACACGGTTTTTTGTTTTATGGGAAGCTTCTCTGTTGCCATATGTCCCCTCCTCTCTCCGATTGCATCATCATTATACTATATGTCCTTCGAGTTTTCAACAATTCTCACTATCCTCCTTGTACTTCCCGGAGGCAGTCCCTTTGCAAGGTCTGATTTCTCCTTTCGTCCGATTATAACCGATTTTTCCCCGGATTTTTGTAAAAAAACCAGAATGGCGCCGGTGCGCCACTGTGTTTTTACAAGTTGGCACGGGTGCGACCTGCACAAAGCGCTCCAAAAACAATACAGTAAAAGGGGCTAAGGTCCGGAAATGGATCCGTACAGCCCTTAACAATTTGGTTTTAGGAGGAGCAAACATGAAACAATGCGACAATGGCCATTTCTATGATGAGAAGAGATTCGACAGCTGCCCCTACTGTCAGGAGGGAGCCGGAATCGGAAAGACAGTAGCAGCCGGCTCCGTGGGGAAAACCGTCGCCGCCGTACCACGGGACGCTGCGCCGGAGGCGGACAGAGGCAAGACCGTGGGCATTATCAAAAAGAAGATTGGCTTTGATCCCGCCGTTGGCTTCCTGGTTTGCATTTCCGGTCCCAATCGCGGGGCAGATTACAAGCTGGTAGCCGGGAGGAATTTTATTGGCCGGGCGGCAGCCATGGATGTGGCGCTGACCGATGATGATACCGTGTCTCGAGAAAGTCACGCACTGGTAACCTATGACGTAAAGCACAACCGATTTTCCCTTTCTCCCGGTCAGGGCAGAGGCATCACCTACTGCAATGATGAGCAGGTGGAAATGGTCCGCCCGCTGAAAGCCTATGATGTGATTGAGGTGGGAAAGAGCCAGCTCATCTTCCTGCCGCTGTGTGGAGATCAATTTCAATGGAATGAGGGATAAGGGATGGAACGTGTACTTTCCTGGTTAAACCAGCCGCTGCTTTCAGGCGCCGTAATCCGAACCTGGATGGTCATTGCAGCCGGTGCTGTGATTCTTCTGGTGCTGATTTTTGTCGTTGCTCTGGTACGACGAAACAAGAGGCATGAACCCAACACCGTTGCGGAACCAACCACGGAGCAGCCGAGGCTGCCGCCGGAGCTGGAGCTTGCCAACCTGCAGGGGATTGGCTGCCGGGAAGAACAGCAGGATGCATTTGGCATCTCCCCCATGAATCGCTGCAAGGAGGACGGCCTGCTGGCAGTATTGTGTGACGGTATGGGCGGCATGACGGAGGGCGGCAGGATTGCCGCAGAAACGGTATCGGCGCTGATGAATAGCTTCCCCTGGGGAGACGACATGGATCTTCCTGACTGGGTGTCCCGGCACAGCGCCAAGGTCTACCGGCATTTTCGGGGCCATGGCGGAACCACCCTGGTGGCCGTACTGCTCAAAGGGGATCGGCTGTTCTTCTGGTGCGTAGGGGACAGCGACCTGTTTCTGCTCCGGGATGGGACCCTCTATGGGATGAATCTCCGACAGGAATATAAAAACGAGCTGGTGCTGCGGGCATTGGGGGGCGTGTATCCCATAGAGGAGGCGTTTCTTGATCCGCAGGCAGGCGCCCTTTCCGAGTACATCGGAAAAGAAGAAGTGACCTGTGACTATACCCGCCTCCCCTTCCTCCTCAGGCCGGAGGACACACTGCTCCTCTGCTCAGACGGAGTAAGCGACACCCTGACCCTAAAGCAGATCCGGGAAGCAATGGCCCTTTCCCCGCAGGCCTGCTGCGACAGGCTGGAAGAGGAGATTCTATCGGCAGATAAGCCGAACCAGGACAACTATACGGCAATCGTATTGAACTATCACGGTAAAGGAGAAACAGAATAGATGAAAACAAAAAAAGCAGCAGGAAAGCAGATTGTAGCCATTATTTTACTGGCTGCAGGATTGATTTTTTCCGTGTTCGGCGTATTCGGCCTTGCCGGCAGAGGCGGTATGGACCCCTATGAGGCACGCAACAGCGTTGTCATGGTGTACTCCTATCTTCAGCTGACCGACGGCCAGTCCGCCGGCGCCATGGGCACCGGCTTTGCCATCGGGAAGCCCGGTGAGCCGGTAGAGTATATTGTGACCAACGGCCATGTGGTGGAATACGGCTACATGGGGCCGAAGGCCTATCAGGAGCAGGTATCCTCCGCAGGCGTAGAGGTATACTTCTCGGCGGCGGAAAACGATTTTGTCTCGGCAGAGGTGGTCTATTATTCTCCCTTTGACGAGAAGGATATTGCCATTATCCGTTTGCCCTCCAAGACGGATAAGCGGGAAGCCATTTCCATTAAGGATGCGGATAAGGTCACAGTCGGCGACACCGCCTATGCCCTCGGGTATCCAGGCGTGGCAAGCAACAGCCAGCAATTCAACACCTATGACAAGAATGACGTTACGCTGACCAAGGGCATCATCAGCAAGCGCACCAAACCGGCATGGAGCAATTACGACGCCTTTCAGATGGATGTATACATCAACCATGGCAATTCCGGCGGTCCGCTGGTAGATGATCGTGGCTTCCTGATCGGAATCAATTCTTCCGGTGCAGTGGATGAGCAGGGCAAGAGCGAGGGCGTTAACTTTGCAATTACCTCCGCAGAGCTGGTGAAAATTCTAGACAGCGAAAACATCCATTACACCATGGCCGGCGGCGGAATCTCCTGGGCTCCGACTTGGTTTGCCTATGTGTTCCTGCCCATCGGCGCACTTATGCTGGTAGGCGGAATTCTCCTGCTGGTAATATCTAATAAGCATAGACAGCCCTCCCCGGCATTTGCCGGCAGCGCTGCAGGTACCGGCGCATATCATGCCCCTGCCGGCAACCGCCGGAATTCCGCCGGAAAGCAGGCTGTGCTGCGGGGCGTTACCGGAAAATATGCAGGTCAGCGCTTTGACCTTTTGCAGGGCAAGGTGGTCATTGGGCGCGATCCCGCAGCCTGCAACATTGTGTTTGACCGGAACGCACCGGGCATCAGCGGACGGCATTGCCAGGTCGCCTACGACCAGAACGAGGACTGCTTCCTCATCACCGACTTGGGCTCCTCTTATGGCACATTCCTGGGCAACGGCAAAAAGCTGACGGCCAATGTGACGGAAAAAATGGCCACCGGGGACACCTTCTATCTGTGTGACAATGCCAATCGCTTTGTGGTGAGCAAGGAGTAATGCATTATGGCGGGCTATTGCTTAAAAAACGGAACAATTCAGGAGACCCGGAGGGAAGATCCGGTCCGCCGAGCACTGACGGCCATCTTCCACCTGTCTGGGGACGGTAATATGGAGGAGCTCCAGGAAATGCCGGTGCTGTCCGAGGGAGAAGGGGCGCTGGCATACGCAGGGGAGTTCTACATTGAACCACTGGAAGTACAGATTGAATTTCTAAAAGCGGCCAATGCGGAAAAATGGCTGGAGGCGCTGATCCTACGGCATGCCGATCGGGTGCGGCAGGTATCGGAGGACCTCTTCGTTATGGCCGAGATCAAGGAGGTGGACCCATGAATCCGGATCGTGTTTGTTACGGCTGTTTCTCAGAAAAAGCACCGGGAATTCCATGCCCTCACTGCGGATTTTGTGAACGCGATGAACAGCCCTATTTGGCGCTGCCGTTGGGAACCATACTAAACGGAAGATACCTGGTTGGTAAGGTACTGGGCATCGGTGGGTTTGGGATTACCTATCTGGGGTACGACCTGACGCTGGAAATCAAGGTTGCGATTAAGGAATATATGCCTTCCGCTCTGGCCACACGGCACCCCGATCACTATAACGTGGCCCTCACCGGCTCCGTGGAGGAGGATTACCAGTATGGCATGGAGCGCTTTTTGGACGAGGCAAAAATCCTTGCAAGGCTGCAAAGTACCCCCCACATTGTATCGGTCCAGAACTATTTCAAGGAAAACGGCACGGCCTACTTTGTGATGGAGTACATAGACGGTATGAGCTTGAGCGCATATCTGTCGAAAAACGGGAATCAAATTCCCTACGCCCAGGCGATTGCCATTCTTCAGCCGATCATGGAGGCATTGGTCCAGGTTCATGCCATGAATCTGCTGCACCGGGACATCAGCCCTGACAATATCTACATCACGACCAAGGGTGAAAGTCGTCTGCTGGATTTCGGCGCGGCGCGTTCTGCGTTGGGAGACGGAAAGAGCATGTCGGTCATCCTAAAGCATGGATACGCGCCGGAGGAGCAGTATTCCAGTCACGGCAATCAGGGCCCCTGGACAGACGTATATGCCATGGGCGCCACGCTGTATCGCTGCATTACCGGCCAGCTTCCGCCGGATTCCATGGAGCGCATCCACTGTGACACCATAAAAAGCCCCTCAGAACTGGGTATCCGTCTCTCTCCCCATGTAGAAAGCGCCATCATGAAAGCCCTGGCGGTAAAGGCCGAGGACCGTTTCCCCAATATGGCGGCATTCCTTGGCGCCCTGAATGGCCGCGTCTCCGTACAGGATCAGGTGGCAGCCAGCATCAGCCAGCGGGCCACCGCCTACGGAGCGGCGGAGCATGGGCAGACCGCCTATCCGCAGCCATCTTATGGCGGCGCCGCAAAAAAGCCATCCGGTTTTTCCAGGCTGATTTCCTATATGAAAGCCAATCCGATTGTCGCCTGGGTTTCCGGCGGCGGGCTGCTGGCGGTAATCGCCCTGTGTATCATACTCCCCATTGCACTCTCCGGCAAAGGAAAGTCCCCTTCCCCGGGAAGCATCGGCGGAAACGCTCCCGTTGTCAGCCAGCCGCTGATCGCCGTGGAGCCCAGTCCGTCAGCTCCGGCAACCGATCCAACGGCCGACCCGACAGCCGACCCGACAGCCGATCCGACAACTGATCCGGCAACTACCCCGGCAACTGCCCCCTCGGGAGGGAGAATCGCTCAGAATATTGGTGCGCTCAATGCCACCATTGAAATCCCGTCGGATTATACGGTATCTGAGGACGGAATGGGCTTTCTTAGCGAGGAGAAGAACTGTGTTATCATGCTGGACTATCTTTGGAACATTGACGGTCCAATCTATTCTCTTGCCGATGTGGAATCCCAGCGGGAATCCATCGTCGCCGACCTGGCACAGAGTCTTGAAATCTCAAACTATCAGATTTTGACGGCCGGTCCTGACCAGGTGGGGAGTTCAGAGGCATACCAGATCTATTTTGAAGGCACCGACAGCGACGGCTTCTCCATGGATGTGATTGTGATGGCAGTGGACGGATATTCCTTTGGCAGTTATTTCATCATCTCCGTCTATCCCAGGGGAGATGATGCTGCCGCAGCGGAGATTCACTCCATTATCCAGTCCTTTTACAGCACCGGAATGCCGGACACCACCTATAAAATGTACTATGCGGATCGTGCCGGTGTAAAGGTTATCATAGACGATTCTCTTGTGCAAGGCGGTGTATCGGATGTGGAGGTTCGACTCAACGAGCATGGCATTGACACCGTCTATGAGATGTTCCTGTACCCGACACAGGCGGACAGCGATGCCGCACTAGGCGAGGGCTTTGCCGTGGAAATCGGAAGGGCATCTGAGTTTGGACTGAGTACGCCGGAGGAAGTCATTGAATATAATCAAAACGTGAGCGGCACAAACAATGAATCCTACACCTTTGTCTCCGGTGGCGTAGAATGGCTGGCCAACGACTTTACCATGTCCGGCAAGAACTATAGCTATGCATCGGCGATAATTGACGGCCAGTGCTATCTTGTGGGCTGTGTGTTCAATGATTCCAACCAGGACACAATCGTTACCCTGTATAACCAGGCAATCTCTTCGCTCCGCGGTTGGGTTGGGTAACTGACAAGGGGCTAGGCGGAAAGCACAGGGGAAAGAGGTAAACCATGAACTTAGATCACATCTGCTTTGGCTGCTTTCAGGAAAGGCCGGAGGGCTCCTCCGTCTGCCCCTTCTGTGGGTTTCATGCAGAGGAGGAGCAGCCATTTTTGGCGCTGCCCATGGGGACTGTGTTAAGCGGACGCTACATAACCGGCAAGGTACTCGGGGTGGGCGGGTTTGGCATTACCTATCTGGGCTATGACCTGACCTTGGAGATCAAGGTTGCGGTCAAAGAATATATGCCCTCCGGCCTTGCCACCCGGCATTCCAATCGGTACGGCGTGGCGCTGATTGGACGGGAACAAACGGATTACCAGAGCGGAATGAAGCGCTTTCTGGATGAGGCGCGGATCCTTGCCAAGCTGCAAAATACACCGAATATCGTGTCGGTGCAGGACTATTTTCAGGAAAATAACACGGCATATTTTGTGATGGAATATATCGACGGCATGAGTCTAAAGGCATACATTGCCTCTCAAGGGGGGAAAATCCCCTACCGCCAGGCCTTGACCATTTTGATGCCTGTCATGCAGGCGCTGACACAGGTTCACGCCTTAGGCCTGACACACCGGGATATCAGCCCGGACAACATCTCCATCACATCCAACGGGGAGAGCAAGCTGCTGGATTTCGGGGCGGCCCGCTTCTCCCTTGGGGACGAAAAGAGCATATCCGTTATTCTAAAACACGGCTATGCGCCCGAGGAGCAGTATTCCAGCAAAGGAAACCAAGGTCCCTGGACGGATGTATACGCAATGGGCGCCACGCTGTACCGCTGCGTGACGGGGGAGCTTCCGCCGGATTCCATTATGCGAGTACATGCCGATACTCTCAAAAGCCCCTCTGCGCTGGGCATTTCGCTTCCTCCCTATGTGGAACAGAGCATTCTAAAGGCCCTTGCGGTAAAGGCGGAGGATCGTTTTCCTACCATGGCAGACTTTATGGACGGGCTTACAGGAAAAGCGCAGGTGCCCCACCGCACTGCGGCCTCCCCGGACGCGGACACTGCAGAGAAATCCACTGCAAAGCCCCGGTTCCGGCAGCGTTCTGCCGGCGTGCGGATCGGGGTGCTGGTGCTAAGTCTCGCCATGGTGGGGTTGGGCCTTTGGAGGACGGCAACGGGAATCGGCATATTGATCGGCGGGAAATCTGAGCCCAGCACCAATGTTCCGGCCATATCGGTTCAGGAGCCCGACGGGGTGGACCAGGTTGCGTTGCAGGACTACACCCAAAACTATTTGAATATCACCATGGGAATTCCCGAGGGATATACGGAAACGGAATCCGGCAGCGGCTCCTTTGCATCCTCGGATGGAACCGCCACCCTACAAGTCAGTTTTTATACCCAAGCTGCCGGATTCCCGGTCTATACCCTTTCTGATGTCGAGGAAAACGCAGAGCGGTACGTCCGATATTACAGAGAGCATTTGGGGTACACCAACATCACCGGACAGGAGATTACGGGCCGTGGCTATCGAACGGTCGGAGCTCTTACCGCCTATCTGATCCAGTTTTCCGCCACCGAAAGCAGCGGCACAACCACGGAGGTTCTGGCGGCCTTCATAGAATGCCAAAACGGTTTTGGCTGCTACAATCTGATTGGGTCCTATCCCCGCGGTGACGAAGCGGCCAAATCGGAGATTTTTGCGGCAATCACCTCCTTCCGGAGCAATGGAGCTGCGGGAACGATCTACCGGCGCTTTGATAACGAAAAGCTCCCCTTCCAGTTTCTCTACTGGGATAGCCAGGAGGATATTCAGTTCAACACACTCAGCGAAAACCGGCTGGAGCTCAGCAACCGCAATATCAGCATGGAGATTCATTGCCGGTCCTCCAATGATATACAAACGAAGGAGCATTGGCTGGATGCTCTGGCGGATGAACTGAAGCAAATGCCCGGAAGTACGCTCC
Source organism: uncultured Oscillospiraceae bacterium (assembly GCA_934512135.1). Classification (GTDB taxonomy): domain Bacteria; phylum Bacillota; class Clostridia; order Oscillospirales; family Oscillospiraceae; genus HGM13006. The sequence goes on from CAKSWT010000001.1 coordinate 199,025, forward strand.
GCGGAGGACGCTGGACCAATGAAAGCGGCGGAATCCTCTGGACGGTTGACGGATATACCATAACCGAGGAGGGACAGACCGCCTATATCGATGTTTACGCCGGGGAGATCGACGGATATGTGTTTCTGATTCTGGCTGCTGCGGAAACGGAAAACGACCTATTCGACGGTCTGCTGCTGGATGTGACCAATACCATTCGCCCTGTATAGAGGATGCGCACACTTCTGGGAGAAAGGAGAAAACGCTTGAAAAGAAATGTCAACTGCCCCCGTCGTATGGTCGTGTATGCCGTCTTTGACGTGTTGGATCGGATGGGCTGCCAATACGAGCAGGCAATGGTCGGTGATATTCGGGCTGAAATGAGGGTGCTGGGCCATGTCAGCGAATATGCCTTTGCCGTGACAGCACAGACCATCCACACATCAATTCTCCACATTTCCATGCTTCGCCCGGCCAGCGGCCTGACCGAGGAGGAAAAACAGCTTGCTGTGCGTTATCTCATGGACAGCGTATTGCAGCACATCTCTGAGGTACAGGCTTCAGAATAAGGTGGCAGCCGGAGTGGAGTTTCCACATGCCGCCAGGCTCAGCAGCATGGTGCCGGACAGAAGCCCTGCGATCATTTTTCGTCTCATCATCTTTCCTCATTTCAGGGATAATCTGTGCTAGGCACGAACTTATTCGACTATTTCCCGTGTAAATTCCGCAATCGGGACAAGGTAAAATGATTGAAAAGACGAACCCTCCCCCAATCTCCGCCGCCTTGCAGGTTGGTTCCACATGTGTTATAGTGGAGAGACTGTAGTAAGAAAGAGGGGTACCCCATGGCATCTGTACAATTTCAGGACATTCTCTACCGAAAATGCCTTCCCGAGGACATCGACCTGATAATGGAGCTAAACGACTCTCTGCGCTCCGGCCTGGTGACCTATGATGCCGCCTATCGGTTCCTGACGGCACCCGATCATTGGCTGTATGCCGCCATATATCAGGGCCGGATTTTGGGATTTTTATACGGTTACGCCCTAAGCCGCCTGGACCGGCCTCAGGCCATGCTATATATCCACGAGCTTGCCGTTGTCCCCGCCTTTCAGCGCCAGGGCATCGGCACAGGGCTGCTGACAGCACTCAAGGCGGAGTGCCGGCGCCATCATATCCTCAAATTCTTCCTGTATACCTCCGACACCAACCAGGGCGCAAACGCACTGTACCGGAAACTCGGCGGAACGGTTTCCGCAGAGTCGCAGGGACATGATACCGTATATTATTTCTCCACGGATCAGGCGGAGCCCCCATTCCACTGGGACTGATTCCGGCATATCCACCGCAGCCAAAGGGGCCCTCTGCCAAAGCAGAGGGCCCCCTCAGCAAATGCTCCTCTGCCGGAGCTTGCTGATTACACCTGGGCCATGAGATTTACCATCTCAATGGCACTGAGCGCACAGTCATAGCCCTTGTTCCCCGCCTTGGAACCTGCACGCTCAATGGCCTGCTCGATGTTCTCCGTGGTGATTACACCGAATAGCACAGGTTTTCCGGTCTGCAGGCCCACTGTGGCGATTCCCTTGGACACCTCTGAGCACACATAGTCGTAGTGGCTGGTGGAGCCACGAATCACAGCCCCAACACAGATCACCGCATCATACCGGTCGGACTGGGCCATTCTCTGGGCCACCACGGGAATTTCAAAGGCTCCGGGGACCCAGCAGGCGGAGATATTCTCCTCCTCCACGCCATGGCGCACCAGCCCATCCACCGCTCCGGCCAGCAGCTTTTCCACAATGATGCTGTTGAAACGGGATGCCACGATACCCACCTTCATGTCCTTGGGGGCTACGACCTTACCTTCGATCAGATTGATATGCATAATGTTTTCCTCCTTGGTTTGATTAAAGCTGAATTCTTGTAAAAATATGTCCCATTTTATCCTGCTTGGTCTTCAGATAAAAGGCGTCATCCTTTCCGGGGGCGATCTCAATGGGTACACGCTCCCGGATTTCAAAGCTGAACCCCTCCAGGCCATAGACCTTGCTGGGGTTGTTGGTCATCAGCCGCAGAGACTTGATGCCCAGATCCTGCAAAATCTGCGCGCCGCTCCAATACTCCCGGAGATCCGGCGCAAATCCCAGCTCCAGATTGGCCTCCACCGTGTCTCTCCCCCGCTCCTGAAGCTCGTAGGCCTTGAGCTTGTTGATGAGCCCGATGCCCCGGCCCTCCTGACGCATATACAGAATCACGCCCCGACCCTCTTTTTGCACCATGTCCATGGCGGTTTTCAACTGGGCGCCGCAGTCACACCGTCCGGAGCCGAACACGTCCCCGGTGAGGCACTCGGAATGCACCCGGCACAGCACATTCTCCCCGTCTCCCAGGTCCCCGCAGACCAGGGCCACATGGTGCTCCCCGCTGATGTCGTTCACATACCCATAGAGCTGAAATTCTCCGTGGTCGGTGGGCAGCTTGACACAGGCCTCCCGCTTCATATGGCACTCATACCGGCGAATATAGTCCTGGAGGTCCTTGATGGTGATAAAGCACAGGCCGTATTTCCTTGCCATCTCCTGCAGTGCGGGAGTCCGCATCATGGTGCCGTTCTCCTCCATGATCTCACAGCAAAGGCCGCATTCCTTCAGCCCCGCCAGTCGGCACAGATCCACGGTAGCCTCGGTGTGGCCGTTTCGCACCAGGACGCCGCCCCTTCTAGACACCAGGGGAAATACATGGCCGGGACGACGCAGATCTCCGGGCTTTGTGTTCTCATCCACACAGCTTCTGCAGGTAAAGCCCCGCTCCTCTGCGGAGATGCCTGTGGTGGTGTTGACATGGTCAATGGAAACGGTAAAGGCGGTGCTGTGGTTATCGGTGTTCTCCGAAACCATCTGGGGAAGATTCAGCCGATGGGCAATCTCCTGGGACATAGGCGTACAAATCAGTCCCTTGCCGTGGACCGCCATAAAGTTCACATTTTCCGTGGTGGCAAACTCCGCCGCACAGATCAGGTCCCCCTCGTTTTCCCGATCCGGGTCATCGGTGCAGAGAATCAGCTTTCCCTGACGCAGCGCCTCCAGGGCCTCCGGAATGGTGTTATACTGAAAATTCATCAAAAGTCCTCCTTAAAATCCATGCTGCCGCAGGAATTCCATGGTAATGTGGCTCTGCGGTCCTGCTTCTGCCTCCCGAGACTGTAGCAGCCGCTGTACATACTTCCCCACCATGTCGTTTTCCAGATTCACCTGACTGCCCTCCGGCTTGCTCAGAAGAATTGTCTCGCTGGCGGTATGGGGAATCAGGGAAACGGAAAAGTCCGAATCCGAAACCGCCGCCACGGTCAGGCTGATTCCATCAATGGCAACGGAGCCCTTCTCCACAATCAGCCGCAAAATCTCCCTTGGGGCCGCCACCGTCACCCAGACGGCATTTCCCTCCCGGCGGCTGCCGACTATGGTTCCGGTCCCGTCAATGTGGCCGGAAACCATGTGCCCGCCGAATCTTCCGTCGGCTGCCATGGCCCGCTCCAAATCCACTTTGTGGCCACAGCGAAGCGTTCCCAGGTTACTCCTTCGCAGGGTCTCCGGCATCACATCTGCCACAAATCCCTCCGAATCCAGAGATACCACCGTCAGGCACACACCGTTGACCGCAATGGAATCCCCGATTTTTGTTCCTTCCAGCACCTGACTGGCCTGGACACTCAGCCGCCCGGCGCGGTCGCTTTGCTGCACCCTTCTGACGGTGCCGATCTCCTCAACGATCCCGGTGAACATATCCCATACCTCCTGTCACATCATACTCCAGCAGAAGATCCTCTCCCAGCCTGGTGATCTGAGGGCGACTTAGCCGGGGGCCGGCATCCGGGTCGGGGGCTCCCTGCCCCTCCACCGGCGTCTTAGCCTCTTTGCCACCCAGCAGCTTGGGGGCGATGTAGGCGCAGAGGTGATGCACGATCCCGGCACGGAGCGCCGCCTCGTGGAGCGTACCGCCCCCCTCTATCAGCAGGCTGTCTTTCTTCTGGCCGCCCAGCCACTCCACCAGCCCGTTCAGGTTCACACGCCCCTCCGGCCCGGGAAGCTCCAGCACCGTCACCCCTTTTTCCGCCAGCGCCTCTTTCTTGGAGGGATCGCCCTGGGCACAGGCCACCACCGTGGGATATTCCCGGGCTGTTTCCACCAGAGCGCAGTGCAGCGGGATTTGCAGTCTGCTGTCCGCCACAATCCGCAGGGGCTGATGGGCTCCGGGCACACGGCAATTCAGCATGGGATCATCCGCCAGCACCGTCCCGATCCCCGCCAGAATTGCGCTGTACCGGCCTCTGAGCCGGTGGACATGCTTTCTTGCGGTCTCCCCGGTGATCCACTGGGAGGCGCCGGTATAGGATGCAATTTTTCCATCCAGCGTCATGGCGTATTTCATCACCACATAGGGCGTTCCCGTGGTAATGTAGTGAAAAAACACCGGATTTAGTGCGTCACACTCCTCCCGGAGGAAGTCTGTATCCACCTGAATTCCATGGTTCCGGAGGATCTCCACTCCCCTCCCGGACACCAGCGGGTTGGGATCCCGGGATCCAATGACCACCCGGGCCAGCCCGTGCTGAATCACAGCATCGGTGCAAGGCGGCGTCCGTCCCTGATGGCAGCAGGGCTCCAGGGTTACATACATGGTCGCTCCCTGGGCCGATTCCGTCAGTCTGGCCAGAGCATTCCGCTCCGCATGGAGCTGACCACAGGCTTCATGATAGCCCTCTCCAATGATGCTTCCGTCCTTCACAATAACCGCCCCCACCATGGGGTTGGGATTGGTCCACCCAGCCCCTTGCCAAGCAAGGGCTATGGCTCTCCGCATCCATCTTTCGTCGTCCATCTGTCTCCTTTCCCCATGGCGCAAAAAATGCCCCATGGAATCATCCACAGGGCAAATCATCGCCGAGAAACAAAAAACCTGAAACGACTGCTCGTTTCAGGGGAGAACATCTGCTGCTCGATGCCGTCTTCTTTCATCCAGACTATACTGTCGGCTCTGGAATTTCACCAGATCAGCACCAAAAAGGCGCTCGCGGGCTTTACCGCCGGTGGGGAATCACACCCCGCCCTGAAGACCAATATATTTGATGGGTTTATTATACACCCGAAACGCCATTTGTCAACTGTTCTTTTCACCCGAAAACTGCTTCATCGGGAGACGGCCTCCCCTGGAACGCGTCCAATTTCCTGCTCTCCCCCGGGTTAACCGTCCATTTTCGCCCAATCTTTACTATTTTTTGTAAGTTAACGCATGGAATCTTAAGATTTTGTTAGAAATCTGTAGAAAAGCTATTGCTTTTATTTACTAAACATGTTAATATCGAAACGTAGAGATGAGAGCCCCATTTAGCTCATAGAATTAAATGCAGATACTGCGTTTATTTGATAACGAGATGAGGAGGAAAATTCAATGAAAGACAAGACAACTGCGCTGATTCTGTCAATCCTGGTGGGAGGCCTTGGTGTGGACCGCTTCTATCTGGGCTACACGGGAATGGGTATTCTGAAGCTGCTGACTGGGGGATGCTTTGGCATTCTGTGGCTGATTGACATCATCAACATTGCCACCGGAAAGCTGCAGCCCGCAGACGGGAAGGGATACAAGGAAGCATAACCTCGTTTTCTTTGACCCCCACAATACATAATTGAGCGAAACAAAATTCCTCGGTTCGTTAGGAACCGGGGAATTTTCACGATAAGCGACAAATCCCCCGCCGGCAGATCCGTCGGCGTCTGCCGCAGTTGAACCTTACGCAGTAGGCGCCGCTGCGCCGCAAAGGCCTTCAGGGCATTCCAATGTAGACAGAGCGATCTGACTTCTCTCACAGAAATCAGATCGCTCATATTTTTGAATCATCTCAACATGTTGTCATTTTGTTGGTCACGGGGCAATTCCCGGGCGCAAAAGTCCAGCATTTTCAAGGCTTTTTGGCCTTTCGGGGATTATTCCCACTCAATCGTTGCCGGCGGCTTCGACGTAATATCGTAGACGATTCGGTTGATGCCCTTGACCTCGTTGACGATTCTGACGCTGATCTTATCCAACACCTCGTAGGGAATTCTGGCCCAGTCGGCGGTCATAAAGTCGGAGGTGGTGACGCCGCGAAGAGCCAGGGTGTAATCATAGGTACGGCCGTCCCCCATCACGCCCACAGAGCGCATATTGGTGAGCACCGCAAAGTACTGGCTGATCTGGGTGTCCAGGCCGGCATTTGCAATCTCCTCCCGGAAAATCGCATCCGCATCCCGGAGGGTGTCGGCCTTCTCCTTCGTGATGTCGCCGATAATGCGAATGGCCAGGCCGGGACCCGGGAAGGGCTGACGCTGCACCAGGTAATTGGGAAGCCCCAGCTCACGGCCCAACTGGCGGACCTCGTCCTTGAACAGCATCCGCAGAGGCTCAATGATCTCCTTGAAATCCACATAGTCCGGGAGACCGCCTACATTATGATGGCTCTTGATGACTGCGGCATCGCCGGTTCCGGACTCGATCACGTCGGGATAGATGGTACCCTGAACCAGATAGTCCACGGAGCCGATTTTCTTTCCCTCTTCCTCAAAGACCCGGATAAACTCCTCGCCAATGATCTTGCGCTTGTGCTCCGGCTCGGTGACACCGGCCAGCTTGGACAGGAACCGCTGCTCGGCGTCCACCCGGACGAAATGGATGTCCCATTTGGAGAAGGCCGCCTCCACCTCGTCCCCCTCGTTTTTGCGCATCAAGCCGTGGTCCACAAATACGCAGGTTAGCTGATTTCCCACGGCCTCTGCCAGCAGAGCCGCCGCCACAGAGGAGTCCACACCACCGGAGAGCGCCAGCAGCACCTTGCCTTCTCCCACCTGCTCCCGAATGGAGGCAATGGCTGTTTTGCAGTAATCCCCCATGGTCCAGTCGCCCTTGGCCCCGCAGACCTCATAGAGGAAGTTGCGGATCATCTGGACGCCGTTTTCCGTATGGTTCACCTCAGGATGGTACTGCACCCCGTAGAAGCCCCGCTTTTCGTCGCAAATCGCCACATTGGGGCAGGCATCCGTGTGGGCCACAAGCTGGAAGCCCTCAGGAACCTTCGCCATATAGTCTCCGTGGCTCATCCAGGAAATTCCCTCCTCCGGAAGGCCCCGAAAGAGCTTGCAGGAGGTGTCGTAATAGGTCTTTGTCTTGCCGTACTCTCGGGCAGTATCCTCCTGCGCCGCCGTCACCTGGCCGCCCAACGTATGGGCCATCAGCTGACAGCCGTAGCAGATGCCCAGCACCGGCACACCCAGCTGGAAAATCGCCGGGTCATAGTGGGGGGCCTTTTCCTCATAGACGCTGCCGGGACCGCCGGTGAAAATAAAGCCAATGGGGTTCATGGCCTTTAGCTCCTCCAGGGGGGTGGTATAGGGCTTGACCTCGCAGTATACGCTGCATTCCCGAACCCGGCGGGCAATCAGCTGATTATACTGACCGCCAAAGTCCAAAACGATGACCGTCTGGTGGTTCATGCTATTTTCTCCTTTCCCAACCGTGGGGCGAGAGGTCTCCAGGCCCCTCGCCGCCACCATGGCTTATCTCTGGTTAATCTTCGTAATATCCACAGCCTGTAGCTCGCTGGCCCGGCCCATGGTTCTGGCCTGGAGCATAGCCCGGGCCGTATCCACCGCCGTAATCACCGGGATGGAATGCTCCGTTGCGGCACGGCGGATGGTGAAGCCATCGTTGTTGTGCTTCCGGTCATTGGCCGGCGTATTGATTACCATATCAAACATGCCAATCTCGATCATGTCCAAAATAGAGGGGCTGCCCTCGGAGATTCGGTTGACCTTCTGACAGGTTACCTCATGCTTCTTCAAATATTCATAGGTACCGGCCGTGGCATACAGATGCATTCCCAGATCCTCCATGGTTCTGGCAATGGGCAGGATCTCCGGCTTATCCGCGTCCTTCACCGTCAGCAGAATATTGCTGTCCTTCTTGGGAATCTGCATTCCGACCCCCTTAAAGGCCTTCAGCAGGGCCTGGTTAAAGTCCTGGTCAATACCCAAGACCTCACCGGTGGACTTCATCTCCGGCCCCAGGGAGGTGTCTACATCCGTCAGCTTGGAGAAGGAGAACACCGGCATCTTCACCGCATAATAGGGAGACTCCGGATATAGTCCGGTGCCATAGCCCAAGTCCTTGAGCTTCTCGCCCAGCATAACCCGGGTCGCCAGCTCAATAATGGGCACACCGGTGACCTTGGTGATATAGGGGATGGTCCGGGAGGAACGGGGGTTCACCTCGATCACATAGACCTTGTCATTATAAATCACAAACTGAATATTGACAAGTCCCACCACATGGAGGGCCGTGGCCAATCTCCGGCTGTAATCTGCAATAATCTCCTGGTGGCGCCGCTCGATCTTCACCGGCGGATACACGGAGATGGAGTCGCCGGAGTGAATGCCGGCCCGTTCGATGTGCTCCATAATGCCGGGGATCAGGATGTCCTCTCCGTCACAGACGGCGTCCACCTCCAGCTCCCGGCCCATGAGATACTTGTCCACCAAAATGGGGTGCTCCTGGGAGTACATATTGATGATCGCCATGTAGTCCTCAATGTCCTTGTCGTTATAGGCGATCTGCATACCCTGGCCCCCCAACACATAGGAGGGACGCACCAGCACCGGATAGCCGATGCGGTTTGCAATTTCCTTGCCGTCCTCTGCGGTAAAGCAGGTGCCGGCGTCGGCTTTTTCAATGTGGGTCTGCTTCAGAATTTCGTCAAACTTCTCCCGATCCTCTGCGGCGTCCACGCCCTCGGCGTCGGTGCCCAGGATTCGAACTCCCATATTGGTCAGGTCCTGGGTCAGCTTAATGGCCGTCTGGCCGCCAAACTGCACCACAGCGCCCCAGGGCTTCTCCAGCTCCACAATGTTCTGCACATCTTCCGGGGTCAACGGCTCAAAATACAGCTTATCCGCCACATCAAAGTCTGTGGAAACCGTCTCGGGGTTGTTGTTGACAATGATGGTGTAGCAGCCCAGCCGCTTCAGGCTCCACACAGAGTGGACGGAGCAGAAGTCGAACTCGATGCCCTGGCCAATCCGAATGGGACCGGAGCCCAGGACCAGGACCTTTCTGGGCACCTCAGTGCCCTCGGCTTCATTCTCATCGTCATAGGTGGAGTAGTAGTAGGGCGTGGCTGCGTCAAATTCCGCCGCACAGGTATCCACCATTTTAAAGGAGGCGTGAATATTCAGCTGATTTCTCAGTTCCTTGATCTCAAAATGGGACTTTCCGCAGAGCTGCCCGATGAATTCGTCGGTGAAGCCCATCTCCTTGGCCCGGCGCAGCAGCTGATAGTCCAGCGGCTCCGTGGCAACACGCTGCTCCATGGTGACAATGTCATGGAACCGATCCAGGAACCAGATGTCCACCTTGGTGATCCGGTTGATCTCCTCCGGGGAGATACCCCGACGCAGGGCCTCTGCCATCACAAACAGCCGCTGATCGTCAATGAGCTCCAGTCTCGCATGAATCTCCTCGTCGGTGAGCGTTTTGAGGCTGTCCAGCTGCAGAGAGTTGACGTGCTGCTCCAGGGACCGGACGGCCTTCATCAGCGCCCCCTCAAAGCTGTTGTCAATGGCCATAACCTCGCCGGTGGCCTTCATCTGGGTCCCCAGCTTCCGGCTGGCATGGACAAACTTATCAAAGGGCCACTTGGGAATCTTCACCACGCAGTAGTCCAGAGCCGGTTCAAAGCAGGCACAGGTCTTTCCCGTCACGGAGTTCTTGATCTCGTCCAGGGTATATCCCAGGGCAATCTTCGCCGCCACCTTGGCAATGGGATAGCCGGTGGCCTTGGAGGCCAGTGCCGAGGACCGGGACACCCGGGGGTTGACCTCGATGACTGCATACTCAAAGCTGTCGGGATTCAGGGCAAACTGGACGTTGCAGCCTCCCTCGATCTCCAGGGCGGAGATAATATCCAGCGCTGCGGTACGGAGCATCTGATACTCCTTGTCCGCCAGGGTCTGGGAGGGTGCCACCACAATGGAGTCGCCGGTGTGTACGCCCACCGGGTCGATGTTTTCCATATTACAGACGGTGATGACGTTGCCGGCGCCATCCCGGATGACCTCGTACTCGATCTCCTTCCAGCCGGAGATGCACCGCTCAATGAGCACCTGGTTCACCCGGCTCAGCCGGATGCCGTTGGAGGCAATTTCATGCAGGTCCTTCATGGTATAGGCAATGCCGCCGCCGGTGCCGCCCAGCGTATAGGCAGGTCGTACGATCACAGGCAGCCCGATTTCCTTGGCAAAGGCCATGGCATCCTCCACGGTTTCCACCACCTTGGAGGTGACACAGGGCTGGCCAATGGCCTCCATGGTGTCCTTAAAGCCCTGCCGGTCCTCTGCCTTCCGAATGGACTCGGCGCTGGTGCCCAGCAGCCGGACGCCGTATTTCTCCAGTGTCCCGTCCTCTGCCAGCGCCATGGCCAGGTTCAGGCCGGTCTGTCCACCCAGCGTGGGCAGCACCGCATCGGGCCGCTCCATCTCAATGATCTGGGTCACGGAGGCCGTGTTCAGGGGCTCAATATACACATGATCCGCAATATCCTTGTCGGTCATAATGGTGGCCGGGTTGGAGTTGACCAGAACCACCTCAATCCCCTCTTCCCGCAAGCTGCGGCAGGCCTGGGTTCCCGCATAGTCGAATTCCGCCGCCTGGCCGATAATGATGGGGCCGGAACCAAGGACCAGTACCTTCTTGATGCTTTCGTTCTTAGGCATGCTTCTTCGCCTCCATCTTCTCTACAAATTGATCGAACAGATAGCCGGTATCCCGAGGACCGGGAGAGGCCTCCGGATGGAACTGCACTGTAAACACACGGCCGTTTTTGTAGCGAAGGCCCTCTACGGTGCCATCGTTGACATTGATATGGCTGATTTCCGCCACCTCCGGCCGGACCGTATCCTGCTTCACCACATAGCCGTGGTTCTGAGAGGTGATATACACCCGTCCGGCAGCCACGTCCCGCACAGGATGGTTGGCTCCCCGGTGGCCGTATTTGAGCTTCTCCGTCTTCGCTCCCGTGGCCAGCGCCATAATCTGATGGCCCAGGCACACGGCAAAGACGATCATATCGGAATCATAGAGCTTCCGCACCTCTTCAACAATCTGAAGGTTATCTGCTGGGTCTCCGGGGCCGTTGGAGAGCATGACGCCGTCAAAGCCTCCCTCCAAAATCACCTGGGCCGGGGTATGGGCCGGGAATACCGTCACCTGACAGCCTCTTTGGTTCAGGCAGCGGATCATGTTCTCCTTGACCCCCAAATCCAGCAGCGCCACCTTGGGGCCGTCTCCGGGATAGACCTGCATCTGGGACCGGGTGGTCTTTTCCACAGTGCCCTGGATCCGGTAGGCCCGAATGAGCTTTTGCTTGGCCTCCACATCCGGGTTTTCCTCCACCGTAATCATGCCGTTCATGGTTCCCTGATCCCGGAGCATTCTGGTGATGGCCCGGGTGTCCACCCCGTGAATGCCGGAAATGTTGTGGGCCTTTAAATAATCGTCCAGCGTTCCCTCATTGCGGAAATTGCTTCCTCTGGGGCTCAAACGCCGGACGATCATCGCAGCAGCCCAGGGATTTCTGGACTCTTCATCTTCAGAATTGATACCATAGTTTCCAATCAGGGGATAGGTCATCACCACTCCCTGACCGGCATAGGAGGGATCCGTCAGAATCTCCTGATAGCCAACCATGGAGGTGTTAAACACCATCTCACAGATACAGTCCGCCGTGGAACCCATGCTCTCGCCGTGGAACACCACACCGTTCTCCAAAATCAATGTTGCTTTCATTTGGCCACGCTACCTTTCTGCATTGTTCAGGCACACACCCGGAGGCCCGCAGTGTCTCCATATTACCTGATATGATACTCGATTTCCACAAAAAAGGCAAGGTGGGATTTTGCACGAATGCGCTGAGACTTCCATATATATTTATTGTGCAGGTTCTTTTCCCATAAAAAATGGAGAATCCCCAATGATCGAGGACTCTCCATGCATAAATATTCATTTTCTGGTTTGCTCGTCCACCTGACGGCGGAGGATGGCATATTCCGGAGCCTGCACCGGCAGGTCCATGCGAATCTCCATCTCTGGATGGGGACAGTAGGTGATGGACTCCCCCGCTCCGTTGGTCATCTCCCCCACCTGGAAGGAGATCGGTTTCTCTCCAGGAATGAGCAGCTCCAGGGTGTCCCCCTTCCAGAAGCGCCCCCGTTGGGTCAGCACGCTGTGACCCTTCTCGTCGCAGGACACCACATAGGCCACCACATCCCAGTCCCGGATATATCGGGCATCCTCATAGAACTGCCCCTGCTCCGGCTGGCCGTAATAAAAGCCCTGGTAGTAGTGGCGATGGCTGATTTTCTCCACCTCATCCCGCCATACGGCCTCCAAGGGCTGCCCTGCCAAGGCCGCGTCAATTCCATGGCGGTAGGCATTGGTGACACAAGCCGCATAATAGGAGGATTTGGCCCGGCCTTCGATTTTAAAGGAGTTGATCCCCGCATCTATGAGCTCCGGAATGTGGTCGATCATACACAAATCCCGGGAATTCATAATGTAGGTTCCTCCGTCATCCTCCAGAATGGGGAAATATTCTCCCGGGCGACGTTCCTCCATCAGGGCATATTTCCACCGGCAGGGCTGGGCGCAGGCCCCGTGGTTGGCATCCCGGCCCGCCAAATAATTGCTCAGCAAACAGCGCCCGGAAAAGCTCACGCACATGGCCCCGTGGACAAAGGCCTCCAACTCCAGCTCCTTGGGAATATTCTCCCGAATGTCCCGAATCTCCGGAAAGCTCAGCTCCCGGGCCAGCACCACGCGAGTGGCGCCCAGGTCGTACCAGGCTCTGGCCGTATCCGCGGACACCACCCCCATCTGGGTGCTGATATGACGTTCCACCTTGGGGGCCACCCGCTCTGCGGTTTTGAACACCCCCAGGTCGCCCAGAATAAAGGCGTCCACGCCCACATCCTGACACAGCTCCAGAAACGGCGGCATCTGCCGGATCTCCTCTGTCCGCGCCAGCACATTGCAGGTCACATAGACCTTGACCCCATGGCTGTGGCAGAAGGTGACGGCCTCCGCCAGCTGGGCATCGTCGAAGTTGCCGCACTTGGCGCGCATTCCATAGGCCTTGCCCGCCAGATAGACCGCATCTGCTCCGAAGCGCACCGCCATTTGCAGGCGCTCCGGATCCCCTGCGGGACTGAGCAGCTCCGGTTTAGCCCTCATCGTCCGTCTCCTCTCCGCCCTCTATGGGCACCTGCTCATAGGGCGCGTTCTCTGCTTCCCCGGTTTCCTCAGTCCCCGGCTCCTCCGTGGCTTCACTGGGGGCAGGAGTCGGCTCCTCGGTGGTCTCCTCCGGCTCCTTGCCGTCCAGGAAGTCCTTCTGCTCCATATAGGTCTCAAAGAACCGATGGCCGCCGCTGCTGTCCAGGGCATAGAAGAAGTAATTGGTATCCTTGGGATACAACGCCGCCATAATACTGGACAGACCCGGGTTTGCGATGGGTCCGGGGGGCAGACCCTTGTACTTATAGGTATTATAGGGATTGTCCACTGCCAGATCGTTGGCGGTGAGCTCCGTCTTGTGCTCGCCCAGGGCGTATTCCACCGTGGCGTCGATCTGAAGCAGCTCGTGGACATGGGTGGTCAGGCGGTTATAGATCACCGAGGAGATCATGGACCGCTCGGAATCCGAGCCGGCCTCCTTCTCGATCAACGATGCTACCGTCAGGATCTTATAGAGGTCCATCATGGAGTTCTCGATTTCTTCCTCGGTGAAGGTCCCCTCCTCCTCCATGCTCTGGCGGATGGCCGCATTGCGCTCATCAATGGCCGCAAGCATTTCGTCGCTGACCTTGCTGGAGAAGTTGCTCAGGAGCTTATTGATTACCCGCTCCGGGTCATCCTCCACATAGAAGTCGTAGGTATCCGGGAAGAGGTAGCCCTCCAGCCGGTTGACCTCTCCATAGGGACGGTCCGCCAGAAAATCGTAGTCAAACTCATAGTTGGCCGCGGTGTTCTGGAGATCCTCCAAGGTGCACACCTCATTCTCCGCCAGCATGGTGAAGATCTGGCTACAGGTGTAGCCTTCAGGGAAGGTCAGGGTCACCGTCTTTCTGTTCTCGCTGGTGGGGGTCAAGCCGTTGACCAGGGCGTGGTAGTCAAACTGCTGGTTCAGCTCGAAGGTACCCGCGCCGAACTTCTCCTCCGCATGGCTGAACTTCCCGTAGAGCACAAACAGATATTTAAAGTTCACCAGGCCGTGATCCTTGAGGTTCTGGGCCACATCCTCCAGGGTATCCGTGTCGGACACCGTCACCGTGACCACATTGTCCGGCTTGGTAAGGGCCAGCACGTCGTCTGCGGCGAACCACATGAGCACTGCCAGCAGCACCGACACCACCAGCACCACCAGCATATAGATCACTGTGTGCTTTAGGGTCTTGGGCTTGGGCTCGTCCTCATCGTAGTCGTAGTCCTCGTCATCATATTCCTCGTCGTACTCACCGCCGTCATCGTCGTAGACCACATCTTCCTCGTAGTTGTGGGTGGCGGGGTCCTCATTTTCATATTCCAGGCCGTCGCTGTCCACAGACTCCGGCGCATTGGCTTCCTCGCCGTTCTGTCCGCGCTTTTTCTTCAGCATGCGTCGCCCTCCGTTCTGCATAAAATGATAGTTTGATCTGTCGCTACGGCATCCATCCACCGATCCTGCCGTTCCATGGGGACCTGCTCCAGCAATGCGGATTGGTAGCAGACGCCCATGGTTTTTCCGGGATAGGCCGCCAAAAAGCGGTCATAATATCCCTTTCCCCGGCCCAGCCGTCCTCCCGACGGATCAAAGGCCATGCCCGGCGCCAGCACCAGGTCGATCTCCTCCGGGTCCACCACCGGCAGCGCCTCCCCCGGCTCCGGAATTCCCCGGTATCCCGGGGCCAGCTGGGAAAGGCAGCCCACCTGGCGGCCCGTCATCGTCCCCTGGGATTCACATCGGGGCAGCACCAGATGCTTTCCCAGTCGAAGGATTTCCTCCAGCAGGGGCCCCAGCTGGGGCTCCGAAGCCATGGCGGCATAGGCCATCACCGTATCCGCCTTTTGAAACCAGGGATGGTCCAAAATATTTCTGCACAGGGCGGCATCGTCTCCCTTGGGTGGATGCTGCCGCAGCTGTCGCCGCAATTCCAGCTTACTTTCTCTCATACACCATATAGCCGGCCACCTCATCGGGGGTATAGCTCCCCGGGAGGATTCCTGCCAGTGTCAGGCCAAACTCAATGGCGGCTCCCGGGGCCCGGCCTGTGATGATCTTTCCGTCCACCACAGCCTCCCGGTCCGGATGCAGGATGGCCTGGCCCATGGCGCCCTCGCAGCCGGGGTAGCACACCGCGTTCCGTCCGTCCAGATACCCCCGCTTCCCCAGAATCGTAGGCGCGGCGCAGATGGCCGCCACATAGCGGTCGTGGGTCAGGGCATATTCCACCGCCGCCATGGCACCGTCGCTGGCCTCGATGGATTCCACGCCACCCAGGCCTCCGGGCAGCACGATCATATCCATGGCATCCAGGTTCATCTCCTCCAGGGTGATGTCCGCCGCCAGGGTAATTCCATGGGCTCCGGTGACCAGCTTGCCGCCGATTCCAACATACTCCATGGGAATCTGCGCACGGCGCAGCACATCGCCGGGGGCAATGGCCTCGGTCTCCTCAAAGCCTGTTCCAAGGATGATATATACCATTATAACAACTCCTTTACCGTCCGATAGACATCCTCGTGGATGTCCTCTATGGAGCGCATGCTCCCCTGTTCCGTGCAGGCGATTCGCCGCCAGCCAAACTGCTCTGCCGCCTCTCTGGCCGCCACCCGGCACTGCCGGAGATACGCCCCGTCCTTTTCATGGATGTCGGCCTCCGTGTGGGTCATGGTCTCTCTCCGGTGCATATTCTGCTGGGTGAGATCCACCGGAACGTCCAGATAGATCACCAGGTCCGGCTTTGGAAGGCCCAACAGCCGGTATTCAAAGTCAAACAGCCAGGAGAAAAACCGTTTCCGCTCCTCCTCCGGGAGCTTGCTGCCCTGATGGACCGCATTGGATGTGGTATAGCGGTCCGCCAGTACCAGGCCGCCGGCCTCATAATACGGTCCCCAGTCCTGCTTATAGGAGGCGTAGCGGTCCACCGCATAAAACGTAGACGCCGCAAAGGCATTGACATCCGTGGGCTTTTCTCCGAAGGCTCCCTTCAGGTATAGCCGGATCAGCGCCGAGGACTCCTCCTGATACCGGGGAAATTCAATGGTTCGACAGTGGACCCCCTCCTGTTGGAGCCGCTCCAGCAGCGCCGCGCTCTGGGTGGCCTTGCCGGACCCGTCCGTTCCCTCCAGTACAATCAGCTTTCCCATGGTCTCATCCTTTCATCCGCCGGCATGTGACCCGCCACAGGAACTTGGGCAGACGCATCATCCGTCCCAGCCGCCAGGGCTCCTTGATCAGCCGGTACAGCCACTCCAAATTACAGCGAATCATCCACCGCGGCGCCCGCTTTACCTGCCCCGCAAAGCCGTCCAGGCTTCCGCCCAGTCCGGCCATAAACCGCACCTGGAGCTCCTCCCGATGAGAGGACATAAAGATCTCCTGCTTCGGCGCCCCCAGACAGACAAACAGTACGTCCGGCTTCTTGGCGTTGATCTCCGCAATCACCGGTCCGTCCTCTTGAAAATAGCCGTCATGGGTGCCGCAGACCTTCAGCCCCGGGAACCGGTCCTGGAGCTTCCGGGCCGCATCCTCGGCTACACCGGGCTTGCTGCCCAGAAAGTAGAAGGTTTTATCCGTTCCCGCCAGCCGTTCCATCAGGTTGGTGGCAAAGTCAATGCCCGCCACCTTCTGCTTCATCGGCGTACCCAGGATTTTGGCCCCCAGAACCACCCCGGCCCCGTCCGGCAGCACCAGGTCCGCCTGAGAAAGCATCTGCCGAAGATCCTCATGGAACAGGGACTCGTAGACGATCTCCGCATTGGGCGTCACGCAGTAGGATGCCCCCGGCTGCCGGATAAGCGCCATCGCCCGATCCAGCGCCTCCTCCATGGTCACATTGTCAAAGGGGACCCCCATCACATCGATTCGCATGTACCCGCCTCTCTCTCAGCCGTAAAATCTCATAGGTCCTATTATTTTACCACACTCTGCGAGCAATGTCTAGATGGGACTCCGCCCCCTACAGGCAAAAA
Organism: uncultured Oscillospiraceae bacterium; assembly: GCA_934512135.1. Classification (GTDB taxonomy): domain Bacteria; phylum Bacillota; class Clostridia; order Oscillospirales; family Oscillospiraceae; genus HGM13006. The sequence continues at coordinate 216,314 of CAKSWT010000001.1, forward strand.
GCGCCGGAGGACCGGGCAAATCCGGTCCTCCGGCCAAGTGTTTTCCTTATCCCTTCAGGAAGCGGCTCAAGAACTCCTGGGTGCGGGCCTGCTGGGGATGCTCAAAGACCTGCTGGGGCTCCCCCTCCTCGCAGATGACCCCTTCGGCCATAAACACCACCCGGTTGCTGACGTCCCGGGCAAAGGCCATCTCATGGGTCACCACAATCATGGTCATGCCCTCCCGGGCCAGATCCCGCATAACGGAGAGCACCTCTCCCACCATCTCCGGGTCCAGGGCCGATGTGGGCTCGTCAAACAGCAGCAGCTCCGGCTCCATGGCCAGGGCCCGGGCAATGGCCACCCGCTGCTTCTGCCCGCCGGACAGCTGCCGGGGCCGGGCATGGATGTACGGGGACATGCCCACCTTCTCCAGGTATTTCATGGCCTGCGCTTTGGCCTCCTGCTTGTTCTTTTTCAGGACCTTGGTCTGTCCCACCACGCAGTTGTCCAGCACGGTCATATTGTCAAACAGATTAAAGGACTGGAACACCATGCCCACCTTCGTCCGATATTCTGCGGCCTTGACGCCCTTCCCGGTGACTTCCCGGTCATGGAAGAGAATCTGCCCGCTGGTGGGGGTCTCCAACAGATTGATGCACCGAAGCAGCGTAGACTTGCCGGAGCCGGAGGCACCGATAATACAGGTCACATCTCCCTTGGACACGGTGAAATCAATGTCCTTGAGTACGGCGTTGGCGCCAAAGGACTTCGACAGGTGCCGCACCTGCAAGATCATATGGTCAGCCATATCAGCGCCCCCTTCCCATGCTCTGGAGCTCATCGTGCTCCGGATTCCGCTCGTCAAAGTTGCTGCCCTTGCCAGGGTGATTTAGCATGCCGGCCGTGGGGGCCAGCTGATCCGCCGTGGCCAAAGAATAGCTGGAGTCTCCCGCCAGCTTTTTCTCCCACAGCCGTAGCAGGAAGGAGGCAATCAGCGTCATACAGAGGTAGCCCAGCATCTCAATGGTAGCCGAGGGGAAATACAAATAGGTGGCACCCACCACGCCGCGATGTACCGCGAAGAAATCCGTAAAGGAGATGATAAACATCACGGAGGTGTCCTTTACATTGATGATGAAGTTGTTGCCGATCTGTGGCAGAATGTTCCGCAGCGCCTGGGGGAGAATCACATAGAGCATAGTCTGGACATGGTTCATGCCAATGGCCTTGGCTCCCTCCGTCTGGCCGGGGTCAATGGACAAAATTCCGCCTCGGACCGTCTCCGCCATATAGGCGCCGGTGTTGATGGAAACCACCAAAATGGCCGCCGCCCAGACATTGGTGAACTGCACGGCGTTGTTGGTGAAGTAAGGAAGGCCATAGTAGACAAACACCGCCTGCAGCACCATGGGCGTTCCCCGGAACACCTCCACATAGACCCGTACAATCACCCGGATCAGCGCAAGGAAAAACCGCTTGACGGGATGATCCGTCTTCCCGTGGGGAATCGTCTGTAGAATGCCGCAGATAAAGCCGATCACACAGCCGATTACCGTGGCCACCAGTGCCAGCACCAGGGTATTCTTGATTCCCACAAAGTAAGAGCCACTGTATTTGGACCACAGCTTTGCGATGTCCTGGCCCAGTTGTATCATTCGCTCCAATCTCGTGTACTCCCTTTCTACAGGCCCCTGAATCAGGGGCATAAGGCGAGAGGGGATGCCTCTCGCCTATGTCAATTACCTTTGGATTATTCGCCTACAGGCTGAATGGAAATTGCCTGCGCCATCAGCTCATTAAAGTCATCGGTGGTCATGGTTTCCAGAACCTTGTTGATGGCGTTTACCAGAGCGGTGTTGCCCTTCTGCACGGAGATGCCGATGTTGACGTTCTCGGTGCGCTCCTGCTCCGTGAACTGGAAGTCTCCCTCGGTACCGGAGAAGTCCAGAATCTTCATGTCAGGATAGGCGGCAATGGCGCCCTGGGCCGTGGGCATGTCGGTGCAAATGAAGTCTACCTGATCGGTCTCCAGCGCCATGAGCATGGCAGGCGCCGTCTCGGCAGCCGTCTGAATCTTTGCATCCGTAATCTGGGGCAGGCACTTGTCATACCAGATGGTGGCAATCTGCGCCGTGCAGGAGCCGCCGGCCAGATCCCCGATGGACTTGGCATCGGCATACTTGCCGTCCGCCTTGGTGACGCAGACGATGGTGGCATAGAAGTAGGGGCCTGCAAAGTCCACCTGCTCTGACCGCTCCGCAGTCATGGACTGACCGGCAATGGCCGCGTCAATCTGGCCGGTCTGCACCGAGGGCACCAGGGAATCCCAGTCAGACCGGATGACCTCCAGCTCCCAGCCGTTGGCCTCGCAGATCTTCTTGGCAATCATAATGTCATAGCCGTTGGCATAGTCGCTGGAATCCTTGATGGGAACGGCGCCGTTGGCGTCGTCGGTCTGGGTCCAGTTATAGGGGGCGTAAGCGCACTCCATGGCCACGGTGAACACGCCGTCCTCCAGGCCGGGGATTGCGGCGCTCTCGCCGGTGCTATCTGCGGCAGACCCCTTCTCCTCGACGGCGGCCGTGGGCTCCGCAGCAGAGGCGGCGGACGTTTCGCTGCTGCCGCAGGCGGTCATACCCAAGACCATGGCAGCAGCCAAAAGAAGCGCAAATAATCTCTTCATGTGTTTGTCTCCTCCAATTTCTAAAAAATAAATCAGCCATAGAACAACGGGAGTGTCCATGGCTGATAGCAATTACTGACTGGATCCAATCTCAGTATTCCAACAGGCCGATAGCGCTCCACAATTTGTGGCAGTCCGGCGGATATTCTCCGACGCCCCAGGCAACCATGGCACAGGCATACCACAGCCCTTCGGCAAAGCTCCCTTTCCTCCGGACGGATGCCTGTCCTTGCCTCGGAGTACTGATGCACTTTGCGCCTCTATTCGCAGCTTGATTTGCAAGCATCTTAGCATATTCCTGCATAGCTGTCAAGGGGGTCCGAGACAATTTGTGAAAAGGGCACGAAACACCCCTATGCTTTTCCGTCATCCCGGTAATTTTCGCCAAATCACAAAAGCGTCCCCGAATGCCGCAGCACTCGGGGACTTGAGATTATTTCCGGCGGCAGGGTTCCTGTCCCCCCTGACGGGGCCCAGGCCGCTCTGGCGGCTCCGTCGTCTGGCAGCAGCAGCTCCCCTGGGGCTCCCGGCACAGCGTCGTGTCCTCCCGGGTGGGGAAGAAGGCGCTCACCGGGAACTTCATCTTGGCAAAGGCCTCGCAGGGGGTCTCTTTGGCACCGGCTCCGCCCTCGGTGCAGGCCTTTGAAGGCATGCAGTAGTCATAGCTGGGAATCAGCAGCTGGGTCTGGCGCTCCAGCCGCACCAGGCTGAACTGTCCCAGGGTCACCTGGAGCTGCCGGTTCATCCCGGTAAACACCAGCTGATCGTCAAAGGCCGCCGTAACCCCCTCCGGCAGCGCCGCTTCGCCGCATGTACAAACCGGCTGGGGCCCGCAGTGGCACAGCTCGACGATCTTTGCACACAGAATCACCGGGTCCACCGCCTCCACCACGCCGGTGGGCTGCTGGGCGGTTCGCGTTCCGTTGCTGGTAAAGGTGCCGGCCCGGCCCTGGCCTCCGTAGAGCATGGCCTGCTTGGATGACATCGCCAGGCCGTAGATGGTCACCGGTTTCACCGCGCAGAGCACCGCATCGGCAATCACCCGGTAGTAATACTGGATGCTCACGCTGTAGTAGCCCTCCTGATAGCCCACCGGCTCCACGTCCACCGAGGCGTAGAGCAGCTCCGCTGACCGTGCCTTCACCGAGGTGGCGCACTCCAGGGTGTTCTGGCTTTCTGCGGTAAGATAGACCGGCACATTCTCCATGCAGTCCTGGTCCCGGCAGGCATCCATAATCTTCTGGGTGCTGATACACACCGCCTCCCGGACGTTGCTGAAATCGGAAACCGTATTCATGCAGTCACGCATGGCATTTTCCTCCTTATTCTGCGAATCATCGTGGATTGCTTCCACTGCAGTCTATGTCCTAGGAGAAAAATGGTGTTTCCAAGATGCCAAACAGGCGGCGCTGCACCCAGCGCCGCCTGTTGCTCGATTTAAAATAATGTGGTCTGCTGGGGGGTCAGTGCCCGAAGATCCCCCAGCGCCTCCGTGGGAAGCGGACTGCATCCCCGTTCCACCAGCCCCCGGGTTCCCGGGTCCTCCGGCTCCTCCGCAGAGACAAACACCGGGCACCAGCCCGCCTTGAGGTTTTCCATGACGCCGTTCCAGGTGCCGCCGGTGCCATAGTCACACTGAGCCACAAATACCGCCTGTCCCATGGCATGAATCAGTCGATTCCGGCTGTAGGCCCTGCCCACGGAGAAGGGCTGATCGTAGCCGTACTCGCTCACCAGCAGCACCCGGCCTGTGGCCAGCTCCGCCTGCATACGGGCCACCCGCTGCTGAAGGGAATCCGCCAAATACACCAGTGCGGACCCCCCGGCGCTCCATGCACTTTGGAACCCCACGGTATCCGCCCCGGCCGCGCCGCCGGAGACATAGGTGATTCCCTCCTCCGCCACCGCTGTGCCAAAGCGCCGGGCGAAGGCCTCCCCAGGGGACCGCAGCCGCCGGGACCCCACCAGGGACATGCATGCTCCCTGAAACAGCTCCAACGCCCCGGCGCAGTAGAGCAGCATTGGCGCCTGTACCCCCAGAACCTGGCGAAGCCGTTCCGGGTATTCCGGGCTAATGCGGGTAACCACCGTCAGCCCCAGCCGTGCCAAGGTGTCCAAATGCTTATCCAGCAGCGCTTCCTGATCCAGCCGTTCCAGGATCCGCCCTGCGTCTGCCTGGGACACGCCCAGCCGCCGAAGCTCCCGCTCCGTCACCGGATTGTCAAAGTCGGCCTCTCCGGGACCCAGGGCCTCCAGCATTTTCAGCATGCCACGGTACGCTGCGCCCCCCAGGGGCCTTTCCCCTCCCAGCTGTGCAAACAGCAGCAGCATACAGCGCTCCGCCGGCGTGTACTCTCTCATCGATACTTCTTGCGGATCACAGGAGCCTTTACCTCCTGCTCCACCAGCTTTCCCTCCACCAGCTTCACCGGGGTCACCGTAAACTGGGAGTACTTTGCGATCTCATCCAGCTTTGCCTTATCCAGCAGGGAACCCAGCAGACTGATGGCCACGCCCTTTTTCCGGGCACGGCCTGTCCGGCCGATCCGGTGAATATAATATTCATTTTCCGCCGGAATGTCATAGTTCAGCACACAATCCACGTCGTCCACGTCGATTCCCCGGGAGGCCACATCGGTGGCCACCAGCACATCGAGCTTTCCCTCCCGGAACTGCTGCATAACCTTCTCCCGCTGGCTCTGGCGGATATCCCCATGGAGGCAGTCCACGGAATAGCTTCTGCCCCGGAGATCGTCGCTGACCCGCTGGCACATGTGCTTGGTATTGCAGAAGATAATGACCCGCTCGTAGTGCATGGCATCCAGCAGCTCTATGGTGGTCAGGAGCTTTTCCAGCTCATTGCAGGACACGCTGTACTGCTGAATATCCGGGCGGCTCTCCTCCTTGGGCTGAACGGTGATTTCCACCTCGTCCCGCTGATACATCCAGCTGACGGTCATCACCTCCTGGGAGATGGTGGCAGAGAAAAGCCCCATATTGGTGCGGTTCTTCATTTTCTCCACAATCCCGGTGACGTCCTTATAAAAGCCCATGTCCAGCATTCGGTCCGCCTCGTCGAGAATGACGGTTTTGATGCTGTCAAACCGCAGATTTTTCCGCTTGTAGTGGTCCATCAGCCGGCCGGGGGTGGCGATAATGATCTGCGGCTTCTTCGCCAGCTGCTTAGCCTGGGTATCCAGCCGCTGACCGCCGTAAAGCACCGCCACCCGGATTCCCTTTTTGAACTCCAGCAGGGACCGGAGCTCGTCTCCGATTTGCAGGGCCAGCTCTCGGGTGGGCGCCAGGATTGCCGCCTGGATAGCCTGAGATTCCGGGTCAATGTGCTCGATGACCGGAATGCCAAAGGCAAAGGTCTTGCCTGTGCCAGTGGGGGCCTTTGCGATGACGTCCTTCCACTCCATCAGCGGCGGAATGGCCTCCGCCTGAATCTGAGTGGGATAGCCATAGCCCTTTTTCTCCAACGCCTGAAGGACCTCCTGACTGATGGGAAGGTCCTGAAATGTCATAGTTTCCATGTTCAACCTCAATTACTTTTGAATTCACGCCTCCATTATACCCTGTTCCCCTATGGAATGCAAGGGGCGGTGCCTATGGGCTTTGGTCCTTTTCCGGCAGCCTTCTCCACGGTTAGAAGGGTTTCGAGGAATTTCTCCGGTTGCACACCGGCAGAAACTGTGCTATAATATGCTACAAGGATGGTGAGATCGGTGGCGGAAAAGAGCGGCATCAAAATCGTGGCCAAAAACCCAAAGGCCTTTCACGAATACTATATCGTAGAACGTTTTGAGGCTGGCATCGAGCTGTTCGGCACCGAGGTCAAGTCCATTCGCAGCGGCAACATCAGCCTGAAGGAGGCCTGGTGCTCCATTCAAAACGGGGAGCTGTACCTCAAGCAGATGCACATCTCTCCCTATGAGCACGGCAGCTTCTCCAATCAGGACCCCCTCCGGCCCAAGCGTCTGCTGATGCACAAGAAGGAGATCATGATGCTCCTCGGCAAAACCCAGCAGGCAGGCTATGCCCTGGTGCCGCTGTCCGTCTACTTTAAAAATTCACGGGTCAAGGTGGAGATTGCTCTGGCAAAGGGCAAAAAGCTCCACGACAAACGGTCCTCCGAGGCAGAAAAGGACGCCAAACGACAGATGGACCGGGCCATGAAAGAGAGGAATCAGTACTGATGAAAAATCCTGTTGTGACCATTGAAATGGAGGACGGCGGCAAGATTGTCGCGGAGCTCTACCCCGAAATTGCGCCCGAAACCGTCAACAATTTTGTCTCCCTGGTAAACCAGGGCTTCTACGACGGCCTGGTGTTCCACCGGGTTATCCCCGGCTTTATGATCCAGGGCGGCGACCCTCTGGGCGACGGCACCGGCGGCCCCGGCTACTGCATTAAGGGCGAGTTCCTGATGAACGGCGTAAAGAACGAGCTAAGCCACAAGCGCGGCGTCCTGTCCATGGCCCGTGCCGGCCATCCCAACTCCGCCGGCAGCCAGTTTTTTATTATGCACGCCGATGCCAAGCACCTGAACAATCAGTATGCCGCCTTTGGCAAGGTTACCGAGGGCCTGGATGTGGTAGACCGCATCGCAGCCGTTCAGACGGACCGCAACGACCGTCCCAAAACCGAGATGAAGATGAAAAAGGTCACCGTGGATACCTTCGGTGAGGCTTTCCCCGAGCCGAAGAAGCTGCCGGATCCCTTCGGCAGATACTAATTTCAGTTGTCAGCCGCTGACCGGCCTTCCGGTCAGCGCTCCCATGGGGCTGTAACGGGTTCGACGGGGGTAGTGAGGCTTGATAAGCGGGCAGAGGCGCCTGGCCTCTATAAAACGGGCAACTTTTAAATTAACTGACAACGATAACGTCGTTCTGGCTGCTGCTTAATTAGCGGCCCATCCGTCCCGGAAGGACCACGAGCCGGGGTTCGGGTGTGATTTAAGTGGTGACCGTGCGTACGCTAAGCTTTGCGCGTACCATGCATAATGAAGCTACTAAACCGGAAAGTGTGGCGGTTCACGCTTCGGCAAGGGAATGTAAATAATCGTCTGCGCCCGGAGAAAGTCCTGTCGAGTTGCTTTCGGACAGGGGTTCAATTCCCCTCAGCTCCACCATAAGTCCACCGTAATTTTGATAGAATTGCGGTGGGCTTTTTCTTGTCTGGCAGGCTGTATTATGGTACAATGATTTCAATAACTCGAAATTGTAAAGGAGTGAAGTAGAAATGAAGATTCGCAAGGCAGAGGAAAAGGACATCCCAAGAATTCTTGTGCTGTTGGGACAAGTATTACAAATCCATGCAAGGATCCGTCCGGATGTTTTTATTCCCGGCACCACCAAATACACTGCCTGCGAGCTGGCAGAGCTTTTGATGCAGGAGGATAAACCCATCTACGTTGCCGTGGATGAGAACGATGTGTGTATGGGCTACGCCTTCTGTCAGATGCAGGAGCAGCCCTTTTCCACCAACATGGTGCCCTTTAGGTCGCTATTCATCGACGATTTGTGCGTTGATCAGCAGGCCCGGGGACAGCACATCGGAGAGGGCCTGTTTGAATATGTGAAGCAGCAGGCAAAAGAGCAAGGCTGCTATGAGGTGACGCTGAACGTCTGGGCAGGAAACACCTCGGCAGAACACTTCTACGAAAAAATGGGCATGAATACAAAGAAACGGCAGATGGAATATATCCTGTGAGTAGAACGAACGGTTGAATTTTTATACTGAAGAATCCTCGTTTGTGGCAATGTCCAGGGGATGACGATATCTATTTCACCGAGAAGCGCACTTTCCTGAATGTTTCTCCAGGTTCACTTGACACAACACCACCGTAGTTCTGATAGAATTACGGTGGGCTTTTTCTTGTCTGGCAGGCTATATTATGGTACAATGATTTCAATAAATCGGGATTTGTAGGAGGGAATCTGCTATGGACGCTATATGGAATACCCTTTACAATGAAGCCAAAAAAGTTTTAAATCCCCGAAAGGTATCTGAATGGGTGGAAGCTGGTGGTGTGTCCGCAGCAATCGAAACAGCCTCCGGCAACATCTACACGGGTGTTTGCGTAGACGTTGCTTGCACCCTCGGAATCTGCGCCGAACGGAATGCCATTTTTAATATGATTACGAATGGCGAAAACCAAATCCGGCGAGTGATTGCTGTCAACCGGGACGGTAAGGCGATGTCACCTTGCGGTGCCTGTAGGGAACTCATGACACAGCTTATGCCAGAAAACTACCGAGAAATCGAAGTGATGCTGGATTACGAAACGTGCGAGGTTGTAACGCTCGGAGAACTTACGCCCCGATGGTGGATTTAGCCGCCAGGCAAAGCCCAGGGGATGACGATACCCATTTCGCCGAGAAGCGCACCTGTTTCTCCAGGTTCACTTGACGCAACACCACCGTAGTTCTAATAGAATTACGGTGGGCTTTTTCTTGTCTGGCAGGCTGTATTATGGTACAATGATTCCAATAACTCGGGATTTAGATGGGAGCTTTCAGAATGAAAAATGATATTTTATTGAAATATAAAATATTAAATGAAGAAGAAGTTAATCGAGAGATATTTAAGGATTTTATTCGCTATCAAAATGTCACAAAATGTTGGCGTAAAGAAAGTGGCAAGTGGATAATTAAAGATGCTCCTTTTATTGATGATTGGACAGAAAAGGATTATCAAACTTTGATTTTCTGCCTGAAAAATACAATTGCTTCTAACGGATTTGTTTATGCCGCTTTTTATGACGGGAAATTGAAAGGCTTTGTTTCGGTAGAATCAGAAATATTTGGTGGTAAACAAGGATATTGCGACTTGTCCAGTATCCATATATCGGAGGATATGAGAAGAAAGGGAATCGGCAGAACGCTTTTTCTTGCGGCAAAAGAATGGGCGAAACAAAAAGGAGCTAAAAAGCTCTACATATCTGCACACTCAGCCGTTGAAAGTCAAGCCTTTTATAAATCAATGGGGTGTGTTGAGGCGGAAGTTTATAATCAAAAACATCTTGAAGATGAACCGTATGATTGTCAATTGGAATGCGTTCTTTAGGCGGCAGTATTCAGTATATAACTTCCCGTTTGTGGCAATGTCCAGGGGATGACGATATCCATTTCACCGAGAAACGCACTTCCCTGAATGTTTCTCCAGGTTCACTTGACGCAACACCACCGTAGTTCTGGTAGGATTACGGTGGGCTTTTTTCTATCGATGTTTACACAGTGCGTTCACTCATCCAGAACAAACAGCATGGGATGTAGGCTCCCTTTGAGACGTTTTTCGTTCAATGGGGATTTTTCTTGACAAAGTCCGACCTTTAGCGTATGTTATCTTACGTGCGGAGTAGGTCTGTCCCGCAACAAATTACGAAGGAAAAGAGAGATACACCATGAGTATTCCTAATGTGTTCCAACAGCTCGGCGTATTCAGCATCATCGGTGGAATTTTGGCTGTAGTCGCCACGATTCTGGCCTATGTGTTTGTTGTCCCCGAAAACCGCCGGGAAAAGCTCAACGCCTTTGGCAAGTTCCTCCATGACACCTGTAATTTCAAGTACCTGATTGTGGAGAAGATCCTGCAGGCTTTGTACATCTTCTTCACCGCAGATATGGTTATTCTGGGCTTTTTTATGCTCTTTGCCGCGCCGAAGGACTTCTTTGGTGATCGTCACTGGCTGGGTGGCTACGGTATTCTGATCATGATTCTGGGGCCCATTGTGATTCGGCTGGTGTATGAACTGCTGATGATGGCGGTTCTGCAGTTGAAGAACATAATTTCCATCAACAACAAGCTCCGCAATCAGAACGGAAACGAGGAGGCGGGCAGCGTTTTCACGGCTCCCGACATGAGCGGCCTGCGCCAGCAGTTCCAGGCTAAGGTAGCGCAGCCCCAGAGCCCTCAGCCCTCTCAGCCCCCTCAGGGTCCCCAGAGCACACAACGGCCCCAGGGTGCGCCCGTATTCAGATTTTGCAGCAAGTGCGGTTCGCCGTTGGACGGAACCGGCAAGTGCCCTAACTGTGACAACGGTCATCCTCAGGTTTAACTGCAAAAAAGATATAATTCCCCCTGAACGGAAACACAGCCGTTCAGGGGGAATTTGACGTTGGGATGCTAAAATGCTGTCTGAAGTTGAGAACTGCATCCCCTGTGCTGAGGCCCCACGTCCGGGAGACGCAGTCTGGTAATACACCTTTTCTCTTGACGTGCCGCCGTCTTTGTCGTATAATGAAGCCATCTAGGGCAAGGGTGTCTTTACCACCTTTGCCCTATCTTTATTGGGGCCCGGCCTTTCCGGTCCCTAGAGAAGTCATCCATTTACCCTGACACAAGAGGTGTACCCTATGAAGATGATTGCATTTTCCGTAGAGCCGGAGGAGCGGCCCATTTTTGAACGATTCTATGCCCAGTACAACATAGACCTGACCATGATTGAAGCCGGGCCATCCCTTCGAAATGCGGACATGACCCAAGGGGCCGACTGCGTCAATGTGCTCTCCGGCACCGTTATTACCCCAGCCCTTTGGGATGCCTACCACAGAAACGGTGTTCGTTTGGGCGTGACCCGGTGTATCGGCATGGAGCACATGAACGCCGACTATGCCGGTTCTCTGGGCATCGCCGTGCGGAATATCTCCTATTCCCCCGCCAGTGTGGCGGACTATGCCATTATGATGATGCTCATGGTACTCCGGCAGGTCAAGGCCATTTCCCTGCGGTATATGGGTCAGGACTACACCATGACCGGCGTCCGGGGACGGGAGCTGCCCAATATGACCGTGGGAATCATAGGGGCCGGACGCATCGGCGTCACCATCGCACGGCATCTGTCCGGGTTTGGCTGCCGGCTTCTCTATTGGAACCGCAGTCCAAAGTCGGAAATGGATTCTCTGGCCCGGTACTGCCCGCTGGAGGATCTGCTGCGGGAAAGCGACATTGTCTCCCTGCACCTGGCCGCAGCACCGGAAACCACCCACTTTATCGATTCCTCCCGGCTGGCGCAGATGAAACATGGCGCTGTACTGATCAACACCGCCAGGGGGCAGCTGGTGGATTCCGACGCTTTAATCGCGGCCCTGGAATCCAAGCACCTTTCAGGTGCCGCCCTGGACGTGTTTGAAGGGGACCGCCACATATACTACCGGGATCACAAAAATCAGATGATCGTCCATCACAACATGGCCATTCTAAACGCCATGCCCAACGTCCTGATGATGCCCCATGCCGCCTATTTTACCGACCAGGCTCTGGAGGACATGGTACACAACTCTCTGCAGGTTGCCCATGATTTCTTCGCCCAGTCCAAGTAACCGCAAAACGTGCCTGCGCCCAAAAGGGTGCAGGCACGTTTTTTATCTGGCTTCCCGCTCCTGATGCCGGAGGTAATCCTCCACCATCTGGAGCTGCTCCGGGGTATTGACCCCGATGATCTGTTCTCCCAACTCCACGCAGCACAGGCCGATCTTTCCTCCTCGCTGGCGCATCAGCTCCGGCACATCTGTCAGGTAATACTCTCCCTGGGCGTTGTTGGCTCGCAGGAGCGCCAGACAGGCCAGCAGCTCCTGGCAGTCAAAGGCATAGACCCCGGCGTTGAGCTCCCGGATTTTCTTCTGCTCCGGGGTACAGTCTCCGTCCTCCACCACTCGAAGGAAGGCTCCATTTTCGTCCCGGAGAATCCGTCCAAAGGGCAGGTCCAGCTCCGTGGTTCCTGTGAGGAAGGTACAGGGGCAGTCATTTTTCTCATGCTCCGCCAGCAGTGCCTGGTAGGTCTCCCGTCGAAGCAGGGGCATATCCCCACAGCACACCAGCACCGTTCCCCGGAACCCCTCCAGGTACTCCTTGGCGCACTGGACCGCATGGCCGGTGCCCTGCTGGGGCTCCTGCACCGCAAAGGGATACTCCGGGAACCGGGCCTCCACCTGGTCCCGCATATAGCCCACCACAATCACCGTATCCTCCTTGGGCAGGAAGTCCAGCGCAGAGAGCACATAGTGAAGCAGCGGCTTTCCGTTGGCCTCCCGAAGGGCCTTGGGCTGGTGATGCTCCGCAGAGTGGAGCCGGGTTCCTTTTCCCGCCGCCAATACAACGGCCTTTACCTGCTCCATGACTTATCCCTCCAGTCCAGCCAAAATGGCAATGCCGGCGCTGGCGCCAATTCGATCCGCCCCCGCCTCGATCATCTCCATGGCCTCGGCGTAGCTGTGGATGCCGCCGCTGGCCTTTACCTTCAGTCCCCCGGCAGACCGCTTCATCAGGGCCACATCCTGGGCCTTGGCGCCCCCGGTGGAGAACCCGGTGGAGGTTTTCACAAAGTCCGCCCCGGCATTCTTCGATGCCTGGCACGCCCGAACAATCTCCTCCTGGGTGAGCAGGCAGGTCTCCAGAATCACCTTCAGGGTCTGCTCCGGGCAGGCCTCCCGAACGGCCCGGATGTCTGCCTCCACCGCCGCCCAGTCGCCGTCCTTTGCCAGACCGATCTCCAAAACCATGTCGATCTCCTGGGCCCCCAGACGGGCCATGGCCGCCGCCTCAGCCGCCTTGGTGACCGAGCATCCCAGCGGGAACCCCACCACCACACAGAGCTTCACCTCAGAGCCCGCAATGCACTCCTTGGCCAGGGCTGCCCGACCGGAGTTCACACATACCGAGCAGAAATGATGCTCCTTCGCCTCCTGGCAGAGCCTCCGGATCTGGGCCGCCGTGGCATCGGGCTTCAGCAGAGTATGGTCGATTCTGCTCGCAAGTTCCAGTTTTGTCATAAGAACGCCTCCTGTCAAGTGTCTCGTAGATTGTCGTCAGTCAGGAATGCGGAAGAACCGCTTCCCGTTTTCCAGCGTAATGGCCGCCACCTCTTCGGTGGAAAGCCCCTTGATCTCCGCGATTTTCTCCGCCACCTTGGGCACATAGCCCGAGTGGTTCCGCTTTCCCCGGAAGGGCACCGGGGCCAGATACGGACAGTCTGTCTCAATCATAATCCGGTCCATAGGCACCGCCGCCACCGCCTCCAGGGCCCGCCGGGCATTTTTGAAGGTAATCACCCCGGTAAAGCTCACATACCATCCCAGCTTCACCAGCTCCTTGGCCATTTCCGCGCTGCCGGAAAAGCAGTGGAACACCCCGGGCACCTTGTCCGCCCAGCGCCGTACAATGTCCATACCGTCTCCGTGGGCCTCTCGCTCATGGACCACCACAGGCTTGTCCAGCTCCTCTGCCAGAGCCATCTGCCGGTCGAACCAGTGCTGCTGAACCTCCCGGGGCACGTCGTCATAGTGGTAGTCCAGCCCAATCTCTCCAATGGCCACCACCTTGGGATGGCGGGCCATCTGCCGGTACTGGTCCAGCTCCTCCTCATCTGTGGCGCCGGTGTTTCCGGGCCAGGCCCCCACTACCGCATACACAAAGGGATACTGCTCCGCCAGACGGATTGCCTGCCGGGAGGAGGGTACATCACAGCCGATGTCATTGATCAGGGCAATGCCCTCCTGATGGAGCCGGGGCAGGAGCAGCTCCCGGTCTGCGTCAAAAGCCTCATCGTCAAAATGGGCGTGGGTATCGTAAAACATCATATCTCCTTCTCCCTCAGCTCCAAATATACCATCAGCACCGCAATATCCGCCGGGCTGACCCCGGACACCCGGGAGGCCTGGCCGAGATTCAGCGGCCGGATGGCGCTGAGCTTTTGCCGTGCCTCCAGGCGGAGTCCGGAAATGCCCTCATAGTCCACATCCTCCGGAAGCAGCCGGCTCTCTTCCTTCTGAAACTGCTCCACCTGACGAAGCTGTCGCTGGATATACCCCGCATACTTCACCTGAATCTCTACCTCCTCCCGGATGTCCGCCGGAAGCTCCGGCCGATTCGGGTCAAAGGGTGCCAGATCCTCATAGCGCACCTGAGGCCGCCGCACCAGATCGCTCATCCGGGCGGAGCCCTTTACCGGCGCCGTTCCTGCCGCAGTGAGATACGCATTGAGCTTCTCGCTCTCCGGCACGCCGCAGGTTTCCAGCCGGTGAATCTCCCGATCCACCCGGGCGTACTTCTCCTGGACCGCCTGATACCGGGCATCCGAAATCAGCCCCACCCTGTGGCCGATTCCGCTGAGCCGCTGGTCTGCATTGTCCTGGCGAAGCATCAGTCGATACTCCGTCCGGGAGGTCATCATGCGATAGGGCTCATTGGTGCCCTTGGTAACCAGATCATCAATCAGCGTCCCAATGTAGGCGTCACTGCGCCGGAGCACCATAGGCTCCTCTCCCTTCAGCTTCAGCGCCGCATTGATACCGGCCACCAGCCCCTGGGCTGCGGCCTCCTCATAGCCCGAGGACCCATTAAACTGCCCTGCGCCGTACAACCCGGGTACTTTTTTACATTCCAGGGTGGGCAGCAGCTCTGTGGGATCCACGCAGTCATACTCAATGGCGTAGGCCGGACGCATCATCTCCGCATGCTCCAAGCCCGCCACAGTGTGGAGCATTTTCAGCTGCACATCCTCCGGCAGAGAGGAGGAAAACCCCTGAATATACATCTCATCGGTGCCCAGACCACAGGGCTCAATAAACAGCTGATGCCGCGGTTTCTCCGGGAATCGAACGATCTTGTCCTCAATGGAGGGGCAATACCGGGGCCCGATTCCCTCAATGACCCCGGAGTACAGGGGGCTTCGGCTGAGATTGTCCCGGATGACCTGGTGTGTCTCGGCGTTGGTATAGGTGAGATAGCACACCGCCTGGTTCTCCGGAATCACCTCCGTGGTAAAGCTAAAGGGCACCGGCACCTGGTCCCCGGGCTGCACCTCCATTTTGGAGAAGTCCACGCTCCGCCGGTTGATCCGGGGAGGCGTACCGGTTTTAAACCGGCGAAGGGACAATCCCAGCTGCCGGAGGCAGTGGCTGAGTCCCTCTGCCGCATGCATTCCGTCAGGGCCGGAGGCATAGGCGCATTCCCCGGTGATGACCCGCCCCTCCAGATAGGTGCCGGAGCAGATAATGGCAGCCCGCACAGGATAGACCGCTCCCAGCTGGGTCTTCACCGCCGAGACATGACCGTTTTCCCTTCGGATTTCCGTGACCATGGCCTGCTTTAGGTCCAAATTATCCTGGAGCTCCAGGGTGTGCTTCATCAGCTCCTGGTATTTCCGCCGGTCCGCCTGGGCCCGGAGGGAGTGGACGGCTGGCCCCTTGCCCCGGTTCAAAACCCGGAACTGGATGCAGGCCCGATCCGCCGCCCGGCCCATCTCCCCGCCCAGGGCATCAATCTCCCGGACCAAATGTCCCTTGCCGGTGCCCCCAATGGCGGGGTTGCAGGGCATATTGCCCACGGCGTCCAAATTGATGGTAAAGATAACGGTTTTCAGTCCCAAACGGGCGGCGGCCAGCCCGGCTTCGATGCCCGCATGGCCTGCGCCGATTACCGCCACGTCATAGGACTCCACCTGATATTCTGTCATATGATTCACCTGTCACACTCATTTTGCCTGGAATAGCGGAAGCTATCGGGGCAGCGTGAATAATATAACATAATAGAAATCAGAATACCAGAGTTTCGGCCACCAATAAATCACTTTTGACAAAAGCGGCGGGATTCTCCAGTTGCTTTTGCCTATTTTGCCACCTGTTTCAGTATTGCAAATACAGGCTTTTTATGATAAAATAGAGAATTGTGATTGAAACAATTCTAGCGCGGATTTTTGAAAAAGCTGAAGGGAGTTACCTGTTTTGGTAGACGAAAAAATCAGAAACATAGCAATTATCGCCCATGTTGACCACGGCAAAACCACACTGGTGGACGAGATGCTCAAGCAGAGCGGCATCTATCGGGAAAACCAGGAGGTGGTGGACCGGGTCATGGACTCCAACGACCTGGAGCGGGAGCGAGGCATCACCATTTTGGCAAAAAACACCGCCATTACCTACAAGGGCACCAAAATCAACATTGTGGACACCCCGGGCCACGCAGACTTCGGCGGCGAGGTAGAGCGTATCCTCAAAATGGTCAACGGTGTTATTCTGCTGGTGGACGCCGCAGAGGGCCCCATGCCGCAGACCCGTTTTGTGCTCTCCAAGGCCCTGGAGCTGGGCCATCGGGTCATCGTTGTGGTCAACAAGATCGACCGCCCCGACCAGCGGGTGCTGGAGGTGGTAGACGAGGTTCTGGAGCTTCTCATTGACCTGGACGCCACCGATGACCAGCTGGAGAGCCCCATGCTCTTCTGCTCCGGCCGCCAGGGCACCGCATCCTACTCCCCCGACGTGGCTGGCACCGACTTCCAGCCCCTGTTTGACACCATTCTCGACTACATTCCCGCCCCGGAGGCCGACGTGGATCAGCCCTTCCAGATGCTGGTCTCCTCCATTGATTACAGCGAGTTTGTGGGCCGGATCGCCATTGGCCGGATTGAGCGAGGCATGATTCACCAGAATGATGAAATCGTGGTGTGCAACTACCATGATCCCGACGCCGTATCCAAGAAACTCAAGGCCGTTTCCATGTATGAGTTTGACGGACTGAACCGTGTGCCCGTCACCGAGGCCACCGCCGGCAACATCATCGCCCTGTCCGGCATCGGCGACATCACCATCGGGGACACCATCTGCACCCCTACCACAGTGGAGCCTCTGGACTTTGTGAAAATTTCCGCCCCCACCATGGAAATGACCTTCACCATCAACGACTCTCCCTTCGCCGGGCGGGAGGGCAAGTATGTCACCTCCCGGCAGATTCGCGAGCGTCTCCAGAAGGAGCTGCTCAAGGACGTCTCTCTGCGGGTCACCGAGGATGACGGTGCCACCGACGCCTTCCATGTGGCAGGCCGCGGCGAAATGCATCTGTCCATTCTCATCGAGACCATGCGGCGGGAGGGCTATGAATTCCAGGTCTCTCCCCCGAAGGTTTTGTTCCAGGAGGTTGACGGCGTCCAGTGTGAGCCCATGGAGCAGCTGGTCTGCGACGTCCCCGCCGACTGCGTCGGCTCGGTGATCGAGAAAATGGGCAACCGCAAGGGCGATCTGCTGGAGATGACACCTGTGGGCACCACCCGCATGAAGCTCACCTTCCTGGTTCCCTCCCGTGGTCTGTTCGGCTATCGGAATGAATTCCTCACCGACACCAAGGGCGAGGGCATTATGGCCTCGATCTTCGACTCCTACCAGCCCTACAAGGGCGAGATTCAGCGCCGCCGTACCGGCTCCCTGGTGTCCTTTGAGACCGGCGAATCCATCACCTACGGTCTGTTTAACGCCCAGGAGCGTGGCACCCTGTTTATCGGCGCAGGCGTCCCCGTTTACGAGGGCATGGTCATCGGCTCCAACCCCCGCATGGAGGACATCACCGTCAACGTCTGCAAGGCCAAGCACCTGACCAACACCCGTGCCTCCGGCTCCGACGACGCCCTGCGGCTGATTCCCCCCAAGCAGATGAGCCTGGAGCAGTGCCTGGAGTATCTGGCGGACGATGAGCTGCTGGAGGTCACCCCCAAGAGCCTGCGCATCCGCAAGCGGATTCTCAACCACGCGGACCGCATGAAGGCGCTGAAGGGCGGCAAAAAGTAACATTTGAACTTTTGGGCGGCGTTCCGATTTCGGTGCGCCGCCTTTTTGGAGGACCATATGATTCCATCTGAATTCTTGCGCCGCATGGAACGGCTGTTGGGTCCGGAGGAGTATTCCCGTTTCCTCTCCTCCTATGACCGGCCCCTGCAAAAGGGACTGCGGCTGGGCCACAAGGCCACGGGCGCCGCCCTTCCTTTCGCCCTGACGCCCCTGCCCTGGGCCCCCGGCGGCTACGCCTATGACCCCGGCCAGCGCCCCGGCAAGCATCCCTATCACGAGGCGGGCCTTTACTATCTGCAGGAGCCCTCTGCCATGGCCCCCGCCGCCCTGCTGCACCCCCAGCCCGGGGAGCGGGTACTGGATCTGTGCGCCGCACCCGGAGGCAAGTCCACCCAGCTGGCGGAGTTTCTCGGCGGCACCGGGCTTTTGGTATCCAATGAAATTCACCCCAAACGGGCCCGGATTCTCTCCCGAAACATTGAGCGCATGGGCATTCCCAACGCCCTGGTGCTGAATATGCACCCTCGGGATCTGGAATCCCGGTTCCCGGGATTCTTTGACCGTGTTATGGTGGACGCTCCCTGCTCCGGTGAGGGCATGTTCCGCAAGGAGGAGGCCGCCGTCACCGATTGGAGCCCGGAAACCGTGACCATGTGCGCCGACCGGCAGAAGGAGATTCTGCGGTCTGCCGCGGCCATGCTGCGGCCCGGCGGGTTCCTCTGCTATTCCACCTGCACCTTTGCCCCGGAGGAGGACGAGGGCGTCATGGCCTGGTTCCTGAAGGAATATCCGGATTTTGCCCCGGTAGCCGTGGAGACCCCCTGGTTTGCCCCGGCCCGTCCGGAATGGGCCGATTCTCCGGACCGCCGAATTGCCCGGGGCTTCCGGCTCTGGCCCCATCTCCTGGGAGGAGAGGGACACTTTGTGATGCTCCTTCAGCGGGCAGGTGACGCCTCCGCTCCCCCCTCCCCTCCACCCAGCTCCATTCCCATGCCTAAGGAGCTGACGGATTTTTTACAGGCCCTGGACATCACCCTGCCAGCAGGAGAGCTGCTATCCTTCGGCCCCTCCCTGTATCTGGCCCCCATGGGCACTCCGAAATTGGATGGGCTCAAGGTCCTGCGCCCGGGCCTGGAGCTGGGGACATTGAAAAAGGGACGATTTGAACCGGCCCATGCTCTGGCGCTTTGGCTGGACACCTGCCGGTCCACCGCAGACTTCCCCGCAGATTCTCAGGAGGTTCTGGACTACCTTCACGGCCAGGTGCTGCCGGGCGCCCAAGTCGGCTGGACCCTAATCACGGTAGACGGCCACAGTCTGGGCTGGGCCAAGGGCTCCGGCGGCCAGCTGAAAAACCATTTCCCCAAGGGGCTGCGCTGGGTCTGACCCAGCTCCACGCCTCCGGCATCTCCCGGATGCCGGAGGCATTTTGTAAATATCCTACAAGAGAAATGGGGATATTTGTGTAAAAGTATTTTACAAAGGCCCCGGGGACATGCTATAATAGTATCCACTGACGTTTTGATCAATCCAGACAGGCTGTGCATTCCAGAGAATGCCGCCATTGGAGGGCTTGTTTTATGAAGAAATTCCACTGCCTGCTGGCAGTGCTTACCCTGCTGGCCACGCTGACCGGCTGCGGAGCGGCTCCCGCCGCCGACGCCGGAACGGGAACCACAATTCTGGCCACCACCTATCCCATGTACTACCTCACCAGCCGCCTCACCCAGGGGGTATCGGACATCTCCGTGGAGCAGATGGTCACAGAGCCTGTGAGCTGTCTCCACGACTACACCCTGACTACGGAACAGATGAAAAAAATTGACCGGGCCGACCTGATTGTCATGAACGGCTGCGGCCTGGAGGACTTTATGACCGACGCGCTAAAAGGCGTACCGGAAGAAAATTTGATTGACTGCGGCTCCGACCAATTCGCAGAGGACCCCCATTATTGGCTCAGTCCCGCCGCATACGCAGAGGCCGGGCATACGCTTCTTACGGCTCTCACCGCCCGGTATCCGGACCACGCCAAGGCCTTGGAGCAAAACTGGGAACCACTCAGTCAGCAGCTGGAGGAGCTCCGGCTGAGCATGCAGTCCTCGGACCTCCAGGGGCAACTTGCCTGCCGGGAGATGATTACCTTCCACGACGGGTTTTCCTACTTTGCCCAGGCCATGGGTCTGACCATTGCCGCCTCCATTGAGGAGGAGGAGGGGGCCGAGGCTCCCGCCAGCGAAATCAAGGCCATCTGCGACCTCATTGCGCAGGACAAGATCCCCGCAATCTTTGTGGAGAAAAACGGCTCCACCAATGCCGCCGAAATCATTGCCCGGGAAACCGGGGTGAAAATATTCACCCTGACCACCATTATGGACAGCGAAACGGACTATTTCACCGCCATGGAGGAAAACATCACGGCCGTAAAGGAGGCCCTTTCATGAGCGTCACAAAACACGCCGGTATGGGCTGCGACGGCCACTGCTGCCTGCGAATCGAAAATCTGGGGGTCAAAATCGACAGTGAGGACATTCTCCGGGAGGTGAATCTGCACATTCACTGTGGAGAGATCGTGGCACTGATCGGTCCCAATGGGGCGGGAAAGTCCACCTTAATCAAGGCAATTCTGGGTCAGCGAGACTACCAGGGGACCATCTCCTTCCAGCCTGCCGGTCACCGAAGCCGAAAGTTCCGCATTGGCTATGTGCCCCAGAGCCCCAGCTTTGAGGCGGGAGATCCGGTGACGGTGCTGGACCTGTTTCGGATGTGCATAAATTCCTCCCCGGCCTTCTTGCCGTCCCCCCGTCGGCAGCGGGAAACGGTGCTGTCTTGTCTAAAAAATGTCCACGGGGAAACCCTTGTGGACAAAAAGATCGGCGCTCTCTCCGGCGGAGAGCTACAGCGGGTGCTTCTGGCCCTGGCTCTGGAGCCGGTACCGGATATTCTCATTTTGGACGAGCCCCTTTCCGGAGTGGACGTGGAGGGCATGAACAGTCTGCTCACTATGCTCGACGAGATTCGTCGGCGCTTTGACCTGTCCATTCTCATGGTCACCCATGATTTTTCCACGTTGAATCGGTTCGTGGACAAGGTGGTCCTTCTAAAGGAGACCGTGCTCACCCAGGGGACCCCGGACCAGGTGCTCTCCTCCCCCCAGTTTCGGAGTGCCTTCCATATGGCAGGAGGTGCCGAATAATGGAGCTGTGGTATCAAATGCTGTCCGTGCTGCCCTTTGAATGGGCCCAGCCGGGACAGATGATCTTTATGAAAAACGCCCTGCTGGGGGTGCTGGTGCTGTGCCCCCTGCTGGGTCTGCTGTCCTGCCACATTGTCACCGGCCGGATGAGCTTCTTCTCCGACGCCCTGGGCCACTCTGCCTTTACCGGCATCGCCATTGGCGCCTTGTGCGGCGCAGCCTTTCCCATGGCCGTGGCCGTGGGACTCAGCGTGGTGCTGGCCCTGCTATTCACCTATGTCCGCAGAAAGTCCACCCTCTCCGGAGACACCATCATCGGCGTGTTCTCCTCCACTGCGGTGGCGCTGGGTATTTTTATCGCCACCTGGGGGGGCGGCAGCTTTACCAAATTCAACAGCTATCTCATCGGAGATATTCTCTCCGTCACCCCTCTGGAGATTGGGCTGCTGGCCCTGGTGCTGGCCGCAGTGATTGTCCTGTGGGTTCTGTTTTCCAACCGTCTCTTTTTAAGCGTCCTCCACCCCCAGCTGGCTGACAGCCGCGGCGTAAAGGTGGGGATGGTCCAGGGGCTGTTCACCGTGGTCATTGCCGTGGTGGTGACCATGTCCCTGAGCTGGGTGGGTCTGCTGGTCATCAACAGCCTGTTGGTGCTTCCCGCTGCCGCCGCCCGTAACTTTGCCAGAAATCTGCGTCAGTACCATCTGTTTTCCGTGCTGTGCGCATTGTTTTGTGGAATTTTAGGTCTTATGACCTCATATTACTGGGGCTGCTCCACAGGAGCCGCCGTGTCGCTGCTGCTGGCGGTCTGCTTTTTTGTGGGCTTCGGGCTGCGGCGCCGGGGCTCTTGACGCCGCCTCACCCCAAGGGGATGAATCATCATGCGTTATGCGTTCAACAGTGATTTGCACATTCGGGATGTGATTCGCACCGACGTACTCATTGTCGGTGCGGGAATTGCGGGGCTCTATACCGCGCTGCACATTGACCGATCCAAATCCGTTCTGGTGCTCAGCAAGGAGAGCATCGAAATCAGCAACTCCTACCTTGCCCAGGGCGGCATCGCCGCGGCAATTCTGCCGGACGACCAGCCCACCTTTCATGTGGAGGACACCCTGGTGGCCGGGGCGGGACTCTGCGACCGGAAGGCCGTAGAGGTACTCTGCGCCGAAGGCCCCGACGACATTCGGGAGCTGGTGGGACTTCATGTTCCCTTTGACTTCAATGCCTACGGCGACCTGTCTGTCGGCCGGGAGGGCGGCCACCACAAGAGCCGGGTGGTCCACGCCGGCGGAGACGCCACTGGCCGGGAAACCGTCAAAACCTTGGCTGCCATTGCCCACCTCCAGGATAATATCAACTTTATGGAGCACGCCTGCCTGGTGGACATTCTGCTGGACGACAAGGGAGAGGTCTCCGGAGCACTGCTCAATAATGACGGATATATTCTCTGCAACACCCCCAACGTGGTCATTGCCACCGGCGGGATCGGCCAGATCTATGAGTATTCCACCAACCCCGCCGTTGCCACCGGCGACGGCCTTGGGGCTGCCATTCGAGCCGGCGCAAAGCTCCAGGACATGGAGTTTATCCAGTTCCATCCCACCGGTCTCTACAGTCCCGCCCGGGAAAGCCGCTCCTTCCTGATCTCCGAGGCCGTCCGTGGAGACGGCGGAAAGCTCATTAACGCCAAGGGTGAGCGGTTTATGGCCGGAAAACACGAGCTGGGAGAGCTGGCTCCCCGAGACATTGTGGCCCGGGGCATTCAGGCAGAGCTCACCGCCTCCGGAGAGGACCATGTATTTTTGGACATTACCTCCCGCAGCGCGGAATATCTCCAGAAGCGCTTCCCCACCATTTACCAGGAGTGCCTGCGGCGTGGAATCGACATTTCCAAGGACTACATTCCCGTGCGGCCGGTCCAGCACTACATGATGGGCGGCATCGCCACCGACCTCCAGGGTATGACAAATATCACCGGTCTGTTCGCCTGCGGCGAGGCTGCCCGCACCGGCGTTCACGGCGCCAACCGTCTGGCCTCCAACTCTATGCTGGAATGCCTGGTGTTCGGCCGCCGTGCCGCCCAGCACATCAATCTGCTAAACCGGCCTCTGGTGGAGCAGGCGGAGATTCCCTCCGATGTGCCCCATCTTCCCACAGAGGTCCCCGGCACGGACTACGAGGGCCTCCGCGCCCGGCTGCGCCACACCATGAACCAATACGCCTACATCGTTCGGACCCAGGCCGGACTGCACACCGCACAGCAGGAAATTGAGGAGATTTTTGATCAGGTCCGGCGGAACTATCTGGAGGACCGGGCCTATCTGGAGCTGGTCAATCTGTGCATGGTCTCGCTGGAGATTCTAAAGGCCGCTGCAGCCCGCCCCCACAGCGTAGGCGCACACTACATTGTAAACGAAAAAGGAGAAAAGCTATGATTGATCTGGGACTTGACAGCTTTCTGCGCAGCGCCCTTCAGGAGGATCTGGGCACCGGAGACATCACCACCGAGTGCTGTGTTCCGGAGGAGGCCCGGTCCAGCGCCGTGTTTCGGTGCAAGCAGGCCGGTGTGATCTGCGGACTGGAGGTAGGCCGGCGGGTGTTCGCTCTGCTGGACCCCAGTGTGGAATTCACCCCTCTGGTGGCGGAGGGCACCGCCGCTGAGGTGGGAGAGGTGATCGCCACCATCTCCGGCCCCTCCCGGAGCATTCTCTCCGGCGAGCGTCTGGCGCTGAACCTCATGCAGCACATGTCAGGCGTGGCCACCCGCACTGCGGAGCTGGTAAAGAAAATTGAAGGCACCGACGCAGTGATTGTAGACACCCGAAAAACCACTCCGGGGCTGCGGGTTCTGGAGAAGTATGCGGTCCGCATGGGCGGCGGCACCAACCACCGCTTTAATCTGGCCGACGGCGTCCTCATCAAGGACAACCACATTGTAGCCGCAGGAGGCATTACCGCCGCTGTGGAAAACGCCCGAAAAATCGTCCCCCACACCCTGAAAATCGAGGTGGAGACCACCAATCTTCAGGAGGTCCAGGAGGCCCTGGATGCAGGGGCCGACATCATTATGCTGGACAACATGTCCTGTCCGGAGATGAAGCAGGCCGTGGTGCAAATTGCCCACCGGGCCAAGGTGGAGGCCTCCGGCAATATGGGTTCCCGAGACATTCGGGAGGTGGCTGAAACCGGCGTGGACCTTATCTCCGTGGGCGCGCTGACCCACTCTGTGGAAGCGCTGGACATCAGCTTGCAGTTTCAACAATAATTTCGGGCCGCAGACATCTGCGGCCCCTTTCTTCAGGAGGAACTATGACACTTACCAACACATCGGTCCCCATTGACACCAAAGAGGTCTCCTCTCTGGTCAAAACCATTCAAGGCCTCCCCCTGTCCTCGATGTTGAAGATCATGCTGCTCATTGTGGTGCTTTTGATTCTGGTAAGACTGCTGACGAGGCTCTCTGTTCGGCTGATTGAGCGGTCCCACATTGACAAAAGTCTCCACGGTTTTCTGCGGACCAGCGTCAAAATCGCCCTGTATTTTGTGGCCGCCACCATTGTGGCCGGCAGCCTTCACATTGACGTAACTAGCCTGATCGCCGTGCTGAGCGTGGCCGGCCTGGCTGTGTCCCTGGCCCTTCAGGGAGCCCTGAGCAATCTGGCCAGCGGCCTGGTAATTCTCACCACACGGCCCCTGAAGGTGGGGGATTATGTCTCCATCGGCGGAAGCGAGGGCTTTGTGGAGGAGATTGGCATGACCTATACCAAGCTCTCCGCCTATGATAAGCGTTTTTTCTTTATCCCCAACAGCACCGTGACCTCCTCCTGTGTCATCAACTACACCCTGGAGGGCCGCCGCCGGGTGGAGCACACCATCACCGCCAGCTACAACTGTGACATTGACCAGGTCAAGGCCGCCATTGCAGAGGCCGTGGAGGCCATTCCGGGCTTCTACCAGGACCCGCCGGTCTCTGTTCACGTCAGCAGCTACCAGGACAGCGCCATCGCCTATCTGGTTCGGGCTTGGTGCAGCAACGAATCCTATTGGGACAACTACTATGCCCTGCTGGAGGAGATCAAGCGCTCCTTTGACCGTCACGGCATTGAAATGACCTACCCCCATCTGAATGTCCACATGGTGGGCCAATGCCCGGGGAAAGGAGAGTGACCATGAAAACATTCCGGAAAGCCCTTGGCATCATACTTTTGGTGCTGGTTCTTCTGGTGGCAGGCTATGTGGCCTATGTGTTTCTGGACTACCACCGGCTGGACGACAATCTCGATCTCCCCGTGGAGGGTGCTGCCTCCGGCGCCGCCCAGCTCTGCCACGACTACAAGGTGGTATCCTACAATATCGGCTTTGGGGCCTACGAATCGGACTACAGCTTCTTTATGGACGGCGGGGAGGAGTCCTGGGCCTGGTCTCGGGAGCGTTTGGATGCAAACATTCAACACATCGCAGCAACCCTCCGGCAGACGGAGGCCGACTTCTACTTTGCCCAGGAGGTGGACCGGGACTCCACCCGAAGCTATCACACCGACGAGGCTGCGGCCATCCGGGAGGCGCTGCCGGGCTATTGCTCCGTCTGGGGGCAGAACTACGACTCTCCCTTCCTGTTTTGGCCTCTGACCCAGCCCCACGGATCCTCCGTATCCGGACTGATGACCTTTTCCTCCTGCTCCATGACCTCCTCTCTGCGCCGAAGTCTGCCCATTGAGGAGGGCTTCATGAAGCTGGTGGATCTGGATCGGTGCTATACTGTCAGCCGTGTGCCGGTGGAAAACGGAGCGGAGCTGGTGCTTTTCTGCGTCCATCTCTCCGCCTACACCTCCGACGGCACCATCGCCGTGGACCAGATGGAACAGCTGCTCCAGGATATGCAGCGGGAATACGACAAGGGCAATTACTGTGTCTGCGGCGGAGACTTCAACAAGGATCTGCTGGGCAATTCCGAGGAGATCTTTGGAAACAGCGCCGGGGAATACACCTGGGCCCAGCCCCTGCCGGACAGTCTGTTTCAAAACCGGAACATCTCCCTGGTCGCTCCCCTGGACCCAAATCAGCCTGTGGCCAGCTGCCGAAATGCCGACGCCCCCTACCACGAGGGGCAGTATCTGGTCACCGTGGACGGTTTTTTGGTCTCTGACAACGTAACCGTCCAGTCTGCCGCTGTCATAGACACCGGCTTCGCCTATTCCGACCACAATCCCGTTTCCCTGGTATTTCAGCTACAGTAAATCAAAAAGAAGCTGCCTCTTTGTGAGACAGCTTCTTTTTTGGATATCGGGTTACCGAGCCAGATAGCGGTCGTAGGCATCCTGCTTGAGGGAGATGCATTCCTCAATGCCCATGTCCTTCAGGGTCTCCACAAAGGAATCCCACTGATCCATGCTCTTGGCGCCGGTGATAAACGCAGCAATCTGCTCCTGGAGATAGGTGTTGATGTCGGAGTACACAGAGGAGTGCTCATCTGCCTCGTCTGCGGTCAGCGCTGCGGCGGAGGGATAGGTGTTGGCGTCATCCCGGTTGTAATCCCAGATGTCCCGAGCCGCCTGACCGGCCTCGGTGTAGGTGCTGCGGGTCTTGGTCACGTCGTTGATCCGGTTGACGGAGTCCGTGGAATACATAAACTGCGTGTCCATCAGGCTCAGGCCGTCGGGGTTGTTGGTGACCAGCTCAGTGATGTAGGGAATGCCCTTCTCGTCAAACTCAAAGCTCTGGCCCTCAATGCCGTAGTTGGCCAGGAGCACGCCATCCTGGGTATACCAGAAATCGCACCACTTCATGGCCAGCTCCATGTCGGGGCAGGCTGTGGTAATGGTGATGCCCATCTTCCCCACAATGCTGTCCTCGTTGGCGTTGTGCAGCACATCATCCTCGTTCTTCCGGGCGTCATAGCAGGCAATCAGCTCTCCGTTGGGGTCTGCATCAGTCAGGTTGGACTGGAACATGCCAATCATACCCACGCCGTTGAAGAAGATGCCGGTCCGGCCGGTGGAGACGTTGGTGCTGTACACATCGCCCATGGGGTTGGCGTTGTCCTGGATGAAGGTCTTGGAGATCAGGCCCTTGTCGGTCCAGTCGCGGATCAGCTCCACATACTCCTTGTAGCCCTCCTCCAGAGGACCGTACTTCACCTCGCCATCCTCCACATAGTAGGGATAGGCAGCGCCCATCATGGACTGGAAGGTGGCGGTGATGCCGAAGCCGGAAGCCAGGAAGTTCCCGGAGGGAACCATATCAGAGGGCATCATCAGAGGCTCCTGGGCGCCCTTCTCGTTCTTAAATGCAGTCAGAACCGTCTCCCACTCCTCGTAGGTCTTGGGATTCTCCAGGTTCAGATCCTCCAGCCAATCCCCACGGATCCAGGCGCCCTCGGTGGTGCCCTGCTTCTCGGAGTTGAAGGTGTAGAAGGCCACAATGTTGCCCTCGTCAGTGGTGATATTCTTGACAATGCTGGGGTCGGAGTCAATCAGCGCCTGATAGTTGGGGGCATACTCCGCAATGTCGTCTGCCAGGTTCAGGGCAAAATCAGACTCCACAGCCAGATCGTTGCCGCCGGTGAAGTCCATGCCGTTGACCAGATCCGGATAGTCGCCGGAAACCAGCATCAGGTTGAACTTCTCCGCATTGGTCTCTGCGGACTGCTCCAGGAAATCAATGTGCACGCCGGTGAACTCCTCGGCCTTCTGGAACACAGGGTGATCGGCCATGCCGTTTTTGAACAGGGTACCCACGTTACCGGGGACGCTGAGCCACAGGGTAAAGCTCTCGCCCTGGTCGGTGAGGGGCAGGCCGGTGGTCAGTGCGCCTACGCCGTAGTTGCTGTCATAGGAGTAGAGCTGCAGGCTGGGATCGTTGGACGCAGCAGCTGCTTCCACGGCGGACTCTGCCGCAGACGCCACTTCCAGAGAAGAGCCCAGATCCTTGACGCCTACAGATGCCGTGGCAGAAGTCTCTGCCGCATCTTCCTTCCCGGCGTTTGCCGCAGAAGAAGACTGCTGATTGCCGCAGCCGGCCATCAGGCCCAGCATCATGGCAGCACTCAGCAGCAATGCAAAAATGCGTTTTGTCATGCTTGGATAATCCTCCATCTTTCAAAAATTATGTGTGCTGTGACACATTTGATACCTATTTTATCAAAAAAGGATACCTTTGACCACTCGCAATCTCCCACAGAATCAATGGACAAAATTTTTAGGTTTCTGTGTAATTCACCACTAGACAATTCCGTGCCAACACATAATCGTCACAATTCCATCTTCTTGCCCCGAATCTACTGCAATACAAGGAAATTCTGTCCATGAACCCGGCGCCCTAAGCTTTTTTGGAAGAATGGTTGACGGATGCCGGATTGTGCCGTATAATTAGAAGGGTAAACCTGATAAATTGTCCCTGCGGACAAATGAATATGGAGGTTATTTCATGAAAGATTTGTATGTTGTAAACTGCTGCCGTACCGCTGTCGGTTCCTTTGGCGGCAGCCTGAAGAGCACCCCCGCCGCTGACCTGGGCGCCATCGTCGTCAAGGAGGCGCTGAACCGCGCCGGCGTGAAGCCCGAGCAGGTGGACGAGCTGATGTTCGGCTGCTGCATCAGCGCCGGTCTGGGCCAGAACGTGGCCCGTCAGGTGGGCGTTAAGGCCGGTCTTCCCCTTTCCGTTCCCGCTTACTCCGTCAACATGGTCTGCGGCTCCGGCATGAAGTCCGTCATCGAGGCCGGCCGTGCCATCGCTGCCGGTGACGCTGACATCGTTGTCTGCGGCGGCACCGAGAATATGTCCGCTGCTCCCTACATTCTGCCCGACGCTCGTTGGGGCGGCCGTATGTTTGACAAGAAGATGGTAGACACCATGGTCAAGGACGGCCTGTGGGACGCCTTCAACAACTATCACATGGGCACCACCGCTGAGAACATCTGCGACATCTGGGGCATCACCCGTCAGGATCTGGACGAGTTCGCCGCTTCCTCCCAGGCTAAGACCGCTGCCGCCCAGGCTGCCGGCAAGTTCGACGACGAGATCGTTCCCGTTCCCGTGAAGGTCAAGAAGCAGGTCGTTGACTTTAAGGTTGACGAGTTCCCCCGTCCCTCCACCAACCTGGAGTCCCTGGCAAAACTGAAGACCGCTTTCCCCGTGTCCTCCGACAACGCCTTCCAGGCAAACGGCGGCACTGTGGTCGACACCTTCGACGCCAAGGCCTGCAAGGGCGCTCAGGCTGACGCCGGCACCCCCCGTGTCACCGCCGGCAACGCCTCCGGCATCAACGACGGCGCTGCCGCCATTGTGCTGGCTTCCGGCGAGGCCGTTGAGAAGTACGGCCTGAAGCCCATGGCGAAGCTCCTGGGCTGGGGCCAGGGCGGCGTGGATCCCAAGATCATGGGCACCGGTCCCGTTCCCGCTTCCCGTCAGGCTATGGCCAAGGCCGGCGTGACCATGGACGACATCGACCTGATCGAGGCCAACGAGGCCTTTGCCGCACAGTCCATTGCCGTGGCTCGTGAGCTGGGCTTTGACATGAACAAGGTCAACGTCAACGGCGGCGCCCTGTCCATCGGCCATCCTGTGGGCTGCTCCGGCGCTCGTATCATCGTCACCCTGCTCCACGAGATGCTGAAGCGTGACGACGCCAAGAAGGGTCTGGCTACCCTCTGCATCGGCGGCGGCATGGGTGTTGCTACCATCTTCGAAAAGTGCTAAAATGACTTCCACAGGGAGGCGGGTAACCCCCGCCTCCCTTTTCAGTACTCCATAGACTAAGAGGTGTTCTAACATGCCTAAGATAATTACCGCCCAGGAGGCGGCAGCGCTGATTCCTTCGGGCAGCACCGTGATGTTTGGCGGCTTTATCGGGTGCGGCGCAGCCCATGAGGTTATTCGCGCCCTGGACCAAACCGACGTGGAAAACATCATCGGAATCTTTGACGACGGTTCCCTGATCCACGGCCCCGACGGCTCGGAATACTACGCCTGGGCTCGGCTGATTCACTCCGGGAAGATTAAAAAGTACATTGGCTCTCATGTGGGCTCCAACCCTGAGGCCGGGGAGAAGTGGGCCAAGGGAGAGCTGGAGCTGGAGCTGATTCCCCAGGGCTCCCTGGCTGAGATGATCCGTGCCGGGGGCATGGGCATCCCCGGAATCCTGACCCCCACCGGTCTTGGGACCCTGGTGGAGGAGAGCCCTTGGGTGGATCGGAAGCTGGAAATCGGCGGGAAGGATTATCTGCTGATGAAGCCCATCCACGCGGATTTTGCCGTGATCTCCGGGTACCAGGTGGACACCCGGGGAAACATCTGGTATAAGGGCACCACCCGGAACTTTTCCCCGCTGATGGCCATGGCGGCCGATACCGTCATCGTCGAGGCGGAGCATCTGGTGGAACCCGGAGACATTGCCCCGGAGAATGTGGTCACCCCCGGCATTTTGGTGGACTACATCGTATCAAAGGAGGCCCCTCAGCATGGATAAGGAACACGCAAAGGATATTATCGCCCACCGCTGCGCCCAGGAGCTGAAGGACGGCTATGTGGTAAATCTGGGCATCGGCATTCCCACCCGATGCGCCCGATTTTTCCCGAAGGGCATTGACATCATTCTCCATGCGGAGCTCGGGCTGGTGGGCCAGGGCCCGGCGCCCACTCCGGAGGAGGCGGATCCCCTTCATGTGGTGGACGCCTCCGGAAATCCCGCCTCTATTATCCCCGGGGGCGCCATTGTGGATTCTGCCACCAACTTTGGCCTGATTCGCGGAGGGCATGTGGACGCCTGTGTGCTGGGCGCTCTACAGGCAGACGCCCAGGGCAGCTTTGGCAACTGGCTGATTCCCGGAAAAAAGGTGACGGGTATGGGCGGCGCCATGGACCTGGTGAACGGAGCAAAGGCCGTGATTCTCGCCATGATCCACAGCCAGGGCTCCACGCCAAAAATCGTGGAAAAATGCACCCTTCCATTGACCGGTTATCGTGTGGTGGACCTGATT
The DNA here is from genome assembly GCA_934512135.1 of uncultured Oscillospiraceae bacterium. Taxonomy (GTDB): domain Bacteria; phylum Bacillota; class Clostridia; order Oscillospirales; family Oscillospiraceae; genus HGM13006. The sequence continues at coordinate 247,709 of CAKSWT010000001.1, forward strand.
GTCACGGAAAAGGCCGTGCTCAAGGTGACGCCAGAGGGACTGATGCTCATGGAATACAATCCCGAGCTGGGTGACCGCCAGCAGGCTGTGGCCCATATTCAGGCAAACACCGGCGCTGCTCTGTTGATCTCCCCGGGGCTGAAGCCCATGCCGCTGCCGGAATCCTTTTGATCCTTCGGATTTTCCGTAAAATCGTTGCAATTCGAAGGGATTCCCGGTATAATAGTGGATGCACCGTTTTCTGCGGTGCATCCATTTGTATCTAACCCAGATAGGAGTTTTTCCATGAACAACACAAAGACACCGCTGGACCTCACCACCTGTAACATCACCGGCGGCTTATTGCGCTTTTCCCTGCCCTTCCTGGCCTCCAGCATTCTGCAAACCCTGTACAGCACAGTGGATACCATCATTGTGGGCCAGTTTGTGGGCTCCGCCGGATTGGCCGCGGTCAACAACGTCTCCTATATCTGCAACGCCGCCAGCAACATCGGCCTAGGCGCCAGTGCCGGAGCCGCCGTGCTCATTGCCCAATACTGCGGCGCCAAAAATGACGAGGGCGTCCACCGCACCGTAGGCACCGCCCTGACCATCAGCGGCATCATGGCTGTGATTATGTCCGTTATTGTCTGCTGCTTTTTGTCCCCTATTTTGACGCTGGTTAATATTCCGGCGGAAGCCCGGCATGAGGCCTACTATTACCTGCTGATTCGCGCCACCTGTTTCCCTGTCTCCTTCTTCTACTCCTGTATTACCTCCTTTCTCCGAGGCATGGGCGACTCCAAACGGCCGCTGTACTTCTCCGCCGTGGCCTCCGTGGCCAATGTATTTTTGGACCTGCTCTTTGTGGCGGTGCTCCCCTGGGGCGCCGGCGGCGCTGCTCTGGCCACGGAGATTTCCGAGGTTTTTGCACTGATTTGGGCCTTTTTGTACCTGAAAAAACATCAGCCCGGGATGCTGTCTCTAAATCCTCAGCAGTATAAAATTCACGGCCCCACGGCAAAGCTGGTGCTGAAGGTGGGGATCCCCTCCTCCTTTCAGTATCTGTTTATCGACCTGTCCTTTGTCTTTGTGAACTCCATCATCAACAGCTACGGCGTCATCGCCGCCTCTGCCGTCGCCGTGGGCAGCAAGGTGGTAAACCTCAGCCAGACGGGCATCTCCGCCCTGTCCACCGGAGTTGGCACCATGGCCGGCCAAAACATTGGTGCCGGGAAGCCGGATCGGGCCGGAAAAACCATTCAAGTGGGCGTCCGCTGCGCCCTGGTGGTGGCAGTGGTCATGTTCCTCATCATACAGGCCATTCCCGGTCCCCTGGTCAAGCTCTTCAACCGGGATCCCGCCGCCCTGTCGGAGTCCATCCGTTGTCTGCGGTACCTGTCCCTGATGGCCTTCCCCTCCGCCTTCTTCTTCATCTATATTGCCATTGCCACTGCCGTAGGCTTCACCACCTTCTCCATGTTCTGTCATGTCCTTGACGGCGTAGTGGTCCGAGTGGCCCTGAGCCTGCTGCTGACAAAGGTATTCGGCATGGAGCTGGTGGGGGTCTACCTGGGCATGGGCCTGGCCCCCAGCCTTTCTGCCGTCATCGCCGGCATTTACTTCTACAGCGGCAAATGGCGCACCAGAAAGCTCTTAGAATCCAAGGAACTCACACAATGACCCATCCGGGTGCCCGATGATAACATGGGGCACCCTTTTTTGTGGTTTTTCGTTTTTAGGGTTGACAAATTCATGGAATGTGATATAATAAGCAAGCTGTTTGTGCTGCTATAGCTCAGTCGGTAGAGCGCATCCTTGGTAAGGATGAGGTCGCCAGTTCGAATCTGGCTAGCAGCTCCAAATCTTCTCCGTATCAGTTTGGTGCGGAGATTTTTTGTTTTATTCCGCATAACTGGCGACCTCATCCGCTATACCCGCCGGGACACGGGGGCCTGGTTCGAATCCGGCTCGCAATCGGTCTACGCCTGCGGGCGGGTTCTCTCTGCATCACGTTGGTGCAGCGGGAACCATATTGTAGGAATCCGGTTCCCGAAATTTCCTCATTTTTTCGTTTTCACGTTGGACTCTCCCTTACCGGAGCAAATAGGCATCCAGGCTTTCTTGCAGCAATTCCATACAGCGTTCTGCCCCTATATCCATCAGTTCCTGCTGCACCGCCGGAATATCGGACAACGGACGTTCCCCGACCATAAGCTCTATGGCTGCGGTTTGGGCGCAGGTGGCCAGATCAAACATTACCCCGCGAAGCTCCTCTTCCACCTCCGGAGTCATCTCCAATGACTCCGGCAACATATACAGGCTGTCCTTGTTTGCATTCCACGCATTGCTTGCGCAAAGGAATGCCTCCTCCAGCTGAAGCTGGATCCGCGCCTGGGAGATTACACCGCTGAGACTGGTGGAGGAATATCCATTGAGCAGGTCCGGCTGTTTCGTAACTGCATCCGTGTATACAGGCTTTCCCTGTTCCATCTGATACGTCACATCCTGCTGGCCATAATTTGTCAGCTGAATTCCTTCTTCTGAATACAGATAATCCACAAATCTCACCGCCAGCTCGGGATTATCGCAGTCCGTGGAAATGGAAAATCCAGCACCATAAACTGTCTTTTCCCGTTCCGGCGCAATGTGGGACACCTCGCCCCGGGACAAAACCGGGTCCTGCAGAAGGGCTATGTCAAAGCCCTCGATTTCAGAAAGTACCGTAACCGAGGCCAATTGACTGTTGCTCAAGAAGAAAATCGCACTTTCTCCGTTTGCCTGTTTCAGCAGATACTCGCTGGACCCCGTGTTGTTAAAGTCCAGAAAACGGTTTGACAGGAGGTTTTCCTGGTACCAGTGATTCATCAATGTAATAAACTGCGTGAAATTCTTCTCCAGCGGACCGTATTTCACCTGGCCGTCCACCTGGTAAAACCCTTGGTTGTCTCCATCAAAGGCCAGAGAAATCCCCATGCCGGCGGAAAGATAGTCCCAACTATAGATCTCCGCCGGAGTCACCAGCAGTGGTGTATCCACGTCGCCTTGCATCTGCTTCAAGGCATTCTCCCAGTCCTCGTAGGTCTCGGGAAGGGAAAGCTGATACCGATCCAAAAGGTCCTGGCGGATCACCGGCCCATACTCGATCATCTGATCGGGTGTGTCATAAAAGGTGAGAAAACGAAGGATATTTCCCTTGTCATCCACAGCCTGATGCATTTTCTCCTCATCGGCGGCAACAATCCTAACATAGTTCGGAGCGGCCTTCTGAATATACTCGTTTAACACAAGCAGGGGCGCATAGGTGTCGGGATCCGTCTGGTTCTCCAGCATAGTCTCGTCCACGCCCCAGATCAGATCCGGGAAAGACTCTCCCCATAGACACGCCAGCAGGCTCCACTGGTACCCGTCTCCGGGAATCAGCTGATAGGTTACGGGAATTCCTGTTTCCTCCTGCACCATCTGCAAAACAGGAGCCCCGTCCGTCTGTAACGTCTCTTGGGGCATGAAAACTGTCAGCGCCTCGCCGGAATCATCGATCGGATAGGTAATGGACGCAGGCTCGGCGGCAAACAACTGTGCAGACTGCGGCACTGTATCTTGGATCTGTGGTTCTGCCGGAGCGCTCTGTCTGACCTCCGTCTCACAGCCTGCCACCATCAGCAGGCCCAGTACCAGAAGAACCGCCAATCCCCATTTGTATGTCCTTCCGCTCATTTCCATGGCAATACCCCCATTTACCGGAATTTTTCCACATGGCCATAATACCAGGGAACTATCCCATTGTAAAGCCGGTTGGCGGACATTTCCATTCTCTATTTTTGAAGGTGAGGTTCCCTGTATGAAGTTTTTGATCGCTTATCTGGTTCTGATAAACCTGGTCGGCCTGATCTCCATGTTCTCGGACAAGCGCCGGGCCATAGATCACCGCTGGCGCATCTCCCAACGCGCTTTATTTCTGATTGCCTTGGCCGGCGGCAGCCTGGGCTCCACCGCCGGAATGTGGCTGTTTCACCACAAGACCCGTCACTGGTATTTTGTGGTGGGTATGCCTGCCATCCTCGCCGTTCAGCTTTTCTTGCTGTATCGGCTTGTATGCTGACCTGCCTCGGGTAGGGAAAGGCTCCGCTGATTTTTGGAAAATCAGCGGAGCCTTTCTATTTTCATCGCGGCCAGACATGCCCCGGCCACATCAGCTCACAATAAACTCGAAATTTTCTCCATAACCAATCTGATAGCTGGAATGAACCGGCTGTCCGCCGGGCTGGATTACACAGCCCTTCATTTCCAGCTGTGGGGCGCTTTTGGGCACCTGTAGGATTTTTGCGATTTTCGCATCTGCCCGCACAATGCTCAGCCGCATGGATGTGCGCCGAAGGGTCAGCCCCTTCTCCTCTCGAAGATACCGATAGAGGGATGTATGCTCCAGGTCCAGGGACAGCAGATAGGCGTACTCTATGGGGAAATAGTTGTCCTCCAGCACCAGCGGCCTGCCGCCTGCGTAGCGGAGCCGGCAAATCCGAACCGCCAACGCTCCGTCCTTCAGCCGCAGAAGCTCCCGTACCTCCTGACTTTCCGGGGCGGCAATCTCCGCTCTGAGGATCTTCGCACTGGCCGTCAGCCCGTTGGTCTGGCACATTTCCGTAAAGCTCATGGGGCAATCCAGATGGCGGGAAAGCTTCGGCGTGCAGATAAAGGTGCCCTTCCCCTGTTTTTTCTCCACCAGGTGCTGTTCTACCATTTCATTGACTGCCCGGCGGATCGTGCTTCGGCTTACCTGATACTGTTCACACAACTCATCCTCTGTGGGGAGGCGTCCCGTCTCCCCATACGCGCCCTTCTCAATGTCGTTTCGCAGACGTTCCACGATTTGCGAATAAAGCGGAACAATGCTGTCATAGTTCAGATGATTCTGCACGCAAGCGCCTCGCTTTCTCTTGTCAAATAAATGCTTCTTATGGATATTATATCAAAGAAACCATTAAAGAGCAAGGGAAGTTCCTGTTTCCATCTCAGCCGGGATCAATAGTCGAACTTCCACATGTATCTGCGGTAGCTCATGGGATGCATCCGCACATCTCCCATGGCCGCAATAAACTGCTTGGAGATGGGATGCAGCAGCAGCGCATTGAAATACTCTGCCACATGGCCGTTCATCCGGCCCAGCCCCAGCTTTTCTGCGTCAATGATCCAGTGGTGGCCGGCAAACTTCCGGAGGAACCGCTCCGCACGCTCGTCCAGGGGGCGGGTCCGTCCCACGCTTTTAAACAGCACAATGGCCAGGTCCTTGTCACAGGTCTCAAAGGCCCCGTGGAAATACTCTCCCGAATGGACGGGCACACAGTGAACCGTCTGCATCTCCTGGAAGAAGCAGAACGCATCCGAATAGGAAACCTCCCAGGCTGCGCCGCTGCTGAGGACATTGAAGATCTTGTCGTTCTGGTAGGTCAGGGCAAACAGGGCCGCATCCTCCTTCACGCTTTCGTGGGCCTTGCCGTAGATCTCCGGCAGCATTTCAAAGGCCTCCATGGCTGCCTGATAATATGCATAGCCATCATACTGCTTCAGCAGCCAGAAGGCGATCTTCAGCGCCGTGCCCTGGCTGTTGCAGTGGACCAGAGACGGATCCTCATACCACTCATCCCCGTGATAATAGGTGATATAAAACTCTGCGGTCTGGGCCGTCAGGGAATCCGCATAGCCAGAGAGTCCAATGGTTACTGCCCCGCGGGCTCTGGCCACCTTAATGGCCTCTACGGTCTCTGCCGTAGCCTTGGTAGAGGTGCCGATCACCAGGGTGTTTTTGTCCACGCTTTTGGGCGTAGCATTGACAAACTCACTGCTGTTATATCCCTGGACCCGAATGGATCCCTCCTGATTCAGCAGATACCGTGCCGGATAGGAGGAGCTGAAGGAGCCGCCGCATGCCACAAAAATAATCTGCTTCAGCCCGCCGTTGGCATCCAGTCGTGCCTTGGCCTGTTCCATAACAGCTTCCACCTGCTGCATTCCTTTAATCATTTCTTTCCTCTCCTTGTCCGCAGGTCCTGGGTGGCCTGCTGGTCAATAATATAGTTAACGCCGTCCATACGAATCACCACGCCGTAGGCATGCTCCGCCGCCTGAACGCTGACCTTTTGCTCCACAACATCCCGAAGCACCGCCTCCGGCGCCCGGGTCAGCGGGTCCCCGTAGCCACCGGCGCCGGGGGTCACCACGCGGATAACATCGCCCTTCTGCAGGGGCAGACTGGTGGTCTTGTGGCCCATCCGGCTTACGCTGCCGTCCTGAGCCCGAACCAGATAAAATGCGCCGCTGCCGCCTTCCTGTCCTCCCGCCAGTCCCCAGGGATGGAACTTATGCCGGTCCCCCAGGCCTGTATAGAGCACATTGTCCTGCAGCACCTCAAGCTCCCGCTCAATGCCCAGGCCGCCCCGCCGGGCTCCTGCTCCGCCGGTGTCCTCCTTGAGCTCATACTTTCGCGCCAGGATCTTGGTGAATTCCATTTCCGTGGCCTCGATGGGCATATTGGAGGTATTGGTCATGTTCACCTGGACGCCGGACAGGCCATCCAGGCTCCGGGAGGCTCCGCCGCCGCCGGCGATGACCTCGTGGAAAATAAACACGCTGTCCGTACCAATGGCGCCGTCTCCCGCCAGGATCGTTGTGGTGCAGGCGCCGTTTCCTGCGGTCACCACAGTATCCGGGAAGATTGGGGCCAGGGCGCCGAATATGGCATCCGGAATGCGCTGCTGGCAGTCGATCTGAGCGCCGATGGGGCTGGGCTCGGTGGGATTGACAATGCATCCCTTGGGCGCAATGATCTTCACCGCCCGGTTAATGCCCTCATTGGCGGGAATATCGTCTCCCATCAGTGCTTTGACGGAGAAGAACACCGCCGCCTTTGTGCAGGGATAGGGTACATTGATGGGGGCTTTGATCTGGGAGGCGGTCCCGGTAAAGTCAAAGGTCAGGTCCTCCCCAGACACGGTGACCTTCACACAGATGGGCAGGGGATCCGGATATTTGTCGCCGCAGCCGTCCACATAGTCCGTATAGCTGTATTCCCCGTCCGGCAGCTCCTTGACCACCGCACGAACCCGGCGCTCCGAATAGGCCACCAGCTCCTCCATGCAGTCGATCAGCGTGTCCTGGTACCGGTCATAGGCCTCCTGCAGCCGCTCCACACCAATGAGATTGGCAGACATCTGGGCCGTCAGGTCCCCTTCCCGTTCCTGCGGCACCCGGGTATTGTCCAGCAGCAAATCCAGCACACTGGGAATCACCTTTCCCTCCTGCCGGATCCGGATCACAGGAATCCGAATTCCCTCCTGGAACAGGCTGTCTGCGTCTCCGGAGGTGGAGCCGGGCACCTTGCCGCCAATGTCAGAATGATGGGCAATGTTCGCAATCCAGCCAATGAGCTTTTCCCCGGAAAACGCCGGGGCTGCGATGACAATGTCCGGCAGATGGTTGCCGCCGCCATGATAGGGATCGTTGGCAATAAACATATCCCCGGGACGGATGGAGTCCTTTCCAAACTTTTCATAGATATTGGGAACCACACTGAGCATGGAGCCCAAGAGGGCAGCCAGGCTCTCCACCTGGGCCACACTGTTTCCCTGGGGATCAATGACGGCTGTGCAGACATCCCGTCTCTCCTTCATATTGGTAGAGTAGGCGCTGCGCACAATGATGCCATAGGTTTCCTCTGCAATGGACATCAGCAGATTGCGCACCACCTCTACGGTTACGGTATCGACCTTTGCTCCCATGTCACTTCACCTCCTTGTGGTGGACAATCAGATTATGATACCCATCCACATAAATGGTCCAATCCTCCGGCACCACAATGGTGGTGTCCATCTGCTCCAGAATGCAGGGACCGGGCACCTGCTGTCCGGGCACCAGTGCCTCCCGAAGATAGATGGGCGTCTCCACTCGATGCTGCGCTCCCTGGAACAGCACACTGCGATGGGCTATGGGCTGGGGCAGCGGCGCCTCCGGCTGCAAGGGCTCCGGCTGCAGGTCCGGCTTGTCGATGATGCCGATGGCACAGACCCGGTAGGAAACGCACTGCACCAGCGCCTCGGGCTTACTGTAGCCATAGCTGCGCTTGTGCTCCCTGTGGAAGTCCTCCAGCACCTGCTCCAGCAGCTCCTCCGTAAGCACACCGGCGGGCACCGGGATGCTGATCTCGAAGTTCTGACGGTGGTACCGCATATCAATGGCATACTCAAACTGCCGCCGATCCTGAGGCACTCCCTCCTTGTCCAAGAGCTCCATTCCCTGCTGGGTCATGCTGTCAAACAGTCTGTTGATCTCCTCCAGGCTCTCCCGGACCCCGTCCAGCACACAGGTGCGGGACAGGTCAAACTTTGTGTCAGCCAGCAGCAAGCCCAGAGAGCACAGGGTACCGGGATGGGGAGGAATGATGACCTCCTCCATGCCCAGCTCCCGGGCCACCTCGCAGGCATGGAGGGGACCGGCGCCGCCGAAGGCCATCAGGGAAAACTCCCGGACGTCATAGCCTTTTTCCACCGACACACTGCGGACGGCGCGGACCATGTTGGAATTCACCACGGTGATGATTCCGTTGGCCGCCTGTTCCGGATCCAGCCCCGACGGATCGCAGATCTGGGTCTGAATTGCGTTCTTAGCCAGCTCGATGTCCACATCCATCCGGCCGCCCAGGATCTTCTCCTGGTTCAGTTTGCCCAAAACAATATTGGCATCCGTCACACAGGGCTCTGTGCCGCCCCGCATATAGCAGGCAGGTCCCGGCGTAGCTCCGGCGCTCTTGGGCCCCACCTTCAGGGCGCCACCCTCGTCAATCCGCGCAATGGATCCGCCGCCGGCGCCGATGGTGATAATATTGATCATGGGAATCCGTGCGGGATAGCCCTCCACCAGCCGTTCATTGGACACCTGGGGGGTATAGTTTTCAATCAGGGAAATATCCGCGCTGGTGCCTCCCATATCAAAGGTGATGACCTTGTCCGCCTGGCACTGCCGTCCGATATGGGCCGCCGCAATTACCCCTGCAGAGGGACCGGACAGCGCCGTCTTAATGGGGCAGTCTATGGTCTCCTTGATGGAGATAATGGAGCCGTTGGACTGGGTCACATAGGGCTCCACGCCGATTCCCAAATCCGCAATGGACTGGCGGAAGTTGTTGACATACTGCTTCATCACCGGGCCCAGATAGCTGTTCATCACCGTAGTACTCATGCGACTGTACTCCCGGAATTCCGGGGCCAGCTTGCTGGACACCGTCACATAGGCCTCGGGAAACTCCTGGTGGATAATCTCCTCAATCCGGTTCTCATGGACAGGATTGATAAAGGAGAACAAGGTGCACACCGCAATGGCGGTGACCCCCTGGGCCTTCAGCTCCCGCACCACCTGCCGGGTCTCCTCCTCATCCAGCGGCGTCTCAATGCTGCCGTCATAGCGGATGCGCTCCGTAACCGTGCGGTTGAGCCCAGAGGGAACCAGCGGATAGGGCTTCTGCGCCTGAAGATTGTACAGAGAGGGGCGGCGCTGGGTGCCGATCTCCATCAGGTCCTTGAAGCCCTTGGTGGTGATTAAGCCCAGGCGGCAGCCCTTTTTCTCAATCAGCGCATTGGTTCCCACTGTGGTACCGTGGGCCAGATAGCTGACCTCCTCCGGTCCTCCATGTTTGATTTGCAGCACATCCGCCACGCCCTTAACAATGGCTTTGGAGGGATCTGCCGGTGTGGAGCTGTCCTTGTAGTGAAACAGTTCTCCGGTTTCCTGGTTGAACACAGAGAAATCTGTAAAGGTTCCGCCTACGTCCACACCAATCATGTATGCCATATGATTTTCACCTCATTATGTTCCGGCGCATGCCCCATGCGCCATATGATACCGTTTTCCGTTATTCCCGGAAGCCCTCGTAGAACGTTCCACGGAGAGATTCCGGAATGGGCGTTCCCCAGCCGAAGGCTCCGCTTACCATGCAGGTTTCCGCGGCAAACTCCGCAGCGGCCTGGAGCGCCTGGGGGAGGATTTTTTCCCGGGTTCCCGGATCTCTCCAGGCCCCGGCGTCCTGCTCCAGCAGGCGCAGGATTGTCACCAGCATGGCCGTAGCGAAGCTGTCTCCTGCTCCCAGGGTGTCCACCGCCTGGACCAGCTTGGGGCGCTGAACAAAAAATCCCACGCCGTCGAAGGTGATGGTCCCCCGACTGCCCCGGGTGGCGGTCACCGTGCCACAGCCCATATGATGGAGCTTGCGGCAAAGATCCACTGTCTCCTCGTCCCCCAGGTCACTGCAGGAGAGAAAGCCAAAATCTACATAAGGGCAGACCCGTTCCAACCGGTCCTCCTCATTCCACCGATAGGAAAAGTCGTAGCTGACCATCCCGGGGACCTTTTGCAGCACTGGCAGCAGATTGTCCAAAAATCCGTTGTTTGTGGTGTAGATCAGCCGGAACTGGGACAGATAATCCAGATCCTCCGCCGTCAGAAAAATGGGATGCTGTTGTAACACGCCGCCGTGATTAGAACCCATAAACACTCGGTCACCATGGTCCAGGGTCACCCGGGCATACCCATTCTCCCCTGGATAGCTCCGGCAGTGGGAATATCCCACTCCCTGGTCTCTCAGGGTCTTTTTCACATGGTCCCCAACGGCGTCCTCTCCAAACACCCCCATATAGTCCGCTTCCAGGCCCAGCTGGTGGGCATAGACCGCAAAGTTCAGGGCCTGTCCCCCGGGATACATGGTGCCAGTGTGCAGGTAGACGTCACAGACGTTGTCCCCCAGTCCAAGTACCTTCATGTTCTGTCCTCCGTTCCTATTCTGTTGGGAATGCCGGCCCCGGGCCGGTCCTCAGAACCGCACCTGGCCCGGATGCTGCAGCATCTCCTCCGTCAGGGGGCACTCGTAGGTCTTGCCCTCCATTGCCTGGCGGAATTCCTCTCTCATGGCCGCAACAGATTGGGGGTTCTCCAGCAGATGCACCGCCGTCAGCGCCATGATCTTGGCTCCGGTCAGCATACCGTTAAAGCACAGCGGCTGCTTGCCCTGGGCCACCTGCTGCCAGGAGTGTCCCGGAGTATCCTTGGCGTAGCACGCAGTGGTCACCTGCACCGTGGGGGTAAACCAACTGACGTCGCACACGTCTGTGGAGCCATATTTGGCATGGGGAATCTCCGTAAAGGGATAGAGCACGTCGTTGATGACCTTGCCCCGGATTTGGGGAATGATCTCCTGGGCCACCTTTCCGTATACATAGGAGAGATTGCTGCAGGTGCTCTCCTCCGAGCCCTCCGGGAAGGTCTCGTGGATTTTCGCGCAGAAATCCAGGTCCTCCTGGGTGTAGGGTGTGGTCCCCACCTGGCGGAACTGCTCATAGGCGATTCGCTCCAGCGTCCGGTTGGGCACCAGCTCCGACAGGCCGCCCTCGTAGATTACTTCCACCCGGGTTCGGCTCATCATTGCGGCGCCTCTGGCGATTTCCTCCACCCACTGTGCCGCAGCGACGGCCTTTTTGTGGGTGTAGGCGCGGATATTGTAGACCATCTCCGCATAGTCCTGAATCACATTGGGTGCCGGTCCGCCGGCATTGGTCACTGCGTAGTTGATGCACACATCCCGCTCCACATGACCTCTGAGATAGTTGGAGCCAACCCCGGTGAGCTCCGTGGCCTCCAGTGCATTCCGTCCCAGATGTCCCTGGGAGGCAGAGTGGGCCGCCACGCCGTAGAAACGAATCCGCAAATTTTGAATGGCCATGAAATTCATGGACCAGACATTGTTGTCGTCACAGGGGTGCCAGGTAATGGCGCAGGCGGCGTCGTCAAACAATCCGGCCTTTGCCATATAGATCTTTCCCTCGCCCCCCTCTTCTGCGGGGCATCCGTAGAAGCGAATGGTACCGGGCAGCTGATGCTGCTCCTTGTAGTCCTTGGCCGCAATGGCGGCCGCCACAGCAGCCGTTCCCAAGATATGATGGCAGCAGCCGTGTCCCGGAGCTCCCTCTACAATGGGATCATGCTCCGCCACCCCGGCCTTCTGGCTGAGGGACGGCAGGGCGTCGTACTCTCCCATAAAGCCGATCACCGGTTCTCCTGCCCCGGCAGTGGCCACAAAGGCCGTGTCCAGCCCTGCGACCCCGCGCTCCACCTGGAATCCGTGCTTCTCCAGCAGCTTGCACAGCTCCTCCGAGGATTTGTACTCCTGGAAGCAGGTCTCCGCATAGTCCCAGATATTGCTTGCGGCTGTCACATATTCCTCTCGGCCGGCTTCGATGCTGTCGGTCAGGACCTTCTTGTCCAGATCCATGGTATTTCTTCCTTTCTATCAGGCGGCGCTCCATTTTGCCCCGCCGCAAATTTTTATCCCTGACTGACCAAATTACAGGCCACAAAGTGTCCGGGGCGTACCTCCCGGAGCGTTGGATCCACTGTGCCACACTGTGCCTCGGCGCAGGGACAGCGCTGGTGGAAGTGGCATCCGGGAGGCGGTGCTGCGGGATTCGGCACGTCCCCCTGCAAAATGATCCGCTGACGCTGCTGGGTGGGGTCCGGAAGGGGAATCGCCGAAAGCAGCGCCTTGGTATAGGGGTGCATGGGATTCCGATACAACTCCTCCTTTTCCGCCAGCTCCACAATGCGGCCCAGGTACATCACCGCCACACGGGTGCAAATATGGTGGACCACAGACAGATCGTGGGAGATAAAGAGATAGGTGAGGTTGTACTCCTGCTTCAGCCGGTCCATGAGATTCAGCACCTGCGCCCGGACCGACACATCCAAGGCGCTGACCGGCTCATCGCACACCACCAGCTTCGGTCCCGTGGCCAGGGCCCGGGCGATGCCGATTCGCTGGCGCTGTCCGCCGGAGAATTCATGGGGAAACCGACTCAGATAGCTGCGGTCAATTCCCACCATATCCATCAGCCGATAGATTTCCTCCAGCTGGTCGTCTCCCTGGAGCTCCGGGCGAAACAGCTCCAAGGGCTCCCGGAGAAGCTCTCCAACGGTCATACGGGGATTTAGCGACGCGCCGGGATCCTGGAAAATGATCTGCATTTCCTGGCGCTTTTTCCGCAATTCCTCCCGGGAGAGTGTCTGCAAATCCACCCCGTCAAAGATTACCTGGCCCTGGGTGGCATCGGTCAGCCGCAGGATGGTCCGCCCCAAGGTGGATTTTCCGCAGCCGGACTCACCCACTACGCCCAGAATCTCTCCCTGGCGAAGCTGGAAGGACACCCCGTCCACCGCCTTGACCTCTCGCCTTGGCCCGGACAGGAGTCCGCCCTTGGTGATATAGTATTTTTTGAGGTCCTTGACCTCCAGCAGCACATCAGACATGGTCCTTCTCCCCCTCTCCGGCAGTGTCGTAGCGGAAGCACCGTACCTGCCGTGCCCCCTGGGAGTACAGCGGCGGCATCTCCTTTTTACAGCGCTCCGTGGCATAGGGACACCTGGGCCAAAACCGGCATCCCTGGGGCAGATCGTACAGGCTGGGCACGGCACCCTTGATGACATACAGGCTCTCCTGCTGCTCCTCCATCCGGGGCAGTGCCTTCATCAGCCCCTGGGTATAGGGGTGGAGGGGCTGAGCAAACAGGCTCTTCACATCGCTGTATTCCATCACCATGCCGGCATACATCACCAGCACATTGTCGCTCATCTCTGCAACCACCCCCAGATCGTGGGTAATCATCATAATAGAGGTGTTGGTCTTTTCCTTCAGGCTGCGCATCAGGTCCAGAATCTGAGCCTGAATGGTCACATCCAGCGCCGTGGTAGGCTCGTCGGCAATGAGCAGCTCCGGCTCACAGGACAGCGCCATAGCGATCATCACACGCTGGCGCATGCCGCCGCTGAGCTCATGGGGGTACTCGTTGACCCGCTTTTCCGGCGCCGGAATATTCACCAGGCGCAGCATCTCCACTGCCTTTTCCTTGGCTGCCTTTTTGGAGATTTTCTCGTGGCTGCGGATCATTTCTGAAATCTGCCAGCCCACCGTATACACGGGATTCAGGCTGGTCATGGGCTCCTGAAAGATCATGGCGATCTCCTTGCCCCGAATGGACGACATCTCCTTGGAGGAAAGGTGGGTAATGTCCCTGCCCTTAAACCGAATGGTGCCATCCACAATATGCCCCTTGGGAGGGAGCAGGTGCAGGATCGACATGGAGGTAACACTTTTTCCGCAGCCGCTTTCCCCTACGATCCCCAGCGTCTCTCCCTTATGCAGCACAAAGTCCACACCGTCCACCGCCGGGACCTGGCCCTTCTGATCCTGAAAATAGGTTTTCAGGCCGGAGACCTCCAGCAAAACTTCCTTATCATCCATAAGCGTCCTCCAATTAACCGCACCAGGCGGAGATGAAACAATCTCTCTGCACCCCTTGCAGGATGCAGAGAGATGCTTGCAATCAGGTCAATTTGCAGTTAGCAATTTGAAATGTCCTCAGGCCAGCTTCCAGGTCCATACCTCATAGTTATACCAGATGGTATCGTCCAGAGGCAGCGATGCGAAACGGTTGGAGTAGGCCCGCAGGTCATTCTGATGATACAGCCAGATATAGGGCTGATCCTCTACCAGGGCCGCCTGGTAGGCATCAAAGGCTGCCTTCCGGCCCTCGAAATCGGCCAGGGAGTTGCCCTTTTCCGCCAGATCATACCACTTGCTGTCGGTGAGCAGGGAATAGTTCTGGTCGCTGCCGGGCTTAACAATTACGGCGCTCTCGCTGGGATCGATGTTGGAACCGCCGCCCAGCAGGCCCAGGTCAAAGTCACCGTTGCGCATCATTTCCAGCAGGGTGGCAAAATCATAGGTCTCAATGGAGACGTCGATGCCGATGTCCTTGAGGTTCTGCTGAATAATCAGAGCAGACTGCTCCCGGACCTGGTTGCCCTGGGGCACCACCAGGCGATAGGTCTTACCAAAATCAAAACCGGCTTCCTCCAGCTCTGCCTTGGCAGCGTCCGGGTCATAGGTATTGGCAACCAGCTTGTCGTTATAGTAGGGATGATACTTGGGCATGGGACCCACCGCCACCTGGCCCTCGCCGGCCATGAGCTGGTCCACCATCAGCTGCTTGTTGATGGCCTTGTCAAAGGCAATGCGAACCTTGGCGTCCTGGAAGGTCTGGTTTTCCTCAGAGAGGTTGAACTCCATGTACTGATAGGAATAGGACTCGATGGACTTGGCCACCAGGCCCTCCGTATTCTTGATGGTCTCCCAGTCGGCAATGGGAATGCTGCCTGCGCCCACCACGTCGATCTCGCCGTTGAGCAGGCCCGCAGTCAGGCTGGCCGCAGGAACCACCTTGATCACAAAGGTCTTGAAGTCCGGGCAGCCAAGATAGTAATCTTCGTTGGCGGTGAGCTCCAGCTCCTCCCCTGCCGTATCCTTCACATATTTGAAGGGACCGGCGCCCACAGGATTGGTCCAGAAATCGGAGTCGTTGATGTCGGCATAGTCGCCGGTATCCAGAATGTGCTTGGGCAGCACATACAGGAAGCTGCACAGCTGAGAGAGGATGGTTCTCTCGTCCTTGGGGGTCTTAAAGCCGATTTTAACGGTGTGCTCGTCCAGCGCCTCCACCTGAATGTCGTCGGAGTTGGTGCACATGCCGTTGTCATCGGTGCCGGCCACGTCCACAAACTTGGAACGATAGTAGTTCTCCATTTTTTCGTTGGTAACGGCCTTCAGGGTGAACACCACGTCATCGGCGGTCAGCGGCTCCCCATCCTGCCACTTGGCATTGGGATTGAGGTGGAAGGTCATGCTGGTGTTGTCCTCGGCCATCTCCCAGCTCTCTGCCAGACGGGGCAGATACTCTCCGTCGTGGGTGCAGGTGACCATACGCTCAAACATCTGGTCCGCCACGCAGTGGCCGTAGTTGCCGGAGGTGTTGTAAATGTTCAGGGTGTTCCAGGTGGCGGTAATGGCCATGGTGACGACCTCGTCCTTGGGGCCGGAGGTGGCAGTTCCCGCATTCTCCTGGGTGCTTACAGCCGTATCGGCTGTCTGGGCCGAGCTCTGGGCCGCGCTGCTCCCGGTCTGCTGGCCGCAGCCAGAGAGCACCATGGCCAGCGCCAGCACTGCGGCAATCAGGGCGTGCATACGTTTTCTCATATCTGTTTTCTCCTTTCATATCTATCGGAACCGCGTCTGCACAGTTCAGCCAGATTGTGTGTGCAGCCTCAGTCCCTGCAGGCGGCCCTTATCGGCCGTCTAACTTACTACAAAGAGGTTTTGGGATCCAGTGCGTCTCGAAGTCCGTTTCCAATAAAGTTGATGCTGAGAATTGTAATCACCAGGGCAAGGCCTGGGGGCAGCCACATCCACTGACAGCTTTTCAAAATAGTAATGGACTGGGCATTATACAGCATGTTTCCCCAGGAGGCCGCCGGCATCTGGACGCCCATACCCAAGAAGCTCAGAGAAGACTCCAGCAGAATCGCCGACGCGATTCGGAAGGTGATGGAGATAAAAATCGGTGCAATGGCATTGGGGAGAATATAGCGGCGGATGATTACGCCGTCCTTCTGGCCAATGGCCCGGCCCCCCTCGATATAGTCCTTTTCCCGAACCGCCAGCACGGTTCCGAAAATCTGCCTTGCGAATTTTGTCCAGCCCAGGACACCGATCACCACCGTCACGGTGACAATGGAGGGTCCAAACATGGACACCAGAAACAGAATCAGGATTGTGGAGGGGATGGTCATAAAAATATCCGTGGCCCGCATGACAACGGTTTCGATCCATCCCCGGTAAAAGGCCGCCAGAAGGCCCAGGGGAATGCCGATTACAACACTAATCATGGTGCTGACAATTCCCACAAACAGCGACACTCTGCCGCCGTAGAGCAGCCGGGTCAGTACATCCCGTCCCGTGGTGTCTGTACCCAGCAGATGCTGGGCGCTGGGCTTTGCGCTGAAGGCCAGGGCGTCAATCTGCGCCTCATCATAGGGCATAGCAAGGGGCAGGAAGAGCACCAGCAGGAAAATCACTGTCAGTGTGATCAGTCCGATCACCGCCAAGCGGTTCTGACAGAATCGCTTGATGAAATTTCTGTGCTCCGTTTTCTTTTGGTTCAACTCTACACCTCCCACTCAGTCGTGGCGGATCCGCGGGTCCAGCACTCCGTACAGGAGGTCTGTGAGCAGGTTGAACACCAGCACTGCCACTGCCGTGATAATGGTAATACCCATAATCACCGGATAATCCCGGGAATTGATTGATTTGAGCATCAGGTTTCCAAGGCCGGGCCAGGAGAAGATCTGCTCGGTAATCACCGCGCCGCCCATAAGAAGGGGAATCTCCATGCCGAGATAGGTGACCACCGGGATCAGGGAATTCCGAAGCACATGATATATAATCACAATGCGCTCCTTTAGGCCCTTGGACCGTGCGGTTCGAACATAGTCCTCTCCGCTGACCTCCAGCATACTGCTTCGAATATACTGGATCAGACTGCCCACTAAGGTGCTGCCCAGTACGCAGGCCGGCATCAGCAGATGTCGCAGCAGGGAGAGCAGACTTTCCGTCTTTCCCGTGTCGTACATGCCTCCAATGGGCAGCCAGCCGAGATGCACCGAGAACACACTCAGAAACACCAGCGCCAGGAAAAAGCTAGGGGTGGAGGTGGAGAGGAAGGAAAACACCGAGGCGATGGTGTCCCACACGCCGTTCTGGTGGCGGGCAGACTGGATTCCCAAGGGGAAAGCCACCACGCAGGCCACCACCACCGATGCCAGTGTCAAAAGCACCGTAGGCCACAGCGCGCTGATCAGCATTGGCATCACCGCACCATTGGTCCGGTACGAGTAGCCCAGATTCCCTGTTAGAAAGTTTTTCATCCAGGAAAAATACTGGACAAAAAAGGGCTGGTCCAGTCCAAGCTCTACCGCCTTTCTGGCCACCTCTGCCTCCGAGATATTGGGGTCGCTGAGCAGCAGCTCCAAGGGACTGCCGGAGGCGTTATAGCACAGCAGGAACACCAGCAGCGTAATGCCCAAAAAAGTTGGGATGGCAATCAGTAATCGTTTCAGCACATATCGTTTCATACTGTTCCTCCATATCCTGTGCAAGCCGCCATGAAAGTTGCTCGGTTAGTCTTTGCATTTTGATATTTCAAGCAGAAATATTCTCAATCAATTTGTATATTTCGCATGATATATAGCATAACTTTTTAGCTATTTTAAACATATCATTACAAGTTATATCGTATCATATCCTAACATCACTTGTCTGATGGATGAATTATAGCATACTTCATCCTGCATTGCAATAGTTTTTTCGGTTTCTCACAGTAAAGCGTCACACCTTCATACCCCGGGGTCTTTGTGCAAGATTGCTAATTTTCTCTCCTGTGCCTTTGGAAAGTCACAGAACGGCGAAAAGGGCCCGCCGGCACGCCGCGGGCCCTAAGGGACAAAAAATGACACAGCAGCGGGCCGCTGCTGTGTCCTAATTTTTCACATAGAAATCCATCCAAAGGCATTGGCCACGGAGCTGATCAAAATAATCACCGCAAACACCGGGCACAGATACCGGATCATAACAGAAAAGATCTTCTTCCTCCGGAAGGTCCCCTCTCCCTGCAAAACCTCCTGCTCGATTCCATCGACCCCCACCACTCTGGACACCAGCAGGCAGATGGCAATGGCCGCAATGGGCATCATCACAGAGTTCGTCAGGAAATCGAAGAAATCCAGGAACTGCATGCCAATGATCTTCACCCCGGCCAGCGGGCCGTATCCCAGGGAGGACAGACTTCCCAGGGCAATCATCACCACACCGATCAAAACCGTGGACTTTTTCCGCCCCCAGCCGAACTGATCCTCAAAGGTAGACACTGCGCTTTCCGTCAGGGCAATGGAGCTGGTCACCGCCGCAAAAAGCACCAGCAGGAAAAACAGAATTCCCACAACGGTCCCCAGGCCCATGCTGGCAAAGACCTTCGGAATGGTGATAAACATCAGCGCCGGTCCCGCCTGCAGCGTCTCTGCGTTTCCGCCGGAGAAGGAGAACACCGCAGGAATGATCATCAATCCCGCCATTACTGCAATGGCAGTGTCAAAGACCTCTACATTTCTGGTGGAATCCTCAATGGAAATGTCCTTTTTCATATAGGAGCCGAAGGTAATCAAGATCCCCATGGCAATGGATAGGGAATAGAACACCTGGCCCATCGCCGATACCACCGTCATCCAGGAGAAATTCTTTGGATTCGGCACCAGGAAGTACTTAACGCCCTCCAGGGCCCCCGGTCTGGTCACGGAGTACACCGCAATCACCACGGACAGTACCACCAGCACCGGCATCATCACCTTAGACACCCGCTCAATTCCATTGCGCACACCGGCAAAGACAATGGCCAGAGCAAACAGAGCAAAGACAATAAAGCATAGCTCCGTGGAGACCCCGTTGGAAATGAACTGGGAGAAATAGCCGTCCTGGGCCAGCAGATTTCCCCGGCCCAGAATGTACTCCACCAGGTATTTCACCACCCAGCCGCCGATGACGGAATAATAGGGTACAATCAAAATCGGAATAATGGCATTGATCCAGCCTCCCAGCCGGTTCCAGCAAGAAGTTCCGAAGGCCCCGAAGGCCCCCACCGGGCTTTTCCCGGTCATCCGGCCCAGCGCCGTCTCCGCCACGATCATCGTGTATCCAAAGGTCAGCGCCAGCAGAATATAGATCAGTAAGAAGATTCCCCCGCCGTATTTGGCCGCCAAATAGGGGAATCTCCAGATGTTGCCCAGTCCCACGGAAGCGCCGGCCGCTGACAGCACAAAGCCGATTTTTCCGGAAAAGGTACTGCGTGTGTGTTTCTTTTTCTCCATACTTTTCCCTCCGCGTGTTTCCTGCGATTTTCGTCGTTTAGTGTATCACAGGGAACCGGAAAATGCAACCGCAGGGTTTTCCCGTCGCCGCCCTCCTCACAGCAGACGATGTCCTCTGCTGCCCGGCAGACTTACAGCAAATGCTCCTCTGCCAGATCCGCAATCATTTTCGCATCGCTGACCGCCAGGGCCAGCTGGAGCTTATTCTCCAAATTGGTCTTCTGGAGCATATTGGTGACGTGGTATTTCACCGTGGTCACCTCCACCCCCATGGCCTCCGCAATTTTCCCGTAGGACAGCCCCCGAACCAGATACCGCAGCACCTTGCGCTCGGCCTTGGTGAACTCCGTGCTTTTTGCGGTGCCAATCTCCACCGCAGGAGGGTGGTCCGGGAAAATACGCGCCCCCTCCGCCGTTTTCCGCACCACATCCATCAGGACCTCCTGGGTGCTGTCCTTATACCAGAGGCTGTCCGCCCCTGCGGTTTTGGCCCGGGCCAGCACCTCATAGTCCAAAAGGGACGTGACCACAACGATTTTAATCTCCGGGTGCTGGGCCTTGATCTTCTCCACCGCTGCCAGTCCGTTTTCCCGGTGCTCCGTCTGCACGTCCATAAGAATCAGATCAATCCCCATGGAGTCACAGAGCACCGGCGCCTGATTGGCCCCGGGGATGGACGCGGCCAGCTGATAACCGGGCTCCTTTTCGATGTAGCTCTCCAAAAGGCTGCGGATCATCTTCTGATCCTCTACGATCATCACCTGTTTCACGGCGTCTCCTCCTTCTCCATGGGCAGCATAACCTCCAGCGCAAATCTGGGCTGATGGGATACGGTCATGGTCCCACCGGCGGCCTCAATTTTACGCCGCAGGGCGGACAGCCCGCCCCCCTCTCGAATGGGCCGCTGGGGGATTGCCCCGTTGTTTGTCATAATGACCTGCAGCAGCGCTCCCTTGGGCCGCATGTCGGCGTACAGCTCCGTTCCACCGGCATGGCGGACACAGTTGGTGACACACTCTCCCAGGGCCAGCGCCAGAAGTCTCCGTGTGGCCACCGTCTTCGGCAGCTCTCCTCCCAGGCGCACCTGGACCCCCAGGGCCCTTCCCCGGCTGATGGCATATTCCAGCTGGTCGTCAGGCTGGGGCATGGCATTGGCCCGATGGAGCAGGGAGATGGACTGCTCCCACACGGCAGCGTTCTCCCGAATGGTGTTCAGGTCCGATTCCTGCAGCAGCGCCCGCCGGGCGGAGAGAATGCTGTGGCCGATGTCGTCATGGACCCGCATCTTCATGGTGAGGATTTCCTCCTCCCGGACGATCTGCGGCATTTGCTCCATCAGCTGCCGCAGCCGGTGATTGGTCTCCTCCAGCCGCCGGTTTTCCTCCTCCAGGGCATACTGCTGCCGAACCAGCTCCGTGACATCTGAGGCCGTCACCTGGGTATAGCAGATTCCATCGGAATCCCGAATCACCTCTCGGGTAAATTGCAGGATGCTCCCGTCCAGAAACCGGCAGGTAGGGGGCTGTGCGCTCAGCAGCACCACCGTTTCCGGCGGAGACGCCAGCGCCTGCTCCAGCTCGGTCAGCGTCTGGACACTGCTGCCCAGCAGCTGGATGCTGACCTGGAGCATTTTCCGGTTCACCAAACAGGCAACGCCTCGGGCGTTGAAAAAGCAAACGGCCATGGGCAGATTGTCAAAGCTCTCCTTGATTATGTCCACGTGGGCTTGCCCCCTTCCAGGTCACAGGTGAAATAGCGGATGCCGTCCTCGTCCGTTTCCAGGCTCACCCCGGGAAACCTCCGGCACACCTGGCCATAGTCTCCCTCTCCCAGTACGCTGAGGCGCAGAGAAATTCGGTCCTCCTGGAACCCGGCATAAAGCAGCAGGGAGGAGAGCTTCGGCAGCGCCGCCTCCACCACCGCCTCAAACAGGTCGTAGATTGCATAGGCCGTATCCTGGCTCAGCTGTCCCTCCAGCTCCAGATTGGCCTGACAGTCCACCCCATAGAGCCGAAGATTGGCGGCAGATTCGTTGAGGCACAGCCGCAGCTCCTCCGCAGCCACGGTGCAGCGCTGACCGGCCACAAAAATCAGATTGCTGCGCCGCTTGATATAGGTGCCGATGACCACAATCTGCCCCAGGGTATCCTTGGCCTGGGACAGGGACTCCGTCCGGCGCAGTGCCTCCAACAGCTCCTCCAGCAGCTGCATCTGGTGAGAGGTCTGCTGCTCAATCAGGTCATAGAGGCGGTTTTGCTCGGTGATTCGGAGCCAACGGGTCCTTTGGTCGTTTTCGGCCTTCAGCAGGTCTCCGGTGTCCCGCAGCTCTCCCTGAGTATTTTGCAGGGCAACGGTCACCTCCACCAGCTTGGAGATGTCCTCCTGCCAGAACACATAGCCCCCTTCCACCGAATGGCCCTTTAGCAGGGTGTGTCCGTCCAGGGCATAGGAGTTGGCGGTTGCCTTGGCCAGGATCTGTGGCGGCAGCGAACGGATGGTTTTGGAGGCAAAGCGGACCTCATAGTTTTCATTGGTGATCTGGGTGGGAATGGTGGTGAGATCCAGCAGCGTCTCATAGCCCTGATTGGACAGAATCAGCCCGCTCTGGATACAGCTTTCAACGGTGGCCGCAATGAGCACACACATGGTCACCGTAATATCTCCGGCCAGGGCCCAGACCCAATAGACGCCGCGGATATAACAAACCGTGTAGATCACCGTCAGCCCAAAGGGCAGAAGGGGCAGCCACAGAAAGACATTGGTGTGAGGAATCCGGCATTTATAGAGGATCATCCCCAGTGCGCAGATGGCGCAGAGGCCGCTCCATGCCGCCACCACATAATAGCCTGCCCCATAGCTGTATTCCTCGTCCGTCAGCTGTCCCGCAGGAAACCGAAACACCAGCTGATGCACATCGTTGGTCAGCACCAGCACCAGCAGCACCAGCGCCGGAATGTGCAAAAGTAGCATCCACTTGGGCAGGCGATAGCTCTCGGGCTTTCCCAGGTTCATGGCCACAGCCACGAAAAGGGTGGGGATCATCAGCATGGGAAGATAGTAGAAATACCACAGGTACCGCCGGACATCCTCGCTGTCCGCAACATACTTCACACTGCGCAGCACCAGCCACAGCACCATCAGCCCGGCAATGGCGGTCAAGACCCGGCGGGTCTGGATTTGCAAAATCCGAGTACCCAGAGAAACGCCCCAGAGCACAAACAGGGATATATAGATTCCGCTTCGGATCTGCCCCACATATCTCGGCCAATCCGGGAACGCGCGGCTGCCATATCGAATCATCATGGCAATCATAATCAGCACCAGTGCGCCAAGATATGGGGCAATGCGTCGAAATTTGGTTGTTCCCATGGACACGGCTCCTTCTTTTCCCACACGGGAGCTTATAAATATAGTATATCATACTCCCTGAGACACCGCAACCGTCGGCCCTTTTCTTGGGAAAATTCCCCCGATTCGCAGGAATTTCCCCAGGGTTTTTTTAGATTCCTTCGGAACCTATCCAAAAGTAGGGGGAAATCCTCCGGCTAATTTGATACTCTGTAGATGGTTCCGATCTCGTCAACCAAATTAAAGGTGAGAGGAGCGTGATACATGTGCGCAGGATCGTGCTGGATATGCAGTGTACGATGTTTGCAGAGGCGATCTCCCAGGCGCTCTCAGGCAGCGAACCGGATTTCGTCATCCAGCGCAGCGAATCCCCCGACCAGACTCTGACACTGTGCAGGTCCGTGCTGGCCCATGTGCTGATTATGGAGGTCACAGGTTTTGCTCCCTGGCGGCTGGAGGATCGACTGAAGCTGTGCAGTGCGGTAAGGCAGAGTCTGGGGCAGTGCAAGGTCCTGATCTTGGTGGATGAAAAGGCCAACACATCGCTGGCAGAATCCGTAAAGCAGGCGAAGAAGGACGGACTCATCGACAACTTCATCTTTGCCTCTGTATCCCCATCCTACCTGGCTGCTGTGCTGGACACACTGTAGGAACATCATTACTTGCATGAGAAAGAGAGTGTGAATTATGGGACTCATCAAAGCGGCAATGGGTGCCGCTGGCGGCGTACTGGCCGACCAGTGGAAGGAGTATTTTTACTGCGA
>CAKSWT010000002.1 GCA_934512135.1 uncultured Oscillospiraceae bacterium
GTTCGCTCATTTTATCCCCCCTTACAAAAGATAGTTCCAGCCGATGGATACAGTTAGAACAGGATAAGGATATTATAGCATGAAAGACCAAATTTGCCCCACACAAAAGGGTAGGAATTTAGGATTTTTTGCGTATCAGAGTCTCCTTGAGAATATGGGACTTATCGAGAAATCCTCTGTTACAGCTTATCTAGAAGAATATTACGAAAAGCATCCGCTAGACAATTCTTACGAGGGCGTCCTAGCTCGTCGCTCCGGACTCACTAAAGATCAAGTTATTGCATATCTAGACAAATTAGAATATCTCGCCAAAATCGCAGAATACGACCCAACCGGCAAAGCGCCTATACTTAAAGGTGATGCACGAGAAGATCATCAATTCCGCATTGAATCTAAAAACAATGAAGAGTACTTACTTGGAGTTAATATCTTTTATATAGAAGAGCGCAGAATCAGAAACTTTGCATCATAAAAAATGCCCAGCCATTTGCGGCTGGGCATCTAGTTACTTCTGAGGAATGATATATCCCATTCCACTATGCCACTCGCTAAAATCAGAACTCATAATCTCATCCTCAGTACGCCCAAGCATTAACTGCTCCATTTCATATGCGGAGAAACAGATTTGTTCTAAGCTAATCGACCACGCAGACGAAGGTACGCGATAAATCATCTCATCGTATTCGTAATAGTTTGACCTACCAGCAACCTCTATCGACGTATAGTCGTAAATATTTTTACGAGCCATGCCGGGATTCAATATAAAATCCCAACGAGTCTGATTCGGATCAACCTTGGCTGCTGCGCGGCGCGAATTCTCAAAATCCGCAGTCGTAAGCCCAATTGCCTCCGCCATATCTTCGAAAAGCCAAACGTAATAAGTACCACGCTTGCCTTCTCTTGTCTCGATAAAATCCCAGACATTAGTCTTGCAGAGCAGCTCTTTGTCGCCAACCGCATAATGATAATATCCATCAGTATCTTTTTCTACGGTCTCGATATAGGACTTATCGCGCTTGTAGTACCAAGCCATAAGCGCCATAGCGTCGCTTCCATCCGGCTTTTCACCAATGCTAACTTCCGGCTCAGTCGTAACCTCGCCTTCGTTCTTGACATCATCGACGGCGGTAGTGCCGTTTTGGCTTTCAGAACCGGTTGCTCCCGCGTTCTGCTCGCCTTGCTGCCCGCAGCCCGTAAGAGCCAGGGCAATCACCATGAGTACTGCTAAAATCCCCAATAAGTTTTTCTTCATGTGTTTATACCTCCTATGTAAGTCAGTAAACGTTCAGATTTCAGAATTTACGCCATATCTGCATTATGAGGCATCGATTCTCAGCTAATATTATATTTGCAGAGCAAAGCTTTGTCCCCACACAAAAGGGTAGGTGTAGTGTTTTTTCCTAAATATCAGCGCTTTACCGAAGATCAGCGTCTCCTTGAGAATATGGGACTCGTCGAAAAATCATCCGTTACAGCTTATCTAGAAGAATATTACGAAAAGCACCCACTAGATAACTCATATGAAGGCATTCTTGCTAGAAGATCAGGTCTTACAAAAGATCAAGTTATTGCTTATTTAAATCAGCTAGACTATCTTGCTAAAGTAATTAATTATGTCTCTCGACGTTAGTTAGGAGACGTAAAAAGTGGACTCACGGCTACATGTAGATATCGTTTCCCTTAATTTTGAAGACATGTAGGTGTAAGATGGAGCTTATGAAATGTCACACGGCGTGGTTAGGGGGAGTATATTTTGTCTTAAATTGACAAATACGCTATAATATCAATATGATGAAAGAGCCGGATAAAGAAAAGAGAACGGCCGTAGCGGTAATCATTGTTGCTGTTTTCTTTTTAATTTTTGCTATATCATTCGCGGCTAATTCTTTTCAGAAAGCAAGTGTCAGAAAGTCTTGTGAGAGTAATAATAAGATTTATGTCGAGAAAAGTAATTCGTGCAGAGAGAAAACAACATCGGAACGTTTTGAGGAAGAATGCGTAACCGGACTAACGGTTGACGACGTTCATTATTCTTGTTCAGAAATAAAACAGGCTAATCTCGAATCGGCCTATCTGTCAAATAATATCGTTAAGCACGGAAGTTCTATATATGAATTCGGAACATATGAAGAAGTCTCTGCCGGTAGAAATGCAGGCGACTATTGTTTAACGGCGTCTGAATCTTGGTCGCACATAGGGGAGACAAGATGTGTCGTTTTTCATCCTGGGTGGTTGGCATATTCTGGACGTAATTTCTTTATTGATGAAAAGAAAAACTATGAGAGCGGTTTCGTAGTGTATATGTATGGGAATTATAATTGGAATAATTTCTATTCAACGTATGCCAAAGATCAAATTCTAGTATGTGGGCAGATTACATCTTATCAAGGCCATCCTCAAATTAAAGCTGTACCGAAAAATATAATCGTAAATCCGACAAAAACTGAGCATGGTAGCTACATAGTATATAACTATAGCTGCAAATAGGGTCTGCATTTATTATGATTAAAAGATTCCTTGAATGAATAGTTATCAATCGTGATAAGTGGACTTTAATAATAATTGCTTTAATGATATGGTAAAATTAAACCAACTAGCAGGCGTCAATATATGAAGAAAGATGGTAACGGATCTGTAGCATTTATAGTATCCGTAGCTGTAGTAGTCTTTTTAATTGGCGTAGTAATGATGGCGATGTCTCCCGCGAAAAGCAATGAAGATAATTTAGTGCAATCGGCGGACAGCAGAAGCGAAGACCGGACGTCGATCAGTAACCATAGAGAAGACGACTTTATCGGATATAGTTTAGATACGCTATGTCAAAAAAGGGGAACAGCCCTAGGCGACGATAAAATTTTTATGAATGATGATCCAGATGATTACTCTGGTGCATTTTTAGATTGCGAAACATATTTCGAAACCATAAAAAAATATGAGACATTGTATGTAATAAAAAGAGAAACTTTAAATGATACTAGGATGGTAAGAAAAAGCTTCGATGAATATTATGAGCAGAACTTCGATTATTACCTATATACAGTATCCGATAGAAGTATAGCTAATATTAGGGGCGTCGCGATAAAGGAATAAGATTCGAATGATGAGAATATATTATAGACGAACCCCAAAGCATTATTTCGATATGCAATAACATAATCGCTATAAAAGGAGCCACAACATGGATAAAGAGAAGGCGAAAGAGGAAAAACCAATAAATAGCACCGCCATTATAATATCTGTAATCGCCGTTATTGCAGTTGTTGTAATAGGTACCGTCGCTTTTCTTCTGGGAGCGAACCAATCCAAGTGTCATGGAGTCGTTGGGACTTGGTCAATTGAAGGTGACATGATGGGTGTGTATGAATTTAAATCTAATGGCTCCGGTGGATATGGCATGGGAAATTTTATGCTGCCGTTTGTATATAAAGACAACGGGGCATATTTACTAATAAGTACAGATAGAGGAAAAACGTGGAGTCGCACAGATTATAAAATAGAGGATTTTGGGAATAGACTTATGTTAACCGAAGACGATGGGAGAACTACCACGTATACCTGCACGGAGTAATACTCAGTTTATTTCTTTCTCTTGATCTGCTCAATATGTTCCTGCCTCACGGTCTCGTCCGGACGAGACAGCGGTTGCAACTTTGCTATGATTGCCTTGAAATGTCGCGCCATTAATTCCGAATCTGGTGTTTTGGCAAGAATATCTTTCAAGTGGCTATTGTAGCCTAGCAAATAGTCTTCCGGGCCATAATTCTTCACCTTCCAATTTCCGCGCGTAATTGTAGTTACCATTGGAATTATTGGAATGTCACCATAGGCCTCTAGATATTTCTTCAGGTGTTTGACGTGTGATCTATTCTGCATGAATGGGTTATAGAAAAAGCTTTTCTTCTTTCCGAGATACTGTATCCACTTGTTCCGCTGCGCATCGCCATAAACATTCCCAGCATAGTTCTTACACTCAAAAACCAACAGCCCTTTCTTAGACACTACGAGCAAATCAATCTCAGACGTTTTTCCGCCCGTAGTCGGTACGTAAACGTTCCGAAGTATTTGGTTCTTCGGCACATGAATCTGATCAATCAGCGTTCGGTAGATAATTTGTTCGCCAGATTTTCCTTCATCAGTCCACTCTTCTGGGTGGCGGATTTTGTCTATCCCATGACAAGCAAAGAGCCATATTAGGACAGTAATAATAAACAAGACGACCGCCGTAATTGTAAACGGAATCGTCATCTGCATGATAGCTTCGTTCATAAGTTAATTATATCGCACCAACCAAAGCGTCTAAAGATAAAACGAATCAGCATCTCTACCTCCGCGCCGCCTGCGTGAGGGGGTTACAGCGAAGCTCCAAAGCGACTCGAAAATTCAAAATTGGTGCAGAAATAAAGAAAACCCCCGAGAAATCGGAGGCTTTTCTCACGCCGCACCGCTATCAGTGTGACGTCATAATATGATCCGACAGGCAAAGCACCAATCATAGAATCTCATACAAAAGAACAACATGAGTTGCACATAGAATCGGAAGATAATAACGATTATTATCTAGGAATAACGACTATCTATTTCGAAGATCGCCGCATAAAAAACTTTGCCGCATAAAAAAATACCCAGTCATACGACTGGGTATTTTAATAAACTAAGGGATAATATAGTTATTGCCTGCTCCTTTCCATTCAGCGAAGTCCTCCTCCATAATCTGAATATCGCTTCGGCCAAGCTGCAGCTGTTCCATCTTATAAGCAGCAAAGGAAATTTGCTCCAAACTTACCGCCCACCTAGTGACTGAAGAAATACAATAAATTGCTTCGTCATTTTTTAAATAAGCAGACTTACCTACGTATTGAACAACTGTTTGACCGTATGGGTTCTCAAAAGCTTCACCACAATTAAGCGTAAAATCCCATCTCTCATTATCGGGGTTAGTTTTAGCCGACATTGTGTAGTCTGCTTCATAATCGGACGGGAAAAGCCCGATCGCCCTTGCCATATCTTCGAAATGCCAAACATAGTAGGTACCACGAAGCCCTTCTTTTGCCTCAATAAAATCCCAAACATTTGTCTTGCAAAGAAGTTCCTTGTCGCCGACATTATAGTGGTAATATCCGCTACCGTCTTTCTTAACAGTCTTGATATAAGCCTCGTCGCGATCATGATACCAATGCATAAGCTTAACTACATCGCTTCCATCCGGCTTTTCACCAATGTCGCCTTCAGGCTCTGTGCTTTCGCCACCTCTTTCAGGTTCATAATTAGGCTCGCTTACGCTTCCATTTCCATCTCCGGAACCGGTTGCTCCCGCGTTCTGCTCGCCTTGCTGCCCGCAGCCCGTAAGAGCCAGGGCGATAACCATGAGTACTGCTAAAATCCCTAATAAACTTTTCTTCTTCATGATATCATCCCTCCTATACGCATATTATATTTGCATAGTAGGCCTTTGTCCCCACACAAACGGGTAGTGTACGGAATGTTTTCAAATTATTTTCTGAAAACTACCTGATTGTGTGGGGCGCTTTTTTGTCGGTTCGGGTAAAATGAATATAATTCTATGCTGGAGCGCTGTATCTGGCATATTCTTAGGAGGATATCAAAATGAAAAAATTGATTGCACTATTACTTGTTCTATGTATGCTGCTTGGAATATGTGCCTGTTCTAATCAATCAGAGGATTTAGCTCCATCCTCAAGCCGACAGGAAACAGAAACCTCACAGGAAACAGAAAGCAGTGGAGAATTAACAGCCGATTCCATATTGGGCACATGGACATTGGAGCTGATTATGCCAGACGGAGAAGAAAACATAACCCGTCAAATCCGAGCGGAGAGTGACTATAAAATGTATTTTATAGAAGAAGACGGAAGCGAGGAAGAGTTTGAATGGGAGTTGGGCAATAAATCAAATTTGACCTTGTTTAATTATTCAACTGATGCCTATTTTTCAGGAACCTATTCTGTATCTGAAAATACCATAACGCTTTCCGTGAATGATTACGACTATGGTGTGCAGCCGGTGGATATAGCATGGCAGGAAAAGACGTACACCATTACAGATGGAGATGGGTATGTTATCCAAACAAATTTGAAAATCAGTCCATGGATTAAACAGAGCAATGCCGAATTACTGGATGGTGCCTGGAATGAAATCTCCAACGAAGAATTTCCAAGTCTAAGCAGAATGGGAATCAGTGAAGGACATCTATCAAAAACCTATGGATTGGATGTAAACTGGTCAGAAATCGTTTATGCAGTAGGGACCCTTGAAGCATTCAATATGACGGATGGATTTGATATTACCAGTTCTAATTCGCATGATACATTTTTTATTCTTGGTGGGGCAAGACCGGAAATGATGATGTACGTAGCGTATGGCAATCAAGGAGAATTGTTTTACAATGTCAATAATACGGGAACTGCTGTTTTTTCAAAAAGCAGTTTGCCTGGCATTGGAGCCTCAATGGAAACAAATCATTGGGGGCCGGTTCCATTTGTGATTGCTTATGCACTAGAAAAGACACCTAACTATCCCGACGGCAATCCTGCTCCCAAAGATTGCGTTTTTGCATTTGGCGGAACTGGAGGACGATTTGTTTCATTCGACCAAAAAGTTATTAGTGAAGATGAGTTTCATCTGGATATTACATGGTAACACGAGATAAAATAACTGCTTATAATAATTCAGCCGGAGCTTCAATAGAGGCTCCGGCTGAATTATGTTTGCGTTTAATTCGCTTTCGATTTCTCCGAGGGCAATAAGCACCTCATCATCATCTTTATGTTCTTCACGGATGGTTTCAAGGAATGCCCGCAAGCGCTGACGTTTCTCTTGCGATAAGTTAACCATCGTTCTCATCCTCCTTATTTTTGCGCAATCTATTTACTAAATCTTAATATGTAATTTATTTTATTGATAATGTGTTTTTATTACATATTATTATCTATAAACTCCATAATTTCATCTATTGTAACATTGAGTGCTTTACATATTCGCCCTAAAACGTCGGTTGTAACATTATCGCCATGCGTGAGTTTATTCATCGTATAATGACTCACTCCAGCCATTTCTTCGAGATCTTTCTTCTTCAGATCTCGATCAATAAGAAGTTTCCATAGCTTTTTATAGCTTACATTCATATTCTTGACCTCGCTTGCATTTTATAAGTAAGTTGCTACTGCTTGGTATATCATATTGAGTCCGAAATTCAAATATATGTTAGCGTTCAAAAACAAAAATAGAGTAAAACAATCCGCCAAGATGTAAAAAGTCTTGGCGGATTATTTTACTCTTGTCGCGAAGTCCATTTATAATCTTTTAAGACTTCAGCATTTTCGCAAATCATTCTTCCTTGCTCGTCGACTCTCATTGAATATCGAATTGGTTCTCCACTGGATGTGTCCACGTATTGTGCCTCGATAACGGAAGGCGGAAATATAATATAAGGTGCTGGAGGTACACGAAACTTTGCGAATAGACTATTATACCCCTCCTGAGAAGCCATTGGTGGAATTCTATTGGACTCAATTCCAATAGCAAATATTTGTAATAATGAAGCGTAATGCATGAACTCATCTGAAAAAATGTCTTGTAGTGGTGCTATCGCAGCCATAAGTTCCACAAAATCGTCATCCGTATATTTCGTATGATTTACCGTATCTAACGCAAGTTTATCACCGACACGCGTTTTCTGCTTTTCGAGTTCTGTAAACATATCGCAAACAAGCGCTTTCAGAAATTCTGATTCCTTTTTATCCTTTTTGAATTCTTTGATCGCAAATGCAACCCTTGGCGATAAATTTGGCGTACCTCTAATAAGTGTATCTCTTAATATTGCAAACTTCAGTGCAGTGGCTAGGAATAAACATAGACCTTCCACTTTCCCTTTTCCAATTGATATTTCTGAACTTCTTGCCAAACACTCTAAAGTTATAGATACTTCCTCTGGAATAAATACATCGGTTTGAATAATATTCCATATTGCCATAGAAAGGTCAAAGTACTCATGAGGCGATATCACTTCGGGTATTATTTTTATGAATCGCTCTACTGCAATACCTACTGCACCATCTTTTTTAAATGCAGCTACTACGGCTTTTGGTACTGGACGCTCACCTTTTCTGAATTTTGATAGTGCCGTCTTATCAATTGCCTCATTGAATACGAGATGCTTCTCTTTTTCGTCCTTTGTCATAGCTGCTGGCAAGAGAATATATCTGTCTATGTTTTCGCGAGTAGGTTTAACTTTTCCTCCATATTCTAATTCAGTGTCGATATCTCCACTACAAAATTTCACAAATTCATTTTCAAATGCCACATAGTTTAATTCTTGCATCTCTAAGGCCCCTTTCATGTCAACTCAAACGTCAACTCTACGTCAACCTCACTGTCGGCTACATTTAAATTTGCCTGCAATATAATAACGTCAAGAAAAGCGAGAGGTGCTAAATACGAGACCTAACCACTCTCAGATTTATATATTATAACATTTTTTCTCGCTTTTCTCAATCTCGAAGAAGGAGGTGAGACCTATGAAAAAAAGAGATGACATCATCTCTAGAGTTAATGCCGGATCCAAAGGCGGTAGCAGCGAAAGTCAGGATGCTGATTTTACGCGTTCATTGCCCCCAGGGACCTTCAGGAACTCTTAACCCCACATCTTTTGGCGAAGAGCCTTCGGGCTCTTCGCAATCTTCAACCGAAAGAAGGTGCAAAGAATGTATGGAGAACACGTAAGGCTAAAGTACCGGGATATAGACGACCTTATGACTTATGAATTCGTGTTCTTCGATTATGGAGATGACGAAGAGTCATGGTGTATCTACATTATCTCGGATATTGATTATGGCACGAGGCCAAGCGACTGCCACAGTGCGCATTGGCTGAAAAACGAAGACGAATCATTCAGATATATATGCTGGGAGGGAGAAATTACAAGTTTTGAAGATGCATTGACCATTGCTTCTGTTTGGGCTGATTGCACAACCAGGTATATAGAAGGCCCTTTCGACTTCGACTTTTATGCGCACTCTTATCAATAAGCGCCCAGCGTAAATGCATCTGCAAAAATCTAACAAAACAAAAAGGAGAAAACCACTATGAAGTTTACGAAAAAAGAACAATCGTTAGTTCCTACAAAGGAATTACTCAATGAGATTCAAAAGTCTATCGCGTGCAAGCAGCCCGAACAGCTCGCCATGCTCGGTTCGTCGGATGGAAAGCATATAGATACTGTATTTTTCGTTGATAAATCAAAATCGACACAAACCAGCTGCGAACCAGATATTGGAGTCTGTAATAAAAAAATTCGGGAGTGGTACGAAAAAGACATTGCATTCTGCGGATTTGCACATTCGCACCCAGGCGCTTACTCTCAGCTATCCGACGCTGACATTGAATATGCTGATGAAATTATGAAAGCCTTAGATATGGATAGCATCGAGCTTCCAATTGTAATCTTAGATCCTCGATGCGATGGCGGATGCACTATTTTTTGGTATACATTAGAGCGCAATATAAAATTTACCGGCGAACCTCGCGAGGTTAATATTTTACCCGGAAATCAACCGCAGGCTCCATCTAACTTATTTTCTAGAATTCAGAACACGGTTCCCGTCGATGAGCTTCAGGAATCTACTATCATCCAAGTTGGCTGCGGTGGTTCTGCTGGGGCTACAGAAGCGATGGCGAGATGTGGTGTAGGCAATTTTATCCTTATAGACCCCGATATTTGCGAGGCTCGTAACGTCTTGACTCAGCGTTCCTATATAGCCGACTCGGGACAAGCAAAAGTAAAAGCACTCGCCAATAAGATTCTCAATGTTAATCCAAAAGCGAAAGTAGATATTCATTGGATGGCTATTACCAAAGATACTACTATCGAAGAATTCGTCGAAATGCTTCCAGAGGACACATTCAAAGATCCGAGCAAGGTTCTCATCGTAGCAAGTACAGATGATTTTTCTGCTCAGGATGCAATCCTAAACCTTGCATTAAAACTAGGTGTTCCATTCATGGCTCCGCAGATGTATGCTGACGGATTGGCTTCCGAGATTACCTTCTATTATCCCGGCGTTACTAAAACTTGTCCTAAGTGCATCCTGCACAATAGATATGAAGAGTACGCAAAAGGATATAAAAATACTGTAACATCCGAAGGAACAATCTATCCGTCTGTCTTGCAGACAAATGCTCTTGAAGCACAGATAGCTCTGATGCTTTTGCTGTACCACAAAGGAAATAATCGATATACAAATATGCTGGATGAGGTGGCCGATCGAAATCTCGTACTTTTACGTCTCGCCCCAAATGCAGGTAAAAACTATGGTTTGGATTTCATGGATACCGCGATGCATAAAGAGTTCTCTTTCTTCGGCGAACCGCTTTGGGTTCCAGTAAAACCTTTGTCTGGTTGTCCTATATGTAGTCATAGTCTCGATACATAATTCGGGAGGTGATTTAATTGATCGAGCTTAGCATTTTCAAGGATGCAGATCTTACGAATTTGAAAAATGATTTAGATGCGCTGGATAATGAGCCAATTGGCACCACTTATGACTATGAGTGCCGCCTGACGGAAAGCTGTTCTCCGCGAGAGCTGATATTGAGATTCTGTAAGCCAACCAAAGATACTTACGGTATATTTACAGAACCATATTTTGCATACTCGGGAGGAAACCTATTAATAAAGGCACTGTCGGATATCCATGCACTGAAATTCGACTGTTGGAACACTTTTGAACGAGGACTCCGTTTACTCGGTGAGGGGGACTATGTGCCTCCTGCCCCCTCATTAAACACTCAGCCAGCAGGACAGGCTCCAGAATTGAAGACGGGTGAAGAATCAATAGATATCGCGTCTATTACGGATTGGAATGCTATCTCTACACCGGAGCAGTCCGAGTCAAAAACGCCAAGTTTTGAGCTTCTCAAAGAACGTCTGCAAAAGATGGTGATTGGCCAGGACGATTCCACCGAAGCCATCGCCTATGTAGTCGCACAGCACCTTGCCAAGAAGAATCCTACAAAGCCTGTTTCCATTCTGGCATCCGGGTCACCTGGCGTAGGTAAATCCGAAACTGCAAAGGCACTAGCAAAAATTCTTTCCCAGGACTGTGGGCTGGAATATGCCGTATCATGGACAGACCTCAATAACTTTACGGAAGCCTTCGCAGTTAATCGCCTGATTGGCGCTCCTGCCGGATATGTCGGATACGAGGACGAAGCTGTTTTTGAAGTGGTTGCCCGAAATCCCTACACGGTATTTATCTTTGATGAGTTAGATAAAGCACACCCCGAGGTACTGAAAACCTTCATGGCCATTTTGGACGAAGGCCGCTGCGCATCCCGAAAAACACTCAGCGATGGCTCAAGGGAGTTTGATTTTAAGCACTGCATTTTCTTCTTTACTTCCAATTACGATCTAAGCTCCAATCAGCCTGCAAAGCGAAAGATTGGTTTCGCCACATCGAATAGCGTGGAAGATATCCGCATGGAGGAAAATGAAGTAAACATTAACTACCGGGAATGTCAAACAGATTCCGAATCAAACGAATCCCTACCTATGCGTATCTATCGGGAGAATGAGGCGGCACGAAAAGCATTTGTTGGCGTAGGGGTACTTAGAGAGATTGCCTCCAGATTTCAGTGCTTTGTTAATTTTAAGCCCCTTTCCGCCAAGGCAAAAACGCGTATTCTGGCAAAACAGATCATTGAGATGGGCTTCGAGTATTCTCACGCCATCTCCTACGTTTCGCCTGGTATCATGCAAGGCCTTATTGATGCAGCTATGTCTGGAGATAGCCTGACGGTGCGTTCCTTTAAGTCGGTTATTGAAGGTTACTTAGCTCCTGTATTCGCAAGAGCAGAAGTCGTAGAAAACCGAACCTATCGGCTGGAGGGTACTCTGGAAGAACCGCAGATGATTGCTGAAAATCGCGCGAGATAATACCGTAGAACAACATATTTCAAGCACTTGCGCAAATATTACAACATCGTTTTTTATATACCACAAAATGCATTTTCACCTCTGTTAGCGAGTGTCGCATCGCTATAAAAGCGAAAACAAAATTGACTTTTTGTCAACCTGCTTTTGTGGTTTACTCACTGCAAAGGCCGACAAAGCCTGGCACATTAACAAATCGATTGGGCGGTCGCTGTGACCGCCCGGAAAGGAAAACTATCATGCCTACGAAAAAATATTCCACCATCCTTGCCGATCCGCCTTGGTGTATTAATCAAAAAGGGAAGCGAGGAGCTGTCATGCATTATCAACTCATGTCTTTAGAAGATATTAAAAATATGCCCGTCGCCGATCTAGTGGAAGAAAATGCACATCTATGGCTGTGGATTCCAAATGGGTTGCTCCAAGAGGGATTAGACGTCATGAAAGCCTGGGGATTTAAATATCGCGACCCCTTTTACTGGATTAAACCCCGTCTCGGGTTAGGAAACTACCTGAGAAATGCAAGCGAAACGGTTCTGTTTGGAACACGTGGAAAAGCTCCTGTGAAGTTTAAAGCTCAGCCAAACTGGCTCTTTGCGCCACTTCAGGATCATTCCCATAAGCCGGAGGAAATGTACCCCATTATTGAGCGCGTATCTCCCGGCCCGTATTTGGAACTGTTTGCCAGAAGACCACAGCCAAACTGGGATGCGTGGGGCAATGAGATTGAATCGGATATTATCATCCCTGGCTACCCCGTGCCGAAATACAGCGATAAAGCAAAAGAACGTGAGGAGGTCTGATCATGTATGAATTCACCAGAAAGCCTTATTGCCAGAATTCTCAAATGGGCATTTGCTCTCTTCATTGCTGCGATTGTACTCCGCTGGACTGTATGTATCATCATGGAAATCTGGTGGGTGCTCGTACTCCTCGCCGCCATTGGCATTGGAATTTATGTCGCTTTTCGTGTATGGAAGAACCGTCATGGAGGACAATGGTAAGAAAGGAGGGCGAGCTATGACCAGGCATCAAATAGAAACCATATGCTGGAAGGAGTTCGTCTGGCGGCGCTCATTCAAACTGGAACAGGTCCATGAGATGCTGGCACACCTGGCTACCGTATCCTCCCGTGGAGCAGTCATCTGGGAGATCCGTGCAAGAGATGGATTTGTTAGGCATCTTCTTGGAGCGGACTCGGCAAGTAT
Source organism: uncultured Oscillospiraceae bacterium (assembly GCA_934512135.1). GTDB lineage: Bacteria > Bacillota > Clostridia > Oscillospirales > Oscillospiraceae > HGM13006. The sequence goes on from CAKSWT010000002.1 coordinate 13,156, forward strand.
CCGCAAAATCACCGAAGCGCTCCAAGTACATGGAGAGATTGAATTCTATCCGGTTGACGAACATAACCGTAAGGCAGTTGATACGGTAAGGCAGATCAAGGTATCTCATCCGAGCTTATCGCTTCGTACAGATATCGCCGAATCTACAATTCGAGCAGGGCTGGCGGCTATGGCTGCCACAGCCCGTGGCGAGGAAGCGGTTTTACAGATCATTCTCGGCGCGGCTTATCCACCGAGCACAATTCCGAAGAACCTTCCCGATCCAAATGCCGGATGGCTACAGGCAGTGCTTGGAAATGTATCTCAGGCCTCCGCCGAAACTCGTAAGTCCATCAAGGAGAAAGCGGAGCAACATACCTTTCAAGCTATTGTTCGCATCGGCGTTTCTGGTGCAAGTGCAAAATATCGTATTAACTGCGTCCTGAGCGCATTACGCACTCTGGAAGCGGCTGGCGTCAGAATCTATGATGAATTTGATAAACCCGCGAAGCTGAATACTGCCCATGTGCCATGGCATTTTCCGCTGAGGTTATCCGTTAAAGAACTTGCGGGATTTCTAATGCTACCATCTGGCGATGAGGACCTACCAGGAATGTCTGGCGTCCATCCTCGAGCAATGTACCCACCGACGTGGTATAGGGAACCGACAAACAGGTTTAATAGCCGTTTTTTTGGAGTAACTCTAAATCCAGCAAACGGTCAGAAACTTAGTATTTCTCCTGACGATAGCCTCATGCACACATGGCTTGTAGGCCCAAGTGGTGTAGGCAAGACAACCGTGATTTTGAATCTGGTATTATCTGACATTTGTGCTGGACGTAGCGTGTTAGTGATTGACCCAAAGGCAGACTTGGTTACAAGTATCCTTGAACGCATTCCAGCCTCCCGTGCAGATGATGTCGTTGTGATTGACCCTTCCGACGATAACCCTGTAGGTTTCAATCCCTTGGCTTTGCCGGGCAACCCCACACTTATGGCAGATGCTATCTTAGCGGTCTTTAAGGAGATTTTCTCAGATAGCTGGGGTGTTCGAAGTCAGGATGTACTGAGTGCGGCACTATTAACCTTGGTTGAGACGGACGGCGCATCACTGCTCTGGCTGCCACCGCTTCTGACAGATGAGAACTTCCGTCATAAGATCACAAAGGACGTCAAAGATAAAATTACGCTCAAACCGTTTTGGGACACTTTTGATAATCTCCGTCCCGCCGAGCGTGAGCAATGGGTTGCGCCGGTGCTTAACAAAATGCGCCAATTTCTGTTCCGACCGGGACTGCGGGGTATCTTGGGACAGAGCAATCCCAAGTTCCAGCTAACGGATTTGTTCTCCCAACGCAAGATTGTCCTCGTCCCCTTGAATCGCGGCACAGTGGGCGCAGAAAGCGCCAGACTGCTGGGCAGCCTAGTGGTAGGCCTTACCTGGACGTTAGCCCTTTCTCGGGCGAACGTCGCGCCGGAACGCCGCCATTTGGTCTCCCTGTATATCGATGAGCTGCAAGATTACCTGACCTTGCCTACGGATTTATCCGATGCCTTGGCGCAGGCCAGAGGTCTGGGCGTGGGAATTACAATGGCGCATCAATATCGCGCACAGCTCCCCTACGAGATTCGTGCCGGTATCGATGCTAATGCAAGGAACAAAATCATCTTCGGGCTTAATGCCAGTGATGCCAGAGAAATTGCCACGATGGCTCCTGGATTGGAAGCGTTGGATTTCATGCTCTTGCCAAGATATCAAATCTATACAAATTTTATGTCGGGTGGTAGACAGACTGGCTGGATACAGGGCAAGACAATCCCCGCTCCACCGGCACTCCATACTGCGGCAGAAATTAAGGCACGAAGTCAAACTCGCTATGGTCGTTCCAGCGGTGAGGTTGAGGTAGAATATCTCAAACTATTTGAGGAAGCCCCGAGCCTGATCGGGCCAGATCTTGATGATTCTGTCATCGGTCGGAGGAAAATATGAAGACGAACCGCCCGACCTTTCGCAGCGATGAATATGCCGATGATTCTCCCGACATATCGGCACAAAAACCGTTTAAGGGAAGCGACCCCTACCGCCATGTAGCGGTAGCCTATTCCCCCGGCGAGGAGGTGATCCCCATAGGAGTCAGAGTCGGAAGAAACCAACTGGAAAAATACAACGAGGAGCTATCAACACGCGACCGAGAGATTCTTGCATCTCTAAAAAAGTGCAAGTTTCTGCTTACCGGGCAGATCCAGCGTCTACATATAATCAATGCATCTACGCAGAAGGCTGCTAGGCGAGCCGCCGCCAGAGAGCTTCGCAAGCTGAAAGATTATGGTCTTGTAAACACGCTCGAGCGAAGGATTGGTGGCACTCGTGCCGGATCAGGTTCTCTGATCTGGCATCTCACAGAAGCTGGAGAGCGTTTCCTGGCAATAGGAAGTTCTGAGCAATATTCGCGAAGACGCTATTTAGAACCCTCACGCATGTTTCTACGGCACTCTCTGGCTGTATCAGAATGTTATGTTCAGCTTGTAGAGATTTGTCGCAGGACTCCGGGGCTGACATTACTTACCGCAGACTGGGAGCCGGATTGCTGGAGGCCATATATGCAGCATGGCAAAATCGTTTCATTAAAACCAGATCTGTTCGCAGCTACAAAAAGCGATGGCTACGAGGACAGGTGGTTTATTGAGATTGATCTAAGCACAGAATCGCCATCAACTATTATCGGCAAATGTGACCGCTATCGCGATTACTACCGCTCCGGGTTGGAGCAAAAGCAATTCGGCGTATTCCCGGTGGTTGTGTGGTTGGTGCTGGATGCAGGGCGCAAAGAACGGCTTCGTTCCGCTATTCAAGAAGCGTATCCGAAGGGTGGCAAATTGTTCATTGTCATTACGGCAGATGAATTTGAACGCCTGATCCGGCAAGGCTTTGACGCAAAAGATCTCTGCTAGTGGTTATCCTCTGGCAGAGATGTCAAAGGCCTGCGGCATGCAAGTCGAGGCATCGATGCTGAGACGAAAAAGGCCCGATGACTGTTTTTACTAAATTTAACGAAAGGAATTACATGATACAAAGACCAAGCCAAGAAGAGATTGAAAAAGGCTTAGCGGAATTCAAGGGCGACTACAAGAGACTGCTCCGAAACATCACGAATTGTTTGGAGTTTGATTATAAGGCAATCTGCTCGCTCAGAACGCTCTTAGCTGATTCTAAGGAAGATATCGCTGAAATCAAAAGAACCATCCGTCCATACGTCGTAGATCTCATCTATGTCTTGATTCTCGATGAAAAAGATCTGAATAGCGGCGAATACGGGGTGGATGAAGAATGACGCGAAAAACTCTCACCGAAGAAGAAATTAAAAGCAAATACAACTCTATTTCAGAATGCCTTGCCATCTGCTATATCCAATCCAAGAGAATATTGGAAGACGCAGAATTACTCAATATGGATACGAAGCCCATCAAAGAAGATTTAGCCTGTTTCATTCAAGAATTTATGCAGCTTTGTATGTAGCAAGAACCTTCCAAAAAACAAACACAGCAAAAACAAAACATTAGAGCCTTTTGCAGTTAAAGCAAAAGATGTTCTCGGCTTGCATACCCCAGGCCTTTGGCAAAATGTTATCACGCTTGGATTCAAGAACGGATTAGCCGGCGTTTCCGGCTAAGTACCTTATACACCCCCAAACAGACTAGCTCATAGTAGAACTTTCTTAAAAGTGGCCGGAGGCCTGAAGCGTGCAAGTCGGACTTAAAACAAAAGTGAGGAGAAGGAGTCGAAATCAAAATAGGCTTTTCGTGAATTGAGGCGTTTGCCTCTGGCCTGCATACTTCAGTCCTTCGAAAATAACAACATATCAGTAAAGGAAACTTATGAACCGCACATTACATTTTAACTTTGAGGAAAACGGTATGTCGTAGCAATTACGGCATTAAGAGGAGATAGTTCAGGTCGTTTGGCTATCTATCCTCGCCGCTTTCCAAAGAATAAACGACAGTACATTAAAGGTATATAGCCACGCCGAAAGGAGGTTAAGATTCGTGGATATCTCATTCTCGCAAATCCGAAAATTACTTCGGACGCACCTTAACATCGTAGTCTCAGACTGTTCTGAGAAAACACTGTAACCAGCAGGAGCAACTGCGCAAATCTAATTCTTTGAGATAGGAGGACATTACAATGATGACGCAAACCATTAAGGAACAAATTCTGGCTGTCCGGGATACCGGAGAAACCAACATGTTTGACGTAAACGCAGTTCAGTATATCGCAAACCGTGAAGGATACTATGAACTGGTTGTTTACCTGATGGATAACCGTAAAGAGTACAGTAACTTCATCATGACAGGCACCGCACCAGGGCTTGAAAATGATGACGGCGAAATGTAACTGAAAGACGTAGAAAGGGGGATATTTCTATGATGTTAGATTTTAACGATGACAGAACCTACACCAAGGATGTAGTTCTTGCAAATGTCAGATACGCATTGCTCGATCCCAAATCACTGCAAGACAATGCGTTCTCCGCTGAATTTCTAGATATGGCAGTTGTATTCGCTATAGTTGACACTTCTAATCCATATCGAATTAGGTACAAGATTATTGATGCAGTAGATATAGTTTCATTAGACATTAAGCTCAATGAGATCATGGAAGCTGCCAATGAGAACTGCAAGAAAGCCGGGTACAATATCATGCTTATGGAAGATGCCATATCTGAGATTACCGGAACGGAGATCTCAAGCAACGCATTTTGTCCGATGTATGTTGGGACAAATCCTGAACGCATACTCGGAGCTTCCATTCTGATGTATGAGACATATCTTGAGAATCTTGCGGCGCAGATAGAGGATGACCTCTGTATTGCACCGTCAAGCATTCACGAGGTTCTCATCTTCCCGCTTTCTCTCGTACAGCCTGCAAGAATCATTGAAATTGTACGGGATGTGAATCGGACTGTTGTATTACCGCAAGAGCAGCTCAGCGATAGCGCATATATTTATCGCCGAGGCACTCATACTATCTCGCAGGCCACGCTGAAGAATCCTGATGATTCCACTTGCGAACAAAATGATTAAGAGCGATGAATATGTAAAGGAGAAACAAATTATGTGGCAAGAAGGAACTATTGGTATTCCAGTAAAGAAAGAGGCTGAAAAAGAATACATAGCGGTTCATTACACCATAAAGGTATTCGATGAACCAAGTAAATTCGGCATCAACCATGGCAAAATCTCAAAACTGGAATTAAGGCAAGATGGCGAGATTGTCGCTAATTACGATCGTGGCTGGGATATTTATCCGGACACTAAGGAAGCCAAATTGGCTCTCTGTATCTTGTTAACCCGACACAATTAAAGGAGGTCTCTATTATGACGACTATGAAATACGCCGCATCTGGCGAACAGAGAAAGCAACTCGTAAACGCATTGTCTGAGGTTATCGGATGTGAGTCCAAATATCTCAGAGCTCCGAGTTATGGTTATGAGGTTGGAGCGTGCATTGTGAATCGTGCCGGAGATATTGAATTTCCGGACGACATGACCGAAGAAGAAATCGAAGCTATTGTCAAGAAACTTACCTGGCATGGCTTTGAGAGAGCTCTGGATGAGTCTACGGAAGAAATCGACGGCGCACCTGTATTGGAAGAGTCTTCTCCCGGAGCAGAAGATCCGACTGAGGAAAATGTATCCGATGCCGTGGATGCGACCGTCGAAGAATCTGAAGATATTTTAGACGAAACCGTTGTTGAGGAAGACAGAATCGGCGCAATTGAGGATTATGGTACTGCTAAAGAAACATCAGCAGAGTTCATTGAAGAACCGGAAGCTCCTGTTATGCCGGAAGGCAGTTTTGAATCAGCGGAAGCTACGGAAGAAGTTACAGACGAACAATCGGAGGAAACTCCTCTTCCGGAAGCGACCGAGCCAAAGAAGATCGTGATTGAGCTGCCAGGCTCTTACCTTGATGAGGCTGAACTTGGCAGAGTCAGAGCGATTGTTGCCAGTAAAGCAACGGTTCTCAAGAAAGCGCTCGAAACAGACGATCTGTCCATTGAGCGTAAAGAGGACAAGGTTTGCTTTCCGTGGTTCACTGATCATGGCATTGATGGAGAGGCGAAAGCATATATGCAGCTTGTATCTGGTATTGCGAAGAGAGCCAAAATGCTCACTCGCGTTACGGCTACGGAAAGTCCGTCAGATAACGACAAATTTACAATGCGACTCTTTCTCGTATCTCTGAACTTCAAAGGGCCAGAATATGCCTTTGCCCGTAAATTCCTGCTTCGCAACCTGTCTGGAAACAGCGGTTGGCGAACCGAGGAAGCGAAAGCAAGACATGATGCCCGTAAGATCAGAACAGAAATTGAAGCACCGGAAGTAACCATTGGGCAAGCATCTGAAGGAGGCGAAGACCATGCAGAACTTTCCGAGTAAGGGAGTCGTCGAAAGACTACGAAGAATGTACCCGACAGGAACCAGAATAGAGCTTGTCTCTATGAATGATCCATATACTAAATTAGTTCCCGGAGATCAAGGAACGGTTGAATTCGTTGATGATATCGGGACAATTCATGTTAGATGGGACTGCGGCTCCGGCCTAGGTGTCGCTTATGGCGAGGATATTATCTGCAAAATTTAGGGCTATACCTACTTACACGCCAGCCCCATTGTGGGCTGGCAATTCTATAGTTAAGCCTATCGCACATTAACAGAGAGGAGGCATCAATAACATGCTCTTAAAAGACAAGCAGGCAATCGAAGCCCTTAGAAAAGAAAACTATTCGTATGCCTGTATTGCAAAAACACTTGGACTTTCGCCAAATACCGTAAAGTCTATCTGTCGCAGGGACGGCTATGTACCTAAGCAGGAGTTCAAGACAAAGGCCGAGAAAAGTGTCTTACAGATATGTAAAAACTGTGGTCGCATTTTGGATTGTTCTAATAGTCATAAGAAATACTTTTGCTGCGATGCTTGTCGCATAGAATGGTGGAAAAATGCCAGAAGAAAAGGAAAATAATAATCCATTTTCAACTGGACTTTTCTCCTTAAAAGAGTGATGAATGTCTGTAGGAGGTGGAATTTATGCAAATTAAAGAGATTAACGCAACAAAGCTACCAGATATCGGAATAAAACGTGTCGCCGCATACGCCCGTGTATCTTCTGAAAAAGGAGAAGCACTACATTCTTTATCAGCACAAATCAGCTATTATAACGAGTATATTTCCAATCATATCGGCTGGGAGTTTGCTGGTGTGTATGCTGACGAGGGCATTTCCGGGACAAAGGACTCGCGTCCCGAGTTCCAGCGCCTATTAGCGGATTGCCGCAAAAAAAGGATAGATCTCGTCATTACGAAATCTATCACCCGCTTTGCCAGAAACACAGTAACGCTCCTTGATACAATTCGGGAACTAAAGTTGCTGAATATTGATGTGTTATTTGAAAAAGAAAACCTTCACAGCCTCGGCGCGAATGGGGAACTCATGCTAACGCTCCTAGCAATGTATGCAGAGGAGGAAGCACGTTCGGCCAGCGAAAACCAAAAATGGCGCATCCAAAAGATGTTTGAGGAAGGACGACCAAATACTGGTCGCATGTTAGGCTATTGCCTGAAAGACGGGCAGTTGACCATTATTCCTGAAGAAGCGGAAATTGTCCGTATGATTTTTGATGATTACCTCTCCGGAATGGGGAGGCTTGCTATCGCTAAAAAGCTGAATGCTATACATGTTCCTACGGTGCGAGGCTGTGATGATTGGCGCGAAGGCAGTATCTATCGAATTCTCCATAATGAGAAATATACCGGAGATATGATTCTGCAAAAAACCTACGTTGAGGATTTTCGAACGAAGAAAGGAGTCATTAACCGAGGTGAGAAAAGAAAATACTTTGTAGAAAACAGCCACGAGGCGATTATCTCAAAGGAAATTTTCGAACGGGCGCAAGCCGAAGCAGAACGCAGAAAAGCCAAGATAAAGTTACCCGAAAAACGCATGAAAACTATCTTTACAGGTATGCTTATCTGCGCTTGCTGTGGTAAGCATTTCAATAGAAGAGTCGCGAATGCCAGCACTAAATATGCGAAGCCCGCTTGGATATGTGCAACATTCATGAGGAAAGGAAAGAAATATTGCAATAACCGGCAAATACCAGAAAAAATATTGATAGCAAAGACAAAGGAGGTTCTTGGCTTGCCGTCGCTCGAGGATATTGATCTAAAAGATTATATATCCGAGATTGTCTGCGGTAAAGATTACGACCTTACTTATATCATGAATTCTGGTGCGGAAGTTAAAACAATATGGCATCCCTATTCCCGAAAAGACAGTTGGAATGAGGAAATGCGACAACAAGCGCGAAATAGAACCTTAGAAAGGAGTACCTTGTATGAATAACGCAAAACGAGTGACTGTTTGGGAACCGATAGATATCCAAGCTATGTGTGAAGAAGAATCGGAAATTCCCAAACTAAAAGTTGCCGCATATGCCCGTGTTTCTACGGAGCAGGACGAGCAACAGTCCAGTTATGAGGCACAGGTGGATTATTATGGCAAATATATCCGTAGTAATCCGGCCTGGGAATTTGTCGGTATCTACGCCGACGAAGGTATAACCGGGACAAATACCAAAAAACGCGATGGCTTCAACCGTATGATCGCCGACGCAAAAGCTGGCAAAATTGACCTGATTCTTACGAAGTCGATCAGCCGTTTTGCCCGCAATACCGTCGATACGCTTCAAACAGTCCGTGAGCTTTCCGCCCTCAAAATCGAAGTAATCTTTGAAAAAGAGGGTATCCGAACCTTGGATAAACAGTGCGAAGTTATGCTGACAATCATGTCCAGCCTTGCGCAGGAGGAAAGCCGGTCTATCTCAGAAAATGTTCGCTGGGGAATGCAGAAAAGTATGCAGGATGGTAACATCTCTTTGCCATATAAACGTTTCCTCGGCTATAAAAAAGGCGAAGACGGAAGGCCGGAAATTGTACCGGAAGAGGCTGAAATTATCAGAGATATCTACAGAATGTTTCTCGATGGAAAAACGATCCGAACTATTGCGGATATTTTAACCGAACGTGGCATTAAGACACCTGGTGGAAAAGATAGGTGGTCAGTCAGTACTGTCAAGAGTATTCTCTCAAACGAGAAATATAAAGGCGATGCTTTACGCCAAAAGACCTATACTGTAGATTATCTGTCGAAAACAGTCCGAAAAAACAATGGTGAGGTAAAACAGTATTACGTTTCTAACTCGCACGAAGCAATAATCGACGAAGATACCTTTAATCTAGTACAAGCAGAACTTGAGCGAAGAAGCAACTTTAGGTCTGCTCTAAGAGATAACAGCATATTCAGTACGAAAATCATTTGTGGAGAATGCGGATATTTTTACGGCAGAAAAGTGCTTCACAGCAACAGCAAAAAGCATCGAAAGGTCGTGTGGTATTGTAACCATCGGTATGATGGTGACGAAAAATGTGCATCTCCCAGCATTTCTGAATCAGATATTAAGAAATATTATCTGGAAGCCCTGGAAAAATTACTGTCCAACAAGGATTCTTATATTGCAGAATGTCAGGAGCGTCTCGAAAATGAAGATGTATTAGTACAGCTTAAGGAAACGCGCCTGCAGGCTGAAATTTCACTTGAGGACCTTATGGTAGAGATTCAGGGGTTAGTCCACGAAAACGCCCGAAAGTCTCAGGATCAGCAGAAATACCGAGCTAAATTCAATAAGTTCGTCCAGCAAATTGATGAACAGAAAAAGCGCATGGCCGTTCTGAAAGCCGAAGAACTTAAACTGGTGGGTATGCGCGAGAAACTTCATCGTTTTACTGAGACGCTGAAAAACTGCAAAGATGCTACAGTATTTAAAGAGCAAGAATGGAACAACTTAGTAGAGCGTGCAGTCGTGAAGACAGAATCGCTTGACTTTGAATTTAAGAATGGCGAGAGGATAAAAATCACAATCTAATCTCAGGCAAACTATATACCACAAAATATGAGCGGCCAGCAATTGACCGCTCTTTTTTCTTGCTTCTTTTCTACTCATATAGCCTCACAGAACTCTAGTTCTCATAAAATTGGTGCAACTGTGAAAAGGCGTGTGGCTTATGATTATTCTCCTCAACTCCAAGATAATCCGTGCGGCTTGCGCTTATTTCTTTTCAGAATGTAAGAATCCGTGCAACTTATGCTTGTAATGCACCAATTCTGAGCAAGACAGAGATCATTAAAATTGGTGCAGACTGATACTGAGTCTATAGCAGTGATTAGAAAAACACTCATTTTCTAACCCTGTGTTTATATTGTTCCTAGAAAAATTGGTGCAGACATAAAGAAAAACCCCCGAAAAATCGGGAGTTTTTCTCACGCCATTTTGTATCAAAAGTGACGTCTAAACCTGGTGCCGGTGACCGGACTCGAACCGGTACGCCATCGCTGGCGGTGGATTTTGAGTCCACTACGTCTACCAATTCCATCACACCGGCGAAAAGATATGGACTATTATAATCGAATCCAAAGGGAATTGCAAGGGCAATGGGAAAGTTTTTAGATTTTTCCTGAATTACACGAAATTTAGGGCCTCTGGACGCCGTGAAATTATGGACTTTTTATGGAGCCCTTCGAAAATTTATAGTGGAATTTCGTGAAATGTATGCTATAATAAATGACGTATGGACAAGTTCCGTACTTTACTGCAAAATATTCCTTCGGGAATAAATTTTATTTAGGAGGAAATTCCCCATGGCTACACCTGTTGTTGTTGCATACGGCAGAACCCCTTGCTGCCGCGCTCGTAAGGGCGGTCTGGCTGACATGCACCCCATTGATTACGCTGCTCAGGCTCTGAAGGGCGTTATCGCAAAGGTTCCTTACATCCAGGAGCATCCCGAGGAGATCGGCGATGTGATCACCGGCTGCGCAATGGCGATCAACGAGCTGAACCTGAACGCCGGCCGTCTGATTGTCAACCGCGCTGAGCTGCCCGACGATGTTCCCGCTCAGACCATCAACCGTTTCTGCTCCTCCGGCCTGCAGGCCATCTCCACTGTTGCCAACGCCATCACCGCTGGCCAGTACAAGATCGGCATCGGCGGCGGCGTCGAGTGCATGACCAAGTGCTTTGGTCCCTTCGACTATGAGAAGTACGGCAACCCCTGGATCCTCGAGAACTATCCCGGCGGCTACATGACCATGGGTCAGACTGCTGAGAACGTTGCCAACGACTACAACATGACCCGTGAGGTCATGGACGAGATGGCGCTGACCTCCCACACCCGTGCCGCAAAGGCTCGGAAGGACGGCAAGCTGGCTCCCTCCATCATCCCCGTTGTGAAGCCCGACGGCACCGAGGTCACCTATGACGACGGCATCCTGGCTGACATGGACGGCAACCTGAAGACCTCCATGGAGAAGATGGCTTCTCTGAAGACCTGCTTCGTGCCCGAGGACAAGGGCGGCAAGGTTACCGCTGCTACCTCCTCCCAGACCACTGACGCTGCTGCATACGTCATCCTGATGGATGAGGTGTACGCTCGTGAGCTGGGCATTAAGCCCATCGCTCGTCTGATCGACTTCCAGGTTGCTGGCTGCGACGCTACCCGCATGGGCATGGGCCCCGTGTACGCCATTCCCAAGGCGCTGAAGCATGCCGGCTTCCACTCCGTCAAGGACATGGACGTCATCGAGCTCAACGAGGCCTTTGCTTCCCAGGCCCTGGCCTGCGTGAAGAATGTTGTGAACGATCCCTATCTGGACGGCTTCCAGGAGATGTGGGACCAGGCTAAGGTCAACCCCTACGGCGGTGCTATGGCTCTGGGTCATCCCATGGGCGCTACCGGCGCATTCCTGACCTGCAAGGTTCTCGACTACCTCCAGGATCCCGAGACCGCTGGCAAGTATGGCATGGTTACCATGTGCATCGGCGGCGGCATGGGCGCTTGCGGCATCTACGAGCTCTGCAAGTAAGCTTTGCTTCTTCCAAAGGACGCAGCTTCGGCTGCGTCCTTTTCAGTTTCTCCAAAAACCTCGTAGAGTTTCGCCGCCGCAGCGGCGAAATTGGGTCAAATCATTTTCCGCCGGGGCGTGTACATGGCGGAAAATACATCTCGGCCTGAAAGTGTGGCTTTTGTGCGCCAAAAGCGCACAAAAATGCGCGCATCAGGCCGCAGCCCCTTTGTCGGAAAAGCCTTCCGGCTTTTTCGACAGTCTCCAAAGGACGCAGCTTCGGCTGCGTCCTTTTTGCGTGGATCAAAACCCTGGGGGAATGGGTCTTGTAAACACATGGGGGATTATGTTATACTATCTACTAAGAATATCTCATACCGGGAGGATTTCCATGGAAAAGAAACAATCCCAGGAGGAAGAGCGGCTGCCTGTGCTGGAGATCAAACCCAGCGAGGAATATCAGGAGCGGCCCATGTGGCAGCGTGTGGCGGCGTTTATTATGATTGGTCTGATTGTGGCCGGAACCATTGCCTGCGCCTTCTGGCAGATGAAATGATTGCATATCAGATTATCCGCTCCAACCGTAAAACGGTCTGCATTCAGCTGACCCGGGAGGGAGAGGTGCTGGTACGGGCGCCAAGACGATGCGCCAGGTCCTATATTGACCAATTTGTTCGCAGCAAGGCGTCCTGGATTGCCTCTCACCAGGTTCGGCTCCGGGAACAGAGGGCCCAGGCAGATGCCTTTGTGCTTCAGGACGGGCAGCGGCTCTCCTACTGCGGAAAGGACATATGGGTGACCGTTTTGCCGGAGCACCGGCCGGAGCTGGTGGACAACCGGCTGATTTTGCCCACAGGGGACATGGATACGGTGCGGGAGCCTCTGCGGAGGCTGACCTGGGCCGCCGGCCTTCCATGGCTTCGGGAGCGCCTGGCAGGCTGGGAGGCCACCATGGGTATTGATTGTGCCCAGCTGAAAATGTCCGCTGCCCGGCAGCGGTGGGGCAGCTGCACCCAGGGGGGCGTGATACGAATCAGCGGGTACCTGCTGTTTGCTCCCCAGGAGGCCATTGATTATGTTCTGATTCATGAGCTGGCCCACCGGAGGCACTTTGACCACAGCCGTGCCTTCTGGCAGCTGGTGCAGGAATACTGCCCAGACTATCAGGCACAGCGCCGGGCCCTGCTGCAATATCAGCAAGAGCCATTTTTACAGAGTCTTGCAAAGTAAAGGAAGCGTATCGATGAAGGAATATCTGGAGCTGGTCTGGTGCTTTTTCAAGATCGGTATTATGACCTTTGGAGGCGGCTACGCCATGCTGCCTATGATCCAGCGGGAGGTCGTGGAAAAGAAGGGCTGGGCCACAGAGGAGGAGATCCTCAATTACTACGCCATTGGGCAGTGTACCCCCGGCGTGATTGCAGTGAATACGGCCACGTTTATCGGGGATAAGCGCAAGGGGGTCCTGGGAGGCTTCCTGGCCACCCTTGGGGTCATTCTGCCCAGCCTGATGATTATCTCTGTGATTGCCGCGGTGCTCAACAATTTTGCGGAAATCGCCGTGGTGCAGCATGCTCTGGCGGGAATTCGTGTGGCCGTGGTGGTGCTGGTGGGCTTCTCGGTGTGGAAGCTGATGAAGTCAGGAGTGAAGGACGGCTTTGGCTGGTGTCTGTTTGTGCTGGTATTTCTGGCTTCGGCGATTTTCGGGGTTTCCCCTGTGCTGGTGGTGGTGCTGGCAGCGGCGGCGGGGCTCCTGTGGGGCTGGCTGCGAGATCGGAGGGACCCGGCGTGAATCTGCTGTTGATGTGTTTGGAATTTTTTAAAACCGGTCTCCTCAGCGTAGGGGGCGGCCTTGCGACCTTGCCCTTTCTCTATCAGATGGCCGACCGGTATCCCTGGTTTACCCGGGCGCAGCTGTCGGATATGATTGCAGTGAGCGAATCCACCCCAGGCCCCATGGGGGTGAATATGGCCACCTATGCGGGGTATACCACAGCGGGAATCCCGGGGGCCATACTGGCCACATTGTCCCTGGTGCTCCCCAGCATTATTGTGATTCTGATTGTGGCCCGGTTTTTACACCGATTTCAGCGCAGCGTCATGGTCAAGCGGGTCCTGGAGGGGCTTCGCCCCGCATCGGTGGGACTGATTGCCGCGGCAGGCTATGGAATTTTAAAGCTGGCGCTGAAGCTGGATCCCTCCGGCCCAATGGCCATGTGGATCGACTGGAGAGCGCTGATTTTGGGGCTTGTATTGGGAGTGCTCTATCATTTTTTGCAGAAGAAGCTGCACCCCATTGTGTTTATTATTGCCGGCGGAGTGGCCGGCGTGGTACTGGGACTATGAGAAAGATATTGGGAATCGACCCCGGCTTTGCCACCATTGGCTTCGGCCTGATTGCCTCGGACCGGCAGAAGGTCCAGATGCTTCGCTATGGTGCCATCACCACCCCGGCGGGGATGCCCTTTCCCCAGCGGCTGGGACAGATCTACGATGACATGACGGAGCTGCTGGAGCTGCTGGAGCCGGATGCCGTGTCCATTGAGGAGCTGTTTTTTAACACCAATATCACCACCGGCATCCAGGTGGCCCATGGCCGGGGGGTGATTGTCCTGGCCTGCCAGAAGTTTGGTGTGCCGATTTTTGAATACACGCCCTTGCAGGTGAAGCAGGCTGTGGCCGGGTATGGCCGGGCGGAAAAGCGCCAGGTGATGGATATGACCAAGCGGCTGCTGCACCTGGAGGCGGTTCCCCGGCCAGATGACGCGGCGGACGGATTGGCCTTGGCCCTGTGCCATGCCAGAAGCTCCACATCACTGCTGTCCGGCGTGAACCCCTGAGAGGAGAGCCTATGTTTTACTATTTGAACGGTACCGTTGCGGTGATTGACCTGGGAATTGTGGTTCTGGACTGCGGCGGGGTAGGGTTTACGGTGAATACCACCACCAGCACCATGGCCCGGCTGAAGATTGGAGAGCAGGCCATGCTGTATACCCACTGCGCCATCCGGGAGGATGCCTTTGATATTTACGGCTTTGCCACCAAGCGGGAACAGGAGACCTTCCGGCTCCTGATTGGTGTCAGCGGCGTGGGCCCCAAGGCCGCCCTGGCCATCCTCTCTACGGTGACCCCTGATGGGCTCCATATGGCGGTGGTGACCCAAAATGAAAAATCCCTGACGGCGGCCCCCGGGGTGGGGAAAAAGCTGGCCCAGAGGATTCTGCTGGAGCTCAAGGACAAGCTGGGATCCCAGGCGGAGCTGGACTTCTCCGGAGGAGACGGCGGCGCCGCGCCTGTTCTTGGGGCGGACAGCAAGACCACTGAGGCAATACAGGCCCTTCAGGTGCTGGGCTATGACCAGAATAGCATCAACGGGGCCATGAAGGAAATCGACGTGGAGCACCTGGCCCTGCAGGACATCATCAAGCAGGCGCTGAAGGCCATGGTGACAAAGTAGGAGGGCGGATATGAGCATTGATTTTTCTCAGGAGATGGAGGCCCCGCTGATCACCACGTCCCTGACCCCGGGAGATGCGGGCGAGGCGAATCTGCGGCCCCAAACCCTGAAGGAGTATACCGGCCAGGAGAAGGCCAAGGGCAACCTGTCGGTTTACATCGAGGCGGCCCGCAGAAGGGGAGAGCCTCTGGACCATGTGCTGCTGTACGGTCCTCCGGGACTGGGAAAAACCACCCTGGCCGGTGTCATCGCCAACGAAATGGGCGTCAGCCTCCGGGTGACCTCAGGCCCTGCCATTGAAAAAACCGGAGATCTGGCGGCGCTGCTCACCAATCTCAGCGAGGGGGATATTCTCTTCATTGACGAGATCCACCGGCTTAACCGGGTGGTGGAGGAG
This sequence comes from uncultured Oscillospiraceae bacterium, assembly GCA_934512135.1. Classification (GTDB taxonomy): domain Bacteria; phylum Bacillota; class Clostridia; order Oscillospirales; family Oscillospiraceae; genus HGM13006. The sequence continues at coordinate 28,948 of CAKSWT010000002.1, forward strand.
CTGCTCTATCCCGCCATGGAGGACTATGCCATTGATATTATCATCGGGAAGGGTCCCTCGGCCAACTCCATTCGGCTGGACCTCCCCAAGTTCACACTGATCGGCGCAACCACCCGGGCAGGACAGCTGTCCTCGCCGCTGCGGGACCGCTTTGGGGTGTCTCTCCGGCTGGAGCTGTATCAGCCGGAGGAGCTTCAGCAGATTGTCCTCCGCAGTGCGGCGCTGCTGGGAACGGAGATCGACCCCGAGGGGGCCTACGAAATTGCCTCCCGGAGCCGGGGAACCCCACGGCTTGCCAACCGGATGCTTCGCCGGGTTCGGGACTTTGCGCTGATTTATCACGACGGCGTGATTACCCGCAAGGCCGCCGACGATGCGCTGAACCGGCTGGAGGTGGACCATTTGGGGCTGGACGAGACGGACCGGCGGATGCTTCGGTCCATTATCCAGAACTATGGCGGCGGCCCGGTGGGCCTTGAAACCCTGGCGGCCACCATCGGGGAGGAGGCCGTGACGCTGGAGGATGTCTACGAGCCCTACCTGATGCAAATTGGATTTTTAACACGGACCCCTCGGGGCCGGTGCGTGACGCAGCTGGCATATGATCATCTTGGTTTGCAGAATCTTATGACAGAGGATATGCAGCTGCGGATTGAATAAGGAGGAAGTTATTATGGGGAAACTATTTGGAACAGATGGAATTCGGGGGATTGCCAATCAGCAGCTCACGGCGCCGAAGGCCTTTCGGATCGGACAGGCGGCAGCGCTGGCGCTTCGGAACAGCGGCGTGGAAAAGCCCATGGTGGTCATCGGGAAGGATACCAGAATTTCCTCGGATATGCTGGAGTGCGCCCTGACGGCGGGACTGTGCTCCTGCGGGGCCAACGTTCACACCCTGGGCGTGATTTCCACCCCCGCAGTGGCCTATCTCACGGTGAAAAGCGGGGCGGCAGCCGGCGTGGTGATCTCTGCATCCCATAACCCCTATGAATACAACGGCATCAAGTTTTTCGGCCCTGACGGCTCCAAGCTCCCGGATGAGATGGAGCTGGCCATTGAGAAGCTGATTTTGAATGAGGAGCCCCTGCCCACCTGTCAGGGGGGGGATATTGGTGTCACCTATGACGACCGCCACGCCATGGACGCCTATGTCCGGTATCTGGTTTCCACGGTAAAGGGGGATCCCCATGATCTCCGGGTCCTGGTGGACTGCGCCAACGGAGCAGCCTCTGTAACGGCTCAGCGAATTTTCAACCGCTACGATATGGACGTGACGTATATCAACGACCGGCCCAACGGGGTGAACATCAACGCCGGCTGCGGCTCCACCCATCTCGATGCCCTGGGAAAGCTGGTGGCGGAGGGCTGCTACGACGTGGGCATTGCCTTTGACGGAGACGCAGACCGCTGCCTGGCGGTGGATGAAAAGGGCCGGGAGATCGACGGAGATAAGATCATGGCCCTGATTGCCCAGGCCATGAAGGAGGCCGGGGATCTGAAGGGCAACGGCTTTGTCGCCACGGTGATGAGCAATATAGGCCTGCACAAATTTGCCCGGGAGAAGGGCTTTAAGGTCCTGTGTGCCGATGTGGGCGACCGGAATGTCCGGGAGCTGATGGGGAAGGAAGACATGGTGCTGGGGGGCGAGCAGTCCGGCCACATTATCTTCCTGGACCACATGCCCACCGGAGACGGCCAGCTGACGGCACTGCATTTCCTCAGCATTATCAGCAAATATGGCAGGCAGGTCAGCGAGCTTGTGGCGGAGATTAAGCGGTACCCGCAGGTGCTGATTAACGTGCCGGGACCCCATGACGCTCAGAAAAAGGCGGCGCTGATTGCGGCTCCCGCAGTCCGGAAGGCCATCGAGCAGCGGGAGAAGCTCCTGGGCGGAGACGGACGGATCCTGGTCCGGCCCTCCGGCACCGAGGCGCTGCTCCGGGTGATGGTAGAGGCCTCTACCCAGGAAACGGCCCAGATGATGGCAGAGGAAATTGCTCGAATCATAAAAAACGAACAAAAATGACGGTAATTTTAAAATAATTTTTAGAAACTATTGACATTGGCATCATTCGTGGTATAATGAGCCATAGTTAGATTGCGAAAAAATTCGCTCCTTCAGGATGTATCCCTTGCTCCCTGTGATAAGCCCGCTCTTGTAGATTTGCCTTGCAGTCAGATGGCGTGGCCTAGTTCAAGCGCGTCATGTCCCCCGGGACAGACGGTTCCTTGATGCGTTGGATTCCTGATTGCGTTGGTGAGTTCGGCCCGCCCAGGCCGCTTACAATAAACCGCCCTTTGCATCAAAACGTGCGGGGCAAATCTATCTGTTTAAAGAGAGGGAAAATGTTATGTACGAAGACAAGATTTTGGTCTGCAAAGAGTGCGGCGCTGAGTTTACCTTTACCGCCGGTGAGCAGGAGTTCTACGCTGAGAGAGGCTTCCAGAATGAGCCCCAGCGCTGCAAGGCCTGCCGTGACGCCCGTAAGAATGCACAGCGTGGCCCCAGACAGTATTTCACTGCTACCTGCGCTGCTTGCGGCGGCGAGGCAAAGGTTCCTTTCGAGCCCAAGTCTGACAGACCTGTGTATTGCTCCGACTGCTTCGCTCGGATGAAGCAGGGCTAATCACACAAAATGACAGTCGGCTTCCATTTGGAGGCCGGCTGCTTTTTTGGAGGTTTTATGATCGAACTCTATGTGTTGGAATGTGAAGACCCAGTGCCCGGATCCCGAAGACTGCTGGGACGGGGCCTGGCGGGCCGTAATCTTCCCGAGGAGACGCCCCTGTGCCATGACCAGAGGGGCAGGCCCTTTCTCCGTCAGGGGCCGGAGGTGAGCCTGAGCCACACCCGCGGGGCCGCGGCAGCCGCCCTGGGTGACAGCCCTCTGGGGGTAGACCTGGAGCGGCATCGTCCGGTGCGGGAGGGGGTCCCGGAGCGTGTGATGAGCCCGGAGGAATACGCCTGGTTTCGGGAGGGCGGGTGCCGCAGAGAGGACTTTTACACCCTGTGGACCCTGAAGGAGAGCTATTATAAATATCTTGGCACCGGGCTGCCGGGTTTCCCCAATGAAACGGTTTTTCGCAGGGAGGGGGACCGGTGGCGTCTGGATGGTACAGACCTGCAATTTTTAGTGTGGGAAAAGAACCTCCTGTCCGTTGCGCTTTGCAGCGAAGGCCAGGAGGTCCGGGTTATGTGGTTTTCTGAAAGCTGAGATTTAGGTCTACGGTAGTGGAGATGCCGGGGACGGTCCCCTCGCTGGTGTACTGCCACATATGGATGGCAAAGGGAAACGAGGGGGTGTCCTGGTATTCCGCCAGCCAGAAATCATAGTCCCGCAGGTCGTAGAGATGATAGAGATGGGCGGCCAGGGAGAGATTAAAATAGACTCCGGCCTGGTAGCCTGCGTCCTCGATGGTCTGGCAGAAGGCCAGGGCGCAGTTGGTGAGCTCCGTGCCGCTGATGGTGTCGGTGCGGGCGGTGTCGTTGTCGATGGGCTCCCAGTCGTAGTAGATGGGATATTGGATGTCATAGCCGGAGATCAGCTCCAGCACGGTTTTTGCCTCGGCAATGGCCTCTTCCTCGTTTAGGGCCTGGGAGAAGAAGTAGATTCCCACCGCCAGGCCGTTTTCCAGTGCGCCTTCTATGTTGTAGCGGAAGCTGAGGTCCTCGTTGGTGGTGCCGTCGGTGTAGCCCCGGTACCCCGCCCGAATGATGGCGTAGTCCACATCGCTGGCGGCGACGGCCGCCCAGTCGATGCTGCCCTGATGCTCTGAGACGTCAATGCCCAGGGTGCCAAGGATTGTGGGGGATGTATAGGTTTTATAGCCATTGCTGGTGCCAAAGCATTCCGCCGCCAGCTCTGAGGGAGGTAGCGTCTGGGTGGCCACTGGGGACTCCGCCGAGTCCTGCTCCGACGGGGAATCATCCCGGTGGAAGACCATCCAGAACAGCAAAAGCAGCAGCATGAGACTTGCCAGAAAAATCAAAAGCAACATGGCAGCGCTGATGGGCTGACCGGTGGAGCGCTTTTTTTTTCGCTTTGTTTTTGTTTGTGCCATAGAATTCCTTTCTGTTGTGGGATCGAAGGATTCCGGTGATCCATGATACAAAACAAAAGTATACCATATTTGCGGGAATTCTCAAGGGGATTCTGTGAATTTTCTGAGAATCATGGGTTTTTCGCGGAATATTGTCGATTGTTCAGCGGCACAAACCCGGTGTCATTTCGGCATGCTCCTAGGGGAATTTGGCATCTGACCGGGGGATTGGCGGATTCGCCGAAAAAACCGGCGAGAAAGGGAAACATATTTGGCGTAGGTGTGTTTGACAATATAGCTAACTGGTTATATAATAAAGCTAAACCTTGGTATGGTTCCAATGTTTTGGAGGTGTCATCCATCTATGTCCTTTGAATTGCTGGTTGTGTTGGCCTATCTTGCTCTTACCCTTGGGATCGGATTTGTATCCTCCCGGCGCACGAAAAATGACGGAGCGTTTCAGGGAAAGCAGATGGGCATGTCCGCCATTGTATTTGCCGCCGCAGGGGAGTGGCTGGGAGGCACCGCCACCTCTGGTGTGTCGGAGTATGGCTTTACCTTTGGCCTCTCCGGGGCGTGGTATACCATTGCCAACGGCCTGGGAGTGCTATTTCTGGCGGTGTTTTTCTGCAAGCTGTATCGCAGCCTGAATATGAACACCATCCCGGGGATTATCTCCAAATTTTTCGGAAAACAGGCCCGAAAGGTCTCCTGCGTGCTGCTGGTTTTGGTGATGCTGGTGGTGGGACTGAGCCAGATCATTGCGGCAGGGAAGCTGGGCCAGGCGCTGCTGGGCCTGGATTTCCATGTGACAGCCACCATATTCGCAGCCGTGTTTATTGTCTTTACAATTTTGGGCGGAATGTGCTCCGTGGCAGCGGCAAACTGTATGCATCTGTTTGTGATGTACGGCGGGGTGATTCTGGCGCTGCTGATTTGCGTGACCCGTATGGGAGGATTTTCGGAGTTTTTTGCGGAGGCAAGGGCGGTGGATCCCAGCCTTCTCAGCGCCACCTCCATCGGCGGAACCAAAATCTCCTCCTGGATCATTGCGTCCCTTCTGGGGGCCTGTACCGCCCAGGCGGGAATTCAGCCGGTGCTGGCGGCCAAGGACCAACGGACCGCCAAGCATGCCTGCTTTTGCACGGCCCTGGTGGTTGCGCCCTTTGGCCTTATTACCGCAACGCTGGGAATTGCGGCCCGGATTATGTCGGAGCAGGGAACGCTGCTCAGCAGCACCGGAGAGCTGGTGACCGAGGCAAAGCTGGCCCTGCCCACCCTGATGCTCAATCTCCCGCCTCTGGCTGGGGGATTGGTGCTGGCCTCCATTTTGGCGGCGATTATGTCCACGGTCTCTCCGATTATTCTGTCCTCCGGCACCATGCTGGCAAAGGACCTCTATGAGCCGAAGCATCCGGATGCCTCTCCCCAAACGCTTTTGAGGGTCAGCCGTGTTATGACGGCGCTTTCCGGCGTGATCTGCTGGCTTGGGGCCATTGCCCTGGTCAAGCAGACCATGGTGCTGGACGTGGTCTATGCGGCCTACTCCCTGCGGGGGGCGATTTTCGTGGTGCTGCTGATTGGCATTGTGCAAAAGAAGCGCAGCGGAAAGGCGGCCTGTGTTAGCATGATTCTAACCGGCATTGTTGCGGTAGCCTGGACGGTGCTCCAGGTGGTTACCGGTGCATATCCCATTGCCCCCTGGTTTACGGAGACCTACGCCGCAGTTTGCACCGCGGCAGTCTCCATGCTGGTGCTAAGCGGCCTGTTCCGGAAGCAAACGGAGCTTGCCTGAGAAGAACCTCCTTGTCCGGATTTCGGCAAGGGGGTTCTTTTTTCCGCAAAGTCTGATATAATACGCTATAGAATTCAACAACGGGCGATAGGAGAATGCATATGATTCAAATCGATCAAAGCCGCTGTATTGGCTGCGGCCTGTGTGTCAGCGACTGTTTTCCCGGGGCACTGACCCTGGAGCATCATCAGGCGGCCCTGACGGCGCCGGGGAACTGTATCGGCTGCGGCCACTGTATTGCGGTCTGCCCCAAAAATGCCCTGACAGAGGACCGGCTGCCCATGGACGACGTCCAGCCTGTGGGGGCGCCTGTGGCGCCGGAGGCGCTGCTTTCCATGATGCGGAGCCGCCGGTCCTGCCGGCACTATCAGAAGGAACCGGTGCCGGAGGCGCTGCTGCAAGCAATTATTGGGGCGGCCAGAGCCTGTCCCACCGCAAAAAACCTTCAGGGGACCCGCTATATTGCGGTGACGGAAGGGATTCCGGCCCTTCTGGATGAGGCACTGAGGACCTTGGAGGCCCTGGGCAGGACCCAGCGGGAGACCACGGAGGATCCGGGAGAGAAGCGCCGGGCGGAGAACTTTATTCGCTGGGCGGCCCAGCATAGAGAGGATTCCAATTTTGACCCGCTGTTTTTTGGCGCTCCGCTGCTGCTGCTGTTTGTGTCGGAAACCCAAAACGCACGGGATGCCGCAGCGGCTGCTGCCTATGGAGAGCTGATGGCGGCCAGCCAGGGCCTTGGCTGCCTGTACAGCGGATACTTCACGGCCTGTGCAGGAATCAGCAGGGAAATCCCCAAGCTGCTGGGGCTGCGGGCGCATGAGACGGTGGTTCGCTGTCTTGTGCTGGGGTATCCCAACATCAAATTCCAGCGGACTGCCCCCAGAAAGGCCCCGGACATCACCAGACTGTAGCTGTGGGAAGGGCCTGACGGTCCAAATCCACATATTCATAGGCTCGACGATAGGTCCCCGAGGCCTCGTCTCGGACCACTGTAACCCGATGACGGGCCAGCAGCGCTGCAATGGCATAGGGATCAATCCAGATCTGGCAGTCGCCATCCTTCTGCTGCTCCCGGAAGATCAGCTCAATGCCAAAATGCAGATGCACCACCTCGATATTGTTGGTGTTTTCCCGGCTGGAATAGCCGGTGTGCCCCATAAAGCCGATGATGTCCCCGGCATTCACCGTGGCCCCCACCTGAAGCCCCGGGGCATAGGGACTGTCCTTTTGGAGGTGGGCATAATAGTAATACCGCTTTCGGTCAAAGGAGCGGATGCCAATCCGCCAGCCGCCGTAGCGGTTCCAGCCCATGGCCTCCACCGTTCCGCCCTCTACGGCCGCAATGGGAGCGCCCAGAGCGCCCATGAGATCATTTCCCAGGTGGGGCCGGGCGTAGCCAAAGCTCCGGGGGCTGCCGAAGTCCTGACAATGGGTGAAGTCCCAGCCGGCGGCCACCGGGCAAAAAGCCTTTAACCCGTAGGCCGGCTTCCACGCTCCGCCGGGCCTGCGAATTGCGTAGTGGCCCAGCAGCCCGCCCAGGACGGCGCCGTAGGCCTCCTGATAGTAGCGATAATCGGGCCGCTGTGCCTCGGGAGGAAGGGCGCCGCTGCCCAGCGCCTCTGCCGCCTCGCGGACCTGGTCGGAGGTGACCTGGCCGCTGCCCCGGCGGGTGGCGGCCAGGGCCAGAATATCCACCCAGCTCAGAACAACCTCCTGTCCCTGAGACGCAATGTCCAGCTCCATGGCGGTCTCCAGGGCGGAGACCGGCACATCAAAGTCCACCCACCGGATATAGTCCTCCGCGGAGGCGGTGGAGCTTAGCAGCCCTGCCCACAGAAGAATCCAGGCAATGGTCCGTATCATATATCGATCACCTCACAGGGTAGTCTGTGCCGGAAGGGTGGATCTTATGGTGGTAAATCCAGCCGGAGGAGCCTTTCAAATGGAAACCACGGATTTTGCTATTGACAAAACCCAGGGGAAATGCTATGCTGAGTATGGCCATACAACTGACGGAAGTGGAGTACCACATGGAGTATGGTCCTAGAAATGCCGACCGTCTGGGCTGTTTGTCCGGGCAGTTGGCTATTTTTTCTGCCCGAAACACCAATCATCTGGAATAGGAGTGTAGAACGATGAAAACTGATATTGAAATCGCACAGAGCACCGAGATGCTTCCCATCCGAGAGGTTGCGCAGAAGGCGGGAATCCAGGAGGATCTTCTGGAGTACTACGGCAAATATAAGGCCAAGCTGGATTTGGCCCCGCTGAAAAATGCCCCCCGGAAGGGAAAACTGATTCTAGTCACCGCCATCAATCCCACACCGGCCGGGGAGGGAAAGACCACCACCAGCGTCGGACTGGCAGACGCCCTTTGCCATATGGGGAAATCCACCATGCTGTGCCTGCGGGAGCCCTCTCTGGGGCCGGTTTTTGGCGTAAAGGGAGGAGCCGCCGGCGGCGGATATGCCCAGGTTGTGCCTATGGAGGACATCAACCTTCACTTCACCGGGGATTTCCACGCCATTGGGGCAGCCAATAACCTGCTGGCGGCCATGATCGACAACCACATCCAGCAGGGCAATGCGCTGGATATTGACGTAAAGAACATCACCTGGAAGCGCTGTGTGGACATGAATGACCGGCAGCTTCGCAACATCGTCTGCGGCCTGGGGGGAAGAATGCAGGGCGTGCCCCGGGAGGACGGCTTTGACATCACGGTGGCCTCCGAGATCATGGCGATTCTCTGCCTGGCCAGCGACCTGATGGATCTGAAGCAGCGGATTGCCCGGATTATCATCGGCTACAACCGAAAGGGAGAGCCGGTGACGGCCCATGACCTCAAGGCCGAGGGAGCGATGACGGTGCTGCTGAAGGACGCCATCAAGCCCAACCTGGTGCAGACCCTGGAGAACAACCCCGCCATTGTCCACGGCGGCCCCTTTGCCAATATCGCCCACGGCTGCAACTCGGTATCCGCCACGGACACCGCCTTGAAGCTCTGCGACTATGTGGTAACAGAGGCAGGCTTCGGCGCGGACCTGGGTGCGGAGAAGTTCCTGGACATTAAGTGCCGCTATGCCGGAATGGATCCCTCCGCAGTGGTGATCGTGGCCACAGTGAAGGCCCTGAAGTATAACGGCGGCGTTCCCAAGGCAGAGCTGGGCAGTGAAAACCTGGAGGCCCTGGAAAAGGGTCTGCCCAATCTGCTCAAGCATGTGGAGAACATTACCCAGGTCTATGGCCTGCCTGCAGTGGTGGCCATCAACCGCTTCTCCCAGGACACCGACGCAGAGCTGAATCTCATTCGGGAGAAGTGCGCCCAGTACGGCGTCAACGTGGCGCTCAGCGAGGTCTGGGGCAAGGGCGGAGCAGGCGGCCTGGAGCTGGCGGAGGAGGTCCTGCGGCTGTGCCAGCAGACTCACACCTTCCGGTTCTCCTATGAGCTGAACCAGAGCATTCCGGAGAAAATTGAGGCCATTGTGAAGCGGATCTACGGCGGCGCCGGGGTGACCTATTCCAAGGCGGCCAAGGACAGCATCCAGAAGCTCACAGACCTGGGCTATGGCAGCCTGCCGGTTTGTATGGCAAAGACCCAGTACTCTCTGTCGGACGATCAGACCAAGCTGGGCCGCCCGGAGGGCTTTACGGTCAGCGTGGCCAAGGTGAAGATTTCTGCCGGCGCAGGCTTTATTGTGGTGCTGACCGGGGATATTATGACCATGCCCGGCCTTCCTAAGGTCCCTGCGGCAGAGCGTATCGACATTGACGAAAACGGCGTGATTACGGGACTGTTCTAATTTTAGGGGATTTGTCACACATTCTTGTTTGTGGGTACCCAGGAGCTATTGACAACCGAGGGGAAAAAGCATACAATCAAAATGACCCGGAAAACAGAAAGGATGTTGTGTTATGTCTTTCTTTGATAAAGTGAAGCAGCAGGCTGGCGTAGTGGCCAGCGCCGCAGGCTCTGTGGCGCAGACCGCAGTGCAGCAGACCAAGACCCTGGCTGGGATCGGCCGGATTAAGCTGGCCATTGCCACAGAAGAGGATAAGGTGAGAAAGGCCTACATCGAGCTGGGCCGCCTGTACTATCGGGACTATGAGGCCCAGACGGAGCCTGCCCAGGAGGATTATCAGCCCTGGTGCGACAAGGTTGCCGACGCCAAGGAGCAGATCGCTCGTCTCTACGAGGAGATGGAGAAGCTCCGGGCTGCCCAGGAGCAGGAGGCCCCTCAGGCAGAGGAGCCTGCACCGGAGGAGGTCCAGGAGGAAACCTCGGAGGAGCCCCCGGAGAAAGCCCCTGAGGCGCCCACAGTGGGCACCTTGTATGTGGATGTCACCGAAACGGAAGAATAAAGCAAAGGGCCGCGATCCGAAATGGGATCGCGGCCCTTCTTTCATGGGCTATTTCTGGGACAAGTGTTCCCGCAGATAGTCCAGCATGGTCTGAGACACCACAGAGCTGGCGGTTTTGGAGAAGGCCAGGCCGATGGTGCGGAAGCACACCGGGGTAAGGGGCCGGACCGCCACCTGCCGGGCAAAGGCGCGGAGCACCAGCTCCTGGGAGATGGTGACCCCCAATCCGCTGCGAACAAAGGCCATAATCAGCGTGTCGTCCCGAAAGCTGTAGGCAATGTGGGGCTTGATACGGCTTTTGGACAGCAAATGCTGGATGTCATTGTCGCACCCCGGGGTTTCGATAATCAATGGATATTTGGCCAGCTGGGCCAGAGAAATGCTGTCCTGGGCCGCCAGAGGATGTCCCACAGGCACCACCGCACAGAGCGGATCATCCCACAGCGGATGGAATTGGAGCCCCTCTGCAAGAATCGAGGACAAAAAGCCGCAGTCCACCTGGCCATGGATGATCCAATCCCGAATCTCATCGTAGTTTCCGTCCAGGATTTCCACCTGAACCTTGGGATAGTGCAGCTGGAAATGACGGACCACGTCGGGCATCCATAGGGCGGTTACGCTGGAAAAGCTGCCGGTTTCGCAGACCTTTAACAATATTTCATAACGATCCTTAATCTCTTTCATCAAAACACCAATTAAAAATTTTTATATATGTCAGTAAAAACATTTGATTTACTGATACTATAACATATGATATAGTATTCTGGCAAGTGAAAAAGAGGAGATTGGATCGCAATGGATAAGAAAAACAAATTTTCAGGACAGCTTGGATTTGTCTTGGCCGCAGCCGGCAGCGCTGTGGGTGTGGGAAACCTTTGGCGGTTCCCATATCTGGCAGCAAAGGACGGCGGCGGTTTATTTCTGATTGTGTACTTGGCACTGGTGCTGACCTTTGGCTTTACGCTGCTGACCTCGGACATTGCCATCGGCCGCAGGACTCATAAAAGCGCCATCGGGGCCTATGAGGCAATGCAGCCGAAATGGAAGTTCTTGGGCATTTTGACCTTCCTGGTGCCGGTGCTGATTATGACCTATTACGCAGTGATTGGCGGATGGATTACGAAATACGCCGTGACCTATTTGACCGGCGGCGCCCAAGCGGCGGCGGGGGATGGGTACTTTACCTCATTTATCACGTCCCCGGTGGCTCCGGTGGTGTTTGCGCTGCTATTTATGGGGGCCACGGCGCTGATCGTGTACAACGGAGTGGAAGACGGCATTGAACGGGTCTCCAAGTACATGATGCCGGTGCTGCTGGTGCTGGTGGTGGTAATTGCCGGGTATGCCCTGACCCTCCGCCACACAGATGAAACCGGAGCGCTCCGAACCGGAATGGAGGGACTGCGTTATTACCTCACCCCCCATGTGGAGGGACTCACCGTAGGCCGGTTTCTTCAGACGCTGCTGGATGCCATGAGTCAGCTGTTCTTTTCCCTGAGCGTCTCCATGGGCATTATGATCACCTATGGCTCCTATGTGAAGCCGGAGGTGAACCTCAATAAGGCGGTCAACCAAATTGAGTTCTTTGATACGGCGGTGGCGCTGATTGCCGGCGCCATGATTATTCCCGCAGTGTATGTGTTTTCCGGCCCTGATGGCATGAGTGCAGGCCCCAGCCTGATGTTTGTTTCGCTGCCCAAGGTGTTCGCTGCCATGGGCAAGGCGGGGGTGGTCGTGGGCGTGCTGTTCTTTGTTACGGCGATTTTTGCCACGCTCACCTCCTGCATTTCCGTGCTGGAGTCCATTGTGGCCAACTGCATGGAGATTTTCCATACAGGACGGAAAAAGACGGTGCTGGTGCTGTCGGTGATTTATCTGGGGGCCTCCGCGGTGATTGCACTGGGCTACAGCATCTTCTACTTCGAGGTGCAGCTGCCCAATGGATCCACCGGCCAGCTGCTGGACATTATGGATTACATCAGCAACAGCGTTATGATGCCGCTGATTGCGCTGCTGTCTACCATTTTGATCGGCTGGGTGAAGAAGCCCGGGTATGTCATTGAGGAGATGGAGCGCAGCGGAGATAAGTTCCGGCGCAAGCACATCTACACCGTGATGATCCGCTATGTGGCCCCGGTGATGATGCTGATTCTGTTTCTACAGTCCACAGGCCTGCTGGGGTAAGCGCGGTGTTTACAAAGCTCTACCTCCCGCTTTTGGTGCAAATTAAGGGACCGGCTTTCCGCCGGTCCCTTTCGGCGTGCCAAAATCCTGTTACCGTGGAAGGAAGGGAAGATAGTTGCCGCCGCGCCGCCGAAAAAGGAGATGCGGGAAGCAGTGGCTTTTTTTCGGGAACTATGCTATGATATGCGGGAAAAGGAGGCGCATATATGCATACGCCGAAACCAAAATTGATATTAGCCCCCATGGCTGGGGTGACAGACTGGGCATACCGCACCATTGCGGCGGAATATGGCGCAGATGTGACGGTGACGGAGATGGTTTCCTCCCGGGCACTGTGCTATGGCGATCAAAAAACCAAGCAGCTGCTTCGAAAAAATGAAGGGAGCATCTGCGGATTACAGATATTCGGAAATGATCCGGAGTTTATGGCACGGGCCGCAGGCATGGCGCTGGAGATCAGCGGCTGTGACTTTGTGGACATCAACATGGGCTGTCCCATGCCCAAGGTGGCCAATACCGGCGACGGCTCCGGGCTGATGCGGACGCCGGAGCTGGCGGAGGCCATTGTGCGGGCGGTGGTCCGGGCGGTAGACGTGCCGGTGACGGTGAAAATGCGCAAGGGCTGGGATAAGGGCAGCGTAAACTGCGTGGAGCTGGCCAAGCGTGTGGAGCAGGCCGGCGCCTCTGCCATTGCGGTCCATGGCCGGACCAAGGTACAGATGTATACCGGCCGGGCGGACTGGGACGCCATCCGGGCGGTCAAGCAGGCGGTGCGCATTCCCGTGGCGGCCAACGGCGACGTGGCCAGCGCCGAGGATGCGGTGAAGATCCTCAAGTATACCGGGGCGGACCATGTGATGATCGGCCGGGCGGCCTTTGGGGACCCGTTTCTGTTTCGACAGGCCCGGTGCGCCCTGGAGGGGGAGCCCATTTGGCCTCTGCCGCCGCTGGCAGAACGGTTTCAAACGGCCCTACGGCAAATCCAGCTGGCGGCCCAGGACAAGGGAGAGCATATCGCCTGCCTGGAGGCGAGAAAGCACCTGTGCTGGTATCTTCACGGAGTACCCCACGCGGGATATTATAAGCAGCAGTTGGCCCAGGTCTCCACGCTGGAGGAAATCTACCGGATCTCCAAGGGCGTGGTACAGAATTTGAGGTGAGAGCATGGACGAAAGACAGCTGGTGGAGCTGGCCGGAGCCGGAAACGAGGACGCCTTTGAGCAGCTGGTCAAGGCCCACGAGGCCAGGGTGTATCATCTGGCGCTTCGGATGACCGGAGATCGGGAGACGGCCTTTGACCTGACCCAGGAGACGTTTTTAAAGGCGTGGCACGCCATTGGGATGTTCCAGTTTGACAGCAAATTCTCCACCTGGCTTTGCCGTATCGCCAGCAACACCTGTATTGACCATCTTCGGCGGAAGCGTCGGTATCAGACCGTGTCTCTGACCGACCCGGAGGAGAGCCGAGCGCTGGATCTGCCGGACAGCAGCTTTGATCCGGCGGTTTTGACGGAACGGGCCCAGGACCGGGAGGCGGTTCTCCAGGCCCTGGAGCAGCTGCCGGTGGAATACCGCACGGTTTTGAGCCTTCGGGCCCTGGAGGACATGAGCTACGAGGAAATCGGTCAGGTGCTGGATATGAATCCCGGCACCGTGAAATCCAGGATTTTTCGGGCCAGAGAAAAAATGCGGCAGCTTCTTCTTGGGAACTTTTCTGAGATCGGTTCGTCTAAAAAGAAGAAAGGAGGGATGCAGCGATGAGCCCATGTGAGGAATACCTGGATTTGATCCTTCGCAGTGTGGACGGGGAGACCCAACCGGAGGAGGAAGCAGCGCTGCAGGCCCATCTTGCCCAGTGCTCAGGTTGTCGGGCCCTTTATGAGAGCCAAAAGGCCATTGCAGAGGGCGTTGCGGGGGTCCAGGAGGCCCCACCCAAGGGAATTGCCCAGGGGGTGATGCAGGAGATTCGCCGGGAGAAGGAGCGGTATACCCCCAAGCGCTGGCTGAAAAACGGAAAATTCACCTTAATTGCGGCGGCCGCCGCCATATTGGTGCTGGTATTTTCCAAGGTTTCGCCGGGACTGCCGCTTTCCAATTCTGCGGCGGAGGGAGCCGTGGGCACCCTGGAGGAGGAAAATGTGCCCCAGGTAGCTGCGGCGTTCCAGGAGCCGATGGATACCGAGACTGCCGAGGACGCCGGGACTGCGGAGGAAGCAGAGGCTCCGGCAGAGTTCGGGGAGACCGGGATGAATGCCCGGACGCCCAAAATGGCCCCGGGTGCAGGCGGCGAAGACTCGGACGCCACGTCACGGGAGCAGGCGCTGGACCGGGCAGGATGTCAGGGACAGGCCTATCTCCTCCGGGATTGGACCCCGGAGGACATTTCAGCGCGGTTTTCCCAGGTGGAGACCAGAACCTTGGAGGACGGCACAGCGGTCTATGGGGTCCCCTATGATGAGGTCCAGTCCCTTGGGGAGGCGCTTCCGGTGGAACAGAGCTTTCAAATCGGCGCAGACACCGAGACGGTTTGGCTGATCCTCCAGTGACAAGAGATGAAAACGCAACACAGTGCGCGGCATTTCAACGGAAATGCCGCGCACTGTACGTTTTATGGGACAAGCTGTTTGATAGAATCAAGCCATCCAAAGAAGGAGGCGATGATTGATGCGAGCAGCAGCAAAAAGTACCGTGTATCTCAGCGATTATCTTTCCCTGCCCATGCCCACCCGGGCGTCCTCTCATCAGGCGTATTTGCAGAAAATCCGGCGCAGAAGAATCCTGTGGGGGCTGATTCCCTACTGCGTGGAGGCGGCGGTGCTGCTTGGGCTGGTGGTGCTGACCGTGGTGGGGGCTTCGGTGTTTGCCATTACGTTGGGGGCCTAAAAGATCAGGGTGGAGAGATAATCCTCCGGCGTCTCGCTGCGGCGAATCTCCTCTATATGGTGGTCCCCGTGGAGCAGATATTCCCCACAGCGCAGACGACCGCCGTACTGGTAGCCCATGGAGCGCCCATGGGCGCCTGCGTCGTGAATGGCCAGCACATCTCCCGGCTCCAGCTCCGGCAGCATCCGGCTGTCTGCGAATTTATCCGTGTTTTCGCAGACAGAGCCCACAACGTCCCAGGACTGGCGCCGGGTGCAGCCCTCTTTTCCCGCCACGGAAATGTGATGGTAGGCCCCGTACATCATGGGCCGCATCAGGTCGGCGGCAGAGGCGTCCACTCCGGCGAGATTGCGGAATCCCCGGCGGACGTGGCACACCCGGGTGACCAAAATCCCGGCGGGGCCGGTTACCCAGCGGCCAAGCTCCGTATCAATGGCGATGCCCTCCAAGGGGGTCCCGGCGGTGAGGGCCTCCACGGTTTCCCGGAGGGATTGGCCAACGGCCATGAGATCCAGCGGGCGATCCTCGGGGCGGTAGGGGATTCCCAGGCCGCCGGAAATGTTCAGATAGGAGATGGAAATGCCGGTGTCCTTCTGGAGCTCCAGGGCCAGAGAGAGCAGGGTTTTTGCGGCGGTGGGGTAGTACTCCGGTTCCAGGGTGTTTCCGGCGAAGTACCCATGGAGCCCAATGGACCGAACCCCATGGCTTTGCAGGGCCCGGATGCAGTCCCTTGCCCCAGCCGGGGTCATGCCGAATTTTACCCCCTCCATCCGGACCTCTGTCAGGCCAAAACGGAATATGCCTCCGGGATTGACGCGCAGCCCCACGGTTCCGTGGAGCATACCGGCCTTTGCGTAGGGCTCCACAAGATCGGCGCCGTCCAGCATCACGGAGCAGCCCAGCCGGGCCGCCTTCCGAATGTCGGCGTCGGTGGGGAAATTGGGCATAAAGAGGATTTCCTCCGGGGAAAAGCCGGATTTCTCACAGAGCAGCAGCTCCGAGGCGGAGGAGCAGACAACACCTTGCCCCTGGCTGTGGAGCAGCCGCAAAATGGCCGGGGTGGGCGTGGCCTTGACCGGGAAAAACTGTCTGTGACCAGGATTCCACCCAAAGGCAGCCCGGAGGGTCCGGCACCGCTCCAAAATCTCCTCCTCAGAATAGAGGTAAAAGGGCGTGGGCAGGGTAGAGGCCAGGTCCTTCAGGGGCTGGCCGGATAGAAAGCAGGGGTCCTTCTCCTCCGGATGCGCAGATTTGACGGGAAGATTGGAATAGCATTTGACCGGGTTTTTTAGCACCACCTGCCGGATATATCGGAAGGTGTGTGCCTGGCCCTCCTGGGCCAGCATGGTCAGCAGGGCGACCACCTGCTTTCTGGTTTGCGGATGCATCAAGCCGGCATCTCGGCTGTGGTCCAGATAGTCCAGAGGGTCTTGATCGGTGTAGGCCTTCCCGTGGTAGACCTTGCAGGCGGCGATGCGATCCAGACACAGCTCCACCATGTATTTGGTGGGCATGGGCTCGCCTACCAGGGGCTTTCCGTTGCTCCCGTAGTCCACCCAGTATTCCAGGTGATGCCGGTTTCGTCCCTTGTGGTGAAGCCAGGCGGTGGAATAGCCGATGGCCTGTCGCTCGGCGGCATTAGGGCTGTGGGTTCCGGTATAGTATTTTGCGCCAATGCGGAATTCCGTCCAGGAATACTTGGACATGTCGTGCATCAGCCCCTGACGGATCAGCCCTACCTGAAAGCAGTAGTGCATCACCAGCAGCTTGTGATGGGTAATGGTTTTGAAATGTCCCAGTGCGTTCTTGAAGCTCATGGGGTGTCCTCCTAGATTGCCTTTCCAAAATAGTATACTCCGGATTTCCCTGGGGCGCAATAGAAAACTGCGGCAGAAGGGACACGGCGCCCTCCGGAAAGGTCAGTTATCCTCCAGCTCCTCCCGGGCCTCCCGCTCACTGTCAGCGGAGAACAGAAACTCTCCCCGATGGTTGTAGACCTCCACATGGCCTCTTACATTCCGAAATTCATACATGAGATGCAGCCCCTTTCTGTTGGTATCTGTAGAATACCACAGGAACTGTACCATAAAAGGGACTGCTTTCGACGCTTTGTGACGGCTTTGTAAATTCCCCGGAAATCCCATTGCCAGCCATGGAATTCTGTGCTAGAATATCAAAAACCAAAAGGGAAGGTTCGATGCTTCATGCACCATATGCGGCTGCTGCGTCAGCTGGAACGCCAGCTGATCCCGCTGCTTACGGAGTCCCGGTTCTGGCTCAGCGATCTGGCCATTCAGCACGGCGACACCACCGTGCTGCTTCACTGTCTGGCAGTGGCCTATTTCAGCCTGAGGCTGGCGAAGCTGTTGCGATTAAAATGCGATCAGCGCAGCTTGGTCCGAGGGGCGCTGCTTCACGACTATTTTCTCTACGATTGGCATGTACCGGATCCCAGCCACCGGCTCCATGGATTTCACCACCCCGGGGTGGCGCTGAAAAACGCCCAGGAGGATGTGGTCCTGTCCAAGACGGAACGGGACATCATTGCCCACCATATGTTTCCCCTGACCGCTAGGCCGCCAAAAAGCCGGGAGGCTGTGCTGGTGTGTCTGGTGGACAAGGGCTGCGGCCTCTATGAGACCTTTGGAAGAAATACCTATCCGATGCTCCGGATGCTCCTTCGCCGCCAGCAGCGAAAGGCGCCTCTGGATCGATGCTCCTAAAAAAGCGCACAGCCGACGGTGATTCGGCTGTGCGCTTCCTTATTTTACAGACCGTATTCTGCGGCCAGCTTTTTAAAATAGGGGAGGGAGCGGACAATGGTGTCATGGCTGACGCAGTAGGCGATTCGCACATAGCCGGGGCAGGCGAAGCTGCTGCCGGGCACCAGAAGCAGATGATAGGCCTTGGCCCGCTGTACGAATTCCTTTTCGTCCGGGGTGGGCGCCTTGACAAAGAGATAGAACGCCCCCTGAGGCTTGATGCACTGGAAGCCGCAGTCCAGGAGACCGTTGTACAGAGTTTCCCGATTCCGGTTGTAGGCGGCCACATCGGTTTGCGCCTCCAGGCATTTGGCCACGGCACGCTGCATCAGAGACGGGGCGTTTACAAAGCCGGAGACCCGGGTGGCAATCCCGGCTGCCGTATAGAGCAGTTCATAGTCGTCGCACTCCCGGGGAATCACCAGATAGCCAATGCGCTCTCCGGGGAGGGAGAGAGACTTGGACCAGCTGTAGCCCACAATGGTATTGGCGTAGTATTTGGTGAGATAGGGAACCTCTACGCCGTCATAGGCCAGCTCCCGATAGGGCTCGTCGGAGATCAGATAGATGGAGGTGCCGAACTCGTGCTGTTTCTCCCGAAGAATGCGGCCCAGCTCCATGCAGGTCTCGTGGGAGTAGACCACCCCGGTGGGATTGTTGGGATTGTTGACAATGACGGCCTTGGTTTTGGGGGTGATTTTTTCCGCAAACTCCTTGAGATTGGGCTGGAAGGTCTCGGTGTTGGGAGAGACCACCACCAGAACGCCGTCGTAGTTCATCACATAGTTGCCGTACTCGGTGAAATACGGGGCAAAGGTCACCACCTGGTCCCCTGGATTCAGCAGGGTCTTGAGGATGACGTTCAGGCCGCCGGCGGCGCCTACGGTCATGATGATGTTGTCGGCGGAGAAGTCGGTTTCAAACCGGCGGTTTAGATGCTCCGCCACGGCCTGGCGTACGTCCTGGTAGCCCACATTGGACATATAGCCATGGACCGTCAGCGGGTCCTCCTCCCGGAGAATCTCCTCAATGGCATCCCGGACGGCGGCAGGAGCCGGAACAGAGGGATTGCCCAGGCTAAAGTCAAAGACATTTTCCGGGCCGTATGCCCGGGCCATCTGCTGGCCCTCCTCAAACATGGCCCGGATCACGGAATTGTTCTCGGCCAGGCGCTTCATTTTTTCAGAAATCATGGTACCCTCCTATTTGATGGGTCAAAGGTTGGAAATTCGGCCCCACTGCCGGGAAAGCTCCACGGCGGCGTGCCAATGGCGCAGCAGCGCCTGTCGGGTGTCCTCCGGCATGTCGGGCAGGAAAACACGGTCTGCCTGCTGGATGCGGGAGAGCTCGTCGGTGCCGCTCCAGACACCGGTGGCCAAACCGGCCAGATAGGCGGCTCCCGCCGCAGTGGTCTCCACCATAGCCGGACGGATCACGGGAAGATTCAGCAGATGGGACTGAAACTGCATCATAAAGTCGCTGACGCTGGCGCCGCCATCCACCCGAAGCTCCCGCATCTTTGTGGCGGATTCCAGGTGCATGGTATCCACCAGATCGGCCACCTCATAGGCGATGGCTTCCAGCACGGCACGGCACATATGGGCCTTTCCCGTGCCCCGGGTGAGACCGAAAAAGCTGCCTCGGGCATTGACGTCCCAATAGGGCGCACCCAGGCCGGTGAAGGCCGGAACGAAATAGACTCCGTCGTTGCCGGAAAGAGTTTCCGCCTGAATGTCGCATTCATGGGCGGCGGCGATCACATGGCACTCGTCCCGGAGCCACTGAATGGCGGAGCCGGCGTGAAAGGCGCTGCCCTCCAGGGCATAGGAGGTCTCTCCGTTCAGGGTCCAGGCCACGGAGGTGAGCAGACCGTGGTGGGAGCGGACGCTATTATCGCCGATATTCAGCAGGGTGAAGCAGCCGGTGCCAAAGGTGTTTTTTGCCTGGCCGGGGGCAAAGCAGCACTGGCCAAACAGCGCCGCCGCCTGATCTCCGGCAGATCCTGCAATAGGGGTCCCGGCCAGGGACTCCAGCCCGTGGAGCCCCTGGGCCACGGTACCGTAGACCATGGAGGAGGGCACCGGGGTGGGCAGCATTTCCATGGGAATGTTCAAAAGCCGGCAAAGCTCCTGATCCCAGCAAAGATGGTCAATGTCAAAGAGCATGGTTCGGGAGGCGTTGGAATAGTCCGTCACATGGACCCGGCCGCCGGTGAGGTTCCAAATCAGCCAGCTGTCCACGTTGCCAAAGAGCAGCTCGCCGTTTTCCGCCCGGCGCTGAAGGGACGGGTCCTGATCCAAAATCCAGCGGATCTTTGTGCCGGAAAAATAGGGGTCAATGAGCAGACCGGTTTTCTCCAGGACCAGCTCGGCGGCACCCTGGGACTGAAGCCGGGCGCACAGGTCCGCAGTGCGGCGGCACTGCCAGACAATGGCGTTGCGCACCGGCTTTCCCGTGGATTTCTCCCAGACGATGGTGGTTTCCCGCTGATTGGTGATGCCGATGGCGGCAATGTCCGTGGGGCTCAGTCCGCTTTTTTCAAAGACCTCCGCCATGGCCAGAAGCTCAGTGGAGAGAATCTCCATCGGGTCGTGCTCCACCCAGCCGGGGGTGGGATAGTGCTGGGTGATGGGATATTGGGCCTTGGCGACGATGCCGCCCTGTTTGTTAAATAAAATGGCACGGGATGAGGTGGTTCCCTGATCCACGGCCAGCACATAACCGTTCATGTGAGGACTCCTTTCTCTTATGCTATAGTTTCCTCTATATCGGGGGAATTGTCAATACGCTTTTGCGGGAAAACGTGAATTCCTTCGAATGCTAAGGTCAAAATAACAGTTGCGGGTTGTATCTTCACAATAATCTGCTATAATAATGGAATCAATGCCGGGGCCACGGGGCCCGGGGAAGAGCGGAGTGAATACCATGAAAAAAACCTTGCGCAGGGAAAGCCTGAAATGTGTGTTGCCCAGAATCATCATCTGCAGTCTGCTGGCCATTGTGTTACTGGGAGTCAGCGGCGGCGGACTTGTAAAGATCATCGCCGGACCAACCCCACTGTCCCAGCTGAGCAACCAACAGCTGGAGGGGCAGTATGTCTCCTTTGACGCCAGCGAAGTGATTGTGGCCTTTGCCAATCTGACCTCCAGCAATTCTGATGGGGCCAGCGAGACCTTGAAAACCTATTATCTGCTTCCGGCGGAGGATGGGACCTATATGGCGGTTATGGACAAAAGAAACGCCCATGAAAATCTCCTGGAACGGGCCATGGAGCAGAGCCATGAATACTACCTGGGAGATCTGGAAACCCTGACCGGCCTGGGTACCGTCAGCGGCACCGTCACAGACCTGGAAGAGGATATGGTGACCTTTATGACGGACTGCATTGACAAGTATCAGCTTCCCGGCTATCAGGAGGGAGGCGACAGCGGGGAATGTATCGTTCCGTATCAGGTGAACCTGGACCAGGTGGGGCTGTTCCAAAGGAACCTGACCCTGGGTCTAGGGCTGGGAGGCGGCATTTTCCTGGTGCTGGCGGTGCTGCAGCTGGTTCTGGTGCTGGGGGGCTGCTATCAGAAAAAGGCCCTGGCCGTGACCGGAGATGCAGAAGAGGCGTTCCAAAACGCCCGGAAAATTGAGCGGGTGCGCGTGGGAACCTATCTCTGGTACACCAAGGGTCCTGGCAGCCGCGCGGTTCCTGTGGAGGACCTGGTGTGGGGCTATGCCATGCCGGAGCCGTTGGTGGTGAGCAAATACCGCTGGCCTGTGGCCCTGTATGACCGGGACCAAAGGCTCTTACAGGTGAGCTTTATGGAGCAGAAGCACTGCCAGGCGTTTCTCGATGCCATTGCGGCGGAGGGACACCCCTTTGTGTCCGGCTATACCAGTGAGCTGGCCCAAAAATTCCAGCAGAACTTCGAGGGCTTCATGGCGGAGGCCAGAAAAAAGTCTCAGCAGTAAATAAGCCGGGCCGCACCGTATGATGGTGTGGCCCGGCCTCAGTTTGTCAAAAAACCTCGTAGAGTTTCGCCGCCGCAGCGGCGAAATAGAGTGAAATCATGTTCCGCCGGGGCGTGTACATGGCGGAACATACCTCTCGGCCTGAAAGTGTGGCTTTTGTGCGCCTAAAGCGCACAAAAATGCGCGCATCAGGCCGCAATTCTTATGTCGGAAAAGCCTTCCGGCTTTTTCGACAGTCTAAGCCGGGCCGCACCGTATGATGGTGCGGCCCGGCCGGTTATGTTACACAGACAAATCTGTCAGGGGCAATATCATGTCATACCAGATGACGCCCCCGTGGCAGGAGTCGGATTTTCCCCGGCACTGGAAGCCGAAGCCCTGGTAGAAGCTGATTTTTTCCTCTTTGCAGGTGAGAATGATGCCCTGCTTGCCCCGCTGGCGGCACAGCGAGATCATATGGCGCATCAGTGCGCCGGCAATGCCCTGATGCTGCGCCTCCGGCAGCACCGCCAAACCGAATACGGTTTGCCAGGGTGCGGAGGGATCATGGGGACAGTGGGGCTCATAGAGGGCATCGGCCAGCTCCGGCCTGTCGGTGCAGCAGCCGTTGAGGATTCCCAGAATCTTGTCGTCCTGACAGGCCACCAGAAAGGATTCGGGGAAGGTCCGGATGCGTGTGGCAAAGGCATCGACGGTGGCGGCTTCTGCTGCGGGGAAACAGGCCGACTCCACCTGGGCTACGGCGGAGAGGTCCGCCGGCGTCACAAAACGGATTGTAATTGACATGGATTCACACTCCAAACAAACATGATATGGCCCCGGAGGGGGATTTCCGCGGGATACCGTTGCATTTCCGGCGATTTGATGGTATATTTACCGAAACAGCCTGACGGCATCCCAGGGAGGTATGGTATGAAATTCACAAAAATGCAGGGACTTGGCAATGACTATGTTTACGTCAACTGCCTGGAGGAGCAGGTGCCCAATCCGCCGGAGCTGGCCAGATGGGTCTCCGACCGGCACTTTGGGGTCGGATCCGACGGATTGATTCTGATTTGCCCCTCTCAGCAGGCGGATTTCCAAATGGTGATGTACAATGCCGACGGGTCTCAGGCCCAAATGTGCGGAAACGGCATCCGCTGTGTGGGAAAATACGTCCACGACCGGGGGCTGACCAACAGGGAGACAATCACGGTGGAGACGCTGGCCGGGGTAAAAACCCTGCGGCTGACGGTAAAGGACGGTGTGACCCAGTCCGTGACGGTGGACATGGGGGAGCCTGTGCTGACGCCTGGGCAGATTCCCGTCCGGGCGGAGGGAGATCAAATGGTTAACTGCCCGGTGACGGTGGACGGAAGGACCTACGGCATCACCGCAGTATCCATGGGAAATCCCCATGGCGTGGTGTTTCTGCCGGAGGTGGAGGACCTGGATCTATGCCGAATTGGTCCGGCCTTTGAGCAGCACGAGATTTTCCCGGAACGCACCAATACGGAGTTTGTGAAGGTGGAATCTCCGGAGCTGCTGCGTATGCGGGTATGGGAACGGGGCTCAGGAGAAACCCTGGCCTGCGGCACCGGCGCCTGTGCAACGCTGGTGGCGGCGTACCTGTGCGGAAAATCCGGCCGGGAGGCAACGGTCCGGCTACTGGGGGGAGACCTTCGGATCCGCTGGGACGAGGACACCAATCACGTCTTTATGACCGGACCGGCGGAATTCGTCTTTGACGGAGAGCTGCCATAAGAGAGACTGTCGAAAAAGCCGGAAGGCTTTTCCGACAAAGGGATTGCGGCCTGATACGCGCATTTTTGTGCGCTAGAGGCGCACAAAAGCCACACTTTCAGGCCGAGAGGTATGTTCCGCCATGTACACGCCCTGGCGGAACATGATTTCACTCTATTTCGCCGCCGGGGCGGCGAAACTCTACGAGGTTTTTTGACAAGCTGAAGAATCGTCGGAGATCTGACCCCATGGTCGGATCTCCGACGGTTTTTGTTTATCAGCAGCCCAACGTGGCCACCAGAACGGCCTTGATGGTATGCATACGGTTTTCCGCCTCGTCAAAGACGATGGAGTGGGGCCCGCGGAATACCTCGTCGGTTACCTCCCGGATGTCCACGCCCTGGTCGATCCAGGTCTTGGCCATCTTTGTTTCAAAGTCGTGGAAGGAGGGCAGGCAGTGCATGAACTTCACGTCGGGATTTCCCGTGGCGTCCAGCATCTCCTGGGTGATCCGGTAGGGAGCCAGGAGCTTTGCCCGGGCGGGAATCTGATCCTCCTCTCCCATGGAGGCCCAGATGTCGCTGTAGAGCACATCCGCATCCTGGATGGAGGAAATATCGTCACTAAGGGAAATCTGCGCCTCGGTTTCCTGAGAAATCTCGGCCACCTGCCGAAGCACCTGGGGATCCACCTGGTCGATCAGCGCCTGGGGCCCGTAGCCCACAAAGGTCATGCCCATTTTGGCGCAGCCGTACATCCAGGCGTAGCACATATTGTTGCGGACGTCACCCACAAAGACCACCTTGCACTCCTTCAAGGGCTTTTGGATGTGTTCCTCCATGGTGAGCATATCCGCAAGAATCTGGGTGGGGTGGTCTACGTCGGTGAGGCCGTTGTAGACCGGCACGCCGGAATACAGGGCCAGATCTTCCACCACCTTCTGGGCATAGCCCCGGTATTCGATGCCGTCGAAGAAGCGGCCCAGTACCTTGGCGGTGTCCTCCAGGGACTCTTTCTTCCCCATCTGAGAGCCGCCGGCGTCCAGATAAGTGACCTGACCTCCCTCATCGTGGATGGCTGTCTCAAAGGCGCAGCGGGTACGGGTGGAGGTTTTCTCAAAGAGCAGCACCACGTTCTTTCCCCGGAGGGTTTTTCCGAGAATACCGGCCCGCTTTTTGCTTTTGAGATCGCGGCTGAGATCCAGCAGATAGCGGATCTCGGCAGGGGTAAAGTCCATCAGCGTCAGGAAGGAGCGTCCTTTTAGATTCACAGGCATAGTCGTTTCCCCCTTACTTGACGCAGACGCACTCGGTTTCCACCAAGGCGCCCTTAGGCAGTACGGCCACCTGTACGCAGGACCGAGCCGGAGGATTTTCGGGGAAATACTCGGCGTAGATCTCGTTAAAGGTAGTAAAGTCCTTGAGATCGGTCATGAACACGGTGGTTTTGACGACGTTGTCAAAGGTCATGCCGCAGCTGGCCAAAACGGCCTGGATGTTGGCGAACATCTGCCGGGCCTGACCCTCAATGCCGCCCTGTGCCAAAGCCCCGGTCTCGGGGACCAGGGGCACCTGGCCGGAGAGAAACACCAGATTGCCGCAGTCAATGGCGTGGGAATAGGGGCCCACAGCGGCAGGGGCTTCCTTGGAAAAGATCACTTGTTTCATATTGCATACCTTCTTTTATAAAGTATTGTTCTTTTTACAGAGCAGAAGGGCGTGGTTGGCCAGACCGGTACAGGATGGGCTGCTGCTCATGCGGTCAGCCAGATCTAGGTAGCACGAAAACTGCTCGTCACGCATGCCGTCAATGGCACAGGAGGCGAAGGAGAAATCCAATCCCCGGTTGGCAAGGACGGAAAACCCGTGCTGCTTTGCGTCTGCCTCCATTTCCTCTGGAGAGGTAAAGAAGAATAGGCCTGGCTTTTCATCGTCGGTATCAAGAGAAAAGATATACCGGTTTGTTGTTTCGTTGGGATAAATGTCCCGCCAGTGGTCGTTTACACAGGCCCCAGCATAGACGCCGATACGGTTGATATAGGCAAAGGCAAAGCATGCGTGTTCCCGGCCTACCCGATAGCACTCCTGAAATACCTTTTGCCGTTCCGCCGGCGGCAGGTGGTACATGGGCCCAAGACAGAGAACCGCATCAAAGGCGTTATCTGGAATGCCTGTCAACGCGGTGGCGTCCCCGACCTCCGCACGGAGATTAGTTTTTTGGGCACGATCAATCTTCCGGCGGAATTCCGCAATGTTATCCGGAGAGAGGTCAATGCCCGTGTAGGAGGCGCAGAGGTCGGCAAACAGCATCCCGTAATATCCCGTACCGCAGCCTAGCTCCAAAATGTGAGCGTTTTTTGGAAGGCATTCCCGAAGAATCTTTTCGGTATAGTAAAACTCGATAGAGTTGGACCTGGAGCGCTGCGCACGGAGTTCCTCTTTACCTCCGGCATAAAGCTGGAGCACTTTTTCCCGATTGAATTCCACAGTAAATCCCTCCAGATGATGTGGAGCGGTTAATTCTGTGTTTTCTTCCACTCCAGATATTCGTCATAGGTCATGGCCCGATCCACATAGGTCCCATCCTCTTTAAATTCAATGATCCGGTTGGCCACAGTCTGGACCATTTCGTGGTCGTGGCTGGCCAGGATTACGTTTCCGGGGAATGCGGTAAGGCCGTTGTTGACGGCGGTGATGGATTCCAGATCCAGATGGTTGGTGGGCTGATCCAGCAGAAGCACATTGGCGCCGGAGAGCATCATCCGAGAGAGCATGCACCGGACCTTCTCCCCGCCGGAGAGCACCTTCACCTGCTTGTATACGTCCTCTCCGGAGAACAGCATCCGGCCCAGGAAGCCCCGGAGATAGGTCTCGCTCTGATCCTCGGAGTACTGCCGCATCCAGTCGATCATGTTCAGCTCACAGCCCTCAAAGAACTCGGTGTTGTCCTTGGGGAAATAGGCCTGGGAAGTGCTGACGCCCCATTTGACCGTGCCCTCGTCCGGCTCCAGCTCGCCCATGAGAATCTTGAACATGGTGGTCTGAGCAATTTCGTTGTTGCCCACAAAGGCCAGCTTGTCGTTTTTGTTCAGCACAAAGCTCACCTTGTCGAGGACCTTTACGCCATCGACGGTTTTGCTGACGTCGGTGACAAAGAGGATATCTTTGCCTACCTCTCGGTCCGGCTTAAAGCCCACATAGGGATACCGGCGGGAGGAGGCAGGCATCTCCTCAATGGTCAGCTTGTCCAGGAGCTTCCGACGGGAGGTGGCCTGCTTGCTCTTGGCCTTGTTGGCGGCGAACCGGGCGATAAACTCGGTGAGTTCCTTAATCTTTTCCTCGTTGCGCTTGTTCTGATTGCGAATCAGCGCCTGAACCAGCTGAGAGGACTCATACCAGAAGTCGTAGTTGCCCACATACATTTTAATCTTGCCGTAGTCGATGTCTACAATGTGGGTGCAGACGGTGTTGAGGAAATACCGGTCGTGGCTCACCACAATGACCATGCCGGGGAAGTCCAGCAAAAAGTCTTCCAGCCATTCAATGGAGGCGTTGTCCAGGTTGTTGGTGGGCTCGTCCAGCATGACAATGTCCGGATTTCCAAACAGGGCCTGGGCCAGAAGCACCTTCACCTTGTCACGGCCATCCATGTCCCCCATGAGCTTCTCATGGTCCTCCACGGGAATCCCAAGGCCCTGGAGCATCCGGGAGGCATCAGATTCCGCTTCCCAGCCCCCCAGCTCGGCATATTCCGCCTCCAGCTCCGAGGCGAGAATACCGTCCTCGTCGGAGAAATCCTCCTTCTCATAGAGGGCATCCTTCTGCTTGCCAATGTCATAGAGCCGCTGGTTGCCCATAATGACGGTGTCCAGCACCCTGTAGGCGTCATACTGGAACTGATCCTGCCGCAGCACGCTCATGCGAACCCCGGGCTTCACGTCCACATGACCGTCGGTGGACTCCAGTGCGCCGGAGAGAATCTTCAGCAGGGTGGACTTTCCGGCGCCGTTGGCTCCAATAATGCCATAGCAGTTGCCGGGGTTAAACTGCAGGTCCGCATTTTTAAACAGAATGCTGCCGCCGTATTGTACCCCGAGGTTTGTGACTGTTATCATGGTGTCGTATCATCCTTAACTATAAAATTCCTCTGGATTATACCACGTTTCCGCAGAAGAATAAATAATCTAGCCCAAATCCTAAAAAAATGTAAATCCTTCACAAAAAACAGGTAATATAATTGTGCGTAATTGTGAAACATATGTGCAGTTTGCCCTGATACAGCAGGGAAAATTGGAGACAATGGCGGAGAACCGGCGGCCGGGGCGCCCAATCCAATCCCGGAAAAGCATTTCCTCCCCAAAGGGGCGGTTGACAGGGAGGGGGAGGAATGCTATGATGTGTTCGTTCACAAAAATAGAAATGGTGATGTACATGAACATACAAGAGCTTGATCTGATAAACGCCTTGGCCCGGGAGCCCTTTGCCAACCAGCGGGCTCTGTCGGAGTCCAGCGGTCATTCCCTGGGGGTGGTCAACCGCTCTCTGCGAACCCTGGCGGCAGAGGGGTATCTGGATGACGCCTACGCCCTCACGGAAAAATCCCGGGAAATGCTGCGGCAGCGCGCGCCCAAGAATGCGGTGATTCTGGCGGCAGGATATGGAATGCGCATGGTGCCCATCAACACGGAGACCCCCAAGGGGCTGCTGGAGATCCAAGGGGAGCCGCTGATCGAACGGCTGATTCGCCAGCTCCGGGAGGTTGGAATCCAAGAGATCTATGTGGTCGTGGGCTTTATGAAGGAGCACTACGAATATCTCATTGACGAATACGGGGTAACCCTTTTGGTCAATGACCAATATGCCCAGCGGAACAATCTGTATTCCCTGTATCTGGCGGAAAAGTACCTGTCCAACACCTATGTGGTGCCCTGCGACGTGTGGTGCAGGGAAAATCCCTTTCGGCAGCGGGAGCTGTATTCCTGGTATATGGTCAGCGACGGAGCGGACGGTGACAGCACCCTTCGGGTGAGCCGCAAGCTGGAGCTGATGACGGTAGCCAGAGGCGAGGGGGGCAGCCATATGATCGGCGTATGCTATCTGCTGGACCGGGATGCCCAGCGGCTCCGAGAGCGGATGGAGGAGCTGTGCCGTCTGCCCCAGTATGACCATGCCTTCTGGGAGGAGGCGCTAATGGGGAAGGACAGAATGTCCATCCCGGCCAGGGTGGTGCCGGCGGCGCAGGCGGTGGAGATCAATACCTACGAGCAGCTTCGGGAGCTGGACAGCGGCTCCAACCAGCTTAAAACCTCCGCCATCGAGACCATCGCTCAGGCTTTGCAGGTGGATTCCCTGGAGGTCACGGAGATCACGCTGCTGAAAAAGGGCATGACCAACCGGTCCTTCTCCTTTACCTGCCGCCGGCAGAGGTATATTATGCGGATTCCCGGAGAGGGGACGGATTGGCTCATCAACCGGGCCCAGGAAGCGGCGGTATATCGGACCATCGGCGCCATGAATATCTGTGACGACGTGGTTTATATCAATCCGGACAACGGATATAAAATCACAAAGATGCTGCCCCAGGCCAGAACCTGTGACCCGGAGAACTGGGAGGAGATCCGGCTGTGCATGGAAAAGCTCCGGGCGTTCCATAATAAGAAGCTCCGTGTGGACCACAGCTTTGACCTGTTTCCCCAGATCAGCTTCTACGAATCCCTTTGGGGCGGGGCGCCCTCGGCCTACAAGGACTATCAGGAGACCAAGGAAAAGGTATTGTCCCTTCAGTCCTATTTGAAGCGCCATGAGATGGAGCCGGTTCTGTGCCATATTGATGCGGTGCCGGATAACTTCCTCTTTTCCCCGGGAGCCGACGGCCGGGAAAGGCTCTATATGATCGACTGGGAGTACGCAGGCATGCACGACCCCCACATAGACGTGGCCATGTTCTGCATTTATGCCATGTATGATCGGCCCCAGGTTGACCGGCTGATCGACACCTACTTCCCGGAGGGATGCAGCCGGGAGATTCGGATTAAAATTTACTGCTACATTTCCGCCTGCGGCCTGCTTTGGAGCAACTGGTGCGAATACAAGCGGAGCCTGGGTGTGGAGTTCGGGGCGTATTCCCTGTGTCAATACCGCTACGCCAAGGATTATTACAAGATCGTCCAAAAGGAATTGGGAGGACAGCTATGAAAAAGAACCGGAAAAACACCGCAAGACAGATTGACTGGATAATTACCCTGCTGCCTCTGGGGCTGATTATTGCGCTGAGCGTGCTGTTTTTTGCGCTGCCGGAGCAGTCCAATCAGGTTCTCAGCAGCATACGGTTTGTGGTGGGAGACACCTTTGGGACATACTATCTTGTCATCGGCCTTGGAATCTTCCTGCTGTCCATTTTTGTGGCCTGCTCCAAATACGGCAATATCGTCCTGGGAGAAAAGGACGAAAAGCCGAAGTATTCCTTCTTTGCCTGGGGCGCCATGATGTTCACCTGCGGCCTGGCGGCGGATATTCTGTTTTACTCCTTTGCAGAATGGGTGCTGTATGCCACAGACGTCCACATCGGAGAGCTGGGCAGCGTACAGGACTGGGCGGGCGTATTCCCCCTGTTCCATTGGAGCTTTATTCCCTGGGGATTCTATCTGGTGCTGGCGGTGGCCTTCGGATTTATGCTCCATGTTCGGAAGCAGAGCCGCCAGAAATATTCCGAGGCCTGCCGTCCGCTGCTGGGAAAGCACACCGATGGCTGGGCCGGCCGGATCATTGACCTGCTGGCGGTGTTTGCGCTGCTGGCCGGTACGGCCACAACCTTTAGCGTGGCCACGCCGCTGATGGCTGCGATTATTGAAAAGCTCTTTCATGTGGCGGTGAGTCGCACGGCCATCAATATCGTCATTTTGCTGATTACCTGTCTGGTTTATACCTATTCCTTGCTCCATGGCTTCAAGGGTATCAGCGTCCTGGCCAATGTGTGCATCTATCTGTTCTTTGGGCTGATTGCCTTTGTGCTGCTGTTCGGCGGGGAGACCAGATACATTGTGGAGACGGGCTTTTCCTCCCTGGGGGTGATGATTCAGAATTTCATCGGCCTTTCCACCTATACCGATCCCCTGCGGACCTCCAACTTTCCCCAGAACTGGACCATTTATTACTGGGCCTACTGGATGGTCTGGTGTGTGGCGGCGCCGTTTTTCATCGGGAATATTTCCCGGGGCCGGACCATCCGGCAGACAATCCTGGGGGGCTATGTGTTCGGCGTGGGCTCTACCATTGTGAGCTTTATTGTGCTGGGGAACTACTCCATGGGAATGCAGATGGACGGGAAGGCGGACTTTATTGCCCAGTACCTGGAGAACGGCGACCTGTACGGCATGATCGTGTCCATTCTGGAGACCATGCCCTGCGCAACCCTGGTGATGGTGGTGGTGCTGGTGACCATGATCGCCTTCTACGCCACCTCCTTTGACGCCATTGCCCTGACGGCCTCCTGCTACAGCTATCACCGCCTGGGAGAGGGGGAGGAACCCAATAAGCTCATTGAGCTGATGTGGTGCCTTCTGCTGATTCTGCTGCCCATTGCGCTGCTGTTCTCTGAGAGCTCCATGAGCAATCTTCAGTCCGTGAGCATTATTGCGGCATTCCCCATTGGGGCGGTCATTGTGATGATTGTGATGAGCTTTCTCAAGGATGCCAAACAGTATTTACAGGAATAGACCACCAGTGGATACGCCTCTCCGGGGGCGTATCCACTGTTTCGGAATGGGGGCAGGAAAACGGGGGAGACTAGAGAATGCACTCCATTCTTGACAATTCTCGCAATTTTGCTATACTTACTGTATGCTTTTGAAACGTGATGGATAAAGCCGACAATTCTAAGTGAAAGAAGGCTGCTAAATATGGCGGAGGAACTGAAGCCCAACGAGGGAAAAAAGGGAACGCTGGAGGTAGACGGCATCAGCTATCAGCGGCTGCCGATCAAAACGCACCTTGTCACGGACAAGGATGATATCATTGAAGTGGCAAAGCAGTATGGCTCGCCGGTGCTTTCCGACAAGGATGACGTGCTGTTTATCTCAGAGAAGTGCGTGGCATGTACCCAGGGACGGGCCATCCCCCTGGACGAGATCAAGCCCAGAAAACTGGCCTACAAGCTGTCCAACCATGTCACCAAGACCCCCCATGGCATTGGCCTGGGGATGCCGGAGACCATGGAATGCGCCTTGGTGGAGTGCGGAACCCTTCGCATTCTCTTCGCTGCGTTTATCTCCGTAATCGGCAAGAAGATTTTCCATAAGAAGGGCTGGTTCTACAAGGTGGCCGGCTACCGGGCCCGGTCTATTGACGGCCCCTGCCACAACACCATCCCCCCCTATAACCACTATGTGGTTCTGGGCCCCCTGGAGCCGGACAAGGTGTCCAAGGAAATCGCAGAGGCCATTGGCTATCGGGTCATCATCGTGGACATCAACGATCTGGAGGGCCAGATTCTGGGCGCCTCCGATGCATCCATTGACAAGCATCTCTATGCTCGGATTCTGAAGGATAACCCCCTGGGCCAGGACGACCAGCAGACGCCCATGGGCGTGATTCGAATCGTCAAGGAGTAAGACCGGAATATCTCACAGGGCTGACAGGGTCCTGTGAGATTTTTCTGCCCGGAAGAATCGGTTGAAACCCCACGAAAATCGTGTATAATAATGTCTGCGGAATCAATTCCGATTCTGCGTCACAGACAGCGTGCATTGCGTTTGCAGCCGGAGGATTCCGGCGGTAGGGATAGGAGTTTGTAATGAATAAGCTGAAGGTATTGGTGGATCGGGTAAGGGACGCCAGCTTTGCCCGGATGAATATGCATATTCGGGAGATCCACAAGGAGTGCGGCCGCTCCAGGGTCGGCATTTTCTGCGACATGGCCTGGTGTATTGTTCGGTACGGGGTGGGCTACCTGGATTATCATGTATTCGGGTTTGCCTATGTCCGCGGGAAAAAACGGCGGAAGACCTTTATGACCATGAATGACAACATTGATCTGGTCCGCCGGGTGAACCAGGCGGAGTACCGGGAGTGCTTTAAAAATAAGCTAAAATTCTGGTCCTTGTTTTCGGATTTCACCGGCCGGGCCTATTTAAACCTGGAGACGGCGGACCCGGCGGCCTTGGAGCAGTTTGTCCGGCAGTACGGCACGGTGTTTGCCAAGCCGGCGGATGATTTCGGCGGCCACGGGGTCCAGAAGATCACCGCCCAGGAGGTGACGGATTATCCGGCACTGTATCAGGCGCTGATGTCCAGCGGCAGCGTGCTGGTGGAGCAGCAGATCGTCCAGAATCAGGAGCTCAACCGGCTGAATCCCTCCTGCATCAATACCTTGCGGATGGTGACTCTGGTGAAGGACGGTCAGGCGCATCTGATGTATACGCTGATTCGGGTGGGCGACGGCACCCGGGTGGTGGACAATATCTCCAGCGGCGGCATGTACGCCCCGGTGTGGGAGAACGGGAAAATCGCAAAGCCCGCCTTCTGCGACGCCACAGGGCTCTACTATGAAAAGCATCCTGCCACAGGGACGGATTTTGTGGGCTTTGAGATTCCCTGCTACGCCCAGGCGGTGGAGCTGGTGAAGCGGGCGGCCCTGGTGGTGGAGCAGGTGAAGTATGTGGGCTGGGACGTGTCCATTTCAGAAAACGGCCCGGTTCTGGTGGAGGGCAATGTGATTCCCGGCTATGACATGTGCCAGAACTACCATCATCTGGGGGATGACAAAACGGGGATTCTTCCGAAATTCCGCCAGTATTATCCCCAGGCGCTGTGATGGACAGACAGAAAATTATCGCCTCCCTGGGGGAATCCAAGGAGGACCAGGTGCTTCTGGCCCGGGTCTGGGACAAGATCACCATGGGCGAGCGAAAAAACATTCCGGCAGCCAGCTGCTTTCTCACCGGACGGGAGCAGATTCTCTGCCAGCGGATGTTTCGCCAGGCGGGGATTCCCGAGCCGCTGTTCTTCGGCGGCACTGATGGAGCGGAGCGCCGTGTGGCGGTGTATGTGCCGGATTATCTGGACCAGACCGACTATCTCTACGGAGAGGAGGGGCCGGTGACGGCACTGCGGGTACATTACTCGGCCTATGATACCCTCAGCCATCGGGATTTCCTTGGAAGCCTGATGGGACAGGGCATCAAGCGGGAGATTCTGGGGGACCTGTTTCCCGGAGCGGGGAGCTGTGACATTCTGGTGCTGCGGGAGATGGGGGAGTATCTGGTTCGCCAGCTGACCCATGTGGGACGGGCCACGGTGCAGGCGGAGATCATTGCCCTCTCGGCGCTGGAGATTCCGGAGCAAAAGGTGAAGCGCGTGACGGATACCGTGGCGTCTCTGCGGCTGGACAGCATTGTGGCCTCCGGCTTCCAGCAGGGCCGCGGCAAGGCGGTGGGATATATCCAGGCAGGGAAGGTGGAGCTCAACCATCTGCCGGTGGGGAAGCCCGACGCCGCCGTGGAGGAGGGGGACCTGATTTCCCTTCGAGGCCTGGGCAAGCTCCGGGTGGCCCAGGTAAAGGGTCAGACGAAAAAAGGACGAATCGCTGTGGTGCTGGAGCGGTTCTTATAAGGAGAGATTACCATGATTACATCCATCTGGACGGCCCCCGGCGGCGACGCATCCACAGCCAGGGCGCTGCGGCAGCAGGTGTTTTGTCAGGAGCTGGGGCTGGAGGAGGAGCTGGCATGGGACGGAACGGACCCCTATGCGGTGCATCTGGTGCTGCTGCTAAATGACACCCCGGTGGCTGCCGGGCGCATTACCTATGGCGGCGTCGGGGTCGCCAAGCTGGACCGGATTTGCGTGTTGAAAAAGTACCGCCGCCAGGGAATCGGCGACGGCTTGGTTAAAATCCTGGATTACAAGGCATCTCAGATGGGAATGCGGTATTCTCAGGTGGAGGCCGAGGCGTCTCTGGTGAAACTTTACGGCCGGATCGGCTATACCCCCTGGGGGGATGCAGTGGAACGGTGGGGAAAACGGCTGATTCCCATGAGAAAGGAGACCAACGATGGAACAAGAGAAAATTGCGCGCATCAATGCTCTGGCGCATAAGGCCAAGGCCCAGGGGCTGACCCCGGAGGAGCAGGCAGAGCAGGCCGCCCTGCGGAAGGAGTACATCGCCTCCGTGAAACGGAATCTGGTGAACCAGCTGGAGAACACCACCATTGTGGAGCCGGACGGTACACGGCGTAAGGTGAAAAAGAAATAACAGAAAAGCCCTTCGGTTTTCCGACAGTCTTGGCGCGCCGCCCTGGGGGCGGCGCGCTCCGTTTTCAAAAAGGCGGTCAGAGGGACAGGGAAAGAGCCTTGTAGAGGAATATGCCGGCCAGTATCAAAGGCCACAGCCCAAAGCCGCCCGGCCCGGAGAGATACAGGGCGCCGCCCCAAAGGCCCAGAGCGGTAAGCAACCCCAGGTATCCGGCAATGCGTCTGGCAGCGGATTCCGGGAGGGCCCACAGCAGCAGGGAGGACAGCATGACCCCGCCGTCCAGGCCGGGAACGGGAAGCAGATTAAACAGCCCCAGAATCAGACTATATAGGGCCAGCGCCGGCCAGAGAGGGGCGCAAAGTGCCAGCAGCAGGCTGGCCACTGGACCGGCGGCAGCGGCCAAGCAAGTCTGAAGGTAGGACAGAGCCGGGGTTTCCAGCTGTGCGCCGGAGACCCCCAGGATGATGGATTTCGGTGGACGGTGGAGCAGGAGCAGCAGAGAAATATGCCCCAGCTCGTGGACTGCGGCGGCCAAAAGAAAGGGGAGGACCAGGTCCTCCCGGCAGAACCACAGCACAGAGAGCCACAGAATCAGGGACGGCTCCAGGGTGATTTTTCGGCCCAGACTGACCAAAGCTCCTCCTCCATTTCCTCTACGGTGACCTCCAACTGCTCCTCGGTTTCTCCCATCCATCGGGTTTTTAAGGCGGGAAAGGAGATGGCGGCGGCAAGAAACAGAAAAAGTACCGCCGTGAAAAATATCCAGCTCTTTACCAGCTTGTGCAAAACAAATCACCTCACCGCAATGTATGCGCGGTGAGGTGATGCTATGCCGGGTCAGCGAGGGGGCCTGCGGGCGGCGGACTGCCTCCGCCTCCGGGCGGCCAGTTGGGCCTGACGGCGCTTTCTGCGCTTTCGCCGGATGATCTGAGCCCGAAGGATCAAAATGCCCAGCCCCAGGGCGGCCAGCAGAATGAGAATCAGAATCACCAGCAGCACGGTGCCGATCACCCGGGAGGGGCTGGCGCCGGGGTTAGAGGCGGCGTCCTGGGAGGGGGAGGCCGGGGTGGGCGTAACGACGGCGGGAACCTCTGCGGCGACGATCATGGGGGACTGGCGAATACAGGTCCCGCCGTAGTAGACCCCAAAGGTGCCGACCTGGGTGTCTGCGGCCAGGGGAGCCGTCAGGGACTGGTCGGGAAGGGTGTAGGCCGCGGACAGCAGAGAGCTGTCATAGTCGTAGGGCAGCAGCGCCTGCACGGCAGCAGGAAGAATCAGGGTGGCGTCCTTTTCTCCGTCTGTCACGGGGACGGTGGTGATGGAGGACCACTCCTGCAAAATGTCTGTCAGGGTCAGCTCGTCAAAGCCGTAGTCGAACAGCTCCGAGGCGGTGGCAAAGCTGTTAAAAACGGGATTGCCGTACTCGTCTGTGGCGCTGGCACCCAGAACCACCGCCAAGTAGGACAGCGTCTCGTCCTCGGCCACACAGATGACGCATCGGCCAGCGGGGGTGGTAAAGCCGGTTTTTCCGCCGACCACACGATAGTCATAGTAGCCCGAGAGCTCCTCCTCGGAAATGAGGTAGTTGGTGGTGGTCAGGGTTCGGGCATCCTGCTGACTTGTGGCGGGAAGCTCATAGGACGGGGTGGAGTAGATTTCCTGGAAGGCCTGGTGCTCCAGGGCGGCCTCCATGATCTTGGCCAGGTCCCGGGCGGTGGTGTAGTGATTGTCGTCGTGAAAGCCGTGGGGATTGGCAAAATGGGTGCCGGTACAGCCCAGCTCTGCGGCACGGTCATTCATCATCTGCACAAAGCCCTCCTGGCTGCCGCCGATATAGTCGGCAATGACCAGGGCGGCGTCATTGGCAGAGGCCACCATCAGACAGTACAGCAGCTGCTCCAGGGTATAGGTTTCCCCTGCCATCAGACCCGCAGAGCTTCCGTCCGGGTCCATGGTGCTCAGGGCGTCCTCTGTGATTGAAATCTGCGCCGTGAGATCGCCTCGCTCCAGGGCCAGCAGACAGGTCATGACCTTGGTGAGACTGGCAGGCTCCCGCCGCTGGTCGATGTTTTTGGCGTAGGCCACCGTGCCGGTGTTCCGTTCCAGCAGCAGCAGCGCCTCGCCGTCCAGGTCCAGGGCGTCTGCGGGGGTCAGGGAGCCGTCTGCGTCCAGACCGCAGGCAGAGGCGCTGGTGCTCATGGCCTGGGAGATGGTGCCTAAAATACCCGTGGGGCTCTCCGGTACCGTCAGGGCCTCCTCCTGGAGCGGAGCCTGAATCTCTGTGGAATCGGTTGCTGCCGCGGTCAAGGGCTGTGCCAGCAGAAGCAAGGCCAGCATCAGCGCGGAAAATCGATGTTTCTTCATAGTACACTCCTGACGTGTTGGCAGAATCTGCCGTAGATTGAGGAAAACCGTGGAATTTGACGCTTTTATTATATCAGGTGTTGCCTTGCGGTGTCAATGCGGTTTTATGGTAACCAAGGGGGCGGTGCGTTGGGGAAACGGGTCAGATGAGAATCCCGTCGCAGTGGTCAAGCTCGTGCTGAATGATCTGCGCCGTCCAGCCGGAAAAGGTCTCGCACCGGGGCTCAAACCGTTCGTCCTGCCACCGGACCTGGATGGTCTGATAGCGCAGGGCAGGACGGGTGCCGGAAAGGGAGAGACAGCCCTCCTGGGTTTCGTAGGGCCCCAGCTTCTGTTGAAGAACGGGGTTGAACATGAGCCGGCACCGGCCGTCCTGGGTAAAGACGATGATGCGCTTGCTGACGCCGATCATATTGGCCGCCATACCCACGCAGCTGTCCCGGTGGGCCATAAGCGTGTCCAGCAGGTCCTTGGCCACAGGGAGATCATCCGGGGTGGCCGGTAGGGATTTGCGGGCGAGAAGAAACATATCCTTGCATATTTTTTGAATCATCAGAGACCTCCTGTTGGGGGATGGGGATGAATTTACTACCCTATTGTAGCAAGCCGGGGACGCCTTCGCAAGACCTGAAATCCAGCCGACAAAGAAACTGTGGAAATTTACGAGAAGGCATGCTATAATTAAGTGCTATACTGCGGGAGGGATTCTTTTATGTCGTATCTGACCGCAGTGCTCCTTGGCCTGGTGCAGGGGATTACAGAGTTCCTGCCTGTCTCCAGCTCCGGTCACCTGGCACTGCTGCAGAATATATTTTTGGCGCAGGAGCCGGATTTGATGTTTGACGCATGCCTGCACCTGGGGACGCTGCTGTCCCTGCTGCTTGCTTTTCACCGGGACATCCGTGCGGTGACACGGGGAGGCCTTGGGCTCCTTGGCCTGGGGCAGGAACGCGGGAAAACAAACCGCCGCAATGCCAACCGCCGCCGTATGGCGGTGTTTCTCACGGTGGGAACCATCCCGCTGGCGCTGGCGCTTCCCCTTCGTTCCCAGGTGGCGGCCATGTACCATAATACGCCGCTGATCAGCCTGATGCTGGTGGGGATGGGGACGGTTTTATATGTCTCCGACCGCTATTCCGGCGGAAATGACGGCATCCGGGAAACCAGCGCCTGGAAGGCCTTTTTGGTGGGGCTGGCCCAGGTCCCGGGGGTGATTCCCGGCCTGTCCCGGGCGGGAATCACCATTTCGGCGGGGACCCTGCTGGGCATGAAGCGGAGCTTTGCCGTGTGGTTTTCCTTTCTGCTCAGCGTCCCGGCGGTGCTGGGCGCTGTGGTGGTGACGTTTTACGATGGGCTACAGGCTGGGAGCCAAAGCCTACAGCTGCCCCAGTATCTCTGCGGCATGCTTGCGGCGGCGGTGTCCGGCTATTTCAGCATCGGACTGCTTCGGTATTTGGCGGCAAAGCACAAGTTCGGCGGGTTTATTTACTATTGTTGGGGCGCAGGACTGATTTCCCTGGCGCTTTCCCTGATTGCATAAGAAGGAGGGGTTTTATGGCACAGCGTGCTGCCACATCCGGAAAGGACGCACAACGGCGGTCCAAGACGCCGAAATCCAAGGCACAGCAGGCCGGCAGCAAAAGTCCCAAGGAGCTGCGGGCGGAAAAACGGGACGCACTGCTGATTCGCCTGGTGGCGTCTGTGCTGCTGGCCTTTCTGGCGCTGTTTTTGGTGCTGGGAATGTTCGGCATTCATGCGGTATTTCTGGATTTTCTGAGCCGGATGGCCAAGGGCCTGGTGGGCTACGGCTATTGGATCATGCCTGTGGCCATGCTCTACATGGCCTGGATGCTGTTCTTCCTCCATGATGAGCCGGTGGGCGGACGAATTGCCGCCACAGGGCTTCAGGTGCTGGCAATCAGCGCCCTGGTTCACACCGTTTTGTGCCGGATCACCTTTCAGCCCGGCCTGGGCATGGTGAAGAGCCTTTGGGTCACCGGAACGGAAAACGGCTCCGGCGGGGTCATTCCCGGGCTCCTGTCCCAGGGGCTTCAGGGGCTGATCAGCAAGGTCGGGGCCGTGCCGGTGCTTCTGGCGGGGATTGCTGCGCTGGGCTTCTGGATGTTCAGAATCTCTGCGGCGAAGCTGATTCACCGCCGGGCGGAGAAGCGGCGGGAGCTGCTCTCGGAACTGGACGAGCCCCAGGAGGAGCCGGTACATTATGACACCAGAGCGGATCTTTCTACCCTGGCTAGGCCCATGGTTCGGCCAAAAAGCATCCCCCTTCAGCGGGGCAACGAATCACGGCGGACGGAGGACTTTGATCTGCCGTTGGGCAGAGAGTGCGGGGGAGGGACCCAGCTGACCCTGGATGATTTGGAGGACGAGCTTCTTGGGGGGCCCAAAACCCAGAAGCTCCGAAAGGACAAAAAGGCCCGGAAGGAATCCGCCTTTGATATTGACATTCCCTCCGGCGGCTATACCCAGCAGGTCCAACAGCTGGTCCGGCAGGAGACAGCTCAGAGGAAGCAGGGAAAATACGACTGGATCGACGACAGCGACGACAGGGCGGCAGGAGAGACGCTGCCGGAGGAGTTTGTCCCGGTCCAGGAGGAAGCTTATGAGCCGGAGGACATCCCGGAGATGGAGGAGCGCCCCGAGGAGCTGGAGATGCCCCCCCTGTCGGAGGCTGCGCTGGAGGTTATGAAGGAGCAGAAGGTCAGCCATGGAGAGGCGAAAATGGCGGCGGCGCAGGTGGCCATGGAGATCGAGGCCAAGTCCGACGCAGAGGCCCAGGAGAAGCCGGTGTATCAGTACCCGCCCATGAGTATGCTGGCGGAGGCCATGGAGTCCAAGGAGGACAACACCGAGGAAATGCGGACCAATGTCCGCCGGCTGGAGGAGACCCTGGAGAGCTTTGGCGTGGACAGCAAAATCAGCAATGTGGTCCGGGGCCCTGCGGTGACCCGGTATGAGATGGAGCTGAAGCCCGGGGTGAAAATGAACAAAATCACCTCCCTCCACGAGGACATCGCCCTGTCTCTGGGAGTGACCAGCGTCCATGTGGCGGCGGTACCCGGGAAAAGCTCGACCATCGGCATTGAGGTGCCCAACTCCATTGTCACCAGCGTTCCCATCAAGGAGGTCCTGGGCTCCAAGGAGTTCCAGAACCATAAGTCGGTGCTGGCCTTTGCAGCAGGCAAGGACATCAGCGGCAACTATATCATCGGAGATATTGCCAAGATGCCCCATCTGCTGATTGCCGGTACCACCGGCTCAGGTAAATCCGTGTGCATGAACTCCATTATTGTGTCCCTGCTGTATCGGGACAGCCCGGAGCAGTGCCGCCTGATTATGATTGACCCGAAGGTGGTGGAGCTGAGCATCTACAACGGCGTGCCCCATCTGCTGATTCCCGTGGTCACCGACCCGAAAAAGGCGGCAGGTGCCCTCCAATGGGCCGTGACGGAGATGGACCGGCGCTATAAGCGCTTTGAGGATGCCCGGGTGCGGGATTTGGCCGGATTTAACAAGAAGGCCGCCACGGATCCGGAACTGGAGCCGATGCCCCGCATTGTGGTGATTATTGACGAGCTGGCGGACCTGATGATGGTGGCGGCCAAGGAGGTGGAGACCTCCATTGCCCGGCTGGCGGCCAAGGCCCGTGCCGCAGGGATGCATCTGGTCATTGCCACCCAGCGGCCCTCGGCAGATGTAATCACCGGCGTAATCAAGGCCAATATTCCCTCGAGAATTGCCTTTGCGGTGTCCTCCGCCATGGAGAGTAATATCATCATGGGAACCCGGGGGGCGGAAAAGCTCCTGGGCAAGGGCGATATGTTCTATGCCCCCCAGGGCGCGTCCAAGCCCAGACGTGTCCAGGGCTGCTTTATCAGCGATGAAGAGGTGGAGAAGGTGGCGGAGTATGTGAAAAACGCTTCGGAAACCGACTATTCCCAGGAGATTCTTCAGGAGATCGAGCAAAACGCAGCCGGCACGAAAAGCGACGGAGATTCGGTTCAGACCCCGCTGGCCGACGACGACGGAGACGAGCTGCTCCCGGAGGCGGTGGAGGTCATTTTGGATACCAAGCAGGCCTCGGTGTCTATGCTCCAGCGGCGGCTGAAGCTGGGCTACGCCCATGCGGCCCGGATTGTGGACGAGATGGAGGAAAAGGGAATTGTGGGGCCCTTTGAGGGCTCTAAGCCCCGGCAGCTGCTGATTACCAAGGAGCAGTGGGACACCATGGTGGGGATCAATCCCAAGGCCAAGGCGCCGGAGCTTGCCCAACAGATTCCGGAGGAGGACGACGTCCCCTTTGAGGAGGATGAGGAAGGATGAAACGTGTTCTGGTGCTCTCCACCGGGGGAACCATCGCCTCGAAGCCCGGCAGCGACGGTCTGGAGCCGGAGCTTACCGGAGAGGAGCTGATTGCGGCCCTGGGCGATCTCAAGGGGAGCTTTGACATTCATGTGCGGCAGATTATGAATCTGGATTCCTCCAATATCCAGGCGGAGGAGTGGCAGCTTATGGCCCAGAGCGTCTATGAGGCCGGGGGAGACTATGACGGGATCATCATCACCCACGGAACCGACACCATGGCCTATACGGCCTCTATGCTCAGCTTTATGCTGCCGGGGCTGAGAATCCCTCTGGTGCTCACCGGATCCCAGATTCCAATGGACAATATGCTCACAGACGCCCGGAACAATCTGTTTTGCGCCTTGGCGGCGGTGGATGCCGGAATCCAGGGGGTCAGCGTGGCCTTTAACCGGCATATCATTCGGGGCTGTCGGGCGGTAAAGGTCCGGACCATGGGGT
Organism: uncultured Oscillospiraceae bacterium; assembly: GCA_934512135.1. Lineage (GTDB taxonomy): Bacteria > Bacillota > Clostridia > Oscillospirales > Oscillospiraceae > HGM13006. Next base: position 71,092 of record CAKSWT010000002.1, read on the forward strand.
TTGACGCCTTTGAAAGCGTCAATGCCCACTATCTGGGGGAGATTTTCGCCGACGGTTTGCGGGTCTATGACCGGCAGACGCCAAGACCGGGGGTGGTTCCGGCGCTTAAAAATCAGATTTCCACAGATGTCTTCCTGCTGAAGCTGATTCCCAATACAAAGCCCGCGCTTTTCGATCATCTCCGGGACATTGGATACCGGGGGGTTGTGCTGGAGACCTTCGGCGCCGGAGGACTGCACTTCCGCCACCGGGATCTGCTGGAAAAGCTCCGAATGCTCCGCAGTCAGGGAATCGTTGTGGCGGCATGCAGCCAGTGCCTGTATGAGCCCAGTAACTTCACCATCTATGAGGTGGGGCGAAAGCTCCTGGATGCCGGGGTCATACCGGCTGGAGACATGACCACCGAGGCCGCAGTGACCAAGCTCATGTGGGCGCTGGGCCAGACCGAGGACCCGGAGGAGGTCCGGAGAATCTTCTCCACGGATCTTTGCGGAGAGATTACGGAATAAAAAAGCAGCCCCGCCGGACCGTTCCGGCGGGGCTGCTTTATAGGCTGTAGTCCTTGCTGTCGTATTTTGTGAAGTCCACGGACAGCGGTCTGGGCGGTGTTCTCCGAAGGGGATCATATCGAAAGCTCCGGCATTGGCCGGTTTCCGGCATAATGCCCTTCTTTCGGCAGACCACCTGGCCGGGATCTGTGGGATAGCCGTGGCGGCAATAGGCACAGTGCGGCTCCATATGCTTGCGGAATACCATGGTAACGCCCTCCTGGGATGGAATAGGACCATTATACATGCTTTCCCCTGGGATTTCCAGAGGAATTTCCCGGAATCACCAGGGAAATTCCCGCCAGCGCCAGCCAGATTGCCCCGGCGGCCAGGGTGGAAAGGGTCAGGGCCTGGGGGAATTGCAGTCCGGCGATGGTGCTGACCTGGGTGGCCAGATAGGCAGACAGCGGCGCATTCCAGCCCAGGAACCGGGAGATCAGAAAGATCAGTCCGGCGGAGAGGACGCCGTGGAGCAGCTTTCCAAAGAAATAGGTTTTGGGAGAGAGGCCGCTGGTTCCGATAAAAGACAGCACCTGGCAGTGAACCGACAGTCCGGCCCAGCCCAGGATAAAGGCCGCCATGCAGAGCTTATCTCCCATGGCGCCTGCGGCATCTCGGAGGCTCCAGACGCCGGAGGTCATTTCGATGGCGCCGGTGAGCAGACTTTCGGCCCAGTCCTGATGCATTCCCAGACCCTGGAGCAGCCAAGTGAGCACGGCGGCAGCGCCGGAGATTACACCGCTGTGAAACAGCAGGCGGATGACCACCGTGAAAAAGACCACGAAGCCGCAGATATTTCCGGAGGCCTGGATAGCCTGCCGCAGGGAGACAATCAGGGCCTGGGAGAAGGGACGGCCGGATGTCGGAGAGACGCCGGGGCCCGAGGGGGAGGGACTGTGGCCGCCATAGAAGCGGAATACCAGCCCCACCAGCACCGAGGAGGCCACATGGGCGCCGTAGAGCAGCAGACCGGCCCGGCTGCTGGAGAAGATTCCGGCCCCCACCACGCCGAGAATAAACGCAGGACCGGAGTTGTTGCAGAAGCTGAGGAGACGCTCCGCTTCGCTGCGGGTGCAGTCCCCGCTTTGGTACAGTGCAATGGCGGTCCGGGCGCCCACAGGGTAGCCTCCCAGGATTCCCAGGAGAAACGCGCCGGCACAGCTGCCGTTGACCCGGAACAGGGGCTCCATGACCCGCCCCATCAGGGACCCCAGCCGCTGGATCACCCCAAGCTCCACGCACAGTGAGGAGAGCACGAAAAAGGGAAACAGAGAGGGCAGAATCACGTTGAGACAGAGCCCAATCCCGTCCCTTGCGGCGGCGACAGACTGGGCCGGAAGGCGCAAAAGGGCAAAGAGCATCAGCACAATGCCGCAGAAAAACAGTCCGTCCCGGAGCTTGGGACGGGATAATACCCGGCTCATGGAATCACCTCGGAAAAACCTATGCGGGGCGGTGCTGAAACTTGCCTGTCCCACATAAGCTCCTGTGGGGTGATGGTATGAAGCGTGACCGGATGGAGCCGGTGTATGGGGCGGCGGAGCATATGGCCTTTCCCGCAGAGGTGTTAGGCGCCTCCCTGGTGGAGATCACCGGGTATCGTCAGATTCTCCTGTGCGGCCATAAGGGAATTCGCACCTACAGCCAGACGGAGATCATCGTGGACCTGCGGGAGTGCGCCGTCCGGGTGCAGGGCTCCGGTCTGGGCATCCAATCCATGACGAAAACGGAACTGCTGCTCCGGGGGACGCTGGACAGCGTGAGCTTTATTCGATGACGGGGCCGCGTCTGCTGGGACTTTGGGGAACTGCCTCCGTGAGAATCCAGGGGGCCTGTCCCCAGGACTGCCTGTGGCGGATGGCCCAGGAGGGCATCCGGTTTCGGGATCTACGGCAGCGGGATGAGCTGACCCTGGAGCTGACCATCCCGCTGAGCGCGGTCCCCAAGGCGGAGCAGTTTGCCAAAAAAACCATGTGTCAGCTGGAGGTCCGGCAGGTCTCCGGTGTAATTCCTGCCCTGAGGGCCATGGGGCTGCGGGTTCTGTGGGTGGCAGGGCTTTTGGGTCTGATGCTGCTGATCGGCTGGATCCAGACCCATGTGATGTTCCTGCGGGTGGAGGGGAATACCACGGTTCCCACGGAAAAAATATTGCAGGCCCTGGAGGAGGAGGGGGTCCGATTTGGCACCGCCCAGGGGCAGATCAATCTGCAGGTCCTCAAAAACCATATGCTGCGGCGAATGCCGGAGCTGAGCTGGATTACCATCAACCACAGGGGCAGCACGGCGGAGGTGGTGGTCCGGGAGCGCCGGGAGAGGCCGGTGATTTCCCCCAATGGGGCCCCGGCCAATGTGGTGGCAAAGAAAACGGGGCTGGTGGAGCGGGTGGAGGTCACGGGAGGCACCGGGATGGTGGCGCCGGGGGATCTGGTGGAGAAGGGGACCCTTCTGATTTCCGGAGTGACCAATCTGGACCGCACCACCCTGATTAGCCGGGGGGAGGGAGAAATCTATGCCCGAACCTGGACCAAAGTCCGGGCCGTTGCGCCGGACAATGGGGCGGAAAAGTGCTATACCGGAAGACAGAAGGTTCGATGGTCCCTGACACTTGGGAAAAAGACGATAAATTTCTATAAAACCAGTGGAATTTTCTATGGGGATTATGATAAGATAATGGAAAGCAAGGAGCTGGCCCTGCCGGGCGGGTTTTCCTTTCCTGTCCGGCTGACTAAGCTGGTGTTTCGGGAATACACGCCCAAGGACCTGGGGCCGGCGCCGGAGCCGCTGCTGGAATCCGCGGTACAGTCCCAGCTTCTGGGGCGGATGACGGCGGGAGAGATGTTAACGAGGCAGAGGGAATGCCGCAGAGCCCAGGGAGGAACCTGGCTGGAAGGCGTCTATGAGTGCCGGGAGGAAATTGGCGTCCCGGTGGAAATCGAAGATGGAAGGTAGATTTATGGCGGAGATATGCATCAGCGCAGAGCGGATGGAGCAGATCATCAATGTGTTCGGCTCCATGGATGAAAATATTCGGATCATCGAGCAGGAGTTCGGTGTGTCTATTGTCAATCGGGATATGGAGCTGAAAATCAGCGGCGGCGAGGAAGCCGCAGCGGGAGCGGCCAAGGTCCTCCAGGGGCTGCTGCAGCTGGCGGCCAAAGGGGAGACCGTGGGAGAGCAGAATGTCCGGTATGTGATCGGTCTGGTGCGCCAGGGCCAGGAGGAGAAAATCGCGGCCCTGACCAAGGACGTGATCTGCATTACCGCCAAGGGAAAGCCCATAAAGGCCAAGACCCTGGGACAGCAGCAGTATATGAAGGCCATTACCGATCACACAATCACCCTGGGGGTCGGTCCTGCCGGGACCGGCAAGACATATCTTGCGGTGGCGGCTGCGGTGGCGGCCTTTCGGGAGCGCCAGGTGAATCGGATTATCCTGACCCGTCCCGCAGTGGAGGCCGGTGAGCGGCTGGGATTTCTCCCCGGGGATATGCAGAATAAGGTAGACCCCTATTTGAGACCCCTCTATGATGCGCTGTTTGAAATGCTGGGGGCGGAAAGCTACAATAAATACCTGGAAAAGGGCAATATTGAGGTGGCGCCTCTGGCCTATATGCGGGGACGGACCCTGGATGACAGCTTTATCATTTTGGACGAGGCCCAGAATACCACCCGGGAGCAGATGAAGATGTTCCTGACCCGACTGGGCTTTGGGTCCAAGGTCGTGATTACCGGAGACGTGACCCAGATCGACCTGCCCACAGATAAGGTCAGCGGACTGAAGGATGCGGTGCGGGTGCTGGAGGGCGTGGAGGATATTGCCATCTGCCGGCTCACCGCCCAGGACGTGGTGCGTCATGTGCTGGTTCAGCGAATCATCAACGCCTACGAAAAGGCAGAGGAACGGCGGGAAAAAGCCAGACCTGCCGGAAGAACATATAAAAGGACGAATTCGATATGAAACACAATATTACGGTACACGCAGAGGTTCCCCATGTAAACACCCCGGCCCTGACGGCCCAGATCAAGCGCTGCATTGCCGCGGCACTGGATGCCGAAGGGGTGGAGGTGCCCTGTGAGGTCAATGTGCTGCTCACGAACAATGAGGGGATCCGGGAGATCAACCGGGACTATCGGAATGTGGACCGTCCCACGGACGTGCTGTCCTTTCCCATGTTTGAGCTGATTCCCGGGGCGTTTCCGGAGGACACTGAGGCGCTTCGGGATCCGGGAAGCGAGCTGGTCCCCCTGGGGGATATGGCCATCTCTGTGGAGCGGGTCCGGGCCCAGGCGGAGGAATTCGGACACGGCATGGACCGGGAGCTGAGCTACCTGACGGTGCATTCGGTGCTCCATCTGCTGGGCTACGACCATATGGACGAGGGCGAGATGAAGCGCCAGATGCGGGCCCGGGAGGATGCCATTATGGAGGGCCTGGGAATCCCGAGACGGACCGATGAATGAGCCGAAAAAGCTGCTCCGGGGCTTTGGCTACGGGGCCAAGGGCATCCTCTATGGAATCCGCACCCAGCGAAACCTGCGAATTCATCTGTGCGCCCTGGTGACCGTTATATGGTTTGACGGGATGGCGGGGTTTTCCCTGGAGCACTGGTGCCTGGAGCTTTTATGCTGCATGGCGGTGATTTCCCTGGAGCTGATGAATACGGCGCTGGAGGCCCTGTGCGACCGGGTCTCCCCGGCGCGGCACCCGCTGATCGGATATGCCAAGGATGCGGCCGCCGGCGGGGTGCTGGTAAGCGCCGTGGGTTCCGCAGGCATCGGAACGGCGCTGTTTTTGCGGGGGGACCCGAATTATCTCCTTCGCACCCGGCAGAGGCTGGCCTGTACCGGCGTACAGGTGGGGCTTGTCTGCTTTTTTGTGCTGGCGGCGCTGTTTGTGTTTCTGCCCTGCTATCTTCAAAAGAATGACAAAAAGGAGTCGTTATGAATATTACAAAATCTGCAATGGTGACCATTGCCGGACGTCCCAATGTGGGAAAGTCCACGCTGACCAATGCCCTGGTAGGAGAGAAAATTGCCATTGTCTCCAACAAGCCCCAGACCACCCGCAACCGAATCGCTGCGGTGGTGAATCGGGAGGACACCCAGATCGTGTTTATGGACACCCCGGGTTTTCACAAGGCCAGAAATAAGCTGGGAGATTATATGGACAATGTGGTCCAGGAGAGCATTGCCGACGTGGATCTTGTGATGCTGCTGGTGGAGCCCATCCCCTCTGTGGGAAAGCAGGAGGAGCTTTTGATTCAGCGCATCGAGGAAAGCCGGATTCCGGCCATTCTGGTAATCAACAAGGTGGACACCCTGGAGCACAAGGAGGACTTATTCCCGGTGATCCAGGCCTATAGCCAGGTCCACGGGTTTGAGGCCATTATTCCCATCGCCGCAAAAACCGGAGAGGGAATTTCGGAGCTCCTTGCGGAGGTCAAAAAATATGCCCAGCCCGGTCCCCAGCTGTTTCCCGACGGAATGGTTACAGATCAGCCGGAGCGACAGATTATGGCGGAGATCATCCGGGAGAAGCTCCTGTGGTGTCTGGACCGGGAGGTTCCCCACGGGACGGCGGTGGAGATCGACCGGTTCTCCGAGCGGGAGGACAGCGGCATCATCGACCTGGAGGCCACCATTTACTGCGAGAAGGCCAGCCACAAGGGAATTATCATCGGAAAGCATGGAGATATGCTCAAAAAAATCAGCACCATGGCCCGGGCGGACTGTGAGCGGTTTATGGGAACGAAGGTGTATCTCCGGTGCTGGGTGAAGGTCAAGGAGAACTGGCGGGACAGCGATTTCCTGATTCGGAACTTCGGCTATCAGAACCAGTAAATTTGGCCGGAGAGCCCAAAATCTGACGGGTATGGTTCCGGCGCCTGAGCAGAAACTATTCCCGGAGGAGGAGAGACCATGAGGACGGAGGAAAACTGGGCAAGGTTTCTGCAAACCGGCGCCCCCGGCGACTATCTCATCTATGTGAAGGAAAGAGCCTGCGAGGACCCGGAGGCAGACCCCGGATAACTCGCACTACATAATGGAGTATGGCCATGTTTTACACCACCAAGGGCCTGGTGCTTCGGGAGGCCCAATACAAGGATAACGACAAGATCTTGTCGGTGCTCTCTCAGGAGCTGGGGCTGATTTCGGTGAAGGCCCGCGGGGTGAAGCGGAAAAACAGTCCCCTGCGAGGGGGCTGTCAGCTGCTGACCTACAGCGAGTTCACCCTCTATGAGCGAGGGGGATACTACATGGTCAATGAGGCGGAGCCGCTGAATCTGTTTTCCGGGCTCCATCAGAATATTGAACTGCTGGCCCTGGGGTCCTATTTTGCCCAGCTGCTGGAAATGGTGGCCACCTCGGAGCACAGCGATCAGGAGCTCCTTGCCCTGGGGCTCAACAGTCTCTATGCCCTGGATGTGCTGAAAAAGCCCCAGGACCTGGTGAAGGCGGTGTTTGAGCTGCGACTGATGTGCCTCATCGGCTATGCCCCCATGCTGGAGGGCTGCGGCTACTGCGGCGCCGCCCAGGCGGCACATTTTATCCTCCAGGGGGGAACCGTGTTGTGCGACGTGTGCCGGAAAATGGAGCCGGAGGGGGCGGAAAAGCTCCTTTCCCCCGGGGTCCTCTCGGCTATGCGGCATATTTCCGGCTGTGAAAAGCAGCGGCTGTTTTCCTTTTCCCTGCCGCCGGAATCCATGGGGCTGCTGGGGGAGACCACAGAGGCGTTTCTTTTGACACAGCTGGGACAGCGGGTTCCGGCTTTGGAGTTTTACAAACGATTGTTTACCATTACCATTTGAGGATGAAGGATATGAACGAGCTATATGAAAAATCCCTCCATACCCTGGAGCTGGACCGGATTCTGGCATTGCTGGCCGGTCACTGCGCCACAGAGGAGGGGAAGGAGCAGGCGGCAAGGCTCCTGCCGGTTAGTGACCCGGACCTGGTCCGGGAGCGGCTCCGGGAGACCACAGACGCCTGCCATATGATGGAATACAAGGGGAGCCCCGGGTTTCACGGGGTCAAAAACGTAAAGGCGTCTCTGGAGCGGGCGGACCGGGGAGGCAGCCTAAATCCTGTGGAGCTGCTGCGGATTGCCCACGTTCTGCAGACGACCCGAAGCGTAAGGGAATACGGCGACGGGGAAAGCACCGACGCCGGATGCCTGGCTCCGCTGTTCCGGGGCCTGACACCCAACCGGTACCTGGAGGAGCGGATCACCGGGGCGATTCTCAGTGAGGAGGAGATTGCCGACAGCGCCAGCCCGACCCTTGGCGACATTCGCCGCCACATGCGGATCACCGGAAGCAAGGTTCGGGACAGCCTGCAAAAGATTATTTCCTCTCCCAGCTACGCCAAATATCTTCGGGAGCCCATTATCACCATGCGGGGAGACCGGTATGTGGTGCCGGTGCGCAGTGAGTATAAAAACGCCATTCCCGGCATGGTCCACGACGTCTCCTCCAGCGGCGGCACCTTCTTTATTGAGCCCATGCAGGCGGTTCAGGCCAACAATGAGCTTCGGGAGCTGCTGATTCAGGAGAAAAAGGAGATCGAGCGGATTTTGGCGGAGCTGTCTGCGGAGGCGGCGTCTCATCGGGAGACCATTGCGGAGGACTACGACACCCTGGTGGCCTTGGATGTGATTTTCGCCAAGGCGCAACTCAGCTTCAGCATGAAGGCCATGTGTCCGGAGGTGAATACCCAGGGGAGGATTCTCCTGAATCGGGCACGGCATCCGCTGATCGACAAGCAGCAGGTGGTTCCCATTACGGTGCGTCTGGGAGAGGACTTTGACGCACTGGTGATTACGGGACCCAATACCGGCGGTAAAACCGTCACGCTAAAGACCCTGGGGCTGCTTACGCTGATGGCGGAATGCGGTTTGCATATTCCCGCATCCGATGGCAGCTGCGTTTCCACCTTTGAAAACGTGTTTGCAGACATCGGAGATGAGCAGAGCATTGAGCAGTCACTGTCCACCTTTTCCTCTCACATGAAGAATATTGTGGAGATCACCGAGGCCTGCGGGGCGGCGTCCCTGGTGCTGTTTGATGAGCTGGGAGCGGGCACCGACCCGGCGGAGGGCGCGGCACTGGCCGTGGCGGTGATCGAGTTCTGCCGGAAGCTGGGGGCGAAAATCGCCGCAACCACCCACTATGGAGAGCTGAAGCTCTACGCCATGCGTACCGATCGGGTCATTAACGCCTCCTGCGAGTTTAACGTGGAGACCCTTCGGCCCACATATCGGCTGCTGATCGGTGTGCCGGGGAAGTCCAACGCCTTTGCCATCTCTCAGCGGCTGGGGCTCAGCGGCGTGATTATTGACGACGCCAAAAGCCTGGTCAGCGAGAACGACGTGAATTTCGAGGATGTACTGTCACAGCTGGAGGCCCAGCGCCAGGCCATGGAGCAGGCCAGAATTCAGGCGGAGCAGCTGAAAATCCAAATGGAGCAGGCGAAAAAGCAGTCCGACGAATACAACCAGGAGATCAAGAAGGAGCGGGACAAGGCGGTGTCCAAGGCCCGGAAGGAGGCCCAGGCCATTATTGATGACGCCCGCCGGGCGGCCAATCAGGCCATGGATGAGATCAAGCGCATGAAAAAGCAGCTGAAGGACGCCGGGGCCGTGGAGGACATGAACCAGCGTCAGGGCCAGCTGCGCCGCAGTCTCAACGAGGCGGAGGACCGGGCCGCCGCCCGGCAGGAGCCGGTTTCCCAGAAGGTCTCCAGCCGTCCCCCCAAGCAGGGGGACACCGTGGAGCTGCTGAAGCTGGGTACCAAGGCCAGCGTGCTCCAGGTGAACAAGGACGGTACACTGCTGATTCAGGCGGGCATTATGAAGCTCACGGTGAAGCCTCAGGAGGTCTATGTGCTGCCGGAGCAGGAGGGAGAGGCCCAGGTCAAGCGCTTTGTGGAGCGGGCCAACCGGGAGCTTCGGAATACGCCGGCTGCCACAGAGGTGGACCTTCGGGGAATGACCGCCGACGAGGCGCTGGGGGTCCTGGATCTGTTCCTGGACCGGGCCTTGATGGCCAAGCTCCCCTCGGTGCGAATTATCCACGGAAAGGGAACCGGCGTGCTTCGGAAGGCGGTGCAGCAGCATTTAAAGCGGAACAAACGGGTCAGGTCCGTCCGGCTGGGCGTCTATGGCGAGGGAGAGGACGGCGTGACCATTGCGGAGCTGGATCCCTGAATCGGCCAGGAAGTTGTGCGGGCGCCGTAAAAAACTGATTTCAAAGATTGACGATTCCCGTATTCTTTGGTATGATAAAGGTAGCCAGGCAGAGATGCCCGAATTTTAGGGAGTGAATGTGAAATGTGTACGAAAAATGTGGTTGTGAACAATCAGGTGGGCCTTCACGCCCGTCCTGCAACATTTTTTATTCAGAAGGCCAACGAGTTCAAAAGCTCCATTTGGGTGGAGTTTGAAGAGCGCCGGGTGAATGCCAAAAGCCTGCTGGGTGTGCTGTCCCTTGGGATTGTAAAGGGCACCGAGATCACGCTGATTGCCAATGGCTCCGATGAGGAAGAGGCTGTTGAGGCTCTTGCTGCGCTGATCTCCTCTGATTTCGGCGAATAATCGCAGCATGTTTGCCCCGTGGCCAAGGATGGTCATGGGGCATTTTTCCGTTTGGAGGAGGGATGGAGTGTGGAATGCCTGACGCCTCAGGAGCTGAAGGATAAGGTCCTGTCGCTGCCCTACAGCCCCGGGGTGTATCTGATGAAGGACAAAACCGGAACAATTATCTATGTGGGAAAGGCGAAAAAACTCAAAAATCGGGTCAGTCAGTATTTCCAGGATTCTGCGGCCCATTCCCCGAAAACCAGAATGATGGTCAGCCGCATTGCCAACTTTGACTACATTGTGGCGGGGTCGGAGTTCGAGGCGCTGGTGCTGGAGTGCAGCCTCATCAAGCGGCATCAGCCCAAATATAATATTCTCCTGAAGGATGACAAGGGCTATCCCTATATCCGGGTGGACCGGAGGGAAGCATACCCCACCTTTTCCATGGTGGGGCGGCGAAGCAATGACGGGGCCAGATATTTTGGGCCCTACGGGGGACGGTTTGTGACCCAACAGGCATTGGACACCATTCGTCTGACCCTGAAGCTCCCGGGCTGCGGCAAAAAATTTCCCAGGGACATCGGAAAAGAGCGGCCCTGCCTGAACTTTCAAATCGGAAATTGCGACGGCTGGTGTCAAAAGTCCATGAGCCAGGAGGAGTACCGGCGGCGGATCGACCAGGGGATTTTGATGCTGGAGGGCCGGGACCAGGAGCTGGCGGCGGAGCTGAAGCGCCGTATGGAGGAGGCCGCAGAGCATCTGGATTTTGAGCAGGCGGCCAGCTATCGGGATCGATGCCGGGCCATTGAGGCCCTGTCCCAGAAGCAGCTGGTGTGCTCCGGGGCCATGGCAGACACAGACGTGGTGGGATATTTTACAGGGACCGCCAAAACCGGCTTTGCGGTGCTGCACTTTGTCCATGGAAGCCTCATTGACAAGGATGTGGAGGTTCTGGAGACCTCCCTGGAGGAGACGCCGGAGGAGCTGGTGGCAACCCTGGTGAAGCAGTATTATGTGCGCCGGGGACTGGCCCCCAAGGACATCTATCTGCCCTGCGTCATGGAGGATGGAGGGCTGTTTGCCCAGTTCCTTCAGCAGGAGTACGGGAAGAAGGTCCGAATCTCCGTGCCCCAGCGGGGCGATCACTGGAAGCTGGTCCAGCTGGCCTGCAGCAATGCCCGGGAGGAGGCGGAACGGGTCTCTACGGATGCGGAGCGGACCAATAAGACCCTGGAGGCGCTGGCGGGAATGCTGAAGCTGGCCGCGCCGCCCGGCCGGATGGAGGCCTACGACATTTCAAACCTGGGCAGCAGCGACATTGTTGCGTCTATGACGGTGTTTCAAAACGGCGCTCCCCTGAAAAAGGACTATAAGCGGTTTAAGGTGGAGGAGCTGGAGGGGCCGGACGACTACAGCTCTATGCGTCAGGTGATCCAGCGGCGGTTTCAGCACTTTCTGAACCGGGACCGGGGCTTTGACCAGCGGCCGGATGTGCTGCTGATCGACGGCGGCACCACCCACGCAGATACGGTTCGACGGCAGATTTCCGCCATGGGGATTTCGATTCCGGTGTTCGGCATGGTAAAGGACAACCGGCACCGCACCAGAGCCCTGGTGACCCCGGACGGGGAGGAGATCGGCATTCAGGCCAATCCGGCGGTGTTCGCCCTGATCGGTCGGATTCAGGAGGAGACCCACCGGTTCGCCATTACCTATCAGAGGCAGCTTCGGTCAAAGCCCCTGAAACGGTCCTCCCTGGACCGGATCCCCGGGGTGGGGGAGAAGCGGAAGCAGCAGCTCCTCAAAGAATTTAAGACCATTCGAGCCATTTCGGCGGCGTCCCTGGAGGCGCTGCAGCAGGCGGTCCCCAGGAATACGGCCCAGGCCGTATACGAATATTATCACAGCCAGAGGGGAACCATGCAGGATAAGGAGGAAACACCATGCGAGTGATTACCGGCACGGCCCGGGGGGCAAAGCTAAAGACCCTGGATGGCCTGGCGACACGGCCCACCTCGGATCGGGTCAAGGAAGCCATTTTTAATATTATTCAGTTTGACATAGAGGGACGGCGGGTGCTGGATCTCTTTGCCGGCAGCGGCCAGCTGGCCATTGAGGCCTTGAGCCGCGGCGCGGGATATGCGGTGTTGACCGACCAGAACGCCGCTGCGGTGAAGGTCATCAAGGAGAATCTCAAAAAGACCAAGCTGGACCAGAGGGCGTCGGTATTTCAGACCGACTATCTGAGCTATCTGTCCACCACCCGGGAAACCTTCGATATTATCTTTTTGGACCCGCCCTATGCAGAAAATTTTCTGGAAAAGGCCCTGCAAAAAATATCGGAAATTGACATTTTGTCGGAAGGTGGTATAATAGTTTGTGAGCGGTCCAGGGAAAAGGTCCTGCCGGCAACAGTTGGCCAGCTTATTTGCTCCAAAGACTATTGCTACGGAAAAACCGCGGTGAATCTATATACCAGGTGATTCCTATGAAAACAGCCATCTATCCCGGCAGCTTTGATCCCATTACCCTGGGACATCTCAATGTGATTAAGCGCGCAGCCAATATCTTTGATCGGCTCATTGTATGTGTGGGGTACAACAGCAAGAAAAATCCTATGTTCTCTCCGGAAGAACGGGTTCAGCTCATTCGGGAGGTCACAAAGGACATGGAAAACGTCGAGGTGGAAGCCTCGGACGAGCTGCTGGCCCAATACGCCCAGCGGAAGGGCGCCTGCGTGATCGTCAAGGGCTTGCGGGCGGTGTCGGATTTTGAATCGGAGTTTACCATGAGCCTGATCAATAAAAAGCTCAATCCGGAGCTGGACACCATGTTCCTCGCCGCAGAGGAAAAGTATATGTATCTCAGCTCCAGCGCCGTGAAAGAATTGGGCTACTACGATGTAGAGCTCAGCGACTTCCTTCCGGCGGAAGTTATCCAGGAATTTAAAGCCAGATTAAATGCAAGGAGATAGTCGTATGGAGAACAGAACCATAGATCAGCTGCTCAGCAGTCTTGCCGCCCTGGTGGGCGATGCAAAGGGGGCCCTGTTCGGACAGGATAAGTGCATGGTGGACCGGGATCAACTGCTCTATCTGGTGGAGACCCTCCAGAAGCAGCTTCCTGCGCAGCTTGGAGAGGCCAAGACCATCATTGACAACTGCAATGTTCTGCGTACCAACGCAAAGAAGGACGCCGCGGAAACCCGCAAGGAGGCGGATCAGGTGCTTCGCGACGCGGAGGAGCGCGCGGCAAAGCTGATCGAGGAAACGACCATCGTGACCTTGGCGAAGAAGCGGGAAAAGGAAATCCTGGAGCACGCCCAGCAGCAGAGCAATCAGCTGGTGGCCGGTGCGGTGGCCTATGCCGACCGGATTATGGAGGAGGCGCAGCGGGCGGTTGCCGAGACCTATGAGAGTCTGAACGCCGGATGCACGGCCCTTCAGGGCCGGGCCAAGGACAATATGGATGACTCCATGAAAAAGATCCAGGAGGCGCGGGCTGCCCTGGAGAAGGCCGGCTCCGACAGGGCGTGAACAATCTGCATCACAATATTTCAAATGTTCCATACAACCTGCCGCATTTTGCTGCGGCAGGTTGTTTTTTGCCGGGAAAACCGCATTATTTGCAGGAGAGTATGCAATATGAAAGGACAAGTCTTGCAACTGCGGGAGAAATTTGTGATTTATGCACTTTACATCGTATGGGGAATGCGGTATAATGATCATGCTACGACTTTTGCTTGGGCGGGGCTGTGCTGCGCCCAAGCGGAATATTTGAGGTGATTTTGTGACGCAGAAACCCTTTAACAAAGTTCTGGCCGCCAACCGCGGGGAAATCGCAATCCGTATTTTCCGGGCCTGCTACGATCTGGGCCTTCACACGGTGGCCATGTACTCCAATGAGGACATCAACGGTCAGTTCCGCACCCACGCAGACGAGGCGTATCTCATCGGCGAAAACAAGAGTCCTGTGGGCGCATACCTGGACATCCCGGCCATTATCGACCTGGCAAAGCGCCGGTTTGTAGACGCCATTCATCCCGGCTATGGATTCCTGTCTGAGAACGCAGACTTTGCCAGAGCCTGTGAAAACGCGGGAATCACGTTTGTCGGTCCTCCCAGCGATATTCTGGCGCTGATGGGCGACAAGCTCTCGGCCAAGCAGATCGCCATTAAGGCCGGTGTACCCATTATCCCCGGCTGCACGGAGCCCCTGAAGGACGGAGACGAGGCCCTGGAAAAGGCCATCTCCTTCGGCTTCCCCATTATCCTCAAGGCGGCGGCCGGCGGCGGCGGACGAGGCATGCGCCGCTGCGACACCCCGGAGGAGGTAAAGCCCGCCTTCGAGCTGGTCCGCAGTGAGGCCAAGAAGGCCTTTGGCAACGACGACATTTTTATTGAGAAATACCTGGTGGAGCCCAAGCACATTGAGGTTCAGATTCTGGCGGACAAGTACGGCAACTGCTATCATATCGGAGAGCGTGACTGCTCTCTGCAGCGGCGCTATCAGAAGGTGGTGGAGTTCGCTCCCGCCTGGTCTGTGGATCAGGAGATTGTCCAAAAGATCCGGGCAGACGCCGTGAAAATCGCAAAGTCCGTGAATTACGTCAACGCCGGTACCCTGGAGTTCCTGGTGGACAAGTCCGGCAGCTATTACTTCATCGAGATGAACCCCCGTATCCAGGTGGAGCACACCGTGACGGAAATGGTCACCGGCATTGACCTGGTTCGGGCTCAGATTCTCATCGCCGAGGGCTATCCGCTGTCCCATCCCGCCATCGGCCTGAATTCCCAGGAGGATGTTAAGCTCCGGGGCTACGCCATTCAGTGCCGCGTTACCACCGAGGATCCCACCAACAACTTTGCCCCCGACAACGGCAAGATTACCTCCTACCGCACCGGCGGCGGCAACGGCGTCCGGCTGGACGGCGGCAACGCCACCACAGGCACCGAAATCTCCCCCTACTACGATTCTCTGCTGGTCAAGGTCACCTGCTGGGACAACTCCTTCCAGGGGACCTGCCGGAAGGCTCTGCGGGCCATCAGCGAGGTCCGGGTTCGGGGCGTTAAGACCAATATTCCCTTTGTTTCCAACATTCTCAGCCATCCCACCTTTGTGGCGGGCAAGTGCCACACCAAGTTCATCGACGAGACCCCGGAGCTCTTTGAAATCGCCGATTCCAAGGACCGGGCAACCCGTGTGCTGAAGTATATTGCAAATATCCAGGTGGCAAACCCCGACGCAGAGCGGAATCAGTATGACACGCCCCGCTTCCCGACGGGCTCCGGCCATCCCAAGTCCGGCCTGAAGCAGCTGCTGGATGAAAAGGGCCCCAAGGCACTGAGTCAGTGGGTCATGGATCAGAAGAAGCTCCTGCTCACCGATACCACTATGCGGGACGCCCATCAGTCCCTGCTGTCTACCAGAATGCGTACCCGGGACATGGTCAAGGGTGCAGACGGTACGGCGGATATTCTGGCGGATTGCTTCTCCCTGGAAATGTGGGGCGGCGCCACCTTCGACGTGGCCTATCGGTTCCTCCATGAGGATCCCTGGGAGCGGCTGGATCTGCTCCGGGAGAAGATTCCAAACATTCCCTTCCAGATGCTGCTCCGGGGCTCCAATACCGTGGGCTATCAGAACTACCCCGACAATGTGGTGCGGGAGTTTGTGAAGCAGTCTGCCCAGGGCGGCATTGACATCTTCCGGGTGTTTGACTCGCTGAACTGGATTCCCGGCATGTCCGTCGCCATGGACGAGGTGCTCAAGCAGAACAAGTTCTGCGAGGCCACCATCTGCTATACCGGCGACATTATGGACAAGTCCAGAACGCGTTATACCCTGGATTACTATGTGAAAATGGCCAAGGAGCTGGAGCACATCGGCGCCCACTCCATCTGCATCAAGGATATGTCCGGCCTGCTCAAGCCCTATGCGGCCAAGGAGCTGGTCCATGCCCTGAAGCAGGAGGTGGGAATCCCCATCCATCTCCATACCCACGACACCACAGGAAACCAGGTGGCAACCCTGCTGATGGCCGCAGAGGCCGGCGTGGATATTGTGGACACCGCCGTGGCGTCTATGTCCAGCCTGACCTCTCAGCCCTCCATGAACGCTGTGGTTGCAGCGCTCCAGGGCAACCCCAGAGATACCGGCGTCAGCATGGAGGGCATCCAGGAGCTCACCGATTACTGGGCAGATGTCCGGCTCCGCTATGCCAACTTTGACCACGGCCTCAAAACCCCGGTCACGGATATTTATCGCTATGAGATCCCCGGAGGCCAGTACACCAACCTGGAGCCCCAGGTCATTTCCCTGGGCCTTGGCACCCGCTTCCTGGAGGTCAAGGAGATGTACAAGAAGGTCAACGACATGCTGGGCGACCTGGTAAAGGTTACCCCCTCCTCCAAGATGGTGGGCGACCTGGCCATCTTTATGGTCCAGAACGATCTGACCCCCGAGAACATTGTGGAAAAGGGCGAGTCCCTGACCTTCCCGGATTCCGTGGTCAGCTACTTCAAGGGCATGATGGGCCAGCCTCCCTGCGGATTCCCGGAGGACCTGCAGCGCATTGTCCTCAAGGGAGAAAAGCCCATTACCTGCCGTCCCGGCGAGCTGCTGGAGCCGGTGGACTTCGACCAGGCCAAGAAGGAAGTGGAGAAGTTCTGCCCCCATCCCACCATGCGGGACGTGATCTCCTACTGCATCTATCCCAAGGTGGTGGAGGAGTACTGGAAGCACGCCAAGGAGTACGGCTACCTTATGCGCATGGGCTCCCATGTGTTCTTCAACGGCCTGGCCCTGGGCGAGACCAACAAAATCAACATCGAGGACGGCAAGACCCTGGTCATCAAGTACCTGGGCCTGGGGGACGCCAACGACGACGGCACCCGGAACGTGATCTTCGAGCTCAACGGCACCCGGCGTGAGGTGGCGGTGCCCGATAAGAACGCAAAGGTCACCGGCAAGGTGGTCCAGATGGCCGATCCTCAGGATAAGAGCCATACCGGTGCATCCATCCCCGGCATGGTCACCAAGGTGAACGTCAAGCCCGGCGACAAGGTGGAGGAGAACCAGGTTCTGGCGGT
Source organism: uncultured Oscillospiraceae bacterium (assembly GCA_934512135.1). Lineage (GTDB taxonomy): Bacteria > Bacillota > Clostridia > Oscillospirales > Oscillospiraceae > HGM13006. The sequence continues at coordinate 88,308 of CAKSWT010000002.1, forward strand.
GATTGAGGCCATGAAGATGGAGACCTCCGTGGTGGCCAGAATGAATGGCGTGGTGGATCAGGTGCTGGTCAAGGAAGGCAGCAATGTCAAGGCCGGCGAGCTGCTCATTACCATTAAGTAAATCATATTTTCGCAGCAGGAGTGCCGTGGGTGCTCCTGCTGCTTTTTTGTGGGGAAGGGCCGGGGGCGTTTCCCCACAGAAATTGCATCCTGGGGGAGGGGCGGGGAACCGGGTCCCGCAGCTGAGACAACAATATTATGATTTTTGATACGTACCGCCAAAATTGATAGTTAGAATGATAAATATTGTAGTTGAAAAGCACAAATTGTGGTGTTAGAATTTTGTTTAGAAGCGGTAAATAACGACACGAATACCGCTGGGAAATCGCTTAGGAGGGACCTAGTAACATGAAAAAAATACTCGCACTGGTACTGTGCCTGTCCATGGTGCTCGGCATGACCGCTTGCGGCGGCAGCACCGGCAGTACCCCTGCCGCATCCGGAACGGAGACCACCGCGGCGGCAAATGACACCGCGAAAACGGAAGCCCCTGATGAGGCGGAGCCCGCCGGTGACACGGAAGAGGCTTCCGGCCCCAAGGTGTTCCGCTACGGCACCGACGCCAACTCCACCACCTTCGATCCTGCCTCTGATCTGCAGACCAACTCCGGCAGCTTCCTGGTTCACGCCGTGGGCGAGACCCTGTGGACCGTGGACGCCGAGGGCAATATGGTGCCGAAGCTGGCTGAGTCCGTGGACTTCGCCGACGACGACAGCTCCATGACCATTAAGCTCCGCCAGGGCGTAAAGTTCTCCAACGGCAACGACATGACCGCTGAGGACGTTCTGTTCACCCTGGAGCACATGATGAGCATGCCCCGTACCGCCTCGATGTACACCTGGCTGGATCTGGAGAACTCCAAGGCCGAGGACGACTACACGGTGGTGCTGGCCATGAACAGCTACGACGCCTCCCTTACCGACATGCTCGCCAACGCCAGCTGCATGATCCTGGACAAGGAATCCTGCGAGGCGGATCCCAGCTATGGCTGGCTTTACGGCACCGGCCCCTACAAGCTGGCAGGAGACGGCCAGTCCGACAAGTCCGGCTGGGAAGAGTCCGTGAAGTATACCCTGGTTCGCAACGACCTCTACTGGGGAGAGAAGCCCTACTACGACGAGTTTGACGTTCACTTCTACTCCGAGGAGTCCACTCGTTACGCCGACTTCCAGGCGGGGAACCTGGACGCCGTATTCCTCACCGAGGCCACCTACATCAACAACATGAACAACGGCGCCGTGATGGATGCCAGCCTCCTCAGCGTGGAGGAGCCCGGTGTTGTGGGCTTTGAGATGGCCGCCTCTGACGTGACCACCGGCGCCTTTGCCGACATCAACGTCCGGAAGGCCTTTGCCCACTGCCTGGACATCACCGCCATGGTGGAGGGCCTGGGCGAGGGCGTCTACAAGACCGCCACCTCTCTGGTCAGTGATGACTGCTGGGCCTACAAGGAGCTGGGAATCTACGAGTACGACGAGGCCAAGGCCAAGGAGTACCTGGAGAAGGCCGGCTACTCTGTGGACAATCCTCTGACCATCAAGGTTTACGCAGAGGGCACCGCTTGGTATTCTAAGCTCCTGGAGTCCGCACAGGCCTACTGTGCTAAGATTGGCATCAACCTGGATCTCACCGGTGTGGCGGACTTCGCCACCATCCTGCCTGTGCTGCTTTCCGGCCAGCAGGACATGACCGTGGGCAGCGCCTCCAACGGCTCCGGCAAGGATCCTGCCTGCCAGCTGCAGCAGTTTGGACCTCTGTCCGACAACGTCCTGATTCGTTCTACAGATCCTGAGCAGGTGGAGCGCTTCAACAGCGGCATCTCCTCTCATGATCAGGGTGAGCGCACGAAGATCTATCAGGAATTCATGCAGTTTATCCATGACAACTACCTGTTCGTGCCCATCTACAGCGGCACCAAGAACTACGGTGTGAACAACGCACACAGCAGCTTTGCGGCTGCCATCGACAACTCCTGCACCGTGGATCCCACTCTGCTGACTGACTGATTGGTTTACGAATGATGTTCAGTGGGTGACGATCCACCCGATCTCGTAGCACAGCGCGGCGGCAGGGGATACCTGCCGCCGCGTTTCTGGATTCTCCGTAGGAGGGGGTTATTTCATGACAAAATATATTCTGCGCCGTCTGCTGATGATTATTCCGGTGCTGCTCGGCGCAGTAATCATTGTGTTCACCATTAACTTCTTCAGCACCACGGACCCTGCCATGATTAAGCTGGGTCTCAATGCCAAGGACGAGGTGAAGCTGGAGCAGACCCGGGAGGAGATGGGCCTGAACCGGCCGTATATTGTGCAGCTGGGGGACTACATTTGGAAGCTCTGCCATGGGGATTTTGGAAATTCCTATGTGTACTCCAAGTCCGTCTCGGAGCTGCTGGGCAGCCGCATTCCCAACACCTTGAAGCTGGGCATCGGCGCCATGCTGATCTCCATCTGCATTGGTATTCCCCTGGGGCTGCTGGCGGCGCTCCATCAAAACTCCGCCGTAGACTATGCCACCACCACCTTTGCGGTGATTATGAACGCCATGCCGGGCTTCCTGGTGGCGGTGATTCTGATGCTGGTATTCGCCCTGAAGCTGGGGTGGTTCCCGCCCTCCGGCGCGGACAGCTGGAAGAGCTTTGTGCTTCCCATTATTGCCGCGGGCATCGGCCCCATCACTCAGGACGCCCGTATGACCCGGTCCTCTGTGCTGGAGGTAATCCGCCAGGACTATGTCCGGACCGCCCGGGCCAAGGGTATTCCCGAGAAGCAGGTGGTGTCCCGGCATGTGCTGAAAAACGCCTTGATTCCCATTCTCACCATGGTGGGCTCCGGCCTGGGCAGCTGCCTGGCGGGCTCCATTCTGGTGGAGATGATCTTTAACATCCCCGGCATGGGGATGCTGATTAACAGCTCCATTATGTCCAAGGACTTTATCACCGTCCAGGGCTGTGTGGTGGTCTGCGCCATGGTGGTGGCGCTGGCAAACCTGATTACCGACCTGGCCTATGCCTTTGTAGATCCCCGGATCATGGCACAGTATACCGGCGGAAACAAGAAAAAAGCTGCAAAGGAGGCTGCGTAATATGGCCACAAAAGCACCTGAAAAGTCCTTAGAACAGACCCAGCGGCTGAAAAAACGCAGCAATATGGGGGAAATTTGGCATCGGCTTCGGAAGAACAAGCTCAGCATGATTTGCCTGGCGGTTCTTGTGATTATGATTCTGGGAATCATCTTTGCCGACGTAATCAGCCCCTATGACTATGCCGAGCAGGACCTGACCCAGCGCTTTGCACTGCCCAGCAAGGCCCATTGGATGGGCTGCGACGACTATGGCCGGGATCTGCTCACCCGTCTGCTGGTGGGGGGAAGATATTCTCTGCTTATCGCCATTCTCTCCGTGGCCATCGGCATTATCTGCGGCATGGTCATCGGCGCCCTGTGCGGCTTCTTCGGCAAGAAAATCGACGCCACGCTGATGCGGATTATGGACGTGATTATGTCCATTCCCGGTATGATGTTGGCAATTTGTATCTCCGTCGCCCTGGGCTCCGGCGTGTTTAACACAGCCCTGGCCCTGGCTGTGGGTACCATTCCCATCATTGCCCGGCAGCTTCGCTCCTCTACCATGCTTATCAACAGCCAGGAGTATATTGAGGCGGCACGGTCCTTTGGGGAGAGCAATTTCAAGATCATTATGACCCATGTGATTCCCAACTGCATGGCCCCCATTATTGTGCAGGCGTCTTTGTACATTGGCGGTGCAATTATGGGCATTGCCGGTCTGTCCTTCCTGGGGCTGGGCGTTCAGCCGCCTACGCCGGAATGGGGCAATATTCTGAACAATGGCCTGGATTTTGTCTACGATTTTGCCACCCGTTGGCATGTGATCGTGTTCCCGGCGCTGTTTATTGTGGTGGCGGAGCTTTGCTTCAACCTGTTGGGCGACGGCCTCCGGGACGCCATGGATCCGCGTATGCGCAAGTAAGGAGGAGCAGCCGTGAGTTTATTAGAGATTGAGAATCTTTCCATTCATTTTAAAACCGAGGAAGGAGACGTTCACGCGGTCAACGGCATTGACCTGAAGGTGGAGGCGGGCAAAACCCTGGGCCTGGTGGGGGAGACCGGCGCCGGTAAGACCACCACCGCACTGGGAATCCTTCGCCTGGTGCCGGAGCCCGGGGAGATCCTCTCCGGCAGCATTAAGTACAAGGGCCAGGATATTATGGCCATGTCCGAAAAGGAAGTCCAGGACATTCGAGGCAATGAAATCTCCATGATCTTCCAGGACCCCATGACGGCGCTGAACCCGGTGATGACCGTGGGGGACCAGGTGGCAGAGGTGGTGCTGCGGCATCAGGACTGCTCCAAGACCGAGGCCCAGCAGCGTATGATCGAGATTCTGGGCAAGGTGGGCATTGGCGCCGAGCGTGCGGGAGATTTCCCCCATCAGTTCTCCGGCGGCATGAAGCAGCGGGTGGTGATCGCCATTGCCCTGGCCTGCAATCCCAAGCTGCTGCTGGCGGACGAGCCCACCACCGCCCTGGATGTGACCATTCAGGCTCAGGTGATGAGCATGATCAACGACCTGAAGCAGGAGTTTAACACCTCCATGATTCTGATTACCCACGATCTGGGAATCGTGGCGGAATCCTGCGACGCCGTGGCCATTATGTACGCCGGTAAGATCGTAGAGCAGGGCAGTCTGGAGGATATTTTCGACCATACCGCCCACCCCTACACCGTGGGCCTCTTCCACTCCATTCCCTCTCTGGAGAAGGACACCCGGCGGCTGGAGCCCATTGCCGGGCTGATGCCGGATCCGGCCAATCTGCCCACCGGCTGTTCCTTCCACCCCAGGTGCCCCTATGCAGACGAGCTGTGTGCCAAGGAGGCCCCGGAGGCGGTGGAGATTACCCCGGGCCACATCTGCCGCTGCCATCACTGCAAAAAGGTAGCGGAGGGAAAGGAGACGCCCCAGAATGTCTGAGAAAAAGCTGATTGAGGCCATTGACCTCTGCAAATACTATAAAACCCCCAAGGGCGCCCTGCATGCGGTGGAAGGCGTAAACTTCTCCATCACAGAGGGAACCACCCTGGGCGTTGTGGGCGAATCCGGCTGCGGAAAGTCCACCCTGGGGCGTACGGTGATGAACCTGCACGACTCCACCGGCGGAAGCATTCTCTTTGACGGAGAGGACGTGACCAAGCCTAACAAGGCCCAAAAGAAGATGATCCACAAGAACATTCAGATGATCTTCCAGGATCCCGCCTCCTCGCTGGACCCCAGAAAGTGCGTCAGCGACCTGATTGCCGAGCCCATGAAGGTGATGAAGCTCTACAAATCCAAGGCGGAGCGTGACAAAAAGGTGGCCCAGCTGATGGATACCGTGGGATTGGCCCGCCGCTACGCCTTTTCCTATCCCCACGAGCTGGACGGCGGCCGCCGCCAGCGAATCGGCATTGCCCGGGCCCTGTCGGTGGAGCCCAGATTTATCGTCTGTGACGAGCCGGTTTCGGCACTGGACGTGTCCATTCAGGCCCAGATTCTGAATCTGCTCCAGGACCTCCAGGAGGAGCACGGCCTGACCTATATGTTCATCACCCACAACCTTTCCGTGGTGAAGCATATCTCCCACGAGATCATGGTGATGTATCTGGGATGCCAGGTGGAGAAATGCAGCGCCAAGGAGCTGTTTGAGAAGCCTCTGCATCCCTACACCAAGGGCCTGCTTTCCGCCATTCCCATTCCCTCCATCCATGTGGAGCGGAAGCGGATTGTGATGAGCGGTGAGGTTACCTCTCCCATCAATCCCAAGCCTGGCTGCCGGTTTGCCGCCCGCTGCCCCTATGCCACGGAGCGGTGTACCCAGGAGCTGCCCAAGGTGGAGGAGGTTCTGCCGAACCATTTCTGCGCCTGTCATCGGGTCCGGGAAATCAACGAGCTTTAATTTTGGAGGGAAAACAGTGGTAAACAACCGGGGCAGCAGATATTTTGACGGCTATCAGCGGGACCTGACGGGCAAGCTGGTATACACCGGACCCTGGTATGGGTTTCCCGCCCCGGGGCAGCAGCGCCGGGTGAAGGGACTTTGCGCGGTCTGGACGGTATTGCTGCTGACGGGAGAGGTGCTTGCCCAGTTTTTTCCCTCGGCGGGGGGCATGGCACGGTATATGGCTATCCCGTCGCTGCTGAGTCTTGTTCCGCTGATGTTTTGGCTGATGGGGACGGCGCAGCTGCTGGTGGCCAAGGACAAGTGGGAGCTGAGAGTGTTCTACTCCGGTCATCGGCGGCTGGAGCGCTCCGCAGTGGTCCTGCTGGCGGTGTCCCTGGGCTGGGTCCTCTGTGAGGCGGTGTTCCTTTTGGGCCATGTCCATCAGGCGGCAGGGGAGATCCGCTACGGCCTTTGTGTGCTGCTGATTGCCGGGGCCTCTTTGGGGATGGTTCTCACCCTGAAAAAGCACCCGCCCCAGGTGGTGCAGGGACCGCTGATCCGATAATCATTCACGCCCGCAGGCAGTTTGTTGTCTGCGGGCGTAAGCTATAACCCCGGGGCTATCATACTATGTCGAATCGGTATATCCTATTCTATAAAATCTGTGTTACAATGGAAATAGCATTGCGTTGGGGTCTCCCCAAATTGAATGGAAAGGAATTGAAGCCATGTTTGTTATTGATCGCAGCCTGTGCGCTTGCTGCCACAACTGTGCCAGCGACTGTCCCATGCAGGCCATTGACTTCGTGGGTACCAAGTATCAAATTGACCAGGACAAGTGTGTTCAGTGCGGCCTCTGCGCCAAGGTATGTCACACTGGGGCCTGCCATGAGGTCCCGGAGAAGGAGCCTGTGATTTTCCAGCATGATCCCATTGGGCTCAGCTGTGATGTGGTGGTAGTGGGCTCCGGTTCCGGACTGGTTCCCGCCGTTCGGGCGGCTCAGGCCGGGAAAAAGGTCATTGTGCTGGAGAAGAGCCACAAGCTGGGGGGCAACACCGACTTCGCCCACGGATATATGGTCACCTACTCCAAGTGGCACGAGAAGCTGGGGATTCCCGATGAGCGGGAGGGGGCAGTTAAGGCCTTCTCGGAGCGCTGCGACGGGGAAATTGACCAGGGACTGCTGCGTTCGGCAGTGTACGGCACCTGCGACTTCTTCAGCTGGCTGTGTACCCTCTGCGATATTGAAAAGACTTATACCCTGAAGCGGGCTACGGATACGGACTTCCACGGGCCCATGTTCGGCCAGGGTGTGCTGGAGATGAGCGACCGGCAGTTTGAAAACATGCTGTGCCGGGATGACGCCATCGGCCCCGGCTGGGGCGGCACCCATGTCAAGCACACCATGCTGGACGCCATTGAGCAGCACAATCTGCCGGTGAAGATCCTCACCTGCACTGCGGCGGAGCATTTGCAGCTGGACGAAAACGGGAAAATCTCCGGGGTAATCGCACGGGATCCCGGGGGAGAGGTACATATCAGCTGTAAGGCGGTAATGCTGGCCTGCGGCGGCTTCGGCCGGAATGATGAGATGCTCAAGGAGTACTGCGACTTCGACTTCTTCGGCGGAGAGACTCCCATCCATCGGTTCTCCGTGCCCGGAGACACCGGCGACGGCGTGACCATGCTCCGGGAGCTGGGCGTGGAGCCGGATCCGCAGAAGATGTTTGTCTCCTGCTTCGGCCCCAAGCATCACCCCTTTAACAACTCCATTGCGGATTTCGCCCTGGAGCCGGAGTTCATTCAGGTGAATATCCGCGGCCAGCGCTGGAACAACGAGGAAATGGGAATTATGAACGGCATGGAGGGCATCTCGGCCCAGCCCAAGGAAATCTCCTATGCCATCTTCCCCTATGACCAGATCAAGGCCTGCGCAGAGAGATATTGCAGCACCCCCGCCTATGCCAACAAGAAGCAGTTCTATGCCACTTGGGAGCAGGATCTGGAGGAGGAGAGCAAGCTGGACACTCCGGTGAAGAAGGCGAACACCCTGGAGGAGCTGGCTGTGATGATCGGCGCAGATCCGGAGACCTTTGTGGCGGAGATTAAGAAGTACAACCAGTTCTGTCAGAAGGGTGTGGACGAGGACTTTGGAAAGGATCCCAAGTTCCTGATTCCCATTCCTCTGGACAAGGGACCCTATTATGCAGTCTACGGCCAGCGATTCAGCGAGGCGGCCATGGGCGGCGTGACGGTGAATCCCAAGTGTCAGGTGCTTCGGAACGACGGCAGCATCATTCCCGGCCTCTATGCCGGCGGCGACTGCACCTCGGCCATGCATCGAAAGGGCAAGCTGGCCCCGGTTTCCGAGCTTACCTGGGCCATGGCCTCCGGCTATATCGCAGGAGGAAATATGGCGGCCTATCTCGACGGCAAGGAAGAACGATAAGGAGGGACGAGAATCATGTTTATGCCTGATAATACTGTATTTGTGCCGGTGGAAGCGCCTAACATGACCGGCGAGCGCACAAAAAATGCCCAGCTCCCCATGGAGGAACGGCTCACGTCCTTCCAGGAAATCCAGAAGACCTATACCGAGGAGGAGGCGGCAAGAGAAGCCAGCCGCTGCCTGGGCTGTCCTAGAAAATGGTGCTCCCTGCACTGTCCCGCCGGAATGCCCGTGCCGGAGGTGATTAAGAAGATCCGGGAGAAGGACTACGAGGGGGCCTATGAGCTGATCTGCTCCGCCTCTACGCTGCCGGAGTTCTGCGCCCGGCTGTGCCCCCAGGAGAAGCAGTGTCAGAGCGAGTGCACCCGTTCGATCCGCACCGAGGCGGTGGGAATCGGCCGGCTGGAGCGCTTCGCCGTGGAGATGCACTATGCCTCCGGAAAAGAAGAAGCCGTGGGCCAGGATACCGGCAAGTCCGTTGCGGTGGTGGGCTCCGGCCCCAGCGGCCTGAGCGCCGCAGTGGCCCTCCGGAAAATGGGCCACGCCGTCACCGTGATTGAGCGGAATGCGTATCCCGGCGGTCTTCTGCGCTATGGTATCCCCGGGATGAAGCTGGACAAGGACACCCTGGATCGGAAGATCGACGCCATGACCCGGATGGGCGTCACCTTTATGACCGGCATTGAGCCCAGCGACGAGCTGCTTGCCAACTACGATGCCATTGTCCTGGCTGTGGGAACCGGAAACGCCCGAAGCCTGAAGCTGGACGGGGCCCAGGGGGCCAAGGGCATCCACAAGGCGGTGGACTATCTCTCCGGCAAAGCTCAGGACACCGCCCAGGGGAAGGATGTGGTCATCATCGGCGGCGGCGACACCGGCAACGACTGCATCGGCACCGCCATTCGTCAGGGCGCCAAGTCCATCACCCAGATTGAGATGCTGCCCAAGGTCACCAAGGAACAGATTGTCTACAATCCCATGGTGGAAAAGCCCAAGGAGCAGAAGTTCGATTCCTCTCAGGAGGAGTGTATGACCAAGTTCCTGAAGGATCCCCACATCTATCAGGCCACGGTGAAGGCTGTGGACACCGATCAGGAGGGGAACCTTACCGCAGTTCATGTGGTGCATCTGGAGAAGGGCTATGACCAGAATCGCCGGATGACCCTGACGGAGATCCCCGGCAGTGAGGAAATTCTGCCCTGCGGGCTGCTTGTTGTGGCGGCGGGCTTTATCGGCCCCGAGGAGGAGACGGCCAAGCGCTTCGGCGTGGCCACCACCCCCAGAAGTAACATTGCGGACACCGGCTATCAGACCAGTGTGGAGAAGATCTTCGCCTGCGGCGACTGCCGGACGGGCCAGAGCCTGGTGGTGAAGGCCATGGTGGACGGCAGAGAGTGCGCCAAGGCTGTGGACCGCTATTTGAAGTAATCATAGGAAATATTGGACTGCGGCACCTATGTGCCGCAGTCCATTTGCTTCTCCGGGGGAGGTCCCAAGGTATAACCTGGGTGCATAATCGGACTTGTAAATCGCCGGGGAGTGTGCTATGCTGGGGTCAAGGAAAGGAGCGTGAAGCCATGGAACTGTCACAGCTGAAATACTTTGCCGCCGTGGCACGGCTGGGGAACATCTCCAAGGCGGCTCAGGAGCTCTACGCCACCCAGCCCAATCTCAGCCGCAGCATTTCCCGTCTGGAGGAGGAGCTGGGGGTTCCGCTGTTTGACCACCGGAGAGGGAAAATTGTTCTCAATGACTATGGCCGGTGCTTTCTGGCCAGCGTGAATCTGAGCCTGGGAGAGCTGGAGTCCAGCGTCCGCAGCATTCAGCGGATGTATGACGCCAACCAGAATGTGCTGGCCCTGGGATGCTCCATTGACGACCTGCTGCCGGACGTGCTCCAGGACTTTGCACCGTCCCACCCGGAGATTGGCATCCGGCAGTTTAGCGGCAGTCCCACGGAGCTGGTGGAACGGCTCCATCAGCGGGAGCTGGACCTGCTGATTACGGCCCGGCCCGTGGGCGGGGAGGGCTGTGTCTTTGAGGCCCTGGGCCAGTGCGAATTTGTGATTCTGGCCGGTCAGGGCCACTGGCTGGAGGAGAGAAGCCGGGTGAGCGTCCGGGAGCTGGCGGAGGAAAAGCTGATCTGCGACCGGTCCCGGATGGATGTGGAGACCCTGCGGGCGCTGTGCGGAGCATATGGGTTTTCGCCCAATATCGCCTTTGAGGTGGATAACAGCCATTTGATCTACAGCCTGCTGTCCAATCGCCAGGGGGTGGCCTTTATGCCCATGGCTCAGATGCGGAAGATCCGCCGGGAGTTCCCCCACAGCGGCATCCATATGGTGCTGCTGGAGGACCAGGTGGAGCCGGCGTCTCTGGGGCTGGTGTACCGGCGGGATTACCGATGGTCCCGGGCAGCGGAGACCTTTGGCAGCTTTCTGCGGAGCTGGCTGGGGGCAGAGGACCGGGATATCCGGCAGCTAAAAGATATAACCGAGGGAGCATAACTTTCTGCAAAATAAATATTTCCGTTTTCCCGGGAAGGGGATTACAATAGACAGGAAGGACCGAAACAGAAAGGAGTTTTACAGTATGCCAAAGGATATTCAGGGAAAAGTTGTACTCATCACCGGGGGAGCCACAGGAATGGGCAGAGCCGCCGCCAAGGAATTTGCCGGCCTGGGGGCAAAGGTGATTGTCACCACCGGCCACAGCGTGGAGAAGGGAAAGCAGGTGGCGGAGGAGATCTGCCGGGAGGGCGGAGACGCCATCTTCCTGCCCTGCGACATCTCCCAGGAGGAGAGCGTCAAGGCCTGCATTCAGGCGGTGGTGGAGCGGTACGGACGGCTGGACTGCGCCTTTAACAACGCCGGTGTGGGGCCGGACGGCGTGAAGATTCCCTACGGGCCGCTGACGGAGTGGTCCACGGAAAACTGGGACAAGGTGATGGACACCAACCTGCGGGGCCTGTTTTTCTGCCTGAAATATGAGCTGATGCAGATGCAGCGCCAGGGGAAGGGCGCCATTGTGAACACGGCCTCCATCGGGGGGCTGAAAATGGCACCGGGCTTTGGCGCCTATGGACCCAGCAAGGCCGGGGTCATTGCGCTGACCCGGACGGCGGCCATGGAGAACGCCAAAAACGGCATTCGGGTCAATGTGGTCTGCCCCGGGCCCACCACGGGAACGGAGCTGATGGCCAACACCCTGGCCACGGATCCCCAGGAGGAGGAGAACCTCAAGGAGCATGTGATCCCCATGGGCAAGCTGGGCACCGCCCAGGATGTGGCCCGGGCGGTGGTCTGGCTCTGCTCGGACTATGCGGGACACACCACCGGACAGGCCCTGTCTGTGGACGGCGGCATGCATATGGCATAAGGAGGGGCAAGGTATGATTCCCAACGATCGCTATCCCCATGTGTTCCAGCCGCTGACCATCCGGGGGGTGACCCTGAAAAACCGACTGGAATACGCCCCCACGGTGGTGCTGAAATGCTCCCCGGAGGGAGAGGTCACCCAGGAAATGCTGGACTATGTGGCCTGGCAGGCGAAAACCGGGGTGGGGTATCTCACCATCGGCAACACTCCGGTGGTCCACAGCGATTCCTCCGCCTGGGTCTGTGAGCTGAACATCACCCAGGACCGATGCATCCACGGCCTGGAGCAGATGGCCAGGACGGCCCGGGAGAACGGTGCGGAGATGAGCGTGGAGCTGGCCCACGCAGGCCGGGGCAGCAACGCCAGCCCCGGAAATCCGGCCCTGGCCCCCTCGGACGTGCCCTTAAACGGCGGCCCCTTGGGGTATATCAAGCCCATGAACCGGGAGGACATGGCCTATATCCGTCAGCAGTTTGTGGACTGCGCCATCCGCTGCCGGAAGGCGGGGCTGAAAATCGTGATGATCCACTGCGCCCACAACAATCTGCTGGCCCAGTTCCTGTCGCCGGCCTCCAACCATCGGACCGATGACTACGGCGGCAGTCTGGAGAACCGGATGCGGTTTCCTCTGTCGGTGCTGAAGGCTGTCCGGGAGGCGGTGCCGGACATGGTGATTGAATGTCGCTGCTCGGCCCAGGAGGATACCCCGGACGGGCTTCAGCTGGAGGAGAGCCTCCAGTTTATGGAGCGCGCCCAGGAATATGTGGACATCATTCATGTGTCCCGGGGCAACATCTTCTTTAACTACGGCTCCACCTATACCATCCCCACCTATTTCAAGGGCAGACAGCTAAACGTGGCCTTTGCGGCGGAGGCCAAGAAGCGCCTTCGTGTGCCGGTGGCAGTGGTGGGTAATATCACCTCCCTCCGGGAGGCGGAGGAGATCATCGGCTCCGGGAAGGCGGACATTGTGGTGATGGCCAAGGCCTATATGGCAGACGAGAGGCTGATTCACAAGTCCATCCGGGGCATGGAGCAGCGAGTGCGGCCCTGTACCCGCTGCGACTGGTGCGGCAACGCCAACAACTACGGCACCTCCATGCGGTGCGCCATCAATCCCATGCTGGGCAAGAACATGGACCTGAGGGACCTGGTACGGCCTGGAGAGGAGAAGCACGTCATGGTCGTCGGAGGCGGCCCGGGAGGCATGATGGCGGCCCAGACCCTGCGGAGCATGGGACATCGGGTCTCCCTTTACGAGAAGTCCGGAGCCCTGGGCGGCCTGTTGAAGGACGCCACTGTGGCCCCCTTTAAGGAATACATGCGGCTGTATCTCCAGTGGGACATCCAGGAGACCCTGGACTGCGGCGCGGAGATCCACCTCCATACCGAAGTGACCCCGGAGCTGGTTCGGGAGGTGGCCCCGGATGCCGTGATTGTGGCCACCGGCTCCACCTATGTCCATCCCAATATCCCGGGAATCGACGGGGACAAGGTCAAAGCCGTGTCCGACGTGGAGAACCATCGGGTGCCGGTGGGGCAGCGTGTGGTGGTCTGCGGCGGCGGAATCGTGGGGCTGGAGTGCGCGGTGATGCTGGGCATGGAGGGCAGACAGGTCACGGTGGTGGACCAGATCCCTCTGGAGGAATTTGCCCAGGGTATGCCGGTATTCAATCACATTGAGCTAAACCATCAGCTGGAGCAGTACGGGGTTCGGCTGGTGGGCGGTCAGCGGATCCAGGCCTTTGACCCGGACGGGGTCCAGACGGTGGATGCCCAGGGAAATCAAACCGTGTTCCCGGGGGACACCTATGTGCTGGCCCTGGGGGTCAAGCCCGACAACAAGCTGGCCCAGACGCTGCTGGGACAGTATGCCCAGGGAGTGTATGTGGTGGGAGACTGTGTATCCGCCGGGCGAGTTCTGGCGGACGCCAACCAGGAGGCCTTCCACGCCGCCATTTCCATTCGATAACGGCGCTGCCGCCGGACAGAATCACAAAAGTGGGCTGTCCGGCGGCGGCTGTTTTTGTCTGGTTGGGAGAACCAATGCTTGCGCCGGGCTGTGTGATGTGCTATGGTAAGTAGGGAGGGTGCCCTATGAAGAAACATTTTTTTGCCCGGGATCGGGCATTTTATTATGGACTGTTTCGGATGATGCTGGTGGTGGCCATGCAGAACGTGCTGGCCTATTCCGTCAATGTGGCGGACAACCTGATGCTGGGAGGCTACAGCCAGGCGGCGCTGTCCGGTGCGGCTACGGTCAATCAGATTCAATTCCTTGTGCAGCAGATTACCATTGCCCTGGGAGACGCCATGGTGATGCTCAACGCCCAGTATTGGGGGAAGGGGGAGCTGGAGCCCATTGGGGGAATCACCGGGGTAGCCCTAAAAATCGGGCTGCTATTCGGCGGGGCAGTGCTGCTGATGACATCTCTGGCCCCACGGCAGATTCTGCTGCTGTTTACCTCCGATGAAACCATTATTGCAGCCGGGATGGAATACCTGGAGATTCTGCGGTTTTCCTATCTGTTTTACATTGTTACCACCATCCTCATTGCCTTCCTGCGCAGCATAGAAACGGTGACAATCTCTTTTGTGGTGTCTTTGGTGAGCCTGATTGTCAATGTGGGCATCAACTACGCCCTGATTTTCGGCCACTTCGGTCTGCCCAGAATGGGCCTTCGGGGGGCGGCTATCGGCACCCTGATTGCCCGGATTTTGGAGCTGATTCTGGTTCTGGGCTATGTGCTTCTGCGGGAGAAGAAGCTGCGGCTGTTTCAGAGAAATCCCTTTGGGCGGAATCCGCAGCTCTTTCGGGATTACCGCAGGGTGGCGGTGCCTGTGGTGCTGACAAATTTTCTGTGGAGCCTGGCCACGCCCATTCAGACGGGCATTCTTGGCCATCTTTCCTCGGATGCCATTGCGGCCAACTCCGTCTCCACCACCATGTTTCAGTATTTGAAGGTGGTGACGGTCAGCGAGGCCTCGGCCACCTCGGTTTCCGTGGGAAAAATGGTGGGGGAAGGGCACCGGGAGAAGGAATATCTCCGGCCCTATGTTCGGGCGCTCCAGGGAATCTTTTTGGGAATCGGCCTGATCCTGGGAGGGGTGCTGCTGGCCATTCGGGGGCCGCTGCTGGGGGTCTATGCGCTCAGCCCCAGCGCCAAGGCCCTGGCCAACCAGCTGCTGCTGCTTATGGTGGTGATTTTCCTGGGGATGGCCTATCAGATGCCGGCCTCGGTGGGGATCATTCGAGGGGGCGGCGAGACCAAATTCAATATGTACCTGAATCTGATTTCCACCTGGGCCATTGTGATGCCGCTGAGCTTCGCTGCGGCCTTTTGGTGGAGGCTGCCGGTGTTCTGGGTGGTGTTCTGCCTGAACAGCGACCAGCTGTTTAAATGCATTCCTGTGGCCCTGTACGCCAACGGGTACCGCTGGGTCCATGTGCTCACCCGGGAGCCCCGGTAGCCGGGGCATAGGATTTTTCGGATTTCCGGCGCCGCCGCATTGACATCCGGTCAATGTTTTCGTACAATATGTTCATAAATTTAACGAGGTAAAGGACGTACACTAGATGAAGACACCGTTTGTATCCCAGGGGCAGCTGGAGGAGATCGCCAAGACCTATCCCACGCCCTTTTATATCTATGACGAAAAGGGCATTCGGGAAAATGCCCGCAGAGTGAAGGAGGCATTTTCCTGGAATCCCGGGTATCAGGAGTATTTCGCCGTGAAGGCAACCCCCAATCCGGCGATTTTGAAGATCCTCCAGGAGGAGGGCTGCGGGGTGGACTGTTCCTCCCTTACGGAGCTGATGATGGCGGATCGCTGCGGCTTCCATGGCAGCGATATTATGTTTTCCTCCAATGAAACGCCTGGGGAGGAGTTTGTCCTGGCGGACAAGCTCCAGGCCACCATCAACCTGGACGATTTCACCTTGATTGATTTTCTGAAGGACACCATCGGCAGAATTCCGGAGACCATCTCCTGCCGGTATAATCCCGGCGGCACCTTTCAGCTGTCCTCCTCCAAGGAGGGCTTCCAGGTGATGGACAGCCCCAAGGATGCCAAGTTTGGCTTTACCACGGCACAGCTCTATGAGGGGATTCAAAAGCTCCAGACCATGGGGGCAAAGCACTTTGGAATTCATGCCTTTTTGGCCTCCAACACCATTTCCAACGAGTATTACCCGGAGCTGGCGGGCATTCTCTTCCGGCTGGCGGTGGATCTTCAGGAAAAGACCGGCTGCCATATTGCCTTTATCAACCTCTCCGGCGGGGTGGGAGTGCCCTACCGGCCGGAGCAGCCGGCCAATGACATTATGGCCATTGGCCAGGGCGTGCGGGAGCAGTTTGAGAAGATCCTGGTGCCTGCGGGGATGGGAGACATCAAGCTCTTTACGGAGATGGGGCGGTTTATGCTGGCCCCCTACGGGGCGCTGGTCACCAGAGCCATCCACGAAAAGCACACCTACAAGGAGTATATCGGCGTAGACGCCTGCGCTGCTAATCTGATGCGTCCCGCCATGTACGGCGCCTATCACCACATCACCGTGATGGGCAAGGAGCAGGCCCCGCTGGACCACAGATACGACGTGGTGGGCGGGCTCTGCGAGAACAACGACAAATTCGCCGTGGACCGGATGCTGCCGGAAATCCAAAGGGGAGATCTGCTGTATCTCCACGACACCGGTGCCCACGGCTTTGCCATGGGCTACCAGTACAACGGCCGGCTGCGCAGTGCGGAGCTGCTGCTCCAGGAGGACGGAGGCGTTCGACTGATTCGCCGGGCGGAGACGCCGGAGGACTATTTTGCAACCCTGATTTGGGAATAAGCCTTCCTCAGCGGGTGCGGGCTAAGGTCGCACCCGCTGATTCTTTCAGGCGGCACCCCATTGCGCCAAAAATATCTTGGTCCAAGGATGAGAAGTGCCTTAGAAAAAGGAATCTTGTAAAAATAATACTTGGAATTATCTGATATTTCGTATATAATAATGGTATGGAAATTCATACAAGGGAGGCTGAGAAACCATGCAGGTGCGGGAACTTCAAAATATTGAAGCATTACACTCCTTTCAGCTGCTGGCCGGAGAGGCGGGACTGAGCAACCATATGAAGGATGTGGTGCTGCTGGAATATGAGAGCCTCAAGCAAAAAACCGTGGATTATTACCAGGAGGACTTTATTGTCACCACCCTGTTTCACGCCAAGGACGACCCGGCGCTGCTGCTGCCCACCGTCGAGCGGCTGATCGACCTTCGGGCGGCGGGGCTGGCCATTAAGTCGGTGTATTATCCCTCCCTGCCGGAGGAGGTGCTGGCCCTTTGCGCCCGGCGGCAATTCCCGGTGTATCTGTTTGACGATCTGTATGTTGAGGATGTCATCCTGAGTATTTCTGACTACATTCGTCAGCGGGAGGAGTTTGCCCTGTTTGAGGAGCCCCTTTGCACCATCCTCATGGAACAGAACTGCCCGGATATTCAGCAGCTCTGCGGCAGGATGAATCCCGGACGGCAGAAATATATGTGCGCGGTGTACATTCACGCCACCAACCCGGAGAGCGGCTGGGCCGCAGCCATGCAGAACGCCCTGCGGATGCGCTCGGCCAGGGAGCTTACCATGGGCTTCCGTCTGCTCCAGTTCCGCCGGGGGTTCTTTATCCTAATCAACGACACGCAGAGTATTGATCCGGCGGAGGCGGCGGAGCGAAGCCGGGCGCTGCTGGCGGGCCTGGGCTGCATGGAGGAGGAGCTTCACTATGGAGTCAGCGGCGTCCATCAGCGCACAGAGGACTTTGACTGTGTGATTCAGGAGGCCTTTGACGCCCTGACCGTGGCAATTGCCGCAGGACGGCGCCAGCAGCTCTATGGGGACCTTGGGTGCTATCAGCTGGTATTTTCCATGCTCCGGGATAAAAACGCCCACAGCTGCTTCCAGGCGGTGAAGGGGATTCTGGAGACCTATGACCGGAACAATGGCAGCAGCTGCCTCACCGGTACCCTGCGGACCTATGCCCAAAAGGGATATGACATCCGAGGGACCGCAGAGGCCCTGGGACAGCATCCCAACACCATCCGCTATCGGCTCAAGAAAATCGGAGAGCTCATCGGCGCACAGCGGTATGCCGATGAGCAGCTGTACATGCTGGGGGAGTTTCTGCGGCTGGACGGCATTCGGAATATGATCTTTTAGGGGTTCTTACAAGACACGCTGAAGCGAGAGAAAAAAGATGCGCGCTGCGGTTGCAGCGCGCATCTTTTTGGTTAGAAGTCGGCATTGCCCACGGTGCGGGGATGGGGGATGACGTCACGGATGTTGCTGACCCCTGTGAGGTACATAATCAGGCGCTCAAAGCCCAGGCCGTAGCCTGCGTGATGGGTGCTGCCGTACCGGCGGAGGTCCAGGTACCACCAGTAGTCCTCCGGATTGAGCCCCAGCTCCTGCATCCGGGCCTCCAGCACCTCCAGACGCTCCTCACGCTGGCTGCCGCCGATGATCTCTCCAATGCCGGGAACCAGGCAGTCCGCTGCGGCCACGGTCTTTCCGTCGTCGTTCAGACGCATATAGAAGGCCTTGATCTCCTTGGGATAGTCTGTGACGAATACGGGCTTTTTGAAATAGTGCTCGGTGAGATACCGCTCGTGCTCCGTCTGAAGGTCACAGCCCCAGGAAACCGGGTAGTCAAACTTCACCTCGGCCTGCTCCAGCAGGGCCACGGCCTGGGTATAGGGAATCCGGGCGAATTCGTTTTCCACCACGTTGTGGAGCCGGTCCATCAGCCCCTTGTCCATGAACTTGGAGAAGAACTCCATTTCCGCAGGGCACTTCCGAAGGACCTCGCCGATGACAAATTTAATCATGGCCTCGGCGGTGTCCATATAGTCGTTCAGGTCGGCGAAGGCCATTTCCGGCTCGATCATCCAGAACTCGGCGGCATGGCGCTGGGTGTTGGAGTTTTCCGCCCGGAAGGTGGGGCCGAAGGTATAGACGTTGCCAAAGGCCTGGGCAAAGGATTCGGCGTTGAGCTGGCCGGAGACGGTCAGGTTTGCGCTCTTTCCGAAGAAATCCTTGGTATAGTCCACGGTGCCGTCGGGATTCTTGGGCACGTTCTGAAGGTCCAGGGTGGTGACACGGAACATTTCTCCTGCGCCCTCACAGTCCGAGGCGGTAATCAGCGGGGTGTGGACATACACAAAGCCCCGGTCCTGGAAGAACTGGTGGATGGCATAGGCCGCCACGGAGCGGACACGGAACACCGCGGAAAAGGTGTTGGTTCTGGGCCGCAGGTGGGCGATGGTCCGCAGATATTCCAGGGTGTGACGCTTCTTTTGCAGGGGATACTCCGGGGTGGAGGCGCCCTCCACCTCGATTTTTGCGGCCTTGAGCTCAATGGGCTGCTTGGCCTGGGGGGTATAAACCAGGGTGCCGGCAACCACCAGGGCGGCCCCCACATTCTGCTTGGCGATGTCCTTGTAATTGTCTAAAATGCCGTCCTCAAACACCACCTGCAGGCTCTTAAAATAGCTGCCGTCGTTGAGCTCGATGAAGCCGAAGGTCTTTTGGGCCCGCAGGGTGCGGATCCAGCCCCCCACGGTGACCTGCACCTTGTCAAAGGATTTGGGATCGGCAAAAATTTCTGAAATCAGTGTTCTTTCCATATCGTCCTCTCCGTCCATTATAGCATAAGGATGCGCCCACAGGTGGCGCATCCTTTAGTTTATACTATTTTCTACTGTGCGTCAAGAATATGATACCCAATATCCCGCCGGAAGTGCATTTTTTCAAAGGAAATGGGCTCTGCCGCCTGATAGGCCCGGTCCACGGCCTCCCGAAGGGTGGGCGCCACTGTGGTGACCCCCAGCACACGGCCGCCGTTGGTCAGGAACGCGCCGTCTTGCACCTTGGTGCCTGCGTGGAACACCAGGGCATCCTGCACCTGGTCCAGGCCGGTGATCTCCTTGCCCTTTTCGTAGGCCACAGGGTAGCCCCCGGAGGCCAACACCAGGCAGCAGCTGGCGGCGTCCCGGAACTTTACGTCCACCTGATCCAGGGTGCCGTCTACGCAGGCCTCCAGAATATCCATAAGGTCGGTCTCCAGAAGCGCCAGCACCGCCTGGCACTCGGGATCGCCGAACCGGGCGTTGTACTCCACCACCTTGGGGCCCTGGGGCGTGAGCATCATGCCGAAGTAGAGGACTCCCTGGAAGGGCCGTCCCTCGGCCTGCAGCGCCCGGACCGTGGGCAGGAAGATGGTTTCCATACAGGTCTTGGCCAGGGCGGGGGTGTAGTTGGGGCAGGGGGAGATGGCGCCCATGCCGCCGGTGTTGGGGCCCTGGTCCCCGTCATAGGCCCGC
Organism: uncultured Oscillospiraceae bacterium; assembly: GCA_934512135.1. Lineage (GTDB taxonomy): Bacteria > Bacillota > Clostridia > Oscillospirales > Oscillospiraceae > HGM13006. Next base: position 108,492 of record CAKSWT010000002.1, read on the forward strand.
TTGTGGTCCTGGGAGGAGGGCATGGGGACGATGGTCTTGCCGTCGGTAAAGGCCAGCACCGTGACCTCCGGGCCGGTCATGCATTCCTCAATGACCACCTTGGCCCCTGCCTGGCCGAAGGCCTTGTTTTCCATCATGTTGATGACGGCCTCCTTGGCCTCCTCCACGGTTTGGGCCACAATAACCCCCTTGCCCAGGGCCAGACCGTCGCATTTGACCACAATGGGAGCGCCCTGCTGCGCCACATAGCGGAGGGCCGCATCCTGATCGGTGAAGATCTCATAGGCGGCGGTGGGAATATGATATTTCTTCATCAGCTCCTTGGAGAAGGCCTTACTGCCCTCCACAATGGCGGCGTTGGCCCGGGGGCCGAAGGCCCGAATGCCCGCTTGCTCCAGGGCGTCCACCATGCCCATGGCCAGGGGATCGTCCGGGGCTACCATGACAAAGTCCATGCTGTGCTCCTTGGCCCAGGCCACCATGCCGGGGATGTCCGTGGCCTTGACGTCTACGCACTGGGCGATTTGGCCAATGCCGCCGTTGCCCGGAGCGCAGTAGAGCGCTGTGACCTTGGGAGACTTCTTCAGCGCCCAGCAGATGGCGTGTTCCCGTCCGCCGGAGCCGACTACCAATACTTTCATAGATTTCTTCCTTTCAGGACCTGTAAAATTTAGTGATGGAACAGCCGATTGCCGGTGAAGCACAGCACAATGCCGTACTTATCGCAGGCGGCGATGACGTTGTCGTCCCGGATGGAGCCGCCGGGCTCGGCAATGTAGGAAACGCCGGACTTCCGGGCGCGCTCCACATTGTCCCCAAAGGGGAAGAAGGCGTCGGAGCCGCAGGAGACCCCGGTTTGCCGGGCGATCCACTCCTTTTTCTCCTGGGCGGTGAGCACCTGGGGCTTGACCCGGAAGGTGTTCTGCCAGACCCCCTCCGCCAGCACGTCCTCGTACTCGTCGGAGGTGTACACGTCAATGGCGTTGTCCCGGTCCGGGCGGCGGATGCCGTCTACAAACTGGAGCCCCAGAACCTTGGGATGCTGACGAATCAGCCAGTTGTCCGCCTTGCTGCCTGCCAGACGGGTGCAGTGAATGCGGCTCTGCTGGCCGGCGCCTACGCCGATGGTCTGGCCGTTTTTCACATAGCACACGGAGTTGGACTGGGTGTATTTCAGGGTAATCAGAGCGGTGACCAGGTCGATTTTGGCGCTTTCGGGGAGGTCGGTGTTCTGGGAGACGATGTTGGCAAGGTCCTCCTTGGTGATCTTCAGATCGTTCCGGCCCTGCTCAAAGGTGACCCCGTAGATTCTCCGGCGCTCCAGAGGATTGGGAACATAATCCGGGTCGATCTGAATCACGTTGTAGTTGCCCTTTTTCTTGGTTTTGAGAATGGCCAGGGCCTCCTCGGTGTAGCCCGGGGCGATGATGCCGTCAGAGACCTCAGCCTTGAGGTAGGTGGCGGTGGCGGCGTCGCAGACGTCGGACAGAGCGGCCCAGTCCCCGTAGGAGCAGAGACGGTCTGCGCCTCTGGCCCGGATATAGGCACAGGCGATGGGGGTCAATTCCTGGGTGTCCTCCACGAAATAGATCTGCTTTTCCACCTGGGACAGGGGAAGACCCACGGCGGCGCCGGCAGGGGAGACGTGCTTAAAGCTGGCGGCGGCGGGAAGGCCGGTGGCCTCCTTCAACTCCTTCACCAGCTGATAGCTGTTAAAGGCGTCCATAAAGTTGATATAGCCCGGGCGACCGTTGAGCACGGTGATGGGCAGGTCGCTGCCGTCCTCCATAAACAGCCGGGAGGGCTTCTGATTGGGGTTACAGCCGTATTTCAGCGCAAGTTCTTTCATGAGACATCCTCCTCAGACGTTTTTGTTGATGATCCGGTCGGTAGTGCGGCCGGTGGCCAGGTCGATATATCGGACAAACAGGGAAACCTTGTTGTCCTGGTTCAGGCTGTCCCAGAGCTCCCGGGCCAGCGTGTCGGCGTCCGGGGCGGTAATGGCCACCCGACGGGGCTCTCCCTCAAAGGAGGGCAGGGGATCCAGGTTCTCCTGATAGGTGTGGATGAAGCGGCCCTGGCCGGGCAGGGGATTGTCATAGCCGAAGAAATAGCGGTGGTTACAGCCGGGGTCTCCGTCGGCGCTCTTCAAAATGGACAGGGCAAAGGCGCCGTTTTTGTGGACCAGGCCGGAGATTCTGGGGGTATAGTTGGGGGGATCCGGCTCAAAGCACCGGGTCCGCAGGGACTGGGCAAAGGCAAGGCCGGAGAGAATGCCGTCCCGAACGGTGTCGGTTTGGTCTCCGTTGGTGACCACGGTGTCGCCGGTTTGCTCCACATAGCGGACAGGATGGTAGATAATCAGGCTGGGATCCTCCATTTTGCTGGGGTCGTAGGCCTCGGTTTTGATCCCGTTGTCCTCGGGGACAGGGGTAAAGACCCGGTTCCGGCTGTTGGCGCTGCGGCCCATGATGAAGTAGGCAATCACGGCGGACTTGTTGTCGGCGCTGCGGCCCAGCAGGATGCCCCGGCCGGGATAAGGGTGCTCCCGCAGGTATTGATTCATGTCGATGGTCTTCATAAGCATTCTCCTTTTGGTAGATTATTTCCTGGAAAATGCTCTACTATTTGTAGAATAACAGGCAATATTCTACTTTAAGTAGAGTTCCACGAGCCGAGGAAAGCGCAAAAAAAGCCGCACTCGTCCCCGGGCAGGCGCCCAGACGGTCGGCATTCAAGGGTCATACTCCATGTGGTTTCTTCCACTTCCGTCAGTTGTATGACCGAACTTATCATACAAAAATCAGGGCGGTTTGTCAAGGTTCCGGGGAAAAAATGCCGTAAAATACGAGGAAATGTCCATGACGGACAACGGGCGGGAGCTTGCAAAGAGTGTCCGCCAGAGAAGGACAGCCAAAAAATCAGGCAAAATCACCCGGGTGCATGACATAGGCAGAGCATATGTCATGCATATGTCGAGCATGTGTCCGGCATATGTCAGTGGGATGTGATACATGTGCAGGCCTAATAAGAAAGAGAAAAAGAATAAGAAATTGGATAAGAAAGAGGGAGGGGGAAGATTACGGCCCGGGAGGGGCCGTGACCCGCACCCGCAATGAGAGAGAATGTTTTTTTGTCGTTTTGACCGCTGGGGTATTCTTCCGCTGCCCAGCGGAGGACGTGTCTCCGACGGCCCACCTTTCTGACTGACCAGAAAGGTGGGGCAAAGAGTCACCAAAGGGAGGGCCCTTTGGAATCCCCCAAATCTGGAGTGCGGTCTTCTGTGGTTTTCTACGTCAAGAGGCTGCCTGTCCGTGGCCGTAAAAAACCCTACTGGTTTTTTCGGCCCGCTGATTGTGCCGAGGTTTCTTTTGTCCATCTCTTGGGGTGCCTTCCGAAGGGGCGAAGCCAAGCCAGCCAGATCGGGACAAAGGGAGCATGGCAGAAATTCGAGGCCGCCGGGAACAGAGTGAACCGGATGGCCCGGGCAGAAACGCTCTTCGGGGCGCTCCACAGAACGCTGCACAAGCAAGGACGCCGGGATTCCCAAGGGCTGGCCCTTGGGCCGCTCTTTCGTCCATTTCTGGCGGCCCAGAAATGGACCCGTCGGAGACACGTCCCCGCTACGCAGCGGGAAGTATGGCCGCCGGAGGCCGTCCTCCGCTACGCAGCGGGAAAAAAGCGGGACAATTCCGGGACAATTCCGGGATGAAATCCTCCTGTGCCTGTGGTATGCTGGTACCGTCAAGATCAGAAAAAACGCGCCGCCCGGAGGGCCGGACGGCGCAGAGAGGGGAAATCCTATGATAGGGCGAATCTTCTTGCTTTTCGTGTTCCTTCTGGGAATGGGAACAACAAGAATCCTGGGTGCCTCAGAGAATATGGACCTGACGGCCCTCCACCTTCAGCCGTCCCTGGCAGAACAGGGCCACGGCCTGGGGCAGAATGACCCACTCCGCCTGCTCCATAATCCGCTGCTGAAGGGACTCCGGGGTGTCGCCGTCCTCCACGGCCACGGCCTTTTGCAGGACGATGGGGCCGGCGTCACACTCCTCGGAGACAAAATGCACCGTGGCGCCGGAGATCTTCACCCCGTATTGGAGGGCCTTTTCATGGACGTGGAGCCCATAGCAGCCCTTGCCGCAGAAGGAGGGGATCAGGGAGGGGTGGATGTTCAAAATCCGGTTGGGATAGGCGTCCACCAGCTCCTGGGTGATAATGACCATAAAGCCGGCCATCACCACCAGGCCGATGTCCAGGGCCCGGAGCTTTTCCACCAGGGCCACCGTCATCTCCCGGGCGGAGCCGTAGTCCTTTCGGGACACCACATAGCCGGGAATCCCGGCCTCCTTGGCCCGCTCCAGGGCATAGGCCGACTGGGTGGAGGAAATCACCGCAGAGATGGTCCCGCCGGGGATCGCCCCACGGGCCTGGGCGTCAATGAGCGCCTGGAGATTGGTGCCGCCGCCGGAAACCAGAACGGCGATATTTACCATAGCTCCACGCCCTTTTCGCCGGCCACGCACTTGCCGATGAGGTAGGGATGCTCGCCGCAGCGGACCATGGTCTCCATTACGGCCCCGGCGTCCTCCTTGGCCACGGCCATCACCAGGCCCACGCCCATGTTGAAGGTGTTGTACATGTCCCGCTCGGGAATCTGGCCCCGCTCCTGGATGATGGAGAAAATGGGGGGGACGGGAATCTGGGAGATCTGAATCTCCGCACAGACGCCCTCGGGGAGCATACGGGGGACGTTCTCGTAGAGACCGCCGCCGGTGATATGGCTGATGCCCTTGACCTTCAGGCCGGACTCCAGCAGGGTCTTAACCGGGCGCACATAGATCCGGGTGGGCTTCAGCAGCTCCTCACCCAGGCTGCACCGAAGCTCCGGCACCACGGTTTTCAGGTCCGCATGCTCGATGTCCAGGGCCTTCCGCACCAGGCTGTAGCCGTTGGAGTGAATGCCGTTGGAGCCCAGGCCGATGAGAACGTCCCCGGGGACGATGTCATGGCCGTCGAGAATCTTGGACTTGTCCACGATGCCCACGGAGAAGCCGGCCAGGTCGTACTCCTCCTCGGGATAGAAGCCGGGCATCTCTGCGGTTTCACCGCCGATCAGGGCGCAGCCCGCCTGCCGACATCCCTCGGCAATGCCGGAGACGATCTGCTCAATCCGGGCAGGCTCGTTTTTGCCGCAGGCCACATAGTCCAGGAAGAACATGGGCACGGCGCCGGCACAGACAATGTCGTTGACACACATGGCCACGCAGTCGATGCCCACGGTGTTGTGCTTATCCATCAGAAACGCAATCTTCAGCTTGGTGCCCACGCCGTCGGTGCCGGAAACCAGCACAGGCTCCGCCATGCCGGCGGTATTGGGGGCGAACAGGCCGCCGAAGCCGCCCAGACCGCCGATGACACCGGGAATCTTGGTGCTCTCTACCAGGGGCTTGATTCGATTGACCGCCTCATAGCCTGCGGTCACGTCTACGCCTGCGGCGGCGTAGCTGTCACTTTTGCTAATGCTCATGGTTATCTCTCCTGATTCTGTATTGGGACCGGAACATTATACCGGCCGGTGAAGCAGGCGTCACAAACGCCGTGTGTAAGAGTTTCCGAAATGGAGGACAGGTCCTCCAGGCTTAGATAATCCAGGGAATCCACCCCCAACAGCCGGCGGATCTCCTCGTTGGATCTGCCATGGGCAATCAGCTGGTCGCTGCTGGGAATATCGGTGCCGAAGAAGCAGGGGTATTCAAATCGAGGAGAGGCCACCCGGTAGTGGACCTCCTTGGCGCCGGCCTCCCGCACCAGCTGCACCGTACGAACACAGGTGTTTCCCCGAACGATGGAGTCGTCCACCACAATCACCCGCTTGCCCCGGACGGTGGAGGCCAGGGCGTTGAGCTTGATTTTCAGGGACTTTTCCCGCTCGACCTCGGAGGGCTGGATAAAGGTCCGGCCGATATAGCGGTTTTTCACAAAGCCGGTTTGCAGGGGAATGCCGGATTCTCGGGCATAGCCCATGGCGGGGGTGATGCCGGAATCCGGGACGCCGATGACGCAGTCGCCCTTTACCCCGTCCCTCCGGGCCAGGGCCCGTCCCGCCTCCAGCCGGACCGAGTCCACGCTGGCGCCGTCCAGCACACTGTCCGACCGGGCGAAATAGATAAACTCAAACATGCAAAGGCTGCTTTTGGCCTTAATGCCGCTGGGAATGGACCGGAAGGTTCCGGCACCCAGATCTGCCACCACTACCTCGCCGGGCTCTACCTCCCGAATGAGACGGCCCCCCAGCACCGGGAAGGCGCAGGATTCCGAGGCGAACATAATGGAGCCGTCCACCTGGCCAATGCACAGAGGCCGGAAGCCGTTGGGATCCCGGAAGGCCACCAGCTTGCCCTGGGTCAGCACCACCACGGAATAGGCGCCGATCATATACTGCATGGCGTTGATTACGGCGTCCTCAATGGTGTTGGTCCGCATACGCTCCCGGACCAGCAGATAGGAGATCACCTCGGCGGAGTTGCTGGTCTGGAAAATGCCGCCCCGAAGCTCGGTCTCCCGGCGCAGCTCCCCAGAGTTGACCAGCTTGCCGTTATAGCACACGGCCATGGAGCCGGAGGCGTGGGTGATGACAATGGGCTGGGCGTTCACCGTGGCCATGTCTCCGGACACGGAATAGCGCACATGGCCAATGGCGGCGGGGCCCACAAGGGTCTCCAGGGACTTGTCCGTAAACACGTCGGGAACCAGACCCGGGCCCTTATGGAGGTGGAACCGGCCCTTATCCACCGAGGCGATGCCGGCGGACTGCTGTCCGCGGTGCTGTAGGGAATAGAGGGCGGTGTAGACGCTGTGGGCGGCGGACAGGGTGCTGCCCTCCTTCAGGGCAATCCCAAATACGCCGCATTCCTCGCCGTATTGGCGGAGCTTAGGACAGGCTTTTGCCTGTAAACATTCCATTTTACTTGCCCAGGACCCGGCGCAGGACCTCCTGATAGGCATCCTCTACGCCGCCCAGATCACGGCGGAACCGGTCCTTATCCAGCTTCTCGCCGGTTTTGGAGTCCCAGAGACGGGCGGTGTCCGGGGAGATCTCGTCGGCCAGGATAATGGTCCCGTCAGGCAGACGGCCAAACTCCAGCTTGAAGTCCACCAGGGTTACCCCTACGCTCTGCCAAAAGGCCTTCAGCACGTCGTTGACCTGGAAGGCCATGGCCTTGATGGTCTCGATCTCCTGGGGAGTGGCCAGCTTCAGGGCAATGGCGTGATAGCTGTTCATCAGGGGATCGTTGAGCTCGTCGCACTTGTAGGAGAACTCGATGGTGGGCGCCTCAAAGACAATGCCCTCCTCCACGCCGTACCGGGCGGCAAAGCTGCCGGCGGAGATATTGCGGATAATGACCTCCAGGGGAACGATCTGCACCTTCTTCACCACGGCGTCGGTGTCGCTGAGCTCCTCCACAAAGTGGGTGGGAACGCCCTTCTCCTCCAGGAGCTTCATGAAATAGTTGGTCAGACGGTTGTTGATGGCGCCTTTGCCCAGGATGGTGCCCTTTTTCTGGCCATTGAAGGCGGTGGCGTCATCCTTATAGGAGACGATGCAGAGATTGGGGTCGTCCGTGGCATAGACCTTCTTGGCCTTGCCTTCATAGAGCTGTTCTGCCTGTTTCATAGTTTCGCTACCTCCATCTGTAAGTTGTGATCCTTTGCAAGCACGGCCTCTGCCATGGCGCCCTTGTAGGCTCTGAGCTGCTCCGCCAGGGAGGGCTCGGAGAGGGCGAGCATCTGCACGGCCAAAAGCCCGGCATTTTCCGCCGCGCCTACGCCCACGGTGGCCACCGGAATCCCGGAGGGCATCTGGACGATGGACAGAAGGCTGTCAAGGCCGTCGCAGAAAGAGGATTTGATGGGGAGCCCGATCACCGGAAGGATGGTCTGGGCCGCCAGCACTCCGCCCAGGTGTGCAGCCTTTCCCGCTGCGGCAATGATGACGCCGAAGCCGTTTTCCTCGGCGTGCTTGGCGAAGTCCTCCGCCTCTGCGGGGGTGCGGTGGGCAGAGAGCACCCGGGCCTCAAAGGGAACCCCAAAGCGCTTGAGCTGGACCAGCGCCCCGCGAACCACGGGAAAATCGCTGTCGGAACCCATAATCACTGCGACCTTCTTCATAGACATAACCTCCTGACAAAATGAAAGCGCAGGCGTGACAAGGCACTCCTGCGGCGGTTAATGGGGAAGAATGGATACACCAATCCCGCGAATCTGACACAGCATCCAAATCCGCAGCATAGTGGGCACCACCTTCGTCATGAATCTATGCCCATTTTAGCGTATTTCATTTTTTTTTGCAAGTGAATGCGGCCCCTTTGGTGGATTTTTGTAGTCCTGCACAGGGAAATGGTAAACCGCTGATAAAACTTGGGCAAAATGAAAACATTCCTGCGTTTTCCTCCTCCGGCGGGAGGAAAACGCTGCCGCGGCCCCGTGGGACTGCGGCAGCGTCAAGATAGGCGTTACTGGGGATGACGCTGGGCCTCCCGCTCCAGGCGGCGGGCCTCGGCCTTTCGGACCTGCTCCTCCAGCATCATGTCCTTGACCTTCATGAGCCGGGAGGTGTTAGAGCGCTCGTTTTCATCCAGCTTCATGGAGATATATTTGATGTTTTTGTCGTACTCGGGAATCATCACATATTCCAGGGCGTTGACCCGGCGACGGGTCTTTTCGATCTCCTGGGCCAGAAGCTGCATGGTCTTTTCCACCTGGGCCAGCTCCAGCATGTCCTGAAATACCTCCGAGAGGGCCTCCAGGGCGTCGTCCAGCTCTCCGGAGGTCTGGGCAAAGCCATAGGGATAAATCTCGGCGGGGTCGTCGGTTTTGGTGTGGAAGGTGTACTCCGGCACGTTCACGGACATGATGTTTTTGAAGGTCATGTCCAGGGACACCGCCTGCTTGGGATAGCTCAGGGCCTGCTCCAGCATCTCCGGGCTCATCACCGCGGAGGCCACGGTAAAGGCGCTGTGGGCCTCCATGAGCTTTTCCTCCACATGGGCCCGAAGCTCCTGGTTCTTGTGGACAATGTCCAGGAACTGACGCATCAGCTCGTCCCGCTTGTCCTTCAGGAGCTTGTGGCCCCGGACGGCGGTGGTCCGGCGGGATTTGAGCCGGGTGAGCTCCATCCGTGTGGGATTTATGGTTGTGGATGCCATGGTCCCACCTCCTTACTTGGTCTCTTCGGGATAGTATTTCTCGATAAAAGAGGTATTGATTCGCTTCAGCTCGCTTTTGGGCAGAATGGACAGGAGCTTCCAGCCCAGATTCAGGGTCTCCTCAATGGAACGGTTGGCGTCGTTGCCCTGGGAGACATACTGGTTTTCAAACTCCGTGGCGAACTTGGCGTAGAGCTTATCGGTGTCCGACAGCGCCGCCTCGCCCAGAATGGTCATCAGCTCGGCGGCCTCCTTGCCTCCGGAGTAGGCGGCAAAGAGCTGGTTCATGGTGCCGGCGTGATCCTCCCGGGTCTTCCCCACGCCGATGCCCTTGTCCTTCAGACGGGACAGGGAGGGGAGCACGTCAATGGGGGGATTGATGCCCTTCCGGTACAGGTCCCGGGACAGAATGATCTGGCCCTCGGTGATATAGCCGGTGAGGTCGGGGATGGGATGAGTCTTGTCGTCCTCGGGCATGGTCAGAATGGGAATCATGGTGATGGAGCCCTCGCAGCCAATCCGGCGGCCGGCCCGCTCGTACATGGTGGCCAGGTCGGTGTAGAGGTAGCCGGGATAGCCCCGGCGTCCGGGGACCTCCTTCTTTGCGGCGGAAATCTCACGAAGGGCCTCGGCGTAGTTGGTGATGTCGGTCATAATCACCAGCACATGCATGCCCTTTTCAAAGGCCAGATACTCTGCGGCAGTCAGGGCCATACGGGGGGTGGCGATACGCTCCACGGCGGGGTCGTTGGCCAGGTTGGAGAACAGCACGGTCCGGTCGATGGCGCCGGTACGGCGGAACTCCTGGACAAAGAACTCCGACTCCTCAAAGGTGATGCCGATGGCGGCGAACACCACGGCGAAGTTGCCGGCGTCGTCCCCCAGCACCTTGGCCTGACGGGCGATCTGAGCCGCCAGGGCGGCGTGGGGCAGACCGGAGCCGGAGAAAATGGGCAGCTTCTGGCCACGGACCAGGGTGTTCAGGCCGTCAATGGCGGAGACACCGGTCTGGATAAACTCCGAGGGATAGTTTCGGGCGGCGGGGTTCATCGGCAGTCCGTTGATGTCCATATAGGCGTCGGGAAGAATGTCCGGGCCGCCGTCAATGGGGTTGCCCATGCCGTCGAACACACGGCCCAGCATATCCTCGGAAACCCCCAGCTGCAGGGGGTGCCCCAGGAAGCGGACCTTACTCCGGGCCAGGTTGATGCCGGTGGAGGAGTCAAACAGCTGCACCAGAACGTCAGAGCCGTCTACCTCCAGCACCTTGCACCGGCGGAGCTCGCCGTTGGGCAGCTCGATCTCACCCAGCTCATCATAGGTGACGCCCTCTACGTTTTTCACCAGCATCAGAGGGCCGGAGACCTCGGAAATGGTGCGGTATTCTTTAATCATAGTCCTCAGCACCTACCTTTGCGACGATTTTTTCGATTTCAGCGGTCATGGCGTCCTCAATCTTCCCATAGACCTCCACATACTCCTCGTCGGGGACGCTCTTGGCCCGGCCGATCTTTTCCCGGGCGTCAATGTTTGTAAGCTCCTTCAGCGGGGCGTTTTTGGCAATGGCGTCCCGGCAGAGGGTGTCATACCGGAGAATCATATCCAGCAGCCGGAACTGCCGGTCAAAGGAGGAATACCAGTCGATCTCATTGAAGGAGTTCTGCTGGAGGAAGTCCTCCCGAATCATCTTGGCGATCTCCAGGGTCAGCTGGTCGTCGGTGCTCAGGGAGTCCTTGCCCACCATTTTGACGATTTCCTCCAGCTCGGCCTCCTCCTGGAGGGTGGCCATGGCACGGTAGCGGTTCTTGGTCCAATTCTTGTTGACATGCTCATCCAGCCAGGGCTGGAGGGTGTCCATATACAGGGAATAGGAGTTGAGCCAGTTGATGGCCGGGAAGTGACGGGCATAGGCCAGAGAGGAGTCCAGGCCCCAGAACACCTTGACGATTCGCATGGTGGCCTGGGAGACGGGCTCGGAGGTGTCGCCGCCGGGAGGGGAGACGGCACCAATGGCGGTCAGGCTGCCCTGGCGGTCGTCGGTGCCCAGGCACTTGACCACCCCGGCCCGCTCGTAGAACTGGGCCAGACGGGAGGCCAGATAAGCGGGGTAGCCCTCCTCGCCGGGCATCTCCTCCAGACGGCCGGACATCTCACGAAGAGCCTCGGCCCAGCGGGAGGTGGAGTCGGCGATTACGGCCACGTCGTAGCCCATATCCCGGAAGTACTCGGCAATGGTGATGCCGGTATAGATGGAGGCCTCACGGGCTGCCACAGGCATATCCGAGGTGTTGGCAATGAGCACGGTGCGCTTCATAATGGAGTCCCCGGTACGGGGATCCACCAGCTCGGGGAATTCCCGAAGGACGTCGGTCATCTCGTTGCCGCGCTCGCCGCAGCCGATGTAGACCACCAGGTCCACGTCGGACCACTTGGCCAGCTGATGCTGAATGACGGTTTTGCCGGAGCCGAAGGGGCCGGGGACGCAGGCGGTGCCGCCCTTGGCCACCGGGAACATGGTGTCCACCACACGCTGGCCGGAGCACAGGGGGACATTGGGGGAGAGCTTGGTTTTGTAGGGGCGGCCATTTCGGACAGCCCATTTCTGCATCATGGGGAGCTCAATCTTCTTGCCGTCCCTTTCCAGGACGCAGACGGTCTCCAGCACGTTAAAGGAGCCGGGCTTGATGTCCACCACGGTGCCTTCGGTGCCGTAGGGGACCATGATCCGATGCTCCATCACGGAGGTCTCCTGGACCACGCCGATGACGTCGCCGCCTACCACATGGTCGCCGATCTCCACCCGGGGGGCGAAGTCCCACTTCTTTTCGTGGTCAATGGGAGAGACCTCAATGCCACGCTGAATGGTATTGCCGCAGATGGCCATGATCTTCTCCAGGGGGCGCTGAATGCCGTCGTAAATATTTTCAATCATGCCGGGTCCCAGCTCCACGGAGAGGGGGGCGCCGGTGGTTTCCACCAGGGCCCCGGGGCCGAGACCGGAGGTTTCCTCGTAGACCTGGATGGAGGCGTTGTCGCCGCGCATCTCAATGATCTCACCGATCAGATGCTGAGGACCTACACGGACCACGTCGTACATATTGGCGTCCGCAAGACCCTCGGCCACCACCAACGGGCCGGAAACCTTGACAACAGAACCGGTTGCCATTGTCTATCACGTTCCTTTTCGGTAAATTTCCTGATGCTTAGAGAATATCGGCGCCTACTGCGCGCTCCACGGCGCTGTGCAGTGCCTGGACGCCAAGGCCCAGAGAGCCGGTCTTACCGGGGATCAGGATGATCGCAGGGGTAACATTGTCCTTATAGCGCGCAATCTCTCCGGACAACAGGGAAGAGAGCTGCTCTGTAATATAGATGACCGCATAGTCGGAGTGTGCCAGGCGATGGAGGGTCTTTTTCGCCTCTGCGGGATCCTCCAGGGGGAACACGTCCAGGCCCAGCGCACGGAATCCCAGCACGCTGTCCCGGTCACCCATGACTGCTACCTTATACATATGCTTCACGCAGCCTTTCTCGGATGGATGGGGCGGGCACGCCGCTGAGGCGTCCGCTCAGAATAATCCGCGCGGCGGAAATTTCGTTCTCCTTGGCCGCAGCATAGGCCACCAGCACACAGTCCCCAAAGGGGGTCATCCGGCTGGACTGGAGATAGGCGTTGAGGGCGTTGTCGCAGGCCCGCTCAAAGGCCGTCTGGGCGCCGCCCTTCACGGCCTTGTCACCCAGGGCGGCGGCCTGCTGGAGCTGTCCGGTAAAGACGCTCTCCAGATTGGCCCCGGTGGTTACCGCCGTGGCGATGGAGTTCCGGCTGACATTGCCGCCGTCCATGATGACGGCGTTCAGGAACTCCAGATCCTTGTGCATCCGCTGGGTGCGGACGGCGGATTTGAGGTTGGCGGCGTCAATCATCAGGCGGATATATCCCTCCAGATATTCGCTGCCGGACTCCCGGGCCGCAGTGAGCATCTCTGCGTAATAGGCGCGGTCCAGCACAAAGTCGCTGCGCTGAGGGTCTCCGGTGGCGGAGAGGGTATCCGTGGCCTGCACCACCCCTCGGGCCAGGGCCTGGGACAGCTCGCCGTATTCTCCCCGGCGCAGGGCGTCCTGGAGCTTGGCGGCAGGATAGCGTCCCGCGTCAATCAGCAGTCTGCCGGGATCCTGACCGGTGGCCCCGCACTTTACCAGCGCCTTGGCGTTATGATAGTCGTATTTCATCCGAAATACATCCACAATCTTTGGATTGGGGGAAAGGGACGCCAGCTCCGAGAAGGTGGTGGCCCGGTTTTGCGCCAGGGACTGCTCCAGCCCCTGGGCCGTCAGGGGCTCCAGACCTTCATAGCCGCATTCCGTCAGGACCTTTGCGGCGTCCTCATTGCTCCGGGCCTCCAGCATGCGCTCCATACGCTCATGGGTGAGCATGCGGTTTTCCAGGCTGCGGAGCCGGGTAGAAATAAAGAGATAATCGGTATCTTTAGACAAGGCCCATCCTCCTTTTTTGTGATGGTACGGCCCGCTCAGTCAAAAAGGACCTGGGCCACCTCGCCTGCCATCTGCTCCCGGAGCATCCGGACGATGGTGGGAAAGGTGCAGTTGGTTTCCACATTGCCCTCCTGGAGGTACAGTCCGCCCTGAAAGTCGCGGAACTCCTCGGAGAGGGTCAGAGATGCAGGCTTCCCGGCCTGCTCCAGCCGGGCATTGGCGGAGAGAACCACCCGCTTGCCATACCGGGCCCGGTCCTTGGTGCTGAGAATCACCGCCTCTTTTCCGGTGGTGGAGGCGTCTGCGGCCAGCTTGGCAAGCAGATCGGCATAGGAATCCTCCGGAAGGGCCAGGAGCTTTTCCAGGGCCTGGTCAAAGGCACGGCTGAGCATTTCCTGCTTCACCGCCAGACGGCGCTTTCGCGCCTCCAGCTGTGCCACGCCGCCCAGCCGAACCACACGGTCATCGGCCTGGGCCTTGCCCTGGGTCACCGCCTCCTGATAGTCGGATTCCGCCAGGGCCGCATAGCTCGCCGTGATTTCGGCGGCCTGACTTTTGGCCCGGCTCAGCATTGCGGAGGTCTCCTGGGCTGTGTCAACGGCAATGCGATCTGTGATCTTTTCAATACCATTCATAGTCGTTACCTGCCTTTATCGGGCCAGCATCAGAGCCAGATCAGCATCAGCATGGAGGCCAGCAGGGACAAAATGGCGTAGAACTCCACGATGCCGCAGAGAATCAGGCCCTTGGACCAGTCGTTGGGCTTCTTGGCCAGAATGTTGATGGAGCCGGCAGCCACGCGGCCCTGGGCAATGGCAGAGAGCAGACCGCCGATGGCCATGGGCATGCAGGCCACGAAATACTGCATTCCCTGTGCCACGGTGAGCTCAGGGGTAGCGCCGCCCACCATGCCGATCTGAATCAGGGCGAAGAACCAAACCACCAGGCCGTACAGGCCCTGGGTACCGGGCAGCAGCTGCAGCACCATAACCTTACCGGATTTGGAGGGATCCTCGCTGAGGAGTCCGCTGCCGGCCTCACCGGCGATGCCGGTGCCCTTTGCGGAGCCGACGCAGGAAAGACCTACTGCCAGGCCGGAGCCCAGAAGGGCCAGTGCCAGACCGCCAAAACTATCCAAGAAATTCATAACTGTTTCCTCCTTAAGAAATTACGTCCACATAATCTGTGTCGATTTTAACGGGTGTAAAGGGCTTGCCGCCGTCCTCATAGAACCGGCCAAAGAACTCCAGGCACTGAAGCCGCATGTCGTGGACATAGCAGCCCAGCAGGTTCAGGGCCATGTTCAGGGCGTTGCCCACCATGGAAATCACAAAGAACAAAATCACGTTGCCGGTGAGGGTGCCCAAGGTATTGAACACCTGGGCGATGACTGCCCCGGCCAGCATCAGGGCCATCAGACGGGAATAGGAGAGAATGTCGCTGAAATAGCCGGTGACGTTGTTGTACAGGGAGCCGAAGATGCCCATCAGCTTTCCGCCGATGCCCTTCTTCCCGTAGCCCTGGGTGAGCACCAGCAGCACCAGAATGGCGATGATACAGGGCTTCACCGCTCCGGTGAGAGCCGCCACGCCCCCCAGCACAAATACCAGATACCAGGCCCCTTCGCTGCACAGGGCGTCGAGAACCTGTCCCCGGCGGATTTTATTGTACATACTCACGGCCATGCCGGTGAAGATCTGGATCACGCCCAGCACCAGGGAGCCAAGCAGCACCGCCAGGGCGTCATCCAGGGGGGAGAACAGGCTGGGAAGGGTCACGGCCGTACCGGTGACCATCTCCGTGAGCTTGGGAATCAGATCTCCGAAAAAGCTGCCGGTGATGGCGCCGAACAGGAAGGTGGCCACACCGCAGTATTGGAACAAACGGAAGAACTGGGCCTTTTCCCCCCGAAGGTGTTTCTTTTTTATCACCAGCAGACAGCCGAAGAACATCAGCAGGCCATAGCCCATGTCCGCCATCATCATGCCGTAGAAGAAGATGAAGAAGGGGGCCATCAGGGGATTGGGGTCTACGCTGCCGTAGGCCGGGAGAGAATACATATTGGTTACGGTGTTCAGTGAGCTGACCACGGTACCGCTCTGGAGCTTTACGGGAACCTCCGGATATTCCTCCTGGGCGGGCTCGGCAAGGTCGTAGGCGCAGCCCATATTGTCCAGCAGCTGGGTCAGCGCCGGAATCTGGGGCTCCGAAACCCAGCCATCCAGCAGAAAGGTCTTGTCGGTGGCCAGCAGCTCCAGCTTACAGCTTTCCTTTTGGACCTCCTGGGTCAGCCGGTCAATGGCCAGCTCCACGGCGCCGCGCTTATCCTTATAGGAGGCCAGTGTCTCCAGCAGGCTGTCTCGCTTCTGCTCCAAGGTGTTGAGATTTGCCTGGTGCATGGCCGTGGTTTCCCGGGCGGTTCCGGTGATCCCCTTGAAGGTGGTGGTGCTGAAGCCATAAAACTTGAGCACATCCAGCGCCTCCTCCTGCTGGGATCCGTGGCACAGGAAGAAGAGATAGTGCATGTCCCCGTCGGTGGAGGCCTCGTAGAGCGCCGAGGTATCTGCGTGGAGGGACAGGTCCTTCCGGACGGCCTCCAGGTCCAGGGCGGCAGGAATCATGCCGAAGGCTGTGTAGAGGACCCCGGAGGGCTGCGTGTTGAGGGGCACATCCAGGGTAAGCCAGGGCGCCAAGGTGGCGAGGATGGCGTGTTCCTTTTGAATCTGGTCATAGACGCCGCTGAGGTTCCGGTCATATTCCACAATCTCCTGGGCGGTCTGCATGGACCGGCTCAGGGCCTCATCGTCAAAGAGCTGGGAGGCCTTGATCTGAGGCAGGGGAGCGAGGAGCTTGGTTTTTACCGGGGCGTAACGGTCCAGGGCAGACAGGGCGTCCCGGGCCGTCTCCAGCTTGGTCTGCTGATCTGCCAGGGCGCTTTCGTCCGGGTGGACCAGGCTGGCCCACTGGGGGTCGGCGAGCTTATCGGTCTGCTGTGCGACCTCTACGCAGCCCAGCTGCTGCAGCTGATCGAACAGGGTATCGCGGTCGGATTCCAGAGCCAGAACATGCAGCCGTTTCATTTTTACGATTGCCATATCAGCCCATCACGATCCTTTCTACGATACGGCCGGAAGCCTCGTCGAGGCGACTTTCCGCGCGGGCCCGGATTACTGCGCATTGATTTTCTGCATGATGCATGACTTCCTCCGCGTTTTTCGCGGCGGTTTCCTCCGCATTGTGCATCAGCCGTTTGACCTCCGCGTCGGCCTGGGCCTGCCGCTGGTCGTAGGCAGCCCGTCCGGCAGCTTCCGCGTCTGCAATCATCTGTTTGGCAGCGGCAGTTGCGTCCTTCAGAGACTGCTTGGAGGCGGCCTCCGCGTCGGCGACTTTTTTCATGGCATCCAGAGACATTGTATCACCGCCTTTTTACATGAATTTTGGTGGTTCTGTACCTTCAGAACATGGGTAGATGATCACCCTGAGGATGTGTTCATCTATAGTAAATTATACCGGGATTTCGAAACAAATGTCACGGCAACAACTGCACAAAAATACAGCGAAGAATGGAGCAAAAACATACAACATATCTAATTCCCGCCGGATGGGAGGAAGAAGTCTTGCCCACATGCTGACATTTGTCCCTGAAAGGCGGAGAAAGTAAATTTCATTCACGCTTTCACTTACCTTTCTAAAAATGACCGATAGTCATTTACAAGGAACACTATACCACGGCTCCGGGAAAAATGCAAGGGGACAAAGAAAGACTGCCGTCCCACAGAACGGCAGTCTTTCTTTGTCAAAAAAACTCGTAGAGTTTCGCCGCCGGAGCGGCGAAAGAGAGTCAAATCATTTTCCGCCGGGGCGTGTACATGGCGGAAAATACTGCTCGGCCTGAAAGTGTGGCTTTTGTGCGGTGGAAGCGCACAAAAATGCGCGCATCAGGCCGCAAGCCCTTTGTCGGAAAAGCCTTTCGGCTTTTTCGACAGCCGCAGACTGCCGTCCCACAGAACGGCAGTCTGCGTGTGTAGATTACTTGTCGGCCTTCCCGTCCTTTTCGATAATGGCCCGGTTGATGGCACAGAGGATGGCCCGGATGGATGCCCGGTTGATGTTGTGGCTTTTGCCCACGCCAAAGGCGTCCTTGCCGTCGGGCGTTTTCAGGTGGATGTAGCAGACCGCCTGGGAATCGGAGCCGGAGGTGATGGCGTGCTCGGCGTAGTCCACAAAGTGGAATTTCCCAATCTCCAGCTCGGAGATGGCGTTGAAGAAGGCGTCAATGGGGCCGTTGCCCTCTCCGGAGATTTCGATCTCTCCGCCCTTGTAGCTCAGGACCCCGGAGAAGCCCACCTGAGAGGTTTCTCCATGGGCGCCGGACTCCGTAAAGGTGTGGCGCAGAAGGCCATAGGTCTTGTCCACCTCCAGATAGTTCTGGTCAAAGAGCTGGAAGATCTGACTGGGCAGCAGCTCGGTGCCAAGGCGGTCGGTTTCCTTCTGGACAATGGCGCCGAATTCCGGATGCATGGCCTTGGGCAGGGAATAGCCGAAGTTGTTCTCCATGACGAAGGCGGCGCCGCCCTTGCCGGACTGGGAGTTGATTCGGATAATGGGCTCATACTGGCGGCCCACATCCGCCGGATCAATGGGCAGATAGGGAACCTCCCACATATCCGTGCCAGAGTCCTTCATATACTGAACGCCCTTGTTGATGGCGTCCTGGTGACTGCCGGAGAAGGCGGTAAACACCAGCTGGCCCACATAGGGATGCCGGGGATCCACCTTCATCCGGGTGCAGCGCTCATACATGTCCTTGATTTGGTTGATGTTGGAGAAGTCCAGCTTGGGATCCACTCCCTGGGTGTACATGTTCATGGCCAGGGTGACCATATCCACGTTGCCGGTGCGTTCGCCGTTGCCGAAGAGGGTGGCCTCCATCCGCTGGGCGCCGGCCAGCAGACCTAGCTCTCCGGTGGCGACGCCTTCTCCCCGGTCGTTGTGGGGGTGCAGGGAGATCACCGCGCAGTCCCGGCTGGGGAGCTTCCGGATGAAATACTCGATGCAGTCGGCGAAATAGTTGGGCATCATGTTCTCCACGGTGGAGGGGAGATTCAAGATCACCTTGTTCTCCGGGGTGGCGTGGAGATGCTCCAGCACCGCCTGGCAGATTTCCACGGCGTAGTCCATTTCCGTGCCCATAAAGGATTCCGGGGAATACTCATAGCGGAGGTTCATGCCCGAGGCAATCACCGGCTGAGACAGCGCATAGATCAGATCTGCGGCGTCTGTGGCGATTTTGGTGATGCCAGGCTGGTCCATCTGAAAGACTACCTTCCGCTGTAGGGTGGAGGTGGAGTTATAGAAGTGCAGAATGACGTTTTTGGCTCCCTCAATGGCCTCAAAGGTCCGCTGAATCAGGTGGGGACGGGCCTGGACCAGGACCTGAATGGTCACGTCGTCGGGAATATGGCCTCCTTCGATCAGCTCTCGGCAGATTTCATATTCCGTTTCCGAGGCAGAGGGGAAGCCAATTTCGATTTCCTTCACGCCGATGTCCACCAGGGCATGGAACATTTCCAGCTTTTCCTGGAGATTCATGGGGTTAATCAGGGCCTGATTTCCGTCCCGGAGGTCAACGCTGCACCAGATCGGGGGCTGGGTGATGCGCTGGTCGGGCCAGGTTCGGTCAGGCAGGGAAATGGGGGTGTAGGGAATGTATTTTTGGCAGCCGGGTTTGAGTTTCATGGTGAGTTCCTCCCATTCTATTAAGATGTGTATACAAGAGCAGAGGGGGCCGGGACATACGAAAAGCCCCGGAACGCAGCCATTCTGCGTTCCGGGGCGTGGATACAAATTCACGCGGTACCACCCGGTTCAGCCGACTCATCGGCCCTCAGCCTCTGATAAGGCTTAGACCGGTAACGGGGCCAACCGTTCCGCCCTACTGAGGTTCAGGCAGACAGCTCCGGGGCCAGTATGACAGTTCCATCATCGAGGGCTTGCACCAACCGCCCACTCTCTGAAGATGACCCGGGACTGATTTTTCCCCATCGTCGCTTTTATCGTTTAAAATACTAGCATGACAGCGGCGCTTTGTCAAGGTGTTTTCCGAGGATTTCCCGGGGACAATTTTTTGTAGAAATACTTTCTTAATATATCTGAAAATCTATATTCACAAATTGTACAATATACATGAAAATATTTGTGCAAAATTAGCTTGTCTATGCATATTGACAAAAAATGAAAATCGCCCTATACTGAACATGAAGGGAGATTTCTTCCAGACCAAACTTAGCCGCAACGGCAGAAAGAAGGGTACCTATGGGCAATATCAATAAAAAGGTAGACAAACTCATTGCAAAGCGGCAGTGGGATAAGCTGCTGCACAATCTCGGAGAGGCGGACGGCGCTTCCAGAATGAAAATCGCCAAGGCCTGCGGCGTAGCAGGGGGCAACGGCTGTATCGACCTGCTCTCTGTGATTCTCAACGACCGGGAGGCCGATGACGAGCTTCTGATGGAGACCATCAGCTCTCTGGGGAAGATCGGCAACGATCGCTGCATTACGCTCCTGCGGTACTTCCGGGAGAACGTAGACCAGGGGAAGACCCCGATGATTTCGGCGGTGGATTCCTCGGTCCGTCAGATCAAGGTCCGTGAGGCCGAGCTGGAGCGGCTTAGTCAGTAATATGGCATGTGAGGCGGGCACCCTTCGGGGTGCCCGTTTTTCCTGTCGGTGGCCGTTATATGTCCTCCGGTTCCAGCTGATTAAACTCCGGCGTATTGAAGAAGGTTGCCAGGGTAATGCCCAATCCGTCGCAGATTTGCTTAATGGTCAGCAGCTTGGGATTCTGGCTTTTTCCGTAGAGAATGTTCTTAATACTGGACGGGGGAAGAGCGGAAAGGGTGGACAGGCGGTTGATGGTGATATTGTATTCTCCGCAGAGCTGTAAAATTCGATTTTTAACGGCTTCCTGTGTTGTCATAATAATCCCTCCTGCCTTCATTTTAGAGGGGAATGATTGACAAAGTAGGCTATGTATGCTACTATTTAGGCTATGCATAGCCTATTATTTCAAGGGAATTATAGGCATAACAGAAAGGAGAAAAAGATATGAGGAAATTTTTGAAAGCCGTCGGTGTAATTGTCTTGGTTTTGGTTGTAGCCTTTGGGTATCTGGGGTTCAGGGTATACAAGGAGGAATCTGAGCGTACCCAGAGGGCCCGGAATGCCCAGCAGGCGGAGGATGCACTCCAGGCCCTGGCGGCAGCGACGAGTGCGATTCCCTCAAAGACTCCAACGGCCAAAGCCTCCACGGCCCCCAGCGAAGCGCCTACAGTCACAGACGCGGAGCCGGAAACTGCGCCGGCAACAGGGATTCGCCCGGAGTTCCAGGAGGCGATGGACAGCTATGAGGCGTTTTTCGATGAATACGTTGCGTTTATGAAGTCCTATCAGGAATCCGCCAATCCGGCGAGTTTGATGACGGACTATCTGGAGTACATAGCACAATATACGGAAACCATGGAAAAGCTGAGCCAGCTGGGGGAAGAGGAGCTTTCCGAGGAGGAGACACTGTACTATGCCGAGGTTTCTCTGCGGATCAATCAAAAACTGCTGGAGGTTGCAGGCTAAGAAAAAGGGATTGCCGCCTGGCAATCCCTTTTCTCACAAAAACCCCTTCATCTGCTCAATATTGCTCTGCTCCGTCTCCAGCAGCTTTTTGCTCAGGTCCGTCACCCGTTCATCCCTGCCCAGATACTGCCGGTGATGCTGAATGGACTTGATGACCCCCTTGGTGTTGCCGGAGATCATCAGCTCCGCAATATGAGAGGCGGAGGGCGGGGAAAACACGTTTCTGGCCCGGCTCATGGCCGCTCCCATTTTGGCCCCCAGAGGCAGGGATTCCGGCTGGCCTCCCCGCTGGACCAGCATTTTTGTGGCAGCGTCACACAGCTCCCCGTATTCCGCCCGCTGCTGCCGAAGGGCGTCGGTCAGAGGCTTGCACTGGGCGTATTTCATGACGTCGTCAATGCCCCGTCGGCCCATCATGGTGGTCTGGCGAATGTAGTTGAGCAGTTCCGTGTCGGTAATCATGGCCTTGTCTCCTTTGCTTCATCTGGGGCTAGTATGCACCGGCAAGACAAAAGTATGCACCGGAGTTGAGAATTCCCATAATATCTGCTACAATGGCGGCACAAGGAGAGGGTATTATGGGAAACATCATAGAAATTGCAGATCTTCACGCCCCGGAGCTGGACGTGTACGCCCGGCTGACCGAGGCGCAGCTTCGTTCCAAAAAAGCGCCGGAGCAAGGGCTGTTTATCGCCGAGAGCCTGGTGGTCATAGAATATGCCCTAGCTGCGGGACTGGAGCCGGTGTCCTTTTTAATGGAGCGCCGGCAGATCACCGGCCAGGGGGCGGAGCTGCTGTCCCGCTGGCCGGAGGTGCCGGTTTATACGGCGGATCGGGAGGTGCTGGCCCAGCTCACCGGCTATGCTCTGACCAGGGGGGTGCTCTGTGCCCTACGGCGGCCGCCGCTGCCGCAGGTGCAGACCGTCTGCCGGGAGGCCCGGCGGATTGCGGTGCTGGAGAACATTGTAGACCCCACCAATGTGGGGGCCATTTTCCGGTCGGCAGCTGCGCTGGGAATGGATGGGGTGCTGGTGACCCCTTCCTGCTGTGATCCGCTGAGCCGCCGTTCCGTTCGGGTGAGCATGGGTGGCGTCTTTCAACTTCCCTGGACCAGAATCGGCACAAATGCCTCGGATTGGCCGGTCCAGGGGATGGCGACGCTTCGCTCCCTGGGGTTCCAGACGGCGGCCATGGCCCTGAGGGACAATACCTGGAAGGTGGATGACCCCAGACTTGCCGGGGCGGACCGCCTGGCGGTGATTCTGGGAACGGAGGGCAGCGGACTCCGCCCCGATACCATTGACCTGTGTGACTGCACCGTGTGTATTCCCATGGCCCACGGCATGGATTCTCTTAACGTGGCGGCGGCCAGCGCCGTGGCCTTTTGGCAGCTGGGACGCCGATAAATCGCCCCCGGGCTGGCAAATCCATGTAGCCCAGAGGCGCGAGAAAACCGGCTGCCTCCTTAAAGGCAGCCGGTTCATGTTTGTTTAACCCTTGAGAATCTCCAGGGCCTCGTCCCGATAGCAATCCATAAGATAGGGGATGCCGGTGACCTTGGCGCACTCCTCGGTAAGGCTCATCAGCTCCTTCCGGGAGATGGCGGGCACGCTGAAGCAGCGGGAACCGGCCATAAACTGCTGGAGACCCACCTTGAGCTTATCCGCATAGCTGAAGATGCCGATGGCGCCCAGGGGAATCTTGCCGATCTCGTCGGCGCCCACCAGGTCCTTCACCCGCTCGTAGCTCACGAAAATCTCCTCGGGGGTGGAGCCGTACTCGGAAATGGTCTTGGGCAGGGTGCCGTCCTTGAGCCACTGGGCGCAGTTCTTGCCCACCATGCCGGGGATCATCAGTGCACGGCCCATGCAGACTGCCTTGGTGTAGGGAGCGCCCAAGGCCAGTGCCTTAAAGATGCCGTCCTCGGAGCTGAAGCCGCCGCCGAAGGCCAGATCCGGCACGCGCTGGCCCTGTGCGGCCAGAATGTCCGCAAACTCATAGGCCGCACTGTGGAGGTACAGGCTGGGAATGCCCCACTCCTCCATCATCCGCCAGGGGCTCATGCCGGTACCGCCGGATGCGCCGTCGATGGTGAGCAGGTCAATGTGATACTTGGAGGACCACTTGATGGCCTGAGCCAGCTCCTTGAGGCTGTAGGCGCCGGTTTTCAGGGTGATGCGCTGGAAGCCCAGCTTCCGAAGCCGCTCCACCTCGGCGGCGAAGCTCTCCTCGGAGATGAAGCCCAGACGGCTGTGCCGCTCAAATTCCTTGATGGCGCCGTCCCGGAAGGCCTTCTGGTTGATGGGATCCGAGGGATCGGGGGTGACGATATAGCCCCGCTTTTGCAGCTCCAGGGCACGCTCCAGCGAGGAGATTTTGATCTCGCCGCCGATGCACTTTGCCCCCTGGCCCCACTTGAGCTCAATGGTCTCGATGCCGTGCTTATCGAGGATGTATTCCGCCACCCCAAGCCGGGTGTCCTCCACGTTCATCTGGACCAGCAGCTCGCCATAGCCCCGGTGATACCGGCGGTAGGTCTCAATGCGGCGGTCCATATCCGGAGCCTTGGTAATCAGACCGTTGGCTCCACGCTCCAGCAGCGGGTCAATGCCGCAGACGTTCTCTCCGCAGACAATGGTGATGCCGGAGATGGCGGCGCCCACGGCAAAATGGTCCCAGTTTTTCCGGGCAATCTCCGTGGAGCCCAGGGCGCCGGTGAACACAGGCACCGTCATGTTGACCTTCTCGTTCCAGCCATAGGCAGTCTCCGTATTTACTTTGGAGAACAGGGCGGTATCAGGACCGGCCTCCACCCCCTGGGGAAGGCCGCGGCCTCCCTGGGCGTAGCCCTGAATGTTCAGATGGGAGTAGTCAATGGGATAGTTTTTGTCGGCGCCTGCGGTGACGTCGCCGAAGGGGCCGGGATAAATCAGCTCACGGCCGCGGAAGGTGGCCTTAAACACCTCGCAGCCGCCCTTACATCCGTCAATACAGCGGGAGCAGAGTCCGCTGGAGGGCACAACACTGCGGGAACGATTGGCGGTTCTTGTGGCGTCGTTGGCATTTGGAGTTTGCAGATTCATGGTTGGAACCTCCTTAGATTGGTGGCTATATTGTACCAAATATTATGAAGACTGTAAACAGCAAATTGCATGAATTTATGCTGAAACTTGCAGGAAAAATTGCAGCGGGCGAATTTGCCCGCTGCAATTCCATAGGATTTGACGGTTTGAAAGCCATTTCTGCAAATCAGCGGAGGACAGCCCCCAGGGCGGACTCCAGCTTTTCCAAGATGGCCGTCATTACGGACTCCGAGTCGCTGTCCGTAAGGGTCCGGTCCTCCGCCCGAAGCTCCAGGGCGAAGGCCAGGGACTTTTTCCCCTGGGGAATGCCCTTGCCGCGATAGACGTCAAAGAGCTTGACCTTCCGCAGGAGCTTGCCGCCGGCGCTCTGAATGCAGGCCTCCACCTCGGCCACCGTCAGGCCCTCGTCGCAGACCACGGCAATGTCGCGCTCCACTGCGGGGAACCGGGGCAGGGGATGATACACATTTTCGGGAGCCAGCAGGGTCAGCAGCGTGGTAAAGTTCAGCTCTGCACAATAGACCTCGCTGTCGATGCCGTAGTTGGCGGCCACCAGAGGATGGACCTGGCCAAACACGCCCACATCCACGCCGCCCACCGTCAGCTTGGCGCAGCGGCCGGGATGATAGGAGGGGTTGTCAGTGACGGCGGTATAGCTCCTGGCCTGGGCGTTCAGCGCCCGGAGAATGGCCTCCACCTCTCCCTTGAGGGTGAAGAAGGTCTCACTGGCGCCATAGGTGCCCAAGGTGAGGATCACATCCTCCCGGGGCAGATCCTCTCCCCCCTGGGGAAGATAGACCTTTGCCAGCTCGTAGAGCTTGGCCGCCTTGTTGCGGTAGGCGTTGTTCCGGGACAGGGTCTCCATCATACAGGGGAGGGTGGTGGTGCGCATAATGGAGGTGTCCTCTCCCAGGGGATTGATGATCCGGATGACGTTCCGGAGAGGGCTGTCCTGGGGCAGCCGGATCAGGTCGAACATAGAGGGGCTGCCGAAGGAGTAGGTGAGGATCTCGCTGTAGCCCATGCCCCGGCAGATGGAGCCGGTGAGATTCCGCTTTTTCTGCCCGTCGGTGTAGCCGCCCTGGGCGGTGGCACCCTTGAACATGGTGACGGGAATTTTGTCGTAGCCGTACATCCGGGCCACTTCCTCGGCCACGTCGGCCATGCAGTGGATGTCCGTGCGCCACTGGGGCACATGGAGCACATCGCCCTCCACCTGGAAGCTCAGCCGGCCCAGCAGGGAGATCATCTCCTCCCGGGACAGCTCCGTCCCCAGAAGGCCGTTGATCTTCTCCGGGACAAAGGCCACATCCACAGGCTGGGGGACATAGTTCAGTACGTCGATTACTCCGTCCAGCACGTCCCCGGCCTCCAGCTCCTCCACCAGCTCGCAGGCCCGCTGCAGGGCGGGATAGGTGGTCAGGGGATTGAGGCCCTTTTCGTACTTGGAGGAGGCGTCCGTCCGCATACCCAGAGCATTGGCGGTCTGACGGATGCAGGTGCCGTCGAAGTTGGCGCACTCAAAGACCACGGTGGTGGTATCCTCCAGAATCTCGGAGTTAAGGCCGCCCATAATGCCCGCCAGGCCGATGGCCCGGTCGCTGTCGGCGATCACCAGCATTTTGCTGGTCAGGGTGTGCGGCACGTCGTCCAGGGTGGTGAGGGTTTCGCCGTCCCGGGCCTGACGGACCACGATTTTGCCGCTGCTCACATAGCGGTAGTCAAAGGCGTGCATGGGCTGGCCGTACTCCAGCATCACATAGTTGGTAATATCCACAATGTTGTTGATGGGACGGACGCCCAGGGCGTGGAGCCGCTGCCGCAGCCATTTGGGGGAGGGGCCGATCTTCACGTTGGTCACCATCCGGGAGGTATACCGGGGGCAGAGCTCCGGCGCCTCCACCTCCACGTCCAGCCGATCAAAGATGCTTCCGGCCTGGGAGCCCTTGACCACAGGCTCGTGGAGGGTAAAGGGCTTGTCAAAGGTGGCCGCCGCCTCCCGGGCGATGCCGATGATAGAATAGCAGTCGGTGCGGTTGTTGGTGATTTCAAACTCCACCACGCTGTCGTCGGTGCCGATGACCTGGTTGATGTCCTGGCCCACCTGGGCGTCGGGCTCCTCAATAATAAAGATGCCGTCCTCTATGGCATAGGGAAAATCATTTACGGTGAGCCCCAGCTCCTTCAGAGAGCAGAGCATTCCCTCGGACTGCTCCCCCCGGAGTTTTCCTTTGGTGATATGGACGCCTCCGGGCAGATAGGAGTTGTGCTTGGCCACGGGGACCAGGTCGCCCTGCTTTACATTCTGTGCCCCGGTGACGATTTGGACAGGGGCCTGGTCGCCCACGTCCACCTGGCAGATCCACATATGGTCGGAGTTCTGATGCCGGACGATCTCCAGGACCTTTCCCACCACCACATTTTTGATCTGGGCGGAGAGGACCTCCGTGGTCTCCACCTTGGTGCCGGACATGGTCATGGCGGCGTCAAATTCATGATCGCTCACATCGATTTTCACATAATCATTGAGCCATTTT
The DNA here is from genome assembly GCA_934512135.1 of uncultured Oscillospiraceae bacterium. Classification (GTDB taxonomy): domain Bacteria; phylum Bacillota; class Clostridia; order Oscillospirales; family Oscillospiraceae; genus HGM13006. Next base: position 135,444 of record CAKSWT010000002.1, read on the forward strand.
CTCGAAATGTTCATGGTTTATCCGCTCCTTTCTCAGAACTGGTTGAGGAACCGCACGTCGTTTTCGAAGATAAGACGCAGGTCGTTGATGTTGAACCGGTTCATGGTCATGCGCTCTACGCCGCAGCCGAAGGCAAAGCCGGAATAGACCTCCGGATCAATGCCGCAGCCGGCGAGCACCTTGGGATGCACCATCCCTGCGCCCAGAATCTCGATCCAGCCCTCGCCGTGGCAGGTGGGGCAGGTGCGGCCCTCTACGGCGCCGGTGCCCTGGCACTTAAAGCAGCGGACGTCCACCTCGCAGGAAGGCTCAGTAAAGGGGAAGTGGTGGGGACGGAAGCGGACCACGCTGTTTTCTCCGTACAGCAGCTTGACCATCTGCGTCAGGCTGCCCTTCAGGTCGGCCATGGTGATGCCCTTGTCAATGACCAGGCCCTCCATCTGATGGAACATGGGGCTGTGGGTGGCGTCCACCTCGTCCTTCCGGTAGACCCGGCCAGGGGAGATGATACGAATGGGGGGCTTTCTCTCCTCCATCACCCGAACCTGCATGGGAGAGGTCTGGGTCCGAAGGAGGATGCCGTCATCCTCGGTGGTGTAGAAGGTGTCCTGGCGGTCCCGGGCGGGATGTCCCGCAGGGGTGTTGAGCTTGGTGAAGTTATAGCTCTCCAGCTCCACCTCCGGGCCCTCCACCACGTCAAAGCCCATGCCGATAAAGATCTCCTTCATCTCGTCGAGCACAATGGACATGGGATGCCGATGCCCCAGGGGAATCTCCGCCCCGGGCATGGTCACGTCCACCGCCTCGGACCGGAGCTTCAAATCCAGGGCCATGGCGGCCAGCCTCTGCTTTTTCTCGTCCAGGTCCTGCTCAATGTGGGCGCGAACCTGGTTGGCCAGCTGGCCCATTACCGGCCGCTCCTCCGGGGAAAGGGTGCCCATTTTCTTGAGCACGGCGGTGAGCTCTCCCTTTTTTCCCAAAAACCGTACCCGAAGGGACTCCAGCTCCTGGGGCTCTTGGGCCTGGGCAAAGGCGTCCAGAGCCTTTTTCTCAATGTCATACAGCTGCTGCTTCATCATTCTGTCTCCTTACCATATAAAATTCGACAAAAAAATAATCCTCCGTCCACAAGGGGACGAAAGACTGATCTTCCGCGGTACCACCCGCAATTCGCCTCTGACAAGGCGCACTTTTCATGGATAACGGCACAACCCGGCCCATCCTACTTCCAAAGGGTTCAGCGGGCAGCTCCCGGGGGAACGCCCGAATCCCAGTGCAGACGGCTTCCAGCCCCCCGTCCTCTCTTTGGCACCCAATGGATTTTGGACAACCCGATCATCGCATATCTCTTATTTCAAAGAGCATCATAGCACAGTTTTTCCATTCTCGCAACATAAAAATTGACTGGGCGGAAAAAATCGCATATAATAACAAAATACAGCCCGATTACGGCGGTAAATCCTGTGAAAATTGAGGGGCAGATGATATGTTCGAAGACGATATTTTTGTAGAAGAGATGGTGGTCCGGCGAAAAAGCGTGTGGAATCTCCTGCTGAGCCTTGTGATGGTGGCGGCGGCGGCAGCCCTGAGCGTGCTGTTTTGGCTGGTGGTGCCCTTTGTCAACACGGTGCTGATCCTGATTTTGTGGTTTGCCGTGTACATCGGGATCAAGTTTCAGTATGTGGAGTATGAGTATTCCTTTACCAACGGAGATCTGGACGTGGACAAGATCATGGCCAAGCGGAAGCGGAAGCGTGTGCTGGAGATTCAGTGCAAGCAGATCCAGGTGATGGCCCCCTATACTGCGGAGTATGAATCCGAGACCAAGGGGTATCAGATTTCCCAGGTGCTGGACTTCTCCGCCTCTAAAAACGCGGCGGGCCGCTGGTTCCTGATCTGCGAGAGAAAGGAGGGGGGCTATGCCTTCGTGGTGCTGCAGCCCTCCAAGAGAATGCGGGAGGCACTGCAGAAGTACCTTCGCACCCGAATCAAGGGGATGACCCAATGAAATTTGGAAGCACCCGCGCCATGCGGGAGATGGACCGGTACGCCATAGAGGACCTGGGGATTCCCGGGGAGACGCTGATGCTCCGGGCTGCCCAGGGGGCCGCCAGAGAGGCCCGGCGGATGCTGGAGGGGGCTCCCGGCCCGGTGCTGGTGCTCTGCGGCAGCGGGAATAACGGCGGGGACGGCATCGGAGTCGCCGCGCTGCTCCGGGAATCCGGGCAGGAGGTTTGCTGCTGCATGGTGGGGGCAGAGGAAAAGCTCTCCCGGGACAGCCGTGTGATGCTGGAACGGCTCCGGGCCGCCGGCGGGCAGCTCACCGAGTATCCCGGAACGGAGATTTTGGAGAAGCCCTGGGCCCTTGTGGTGGACGCACTGTTTGGAACCGGACTGTCCCGGCCCATTGCGGGAGCCTATGCGGCGCTGATTACGGCGCTGAACAAGAAGCGTGTTCCCGTGCTGGCCTGCGACATTGCCAGCGGCATCCATGGGGATTCCGGGGAGATTTTGGGCTGCGCCGTAAAGGCGTCGGTAACGGTGACCTTTCATCTTCCGAAAACCGGGCAGCTCCTGCCCCCGGGAACGGAGTATACCGGACGGCTGGTGGTCCATGACATCGGCATTCCCGCTGCCGCCCAGGACCGGGTGGCCCTGGAGGGAGACTATATCACCGAGGATATGGTCCGCAGCTGGCTGCCGTCGCCGAAACTGGAGAGCCACAAGGGGGACCTGGGAAAGGTCCTGATGGTCTGCGGCTCCACCGGATTCACCGGGGCGGCCGCTATGGCGGCCCAGGCGGCCCTTCGGACCGGGGCCGGACTGGTGTATCTGGCGGTGCCGGAGCCGGTATATCCCATTGTGGCGGGAAAGCTGGAGGAGCCGGTGGTGTTTCCCATGCCCGCCACGGGCAACGGACGGTTTGCCCGAAGCGGCGTGCCGGAGCTGCAGGGCCGGCTGCGGGATATGGACGCCTGTTTGGTGGGCCCCGGGATGGGCCGGAGCGATGACACCGAAGCGGTGGTCTACGGAATTCTGGAGGCGGCGGCCTGTCCGGTGATTTTGGACGCCGATGGCATAAACGTCCTGGCCGGTCATATAGATAGACTGGACAAGGTTTCCGTGCCGGTGATTCTGACCCCCCACCAGGGGGAGTTCCAGCGGATCGGCGGGGATCTCACCAAGGACCGCATTACCGCGGCCCGGGAGATGGCGGAAAAGACCGGCGGGGTCATTGTGCTCAAGGGATACCGCACGGTGGTGGCCGGCCCCGACGGCCGGGTCTATGTCAATTCCACCGGGAACCCCGGCATGGCCACCGGCGGCAGCGGAGATGTGCTCTCCGGGATCCTCACCTGCCTGGTGGGCCAGGGAATGGAGCCGGTCCAGGCAGCGGCAGCCGCAGTCTGGATTCACGGCGCCGCAGGGGATGCCGCCGCCGCACGGCTGGGCATTCGAAGCATGCTTCCCACGGATATGATAGGAGCCTTGTCTGAAATCCTGATGTAACGGAGGAACAGACTGTGCGGTGGAGGCTTGCCGTACCAATGATCGTCCTGGTGCTGCTTTGCGCCTGCGGCGAAGGGGAGGCGTCTGCGGAGCTGCCGGTGCGGTTCCGCACGGCCCTGACAGAGGCGGGACAGTGTAATTTTGACCTGGCGCTCCAGGCGGACTACGGGACCTACACCCGGGCGTTCACCTTGACCTGCAGCGGAACGGTGGACGGTCCGGCATCTCTCCGGGTGCTGGAGCCGGAGATTGCGGAGGGAATCACGGCGGTCGTTTCCGGCGAGGAGGCCAGCGTGTCCTATGAGGACACCATTCTGGCGGTGGAGAACTTTACGTCCAGAAGAATTTCTCCCATGGCGGCCCCCTATCTTCTGACCCAGGCCTGGAGCAGGGGCTATCTGGCCGCCTGCGGACAGGACGGCCAGCTGGAGGAGGTCCGGTATCTGCTGGGCTATGGCCAGCGACAGCTGGAGGTCACCACCTGGTTCGCCGGGCAGGAGCCCCGGCGGGGGGAGATTTCAGACGGAACACATGTGCTGATCTCCTGTGAAATCAGCAATTTTACCCTACAAAAGAAGGCGGAACAATATGAAAACGCAAAAAATGCTGAAGCGTACCTGGGCGGAGGTGAACCTTGACAACCTGGCCCACAATGTAGCCGTGCTCCGGGAAAAGCTCCCGGAGGGGTGCAAATTCTTGGGCGTGGTCAAGGCCGACGGCTACGGCCACGGCGCCGTACCGGTGGCCCGGGAGCTGGAAGGGCTGGGTGCGGAATTCCTGGCGGTTTCCAACTTTGAGGAGGCCCTGCAGCTGCGCCGGGGAGAGATTCACCTGCCCATTCTGATCTTGGGCTACACGCCCCCTGAATTTGCCAGGGACGAGGCGGCGCTGCAGATTACCCAAGAGGTCCACAGCCTGGAATACGGGAAGCAGCTCTCCCAGGCCCTGCTGGGCAGCGGAATGCAGCTGGACATCCATATGAAGATTGATACGGGCATGAGCCGCCTGGGCTTTTTTGCCGATGGCCGGGAGGAGACCGTTCCGGAGCTGATTGAGCTTGCCGCCCTGCCCGGCCTGCGCACCACCGGCATCTTTATGCATTTTGCCGTATCGGATACCCCGGATGAGGAGGACTACACACAGCTGCAGCATCGGCGGTTTATGGGGGTGGTGGATGCCCTCAGGACCCGGGGGGTGGACCCGGGGATCGTCCACTGCGCCAACAGTGGCGCAACCATTGCCTATCCCCAGTTTGCCCATGATATGGTCCGGCCCGGCATTGCCACCTACGGCCTGGACCCCTCCGGGGCGCTTCACGGCATGGCGGACCTTCGGCCCCTGATGACCCTAAAAACCACCATCGGGGCAATTCGTCCCTTTGACCCCGGGATCACGGTAAGCTATGGCCGGACCTATACCACGCCGGACCACCGTGTGATTGCCGTGTGTCCCATCGGGTATGCCGACGGACTGCCCCGGCGTCTGAGCAACCAGATCTCCTTCCTGCTCCATGGAAAGGCCGTCCCGGTGGTGGGACGGATCTGCATGGATATGTGCATGGTGGACATCACCCAGGTGCCGGAGGCCCAGGTGGGGGATACGGTCACGGTGATCGGCGCCGATGGGGATCGGCAGGTCACCTGGGATGATTGGGCCGATCAGCTTGGGACCATTTCCTACGAGCTGCTCTGCGGCATCAACAAGCGGGTCCCCCGGGTGTATTTCCGGGGCGGGGAACCGGTTGACCGGCTCCAATATATTGTGTAATCGCATTCGGCGGCGTCTGTCCTGTGGACAGGCGCCGCCTTGCTGCAGATGAAGCAGAGCCGTGAAATCCGGAAGGGGAGGAAATGAAGGGATGAATGCAATTTAACCAGATAAAGCGCCTGTGCAGCGGCCGATGATAGAAAGTTGCACAAAAATCTGAATCCCATCTTGCAAAAACAGAATATTTTTATTCAGAAATGCAACTTTGTAGATTCGTTCCATCATAAAAAGCGTAAAAATCTCGAAAAAACCAAAAAATAATATTGACATATGCAAGACGTAAAACTATAATGTTCAATAATCACGGTACTGAAGCTACCGGCGCGTCACATGCAAAACCGGAAACGGTATGCTGAATTGATGGACGCATCCATGACTTTTTCACGGAGAGGTGTTATCCATGACAACAAAACAACAACTTACGCCGCCGCTCTATGATCCGTCCTTTGAGCACGACAACTGCGGCATTGGCGCCATTGTCAACATCAACGGCGAAAAGGACTACGCCACGGTGGACAATGCCCTTGCCATTGTCGAACGTCTGGAGCACCGCGCCGGCAAGGACGCCACCGGAGAAACCGGCGATGGCGTGGGCATCATGCTGCAAATCCCCCATGAGTTCTTCCGGGAGACCATGACGGGGGTGGAGCTGGGCCAGGAACGGGACTATGGCGTGGGAATGTTCTTCCTGCCCCAGGACGAGCTGCTGCGGAATCAGGCCAAGAAAATGCTGGAGACCATCTCCCAGCGCCGGGGAGTGGCGCTGCTGGCCTGGCGTGAGGTACCCACGGACCCGGATGTGCTGGGGCAGCGGGCCAGAGAATGTATGCCCTGCATTATGCAAGCCTTCTTTCAGCGGCCGGCCCACTGCGCAAAGGGCCTGGAGTTTGATCGAAAGCTCTATGTCATTCGGCGGGAGTTCGAGCAGAGCCACGAGGAAACCTATGTGGTGTCCATGTCCAGCCGCACCATTGTCTACAAGGGCATGTTCCTGGTGAAGCAGCTGAGAAAGTTTTATCTGGACCTTCAGGACTGCCGGGTAAAGTCCGCCATCGCCATGGTGCATTCCCGGTTCTCCACCAATACCAACCCCAGCTGGCAGCGGGCCCATCCCAATCGGTTTATTGTCCACAACGGAGAAATCAACACCATCCAGGGCAACGCAGACCGTATGCTGGCCCGGGAGGAGACCATGGAGACCTCCGCCTTTACCGAGGAGGATCTGGGAAAGGTCCTTCCGGTGGTCAATGTGTCCGGCTCCGACTCTGCCATGCTGGACAACACCCTGGAATTCTTGGTGATGAGCGGTATGGACCTGCCCAAGGCGGTTATGATTACCATTCCCGAGCCCTGGGTCAACAACCGGGCCATGAGCCAGAAGCGGAAGGATTTTTATCAGTACTACGCCACCATGATGGAGCCCTGGGACGGCCCGGCCTCCATTCTGTTCTCCGACGGAGATCAAATGGGCGCGGTGCTGGACCGGAACGGTCTGCGTCCCTCCCGGTACTATATCACCGATGACGGCCGGCTGATTCTGGCCTCCGAGGTGGGAGTTCTGGACATTCCCGACGAGAAAATCGTCAAGAAGGCCCGGCTGACTCCGGGAAAAATGCTGCTGGTGGACACCAAAGAGGGGAGAGTCATCGAGGATGACCAGCTCAAGGACCACTACGCCAATCAGTCCACCTATGGCCAGTGGCTGGATAATCAGCTGGTGTATCTGGCGGATCTACCCATTCCCAATCGTGCCGTCTCCAAGTATTCCAAGTATGAGCGGGCCAGAATGATGAAGGCCTTTGGCTATACCTACGAGGATTTGAAGCTGTCGGTGCTGCCCATGGCCATGACCGGCTCGGAGCAGCCCACGGCCATGGGAATTGACGCCCCCCTGGCCTGCCTTTCCCAGACCCATCAGCCGCTGTTTAACTACTTCAAGCAGCACTTTGCCCAGGTGACCAATCCCCCCATTGACTCCATTCGGGAGGAGATCGTCACCGCCACCAATGTCTATGTGGGAACAGACGGCAATCTCCTGGAGGAAAAGGAATCCAACTGTCATGTGCTGCGGATCAACAATCCCATTCTCACCAGTGTGGACATGCTGAAAATCCGCAATATGAACAAGCCCGGCTTCAAGGTCCACACCATTTCCATTCTCTACTATAAAAACACCAGCCTGGCCAAGGCACTGGACCAGCTCTGCAATTCCGTGGACCGGTCCTACCGGGAGGGCTGTAATATCATCATTCTCTCGGATCGGGGCGTGGATGAAAATCACGTTGCCATACCGTCTCTCCTGGCGGTGTCGGCGGTGGCCAAGCACTGTGTCCGGACCAAAAAGCGCACGGCGCTGGGCATCATTTTGGAGAGCGCAGAGCCCCGGGAGGTTCACCACTTTGCGACGCTTTTGGGCTATGGCGCCTCCGCCATCAATCCCTATCTGGCGCTGGAGAGCATTCAGGGCATGATTGAGGACGGGCTCCTGGATAAGGACTACTACGCCGCGGAAAAGGACTACACCAACGCTGTGCTCCACGGCATTGTGAAAATCGCCTCGAAAATGGGCGTCTCCACCATTCAGTCCTACCAGGGCAGTCAGATTTTTGAGGCCATTGGAATCAACCACGACGTGATTGACAAGTATTTTACCGGCACCGTGAGCCGGGTGGGCGGCATTGGCCTGGATGAGATTCAGGCGGACGTCAACGCCCTGCATGACAAGGCCTTTGATCCCCTGGAGCTGTACACCGATGTGGCGGTTCCCTCCATTGGGCTCCACAAGTACCGGGCTGGGAAGGAGCGGCATCTCTACAGCCCCATGGTGGTGCATCTGCTGCAGCTGTCCACCCAGACCGGGAACTATGAAAAGTACAAGCAGTATGCGGCGCTGGTGAACGACCCCGGCAATATCATCAATCTTCGGGGAGCCATGGAAATCCACTTCCCGGAGGATGGCGGCATTCCCCTTGACGAGGTGGAAAGCGTGGAGAGCATTGTAAAGCGCTTCCAAACCGGCGCCATGAGCTTCGGCTCCCTCAGCCAGGAGGCCCACGAGTGTATGGCCATCGCCATGAACTCCATCGGCGGCAAGTCCAATACCGGCGAGGGCGGCGAGCTGGAATCCCGGTATCGGATCGGCCCTGACGGGCTGGACCGCTGCTCTGCGGTTAAGCAGGTGGCCTCGGCCCGGTTCGGCGTGGACTCCAAATACCTGGTAAACGCCAAGGAAATCCAAATCAAAATGGCCCAGGGCGCCAAGCCCGGAGAAGGGGGCAATCTTCCCGGGAAAAAGGTCTATCCCTGGGTGGCCAAAACCCGTTATTCCACACCCGGCGTGACGCTGATCTCTCCGCCGCCCCACCACGACATCTATTCCATTGAGGACCTGGCGCAGCTGATTTACGATCTGAAAAACGCCAATCGGGATGCCAGAATCTCCGTGAAGCTGGTGTCCGAGGCGGGAGTCGGTACCGTTGCCGCAGGCGTCGCCAAGGCCGGTGCGCAGCTGATTCTGATCTCCGGCTTTGACGGAGGCTCCGGGGCGGCCCCGAAGACCTCCATCCAGAATGCAGGCCTTCCCTGGGAGCTGGGGGTAGCCGAGACCCACCAGACCCTGATTATGAACGGCTTGCGAAGCCGTGTCATTGTGGAGGCCGACGGCAAGCTGATGACCGGACGGGACGTGGCCATCGCCTGTATGCTGGGAGCGGATGAATTCGGCTTCGGCACCACGGCGCTGATCGCCATGGGCTGCATTATGATGCGGGTGTGCAACAAGGACACCTGCCCGGTGGGCATTGCCACCCAGAATCCGGAGCTCCGGAAGCGCTTCTGCGGAAAGCCGGAGTATATCGTCAACTTTATGAAGTTTGTCGCCCAGGAGCTTCGTGAAATCATGGCCAAGCTGGGGATTCACACCGTGGCGGAGCTGGTGGGCCGGAGTGATTTCCTGGGGGTCCGGGAGGACCTTCGGGGCCAGCGGGCGGGACTGCTGGATCTCCGCTCGATTTTGGACAACCCCTATTTGGACCAGCGGCAAAAGTCCATGTACAACCCCGCCGACGAGTTTGACTTCCAGCTGGAGCGAACCCTGGATATGAAGGTTCTCCTGAAGGAATTCAAGAAGAATCTGAAGACCGGCGACAAAAAGCAGGTGAGCCTGAGAGTCTCCAGCACCGACCGTACCCTGGGTACAATCCTGGGCAGCGAGATCACCAAGAGCTTCGGAGAATCTCTGCCGGAGGACAGCTTTGTTGTCAACTGCACCGGCGGCGGCGGTCAGAGCTTCGGCGCCTTTATTCCCAAGGGCCTGACCCTGCGGCTGGAGGGGGACAGCAACGACTACTTCGGCAAGGGCCTCTCCGGCGGAAAGCTCATCCTCTATCCCCCGAAGAAGAGCCGCTTCCAGGCCGATGAAAACATCATCGTGGGCAATGTGGCGCTCTACGGCGCCACCTCCGGCAAGGCGTTTATTGCCGGCGTGGCGGGAGAACGGTTTGCCGTCCGGAATTCCGGCGCCTATGCGGTGGTAGAGGGCGTGGGCGACCACGGCTGTGAGTATATGACCGGCGGCCGCGTGGTGGTGCTGGGCGCCACCGGAAAGAATTTCGCGGCAGGCATGTCCGGCGGTATCGCCTACGTCATCGACGAGGACAGCGATTTGTACCTCCGGGCCAACAAGGAGATTGTGGCCCTGGAAACCGTCACCAGCAAGGCCGATGTCATGGAGCTCAAGGCCATGATCGAAGAGCATGTGGCCGCCACCGGCAGCCGAAAGGGCAAGGAGATTTTGGAGAACTTTGCGGTATATCTGCCCAAGTTCAAAAAGGTCATCCCCAACGACTATAAAAAGATGCAGAATATGATCGTCCGTATGGAGGAGAAGGGCTTTAACAGTGAAGAGGCCCAGATTGAAGCCTTCTATGCGGCCACCAAAGCCAACTGAGGAGGGAATCACAAATGGGAAAGCCTACAGGTTTTTTAGAGTATGATCGGCAGGAGTGCCATGTGATTCCTCCGGAGGAGCGCATTCAAAATTGGAAGGAATTCAAGCCCCTGATCTCCCGGGAGGAGCAGCAGCGGCAGGCCGCCCGCTGTATGGACTGCGGCGTGCCCTTCTGCCAGGCGGGCATGATGTTCGGCAATGCGGTGTCCGGCTGTCCGCTGCACAACCTGATCCCCGAGTGGAATGATCTCATTTATGAGGGCAACTGGGAGCAGGCGTATTACCGCCTCCGGATGACCAATAATTTTCCGGAGTTTACCGGACGGGTCTGCCCCTCACCCTGTGAGAAGGCCTGCTCCTGCAATCTCCATGGGGAGGCCGTGACCTGTCACAACAACGAATTGGCGATTATTGAAAACGCCTTCAACCGGGGGATCGTAAAGCCTCGAATCCCCAAGGTCCGCACCGGAAAGAAAATCGCCGTCATCGGCTCCGGTCCTTCGGGCTTGGCGGCGGCGGATCAGCTCAATCGCCGGGGCCATTCCGTCACGGTATTTGAGCGCTTTGACCGTCCCGGTGGCCTGATGATGTACGGCATCCCCAATATGAAGCTGGATAAAAGCGTTGTGCTTCGCCGAATCCATCTCATGGAGGAGGAGGGGGTGGAATTCGTCACCGACGCCAATGTGGGGGACAATGTGGACGCCCAGGAGCTCCTGGAGCACTTTGACGCGGTGATTCTGTGCTGCGGGGCCTCCAATCCCAGAGATTTGACCGCTCCGGGACGGGACGCCCAGGGCATCTACTTTGCCGTGGACTATCTTCGCGGCAACACCAAGAGCCTGCTGGATTCCAATCATACAGACGGCGGCTTCATCAGCGCCAAGGGGAAAAAGGTCCTGGTGGTAGGAGGCGGTGACACTGGCAACGACTGTGTTGGCACCGCCATCCGGCAGGGCTGTGAGCATGTGATTCAGTTTGAGATGATGGGAAAGCCCCCTCTGGAGCGTCTGCCCTCCAATCCCTGGCCCCAGTGGCCCAACGTACTCAAGACCGACTACGGTCAGGAGGAGGCTATTTACCTCCAGGGAGCGGACCCGCGGATCTACAACACCACCGTGGAGGAATTTCTGAAGGACGAAAACGGACGGCTCACCGGCGTCACCGCTGTCAACCTCAGCTGGGAGGGGGGCAAAATGCAGAAGCTGGACACCTATAACGTGGATGTAGATATGGTGCTGATTGCCGCCGGATTCCTGGGCTGTCAGCGCTATGTGGCCGATGCCTTTGGCGTCAGCCAGACCCCCAGAACCTGTGTGGCCACGGTGGACGGGACCCATAGGACGGATGTGGAAAAGGTCTTTGTCGCCGGAGATATGCGCCGGGGACAGTCCCTGGTGGTCTGGGGCATCCGAGAGGGCCGGGAAGCGGCCCGAGAGGTGGACGAGTATCTTATGGGCTACTCCAATCTGGAGCGCGTTGAGTGAGAAAAGAGACTGTCGGAAAAGTTTTTGGCTTTTCCGACAGTCTCAGCTATTTTCTATGGCTCCGCGGCACATTTCCCGGTATTGGTCTGCCACGGCCGCCGGCGCCAGAATTTTCACCCGGCCGGCGAAGCTGAACACCCAGGAGAAGAACACCGGGGAAACCGCCACATTGGCTGTGAGGGTGAACGTTCCGTCTCCCTGGGGAATCATCATAATATCGCTGCCGAATTTGTCCACAGCGCTGTCCGCCAGGGTCTCCGGGAACCGGAGGGTGACCGCCGCAGAGGCGCCGCCAAACATGCCAAACACCTGCTTGGAGTACTGGGCCATATCCAGGTCCCGGTAGAGCTCCGGATGGACCCTGGGGGTGTCCAGCAGGGTGATGTCCGCCATTTTGTCCACCCGGTAGTGGGTTTTGCCTCTGGGCTCCGTATGGGCCACCAGATAGTAGTTTTCACTGTCCCAGCACAGCGCATAGGGAGAGGCCTGATAGTGCTTCTCCTTTTTTCGCCGGGTGCCGTCGCTGTGCCATTCCAGATAGTGAAAGGTGATCTCGCAGTTCTCTGTGATGGCGGCGTAGAGCTTGTCCACATTGTAGTAGATTTGCTCGTTGGAGGCCTTGGAGCGTCCCACCAGATGGAGCTGCCGCCGAAGCTGGGAGGCATGGTACCGGCTGGTGAGGGTTTCCAGCTTCTCAATGAGCTCCAGGGACTTCTTCTGGGTGATAAATCGGGAGCACTGCACCGCATCTGCCAGCAGCTTTAGCTCCGCCAGTTCAAAGGTCCCGGAGGCCAGGTAGTATCCGTCCGTGTCCCGGAGAATGTCCCATCCGTTTTCCTCCAGCACGGCAATATCCCGATAGAGGCTTTTCCGCTCGACATGAAACCCCCGGCTGCTCAGTCGCTCCCCAAGGGCGGAGGCGGAAAGGTGGTGTGTTTCGTCGGTTTCGTGCTGGAGAATATCCATAATTGCCAGGAACTTTTCCTTGGTGTATTCAGGCTTTGCCATATCCATTCCCCCCGGTCCAGTGTACCACAGCAGGGGGAAAAGTACAAATGGAATTGTTGCAATTAGCCGAAAAATCTGGTATAATTAAGTCGAGCATTCGTTCCGACGGGGAGGGGCCTATGAAGATACTGGTGGTTTCCGACATAGAGAGCAAATTTATCTGGGATCATTTTGACCCGGAACGATTCCGTGACGTTAAAATGATTATTTCCTGCGGAGATCTGTCTGCCAGGTATCTGTCCTTTTTGGTGACCATGATTCCCTGTCCTTTGTTCTATGTGCCGGGCAATCACGACAAGCGCTATGAAAAAGAGCCGCCGGAGGGCTGCGTCAATATAGACGGTCGGGTGATCGTCTATCGTGGGGTGCGTATTATGGGCCTGGGAGGATGTAAGAGCCCTCATCCCACCACCTACGAGTACTCCGAGGACCAGATGTGGAAGCGGGTGAAAAAGCTGGAGCCTCAAATCAAGCGAGCCAAGGGCATCGACATCTTTGTGTCCCACGCCCCGGCCATTGGCCTGGGAGACGGGCCGGATTTGTTCCACGAGGGCTTTCAGGCCTTTCGCTATCTGGACGATGTGTATAAGCCCGCCATTCATTTCTACGGACACCGCCATCTGGGAGAAAACCCCATGGACCGCCGGGCCATCTATCCCTATCATGACACCATGATGATTAACGCCTGCGGGTACAAGCTGGTGGAGTATGATCCCGGCGTACCCATGTCTGCCCCGCCGGGGACACAGCCCATTGTGGATATGCCCACCCCGCAGCCCCCACGTCGGTTTCCTCCGTTCTTTGGGTAATTCTCAGCCGCCAGACCTTCCGGGTCTGGTGGCTTTTTGCGCTCAAAGGGTCTGTTTCCAAGGGGGATTTTCTATCGGTTTCCTGAGAAAGCAGGATTTTCCGGGGTTGCGAATTCGCCATGTTCCCATTATAATAATTCAGTACAATAAAGACACACCGGAGGGGGACAAGATGCAAATCCAAAAAGCGTCAGATTTCTGTGTCCAAATATTAGTTCAATACTACGACAATCATGTTCAGCCCTTCCTGGACGCCTGCCATGAGGACGTGCTGTGGATCGGTCCTGCGGAGAAGCAGATCATCCGGGGCAGAAACGCATTGGTCCAAGCCTTTTCCCAGGAGGAGCACAGCCTTCACTTTGTGCTTCGGGCGTTAAAGGTGGTGCCGATTCCCACCGTCTCCCCCCATGTGGCAGAGATTCTTATGATGTTCCAGGTGGACACCATCTGGCCGGACCATAGCACCAACACGGTTCATCAGCGGATTCAGCTGACCATTACGGAGCAGAGCGCGGAATTCAAGATTCGGCTCTGCCATATTTCCAACTCCATCGTCTATGATGAACGGGACCGCATTTATCCGGTGCATTATGACAGCGGCTATAAGGATTGGACGCTGGCAGGGGAGGCCCGGGCAGAGCGGATGTGCGTCAGAGGCCCAGACAAGACCCTGATGTACCTGCGCCGCCCCAAGGTCACATATGTGGAGACCGTAGGCCGCCACACCCGGGTGCATACGGAGGACGATCAATATCTCTGCCTTGATTCCATGCACACCCTGATGCAGCAGTATCAGGACTGGTTTGTGCGGATTCACGCCAGCTATCTGGTGAATCCGCGGCATGTTTTGGAGATCAGCAGGTTTCGGGTCAGGCTCTCCGACGGAACGGTGCTTCCGGTGCCGGAGAAACGGTTTACTGCCATCCGGAACCAGCTCCAGGCAGCCCAGGAACGGCAAAAGCTTGAGGAGAAGCGGTAACGCTTCTCCTCTTAGGCTGCCTCAAAAGTCAGAAGGCTTTTGAGGCAATTTTGTTTATTCCACCGGGTCCCATTGCTCCTCGTCATCGGGCTCATCAGGCACTTCCTCAACGTCCTCAGGCTCCTCATAGACCTCCTCGGGTTCGGAGGGATCGTCGGTGTCCTGGGTTGTCTCCGTGCTGCCGCCGCTGCCGATGTAGGTGACACCTTCGTTGTATTCGGCGCTGCATTCAATTTTTCCGTAGCCGTCAAATCTGGTGTCATGGGAGCTTGTGATATAGACCAGGTACTGATCCGGATGGGCCTGGGCGTACTCCCGCACATAGGCGCCGGACTCAAAGCAGACGTAAATCCGATCTGCGGCAATCATGGCAGGATGTCCGGAGGAGGGATCCCGAATTTGAAGGCCCAGCTTGCACTGGTCCACTGTGGCGTCCACCAGGTTGTTATAGGCCTTGACCATAATATCCTCCCGTGTGGAGTCGCCGTAATCATAGACCAGGGTATCACTGAGGGGAATGGTAAAATCGTTTAACACCACTTCATCAAAGCCCATCTGGGCCAGCTGGCGGATTTTGTCTGCAATCCGATTGATCACCTCCGGCTGGGCAGGGTCCAGCCAGTAGCTGCCGTCGCGGCTCATCCACAGGGCACCTCCGTCGATTTTCAGGGCCTCCGTATCATGGGCCAGGGCGTACTCGCTGTCGCTGAGGCAGGAGAGCACGGCAATCACCCAGGTGTCTTGGCTTTTTGCCCGCTGAATCAGGGCCGTCACCGCATCGTTGGACACAATGGGCTCATTGGACGCCCGCATCTCCAGCATCAGCGTATTGGACTCGTCGGTGCCGACCTCAATTTCGTTGAGGGTGCTCCCGTCCACCAGGGTTTGGTAGTCCACAAAAACGCCCCGAACCTCCGTGTCCTTCATGGCAGAGGCGGTACTGCTGAGCACTTCATTGGCAGAGATGGCGGAGCCCATCTGAACCTCTGCATTGCTTGGGGCTTGGGCAAGCTGTCCTCCGGCGGTGCCGGAAGCCTGGGGCGGTGTGCTGGAAAACGAAAAATACGCCCCGTCTTGTGTATAGACCACATAGCGGCCCAGGTAGGTATAGCCAATGAGCAGCAGCAGGGCAATCACCCCCACCGCAATGGCCAGACCGATCAGGGCGCGTTTTAACAGTAGCTTATTGCGATATGTCATGGGATGCGCCTCACTTCATCTGGGCCGTCAGACAGCACCAGTCATTCTGCTCCTCCTGCCGGATGACGCGAAGCCCGGCGGCGTCCAGGGCCGCCAGCACCTCCTCAAGCCGGGTGTTCAAAATGCCGGAGCAGATAAATACGCCGCCCTCTCCCAGAAAGTGTGGCACCACAGCCGCCAGGGGGATAATCACATCTGCCACAATATTGGCAAGAACCACATCGTAGGGCTGACGGGACAGCTGCTCCATCATGCCCTTGTCTCCGATGACATTCCCTGTAACGGCGGCAAACCGGGGAGCGGTGAGTCCGTTGAGCCCGGCGTTTTCCCGGGCAATGTCCTCCGCCTTGGGGTCAATGTCCACCCCCACGGCAGTGGCGGCGCCCAGCAGCAGGGACGCAATGGAGAGAATCCCGCTGCCGCTGCCCAGATCAATGACCCGCTCGCCGCCGGAAATATTCTCCTCCAGGGCCTTCAGGCACATCTGGGTGGAGGCGTGGGCCCCGGTGCCGAAGATCATCCCCGGATCCAGCTTCACCGGGATGCGACAATCCGGGTTTTCCGGCGAGAGCCACTCCGGTACAATCAGCAGACGGCGGCCCACCGGGATGGGCTGATAATACTGCTTCCAGTTGTTTTCCCAGTCCTCCTCCTGGAGATTTTCCAGGGCAATCTCCAGCGTGCCCAGATCTCTATCCGGGTTTTGACTGCGGAACATTGCCAGCTCATGCTTTAAGCTGCTGAGCTGTTCCGGCGCCTGGGCGTCCTGGGGAATATACAGCCGAATCTGGGAGACGCCCTGCATCTTTTTCGCAAGGTCTTCGTCCACATAGTCCCAATACTGCTGATTTTCCTCCAAAAAGTGCTGAAAATCATTGGAATCATCTACAACAAAGCTGTCATAGCCCATGGCGGTGAGCTTGTCCGCCAGCAGCTCAATGGCAGGCGAAACCGTCTTGATGGTAACCTCCAGCCATTCCATATGGCATACCTCTTTTCCTTGGATATTCGGTTCTATTTTACATGATTCCCGTTCATGATACAAGTATAATCTTTCAGAGGTGCCGGGTGGTCATGGCTTCCCGGTCCTGCGTCGTGAGATTTTCGTTTACTTTTTGCCGAACCGATGTATAATAAGGGGGAGTCTATGGAAAGGACCGTGAATATGAAAAAAACAAGAAGGATGCTGATGCCGGACGTCTATCTGACGATTCTGGATACCGATAAATTTCGAACAAACTGCCTGTCTGTCAATCTTCTCCGTCCGCTGAGGCGGGAGGAGGCGGCCATGAATGCGCTGCTGCCGGATGTGCTGCTGCGGGGCTGCGGCCTGTGCCCGGACATGGGAGAAATCGCCGCCTGGCTGGACCAACGCTACGGCGCAGGGATTCAGACCATGGTGCGAAAAAAGGGAGAGGTCCAGGACATCGGATTTTTCCTGGATTACATTGACCAGCGCTTTGTCGGGCCGGAGGAAGACCTGACCGAGGATATGTGCCGGCTGATGGGCAGCTTTCTGCTGGACCCGGTCACCGAGCAGGGCGTGTTCCGTCAGGACTATGTGGACGGAGAAAAGGTGAACCTAATCAATGCCATTATGGCCCAGATCAACGATAAGCGGACCTATGCCGCCACACGGCTCCGGCAGGAGATGTTCGCCCATGAGGCCTATGGGGTCAGCAAGTACGGGGATCGGGAGGCGGTGGAGGCCATTACGCCGGAGTCGCTGTATGCCCACTACCGCTATATTCTGGCCCACTCCCGGGTGGAGCTGGTCTTTGCCGGCCGGGCCGATGAGGCGGGGCTTACCGCTGCGCTGCTGGAGGCCCTGCAAAATCTCCCCCGGGCCCAGACGGATTCCGTGAGCACCACCCTGCATCCGGATGCGGGGGCGGCCCGGGAGGTGGAGGAGTCCATGGACATTATTCAGGGAAACCTGGTGATGGGATTCCGCACCGGCATCACCTCTGCGGACAAGGCATATCCGGCGCTGCTGATGCTCAACACTCTGTTCGGCGGGGGCATTACCTCTAAGCTGTTTTTGAATGTCCGGGAAAAGCTCAGCCTTTGCTACTATGCCAGCTCCGGGCTGGACCGGTTCAAGGGGGTCATGGTGGTGTCCTCCGGGGTGGATATGGACAAGTACCACGCCGCCCGAGAGGAAATTCTGCGGCAGCTGGAAGCCTGCCGGGAGGGGGACATTACGCCGGAGGAAATGCAGGCGGCGCTTAGTGCGCTGACCTCCAGTCTCCGTGCCAGCGAGGACTCCCTGGGCAGAATGGAGGACTTCTATCTCAGCCAGGAAATCGGCGGCTTTACCTATACTCCGGAGGAGCTGGCCCAGGCGCTGGAGCATGTCACCGTGGCGGAGGTCCAGGATGCGGCCCGGCAGGTGCAGCTGGACACGGTATTCTTCCTGAAAGGAGCGGCCCAATGAAAAAGCTCATCTATGACCGACTGGAGCAAACCATTTACCACGACGTGCTGCCCAACGGGCTACAGCTCTATGTGATTCCCAAGCCGGGATTTTCCAAGAAGTATGCGTTTTTTGCCACCAATTACGGCTCCATCGACACCTCCTTTGTGCTCGATGGCAAGCCCATGGTTTCTGCCGACGGGGTGGCCCACTATCTGGAGCACAAGATGTTCGACATGAAGGACGGTAATGCCCTTCAGAAGATGTCTGCCACCGGCGCCAGCCCCAACGCCTTTACCAGCTATCAGCTCACGGCCTACTATGTGGAGTGTACCCAGGCCTTTGCAGAGAATCTGCAAACCCTTCTGACCTTTGTTTCCCAGCCGTATTTTACCCAGGAAAGCGTGGACAAGGAGCAGGGGATCATTGGCCAGGAAATCAAAATGTACGAGGATCATCCCGGCTCCCGGCTGGGGGAAAATCTCTTTGCGGCCATGTACCAAAACCATCCGCTGAAGGTCAACATCGCCGGAACCGTGGAGAGTATTTCCAAAATCACCCCGCAGATGCTGTACGACTGTCACCGCGCCTTCTACGATCCGTCCAATATGGTGCTCTGTGTGGCTGCCGATGTGGATCCGGAGGAGATTCGGCAGCTGGCCCTGGATATTCTCCCCAAGGAGCCCGGCGGTGCATCTGCCCGGGACTACGGACCGGAGGAGCCTGCGGCCCCGGCGCAAAAGGAAATCGTCCAGGAGATGGAGGTGGCCATGCCCATGTTCGCAGTGGGCTTCAAATGCCCCGCCGTTTCAGAAGGACAGGAGCGGCTGCGGCAGGAGCTGATCGGAGATCTGGCGGCAGAGATTTTGTGCGGAGAATCCTCGCCCCTCTACCAGCGGCTCTACGAAGAAGGACTCATTGATTCTGATTTTGCCGTGGGGTACGAAATGGTCAAGGGAATGCCGAATGTCTCCGTCTCCGGGGACAGCGAGGACCCCCAGCGGGTGCTGGACGCCATACTGACAGAGGCCCGGCGAATCACAACAGAGGGCGTGGAGGATGGGCTGTTCCAGCGTCTGAAGCGTGCCGCCCTTGGACGGCGGATTCGGGGCCTGGATTCCTTTGACGGGCTGTGCTATCGTCTGGCCATCAGCTGCTTTGACCAGGCCGACTATTTTCAGTTCCCCGAAATGTATGATCAGATCACCGGCGAGGATGTCCGGGCATTTATCCGGGCACATATCACAGAGGAGACGGCGGTGCTGTCTGTGATCCGCCCCAAACAGAAGGAGGAGTAACCCATGTATGACACCATTTCATTTCCCGGTCTCGGCCTGAGCTTCAACCCGTCCCGTGTGGCGTTCTCCATTGGCGGAAAAGATTTTTACTGGTATGGCATTATCATTGCGGTGGGATTCCTTCTGGCGGTGGCCTACGCCATGAAGCGCAGCCGCCAATTTGGCCTGACCCAGGATAATATCATTGATATGCTGATCTGCACGGTGCCAACGGCCATTGTCTGCGCCCGGGCCTATTACTGCATCTTTGAATGGGAGCTCTATCGAGACGATCCCATTCGGGTGCTGTATATCTGGGAGGGAGGCCTGGCCATTTACGGCGGCATCATCGGCGCGGTGGTGGCCGTGGTCATCTTTACAAAGGTCAAGAAGATTCGCACCGCCGCCATGCTGGACATCGGAGGATTGGGACTGCTGATCGGCCAGAGCATTGGCCGGTGGGGCAACTTCATCAATCGGGAGGCCCACGGAGGCGCCACGGACAGCTTTTTCCGCATGGGCCTTACCGACGCCACCGGGGCAACGGTCTATGTACATCCCACCTTTCTCTATGAATCTCTGTGGAATGCGCTGGGACTGCTGATTCTGCACTTTGCGTCCAAGCGCAGAAAGTACGACGGGCAGATCTTTGTGATGTACCTGGGCTGGTACGGCCTGGGACGGGTCTTTATCGAGGGGCTCCGTACAGACAGCCTGTATGTGACTGGGACAAATCTTCGGGTCAGCCAGCTGGTGGCGGGACTTTGCGTGATTTTTGCGGTGATTTTCCTGTTCTACAACAAGGTGTTCCGGGAGCACGACCCGGAGGACCTCTACGTTCGGATTGTGGCCCGCCGTGACGGGGAGCAGGCGACAGAGACTGCGCAGGAATCCGAGACCGCCCCGGAGGAGAATGCCGTGCAGACCGATGAGGCGGAAGCGGAGGACGTCCTAGAGGATACTGAAGGGCCGGAAGCATCGGACTTCGCAGAAGCGCCTTCGGAAGCCCCGGCAGAACCGGCGGAAGAGGAAACGCCTCCCGCCGAGACCGGAGAAGCCGACACATAATTCAGTTTGTCAAAAATGCCTTCCGGCTTTTTCGACAGTCTAATTGCGCCCCTGACAAAAGTCAGGGGCGCAATTTTACCCTTCCGCAGCCTGCCGCATGGACAGACTGATTCGTTTCTTTTTTTCATCCACTTCCAGAACCTTCACCTTCACCACATCCCCCACGGAGACCACCTGGGAGGGATGCCGGACAAAGCGGTCTGCCAGCTGGGACACATGGACCAGCCCATCCTGATGGACCCCGATGTCAACAAAGGCGCCAAAGTCAATGACATTCCGCACGGTCCCGGTGAGAATCATCCCCGGCTTGAGGTCCTTGATGTCCAGCACATCGGTGCGCAGCACCGGCTGGGGCAGCTCCGACCGGATGTCCCGGCCCGGCTTAATCAGCTCCCCAATCAAATCCCGAAGGGTGGGGACACCGATGCCCACCGCCTGGGCGGTCTGGGCCTCTCCCATGGCGGCAACCTCAGCCCGAAGGTTCTGGAGACGCCCTGCGGTAACGTCCTCCAGCGTGTGGCCCGTCTGCTGCAAAAGGGCCTTTGCCGCATCGTAGGACTCCGGGTGAACGGCGGTGTGGTCGAGAATTTGGGGACTTTCCGGGACCCGCAGAAATCCTGCGCACTGCTCATAGGCCTTGGGTCCCAGCTTCGGCACCTTCAGCAGCTGCCGTCTGGAAGTGAAGGGACCGTTTTCTTCCCGATATGCCACAATGTTTTTGGCAATGGCGGCACTCAGACCGGAAATATGCTGGAGCAGGGAGGCAGATGCGGTATTCACATCTACGCCTACGGCGTTGACGCAGTCCTCCACCACGCCGTTTAGCGTGGATTCCAGCTGCTTTTGGGGCATATCGTGTTGATACTGGCCCACCCCAATGGCCTTTGGGTCGATTTTCACCAGCTCTGCCAAGGGGTCCTGGAGCCGCCGGGCAATGGAGATTGCCGACCGGATGTTGACATCATACTGGGGAAACTCCTCTGCGGCCAGAGGACTGGCGGAATAGACCGAGGCCCCCGCCTCAGATACAATCATATAGCTCAAACCGGGAACCTGGCGAATCAGCTCCACGGTCATCTGCTCTGTCTCCCGGCTGGCGGTGCCGTTTCCAATGGCGATATGCTCCACATGGTCCTTGCGGGCCAGACGGGAAAGGGTGTCTATGGCAGCCTGTTTCTGCTTTTCCCCGTGGGTGGGGTAAACCACGGTGGTGTCCAGGACCTTGCCGGTTTCGTCCACCACGGCCACCTTACAGCCCATGCGATAGCCGGGGTCCAGGCCCATGGTGACCTTGCCCTTTACCGGAGGCTGCATCAGCAGCGGCCGAAGATTCAGGGCGAACTGGCCAATGGCACCTTCGCAGGCCTGGTCAGTGAGGGTGCTGCGGATTTCCCGTTCCAGAGACGGAAACAGCAGCCGGTCATAGGCATCCTCGGCGGCCTGGCGGACAAAGGCCATAGACGGGGAACCGGGGACCACAACGGCGCGCCGCAGGGCCTGCAGCGCTTTGTCCCGATCCATGGCAACGGAAACCTTCAGGATTTTTTCCTTTTCTCCCCGGTTGATGGCCAATACCTGGTGACCCTGAAGCCGGGAGACATTGGCGGAGAAGTCATAATACAGCCGATAAACGCTGTCCTCCTCTGTGGCGGCCTTGGAGACCAACAGTGCCTCCCGCTGCATCAGCGCTCGGAGGGTCTTCCGAAGTTCCGCATCATCGCTGATGGTTTCCGCAATAATATCGCTGGCCCCCTGGAGTGCGTCCTGGACGGTTTCCACCTCCTGGGAGAGATAGGCCTGGGCCGCAGCATCAGGGGCCGGTCCGTCCGGGCTCTGGGCAAAGAGTATCTCCGCCAGAGGCGCCAGCCCCTTTTCCCGGGCAACGGTGGCCCGGGTGCGGCGCTTTTGCTTATAGGGGCGGTACAGGTCCTCCAGCTCCGAAAGGGTCTTTGCCACTGCAATGGCCTGCTGCAGCGCCGGGGTCAGCTTTCCCTGGGCCTCAATGGCTGCGGAGATGGCCTCACGGCGCTGGTTTAGCCCCCGGAGATACTCCAGGCGCTGCTCCAGGGTGCGAAGGGTGGTGTCGTCCATGGCCCCGTGCAGCTCCTTGCGGTAGCGGGCAATAAAGGGAATGGTGTTGCCCTCGTCCAGCAGCCGGATGACATTTTCGATATATTGGGGCTTCTGGCCGAGCTCCTGGGACAGAAGTCCGGCCAGTTCATTCCGTTCGTTCATATGTATTGTTCCTTTCCTGAAAGTGCATCCAATACTATACCACAAATTTCAGATGGGGAAAAGGGGAATCCCTAGGAAAAAGATTTGGAGATTCTATTCGTTTCCGGAACAATTTGTGCTATAATAGTGTCCGCGGAAGGGCCTGCGGTCTGTCGCCGCAGGAGGCTCTGCCGATTTTCTATCCTAAAACAGAAGGGACTTTGCGCCATGAAAAAATGTCTCATCGTCGTGGACTATCAGAATGATTTTGTCACAGGCTCTCTTGGCTTTCCGGAGGCTGTGGCGCTGGAGGACAGGATCGTGTCCAAAATCCAGGAATACCGTGAAAACGGCGACGTGGTTATGTTCACCTTTGACACCCACACCAAGGAATATCTCATCACCCAGGAGGGCCGGAACCTCCCGGTTCCCCACTGCATCGGCGGAACGGAGGGGCATCAGCTTTACGGCGCCGTGGGACAGAACGTCCGAGAGGACGACTGGTGCTTTATCAAGTACACCTTTGGCTCAGATGCGCTGTACGAGTTCCTCACCAAAAACCCCTTCCGCAGCATTGAGCTGGTGGGTGTGGTGACCAACATCTGCGTGATTGCCAATGCCGTGCTGGCAAAGACGGCACAGCCGGAAACGCCGGTGCTGGTGGATGCGGCCTGTGTGGCTTCCAATGACCCTGTCCTGCACGAAAAGGCGCTGGACGTCATGGAGAGCCTGCAAATTCAGGTTTCCCGGGAGGAGATGGCGCGCCATGAATAAGCGGAACCTGTCCATGCTCTGCGACTTTTACGAGCTGACCATGGGAAACGGCTATTTTAAGACGGGATTTCAGAATAGAATCGCCTATTTCGATGTGTTTTTCCGGGCGGTCCCCGACGGCGGCGGCTATGCCATTGCGGCGGGCCTGGAGCAAATCGTGGCATATATCGAGCAGCTGCATTTTGACCAGGAGGATATTGAATTTCTGCGGAGCAAGGGGATTTTTGACGAGGGCTTTCTGCGTTATCTGCAGGATTTCCGCTTTACCGGAGATATTTACGCCGTACCCGAGGGCACGCCGGTGTTCCCCCAGGAGCCGATTCTCACGGTCCGGGCCCCGGCCATTGAGGCGCAGCTCATCGAGACCTATGTTCTGCTGGCCCTTAACCATCAAACCATGATCGCCACCAAGGCCAACCGGATTGTCCGTGCCGCCCAGGGGCGGGCTGTGCTGGAGTTTGGCTCCCGCCGGGCCCAGGGGGCAGACGGGGCGATTATCGGCGCCAGAGCGGCATATATCGGCGGATGTGCCGGAACCGCCTGCACCCTGACAGATGAGCTCTACGGAGTCCCTGCCGGCGGAACCATGGCCCATGCCTGGGTTCAAATGTTTGACACAGAGTACGAGGCGTTCAAGACCTATTGTGAGCTGTATCCCCGGAACGCCACGCTTTTGGTGGACACCTATAACACGCTCAAAAGCGGTGTTCCCAATGCCATCCGCGCGTTCAAGGAGATTCTGATTCCCCAGGGAATTACGGATTTCGCCATACGGCTGGATTCCGGCGACATCTCCTATCTTTCCAAGCGAGCCCGTCAGATGCTGGACCAGGCGGGCCTAAAGACCTGCAAAATCACCGCCTCCAATGCGCTGGACGAGCATTTGATCCGGGATCTTGTGATGCAGGGCGCCCAGGTGGATACCTTCGGCGTGGGAGAGCGGCTGATTACCTCCAGAAGCGAGCCTGTTTTTGGCGGCGTATATAAGCTGGCCGCAGTGGAGGATGACGCCGGGAACATCATCCCCAAAATCAAGGTCAGCGAAAACACCACCAAAATCACAAATCCACACTTTAAACGGGTCTATCGCTTCTACGACAACGAAAGCGGGAAGGCGCTGGCGGACGAGATCTGCCTGCACAGCGAAACCATCAATCCGGAAGTCCCCCACGTGATTTTTGACCCCAACGCCACCTGGAAAACAAAAACCCTGACCGACTTTACCGTTCGAGCGCTGCAGGTCCCGGTGTTCCGGCAGGGCAAGCGGGTGTATGATCTGCCGCCCCTCCGGGAAATCCAGCGTTACTGTCAGGCGCAGATCGAAACCCTGTGGGACGAGGTCAAGCGGTTTGAAAATCCTCACGCCTATTATGTGGACCTGTCAAGGCCCCTCTGGGAGGTCAAGCAGAAGCTGCTGGCCGCGGCGAAGAAGTGACATGTGCTGAGAATAAGTAAGAGCCAGGAGGTCTTATCGTACCTCCTGGCTCCGTTTCTTTTGGTGAGGGAAACGCCTCACGGTGCTGGTGCGAATTCCAGCGCAATATCCTGTCATTTTATCGGAAGACTACGGGGACAAATACCCCCGAATCTCCTTCATAACCCCTTGGACCTCCAGTTCAAAGGCCGAGGCGGAGGTTCGCAGGGCGCCGTGGCCAAGGATGATCATCTGCTCCATGCCGTCAGAGGTTGCGACCCGAACACGGTGCTTCTTTCCCAGGTCATAGGAAAGCCGCTCAATATAGGAGTCGGCTGTCTGTGCCTCCTTGGTGTAGACCACGGAAAGACCGCCGTAGTGCTCCACGGAGCCGGGATTTCCCTTGACCTTGTAGGCGTCGAACACCAAAATCACCGGGCACTGCCGGTAGCTTTGATAGTTCCGCATCAATTCAATGAGTGCATCCCGTGCTGCGTCCAGGCTGTGCTGCGCCAGCCGGCTCAGCGTCGGCCAGGCAAAGATGATGTTGTATCCGTCTACCAGAAGGTATTCCGGTCCCTGGGGAAGAGGCGTGGCGCGGTATTTTTTGACTGCGTTCTCTCTGGGACCCATGGGCTGCTCCTGGGCGGTGCGGCCTTTGATGGGGCCGTAGGTACGCTCAAAGATGCGCATCAGTTCCTGATCGGTGGCCAGAATCTTGCGGTATCTCCGCCCCAGCTCCTGCGCGGGCGGATCCTCCGGCACAGGGGTCAATATGCTGGGGAGATGCATTTGCTGGGGAACGTCATACCATTTTACCGTATGTCCGGCGCCGTGGCTGCAAAAAATGCTGTCCGGGCTGTTTTCCGTATCCGCCTCCGGGTCGTATCCTATGGCTTGGATGACCGTGTCCTGATTGGGGCAGGGGAGATAGCCGTGGAAGCTACAGCTGAGCTGCCCCAGGCCATGGGTATAGGAAATCACATCCTGAGGATATTCCTGCAAGGCGGATGCCGGGGCACTGCCCTGGAGCTGAACCATATCGTCCCGGGTCTCCGGCGGATTGAGCTGGGCGCCCATGTTCTGCAGGTCCGTCATGGCCCGTCCCACATAGGACTGCGGAAGCGTCAGAGAAAAATCGAACCAGGGCTCCAGCAAAAGAGACTCCGCTTCCATAAGCCCTTGACGGACGGCACGATAGGTAGCCTGGCGGAAATCGCCGCCTTCCGTGTGCTTGAGATGGGCCTTGCCGGAAACCAGCGTGATTTTCATGTCTGTGATCGGGGATCCGGTGAGCACACCCAGATGGGGCTTTTCAGCCAAATGGGTGAGGATCAAGCGCTGCCAATTTCGGTCCAGGGTATTCTCCGGACAGGTTGTGTCAAGCACCAGGCCGCTGCCCCGTTCTCCCGGCTCCAGCAGCAAATGGACCTCGGCGTAATGCCGCAGGGGCTCGTAGTGACCAACACCCTCCACCGGCGCGGAGATGGTCTCCCGGTAGAGAATGCTTCCCTGACCGAAGTCCACAGCGACGCCAAAGCGTTCCAGCATCAGCTGCCTCAGCACCTCCAGCTGGACAGGCCCCATGATCTGAAGCCGGATCTCCTGAGAGGCGCCGTGATAGTCCACATGGAGCTGAGGATCCTCCTCCTCCAGCTGTCGGACTTGGGTATAGGCCAGGGCCACGTCATAGCCCTCGGGCAAAATCATCCGGTAGGTAAGAACCGGCACCAGGGTAGAGGGGGCTGCCGCCCCGGCGGCCCCCAGGCCCATGCCGGCATAGGTGTGGGTGGGCCCCAGCACAGCCACCACGTCTCCGGGATAGGCGGCGTCCACAGGCCGGAACTTGGAGCCGGAGTAAATTCGCAGCTGGGTGACCTTTTCTCCCGTGCCGGGGAGAAGCTGCCGGGCTTGGAGTACACCGCCGGTGACCTTCATATGGGTCTCCCGAACCCCCTGGGCGTCCCGGGCGATTTTATAAATCCGTCCGGAGAATTCCTCCGTCTGCCGGGTGCAGGGGGCATACTCCCGCAGCCCCTCCAGGAACTCCGAAACACCGCTTAGCTTCAGCGCCGCGCCGAACCACACCGGAAACAGCGTTCCCCGGGCAACGGCGGCCAATTTCGCCGCCTGGGAAATGGTCCCGGTTTCCAGCAGCTCATTTAACATCCCCTCGTCACAGAGCGCAAGCTCCTCCAAATCCGGCGCGGAGAGATCCTGAACGCCGCTGCCCAGGCTCTGCTGAAGGGACTGGAGAATCTGCGCCGGGTCCGCCCCAGGCAAATCCATCTTGCTGACAAAGAGAAAGGTGGGAATATTCCGCCTCCGCAGCAGACGCCACAGGGTCCTGGTGTGGCTCTGAATGCCTGCACTGCCGCCGATTACCAAAATGGCGCAGTCCAGAATGTCCAGGGTTCGCTCCATCTCCGCCGAGAAATCGGCGTGGCCCGGGGTGTCCATCAGGGTAAACTGACGGTCGCTTACACGGAGCATCGCCTGCTTGGAGAAAATCGTAATGCCGCGCTGCCGCTCCAGGGAAAAGGTGTCCAGAAAAGCGCTGCCGTGATCCACCCGTCCCAGGGTCCGCAGTGTCCCGGCGCAGTACAGCATGGCCTCCGCCAGGGTGGTTTTGCCGGCATCCACATGGGCCAGAATTCCGATGACAGTCCGTTTCATGTCTGTTGCTCCTTTGGTTACACCGCGAGATTATTAACCCAAATGCCCTTTTTCACCAGATAAAGCCCCAATACGGTTTTCAGTGCGTCCACGATCTGGACAATCAAATACATAGAAACCAGAGGCAATCCGGTAAAGTGCGCCAGGACAAAGGCCACAGGAATGTTCAGGGCCCACATGGACACGCTGTCAAACAGGAAGGTGAGCAGCGTCTTTCCCCCGGAGCGCAGCGTGAAGTAACAGCAGTTATAAAGGCCCCGTGCCGTGAGAAATATGGCATCCAGCCAGAGAAGATCCCGGGCCAAATCCCGAACAGCCTCCGTGGTGTTGTAAATCTGAGGGAAGGCCGGGGCGAAAAGCGCCAAAAAAATGGCCGCGCCAAGGCAGAGCATCACCCCGAAGGTAATCATTTTCCGGTTGGTATCCACGGCGTACTCCAGTTCTCCTGCGCCCAGCTCCTGGCCCACCATAATGGAGATGGAGGTACCCATGGCAAACACCGCCATGGTAAAGAAGTTGCTGACGGTGCTGGAGATATTATAGGCCGCCACTGCGTCCAGGCCGCGGGTGGAATAGCACTGTACGATCATGGTAGTTCCAAGGGACCACATCAGCTCATTGAGAAGCAGCGGCATTCCCTTTGCCGTGACATCCTTAGCCAAGGAAAGGGGCACCCGAAGGGTTTTGTAAATTCCCGTGAGATAGGGGAACTTGTCCCGGCGCACCTTGGCATAAATCAGGATAAAGGCCAGCTCGGAAAACCGAGAGATTACGGTTGCAATGGCAGCGCCTGCTACGCCCAGCTTCGGTGCCCCCAGCTTGCCAAAAATCAGGACGTAGTTAAAGCACATGTTGACCCCCACCGCCAGCACGCTGGCCTTCATGGGAATGGCCGTTTCCCCGGTCTCCCGCATGGTGGAGGAGTACATCTGAACAATGGAGAAGGGAATCAGACCGATCATCATAATCTCCAAATACTGCTTTCCGTAGAAAAGGGTGGCGGCAAGATCTCCGCCGGTGCCGGTATCTGTCAGGAACAGCTGAATCAGCGGCCTACGGAACACCCAAAATACAACAATGGCCAGTGCGGTGATGGCCGAGGTGGCAATCACCTTGTAGCGAAAGACGCTTTTGATTTTCTCCTGGTCGCCCTTTCCGTAGTATTGGGCGCAGAAAATTCCCGCGCCGGACAGACTTCCGAAAATACACAGCTGGAAAATAAACAGCAGCTGATTGGTGATGGCCACGCCGGACATCTGTTCCGTGCCCACCTGGCCCACCATAATGTTGTCCAGCAGGCCCACAAAGTTTGTGATGCCCTGCTGAATCACAATCGGCAGCATGACCTTTAGCACACGGCGGTAAAACGACTTAGAACCAATATACTTCCCCACACTAAAACTCCCTTTTTCGTGACTCGTAGGAGAGGACCTCCGTTTGACGGGAGGTCCTCCATAGAACGATTATACCATAAGCGAACCGAAAAAGATAGCCCTTATTCCTTCGGCGGCTCCCCGGATTCCGGTGGGGTGATTCGCGCCGCATCCAGCATCCGCTGAAGCAGCATTTTAAAGTCGGCAATGGTGGGGTCAAAGAATCCCACGCCGTGGAGACTGATGACCACCATGCAAAGAATCGGAACGAAGATCATTCCCAATACGCCGCCGATTTTCATTCCCACATAGATGCTGATCAGAGAGGCCAGGGGAGACAGGCCCGTATGGTTTCCAACCACCTTGGGCTCAGCCAGCTTGCGAAACATAAACAGAACAAAGGCCAAAATCAGCAGAAACAGCACCTTGGAATAATGCCCCAGGAACAGCTCGGCAATGGCCCAGGGCACCAGCACCGTCCCGCTACCAAAAAAGGGGATGATATCAATAAATCCGCAGAAAATCGCAATGAGCAGTGCGTAATCCTGGCCCCAGATCAAAAGGCTCGCAAAGATGATTATGGTAACGACGCCGGAAAGAATCGCCTGGGCCTTCATATATCCAAACATGGCGGTACCTGTGGCCGCCCGAATGTGATTTACATGGGGGCGGATGGTTTCCGGAACGTGACTGGTGAGGCTTTCCCGGAGGTGAGGATAGTCCGAGGTCATGAAGTAAGCCCCAACCACGAAAAACAGCAGGGAAATCAGAAAGCTGACGATGCCGGAGGCCAGGCTTCCCACGCCGGAAACTACATTGGGAACCCAGGAGGAGATCTTGTCGGTGAGCCAGGATGCCGTCTTTTGAATCAAATCCAGCAGGTATTGCTCCGCATCCGCAGAGGGGAGGCTGACATTTCGCTCCAGGAAGTCGGCGATGGTTTCCAGCAGTCCCGTGGTGTTGGACTGAATCTGCTGCCAGCTGCTCAGCAGATCGCTGACCTGGGAAAGCAGATAGTACCCCAGATAGATCAGCAGCCCTGTTACCGCCAAAATCAGCAGAAGGACAAAAAGCATGGACCAAAAATTCCACACCTTTCCGACTTTTTTCGTAAACTTCCGGACCAAGGGCGTTAAAAGGGACGCTGCCGCAAAGGCCAAAATAAATGGCAGGAACAGATCCAGTAGCGGCGGCAGCAGCAACACAACAAACAGAACCACACCGAGGATTAAGAAAAACCGCAGCCCAATTCGGTATAAGAGCTTTTTCAGCGGGACGTCCTGGTTCATAGCAATACCTCCTCTTGGCCCCATTTTATCATATGGTTTTTCAAAAATATATAGCGTTCTCATGAATTTTTTGAAAACATAAAAAAACAGTTGACTTTTCTTAAAATATGCGGTATCCTAATCAGGCATTCAATAGAGACGCGCGAGTGGTGGAATTGGTAGACTCGCTAGATTCAGGTTCTAGTGTCCATTACGGACGTGCGGGTTCAAGTCCCGCCTCGCGCACCAACGCCCTAAGACGATGGTCTTGGGGCGTTTTCTTTGCTCCTTGGCATCCATCCTGTTTCCTGAGGCGACTGAATCTGTGGGTTGTAGAACCCTTGGTTTTCTGATATAATTACCGGGGCACAGCTGTGCCCCAAGGAGGAACTATGCGAGACAAACTGAGAAGCTGGATGGAAAAATGGTGCGATTGGGCAGAGCTGGGCGTTGCGGTCCTTGTGGGGATGGGCCTGGTGTATTGCCTGGCTCGGTATTTGCTCTCATGCATCGGAATTCTGCCGGGGGAGGACTTCCCGGAGGAATTTCTGCATTTTTTGGAAGGCATCTTTAACTTCGTCGTGGGAATTGAGTTCATTAAAATGCTGCTGAAGCCCAGCGCCGAGAACGTCATTGAGGTGCTGGTATTTCTGGTGGCCCGGCATATGATTATCGGGAGCAATTCCGCCCTGGATATTCTGCTCTCTGTGCTGAGCATTGCCGCACTCTATGGGCTTCGCTGCCTGCTCCGACGGTTTGCGGCGTTGCCTCTGCGGCAGCAGAAGGAGGCTCAGGATTCCGCCGATACTGCCTCCTGTAGCCGTTCCTTCAAATAAAAGGTATAGGTGCCAGTGGCCAGCTCTGTGCCGCTGGCATTTTTTAATGTCACGGTGTAAATGCCGATGGTTCCTCCGGCCCGGACCTGCTCGGCGCGGCAAAACACCGCCGGTGTATCCTGGGCCGCTCGAAGATAATTCATGGAGCAATTCAGCGTAACGCAGCCGCGGCCGCCGGTGCAGGCCGCAATTCCCGCCACCGTATCCGCCAGCGTACTCAGGCAGCCCCCGTGGACGATTCCTCTGGGATTCATGCTGGAAGGGGAGACGGTGAGAACTCCCTCCGCATAGCCCTCCCCACAGGACGTGACTTGGATTCCGCTTTTGGCGGCAAACAGCTCCGGATTGTTAATGCGCCCCATCAGGCGCATATAAAAATTCTGATCCATGCCCTAGGTTCCCTTCTGTATAGACTGGGTCTATCATACCGATATTTCCCCCGGAAGGCAACCATATTTCACGATATTTTATCCCATTCCCACAGGTTTCCCGGCTGTAGCCCGTATTTCGTCATAGTGAGCGTTCGAAAAACAGACACTTCCAACAATTTTTTACAATCCGACGGTTGAATAATGCAAGGCTATCGTGTATAATGATACTCAATTAGTTTCAATGGAATGAGGGATTATTGTGCAAAATAATCATAAGCGCAGACGGCGAAACAGCATAGACTGGTTCATTGGCAAGGTTGCCCTGCTGCTGGTCATATTTATGGCCTTTATCTTTGTGGTAGCCGTGGCGTCCACAAAAATGTTTCCGGCTAAGCTAATGCTTGTGCTGATTCTGGCGCTGGTTTTGCTGGCAGTTCTGGTGGCGCTGCTGACCTGGCGCTCCAGATACAGAGTACGGTATGTTATCGGCCTGATTCTGGCGGTTTTGATGTGCGTTGTGCTGGGCGTTGGGACCAGCTATGTGTTTAAGGGACTTAGCACCGCCAAGGAAATCACCACAGTGCGAACCGAGGTCGCGGCTGTTGGCATTTACGTTCGTGCCGACGACGCCAATGACTTTGCCACAGTGGCAGGGACCTACACCTACGGAATCCTGGCGGAGCAGGACCGGGAAAACACCAACGATGCCATTGCTCAGATCAATCAGGAATATGGCGTTACGATTCAGCCGACAACCTACCAGGGCCTTCCCCAGCTGATTGACGGGCTCCTTGGCTCTGATGTAGATGCCATCATTGTCAACAGCGCCTATATTGGCCTTCTGAGTGAGATGGAGGGCTACGAGGATGCCGCCAGCAAGCTCCGGGAGGTAAAGGTCACCCATGTGGAGCGTGAGGTCACCGTGACCCAGCCGGAGGAGACCCAGGTGCCGGAGGACCGTCTCCAGGGTGTCACAGAGACAGATCAAACCCAGGACGGCATGACGTTTACCGTGTTTATCAGCGGAATTGACAATCGTGGCGGTCTGATTGAGAAGAGCCGCAGCGACGTGAACATTCTGGCCTCCGTGAATACCGCTACCAAGCAGGTGGTTCTGATTTCCACCCCCAGAGATTATTATGTGCCGCTTTCCATTTCCAACGGTGCCAAGGATAAGCTGACTCATGCCGGCATTTATGGCGTAAACGTCTGCATGGACACCATGACCATGCTGTATAACGTCAACGTGGACTATTACTTCCGGGTGAATTTCGGCGGCTTTGAGGATATTATTGACGCCCTGGGCGGTGTTACGGTCAACTCGGATTACTCCTTCAGCACGGATAATTACAGCTTTGTGGAAGGTGCCAACGACATGGATGGCGCCAAAGCCCTGGAGTTTGTCCGGGAGCGCTATGCCTTCTCCTCCGGCGACCGCCAGCGCGGCAAGAACCAGCTGGCCCTGATTAAGGCTGTAATCAACAAGGCCATGAGCCCGGAGCTGCTGATGAATTACTCCTCCCTGATGAGCGCCCTGGAGGGCAGCTTCGAGACCAGTGTGCCCTATGACACCATCAGCACCATTGTCCGGGACCAGCTGAACCAGGGCGGGAGCTGGAACGTCGTCAGCTACAGTGTGGATGGCACCGGCGACAGCCAGATTCCCTACTCCATGAGCCAGTATGCCTATGTGATGGTTCCTGACGAATCCACAGTGGAGACGGCAAAGAGCCTGATTGCCCAGGTGTACAACGGAGAAACCGTGACTGCTCCCTAATGAGGCTGAAAATAGATGGTAAAACGGATGCCGCTTCTGCGGCATCCGTTTTCAGCTTGCCAGAAAACCTCGTAGCGTTTCGCCGGGGCGTGTACATGGTGGAGCATTCATCTCTGCCCGATGCCCCAAAAGCCCAAAGGCTTTCGGGGCAATCTCTTTACCCCATCTGCTGATGCTCCGAGGTTCCCTCCGGACGAAGGGGATGCTCCTTGAAGAGCAGGGAAATACACCAAACGCCGCACAGGCCAATGATGGTATAGACAATTCGGCTCCACAGGGCGCCCTGACTGCCAAAGATCCAGGCCACCAGATCAAACTGAAAAATTCCTACCAGAGCCCAATTCAACGCGCCCACAATTGTCAAAATCAATGCGGTCATATCCATATCGGATTCCTCCCAAATAAAATAGTTCCGTTCACCGCTAGTATGAACGGAACTGTTTTGCTTTATTCAGGCGTTTTTCTGGGCCTTGATCACCTTGAGCCGTGCGAATTCTTCTCGCTCCTTTTCCTCCAGAGCTTCCGAAATGGAAGCAATGGTCTCCCGGTACCCCGGGATCACAATATTTCGGAGGGCATTGGCCCGTTTCTGTGTCTTTTTAATGGTAGCGGCCAGACGATAGATGGTATTCTCCATTTCAGAGAGCTCCTTGGTCAGCTCCTTGACCCGATGAAATTTAATCAGGGCGTCATCCAGGGCGGAATTGGTCTCGGATAGGCCGTAGCTCAAGGGCTGCATGGAGGTATCGGCCAAGACCGTGGGAATCTCCACCCCCATTACCGAGCGGTAGCGGATCTCAATGGAATGATCAATGGGAACGGATTCCGCCACATGGATGGTCTTGCCCATGGTGATGTTGGCCAGCATCAGCGCATCATAGGCCTGAGAAAAGGTGCTGTCAATCCGGGACTGTAGCTGCTCTGCCTGGGAAATCATCCCCATCATTTCCCGCGTGAGGATGTTCCGCTTTCGGTCCATCAGCTCATAGCCGGTGGTGGCCAGCTCCAGCGAATGCTTTGTGGCTATCAAATTTCCCTTGGTGGGGAGTACCGCCAATTTTCACGCCCCCTTAAAATGTCACATGGTCCATGTAGTGGTCTTGCAGCTCCTGGTCGCTGATTCGGTCCAGCTCGGTCTTGGGCAGGATGGACAGGAGCTTCCAGCCGAGATCCAGGGTTTCCCCAATGGTGCGGTTTTCATAGACGCCCTGGGTGAGGAAATGGGCCTCAAATGCGTTGCCGAATTTCAGGTAGAGCTTATCCGTTTCGCTGAGCTCATCCTCTCCGATTACCGACGCCAGAGAACGGGCATCCTGAACCTTGGAATAGGAGGCAAACAGCTGGTTGGATACATCCGAGTGATCCGCCCTGGTGTAGCCCTCGCCGATGCCGTCCTTCATCAGCCGGGACAGGGAGGGGAGCACCGAAATTGGCGGATAGATTCCCTTCTGCTCCAGCTCACGGTTCAGTACAATCTGCCCCTCGGTGATATACCCGGTAAGGTCCGGGATTGGATGGGTAATGTCATCATTGGGCATGGTGAGAATGGGAACCTGGGTCACAGATCCCCCACGACCCTTGATCATACCGGCTCGCTCATACAGCGAAGCCAGGTCCGAATACAAATACGACGGGAAGCCCTTTCTGGAGGGAATTTCGCCCTTGGAGGAGGAAAACTCCCGAACAGCCTCGCAGTAGGAGGTCATGTCCGTCATAATCACCAGCACATGATAGCCATGCTGAAACGCCAGATACTCCGCAGCGGTCAGGGCGCACCGGGGCGTCAGCATTCGCTCGATAATCGGGTCTGAGGCCAGATTCACAAACATGACCACCCGCTGAAGGGCGCCGGCATCCTCAAAGTCCTTTTTAAAGAAATCTGCCACATCGTTTTTTACGCCCATGGCGGCAAAGACAATGGCAAATTCTCCGTCATCTGCGGCGACCTTGGCCTGCCGGACAATCTGGGCGGCCACGTCATTGTGCCGCATACCTGCGCCGGAGAAAATCGGCAGCTTCTGGCCCCGAATCAGCGTGGACATGCCGTCAATGGCCGAGATTCCCGTATAAATGCAGCTTCTGGGATAGATTCGGGACACCGGATTGATCGCCGAGCCGTTGATATTTCGGCGTTCCTCCGGGAATAGCTCGCCGAGGCCGTCAATGGGGCGGCCGGCGCCGTCAAAAATGCGTCCCAGCATCTCGCTGGAGAGAGCCAATTCCATGGGTTTTCCGGTAAAATTCGTCCTGGCGTTTTCCAGGGAAATTCCCTTGGTGCCCTCAAACACCTGGAGCACTGCCCGCTGACCGTCCAGTTGGATCACACGGCCATAGCGCTTCTGACCGTTTTCCAAGGTGATCTGGGCCATTTCGTCGTAGCCAATGCCTGTCACGCCGTCTAGGAAGACCAGCGACCCGACCATCTCCGAAAGGCCGATGTATTCAAGTTTCATTTCGCCGTGCCTCCTTTACTGATAGGCCGCCGCAACAGACGTAATGGCGTCGTCCACTGCCTGGTCGTAGTCCTGAAATTTGCGCAGATCTTCATTGGGAATATCGTATTTCATGCGAATGAGCTTTTCAAAAATCCCCGTGGCCTTGACCTGGGAAAGGGGAATATTCTGGGCAATGAGCTGCTTGCTGCCGTCATAGAGCCGGAAAATGACCTCCATCATGGCCTTCATCTTTTCCATGGGAACATAGGTATCGACAGCATGGAAGGAGTTCTGCTGTAAGAAGCCCAGCCGAATCACCCGAGCGATTTCGATGGTGAGCTTCTGGTCCTCGGGAAGGATATCCGAGCCTATGAGCTTGACGATTTCGTTGAGGCTGGTTTCTTCCTTTAAGGTGGCCTGAAGCCGGCCCCGCAGCTGTAGAAAATCCCGGCCCAGATGCTCGGTATACCAGGGCGTCAGCTCCGTCATATATTCCGAATAGCTCTGATTCCAGTTGATGGCCGGGAAGTGCCGAGCATAGGCCAGGCTCCGATCCAGGGCCCAGAACGTGCGAATGAATCGCTTGGTGTTCTGGGTCACCGGCTCGGAGAAGTCGCCGCCCTGGGGAGACACCGCCCCAATCACGGTGATGCTGCCCTCCGCCCCGCTAAGGGTCTCCATATAACCGGCCCGCTCGTAAAACTCCGCCAGTCGGGAGGACAGGTAGGCAGGGAATCCCTCCTCTGCAGGCATTTCCTCCAGACGGCCGGAAATTTCCCGAAGGGCCTCCGCCCACCGGGAGGTGGAATCCGCCATCATGGCCACATGATAGCCCATGTCCCGATAGTATTCCGCAATGGTCATGCCGGTATAAATCGAGGCCTCCCGGGCTGCCACCGGCATGTTGGAGGTGTTGGCCAAAAGAACGGTCCGGTACATCAGGGGCTGATTGGTGTGAGGGTCGATCAGCGCTGAAAACTCATCCAAAACCTCGGTCATCTCGTTGCCCCGTTCGCCGCAGCCCAAATAGACAATCAGGTCGGCATCGGACCACTTGGCCAGCTGATGCTGGGTGACGGTCTTTCCTGCGCCGAAGGGCCCGGGGATTGCGGCGCAGCCGCCCTTTCCCAGGGGAAACAGCGCGTCAATGATGCGCTGGCCGGTGACCAGCGGACGGGTGATTGCCCGGCGGGACTGCACCGGCCGGGGCGAACGGATGGGCCAGCGCTGTGAAAGCTTTAGCTCCAGGGTGGCGCCTTCTGGAGTCTTTACGGTGACCAGGGTGTCCTCCACCCGATAGGAGCCGTCCGGAACCACAGAGATAACCGTGCCGCTTTGATCTGGCCGCATCATGCTGCGATGCCGGATCACCGGGGTTTCCTGGCACTCTGCATAGACCTGCCCTGGGGCAAGATGATCCCCCGGCTTTACCAGAATGGAAACATCCCATGTTTTTTCCCGGTCCAAGGTGGGAATATGGATGCCCCGGCCAATAAATGCGCCGGTGGCCTCTGCAATGCCCCGAAGGGGACGGCAAATTCCGTCGTAGATATTATTCAAAAGGCCGGGTCCAAGCTCAATGGACATAGGCGCCCCCTGGGGAACCACCGGCATGCCCGGAATTAGCCCTGTGGTGTCCTCATAGACCTGGACGGTGGTCTCGTCACCC
The DNA here is from genome assembly GCA_934512135.1 of uncultured Oscillospiraceae bacterium. Taxonomy (GTDB): domain Bacteria; phylum Bacillota; class Clostridia; order Oscillospirales; family Oscillospiraceae; genus HGM13006. The sequence continues at coordinate 172,720 of CAKSWT010000002.1, forward strand.
TCCACGGATACGACCTCGCCGATCAGTCCCTCCGGACCCACGTCAACCATATCCATCATGGCAAGCCCCCGTCCACCCTTTACCGTGACCACAGGGCCGTTTACGCCTGCGATATAATACTTTGTTTCAGCCATGGAAACCTCCTTAATCGTCCGCCAAGCTCAGGCCGAACAGCTCTGCGAAGTGGCCGTCCAGGTCATCAAGGGCGGTATCATAGCTCTGATCTGCCCGCAGCAGCTTGGAGTGGCAGTCCACAATCAGACCTCCCAGCACAAAGCCGCCCTCCTGGAACTGGACGTGCCGTCCGGGAAGGACCTGGGCCAATTCTCTGGAATAGTCCATATCCTCTCGGCGCAGGAGGATCACGCCGTCATAGGGATTTCCCAGGGCCGCAAAGGCCTGCACATAGAGCTTTTTAAGGTGGGGAAGATACTCCGGGGTATGGGTAAAGGCCAAAATTTTCTCCCGAACCGCAGAAAAGACCTCACGGGCAATTTCTTCCCGCCGGGTGGCAATCAGCCGCTTGTCGGTCAGAAGCCGCCGGGAGATCTCCCGGCCGGCTTCCGCCGTAATGGCCCCGGCCTTGGCCTGGATTTCCGCGTCGGTTCTGCGTTTGATCTCCGCCTCGGCGGCAGTGAGCCGCTGGGTGCGCTCCGCCTGGACCTGCTGGAGCACAGCGTCTCGTTCCGCCGCGGCATCCTCTAAAACGATCTGTTTAAACCGATCGAGTTTCTCAAAACTATCCGGCATAAATCATCATTCCTTATACCTTGATACCGATAGCCTCACGAATATATCTCGTGATGGAATCGGGTGCTCTGCCTGTATGATGCCGGTCCGGAATTTCCACCAGCAGGGGACGGACCGAGGTCATTTTCAGGGTGTTCACCTGCTCCGGGCAGAGCGCAGCAAGCGTTTCGTTGATAAGCAGAATCCCGATGGAGGGATCCTGCGCAGCCGCCTCAAGGGCCGCCAGGGTTTCCTCCCGGGTGTTGGCGCGGGTACCCTCAATTCCGGCCAAACGCAGGCCAGTGAGGGTGTCGGAATTGTCGGAAATTACAAAGTACCGCATATTACATAAACAGCATCAGCAGGGCCACCAACAGGCCGTAGAGCGCGACGCCCTCCGCCAATCCCACGAAAATCAGGGCCTTGCCGAAGATGCTGTCGTTTTCGCTCATGGCGCCCAGCGCCGCCGCAGCGGCAGAGGACACTGCAATGCCGCCGCCTACGCCGGAGAGGCCAACGGCCAGCGCCGCGCCGATGTACTTCAGTCCGTCTCCCACGCCGGTGGCGGCAGCAGCGGCGGTATCGGCGGCAAATGCGGAGCCGGACATGGCAAAGCCAAACACTGTAGCCAGCGCCACCAGACCAAAGAAGCTGAAGCAGTGGGCAATCAGCGGGGTCCGAACGGCTTTCCCCTGGGTGTGGCGACGGGCAATCCCAAGCAGCGGGAGAACGATGGCCGCGGCCATCAGAAGCATGATAATCAGTGTCATGATGATTTCCTCCATTACAAATCGATTTTTTTCGTGGGGTCAATGATACTGGGGGTGAATTTTCGCCCGCCGGACTGATAGAACCGGCCAAACATCTCATAGAATTCCAGACGAAGCACCTGAATGCAGACCATCAGGCCTTCAATCCCCATAACCAGAATATTGCCGATAACCAGCACCACCGGGGAGGCGGGGTCCCCCGCCAGGGTATACACCACCAGCATCATGCCGGCGTGGCAGATGGCATAGGCGCCAACACGCAGAAACGACACGGTATTGGTGACAAAGGACAAAATGACCTCAAACATTTCAAAGAAGTTTTCTGCGATAAAGCCGCCGATGGACGCCGGTTTCCAATCCTTCTGGTGGGCAGCCAGCTTTCCCAGCGGCTCCTGGGCAAACATCACAAGGATCGGCAGTACAATCAGGCAGATCACATATATCCCGGAGAACACCTTTGCCCCCGTGGTCAATGTCACCACTGCGCCAATCACCACCGCAAGATAAAACACCAGACCGGCCAAGGAGTTGTTGGTGAAGAAGATCTTCTTCATATTCTTCTGCCGAATGCCGTTGACAATATTGATTCCCATGGTCATGACGATCATCACAACGCCCAGCCCGGCGGAGACCAGCAAAATTCGTGTGGCGTTGGCCCCGGAGTCCAGCACATGGAATCCCGGAATCAGTGTTTCACAGCCAAAGAAGCTGCCAAACACAAATCCAAACAGGGTGGAGAATACCCCCACGCTGGCCAGAATTCCTCCCAGCCACATGCCTTTTTTCTGATACAGGAAGATTCCCAGGGCAATCAGCACCAGCCCCTGGCCCACGTCACCGTACATAATGCCGAACAGGATAGAGTAGGTGACTGCCATCAGGAAGGTGGGATCAAATTCGTTGTAGGCCGGAAGGCCGTACATCTCCGTAAAGGGCTGGAACAGCCTGCCCCAGAAATTATTTTTGAGAAGCACAGGGGGAGAAGCGCCCTTGACGGCCTGGGGCTTATCCTCTGCCAGCAGAACCTCAGGAAACTGGGAGAATCGCTCCTTGAGCCGTGTGACCTCTTGTTCCGGAACCCACCCGCAGAGCATAAAGGTGTTGTCCTCCGTATGGACCGCAAACTTCTTGATTTCTCCTGCCTGGTACATAAACCGGACATAGCTGTAGGACATCAGCATTTGATGCTTCTGGGATTCCATCCAGGCGGCGTGATCCTCCTCCAGCTGCTTTAGCTGCTGCCGGCAGTGCATATTGTCCGCCTCCAGCATCTGAGCGGTCTGCTCCGGGGTACCCAGGGTGTGGGAGGTCAGGCGCATTCGCTCAAAGCCCAGGGAATTCATAAAATTATCGGACCTGGCCGTGCAATTCTTGGGAGTCACATAGGCCAGATAGACGAAGTCCTTTCCCATCTGGGTGGGATAGAGAATAATTTCGTCCATTTTCTCCACCTTGATGGCCAGAGAATCATACGATTCCCGGGGCATCCGCCCAAAGCGAAAGCGCACATAATTCAGATGGTAGATGTCCTCAAGGCTGCTGGGAAGCTGAAGAAACTTCTCAAGGTCTGTCACATCCTGGGTGTTATCAGAGATGCGGTCCCGGAGGGCGATGCTCTGCTCCCGGAAGCGGGAGAGTGTGGCCTCCGTTTCCCCAAAATACTTTTTCACTGCGGACATAGACAGGGCTTCGTCTCGGAAATCCTGAAAGGCTAGGGGAATGTTCATATCCGACAACAGCTTTTCCGCCGTTGCCAGGGGCTCCTGCCAGGGGTTGGTCCACTCAAAGGGAACCAAATGATCATTATTTGCAACGCGGGCCGCCTCCACAGGATTAAATTGCTCATTGACCAGACAGGTGCAGATCACCGGATCGATGGAATCCGCCGGCCCGGCCACAGTGAGCATTTTCATGGGAACGACTGACATTTAATCACCTCTTAGATACCAATGAGCGTTACATAGGCGTTTGGATCCCCGCCATAGCGAATACACTCAATGATACTGATAATATTTCTGAGTTCGATTTCCTTCAGGGTGAGATATGCAATGGGCGTATATACCGTGGGCGCCGCTGCGCGAAGCTGACGCCGGGAGAAATTGTATTGCAGGGTGTACACATAGGCTTCCAGCCCCGACGGGGTCATCGACTGAAACAGCGGGCTGTAGGGACCGTTTTGCACCAGCTCCAGCGCATCTTCATAGCTGTCCGTCCCCAGCAGCTGCTGTATATATTCCGGCCGCAGCTTGGCCGAGCAGGGAAGGGGGAAGCTGTAGCGGCGGATGTCCTCCTGGGAAAAGGAGCGCTTCAGCCGCAGAAACTGCACCAGGTTCAGCAGATCCGTTTCGTCATCCAGGGCCTCCCGAATGATTTTCCTGGTTTCCCCGGCATAGTTTTTCCCGGTAATCTTATAGAGCTTGGAAAAGTAGACCACCTGCATCATGTTGTCCACAAAGGCCGGCGTGGGCGTTTTGCTGTCCCCCACAAGAATGCGGCCCAGGGCAGAGCCATAAATGGTCTCCTCGGCAGCGTGGGCAATCTCCCCAAAGGACGCGGCGCCCTCTAAGGCGTGAAGATCCAATTTGCTCTTCTTTCGAAGCACCGGGTCCCAGGTGGGAAACGGCTCCAGCATATGGGCGGAATTCAGCCGGCGCATGGCCGTCAGAATGGCTGTCTGCTCTGCCCGGTACATGGGGAACCGCAAAAGCTCCTTGTCCCGGAGCTGCATAAAGCTGAAGATCCGACGGTATTCCTCCACATAGTCCCGCCGAAGGGCATTCTCCAGGGTTTCCCGATGGATGGTGGCTGTGGGAAGCCCCGAAAGGCACTCCCGATACCCCGGATGGGACTGCAGAAACGCCGCGGCCTCGGGAAGCGACCGCTTGCTCATCAGCTGACGGTAGTCCTCTCCGGTCATCCGCCGGCCATAGAGCGCGTGGACCTTGGCGGATACGGCGTAATAGGCACTGGACATGTCAGCTGCCTGCCTTTCCGATGATCCGCTCAAAGATTGCGTCCACCCATTCATCCTTTTTGGCTTGATAAATGCTTTCCACCTGGCTCAGCTTTTCCTGGAGCCGATGGTCCAGCTCCTGAAGCCGTTTGTCGCTGCGGGCCTGCTCCGCCTGCTCCAGCTGACGGAGATATTCGGTGGCATGATCCTGATAGCGCTGCTCCAGAGCACGGATCTCTCCGTCGATGGATGCCTCCATATTCTCCTGCTGATTCCTTGCGGATTCCGTCAGAGCCTGGGCCTGATGCTCTGCGGCGATGATCTTCTGAATCAGGTCTGACTGATTCAAGCGAATCCCTCCTTTTCTCCGGACATACAGGAATGGATACAATTTTCCATTCTGTTTAGATTCATTATAATCCAATTACTCTAAAATACAAGTGTCTTCGGACATATTTTATATTCTACGGATTGGGCGGCCCTTGGACGGACGCCGGATCACAAGGCTTCTCCGGGCTTTCTTTCCGGTTAGAAATATTCGAAAAATTTCGTTCAAAACCGATGGGAAAAGAATATGAAAAAACACTTCCAATCAGGGAGGAGCTTATGTATAATAGCCTTAATATCTTTGAGGAGGTAAGAATATGGATCAACGCTCAAATAAGCTGCTGAAGCTGCTGGAAAAGGACTGCACTCTGACCCATGCACAGCTGGCGGCCATGTGTGATACCACCACCGACGACATCGCCATGCGCATCAAGAGCTTAGAGGACGAGGGCGTCGTTCTGGGATATAAGGCAATGGTAAACTGGGAGAAAACCGCAGTGGAGTCTGTAGAGGCACTCATCGAGGTCAAAGTCACCCCCCAGCGGGATCAGGGGTTTGACCGAATTGCGGAACGCATCTACCAGTACGAGGAGGTGGAGAGCTGCTACCTCATGTCCGGCGGCTACGACCTGACGGTGATTCTCACCGGACGGACCCTTCGGGAGGTGGCCCTGTTTGTCTCCCAGAAGCTCTCTACCATTGACGGCGTTACCTCCACGGCAACCCATTTCATTCTCAAGAAGTATAAGCAGCAGAATGTGATCTTCACCCCCAAGGAGGAGCAGAAAGAAAGGCTGATTTTTGTATGATTGACTACAATACGATCATCTCTCAGCGTGTACAGAACATCCAGCCCTCCGGGATTCGTAAGTTTTTCGATATTCTTGAGAACATGACCGACGCCATCTCCTTGGGCGTCGGAGAGCCGGATTTCCCGACACCGTGGCACATTCGGGATGCCGGCATTTACTCCCTGGAAAAGGGGTTTACCAAGTACACCTCCAACGCCGGTATGACGGACGTCCGAAAGGAAATCTGCAATTACCTGGCCCGGCGTTTTGACCTTCACTATCACTATGACGATCAGGTGCTGGTTACCGTAGGCGGCAGTGAGGCCATTGATTTGGCCATCCGCTGCATCACCAATCCCGGGGACGAAATTCTGATTCCGGAGCCCAGCTTTGTGTGCTACGGTCCCATTGCGTCCCTGGCCTCCGGGGTGCCGGTGCCCATCCGTCTGGTGGCGGACAACGAGTTCCGCCTGAGTCCGGAGCAGCTGGAGGCAGCCATTACCCCCAAAACCAAGGCGCTGGTGCTGCCCTATCCCTCCAACCCCACCGGCGGGATTATGGAGCGTGAGGACTTGGAGAAGCTGGTTCCGATTTTAAAGGCCCACAATATCGTTGTGATCTCCGATGAGATCTATGCGGAGCTCACCTATGGCCAGCACCATGTTTCCATGGCGAATCTTTCGGAAATGTACCATCAGACCCTGGTGGTCAACGGCATGTCCAAGTGCTACTCCATGACCGGCTGGCGGCTGGGCTATGTGTGCGGCCCCAAGGAGCTTATCGCTCAGATGACAAAGATCCATCAGTATGCCATTATGTCTGCGCCTACCACCAGTCAGTACGCCGCCATTGAGGCCCTGCGAAACGGCGACGGGGACATAGAGGCCATGAAGGAAGAATACGACGGCCGCCGCCGGTATCTGGTCAGCGGCCTGCGGCAGCTGGGCCTTAGCTGCTTCGAGCCCAAGGGCGCCTTCTATGTGTTCCCCTGCATTCGGTCCACAGGGCTTAGCTCCGAGGACTTCTGTGAGCAGCTGCTGATTCAGCAGAAGGTGGCGTGTATCGCAGGAAACGCCTTTGGAGAAAGCGGCGAGGGCTTTGTGCGGATGTGCTATGCGGCCAGCATGCAAAACCTGGAGGAGGCCCTGCGGCGCATCGGACTCTTCCTTGACAGTCTGAAAAAAGGCTGATTTCCTTCCGAAAAGCATAATCTTCAACCTGATGAAGCTCCATAGAAAATTTGTGTTACAGTCTCCCCGATAAGGATTTGGAAAGGCGGACAACCATGCATCATTGCTTTCATGCGGCGGACATTCTTCTGCCGGAACGAAAATACTCCCTGAAAAGGTGGGCCTGTGTGGCCTGCGATCAGTTCTCCTCCCAGCCGGAATACTGGGATCAGGTCTCTGCGTTTGTGGGGGATGCGCCCTCTACGCTTCACATGATTGTCCCGGAGGCATATTTGAAGCAGGGGAAAACCGAGGGGCGGCTTGCATCCATTCACCGTACCATGGACGATTACTGGAAGGAAGGGCTGTTCCGCACACTGCGCCGCAGCTTTATCTATCTGGAGCGCACCATGCAAAACGGCACCGTGCGCCGTGGTCTGGTGGGCCAGATCGACCTGGAGGACTATGATTTTACCCCCGGCTCCGGCGCAAAGATTCGTGCCACAGAGGGCACCGTCCAGGAGCGGATTCCGCCCAGGGTCAAGCTGCTGGAGGGCGCAAGGCTGGAATTTCCCCACGTACTGCTGCTCTGCGACGACAAGCAGGACGTCATCATGAAGGCAGCCCAGTCGGCTAAGGGCGATGAGGTTTACAGCTTTGATCTCATGGAAGGCGGCGGCCATGTTACCGGATGGCAGATCTCCGGCCTGGGGGTCAGCCTGGTCAACACCGCCGTGGCGGACTATATGGCTGCCGCAGCGGCGGCCCAGTCCGTCAGCAATCCCATGGCCTTCGCCGTGGGAGACGGAAATCACTCTCTGGCCTCGGCCAAAGCCTGCTGGGAAAAGCTAAAGCCCACGCTGTCCGGATCGGACCTCCAGGAGCATCCTGCCCGGTATGCCCTGGTAGAGCTGGAAAACATCCACGACCCAGCCATTGTCTTTGAGCCCATTCACCGAGTGCTCAAGGACGTCCCGGTGGATCTTCTGGTGGATACGCTGCACCGTGTCGCCGTCCCGGAGGGATACCCTATCACCGTGGTGACACAGCAAAAAACGGAGACCTTGCATCTGAGCCGGGAGGCAAGTCCTTTGGCGGTGGCGATTTTACAGCCGCTGCTGGACCGCTTCCAGAAGGAGCATGGCGGAACCATGGACTACATTCACGGAGAGGACGTGGCTATTCGGCTGTCCCACCAGGGGGGTGCCGTAGGCATCATTCTTCCCCCCATGGAAAAAGACGCACTGTTTCCCGGGGTGCTCCAGGGGGGCGTGCTGTCCCGTAAAACCTTCTCCATGGGAGAGGCCCGGGAAAAGCGGTACTACCTGGAGGGGAAGGTGCGAAAATGACGCGGCTTCAAGGGGTGGCCCACGCCAAGCTGAATCTGACGTTGGATGTGCTGGGAACCCGGCCGGACGGGTATCATAATCTTAAAATGGTCATGCAGGAGATTGAACTGGGGGATTCCCTGTCTCTGACGCTGGAGACCGGGAATGCCTGGACCGTCACTGGAAACTCCGGGGAGATCCCGCTGGATGAGAGCAATTTGGCCATCAAGGCCGCGAAGCTGTTTTTTGCAGCGTCCGGCATTTCCTGTGAGGGACTTTCACTCCATTTGGATAAAGTTACGCCGGTGTGTGCCGGCATGGGCGGCGGCAGCGCCGACGGCGCAGCCATACTGCGAATACTTCAAACCCACTACGGGGCGCCGCTTTCGGAGGAGACGCTGTTTTCCTTGGCAGAGCAAACCGGGGCCGATGTTCCCTTTGCGCTGTTTGGCGGTACCGCGCTGGCTGAGGAGAAGGGGCAGGTGCTCACCCGACTTCCCGCGGTACCTCGGTGCAGCATTGTCCTTTGCAAGCCGCCGTTCCCGGTGTCTACGCCGGAGCTGTTCCGGGCCATTGACCGGGAACCCATTGTGCAACGGCCCAATACTGACGCCATGATTTGTGCGCTGGAGAATCAAGATCTTCCCGGAATCGCAGCACAGCTCTGCAATGTGTTCGAGCCCGTGGTGACCCGGATGCACCCGGAGCTGAAGGACATCCGGCAGACGCTGCTGGACTGTGGCGCGCTGGGCGCCGGCATGACCGGCTCCGGTCCCACCATGTTTGGGCTGTTTTCCCAGGAATCCCAGGCCAGAAATGCAGAGGCTGCGCTAAAATCCCGGTATCGGGACACTTTCTTGACCCGGCCGGTTTAAAAATCCATATCGCCGTCCATACTGTGGGTAAACTCCTACATATGGATGGTGATTTTTTATGGCAAAGAACACAATGAAACGAACGGAATTGGCGCTGCTATTGCTGCTGGCCCTGATACTGGGCTTCGCCACGTCCCTGGAAAAGCAGCAGCAGCGGATTGCAGGCAGCCTAATTCGTCTGCATATATCCGCAAACTCCGACAGCCGGGAGGATCAGCAGATTAAGCTCCAAGTCCGGGATGCGGTTCTGGAGGAGGCATCCTCCCTTTTGCAGGATGCCCACTGCCGGGAGGATGCCCTTACGCTGCTTCAGAATCAGCTTCCTGCCCTGGAGCAGCGGGCCAACGAGACCCTCCAGGCCTGCGGAACCTCGGACCGGGCCAGCGTGGCCCTTCGACGGGAATTGTTCGGCACCCGAACCTACCAGGGCTTTGCGCTGCCGGGGGGATATTATGATGCCCTCCGGATCTCCATCGGAAGGGGAGAGGGGCACAACTGGTGGTGCGTGGTCTATCCGCAGATTTGTACCGCCGCCACTGCCGACGACCGCCGGGCGGCGGAGGTTATGGCCGGTATGGACGAAACCTCTATGGAGATTTTGGAATGCGACACACCGGAATACGAGCTTCGATTTCGTGTTTTGGAGCTGTTTGAGAATTTGATGGGTTGGTTTCGGGCCACCCATCGGGGAATTCCCGATTCGGGATGACAGAGCGGCGGGAATGTGCTACAATAACGTCAGTTTGGAAGGAGCTGATTGTATGCTGACGCTGATTTTAGGCCGTGGAAAGTCGGGGAAAACGTCCATGCTGTTAGAGGCTGTCCGTACCTGTCCGGCCATGGGCATGGCCCAGCGGATCGTCATTGTCCCCGAACAGCTCAGCCATCAGACGGAGCGGAAGCTCAGCGCCGTCTGCGGTGATGGTATCAGCTTTGTCTCCGAGGTGTTGAGCTTTACCCGGCTCCAAAATCGTGTCAGCTCCATCTATGGCGGCGGCGCCAGAAAATCCCTGGACAAGGGAGGGCGGATCCTTACGGCAAAGCTGGCGCTCTCTGCGGTACATTCCCAGCTGAAGGTATTCGCCGCGGCCTCGGGCCGGGCGGACTTTCTCGGCAGCATGGTGTCCACCGTGGATGAGCTAAAATCCTACAGCATTGGGGAAAAGCAGCTGTTGGAGGCATCCCGGAGCACCGAGGGCCTTTTGTCCCAGAAGCTGTTGGAGCTGAGCGTGATTTTGGGGGCCTACAACGCCGTGATGGCCCAGGGGACCTGTGATCCCCGGGACAAGCTGGAGCTTCTCCGCAGGCAGCTGATGGAGACGGATTATGCCTCAGCACGGCATTTCTTCGTAGACGGCTTTACGGATTACTCCACCCAGGAGCTGGGGATTTTGGATGCCCTGCTCCGCCGTGGCGCGCACCTTACCGTCACCGTTCCCTGTGATCCGGAAAACAGGAATCCCTTTGGTCCCGGTGAGGAAACCGTGGCACGGCTTATCCGTCTGGCGTCCTCGGCGGGAGTCTCTGTGGAGGTTCTCCAGGCAGCCCACCGCCGCCGACTCCCCGAGGCGCTTACATATCTGGAGCAGCACCTGTTTTCCTATGATGCACCGCCCTATTCCGGCGCCGTCCACGGGATTTCCCTGACCGTAGCCCAGGATTTTTTGGCGGAGTGCCGGCACTGTGTGGCGGAGCTTCGGCGATATGCGATGAAGGGCTTCCGCTGGCGGGACATGGCTGTGGCCGTGGGCAATGCTGAGCAGTACGGTCCCACCCTGGAGGCCCTCTGCCGAGAGGCGAAGGTCCCCCTGTATACCGGGATAAAAACGCCGATCACTGCCCACCCGGCGGTGGCGTTCCTGCTGTGCGCCTTGGAGGCTGTCACAGAGGGGATGGACTGGAACACCGTGACCGCCTATCTGCGAACAGGATACAGCGGCATCGGTGCAGACGACTGTGATGCCTTGGAGAACTACGCCTATACCTGGTCCATTCGGGGCAGCAAATGGCAGCGGCCCTGGACCGAGCACCCGGAGGGCTACGACGGACGCTTTACGGAGGACACAAAGGAAGAGCTGTCCCGGCTTAACCAGCTTCGGGAGGCTGCGGTAGGGCCCCTGCTCCGGCTGATGACAGGGCTCCGGACTGCGGGGAATACCCGGGGACAGGTGTTGGCAGTATACGGCTTTTTAGAGGAAACCAAGCTCTACGATCAAATCAGCCACCAACTGAGGGACCTTGCCCAACAGGGCAATCAGGAATCGGCCCAGGAGACTGCGCAGATCTTCAACACCTTGGTGGACTGCCTTCAGCAGCTCTCCGATGTGCTGGGAGAAACCAGCCAGAGCAGCGGTGAGTTTGTAAAGCTCCTTCGTCTGGCCCTGGAGCAATATGAGTTAGGGACCATCCCGGCAGTGCTGGATGCCGTACAGTTCGGCACCGTGGATGCCGTTCGAGGGACGGAACCTAAAATTCTGTTTGTCCTGGGCGCCAATGAGGGCGTGATTCCCGCTGTCCCCACAGGGGGGAGCCTCCTCACAGAACGGGAGCGGAGCATTCTGGAGGACGATCTGAACATGACCCTTGCCCCAGACAGCGAGGGGGCCATGGAACGGCAGCTTTTGCAGCTCTACGGCGCATTGACGGCACCCACCCAGCAGCTGCATGTTTCCTACGCCTTGCGGGCAGGCGGCGAATCTCTTTCTCCGTCCTTTATGATTGATCGGCTGCAAGCGCTGTTCCCGGGTCTGACAGCACAATCTGGGGATGCCCCGGCAGAGGACGCCGTTACAGTCAAGTCCTTGGCGGAGCTGTATTTTACGGCAGGGGAGCAGGGGGAGGTGGACCTGCAGACCGCCATCCGCGCCACAGCATCCCGGGTCCCTGCCCTGGAGCAGGAGCTGGTATCCGCCAAATCCGCATCCCTGCCTCGGGATCTGCTGATTTCGTCGGAGCTGTCGGGAAAACTCTTTGGCGCCCCGGTGCTATTGACTGCCTCCCGACTGGATCAGTACGGAAACTGCCCCCTGAGCTTTTTCCTGAACTACGGCATCCGGGCCAAGGCCAGGAAGGAGGCGTCCTTTGATGCGGCGGAATTCGGGACATTCCTTCACTATATTCTGGAAAAAACCGTAGGGGACCTGTCCCGGCGCCAGGAGATTGCCCCGCTGGACCCGGCGGAATGCCGGATTTTGGTTCACCAGCACATGGCCCCCTATCTCCAGGAGCGAATGCAGCACGCAGAATCCCTGTCGGTTCGGCAGCAATATCTTTACCGCCGGAACAGCCAGGAGGCGGAGATTCTTCTCCGAGAGATCTCCCAGGAGCTATCGCAGTCCGACTTCCGCCCCTGCGCCATGGAGCTGAAATTCGGGGGAAAATCCCCTTGCCCCTCCTTGGAGATTTCCGGACAGCAAGGCTGCGGCCGGTTAGACGGCACCGTGGACCGCGTTGATCTGTGGCGCACCCCGGCGCAGGACTACATCCGGATTATCGACTACAAGTCCGGCACAAAGAAGTTTGACTATACCGATCTTTACGGCGGCGTGGGAATGCAGCTGCTACTGTATCTCTTTGCCCTGGAGCGTTCCGGACTGCCTGGTATTTCGGCCCATCCCGTGCCGGCGGGGGCGCTGTATTTTCCGGCCAAGCGGAGCTTTGTCTCCGTGGAGGAGCCCACGGATCAGGAAACCGTGGACAACCTCCGCCGAAAGAACGGCATCAAGCAGACCGGGGTAGTCCTTGGGGAGGCGCCGGTCCTTCAAGCCATGGAACACGATGGGGAGGCGAAATACCTGCCCATCCGCAAAAAGGGCGGTCCGGGTGACTACGCCCTTTCCCTGGCGCAGCTGCACACCCTGGACGAGTTTATTCAGCAGCAGATGGCCGCAGTGGTGGACAAGATCTGTGCCGGGCAGTTTTCGCCTGCCCCCTTCTATCGGGGACAGAGTCACGACCCGTGCCAGTGGTGCGATTACACAGATATATGCCAAAAGGACCAAAAATTCCGCCAGGCACATTATCGCCCCACGCTGAAGCCGGCGGATTTTTGGGATTTGATAGGAGGTGAGGACCGTGGCTGAGATGCGCCTGACAGTACAGCAGCAGCAGGTGGTGGAAAACCGGGGAGGTACCCTGCTGGTTTCCGCTGCGGCAGGTTCCGGTAAAACCAAGGTGCTGGTGGACCGTGTCATCCGCAAAATCCTGGAGGACGGGAAAAATATCAATGAATTTCTCATGATTACCTTCACCAACGCGGCGGCGGCGGAGCTTCGCGTCAAGATTTCCGCAGCCCTTACCAAGGAGCTGGCCCGGCAGCCCGGGAACCGCCATATTGCGCGGCAGCTGAACCTGCTGCCGCTGAGCCAAATCTCTACGGTCCATGCCTTCTGCGGGACGCTGATTCGCCAGTACGGATATCTGCTCAACGTGTCCCCGGACTATCGGATGCTGGAGGATCAGGAGCGGACAGAGCTGCTGGACCAGATTTTGGAGGATTTGCTGGAGGAGGCCTACGAGGCCTGTGAACCCGGCTTTCAGCTGCTCACGGATACCCTGGGTGCCGGACGCAATGACAGCGCCCTGACGGACCTGATTAAGACGCTCTATGAAAAGCTACAAAGCCAGCCGGATCCCCAGGGCTGGCTGCACCAGCGGCAAATCAGCATTCCCCTGGAGCAGGAGCTGCGGGAAACCGTCTGGGGGAACATTCTGGTGGCGTCTGCCGGTCAGCGGCTCACCTGGATTCTTTCCCGCTATGACTGGGCCATTGATGCAATGGTTGGAGATGAAAAGCTGGAAAAGCAATATCTGCCCTGTTTCCAAACCCAGCGCCGGGCTCTACAGGCGATGCTGGAGGCCTTGGACGGCCCCTGGGATGCCCTGGGGGAGACCTTTCAACTGGAAAATCCCACAGTACGGGTCACCAAATACCCGGATCAGCTGAAGCTGGATGCCATCAAGGCGGTAAAGTCCGACGCCGTCAGTCTGGTGCAGGATCTTGGGCAGCTTTTTTCCCGCCCCTCCCAGGCGCTAAAGGAGGAGCAGAACGCCATGGCCCCGGCGCTGACGGCGCTGGCAGCGCTGCTGGAACAGCTGGATCGGCGATTCTCCGCAGAAAAACGCCGGAAGAACCTGCTGGATTTTTCTGACCAGGAGCACCTGGCCATCCGGCTGCTGATTCACCCTGGCAGCGGGAAGCCCACAGATGCCGCCTGTGAGATTGGCGCCCGGTTTACGGAGATTATGGTGGACGAATACCAGGACTCCAACCGGATCCAGGAGCTGATTTTCACAGCCATCGCCTCAGGCGCAGACGAGAACCGCTTTCTTGTGGGAGACGTGAAGCAGTCCATCTATGGGTTTCGGCAGGCGGAGCCTTCTATCTTCCTGAAAAAATATCAGGACTTCCTTCCGGCGGAGCAGGCAGCGCCGGGACAGGCCCGAAAGCTGGTTCTCTCGAAAAACTTCCGCTCCAGGCCGGAGATTCTGGAGGCGGTCAACCATGTTTTCGCCACGGTGATGTCTCAGGAGGTGGGCGACATTGTCTACGGTCCGGATGAACGTCTGTATCCGGGCCTGGAGGCCTACCCGGAGACCGGCAAAACCCATGTGGAGCTTCATGTGCTGGAGCTTCAGCGGGCAGAGGAGGAGAGCAGCAAATATCAGCGAGAGGCCGACTGGGTGGTTCAGCGGATTATACAGCTGCTGCAGGAACGGATTCCCGTCCGGGACGGAGACGGCCTTCGCCCGGTGCAGCCGTCGGATATTGCGGTGCTGTTCCGGACCAGGGACCCCATAGGCCGCTACCGCAGAGCCCTGCAAAAAGCCGGAATCCCCGCCGCCTCGGACAGCGGCGACAGTCTCTTTGATACGCCGGAGGTCAAGGTTCTGCTGAATCTTCTGCGGACCCTCAGCAATCCCCATCAGGACATTCCTCTTTTGGCAGTGCTTTGCAGTCCGGTGTTCCGTTGGTCCAACGGACAGATCGCCCAGGTTCGGGCAGAGAGCGCCCAGCCACGCTTCTATGACGCCATGAGGGAATCTCGGGAGCCCTGGTGCATCCGCACCCTGGAGCAGCTGGAGGCACTTCGGCAGATGGCCTCCCGACAGTCTGCCGATGGACTGGTTTGGACCCTGCTCCACGATCTGGGGCTGCTTTCCGCCTACAGCGCCATGGAGGGCGGAACTGCCCGCCGGGACAATCTGCTGGCGGTGTATCAGCTGGCCCGGGACAGTGCCGGCGGTGAATATCTGTACTTATATCAGCTGCTGCGGAAGCTGGAACGGACGGCGGAGGGGGGTACTGCCACAGCCGCCAAGGCATCCGACGGCGTTGTACTCACCACCATGCACAAATCCAAGGGACTGGAGTACCCTGTGGTGATTTTGGCAGATCTTTCTCGGAAGTTCAATTTTCGGGAGCTCCAGGATACGGTGCTCTTTGACGGCGATCTGGGTATCGCCGCTAAAGTCACGGATCAGACGCTGCGCATCCGCTACCCCGGCCTTTGTTATGAGGCGCTCCAGCTGAAAAAGCGTCAAATCCTTCGCTCTGAGGAGCTTCGAATTCTCTATGTCGCCATGACCCGCGCCAAGGATTATCTGATGATGACCTATGCCGGGGAGCACACCGGTTCGGCCCTGGCAAAGCTGCGGGCCGGGGTCGGCGCTCCCGCTGCACCCTGGGCCGCCGCCAACGTCGGCTGTCTGGGAGACTGGGTCCTCCTAGCGGCGATGAATCGGATTGAGGCAGGAGAATTGTTTGAACAGGCAGGCCGTCCCGACTGCCGGCTCACCGTGTCCGATTATCCTTGGAGCATCTGTTATACCCAGGTGGAACCTACGGAGGCGCCTATGGAATTGTGGCAGGATGCCCCCAGCGCCCAGGAACATCTGCGGATCCCAAGTCCGGCCCAGCTGGCGTCGGTCCTGCAATGGGTCGATCCCCACCGGGAGGCCACCCTGGCGCCCTCTAAGCTCACCGCAACCCAGCTCAAAGGGCGGGACAAGGACACCGAGGCGGCGGAAGGGGCAAAGGCACAGGTGCGAATTCCCTCTCTGCGCCGACCCCAGGTGGTCATGGAGCATCGCGGACTGAGCCCCACAGAGCGGGGCACCGCAATGCACCTGTTCCTCCAGTATGCGGAATTCTCCAACTGTCTCACGGCGGAAGGCGTAGAAGCGGAAAAGCTACGCCTGGAGGATGAGGAGTTTTTGACGGCGCAGCAGCTGGAGGCCGTACAGCCCGAGCCCTTGGTGCAGCTGTTTTCCTCTCCCCTTGGACAGCGGATGCTACGCGCCGATCACCTGATTCGGGAGTTTAAATTCTCCATGTTGGAGGATGCGCAGACCTATTATGCAGGCACAGAGGGCGAGCAGGTGCTGCTCCAAGGCGTGATTGATGCCGCCTTCTGGGAGGAAGACGGGCTGTGTGTGGTAGATTTTAAAACGGATTCCGTCACGGAGCGGTCCATGGCCGCCCGGGCCGAGGAATACCGTGGTCAGCTGGAGACCTACCGTCGGGCGCTGGTGCGTATTTTTAATAAGCCGGTCAAGGAGATGATCCTCTACTTCTTGTCGGCAGGAAAGGAATGGAAGCTTTGATTCGCGGTGTGATCTTTGATATGGACGGTGTCATCACCGACACGGAACGACTGTTTTTAAGCAGCTGGGGGCAGATTATGGCTGAGCGGGGACTGCCGCGCCATGAGGATGTGGTGGCCCACTGCATTGGCCTGAACCATGCCGCTACAAAGGCCTATGTCACCCAGCGCATGGGTGCGGACTTCGACTATGACCGCACCATGGAGGAGGTGAATCGCCGGTCCCGCCGGTATATGGATGACCACGGGGTGCCTGTCAAGCCGGGACTATATGGACTGCTGGATTATCTGGATGCCCACCGGCTTCCCTACGCCGTGGCGACCTCTACGGCCCAGGTACGGGCCAGACCCAGACTGGAAGAGATCGGCGTGCTGCCTCGTCTCAAGGCGCTGGTGACGGGAGACATGGTGCAGCATGGAAAACCGGATCCTGATATATTCCTCCTGGCGGCCTCCCGACTGCATTTGCCGCCGGAGGACTGCGTGGTTCTGGAGGATTCTCCCCATGGCATTCTGGCGGCATCCAGGGCAGGCTGCCACCCGGTTATGATTCCGGATCTGAAGGAGCCGGACCCGGAAACCCAACAGCTGCTCCTCGGAACGGTCAAAACCCTGGCAGATGTTATCCCCCTACTGGATCAGTTGACATAATGCACATCCGACCCTGGAACCCCAGGGTCGGACATTTTATTTATCTGCGATTTTCGCTTTGGCTGCGTTCCTGCTGACTGTTCTGCTTCTGTTCCTTCCGGTTCTGATTCTGCTGGTTGTTCTGTTTCTGCTCTTTCCGATTCTGACGTTCCATATCCATGAGTGGAAATCCTCCTTTTTCTGTGTCGGATCGCTCCGCAGAAGGTAGTATATCCAGCCCGTCAGGATTTATCCTTGGGGCGGAAAATCAACGCTGCCAGGTAGCCAAACAGGATGGCCGCCGTAACGCCTCCCGCTGCGGCAGTGAGGCCGCCGGTGAAAATTCCGACCCAGCCGTCTTGCTCCACAGCCTGCCGAACCCCCTTGGCCAGGTTATAGCCGAAGCCCGTCAGGGGAATGGTTGCACCGGCGCCGCCCCAGGCCCAAATATACTCGTAAATGCCCAGTCCGCCAAGTACCACACCTCCCACCACATAGCTCACCAGGATTCTGGCCGGGGTGAGCTTTGTCTGATCGATGAGGATCTGGCCAATG
The DNA here is from genome assembly GCA_934512135.1 of uncultured Oscillospiraceae bacterium. Taxonomy (GTDB): domain Bacteria; phylum Bacillota; class Clostridia; order Oscillospirales; family Oscillospiraceae; genus HGM13006. Next base: position 190,451 of record CAKSWT010000002.1, read on the forward strand.
GCGCACAGCAGACCGCCGCAGAGGAAGGCCCGAAGATATTCCATTTAGATACACCCGCTTTCCATAGAGATGGCCACTGCGTGGCAGACAGAGGGCACGGATTCTCCCTGCTGGGTAGACACAGGAGACAGCAGCGCTCCTGTTCCGCAGAAGAGAATATTTCGATATTTTCGTGTCTCCAGGCAGTGGAGCAGATAGCCGCACAGAACCACAGCGCTGCATCCGCAGCCGGAGCCGCCTGCGTGAACGTCCTGGTTCGCCAGATCAAAGATCATGGTGCCGCAGTCCGCCAGACGGTCACCCATGGGATATCCCTCCCGGCGAAGGAGCTCCTCGGCCAATTCCTTCCCCACAGCCCCCAGGTCCCCGGACACCACCAGATCGTAGTCACTGGGCCCAAGGCCCGTGTCTTGAAAATGAGCCACCACCGTATCCACAAAGGCCGGAGCCATGGCGGCTCCCATATTATTGGCGTCTGTAATGCCCAGATCCACCACCTTGCCGGTGGTAACCCCTCGAATATAGGGAGGCGCCCCATTGGGCCCAAGAATGACGGCCCCGGAGCCGGTAACGGTCCACTGGGCGGTGGGGGTCCGCTGGCCTCCGTATTCCAGCGGAAGGCGGTATTGCCGCTCCGCAGATGCGAAATGGGAGGAGGTCATGGCGCCTGCGTGTCTGACAAAGCCGCCTTCCACGGCCATGGCCGCAAGGCTGAGGCTTTCCGCCATGGTGGAACAGGCGCCGTACAAGCCATAAAGGGGAACACCGGACTCCCGGGCGGCAAAGCTGGTGCCGATGCACTGATTCAGAAGATCTCCGGCAAACAGCACGTCCAGGGCTCCCCCGGGAATGGATGCCTTTTGCAGAGCCCGCCTCAGCGCCAGAATCTGCATCTGCGTCTCCGCCTTTTCCCAGGTGGTCTGGCCGAATTTCGTATCCTCGTGTATTTCATCAAAGGTCTTGGCCAGCGGACCCTGGCCCTCTTTCTTTCCCACAATAGACGCCGCCCCCAGGATTGACGGCGGGAAATCAAATCGAACGGTCTGCCGTCCCAGGTGTTTTTCAGGCATACTGATCCCTCCCAAGTTTTCCATGGCCCTAGTATGCGCTGACACGGCCCTTTTATGCCAGGCACACCGCGCCTTCGCGGAATTGTCATCTTCCCGGAAGCCCACATAGATTGGAACGGCGGGCGTGTATAAATTCCGCTCCCTGGTGGGACAATAATCCCAGATGCGTTACATAGAGCCGGTAACGCAGAAACTGATATACGGAGTGAGGAGCATCATGGATAACGGCGTAAAACGAGGAGATATTTTTTATGCGGACCTAAGCCCGGTGGTGGGCAGCGAGCAGGGAGGAACCCGGCCGGTCCTCATTGTGCAGAACGACATGGGAAACAAGCACAGCCCCACGGTTATTGCGGCAGCCATTACATCGCAGATGAATAAGGCGCGGCTTCCCACCCACATTGAGCTGGTGGGGCCTGCGGTGGGGCTGACCAAGAATTCCGTAGTACTCCTGGAGCAGATTCGCACCATTGATAAAAAGCGTCTCCGGGAGCACATGGGCCGTCTGGATGAGGATATGATGAACAAGGTGGACAATGCCATCGCCGTGAGCTTTGGGCTCCACGGCTAAAGCGGATGGTCTCTGCATAGATATTGTGCAGAGGTGGTTTCCTTGATACAGGTGCGAAAGGGAGAAGATTGCTGCGGCTGGCTCAATGCAGAGCAGCGGGGGCTGTATACGGTATTTTGGGGGCAGGTTCAAACAGAGGAACTCTGCCGGGTTTACGCCATATATGAAGGCGGGGAACTGGCTCTGGGCATTCCGGTGCCGGAAGGGGAGCATATGGTGATCCGTTCCAGCCTTCCCACCAGCGGTCTTCCCAAAGGAACGCTCCTTTATGGCGAACTCCGTCCCAAGGACAGTCTGTGGCATACGTTTCCAGGGGGGCGTGTGGGTCCGGCGGATCTGCCCTGCGGACAGGTAAACGGCCAACGCTACCGCTTTCCTTGGAGCCCGGACCAGCCGCTGCCCTATGCGCCCTATCTTTGCTTCTTTCGCTATGTTCAGGAAGGGGAGCAGGGCTATCTGGAGCTGAGCTTGGACGGGCAGAACATGCCCTGTACAAAAGAGGACCAAAACAAACCGTCATAAGGATTTTTACAGAAACGAGGAGCAGCAATGTCAAAGGAACAGGCAGATATGATGAAGGAAACCCGAGAGGAGACCATAGAATTCGGCAGCGCCCAGCTAAAATCTGACCGAGGCAACATCCACTGCCTTACCATCATTGGGCAAATTGAGGGCCATCAAGTTTTGGGAGAAACCACAAAAACCACAAAATACGAGCATGTAATCCCCCAAATTGCGGCCATTGAGGAAAGCCCGGAGATCGACGGACTGCTGATTTTGCTCAACACGGTGGGAGGCGACATCGAAGCCGGGCTGGCCATTGCGGAGCTCATTGCGGGGATGAAAAAGCCCACCGTATCTCTGGTGCTGGGGGGCGGGCACTCCATTGGCGTTCCGTTGGCTGTATGCGCGAAGAAATCCATGATCGTGCCAACAGCCTCTATGACCATCCATCCGGTTCGGATCAGCGGAACGGTCATCGGCGCGCCTCAGACCTTCCACTATTTCAACCGCATTCAGGAGCAGATTGTGGAGTTTGTCTGCAAAAACTCTAAAATACGTCGAGAGGAGTTTTTGCGACTCATGATGAATACCGATGAGCTGGCCACGGACATCGGCAGCGTGGTCTACGGTCACGAGGCGGTTTCCATGGGACTGATTGACCGGCTGGGGGGCCTGGCGGATGCACTGGCGTGTCTCCACGGGATGATCAAAAAGCAAAAAAAGTAACCATCGGTGCCGATTCAAGACTGGATTGGCACCGTTTCCACGGCCTTTCTTGGATTTTGATAAGCAACGGAATAAATTGATACTTTAGTTCGAGTCCTATCTATGGTATGATGATGAAAAATACTAGGAGGGACAGCACATGAAACATCTGACCTGTGACATTGTTGTGATCGGCGGCGGCGGAAGCGGCCTTGTGGCCGGCTGCCGTGGGGCACATCTGGGAAAATCCGTGATTGTTTTGGAAAAGGACAAAAAGGCTCTGGGCGGCGGTATGAATATGGCCTCCACCATGCGAACCTTCGGCAGCAAGTGGCAGAAGGAGCGAAATCTGCCGGACACATCTATGCTGTATCTCCGCAATCGCATGGACGAGACCTTCTGGCGCATTGACCGAAAGCTCGCCAGCAATGTCATCCGGGGCACCGGCACCTTTTTCGATTGGTTCTGCGAGGTTGCCCCCAAGGAGGTCATTGACCAGTTCGTGGTGGGGCGGTATGTATTTGACGAGGAGGAGGACGGACCTCTGGGGCCCCAGGCCGGTGGACATCACGAGGGCGCCCACGGCAAGGGCGGCGGACGGCTGATTGTGGAAACCACCGCCCAGTTGATTCCCCAGCTGGGCGGTCAGATTCTGATGGACGCAGTTACCCAGGAGATCCGTACGGAGCACGGAAAGGTTACCGGTGTTCGGGTGATTCAAGGGGGAGAGGAGCTGGAGATCGACTGCAAGGCGGTGATTCTGGCCTCCGGCAGCTGGATTCGCAATCAGGAGCAGGTAAAGAAATACTACCCGGAGCTGGCTGCGGCCCAGCCCTATATGGGTGAGAGTCCCCATATGAGCTGGAACTACACCGGCGACGGCCTAAAGCTGGCAGAGCAGGCTGGGGCATTGATGGATGACAAGAACCGGACCATCCGTATGATGGGCCCCATGACCATGTGTCAGAGCCGGGTCATGGGCGACATGTCCAATTCCGCCTACGTCATCTACGTCAATCAGAATGCCAAGCGTTACATCTGCGAGGGCTCTCAGCTCCGTATGGGCGTCTTTGATTCCGGCTCCGTGCAGGTGGAGCAGCCCGAGGGCAAGGTCTATGTGATCTTCGACGAAAGCGCCCTGGAGCACACCATTGCCGACGGAGATAATCAGCCTCAGCCCCAGCTGGCTATGCCCTTTGGCGCCAGCCATTTCCCGAAAACCATGGAGGAGGCCCATGAGGATATCGACCCCGCCTTGGAGAAGCATGACGGCGTCCTCTTCCGGGCAGATACCATAGAAGCCCTTGCCCAGGAGATTGGTCTGGACCCGGCGGCACTGAAGGAGACCGTGGACACCTACAATCAATACTGTCAGGAGGGAATGGACTGGGATTGCTACAAGCCCACGGAGTGGATGCAGCCCATGACCAAAGCCCCCTTCTATGCCGTGAAGGCGTCCCTGGGAACGGACGGTGCCTTTGGCGGTGTGGAGATCGATGCGCATATGCGGGCCAAGGCCCAATCCGGCGGCGTGGTGGAAGGATTGTATGTGACGGGGGATCTGGCCTCCGGTCGGTTTATCAATATGGCCGGCATTAAAAAGCAGATCATCAACGACATGTCCTTTGCACTCTCCAGTGGATTCCTGGCCGCAGAGGACGCCGCAGCCTATATAGGATAATTCGTCTCTTTCCCCCGGATGACTTCATCCGGGGGATTTTCCTTGTGATTTTCCGGAAAAGATAGTATGATAGTACCTGCCACAGCGCATGCTACAAAAAGGAGTCATGAAATGGATACAACGTTTACAGAGGAGCTGCTTCGGCAGCTAAAGCAGGCAGAGGACGTCACCGGTGTTTCGGAGCCTCGCCTGGCAGAGCAGGCGAGGGCGCAGGGCGGCGTCCGGGCTGTTCGGGAATATCTCCGCCGAGGACAGGTCTCCCGGCAGTTTTTGCCCCTGAAGGAGAAGGGGAGACTGGAGCTTAGTCCGGAGAACCTGGTGATTCAGGGAAAGTACGCCGCGCTTTTTTCCGATGAGGAGGTCAATGCCTGCCTGGATGCCCTGTTGGAGGCAGGATTCTTCCGGCGATAATCGGCCAATATTTTTCCTTTTTGTTCAAATATCGTTTGGACAATGGTCATACTTTGGACATAATTAGAAATTACTATATGGTCATAAGAAATAAATCCTTACAAGGAGTGAAAATAGTATGAGCAACGAATACGATTTTGACAACACCCAGCGTACGGAGGGGACAGCTGATTCTAACCCCCAGGAATCCGGCGCTTATCACTATACTGCCAGCACCATTCCCAGCGGACAGGACACCGCCGGTCCGGGCTACACCCCCTCCGGGGGAAATGTTCCGCCGCACAATCCCATGAGCGGCTATAATGTCACCCCGCCGCAGCCGCAAAAAAAGAACGGTGGTGGAAAGCGAGTGGTGGCCATCGCCATTGTATGCGCCCTGATTGGCGGAATCGGCGGCGGCGCTGCCGTTGGCTTGGGCCTCAGATCAGCGGTCACCTCCTCTGATACGGCGGTTACCGCTGAGGATGAGTCTGAGGACACGGAGGCCCCAGGGAACGAGAACATCAACAACACAGTCATTAACGTAAAAACCAACGCACAGTCCACCAGCATGACTCCCCAGGACGTCTATGAGAAATATGTCAATGCAGTGGTCGCCATCTCCAATGAGGGAACCACCACCAACGTCTTCGGTCAGGTTTCGGAGACGGCCTCCTCCGGCAGCGGCTTTATCATCTCCGAGGACGGCTACATCGTCACAAACAACCATGTGGTGGCCGATGCCCAGAAGCTGACCGTCACCATGACCAACGGGGAGGAATATGACGCCACCGTCATTGGTGCAGATTCCGAGAACGATGTTGCCCTGATTAAGATCGACGCCACGGGCCTTCCCACTGTCTCCATTGGTGACTCAGACAGCATTGAGGTGGGCGGTCAGGTCTGCGCCATCGGCAACCCCTTGGGTGAGCTGACAAATACCCTCACGGTGGGGTATGTCTCCGCCCTGGACCGTGAGATCAATGAAAACGGCACGCCGATCAATATGTTCCAGACAGACTGCGCCATTAACGCCGGAAACTCCGGTGGTCCCATCTTCGATATGCACGGCAACGTCATTGGAATTACCACCGCAAAATACTCCTCCAACGGCTATTCCAATGCGGCCTCCATTGAAGGCATCGGCTTCTGCATTCCCTCCAACGACGCCATGGACATTGTCAGTGACCTTTTGAAGTATGGCTACGTCAAGGGCCGTCCCTCTCTGGGCATCACCTGCCAGGCCATCTCCTCTACGGTGACCCAGTATTATAATCTGCCCACCGGTATCTATGTAAACAGCGTCTCCGCCGACAGTGCCGCAGAAAAGGCCGGCATTGAGCAGGGAGACATTATCACGGCAGTGGATGGCACTGAGGTCAACAGCGTGACCGACTTCAAGGCCCTGCTGAAGAACTATTCCGCCGGAGATACTGCCACGCTGACGGTGTACCGCAGCGCTTCCGCGGGAACCGTAGATATTTCCATCACCTTTGATGAAAAGACCAACGCCGCCAGCGCCAGCACGGATACGCAGCAGCAGGAGCAACAGCAGCAGGAACAGGAGCTGTTCCCCTTCAACCCCGGTGATATGTCTTAATGGATGATACAAAAGCCCTGGCTTGTCTTGGTGACAGGCCAGGGCTTTTTAACTATAACCATAGGTTATTCTCCTTAGAAAACTGGTATTGGAACCGAAGAAGTTCCTGCGATATAATAACGATGACGGATTATTGGTCCGAACATAGCTCAATGAAAGGAGAAATCATATGAGTTCGATCCTTCAGCGCACCGAACGGTTTGAAGACCGCCGTGAGATCAAGAATGTCATGGGCAAATATGTGACCAGCTGCCTGCTCTGCCGGGAAGACACCCTGGTGGACACGCTGTTTTGCAGCCGGGATGACATCAGTGTGGGATTCAACAACGGATATTATGTGGGACGGGAGGCAGTCAAGGAGTATTTTGACGCCGTCTGCCGTGCCACCGCCAAGAAGTCCAAATGCCTGCAGAAGATTTTTCCGGAGCAGCTGGGCAAGCTCTCCGACGAGGAGCTTTACGGCGTCGGCCCCTTTAAGGCGGAGCCGCTGACCAGCTTCTATATGCAGGAGGCGGAGGACATGCAGACTGCCAAGGCCATCTGGATGGTAGAGGGCTCCATTACCGATATCACGGAAAAGGGACCGATTTCCAACTGGGCCTGGGGCTACTATGCCGCCGACTTCATCAAGGAGGACGGCCAGATGAAGCTGTGGCATGTGCTCCGTATTGAGGAGACCTACAGCCCCAATGGCACGGACTGGGGCAAGCCGGAGGACAAGTATCCGCCGCTGCCTGAGTTTGCGGAGCTAAAGGACGTGACACTTCCCGGGCCGAACCATCCCATGGAGGTTCACACCCCTTACAGTGCTTCCCGGGGCCCTGCACAGCCTCCCAGACTGCCTGAGCCCTATACCACCTTTGCTGAGACCTTCAGCTACGGCATTTGAAAAGGAGGGTTACAACTATGGTGATTGATTGGACAACCAAGAAGAGCCCCGCGTGGTTTGAGCACAATGTGCCCAAGCATTATCCGCTGCCTCGGAAAAACGACGAGGATCTGCTCCAGATGGTAGAGGACATTGAGGAAGTGCGTGACCTGATGGGTCTGCGCTCCTACTATCAGGCCGCCGATCTCCGTCAGAAGGAGCTGGACGAGCTGTGGGTTTCCCACCCGATTCATGCCGCAAAGGCCAGCTTTGGTGCCAACTGGGGCTATTACTACGGCAAATCCGAGATTCAGCGCTGGTATGTAGACGAGTTCCGTGCCAAGCGTGTGGAGCAGATGAAGGTCTACGCCAAGGAGCAGGGTCTGGCGGAAAGCGACGACCTGCTGGGCGCCGGTTCCATGGTGATGTTCCCTATGTCCACCTCCCTGGTGCGTATTGCCGCAGACGGGCAGAGCGCCAAGGGCATCTGGTACTCCATTGGCCAGCAGACCGATCTGCAGCCCGACGGCACTGCCCAGGGACAGTGGCAGTACAACAAGGTCTGTGCCGACTTCGTCAAGGAGGACGGCAAGTTTAAAATCTACCACATTGTCTGTGCCAACGATCAGAACTATGAGGCTGGCACTGCCTATGAGGCTGACACCTACATTGCCCCTGAGGACGACATGATGCGCAAGGAGTTTGGCACACCTACCATCCCCATGAACGTCCACGACAACACCTATAACTGGGCTGATAATTATCCGCCTATGCCGGAGCCCTACGACACCCTGACGCTGGAGAACAGCTACGGCCCCGAAGGCCATCCCATGCTGAAAGGAGGCTTCTGCCATGAATAAGAACCTTTCCCTCAGCCAGAGAATCTGGAACTGCGCAGCCTCTCAGGAGGCGGAGTTCGTCCATGCCACCCATACCTATCTTCACGCCAAAGCCTTCGCCACCGAGGAGTGGAGCCAGATCTGGTCACAGCGGGATGACGTGAGCTGGGCCCATGCCTTTGGCCGGATGCGCGGCTTTAAGTCCGTGTGGAACGGTTCTGTGACGCTCTACGACGTAAAGGCCACTGAGCGTTTCCAGAAGAACTACGAGGCCATGCCGGAAATCGGCGGCTTCGATATCCGTCCGCTTATGGAGCTGTCTCTCCACAGCCTGGCCACAGACATTGTGGAGGTAGCAGACGATGGAAAAACGGCCCGGGCCTTCTTCCTGACTCCCGGTGTGATCTCCGGCGCAGTAGGCGACAACGGCAAGCGCCGCTGCAGCGGTCTGTGGGAGCGGTACGGCGCTGATTTTGTGTTTGAACATGGCTGCTGGCTGTTCCTCCACGAGCAGGTTTGCCCGGATATGGGCATCGGCTGTGACGCAGGAAACCCCGGTATGGAAAACTATCTGCGCACCAAAAACGGCGGCGCAGGTGGCCCCGGTGGTCCCGGCGGTCCTGGCGGTCCTGGTGGCCCCGGTGGCCCTGGCGGTCCCGGAGGCCCCGACGCCCCTGTGGGTCCCGACGGAAAGGTCATTGGCACGCCTCCCAGTGCGCCCGGCGGCGGACTTCGCACCATGCCTGCCTGCGAGGACGCTGGTCCTCTGCACAACAACTGGAGCGTCACCCAGACTGTCCAGAATACGGTGCCCTGGCCGGTTCCCTACGCCACGCTGGATGACAACAACACCTACACAAAGAGCAAATAACATGGTTGCCCGGAGCAAATGCTCCGGGCAATTTAGACTGTCGAAAAAGCCTTCCGGCTTTTTCGACAAAGAAACTGCGGCCTGATGCGCGCATTTTTGTTCGCCTATAGCGCACAAAAGCCACACTTTCAGGCCGAGATGTATTTTCCGCCATGTACACGCCCCGGCGGAAAATGATTTGACTCTATTTCGCCGCTGCGGCGGCGAAACTCTACGAGGTTTTTTACAAGCTGGGTTGCTCGGAGCAAACGCTCCGGGCAATTTGCATGTGGGCCCGGATGCCGCGTTGGCATCCGGGCCCACATTTACATAGGGTGTCTTGTTTTATTCCGCCGGATGGGTCAAATACTCCGCAGCAGAGTTGCCGGCGGTGAAGCCGGATGCCACGGCCCAGCTCATCTCGTTGGTACACATCAGCCGATTATCTCCGGGGCCGGGAACCCTGACACACCAGCCAGCGGCATTATCTCCGGTGGCGTAAAGACCGGGCAGGGGGGTACCGTCAGGCTTGAGGCCTTCCATCTTCTCGTTGACACGAATTCCGCCAAATGCGCCGTCGGTGGCCATTTTTCCGTAGATGGCGTAGAAGGGGGCGTTGCAAATAGGCCGCATGGTTTCTGGTTTTTTGCCGAACTGAGTATCTGTACCGGCAGCGCAGTCCGCATTGTATTTGTCAATGGTCTCCTGAAGTACCCCAGGATCCACCCCACATGCCTCGGCCAACGCTGCAATGGTATCAGCCTTCTTGAGCGGCGTATCCAGCTTCAGCTCAGCTTCAATCTCCTGGAGGTAATCCTTGTGAATCCATCCGTCGTTTCCGGCAATCAATCGGTCCGCAATGACCTTTAGGGTATCCGAATCCACAATGGCCCAGGAAGTGCGGCCAGGCTGACTGCCGATTTTTGCAGCGCCATTGGGGAAGAAGCTCTCATCATAGAAGCGTTTTCCGTTTTTGTTGACGGAGATGATCTCCGGCTCACAGGCAAACTTAAACAGGCAGAAGGAGAAGGGGTGGTGAACCGGACCAAAGAGGTTTACGGTGAAGTTGTCATAGTCCACCCATGCACCGGCACTTTCTCCCAGAGACACAGCGTCACCGGTATTGGTGGGGGCTGCAAAGCGATGCACCGGCTCTGCGGTGGGATCCTCCGTCATAAACCAGGGCCAGTATTTTGCCAGCAGCTCATCATTCCAAGCGAAGCCTCCGGCGGAGACCACCACCGCATGACAGTGAATCAGAATTTCTCCGCCCTTGTCCTCTGCCAGAACACCGGTAATCCGGCCGTCCTTCGTCAGCAGCTTTTTTCCGCCTGTCCCGGTGAGAAGCTGGATTCCCAGCCTCGGGAACTGGTCCACCATGGTTTTAACCACAAAGCTCCCGCCCCGGCCAGGCCCAATGGCCTCGTCCCGACATTTCAGGTTAAAAAACGTCCGCTGCTTCAGGCCCACGGATTTTCCGTCACCAAAGGGGGCAGGCTTTTCCACCCAATTGTCCTTGACTCCGTCCATGGTGAGCATCCAATCCGAAAATTCTTTAGGCGCCTTTTTTGCCACGTCCTGGATTTCCTTGGAGACCTGACCATGAAAGCGATCCCCGTCGGAGTTTCCGGGACCGCCGGGACCAGGTCCGGGCCCGTCCATCACCTCAAAGCCGGCGTACCAGGCGCTTCCGCCGTACTTTTCCGCTTTTTCCAGCACAATTACCTTTTTCCCGCTTTCCTCCGCCGCACGAACTGCGGCGATGGATCCGGAGCCGCCACATCCAATGACCACCAGGTCACAGGAAAGCTCCGTTCTGTCGTGATGGGAAACCTGTGGCGATTCCTCGGTGTTGCGGATTGCCCCTACGTTACAAATGCGCTGACACAGTCCGCAGCCGAGGCATTTTTCCTGGTCAATTTCGTAGTGCGTCCCTTTGTAGTCGATGGCCCCTGCGGGACATTCCAGGGCGCAGTTATGGCAGCATAGGCAGCCGGTTCCAATAACGTACATCTCCATATCTCCTTTCGAAACAGGCCGGAGAATCTCTCCGGCCTGCAAATCATAGGACGGAAGGCTCAGTCCAAGCCCACCGCAATATCATATCCCACACGAACCGCCTGGGTGACCTGCTGCGTCTTGGTACAGTCTCCAATGGGCAGGAACACATGCTTGGTTTTGCGGAGCTCCTCCACCAGCGCAGTTCTTGGACGAAGGCCCAGTGCGCTGATTACAGTATCTGCGGGGAACAGTGTCTCCTTGCCGTCGGGGGTCACCGCGATGACGCCGTCCTTTGTGATCTCCTTGCACTTGGTAGAGACCTGCAGCACAGGAGGAACCAATCCGGGAACGGTGTTCTTTCCCCCCGCCATATCCGTAAACAGTCCCATACGAACCTTCAAGGCACGGCGGTGGGCCGCAGTGGTCTCCATGGCAATCTCGGACGCCATCTCAATGACGGTGACCTGATGGCCCTCCTCTGCCAGATGCAGCGCAGTTTCACAGCCAACCAAGCCGCCGCCCATAATCACGACCTTCTGTCCGATGGTGACACCCTCCTCAAACAGGTCGGTACCCAGCACATAGTTGTCTCCGGGAATTCCAAACTGACTGGGAAGGATGGGATTGGCGCCCACTGCGCAAATCACCGTGTCAACGTCCAGACTGTCCAGGAACTCCGCCGTGACTTCGGTGTTCAGATGCACCGGGACCTCCAGCAGCTCCAGCTGATGGGCCTGCCACTGGGCGAAGCGGAACAAATCGTGCTTGAAGCTCTCATGCTCCGCGAACTTCAGCGCGCCGCCCAGAGCATCGGTTTTTTCGTAGAGCTCCACCTGGTGGCCTCGCTGCTTACAGGTGATGGCAGCCTGCATGCCGCCGGGACCTCCGCCAATCACGGCGACCTTGTGCTTATGGGCCGCCGGCAGCCGATATTTGGCGTCAAACTCCTGGCCGATTACCGGGTTGACGGTGCAGAGAATATTCCGGGTCTTCATCATCTGCCCCTGGCAGGAATAGCAGCGCAGGCAGTGCCGGATCTCATCCACCCGGCCGTCCCGCACCTTGTTGGGCAGGTCGGGATCCGCAACCAGGGCCCGTCCCAGCGCAATCAGATCCGCTTGTCCCTTCTCCAAGATCTCCTCCATTTTTTCGGGATCCGTAAGCGCGCCCACACAGGAAACCGGCTTCTTCACGGCTTTCTTCACCGCCTCGGCCAGGTACACATTGCAGCCCTGGGGAAGGAACATGCTGGGATGCATAATAATCCAGGTATACAGATCCTCCATAACCCCGGCAGACACATTGAACATGTCCACATAGGGCTCCAGCATCTTACAGAGCTCTACGCCTTCCTCCAGGTCATACCCGCCCTTGGTCAGCTCCGAGCCGGAGATTCGGACCTCAATGAGGCACTTGGGGGCCGCCTGACGGACAGCCTGCAGCACTTCAATGACAAAGCGGCAGCGGTTTTCTCTGCTTCCGCCATATTCGTCCTGGCGGTGGTTGGACAGGGGAGACAGGAACTCCGCCAGAAGCCAGCCATGTCCGGCATGGATGGTAAGAATGTCAAACCCGGCCATGGCGCAGTTTGCCGCAGATCGGCGATACCCGGCGATTACGTCATCCATGAGCTTGCGGTCCATGCCCCGGACGGTAAGGTTTCCGTTGTTGTCAAACATATCACAGGGACCAATGGGCAGTGTATGTCCGGGCAGGAACATGGGATTACAGCGCTTGCCGCCGTGGCCAAACTCAATGGAGGCGTATGCGCCATATTTATGTATGGTGCTGACCAGATCGTAAAGTGAAGGCACCGCATTGGGGTTATCCAGTACCACCTGGGAGGGATGGTCAATGCCGGTGGCGCCATGGGCCACACACTCGCCCACATTGACGATGGCTGCGCCGCCCTTTGCCCGCAGCTCATAATATGCGATATTCTCTCTGGAGAAGGTGTTGTTGGGACCGATCTCGGCCAGGGAAGTCGGCGCAGAGATCATACGGTTTTTTAATGTCAGATTCCCCAGCTTCATGGGGGAGAGCAAAAGGTCGAACTTGGACATGGTCTTGCCCCTTTCATGATGTTTTATCTTATTCTATCGTAGAACCCTTTGAATTGGAAATAGAAATAAAACATAGTTGATAACTTGTGGTTATATGTTTGGGACATCTTAAAAATCAGATCGGATAGAGGGATCTACAGCGCCAATATTATCCTCACGGTTGAGTCCGATGCTGATTCGAGGACCAAAATCCGCCGCCGGGAAATAGTCCTCCAAAAACTTCTGAAGGGTTACCCCGTACTGCTGGAAATATTCTATGGCAAAGCTGTACAGCCGTTTGGGGGCCTCCATCAGGGTCCGGTCCTTCCGGCTGACAATGGAGATAAACCGAAATACCTCAATATCCGCAAAGCGCAAGGCAACCACCGGGTTGTTGTCGATGTATTTCTCGTAAAACACATTGGCCGGGACAAAGCTGACCCCTTGCCCGGACTCCAATGCCTCGTCAATAATGCGGGGTTCGTTGCTGCACAGGGTGATATTCGGCGTAAACCCCACGATTTTGCAGTTGTCCAGCACGGCCCGGCGGTCAAAGCTGGCGTCGTTCACCAAAAACTTCTCATCCCGGCAGTCCTGAAGCCGGACGAAATGCTCCTTGGCCAGGGGGTGGTTTCGCCCAACGGCCAATAGAATTTCCTCATCCATCAGCTTGATTTGGTTGATCTCCGGGTTGTGGAAGGGGATGGGCGTCAGGGCAAAGTCCAGCTTCCCATTGAGCAGCTTCTCTTGAAGAACCTCCGGGCTGTAGAGAAACTGGCTGATTTGCAGAGATGACTGCTGGTTCGCCTTGAGATAGCTTAGCAGCAGGGAGTTCATCAGCTCGGCAACCGGGCAGCCAATGGTCACCGAGGTACTGGTGGAGTTTTTATAGTCGTTGATCAGCCGCTGTCCCTCGGAAATGCAGTCAAATGCCTTTGCCACCTGCCGGTAAAAATCCGCGCCGATGGGAGACAGGCTGATACGTCCTTTTTTTCGCTCAAACAGCGTCACGCCAAGGCTCCGCTCCAGCTTGGCAATGGTCTTGCTCAGCGCCGGCTGAGATACATGCAGCGACTCCGCCGCCCGGGACATATTTTCTTTTTCGGCAATTACTTTAAAATAGTAAAGATATGTAAGCTCCATCACGTCGCCTCCCATGGGATTTGATTATATTATATCGTAACATCCCACGAAAAGCAACAAATTATAACTATTGGTTATAGAATAATACACAAAAATCATAGGCTTAAAGAACATTAAAATAGTAGGGGATCTCCATCCGCGACAAATGGGAGATTGTCGCCATCAGCTCCAGGTTCCGACGGTTGAACTCCTCCAGATCCCGCTGTCGGCAGCTTTCCAGCAGGGACGGAAACAGGATACCAACGTCGTCCGACTCCGTGTGCCGGAGCGCCATTCCCAGAAAGCCCTCGTGGCGGTTCCAGATATTCCAGGAGCCGGCGACCTGTTCCATTCCCTTGGAAAACTCCCCCACAGTACAGTATCGTTCGGCCTGCTCCAAAAGGGCCGTGGTATCCCGGCAGATTTGATCCACATGCCAAGTGCTCCACCAGCAGAACCCCACGATTACGGCAAGCAGACAAATGGCTGTCCAAGGTTTTCTCATACAGGCTTCTCCTTTTTGACCAAATGGACGGTCCCGGTTTTTGTGGCGGTGAGCAGAAAGATTTCACTGGCAGACAGCTGTTGACCGGACAGCTGCCGCTGTAGCCACTGGTCATCCACTCCCAGGACGCGAAGGTTATCTCTCAGCACTTTGCCGTCCGAGATCACCGTAACAGGAAACGCCTGCGTCTGAGGCTTCTTCCCGGCATCCTGGGCCGTCAGCGGCGCATATTGAGGGTAAAGAAACGTGGTGAGCTGTCCGCTGGTTTCCAGTACCGCAAATTGAACCCGAGAAATATCCAGGATGTCCTTTTGCCGGAGACATTGGCTGAGCTCGTCCATGGTAAGCCGTGTTTTTGCCATGGCCTTCTGGTCGATGACGCCGTCCCGAATCACAAGAATCGGCTTGCCGCACAGCATTCCCCGGAACCCTACGGAATGGAGCGACCACTCCGAGATCAAAAGCTCCAGCGCCAGCAGAGTCAGAATGGGAATCACACCGGAGAGCAGGGGAATCCCAATGTCCTGCATGGGCACCGCTGCCAGATCTGAAATCAAAATGGCTACCACCAGCTCGGAGGGCTCCAGTTCGCCGATTTGCCGTTTTCCCATGACCCGAACCGTTACTACAATCACAAGATATAGCACAATGGTTCGCAAGAATGAAATAAACATTACCATATCACCAAAATCAGTATGGCCTCTTTTTTGTTGGATATACAAAAAATCTCCCCAAACTATTGACAAAGCCCCCGTTCGTGGTACAATAAAAGCAAATATTGCAACTGCGTTGAAGAAAAGAAGAATACGCGAGCGCTTCAGCGACCGGGGAGGGGTGAGAGCCCCGGGCGATTTCAGTATTCGGGCCGTTTCTGAGCTGACCGGGAGGACCGGTACGTCTGCCGCGTTAAGGCGTCTGAGATGTCCTGTGGGACAAATCAGGGTGGTACCGCGTGAGGTTTTCTCCCGCCCCTGTTTTTCAGGGGCGGTTTTTTTGACGCCGTCGCAAGAACATTTGGAGGATTTCCTATGAAGAACTTTGGCGTAAACGAGCTTCGTGAGATGTTTCTGTCTTTCTTTGAGACTAAGGGGCATCTCCGCCTGCCCAGCTTTTCCCTGATTCCGCAGAATGACGCGTCTCTGCTGCTCATCAACTCCGGCATGGCGCCGATGAAGCCCTATTTTACCGGAGAAAAAGAGCCGCCCCGTCACCGGGTCACCACCTGTCAGAAGTGCATCCGGACCGGCGACATTGAAAACATTGGTCACACCGCCCGCCACGGCACCTATTTTGAGATGCTGGGCAACTTCTCCTTCGGCGACTACTTTAAGAACGAGGCCATTCATTGGGCCTGGGAGTTTCTGACCTCTCCCCAGTGGGTGGGCCTGGATCCCAACCGCCTGTACCCCTCTGTGTTCGCCGGAAACGAGACCACCCCTGCCGACGATGAGGCCTATCGCATCTGGAACGTGGAAATTGGGGTTCCCAAGGATCATATTTTCAAGTTTGGCAAGGAAGATAACTTTTGGGAGCACGGCTCCGGTCCCTGCGGCCCCTGCTCTGAGATCTACTACGACCGGGGAGAAAAGTTCGGCTGCGGTAAGCCCGGCTGCACCGTCGGCTGCGACTGCGACCGATACATGGAGGTCTGGAACGTGGTGTTCTCCCAGTTCAACAACGACGGCGAGGGCCACTATACCGAGCTGGCCCAGAAGAACATCGACACCGGCATGGGTCTGGAGCGTCTGGCTGTTGTTTGCCAGGACGTGGACAGTCTCTTCGACGTGGATACTGTGATGAACATCACCAACAAGGTCACCGAGATCACCGGGGCCAGCTACGGCCAGAGCAAGGAGAAGGACGTTTCCCTTCGGGTAATCACCGACCATATTCGCTCCGCCACCTTTATGATCTGCGACGGTGTGCTGCCCTCCAATGAGGGCCGGGGCTATGTGCTCCGCCGTCTGCTCCGCCGGGCAGCCCGCCACGGTAAGCTGCTTGGGGTCAACGAGCCCTTCCTGTACAAGGTCTGCGACACGGTAGTCCATGAGAATCAGGGCCACTATCCTGAGCTTCAGGAGCGTCAGGCTTATATCACCAAGGTCATTCGGGTGGAGGAAGAAAACTTCGACAAAACCATCGACGCAGGTCTGCGCATTTACAACGGCATGATTGAGGAGCACAAATCCAAGGGCGAGACCGTGTTCTCCGGCGCCGACGCCTTTAAGCTCTATGACACCTACGGCTTCCCCATTGATCTGACCATTGAAATGGCCCAGGATGAGGGGATGACCGTGGACCAGGACGGATTCCACGGGCTGATGGAGGAGCAGCGGGTTCGTGCCCGTAAGGCCCGAGAGGCACTGGGCGATCTGGCCTGGGCCGGCATTGATCTGGGCCTGGATGGCACCCCCACCGCCTTTACCGGCTATACCTCCCTGACCGGCACCGGGAAAATTCTGGCCATTGTCTCCGACGGGGAGCTTTGCTCCTCCATCCGGGAAGGGGAGGAGGGAATCCTGGTGCTGGATCAAACCCCCTTCTATGCGGAAATGGGCGGCCAGTCTCCGGATCAGGGCACCATCACCCTGGACGGCAGCGTCTTTGAAGTCACCAACGTTCAAAAGGACAAGGCGGAGAAATATCTCCACTACGGCAAAATGACCGCCGGAAAGCTGGAGGTAGAGGAGACCGTTACTGCGGCGGTTGACGCGGAATGCCGCCAGGCGATTTCCCGGGCACACTCCGCTACCCATCTGCTCCAGGCTGCGCTGCAGCACGTGCTGGGGGATCATGTCCATCAGGCGGGTTCGCTCAACGCCCCGGATCGCCTGCGCTTTGACTTCACCCATTTCTCCGCCATCACGGAGGAGGAGCTTCGTCAGATCACCGTGTTTGTAAACGACGCGATTCTGGCAGGTATCCCCATTACCACAAAGGTCATGGGGATTGAGGAGGCAAAGCAGGAGGGGGCCATGGCCCTGTTCGGCGAGAAATACGGTGACCAGGTCCGTGTGGTATCCATGGGGGATGTCTCTAAGGAGCTGTGCGGCGGCACCCATCTGGACAACACCGCAAAAATCGGCTCCTTCTGCATCATCAGCGAGGGCTCTGTGGCCTCCGGCGTCCGCCGTGTTGAGGCGTTGGTAGGAAAGCAGAACCTGATGCTGGCCGAGGAGAACACCAAGCTGCTGCGCCGCGCCGCAACCTCCATGAAAACCACCCCCGGGGAGCTGCTGCCCCACCTGGAGCAGGTCATCAAGGAAGGCAAGGAGCTGCGCCACCAGCTGGACCAGCTCCAGAGCAAGCTGCTGGCCAGTGATGCCGAGCGCTTCCTGTATGCCGCAAAGAAAGTAGAAGGCCTGAACGTCATCACCACCACCCTTTCCTCCATGAGCGCCGGTTCTCTGCGGAAAATTGGCGATATGCTCCGGGATAAGGACGAATCCGTGGTTGCGGTGCTGTCCTCCGTGTCCGATGATAAGATCACGTTTAATGCGGTCTGCGGCAAGAAGGCTGTGGCCGCCGGCATCAAGGCCGGGGATTTGATTCGTACGGTCACCGCCATTACGGGAGGCTCCGGCGGCGGCAAGCCTGATTCCGCCATGGGCGGCGGCAAGGATCCGCTGATGCTGGACAATGCTCTGGCTGTGGTGGACAATTATGTGTCTGAGCATGTGAAAAAGTAAGGAGGAGCTTATGAACGATTGTATTTTCTGCAAGATCATAGCCGGTGAAATCCCCACCTCCAAGGTCTATGAGGACGACCTCTGCCTTGCCTTCCGGGATATTGAGCCTCTTGCGCCCATGCATTTTCTTGTGGTTCCCAAGCAGCATGTGGCCTCTGCCGCAGAGATTGGCGAAGACATGGCCCCTGTTGTCGGCCATATCTACCAGGTCATCGCAAAGCTCGCCAAGGAAATGGGCTTTGGGGAGGGCTTCCGGGTCGTCACCAACTGCGGCGCCGACGCCGGACAGACGGTCCATCACCTGCATTTCCACGTCCTGGCAGGGAAGAAGCTGGGCAGCTTTAACTAAGCCCAAACAGGAGGCGCAAAAGCGCCTCCTGTTTTCTCCTCGACAACTTCCTTCCGGGATGGTACAATAGAGGGAAGGAGGGATTGCCATGCGGACACTGCTGCGCTTTACCTGCGGGTTTTTACTCTCTGCGCTGTGTGCCATTTTCCTCTGCTCGGGGCTGCATTTATATCTGGCGGCGGCGGTTTTGCTGGTGCTTTCCATATTGCTCTGCATCCTACGTCCCAGAATTGGCGTGGCTCTTTTGGGCTTTTCTCTGGGGCTTTTCTGGACGGCGGGATATCAGGCGATTTTTATTGCTCCCTCACAAGCTCTGGCCGGAAGCGTCAGGATCATTTACGGCGAGGCCACAGATTACAGTACCGAAACGGAGTATGGACTCCGTGTTCCGGCGGTCATCCAGGCCGATGACGTCCAAGTGCGAGCCATGGTATGGCTGAATCAGGAGCAGCCCTTGGAGCCTGGCGATCAGTTTACCGTGCTGGCAAGTTTAAAGGACGCCTGTTCCAACGACACCAGCTACTACATATCCGACGGCATTCACATTTTGGCTTACGGAAAGGCCCAATTCCAAAAAACAGGAACAGCGGACCACAAGCTCCGGTATCTGCCGCGGCGTATTGCCCATCGGCTGGACCAGTCCCTTTCCCAGTGTGTTTCCCGGGATGCCCTGGGCTATGCCATGGCGTTGACCACCGGAAACCGCACGGCGCTGACCACGCTGCAAAAGGAAGACCTTCGAACCTCCGGCATTTATCATGCTCTGGCCCTTTCCGGCCTCCACCTGACGGTGCTGGTCGGGTCCCTGGGATTCTGGATTTCCAAAGGGCGTCTCCGTGCCTGGATTGGGATTCCCATGAGCGTTGCCTTCGCCATCGTCACCGGCGCATCGCCGTCTATTGTCCGCGCCGCAGTGATGGAGTGTCTGGTTCTCACCGCCTCCCTGATTGGCAGGGAAGAGGACCCGCCTACATCCCTAGCTGCGGCCGGATTGGTGCTGACCATGGAGAATCCCTATTGTATTTTAAACTGGGGTATGCAGCTGAGCTTTGCCTCCATGATCGGACTGATTCTCCTGGGAGATCGGTTTTACCGTGCCATTGCGGGCAGACGGAGGCGTTCCATATTGCATCGGATTCGCCGCTGGATTGCAGCGCCCCTGTCCGCCACCGCAGCGGCAACCGTGTTTACCACGCCCCTGATGATGGCATATTTCGGACAGCTTTCCCTGATTGCGCCAATGACAAACCTGCTCGCTGGCTGGGCTATTGCATGGTGCTTCCAGGGCAGCCTGCTGACCGCCCTGGTTGGCCTGGTCTTTCCCAGTCTTGGCCGTGCCATGGGATGGATCACGGCCTGGCCGATTCGGTATGTGCAGGAAATTGCCGGGGCCCTTTCCCGGGTTCCCTTTGCTGCACTGAGCACCGCATCCGGCTATACGGTTGGCTGGGTTTTGCTGGTCTATTCTCTGCTTATCCTGCTCCTGTTGCGCCCCAAGGGCCAAGGTCACGGGATCTTACCGGGATGCTGTATGGCTGGGAGCCTTGGGGTATGCCTTTTTCTGATGCTTCTCTCCGGCGGCGGTTCCTCTTTTACGGTACTGGACGTAGGACAGGGACAATGTCTTCTGGCGCTGCAGAACGGGCAGGCGGCAATCATCGACTGCGGCGGCTCCGCCGGCAGCGCCACAGGGGATATGGTCGCAGCGGAGCTGGCATCCTACGGTATCTATCGGGTGGAATACCTGATTTTAACCCACTATGATGATGACCACAGCGCCGGGGTCACAGAACTGCTACAGCGGATTCCGGTTTCTACGGTGCTTCTGCCGGATCTTGACCCGGAGGATCCCCACCGACGGGAGATCGAGCAGGCTGCGCGGGCACAACACACGGAAATCCTCCATGTCACCGCCCACACAAAGGCTGCGCTGGGAAGCGGCGAGCTGGAGCTCATTCCGCCTGCCGGTCAGGACCAAAACGCCGGGCTTGCCGTTCTGGTGGAAATGCCGGCGTTTACCGCGCTGATTACCGGAGACATGGACACCCAGCAGGAGCAGGACTTACTGGATACTGTTGCCCTTCCCGATGTGAATCTGCTGATTGCAGGACACCACGGCTCAAAATACAGCACCTCTGAGGCGTTGCTGCGCCAGACCGCACCAGAAATTGTGGCCATCTCCGTGGGGAAGAACAGCTACGGCCATCCGGCTGACGAGACGCTCCGGCGTATTACGGAATATGGCGCACAAATCTACCGAACGGATTATCAGGGGACCATTCGATTTAAGGGGGCTTGACCCATGGCAAAGAAAAAATCGACCACGTCCGAGGGATACCAGCAGCTCAAGGCGGACATCAAGTCCGGTTCCTTTCACCGGATGTATATATTCTACGGCGAGGAACACTATCTCCTGGAGCACTATCAGAGACAGCTCAAAAAAAAGCTGGCAGATGGTCCCGCGGAGGACTTCAACTACCATCGTTTTACCGAGGAGACCTGGGATATTGGAGCCCTAAGTGAGGCAGCCGAGGCAATCCCCATGATGAGTCCCAGCAGCCTCATAGAAATCATAGACATTGACCCGTTTTCCCGGCCGGAAAGCGAGCGCCAGGCCCTGACAGAGCTGATGTCCGGTCTGCCGGACTACTGCACCGTGGTATGGATTTTCGACGCCGTCCCCTGGAAGCCGGACAAGCGTATGAAAAAGCTGTGGAGTGCGATTTCCGCTGCAGTTCAGGTGGAATTCGTCAAGCAGCCGGAATCCCAGCTGATTCCGTGGATCCGACGGCATTTGGCCACCGGCCAAAAAACCATAAGCGACAATGTCTGCCGCTACCTCATTCTACAGACCGGCGGTTCTATGGCCACCCTGTACGCGGAGCTGCAGAAGCTCATGGCCTATTCCGATCAGCCGGAAATCACAAAGTCTGACGTAGACAGCGTTGTCATCCCGGTGGTAGAAGCCGTAATTTTCGACATAACCAAGGACATCGGGGCACAGAATTTTGACGGTGCCCTGGGAAAGCTACGGGATCTGCTGCGACAGGAGACCGAGCCCATCGCCATCAATGCCATCATTGGCCGCCAGCTGCGGCAGCTCTACGGTGCGAAGGTCCTGATGGAGCATCGGAAGGGCCCCTACGACTTGATGCGGCTCTACGGCACCTGGGAGTCCGCCGCCAAGGAATTGTATAACCAAGCGGGACACTTTTCCAAGCGAACCCTGCGCCAGGGCATGGGGCTCTCCGCAGAAACGGACTATGCCATGAAAACCTCCGGCGGCGGACAGGCTCAGCTGTTGGAGATGATGATCCTCCGTTTGGCAGAGGACTGCAGGAGGGGACGCTGATGGTTCGAATTGCAGAGGCCATTTTGGTGGAAGGCCGATATGACAAGAATGCACTTCGACAGGTGGTGGATGCACCTATTTTTGAGACCGACGGCTTTGGAATCTTTAAGGATTCCCAGAAGATTGCCTTTCTTCGCCGCGTGGCAGAAAAACGAGGACTGATTCTTCTGACGGACAGCGACGGCGCCGGCTTTGTAATTCGGAATCGGCTAAAAAGTCAGCTGCCGCCGGACCGGTTGCTCCACGCCTATATTCCGGATATTCCCGGAAAGGAAAAGCGAAAGCAAACCGCCTCCAAGGAAGGTCTGCTTGGTGTGGAAGGGATGACGCCGGAAATTCTGGTGGAAGTGCTTCGGCGGTCTGGTGCGCACTTTTTGGATGACGATGCTCCGGAGCCCCGGGAAACTGGAATCACCCGGCAGGACCTCTTTGCTCTGGGACTTATGGGGGGAAGCAACAGCGCTGCCCGACGGGACTATGTCAAGCGTCAGCTGGAGCTTCCGGCACATCTGGGAACTGGGGCGTTTCTCGACGCGCTGAACCTGATTACAGATCGGGAAACCCTTGCACAGCTTGCGCTTTCCATCTGACTGGCGCTTCTCGTGTGATATAATAAAAACACGTCCCTTGGCTGCAATGCAAGGAGGTAGGGCAGTCTGGACAGCATTGGAGGATTTTCTATGAAAATTGGTATTATAGGCACTGGCAATATGGGCGGTGCACTGATGGACGCCTTTTGCCTGGACCCGAACAACACCCTGCGGGCCTACAATCACGGGCGAGAAAAGCTGGAGGCCGTCTGTGGCCGGACCGGCGCAATTCCGGCCGCCTCTGCCGCAGACGCCATTGACGGCTGTGATGTGATTCTGCTGGCCGTAAAACCCATTGTCATGCCCTCAGTCCTGGAAGAACTTGCCCCGGTTCTGCGTCCGGAGCAGCTTGTCGTTTCCATCGCCGTGGGGCTCACCATTGAATCCTACAGCAAAATCCTTGGCCCTGACAAAAAAATTGTCCGAGCCATGCCCAATACCCCTGCTGCAGTGCAAGCCGGAATGACTGCCTTTGCCTTTGGCCCCCATGTCACCGTGGAGGAGCAGCAGACCGTTCTTGATCTGTTCTCCCTGGCCGGTGGAACCGCCGTGCTGCCGGAGCGGTTGATGAACGCAGTTTCGGCCTTGACCGGCTCCAGCCCTGCCTATGTGTATATGTTTATTGAGGCCATGGCAGATGCCGGGTGTTATGCAGGGATTCCTCGGGCCCAGGCCTATCAGCTGGCAGCCCAGGCTGTCCTCGGATCCGCCAAAATGGTCTTGGAAACCGGAAAGCATCCGGGTGTATTAAAGGATGAGGTTTGCTCTCCCGGCGGAACAACCATCCGCGCAGTGGCGGAGCTGGAGCGCTGTGGCATGCGCAGCGCCGTGATTGAGGCCATCAAGGCCTGTGTAGATGCGGCCGGTACGCCGCAAACCAAGTAAACAAAACCGCTGAAAAGCCGTGTTTTGCTCAGGCCCTAGAGAGATTCGCCTCATGCTGTCTCCTCTAGGGCCTTGATTATCATTCATCCCATCCGGGACACGCTGTGATCCCTATGGGCCATAGGGTTGACACAAACCTGATCTCAATTGCCCCCATTGGCAACTCTTTTCCCAGTTAATGCAGTAAAACTGTTGACATTTATCAATAGTTTCGGTATGCTATATGGAAAAGGAGGCGATTTGTATGAACCAGAATCCGGAGCTGATCCGCCGTTGGGCGGAGGAACTCTCCAACCAGGACAAGATTTCTCCCGAGCTTTACGATCAGTATGGTGTCAAACGCGGACTTCGAGATAAAAACGGAAAGGGCGTTCTGGCCGGTCTTACGAGTATTTCTAACGTATGTGGGAAGCAATTAGTCAACGGGGAGGAGGTCCCCTGTGAAGGGCAGCTCTATTATCGGGGCTACTCCATTTTTGACCTGGTCCGAGGGGCCATCCGGGATCATCACTCTCTCATGGAGGAATGTACCTATCTTTTGCTGTTTGGGAAACTCCCGGACACGGCGGAACTGAAGCTGTTTCAGGATACACTGGCTCAAGTCAGAACACTTCCTCAGAATTTCACCAGGGATGTTATCATGAAGGCCCCCAGCAGTGATGTCATGAACACCCTGACCCGCAGTGTATTGACCCTTAGCTCCTATGACCCCAGGGCGCTGGACACATCCCTTGAAAATGTTCTGCGCCAGTCTCTGATGCTGATTAGCCTTATGCCGGTGCTTTCGGTTTATGGCTACCATGCCTACAATCACTACCTTCGGGACGGGAGCTTCTATATTCACAATCCCGATCCGGCGCTGAATACGGCGGAGAATCTGCTGATGATGCTGCGTCCGGACCAGCGCTTCACCAAGCTGGAGGCCCTGGTTCTGGATCTGTGCCTGGCCCTGCATATGGAGCACGGCGGAGGCAACAACTCCGCCTTTACCACCCATGTGGTGACCTCCGCAGGGTCGGACACCTATTCCACCGTAGCCGCAGCCCTTTGCTCTCTCAAGGGCCCCAAGCACGGCGGCGCAAACATTAAGGTTGCCCAAATGATGGACGATCTCAAGGCACATGTAGGCGATGTCACCGACCAAGAGGAGGTACACCGCTACCTGGAGCTGTTACTGGCCGGGCAGGCCTTTGACCACACCGGACTGATTTATGGCATGGGCCATGCGGTTTATTCTCTGTCCGATCCCCGTGCCGTGGTGTTCAAGCAGTTTGTGGAGCAGCTGGCTGCTGAAAAAGGAAAACAAGAAGACTTTCGACTTTACGCCATGGTGGAGCAGATGGCACCACAGATCATTTGTGAGAAGCGTCGCATTTACAAGGGAGTCTGTGCCAATGTGGATTTCTACAGCGGCTTTGTCTATAGCATGCTGGGCATTCCCAGGGAACTGTTCACACCGATTTTCGCGGTAGCCCGCATCGCAGGCTGGAGCGCTCACCGCATGGAGGAGCTAACCAACACCGATAAAATCATCCGTCCCGCCTATAAAAGCGTCGCTCCGCAGCGGAGCTATGTGCCGCTGGCTCAACGGTGAGGCGCAAAAAACGTCTTATGTGTATTCCTGCTTGCGCCCCCTTGAGACCTGTGATAGAATACTCTTCGATTGGGCGGTGATATTCAGTGCATACTTTAAAAAACATGTACAGACGGTTTCAACAACTTCGGTGCTCTGAACAACTTCTTTGCGGTATTATTTTGAGTGCAGCCATTATTTCAGTTCTCCCTGTACTTTGGATTGGTCTATACAATGTTCCTTGTGCGGATGACTATTCCTATGGTGCGGGAACACACCACACCTGGGAGCAAACCGGTTCCATTTGGGAAGTTTTCTGTGCTGCATTGCGGAGCACTCGTGGGTGGTATCAGGCGTGGCAAGGCACATTTTCTGCTATCATTTTAATGTGCCTACAGCCTGCAGTTTATGGAGAATCGTACTACAAGCTGGTCACTTTTCTTTTGGTCGGTCTCTTGGCAATTGGCGAGGTGTTCTTTTCATGGGTGGTATTTCGGCGGTACTTTAAATCGACCTGTTCGCAATTTCTTATGATTGCAGCTGTCTGGTTTGTGATGTCGGTTCAATTGGCACCGAGCGCAGTTGAGGCATTTTACTGGTACAATGGCGGCATCTATTACACTGGTTTCTTTTCCCTCATGCTGATTTTCTTTGGCGTGTTGCTCTTGAGCATCCAATCCAAAAGTCGCTGTGCTCACGTCAGTCAGGTCACCCTTTCATGTTTCATCGGTTTTCTCTTGGGCGGAAGCAACTATGTTACGGCCCTGATTTCCGCATTGGTGGTTGCACTTAGTGTTGTGTTACTGATTTTTCTCAGGAATCCCCGTTGGAAAACAATCCTTCTTCCGTTTTTCTTTACACTGGCTGCATTGATTGTGAGTGGAATCGCTCCCGGAAATCAAGTGCGACAGAACGCTTTGCAGTCCATCCCACCATTGGAAGCAGTTAAGCTGTCCATCATCACAGCGGCGGGAGCCATCGGGTCCAATCTTGACCTGCTGCATATTTTATGCTTTAGCTTCTGTGGGATCATCTTATGGAAAATCGCAAAAAACACAACATTTCGATTTCCATGTCCAGTATTCGTGGGCTTGCTAAGCTTTGGAATTTTTGTAGCGCACTATTGTCCACCCTTTTTCAGCATGAATACCATCGGCCCCGGTCGACTTCAGAACATTGTCTATGACACATATGTTTTCCTGATTATGTTCAATATTTTTTATGTTCTTGGCTGGATACAGCAGCACATACTGCTACAGCACGACGCAGAACGTACATCCTCCTATTCAAGTCTGGCCCTTGCTACCATGGCCCTTTGTATTTCGCTGTGCTGTGCATATGTACCTCGAAATACCCCCATGACCGCAACCCGGGCCCTCCAATCCCTCCGTTCCGGTGCAGCAGCCCAATACTACTCTGAGTTTCAGGACCGCCTCACCATACTAAAAGACCCACAGGTCCAGGATGCTGTGTTCACTTCTTATTCTCAGCGTCCCTATGTTCTGTTCTTCACGGATATATCCGAGGATCCTCAATTCTGGTCTAATCTTGCCATGGCAGATTATTACCACAAGCAGAGCGTATCAGTATCTGCAAAATAAGTTTTCGAAAACTTCTTGCCTATACCCCAGGCATATGAAAAACAACAGCTCCGGTCCTTGAAGGGGTTTTGAAAGGAATGAATATCATGGACTTTTCCATCAACGAAATGCTTGCCATGCAGACAGCCTTACAGGAAAAGTACAACGACAAATGGGAGGGCGTTTCTCCCCAAGTGGGTCAGAACAAAGTTCTGTGGATGATCGGCGAAATCGGCGAGGTAATCGATGTTGTTAAGAAAAACGGCTGGGAGGAAGCAACGCAGAATCCTGAGCATCGGAAAGACCTTGTGGAGGAGCTGGCAGATGTACTCATGTACTACAATGACGTTCTTCTGTGTTACGGTATCACCGCCGAGGAACTGAAAAAAGCCTATACAGAGAAATTCCAGCGAAACATGACCCGCTGGTAAGAAAAGGAGAACATAAATGGCGCGTGAAGAAAAGACAATCCTGACCAATATGTGCATGGTCTACGATGATAACGGAAATGTGCTGGTAGAGGACCGCTGCAAGCCGGAATGGCCCGGCATCACCTTTCCCGGCGGACACGTGGAGCACGGCGAGTCCTTCGTGGCTTCGGTGATTCGAGAGGTCAAGGAGGAAACCGGGCTGGACATCGAGCATCCCGTGCTCTGCGGCATCAAGCAGTGGTACGAGAAGGAGGACGTGCGCTATGTGGTGCTGTTTTTCAAGACCAATCTGTTTTCCGGCACCGTCCGCTCCTCGGAGGAGGGGGAGGTCTATTGGATGCCACGGGAGCAGCTTAGTCAATGCCAGCTGGCAACCGATATGGACGAAATGATTGAGATTTTTGAGTCCGAGGACCGGACGGAGTTTTATTACTATTATAATGAGGATGGAAGCTGGGGGCATACCGTGCTGTGAAGCCTATTGTGAGCAGGTAATGAAATGGAAATAATTGATGCATACAAAGATAATCCTTGTGGTGTTTTATCAATTCCTTATTGGAAGAATAAATACATTGAGATTCCTCCAAATATGAAAATACTCCATGAGAATGATTTTCGTAATAGTAATCATTCGGAATACATGGATGAGCCTTATTTTCGACTATATCACTCCCTTGAGAAGATTGATGCAATAGCACTAGATGGGATCTCCATTGTAACTGCAAAACAAGATGATATTCCTCTTTTTGTCGAAGTGATCAATCAATCCTATACAGATTTGTCTGTTACAATAGAGCAGCTTAACATGTATACACAAACAGCGGTATATTCCCCCGACTTATGGGTTATGGCTGTTGATAAGACGACTGACACGATTGTAGGGTGTGGAATTGCAGATTTTGATAGGGAACTAGGTGAGGGCATTATTGAATGGGTTCAAGTAATCCCTGCTTACAGAGGGAATCAAATCGGACAGCTTATAGTAAGCGAATTGTTGGGACGAATGAAAAGTATTGCTAAGTTTGTAACCGTATCTGGAAAAATCGACAATATTACAAATCCAGAGAGGCTATATAGAAAATGTGGTTTTGTTGGTAATGACGTTTGGCATATTCTGACTAAAAGGAAATAACAGTTCTACATATGATCCTGCGCAAAATCAGATAAAAAGAGGATTGCAGTTTCCGCGCCGTCTTGCTATACTGACTGGGGGGCCTGCGGCCTAACATGTGTGAGTAAGAAGGTGTCAAAATGGAACTCAATCAGCTTCGCTATCTCCAAACCGTGGCAAAATTCGGGCAGATGACCAAGGCCGCGGAGGAGCTGCACATTTCCCAGTCCTCTCTCAGCAAAACCATTGCCACCTTGGAAAAGGACGTTGGCGTGCAATTGTTTGATCGGCTGGGGAATCGCATCGTGCTAAACTCCGTGGGACGGGCATTTCTGGACCGTGTCAATCGATCCATGCTGGAGCTGGATGATGCCGTTCGGGAAGCAAATGCCAGCGATCTTGGCAGCATTCACTTTGCCGTAAACACCTCTGGGCTCTGCACCAACTTCATTGACCGATTTCTTCGAGAGAATCCCCGGGTGAAGCTGCGACAGTCCCTGATGGACCCGGATCAAATGGCTGCCGCTCTGGAACGGGGCGAGCTGGACTGCGCCGTCTGCTCCACAGACCTCTCCTCCGATCGTATTCGCTGGACAGGACTGGCGGAGGATGAATTACTGCTGCTGATCTCCAAGGAGCATCCCCTGGCAGATCAGACTGCCCTTCCGCTGTCCGCCTGCGCCGGAGAATCCTTTATCTGCAACAATGCAGGCTTTGACAGCCGGGAGCTGCTGCTGCAGCTCTGTCAGATGGCAGGGTTTTCTCCCAATATCGTCTTTGACGGAAATGAACCGGAGCTGGCCTTTCAGCTGGTGGCCGGCAATCACGGGGTTATGATGATGTCCTCTATTGTGTACCGTTGGCTCATGGATATGGAGATTATCAACCCGCCGCTGCATTTTATCACCGCCGTACATATTACCCAGCCGATTTGCCGCCGTCTTATGGGGATCGCCGTGCTAAATAATCACTATATGTCCAAAACCACGGAGCAGTTTATTGACGGGTTAAACGCATATTTTTCCACCCTGGCAGTTCCTCCACATTTGCCAAATAAAGGGTGACATTCGGGGGATATTTAGCCACCGCTGGGATGAGCAATCAGCAAGCCGGCATACGGAACTTGGCCTCAGGCCAGGTTCCGTTTTCGTTTACAAACCGGCCTGTATATGCTATAATTCTAAGATAAAACCACGGGCCGATTTCGAGAAGTCAGGAGGTGTTTCCATGCCCTTTGCGCACTATATCACATCCGGCGGGAAACGCCTTCGCTGCGGATTTACCACCGGAACCTGTGCGGCGCTGGCCGCCCAAGGTGCCGTCCGCCTGCTGCTCACCGGTACGGCGCCCACCGTCGGCTGTATTACAACGCCCAAAGGGCTGCGGGTGGAGGTCCCCCTGGAGCAGTGTTCCATCCGGGACGGGGGCGGAATCTGCGCCGTAAGGAAGGACGCAGGAGACGACACTGACGTCACCGACGGAATGCTGATTTACGCCAAGGCCGAGCGTATCGACAGCGGCATTGTCATTGACGGCGGAGAAGGCGTCGGCCGGGTCACAAAGCCCGGACTGGATCAGCCGGTGGGAAACGCCGCCATCAATCACGTTCCCCGGCAAATGATTGGGGACGCCGTAGCAGAGGTCTGCCGACAATTGGACTATCCCGGCGGCATAAGACTCACCATTTTCGTGCCGGAGGGAGAAGCCGCCGCCAAGCGAACCTTTAACCCGGACCTTGGAATCGTTGGGGGCATATCCATTCTCGGGACCTCCGGAATCGTGGAGCCCATGAGTGCCCAGGCGCTGATTGATACCATTACCCTGGAGATTCGCCAGCATGCCGCAATGGGTGCCAGCCATCTGATTCTTACCCCCGGAAATTATGGCATGGATTTTTTGCAGGCCCATGGCTTGGACCGCTTTGGTGCGCCTGTGGTCAAGTGCTCCAACTTTATCGGCGACGCACTGGATCAAGCTGCCGCCTCGGCGTTTCGTTCCGTCCTGCTGGTCGGCCATGTGGGAAAGCTCTGCAAGCTTGCCGGCGGAATTATGAACACTCACAGCCGCCAGGCGGACTGCCGCAGGGAACTGTTCTGTGCCCATGGCGCCATCTGCGGCGCTGACAGCGACCTGTGCAAGCAGATTATGGAATCCGCCACCACGGATGCCTGTCTAGATCTATTGGACCAGGCTGGGCTACGAAAGGCCGTTATGGACTCCATGCTCGGGGCGATTGACAAACACCTCGCCCACAGAACCGGCGAGCAATGCATATCGGGGGCCATTCTGTTTTCTGGCGTCTATGGAGATTTGGGCCACACCCGCGCCGTACCGAAGATTCTCGCCATGCTTTCTCAAATTCACGGAAAGGAGCAATCGCCATGATTCACTTTGTGGGCGCCGGCCCCGGTGCTCCGGACCTGATTACGCTGCGCGGTGCAGAACTGCTCCGCAGCGCGAAAACCGTAATTTACGCCGGAAGCCTGGTCAATCCCGCACTGCTGGGCCTGTGTCAACCAGGCACCTCCATTTACAACAGCGCAGAGATGACCTTGGAGCAGGTCCTGGACGTGATGGTTCACGCAGAGGGCGATCTTGTCCGGCTCCACACCGGCGATCCCAGCCTGTACGGCGCCATTCGGGAGCAGATGGACGCACTGCGCAAGCTGCAAATTTCCTTTGACATTACCCCTGGGGTCTCCAGCTTCTGCGGGGCGGCGGCCGCTGCCAAGGCAGAATATACGCTGCCCGGGGTCAGCCAAACCGTCATCATCACCCGCCTGGCCGGGCGAACGCCTGTGCCGGAGCAGGAGCAGCTGGCTGCGCTGGCCGCTCACGGCAGTACCATGGTGATATTCCTGTCCGCCGGGATGCTGGAAGGGGTACAAAGCGCACTGCTTCAGGGCGCATATACCCCGGATACGCCAGTTGCACTGGTCTACAAGGCCACCTGGCCCGAAGAGAAGGTGGTTCACGGCACCCTTGGGACCCTCTCGGAGCTAGGGCTCCGCCATGGGATTCACAAGACCGCCTTGATTCTGGTGGGAGAGTTTCTCCGGGGCGGCTATGACCGAAGCCGCCTCTATGATCCGTCCTTTTCCACGGAATATCGGGAGGCTTCGCAATGAACATTCGGCTTCTGGCCTTCTCCGACCACGGAATCACGCTGGCAAAAGCCCTTGCCGATGGTCTTGGCGGAACTCCGCAGCGCTGCGGCGGCAAGGTTACGCTGGACGGATGGACCCGAGCGGCGTTTTCTTCCGCAGACGCCCTGGTTTTCGTGGGTGCAGCAGGCATTGCGGTTCGTGCCATCGCTCCATATCTCCGCGGCAAGACGTTGGATCCTGCAGTAGTGGTGGTGGATGAGTGCGGAAGATTTGCCGTTTCCCTGGTCAGCGGACATCTGGGCGGCGCCAATGACCTAGCCCGGCAGATTGCCGCCGTCTGCGGCGCAATTCCGGTCATTACCACCGCAACTGACTGTCAAGGGGTATTTTCTGTGGATGCATGGGCACGGACGCAGAACCTTGCCGTGCAAAACCCGGAGCGCATCAAGGCTGTCTCTGCCAAGCTCCTTCGCGGGGAAAACATCACCTATCGCTGCCCCTGGCCCATAGATGGCACCCCGCCGGCCCATGTGCTTCCGGCAAGCAACACACCTCCGGACTTTGTGGTGTCCGTCGGGGCAGAAGATTCCCTGTCGCTGATCCTGGTTCCCCGGACCGTAGTTGTGGGAATCGGATGCAAAAAAGGCATTTCCCAGGATGCCCTGGAGAATCTCTACCGAGAGCTTCTCCTGCAGAGCCACCTGCCGGAGGCTTCCGTTCGGGGCGCTGCCAGCATTGATCTCAAAGCGGCGGAGCCCGGACTTTTGGCCTTCTGCGCCGCCCACAGTCTGCCGCTGGAGACGTTTTCCGCAGAGGAGCTTCAGGCCCTACCTGGCACATTTACCCCGTCTCCCTTTGTGCTGGGCGTCACCGGGACGGACAATGTCTGTGAACGAAGCGCCGTACGGTGCAGCGGCGGGGCCCTGGTTCAAAGGAAAACAAGCAAAAATGGTGTGACCATGGCTCTGGCTGTAGGCGCACCAACGCTGGATTGGGGGTGGCAGTATGCATAGGCTGTTTTTGGTGGGCATCGGCCCGGGAGCCCCAAGCTCCATTACCCCGGCTGCCATGGATGCTATGGCGCAGGCGCAGATTCTCTGCGGCTACGGCGTGTATATTGAGCTGGTCAAGCCCTTGTTCCCGGACAAGCCCTGCTATGTCACCCCCATGCGCCGAGAAATAGAACGGTGCCGCTTCGCCCTGGAGCAGGCCCAGATGGGGAAGGACGTGGCCATGATATGCAGCGGTGACGCCGGAGTTTACGGCATGGCCGGTCCGATCCTTCAGCTGGCTGCGGCGTATCCCGACGCCGAACCGGTGGTAATTCCCGGGATTACCGCCGCCATCAGCGGCGCTGCGGTTTTGGGCGCCCCATTGATGAATGACTTCTGCGTGATCTCCCTGTCAGATTTGCTCACCCCCTGGGAAACCATCGCCCGACGGCTGGAGGCTGCCGCCCTCGGGGATTTTACCATATGCCTGTATAACCCCGCCTCCAAAAAGCGTCCGGAGCATCTGTCCCGCAGCTGTAAAATTCTGCTGGAACACAAGTCCCCCGAGACGGTATGCGGTTGGGTCCGCAATATTGGCCGGGCAGGGGAGTCCTTCCTGGTCACCACGCTGGATGCGCTGCAGCACCAGACACTGGATATGTTCACCACCGTATTTATCGGCTCCCGAGAAACACGGAACATCTGCGGCCGAATGGTGACCCCCCGAGGCTATGGAGGCACGGTATGAGACTGCTGATCTTTGGTGGAACCACAGAGGGCCGCATTCTGGCCCAATCACTCTCCGCCTCCGGCCACACCGTCACCGTCAGCGTTGCCACAGAATTGGGCCGGGAGGAGCTGCTGTCCGTTCCCGACATTTCCGTTTTGGTGGGACGCCGGGATCAGGCCGCCATGGAGGCACTGCTCCCGGACTATTCCCTGTGCATTGACGCCACCCATCCCTATGCCCGGGAGGCCACCGCAACCATTCAGCGTGCCTGCGAGGCCACGAACACACCGTATCTCCGCCTAAAACGTCCTGAGAGCCCCGTGCGGGACGCCATCTGTGTGCAGAACGCCGGAGAGGCAGCCGCCTATCTGGCGAAGCACCCCGGAAATGTACTGCTGACCACCGGCGCAAAGGAGCTTCCGGATTTCGCGTCCCTGGAGCCAGGGAGGCTCTATGCCCGGGTGCTCCCCACCCACGCAGGGATCTCCGCCTGTGAGGCGCTGGGGCTTAGCCATCGAAATATTTTGGCCCTGCAAGGCCCCTTCACCCGGGCAATGAACGAGGCCATGCTGGCACAATACAACATTCGCTATTTGGTCACCAAGGACGGCGGCAGCCCCGGTGGATTCCAGGAAAAGCTGGATGCAGCTCGGAATCAGGGAGTCCAGGTCCTTCTGATCGGACGGCCCCAGGAAGACGGGCTGCTGCTGGAGGACATGATCAAGCGGGTTGAGGAGGCAAGACCATGAAGATCATACTTGCAGGCGTCGGCTGCGGCACCCAGGCAACCATGACCCAGGCGGTGGCCTCAGCGCTGGCCCAGGCGGACCTTATCATTGGAGCGCCTCGTCTTCTCCGGGGTCTGTCCGGTTTTTCCGCCCGGCTGGAATCGGCAATTTCCCCAGATGAGATTCTTCGTCTAATTGAGTCGATCTCCCCAAGCCGCTGCTGCGTGGTGTTCAGCGGGGATACCGGCTTCTATTCCGGTGCAAAGTTCCTGATCCCGCTGCTTGAGGCCCATGGCATAGAATCGGAGGTCCTGCCCGGGATTTCCAGCGTTGCCTTCCTTGCTGCTGCCCTGGGACGCCCTTGGCAGGACTGGGTCCTATGTTCTGCCCACGGGGTCCCCTGTGATCCTGTTTCCGCTGTCATGTGCGGCAGGCCAGTCTGCTTTCTGACCGGCGGGAATCAGGGGCCTGACGAGCTGTGCCGTACGCTCTGCGACGCAGGCCTGAGTGCACTGCCGGTGACTGTGGGGGAAACCCTCTCCTATCCCCAGCAGCGGATTCACTCCATGACCGCGTTGGAGGCGTCCCGGCAGCACTTTGCCCCACTTTCTATTCTCCTGACCGAGGCGGCCCCTCGGTGCCCTCACCGGGCTGCCGGGTTCCCAGATGACCTGTTTCTCCGGGAACAGGTACCCATGACCAAGCAGCTGGTGCGTGCGTCAATCCTGGCCCTTCTGGCCCCGGAGCAGGAGGACATATGCTGGGATGTGGGAAGCGGTACCGGCAGCGTCAGCGTAGAGCTCTCGCTCCACGCAAAACGGGTTTATGCCGTAGAACGGCGGCCCCAGGCCGCTGCGCTGACCCGAAAAAACCGGGAAATCTTCTGCTGCTGGAATATGAGCGTTCTGGAGGGCAGCGCGCCGGACTGCCTACATCAGCTTCCTCCGCCGGACAAGGTCTTTATCGGCGGTAGCGGCGGCGCTCTTGCGGAGATTGTGGAGACGGCAATTTCCCGAAACCCCCGGGTACGCATTCTTGTCTCCGCCATTGCGCTGGAAACCCTGGAGCAGGCCAGACACTCCCTTCAACAGGCCGGGTGCGTGGTCTCTGTCCACCAGCTCTCCGTCAGCCGATCCGATTCCGTGGCAGGCCTGACCATGATGCGCGGAGAAAATCCAATTTTTCTGATTGTGGGGCAGCGGCCATGAAGCGATTGATGATCTCCGCCATGTCATCCTCCAGCGGAAAAACCGTGGTTTCCTGTGGCCTGATGCGTCGAATGACCCAGGCCGGATTCCAGATTCAGGCGTTTAAATGCGGCCCAGACTATATCGATCCCATGTTCCACAGTAGAGTTCTGGGCGTTCCCAGCCGGAACCTTGACCTATACCTCCAGGGCCTCCATGGCGTTGTGCAAACGCTGGGGCAAAATCCGGCCGAAATTCAACTTTTAGAGGGGGCCATGGGCTTTTACGATGGCATTGGCGGCACCGATGACGCCAGTGCCTGGGCCGTGGCACAGGCCACCGACACGCCGGTTCTGCTGGTGCTCCGGCCTGCCGGGCAGAGCATCACCTTGGCCGCGCAGGTCCTGGGCCTCTTGAAATTTCGCCCCAAGAGCCATATTGTGGGGCTGTTTCTTACCGACTGCCGTCCTGCGCTCTTTGCACATCTCCGGCCCATTCTGGAAGGGGAGACCGGTCTGCCGGTTGTGGGATACCTGCCGCCCATGGAGCAGGCGAAGCTCCCAAGCCGCCATCTGGGACTTCTCACCGCCCAGGAAATTTCCCAATTTACAGAGCGGTTTGACGCCATTGCAGAGGAATTACAGCACACCTTGGACCTGAATCTTCTGCTGTCCCTGGCCACCCAGTGCCCATCTCCCATCCCGGTGTCTCCCCCTCAGAACCCCCCTTGCTGCCGCATCGGAGTTGCCAGGGATTCGGCGTTCTGCTTTTACTATCAGGATAGCCTGGATGCGCTTTGTCAGGCCGGGGCGGAGCTGGTGCCCTTTTCCCCGCTGACGGATTCCGCCCTTCCTGCTGGACTGGACGGGCTGTACCTAGGCGGTGGATACCCGGAGGTTTACGCCAGGGAGCTGTCGGAAAATGTCACCATGCGCCGTTCCATCCAAATAGCTCTGCAGGAAGAAATGCCAGTTCTGGCCGAATGCGGCGGATTTCTGTATTTGCAGCAGTCTCTGGAGGACACCCAGGGAAACACCTTCCCCATGGTAGGGGCGCTGCCCGGCCATGGATTCCGGACCCATCGGCTCCAGCGATTCGGCTACACTGCGCTGACCGCAGATGGGGACAGTATGCTGCTTCGTCCGGGAGAGTCCATTCGTGCCCATGAATTTCACTACTGGGACTGCACAGACTGCGGAAGTGATCTCACCGCCACGAAGCCCGTCTCCGGGCGGCGGTGGCGCTGCGGCATCACCGGCCCCCGACTGTACGCCGCATTTCCCCATCTCCATTTGGATCTCACCCTAGCGCAGCGTTTCGTTTCCGCCGGGATGGACCATAGAAAGGCAGACACACCATGACCGTTTTTCAGGCAATTTCCCGCATCACCCCCGCCAATGAGGCCGCACGGGCCCAAGCCCACGCCCATTGGGACTTCTTAGCAAAGCCCTTAGGCAGCCTTGGCCTGTTGGAGGAGCAGATCTCCGCCATTGCCGCGCTGACCGGCAGCTCCGACGTTTCTCTGGACCGACCTGTTTTGCTGGTCTACTGCGCAGACCACGGCGTTGTGGCCCAAGGGGTTTCCCAGTCCGGACCGGAGGTCACCTCCGCCGTAGCCTGTGCCCTCGGGGCAGGGGAGAGCACGGTTTGCCATATGGCTGCCGTTCCGGGATGCCGCGTGATTCCCGTGGACGTGGGGATTTTGGATTTCCCAGGCGCTCCCGGGGTTCTGAACCGGCGAATCCGCAACGCCACCGGGGACATCTCCCAGGGCCCAGCCATGGACCGCACGGAATGTCTCCGAGCGGTGGAGGTGGGCATGGAGCTTGTGCGGCAGCAACGGCAAAATGGGTGTCAAATACTCCTTACCGGCGAAATGGGAATTGGAAACACCACTGCCTCCAGCGCCGTGGTCAGCGTTTTGCTGAACCTTCCGCCGGAGCAGGTCACAGGCCGGGGCGCCGGTCTGTCCGATACGGGACTTCTGCGAAAGTGCCGCGCCATCCGGCAGGCCATTGCCAGTAACCGGCCGGATCCCGACGACCCCATCGACGTATTAACTAAGGTTGGGGGACTGGATCTGGCGGCGCTGTGCGGTACATTTCTGGGCGGAGCCCTCTATGGCGTTCCCGTTGTTATGGACGGATTCATCTCCGGCGCAGCAGCACTCTGTGCCCTTCGTCTGTGCCCGAATGCCCGGAAGGCGATTTTGCCCAGTCATGCCTCCTCGGAGCCGGCCAGCAGATTGGTTCTGGACGCCATGGAGATGGAGCCGCTCCTCACCGCAGGGATTCATCTTGGGGAGGGAAGTGGCGCTGTGGCGGCGCTTTCGCTGCTCCAGCAGGCTCTGGCGGTTTACCGCAGTAATCATACCTTCCAGCACCTGGGTATCGACGCCTATGTGCCCCAATAAGGAGGAACTATGCTGACACTTGTAATTGGCGGCGCCGCCAGCGGGAAAAGCGAATTTGCCGAGGCCCATGTCATGACGCTTCCCGGCCAGCGGGTCTATATTGCCACCATGGAGCCCTTCGACCGGGAGTGCCTAAGCCGCATTCAGCGGCACCGGCAGATGCGTCTGGAAAAGGGCTTTGAAACCGTGGAGTGCTATGTGGATTTGACCGCTGCGTCGCTGCCTCCCCACGGCAATGTGCTGCTGGAGTGCATGACAAATCTCGTGGCCAACGAGCGGTACAGTCCTCGTGGAGGCGGCCTTTCCTCGGTCCTGCGGGGAATCCACGATTTATCTGGTCGATGCGACCACCTTACCGTCGTTTCCGGCGACCTGTTTTCCGGCGGAAAGGATTACCTGGGCGATACCACAGCATATCTCCATGATCTGGCCCTTGTGAACCGGCACATCACTCAGCTGGCAGATCTGGTGGTTGAGGTGACCGCCGGGCTGCCCCATGTCTGGAAAGGAGCACTTCCATGGTAGGACTGCAAACCGTTGCTGTGGCGTTTTCTATGTTCTCCCGGATTCCTATGCCGCAGTTTGCCTGGGACTCCAGGAATATGCGTTATGCGCTGTGCGCCTTTCCCCTGATTGGCGCGGTGATCTGGGGCGCTGTGGCACTGTGGCTGTATCTCTGCGAGCTTCTGGCCCTGCCGGACCTCCTCCGGGCAGCGGTAGCCACGGTGATCCCGGTTTGGATTACCGGTGGAATTCATTTAGACGGCTACGCCGATACCCAAGACGCCTTGGCCAGTTTTTCCTCCCCGGAAAAGCGGCAGGAGATTTTAAAGGATCCCCACTTGGGCGCATTTGCCGCCATCCGTCTCTGTTGCTATTTTCTGCTGACGTTGGGCCTGTGGTCCGCTCTGGGCCATCCTGCCTGGTGGATGGGACTTGGCTTTCTGCTCAGCCGCAGCCTTTCCGGGCTGGCCGTAGCGGCGTTTCCCCTGGCAAACAGCACGGGACTTGCCCACACCTTTGCCACTGCCGCCCACCGTGGGCGAGTCAAGCTATGCTTGGGCATAGTGAGTCTGCTGCTGGCTGTGCTCCTCTGCCTGAGCGGCCTGTGCGGTATCGCCATGACGGCAGTGGCAATAGCGGTGTTTATATATTACTATCTCATGGCAAATCGCAAATTTGGCGGCCTGTCTGGGGACCTGGCCGGCTGGTTTTTGCAGACCTGTGAGCTATGGATGCTGCTGGCCGCCGTAGTGACGCAGACCTTGGAGGTGCTTCTATGATCTTTATTACCGGCCCGCTATATTCTGGCAAGCGGGAATATGTAAAAGCGGCGCTCCATCTCACTCAGGAGGAGCTGGACGCCCAAGCGGTCTGGGATGTTCAGGACCTGGCCGCCAAAGCCCAGGACCTGACCGCCCTGGCAGACACCCTGGCAAAGCATCCCATTGTCATTGCCACAGAGGTCGGCGGCGGCGTAGTCCCCGTGGACCGTGCCCAGCGAGAAGCCAGAGAGGCCGCAGGCCGGCTGTCTTGTCTGCTGGCCCAACGAGCCACCACAGTAATTCGGGTGTTCTGCGGGCTGCCGGAGGTCTTGAAAGGGGAACCGCTGTGATAATCTTTCTCATCCGACACGGGGAAACCCCATACAACGTGGAAAAGCGCTATCAGGGAACCTGTGATATTCCTCTGTCTGATGTTGGCCGCAGAAAGCTGCGGGAATCCGGCGAACATCCTCCCCGGGTCTATGTAACGCCGCTGAAGCGGACACAGGAAACCGCATCCATCCTATTTCCCCACGCGGAGCAGATTGTTGTACCCGGTCTCCGGGAAATGAATTTCGGGGCCTTTGAGGGACGAAACTACCTGGAGATGGAGCAGGACCCGGATTACCGTGCCTGGGTAGATGGCTTCTGCCGGGGCAAGTGTCCCGGCGGCGAAAGCCAGGGAGAATTCTCCCATCGGACCTCCGCCGCATTTTCTCAGCTGGTAACAGAAGCTGCACAGAGAAACGAAAATGTTCTCTATATTGTGGCCCACGGGGGAACCCAAATGGCTCTACTGGAGCGCCACGCCGTCCCTGTCCGGGATTACTACGATTGGTTCTGCGGCAACGGGTGCGGCTATCGGCTCTCCTTGTCCCGTTGGGACGGCGGCCGATGCCTCCAGGTGCTGGGATCCGTAGACTACACAAAGGAAGGATAGTATGACCATTGTGCTTGCGGCCATTCTGGCCTTTCTTCTGGACCTGCTTTTGGCAGATCCCACATGGCTTCCCCATCCGGTGGTTTATATGGGGAAGTGCATCCATCATCTTGAAGGATTTCTGCACCGGATCTTCCCGAAAACGGTCAAGGGCGAGTTGGCCGGCGGCGTGATTCTGGCGTTGCTCCTTCCAATAGGGAGCTTCCTTTTCAGCTGGGGTGTGCTCCGACTGCTGGGATGGCTTCACCCGGCGCTTCGGTTCCTGGTGGAGACGTTTTGGTGCTATCAGGCTCTGGCGGTAAAGGGAATGCGGGACGAAAGCAAACACGTCTACGACACGCTGATGCAGGGATCTCTGGAGGAATCCCAGCAGGCCGTAGGCCGGATCGTGGGCCGGGATACCCGGGTGCTTACCCGGGAAGGGGTCACCAAGGCCGCCATAGAAACAGTGGCAGAAAACTTTTCCGACGGTGTTGTGGCCCCTATGATGTATATGTTCCTTGGCGGTGCGCCCCTGGCCCTTTGCTACAAGGCCATCAACACCATGGACTCCATGGTAGGGTATAAAAACGAAAAGTATCTCTATTTTGGCCGTGCCGCCGCACGTTTGGACGATGTGGCCAACTACATTCCATCCCGTTTTGCCGCCTTTTTGCTAATTGCCGCCGCCAGGCTCACAGGAAATGATTCCTTGGGTGCCTTTCATATTTGGAAGCGGGACCGTCGAAACCACGCCAGTCCAAACTCCGCCCAGACGGAGTCTGTGATGGCTGGCTCTCTAGGTGTCCAGCTGGCCGGCCCCGCCTGGTATTTTGGGGAGCTGTATGAAAAGCCAACCATCGGCGACCATACACGTTCTGTGGCCCCGAGGGACATTCTCACAGCAAACCGGATGCTCTATTGGGGAAGCGGGCTGTGTCTTGTGGTGCTGTCTGTCCTGCGAATTGCTGCCTTTTGGCTGGGAGGGATACTATGAAATTAGAGCACGGAGGCGATTGGCAAAGCTATCTGTCAGAATTCCACGCAATGCCACTGGATTTTTCCGCAAATATCAGCCCCTTGGGGCTTCCGGAAGGCGTGGTTCAGGCCATTGGTGAGGCAGCCGCAGGCTCTGACCGTTACCCAGATCCTCTCTGCCGGACACTATGTCAGGCGTTGGGCCGTCATCACGGCATTCCCGCCGAAACGATTCTCTGCGGAAACGGTGCGGCAGATCTCATCTACCGACTGGTTCTGGCCCGGCGCCCCAGACGTGCCCTGGTCACGGCGCCATGTTTTTTAGAGTATGAGCACGCCCTGGAAACCGTGTCCTGCGAGATTCTCCGGTTTCCGCTGTCTGCAAAGCAGGATTTCCACCTCACCCAGGACATTCTGGACTGGCTGACCCCGGAACTGGACCTGCTGTTTCTCTGCGAACCTGGAAACCCCACCGGAGTGACCACCCCCTGGGCGCTGCTTCAAGAAATCCTGAAACGCTGCCGAACACTGAACATATCGGTGGCACTGGATGAGTGCTTTTTGCCGTTTTTGAGTTCGCCCCACAGCCTGATCCCCCAGTTATCGGAATATCCAAATGTCGTTGTTCTTCGGGCCTTTACCAAGTGGTACGCCATGGCAGGACTTCGGCTGGGATACTGTGTTAGCCGGGACACTGCACTGCTGGAGCAAATGTGTCGATGCGGCCAGCCCTGGAGCGTCTCCACCCCGGCTCAGGCCGCAGGGATTGCCGCACTCCAGGAATCAGACTACAGCCGCCGTCTTGCTTCACTGCTTGCTGTGCAGCGGCCCCGGATGATCCGGGGCCTTCAAGAACTGGGCTGCCGGGTTGTTCCCGGGGAAGCCAATTACCTGCTGTTCTATCACCCGAAGGCCCATCTTCCGGAGCGTTTGCGTCAGCGGGGGATTCTGATTCGGGACTGCTCTAATTACCAGGGACTGGGCCCGGGATGGTATCGCACGGCAATCCGCACAGAGGCGGAGAACCAGACCCTGCTGAACGTGCTGGAGGAGGTACTGTGATATGGCAAAATGCATCATGGTCCAGGGTACCATGTCCGGGGCAGGGAAGAGCCTTCTGGTCACGGCCCTGTGTCGGATTTTTTCCCAGGACGGGTACCGGGTCGCGCCCTTCAAAAGTCAAAACATGGCCCTCAACAGCTATATTACCCGGGATGGCTTGGAAATGGGCCGGGCGCAGGTAGCCCAGGCAGAGGCCGCCGGAAAAGAGCCGGACGTCCGCATGAACCCCATTCTCCTAAAGCCCTCCAGTGATACCGGCAGTCAGGTCATTGTCAATGGTCAGGTTCGCGGTCAATATCGAGCCGTAGATTATTTTAAGATGAAGAAATCCCTGGTCCCGGACATCCTCTCTGCTTACCGCAGCCTTGCCGCGGAAAACGACATCCTTGTCATCGAAGGAGCAGGCAGTCCTGCGGAGATCAATCTGAAAACCGACGACATTGTCAATATGGGCCTGGCAAAGCTGGTGAACGCACCGGTGGTTTTGGTGGGGGATATTGACCCCGGTGGCGTATTCGCCCAGCTCTATGGCACAGTTTCTCTGCTGGAGCCGGAGGAACGCAGCCGAATTTTGGGCACCATTATCAATAAATTCCGGGGTGATGTGGAAATTCTGCGTCCCGGCCTTAACATGCTGGAGGATCTGACCGGGGTCCCTGTCCTGGGCGTGATTCCCTACACCCATGTGGACATCGACGACGAGGACAGCCTGTCGGCCCGTCTGGATCAGAGCTCCCACCAAAAGCCCGTGGACATTGCGGTAATCCGTCTGCCTCGCATCTCAAATTTCACGGATTTTTCGCCCCTGGAGGAGCACCCGTCTCTGGGCATTCGCTATGTCCGTGACCCCCACCAGCTGGGCAACCCGGATCTCATCATCCTGCCTGGGACAAAAAGCACCATGGCCGACCTAAAATGGCTCCGGGAGACAGGACTTGCCGTCCTCATCCAGCGCAAAAGCCAGGCCGGGACCCCGGTGCTGGGTGTCTGTGGCGGCTATCAGATGCTGGGACAGAGGATTTCCGATCCTCAGGGTGTTGAATTTGCGGGAACGATGGACGGCCTGGGGCTGCTTCCTGTGACCACGGTGTTCACTTCGGACAAAACCCGTACCCGGGTCACTGCCACGGCACAGCCGCAGCCCTTTTCCGGCGCGGCACTAGATTGCTACGAGATTCACATGGGCCTCACCCATGGAGATGCCGCTCCCTTTGCCGTTCTCTCCGACGGGACCTCTGAGGGTGCGGCACAAGGCCTGGTATTCGGGACTTACCTCCACGGCCTGTTTGATTCCGGGACGCTGACCGAAAAGCTGGCCCTTTGGCTCCTTCAGCGGAAGGGCTTGGATCCGTCCGAACAGACCGTAGAATCCAGAGCCAGCTACCGCCAGCGGCAGTACGATATACTGGCGGACACCGTCCGAAGGAATTTGGATTTAGACAGGCTCTACCGGGCAATGGAGGCATTTCAATGGACAACGGACTGATTCATCTCTACCACGGAGACGGAAAAGGAAAAACCACCGCCGCCATGGGGCTGGCGCTACGGGCATTGGGACAGGGGCGCTCTGTTGCCATCGTCCAGTTTCTTAAAAGCGGGACCAGCGGCGAGCTGGAACCCCTGCGAAAGCTAGGGGCGGAGATCTTCTCCGGGAAAGCGGGGACAAGGTTCTTTTCCCAGATGACCTCGGAGGAACAGTCCGAAACCCGGCGTATTCACACACTGCATCTACATCAGGCGGTGGAAACCCACTGTGACCTGCTGGTTCTGGATGAGGCCTGTGCCGCAGCTTCTCTCCAGGTTGTCCCTGAGGAGCTGCTCCGCCAGGCTGTTCTTCAGCGGCCATCAGGCCGGGAAATTGTTCTGACCGGGCGAAATCCCAGTCCCTGGATGCTGGAGGCCGCCGACTATATTACGGAAATGCGATGTGTCCGCCACCCCTACGTCCGGGGCATCACTGCAAGAA
Source organism: uncultured Oscillospiraceae bacterium (assembly GCA_934512135.1). GTDB lineage: Bacteria > Bacillota > Clostridia > Oscillospirales > Oscillospiraceae > HGM13006. Next base: position 234,106 of record CAKSWT010000002.1, read on the forward strand.
AGGGGATTGAATACTGATGCCGGAGCACACACGACCTGCTGATATCGAAAACACCAGTATGTCGATTATCGCCCAGGAGCTGGACGCCAAGGGCGTCACCCTGGATCCCATCCACGGCCCGATCGTTCGGCGGGTCATTCACGCCACGGCAGACTTTGACTTTGCCGGCACTCTGCAATTTACCCACCGGGCCGTTCCCTTGGCTGTGGAGGCCCTCCGCCGGGGAACCACCATTGTGACAGACACCAATATGGCCTTGGCAGGCATCAGCCGTCCCAGCCTGCAAGCACTCGGCTGCCAGGCCCACTGTCTGATGGCAGAGGAATCGGTGGTCCAAATGGCAAAGGAGCAGGGGACGACCCGGGCCTCTGCCGCCATGGAGCTGGCCCGTCAACGGTGGCCTGGCGCCATTCTTGCAGTGGGAAACGCCCCAACGGCCCTCTTCAAAATCGAGGAGCAGCTCCGGCAGGGGCTTCGGCCGGCACTGGTGATTGCGGTGCCGGTGGGCTTTGTCAACGTGGTAGAAAGCAAGAAGCGGATCTGGGAGACCTGCCAGGCGCTCCAGATCCCCGCCATTGCTGCCATGGGACGAAAGGGAGGCAGTACCGTGGCTGTGGCGATTCTCAACGGACTCCTCTATACCGCTGCCAGCACCTTAGACCCGTCGGCCCGAGGCTGGCAATAAGATAGCCCGGGAATGCTGCTGCATTCCCGGGCTATTGCTCAGTCTTTGTCTTCTTCCTCGTCATCTGCGTCCTGGGCCCCGTTGGGGTCATATTCCACCTCTGCACCAAAGGACTCCAGCAGCTGTTGCAGCTCCCGAATGCTCTCCTGCATCTGTCCGGGGTCCTTGCTGCGCTTTGCCTTGGCCGCGTTTCGAAGCGCAGCCGTTCGGGCATGCTTTTGATCCTTGGTGAGCTTTTTGGCAGATTGGGCCTGGAACATCAGCTGCTCCAGCTGGTCCGCGGCTGTGGCCGCCTCCTTTTGCTGCTGATCCTGCGCCGCATACTGCTGGGCCTCACGAATGGCCCGGTCAATGTCCTCCTTAGAAAGATTGGAGGAGGCTGTAATGGTAATGGCCTGCTGCTTTCCGGTGCCCAGGTCCTTTGCAGAGACATTGACGATGCCGTTGGCATCAATATTGAACGTAACCTCTATCTGTGGGACACCCCGAGGCGCGCGGCGAATCCCGGTGAGCTTAAACTTGCCTAAGGACTTGTTGTCCCTGGCCATCTGACGCTCTCCCTGAAGCACGTTAATCTCCACCGAGGTTTGGAAGTTTTGCGCAGTGGAGAAGATCTGGCTCTTGGTAATGGGCAGCGTGGTGTTCCGCTCAATGAGCCGCGTGCATACGCCACCCAGCGTCTCGATTCCCAGGCTCAGGGGGGTCACATCCAACAGCAGCAGGCCTGTGACCTGTCCGGAAAGCACACCGCCCTGGAGCGCCGCACCCATGGCAACACATTCATCCGGGTTGATTCCCTTAAAGGGCTCCTTCCCGGTAAACCGCTTCACTGCCTCCTGAACTGCCGGAATCCGGCTGGAGCCTCCCACCATCAGGACCTTGCCCAGCTCCGCACTTTTGACGCCGGCATCGGACAGCGCCTGCTGCACCGGCATCATGGTCTTTTCCACCAGATGATTGGTCAGCTCATTGAACATTGCTCGGGTCAGTGTCACATCCATGTGGACCGGCCCCTGGGCACCCACCGCCAGATAGGGCAGATTGACCGTGGTAGAACTGACCCCGGAAAGCTCGATTTTTGCCTTTTCCGCTGCCTCCCGTACCCGCTGCATGGCTGCGGCATCCTTCCGGATGTCCATGTGGGTCTCCTTTTTAAACTCAGCGAGCAGATAATCCACCACACAGGCGTCAAAATCATCGCCACCCAAGCGATTATTTCCCGCAGTGGCCAAAACCTCAATCACGCCGCCGTCTATATCCAAAATGGACACGTCAAAGGTGCCTCCGCCCAAGTCATAGACCATGATCTTCTGGGGCGCCTCCTTGTCCACACCGTAGGCGAGAGCCGCCGCCGTGGGCTCATTGATAATGCGCTGGACGTCCAGCCCGGCAATCTTTCCGGCGTCCTTGGTCGCCTGGCGCTGAGAATCGGTAAAATAGGCGGGAACCGTAATCACAGCGCTGTCCACCCGTTCTCCCAGATAGTCCTCGGCGTCCTTTTTCAGCTTTTGAAGAATCATGGCGGAGATCTCCTGGGGCGTATACTTTTTCCCATCAATCTTCACCGTATAGTCTGACCCCATCTCCCGTTTAATCGAGGAAATGGTGCGGTCAGGGTTCGCCACAGCCTGGCGTTTTGCGGTCTGACCGACAAACCGCTCTCCTGTTTTAGAAAACCCCACCACAGACGGCGTGGTTCTTCCGCCCTCCGCATTGGGAATGACCACCACATCGCTGCCTTCCATCACCGCCACGCAGGAATTTGTTGTACCCAGGTCAATGCCAATCAGCTTTGCCATAATATAGTCCCTCCAAAAAATCAAACAGGGATCCTCTCCCTGAATCCGTCAGTTTGCCACAATCACCAAGGCGTGCCGCAGTACGGTTTCTCCCTGTCGGAATCCGGTGAGCGCCACACTGGTAATGGTATTTTCCCCAACGGAGCTGTCAGTGATGTGCTCCAGCGCCTCATGGATAGCGGGATCAAAGGTCTCCCCTAGGGCGGGAATCTCCGTAATTCCCAGGCCGGAAAGCACGCCAAGCAGGGATTTCAAGGTCATTTCAATGCCTTTTACATAGGCCTCATCCTGACAGGGCTGTTGAAGGGCCCGGAGCAAATTGTCATAGACCGGGAGGAACTGCCGTGCCGCATCGTTCCGTCCGCTCTGATAGGATGTTTCCCGGGCGGACTCCGTTCTGCGGCGATAGTTCTGATATTCCTGGTTCAGATTCTGAATCTGCAGCTCTGCCGAATCCAGAACCTGCCGGGATACAAATGGTAAGTTCATCAAGGTGCCTCCTTAACAGCACAGCCAGTAATATCTTCCCCCAAAGCAGGCGTTGCACAGGCACCAGGCCATACACATGGGATAGCAGAAGCTGCTGTTTACGCCGCTGGAGAAGCCGTAATGGTCCCCGGCCCTGGTATAGACGTTTCCACCGGACTGAACAATCTGATAGAACCGCTGATAATCCAGATTGTCCGGATCCATCTGCATGGCTCGCCGGATATGCTCCATGGCTGCCACACGGTTTCCCTGGCCATAATTGGCCCTGGCGCTGCAGTAGTACCACCGATCATCCCGGTCTGCCTCCGGAATGGAGGAGAGCACATGCATGGCCTCATCGTAGGCTCCGGCGTTAATGTAGTGGAGCGCTGCCTGGATCTCACTGGAGTCCCGGGTCTCATACTGGGTTTGGCTTCGCTGCTGGTACCCAAAGCCAAAGGGATCAAAGCCAAATCCAAAGGGGTCGTACCCTGCTGATCCGCCATAACCGGCCCCGCTGCCGCCGGAGCCACCATAGGACTGCTGCTGTTGCGGCTGAGGGTTTTTAATGGCCTCATAGGCGGCGTTGACCTCGTTCATCTTTCTGGCACATTCCTCGTCGCCAGGGTGCAGGTCCGGATGATACTTTTTCGCCAGCTTCCGATAGGCTGACTTGATCTCATCCTCCGTCGCCGTTCTGGGTACGCCAAGTACCTCGTAGGGATCTCTCATGAATGTGTATCTCCTTCTCTGTTTCGTTCTTCTCTTTGATCTCTCCGATAAAATGCCTGATTGTATTTCTGCCATACGCCGGCGTAAAGTATATTGCGCATCAACCCCATGTCCTGCTCCAGGGGCAGCTTTTCAAAGGCAGCCGCCCCATCGGACAGAAGCATGCTCAACAGGGCATAGTCTCCCTCCCGGTCACGCTGAGCCCCCAGCGCCAGCAGCGGATTGGGACGTCCTTTCCGCTGGTCCTCCTGTGCGTCTATGCAGGCGTCCATGATGTAGATAAATCGGCCCAACCCTTCCCCCAGACGCCGCAGGGTAGGGGACCAGTAGTCGTTCTCCTTCACCACGAATAGCTCTCCCATCAGGGTGCCAAAGCAGTCTGCCGCCCGGTCCGCACTGACCTCGGGACCTGCTTCGTACCGGTGGAGCTCTGTCAGACAGGTGCGAATCGCCGCTGACTGTCTGGGATATTCCGTTTCCAGCTTTTTGCACCGCCGGGAAAGGCAGCGGTAGAGCAGCAGCCGTGAGAGCCTATGCTCATCCTCCCAATCGTCCAGACAATTCCACCAAGCCAGCAGTACATTTAAATCCGCGGCATATTCCGAAAAGCTGCTGGTCCAAAATCCGCGCTTTTTCAGCGGGTGGACCGGACACCGCCCCACACCCTGCCGTTCCTCCGGCTCGTAGAGGCTGGTAAGCACAAGCACCAGAAATGTCATATCATAGGTCAGCGTCATGCGCCCCAGCAGGCCGTGACGTTTCTGCAGTGTCCGGCAAAGTCCGCAGTAACAGCCGCTGTACCGCTGACGCTGGACGTCATCCACTTGAGAAGGATCTGCTGTAATATAACCAAACATCAGCTGTTCCTTTCAAATACATGGCTGCAATTCTTGCAGGTGATGCGAATATGTCCCTTTCCCTTGGGGACCCGCAGCACTGTCCCGCATTGGGGACACTTGAAAAAGCAGTATAGGTTCTTCTGACGGCGGCGCAGCTTTTTGCGGTGCCACCAGTCTGTTACAGGGGACATCAGCTCTAGAAACCTTTGATTTTCCCGCTGTCGTTTGGGAATATTTCGGCTTAAAATCCGAAAATAGCTGGCCACCAGAAACACCAGGGCCAACAGCCAAAGAATATTGCTGGCCTGTCCGCCTAGCACCATAGAAACAATCAGCAGCACGCATGCGGCAACGCACGACGTCATAGACAGTGCATCCGGGCCGTTGCGTCCCGAAAAAAAAGTATTGCGCCGATGCATGATCCCGCCTGCCTTTCTCATGAAAAATTCTCTGTGTCTGTTAGAATATCAGCAGATTATGAACTGGATATAAACAGGACAAATATTTTTTGAAATCAATTATTTTCTACCTGAACGCACATCTGATATTCTTCCCGATTTCGGACATACTAACGCCACTACAAGAGAGGAGGAAGAACCATGAGCTGTAGCTGTGTGGCCAACCATGCCATTGAATGCACGGTAAATCAGTGTGCCCATCACTGTGAGGCAGAGAATTACTGCTCCCTCAGCAAGATCCATGTGGGCACCCACGAAGCAAACCCCACCGTGGACCAGTGCACCGACTGTCTGTCCTTTGAGAAAAAGTAATCGGTATGAAATGCTCCCGGCCGGTTGGCCGGGAGCAGATCCGTTATTCCGTCGTAACGGTGAAATCCTTGGACGCCAGGAGCTTTCCGTTGAAGTATACCTCCAAGGTGTAGCTGCCGGGCTTAGAAATGGTATCCGGGAGATCGCCGGTATGCCGCGCCGTGGTCCAGCTGCCGGACCAGGACCGGCCGGGATCGTCATTCCGATAGACGTAATAGGGAACACCGTTGGTACCACGAATCACATACAGCGTCTTGACCTGTTTGTCCTCATCGGTGGCGTCGTAATTGACCTCTACCTTGAAGGCAATGTGCTCGGCAGTGGTAAAGGAATCCGTCTCATCCTCCAGGCTGTCCGGATTTTCCTCCAGGGCATAGAGCGTCATCGTTGCATCGGAGCAGCCGTAATCCGTGAACTTTTCGGCTTCTCCCGTGACACAGGTGGTCTGGGTGCTGCCGCCTACCGGCAGATCGTCAGCGCTTTCAATGGTAAAGGTGTATTCCGTGTTGGGCACGGGATTCTCCAGCGTCAGCGAATTGGTATCGGTGGTCATCAGCGTCGGTGTAACCTCGTTCTCCGAAGCATATACATAGGAAATATTCCACTGCTTCGGGGCCTCGTCGCTGGTGAACTGCCATTCGACCTTGATACTGCCGTTTTCATCCTGGGTGCTGACAATCTCCGTCACAGATGCGGAGGAGATCTCCACGGTGATGGTCTTGCGGTCCGTCTCCTGAAGGGACGGGCAGGAAAGCGTCACCGTATAGGTAACACCGGCGCTGAGACCGTCCAGTGCGCACTCCGTTCCGGTTACATTCTGAGCAGTGGAGGAGCCGTCTGTCCCTTCGCAGGTAACGGTCCAGCTGTCCGGCACCGTGCCGGTATAGGTCCACTTTACCGTCGCCCCGGTGGCGGTGACGTTCTCCGCCTCAAAGGTGTTGAGCACCGTGTAGTCCATGGTGGTAAAGGTACAGGTGGTGGTGCCGCCCAGCTGGTCGCCGTCGCCTCTGGCAATGGTGGCCGTGTAATTGGTGGCAGGGGTCAGTCCGGTGACTTCGATGGGCTCCGAGGCGTCTGTAGCCTCCGCTGTAACCACGTCACCGTTGTCCGCAGTGCATGTCACAACCCATTTATCCGGCTGGGCGCCGGTACCGCTAATCACCAGGTTGGCGCTGACCGCCGACACGGAGGAGGCGGCAAACCCAGTCAGATTGGTCATTTGCTCGGTTTTGGTTTCCGCAGACTTGCTGCCCAGAAGGAGCTTGCCCCCTGTGGATTTGAGGGTAAAGGTATAGGTTGTGCTGGGATTCAGTCCGGTAAAGGTGGTGCCGCCGGCACTGAAGGGCATTCTGGAGACCTCACCGGTGGCGGTGGAGCAAACCACTTCCATAGGCGTATTGTTTTTTGTTTCCGCCTTCACCACCACGGAGGAGGAGGAGACCGACTCTGCGGTGACATTTTTCACAGTGTCCGTCATAAACAGATACCCGGCAAAGCTGCCGCCTGCCAGCACCAGGACCACGATCACCGCAATCAGCGCCTTTTTCCATCCGGAAGTAGGACCGTCGCTGTCGCCATCATCGTCATATTCGTCGCCTTCCGGCTCCTCATACCCGCTGTCATAGACATTGGGATCATCGTTCTGCGGGGGCTCGGGCGCAGGACGGGGGCGTTTCCGGCGACTCCGCTGGGGTGGCGCCTCCTCCACGGGCTCCTGGGGTGCCTCCTCAACAGGCTCCTGAGGGGCCTCATCCGATTCCTCCACCGGATTAGCAGGCGTCTCCGACTGCTGGCTATTCTCTGCCGCAAGCTCCGCCGCAATCTCCTGCTCCGCCTCCGCAGACACATGGTTATCCGCAGAATCTACGATTTCCGTTCCCTCCGGAAGGGTCTCCTCCGTCTCATACCCGGGCACGGTGGAAGTGTTCCCCTTGGCATCCATGGACACAACCTCCAGCCCCGGAGTACTCCGGATGGAAGCAAGGAAATCTTCTACGGAAATCTCCGTATCCGCAGGCAGCAGCAGGTCATCATCAGAAAGGTCGTTCAAAGAGATCTTCGGCACGTCGTCCTCCTCATCCAGCACAAAACCAGGATCAGGGATCTCTCGCTCTCCGGCCTGGGAATCTTCGTCGTTTTGCTCCGCCTCAGCGGCCTGTCCGGCCTCTACGGTGGCGGCAATGGTTGCCACATCCACCTCGGCCTCTTCCTCCTGGGCTTGGGCAGGGGGTACCAAGGGCGTATTGGAGATATTGCCCCGCTGCATATAGAGCACCAGCGCCTGCTTCATCTCTCCGGGGGTCTGATACCGATTTTCCGGATCAAAGGCGCAGGCTCTAAGGATGATGTCAGAGAGCGCAATATCGGCATAGGCCGGGGCAGGAAGCTCTCCATCCGTCCGGACAAACCTGTCGTTATCCCCCATGGGCAGCAGACCGCCGTTGTAGATCTCATAGAGGATCATGCCGACGCTGTAGATATCCATGGTGGCAGAAAGGCTCGCATCCGAGGGAACAACCTCCGGTGCGGAATAATCCGTGAGCAGCTGATCCGGCATGGAGCTGTATTCCAGGTCCGTCATCTTAACCACGCCCAGATCTCCCAGGAGGAAATGACGATTGTCACCCAGGTAGATGTTGGTGGGACGGATGTCCTTGTGAACCAGGCCGGCAGCCCGGAGCTGTTCCAGCCCGGAGCAGAGGTCAATCGCCAGATTGACCGCCTGGAGCTTCGTCAGCGGATGCGCCGCGATGTATGCTGGGAGACTGCGGCAGAAGTCTGCCAGAAGATACACATCATAGCCGGAACCGATGAACTTTTGGTCCACCTGGTAGCCGCGGAACTTCAGAATGTTGGATGCATTCTTGATCCCGTTGAGCAGCAGTAGCTCAGACTTGATGTCCTTGACCAGCGAGGCATAATAACGCTGTGCATCCGCCTCACCGGAGACGGCACCGGCATAGATGAGCGCCTTGGTCTCTGCATCACTGGCGGGGATGGAGATGTGCTTTAATACCATCTTCTTCCCGTCCAGGCGCCGAGTGACCAGATACGCCACTCCGTTGGGACCGCGGCCGATTTCCCGGTCCACCGTCATATTGCTCAGCAACGGTGTAATTTTTCTTGGATCGATCAATTTAAAACCTCCCATTCAGAGGAAATGATATGCATATGGGGCGTGATCGAAAACTGCAACATATGCACGGGAAAGCCATTCTGCTCTATTTTACGTTAAAACTGAAAAAAAAGCAACAGGAATACGCATATAATCATTGGATTTTGTAGAAAGATGTGCTATTATAGGAGGCGACCTTAAATATGCGTGTCATTTTACAGGATAGAATTCATGATTTGTGGAGGAAGTATATGAGCAAGATCTGTGAAAAATGCGGCAATGTAATTCCGGACGGAGCAGACGTCTGTCCAAATTGCGGCAGAGAGGATTATAATGACGAGGTACTAAAGGATGTACTCAGTGAGCTTAAACTGTCTCTTGGCGACGACCTGACGGAGATTCTGGAGACCCCTGTTGACCAGGAGGACGTTCCGGACCTGGATGATGTGATTGCTGAGGTGAACAGCGAAGCGGCCTCCAAGCCGAAATCGGAGGAATCCGATGTGACCATGGTATTTGATGCCGCCAAGGTTCGAGAGGCCGCCAAGGAGCAGAAGCCCGCAGGGGCCGCCAAGGCGCCCAAGGACCCAACACCCAAGGAACGTGTCACCCGAGTTCCCCAGAAGCCCCGCCGTCAGGAGTCGGAAGAGCCCCGGACCCGGAATAAAAAATCCATGAAAAAGAGCAGCGCCGCTGTGGTCGGTGTACTGATCGGCCTGGTGGTTTCGCTTCTGCTGATTGCCGGCGGCATTGGTATTATGCTGTTCCGTATGGGCTTCTTTAACACAATGTCCGACGAGGAGCTGCTTGGCACCGCCAAGCCCACCGCCGCCGTAGAGACCGCTCAGGTTACCCCCACGGAGGCTCCGGCCCTTGAGACGGAAGCCCCCAGCCCGGAAGCCGCAGTCACAGAAGGCTCCGTCCTGGAGGAGACGCCTGCCCCTTCCAAAGAGCCCATTGAGCTGGATCAGTTCACCGTCACCGGCGCTTCTACAATCTATATGTATTCCAGAGGGGAAACCGCAAAGGTATCCTATGTCATTTCTCCCGCTTCTGCGGAGTCCGAAATCGAATGGTCCAGCGATGATGAGACCGTGGCTACCGTAGATAGCAGCGGCACCATTCGTGCCCGCCGCGGCGGCATCTGCACCGTCAAGGGTGAGTGCGGCGACACCTATATCGCCGTCACAGTGGTGTGCAGCTTCGAAGTTCCCGATACCGTCCTCGACATGAACATGGAGGACATCACCATGAACTATGAGGGGCAGACGGCGCAGCTGTCCATTGACTATGACCTGACACCGGCACAGGTAAAGGCCACCGTTTGGGAGAGCTCTGACCCCAGCGTTGCCACCGTGGACGACAAGGGACTTGTCACTGCCGTGGCCGACGGCACCGCTGTGATTTCCGCCTCCATTTCCGACTACACCGCCAGCTGCATTGTTCGCTGCGTGGATGTCACCGGCAGCAAGGGCTACAACAGCGATGACTCCGAGTATGTAATCAACTACACAGACGTTACCCTGTCCCGGAAGGGCGAATACTTCCAGTTGACCCTGACCTCCGTGCTTGGCAAGGATGTCCCCAGCTTCACCTGGAAATCCGACGACACGGATGTTGCCACTGTGGACAGCAAGGGCGTTGTCACCGCTGTGTCCAATGGCACCGCCTACATCACCACAAACATCGGAAAGGATCAGTTCCGCTGCATTGTACGCGTTAATATTTCCTGAGAGGGGAGGGGCTGAGAGCATGGCTCTCGGCCCCTTATTTTCGAGGAAAAGCACTTTTCTCCGGTAAATCGTAAAATTTTTTCAAAAAGCTATTGACAAACCGCCGATCATCCCCTATAATCCTAGACAAGCAAAACCGATGAGCAGGAATAGTAGCACCGGGGAATCTTTTAGAGAGCGGCGGGTGGTGGAATCGCGGCAGAGAAACCGGATGTGAATGGACCTGTGAGGGTGCCTTGAACGGAGTAATCCAAGTAGATGGCAACGGGGGTTCCAGCCCGTTATCACATTGGAGCGCATGACTGTGCGCAGAGCGGGTGTTTTACACCAACCAGGGTGGTACCGCAGGAGTTTAACTCTTGTCCCTATGATAGGGATAAGAGTCTTTTTTATACCCCTTGGCGTCCGCTTCACCCGGCCGAATGCAGTCAAATATCTTTTAGGAGGAACATCCCCATGAAAAAACTCAATCTGATCAAGCACGCATTTTCCCTGACTGCAGCCGCCGCCATGATGATTTCTATGGCTGCTTGTGGCTCCGGTGCTGCCGGAAGCTCCGCCGTGGATTCCGCCGCAGCAACCGCTGCCGCACCTGCGCAGACCGCCCAGGTCGCCTCGGCCGCTGACACCGCTGCTGCCGGTACTACCTATAAGGTCGGCATCGTCAAGTATGTAGACGATGCATCTCTGGACCAGATCGAGGCCGCCATTCAGGCCGAGCTGGACGCTAAGGGCCAGGAACTGGGCGTCACCTTTGACTACGCAGATTATACGAAAAACGGTCAGGCTGATTCCACCACCCTGAACCAGATCGCCGCCGATCTGATTGCCGACAACGTTGACGTGATCATCCCCATTGCCACCCCTGCGGCACTGATTATGCAGGCTGCCACAGAGGAAACCCAGACCCCCGTGGTGTTCTCCGCCGTGTCGGATCCCGTAGGCGCAGGCCTGGTTGCCAGCATGGATGCCCCCGGCTCCAACATCACCGGCACCTCTGATGCGCTGAATGTGGAGGCCATGATCGACCTGATGCTTGCGGCAAATCCCGATCTCGAAAAGCTCGGCCTGCTGTATGATCAGGGCCAGGATTCCTCCAAGTCCGCCATCGCCAGCGCCAAGGCGTACTGCCAGGAGAAGGGGATTGAGACCATCGAAAAGACCGGCACCACCAACGACGAACTTTCCCTGGCTGCGGACGCTCTGGTTGCCGCCGGCGTGGACGCCGTGTTCACCCCCACCGACAACACCGTAATGACCGCCGAGCTGGCCATCTATGAGAAGTTTATCGACGCCAAGATTCCCCACTATGCCGGTGCAGATTCCTTTGCCCTCAACGGCGCCTTCTGTGGCTACGGCGTCAACTATGTGACCCTCGGAACCAAAACCGCAGACATGGTGGCAGACATTCTGGTGAACGGCGCAGATCCCGCTGCCACGGCTGTTGAGATTATGTCCAGCGGCATCGCCATGGTCAACACCGAGACCGCTGAGGCCATTGGCCTGGATTACGCTTCCTTCCAGAATCTCTGCGAAGAGGTGAAGGAAACCACCACCCAGGAAAGCTTTAGCTGATTATTCCATCAAAATCATAACCATGGGCGGGTGAAATACCCCGCCCTATGTTGAGGAGGGAACCACATGGAGCTTTTATCCTCCATTTTCACACTCAGCACCGCCCAGACCGCCATGGAATTGGGATGCATTTACGCTTTGGTTGCTCTGGCCCTGTTCCTGAGCTTTTCAATTCTAAATATCGCTGACCTCTCCACCGACGGCTGCTTCACCCTGGGTTGCGCAGTGTGCTGTCAGGTGACGCTGCTGGGGCACCCGATTTTGGGACTGCTGGCTGCCATGCTGGCCGGCGTACTGTCCGGCTACATCACAGCTTTTCTCCAGACCAAGCTGGGCGTTGCCAGCATTCTTGCGGGTATTATTGTCAATACCGGGCTGTATACGGTAAATCTTGCCGTCATGGGATTCTCTTCCACCCTTAGTGTGTTTAAGTGCGACACCATCTTCTCCATGGCAAAGGCCGCTCTGGAGCCTGTCATGGGGAGCTGGTACAAATTCTTTGTGGCGGCAGCCATTGTGCTGGTAATGGGGGGACTGCTCACCTGGTTCCTCAAAACCCGGCTTGGCCTGTCCATCCGTGCCACCGGCGACAGTCCGGACATGATCAAGGCGTCCTCGGTGAATCCCTCCTTTACCATCACGGTGGGCCTTTGCATTTCCGGCAGCTTTACGGCGCTGTCCGGCGCCGTATTGGCCCAGTATCAGAAGAGCTGCGACATCAATCTGGGAACCGGCATGGTGACCATCGCACTGGCGTCTTTGATTATTGGCGAGACTCTGGTGGGGAAGGGCGGCATGTTCCGCCGGGTGCTGGGCGCCATCATCGGTTCCTGTCTGTACCGTCTGTTTGTGGCCGTAGCTCTGCGGCTAAACGTTCCCGCCGAATGCATGAAGCTGGTCTCTGCGCTGATTGTCGCCATCGCCATTGCATCGCCCACCATGAAGCGTTTTATTGCCTTCCAGAAACAGAAAATCCAGCGCAGAAAGGAAGGTGCCTCATGCTGAAGCTCACGAATATCTCAAAAACCTTCAATGCCGGCACCGTCAATGAGAAAAAGGCGCTGGACGGCATCACGCTGACCCTCCCCCAGGGGGATTTCGCCACCATTGTCGGCTCCAATGGCGCAGGAAAATCCACACTGTTCGGCGCCATTGCCGGGACCTTTTATGTGGATGACGGCACAGTGGAGCTGGACGGCCAGAACATCACGTTCGCCCCGGAATATCACCGAAGCCATTCCATCGGGCATCTGTTCCAGGATCCGCTAAAGGGCACCGCGCCCAACATGACCATTGAGGAAAATCTGGCCATTGCCTACCTTCGCCAGTCCCGGTCCCGGTTTGCATTTTTTAGCAGAGTCAGCAAAAAAGAGCGGGAGATGTTCCGGGATATGCTGGCGCAGCTGGACATGGGACTGGAAGACCGCATGAAAAACCCCGTTGGCCTCCTCTCCGGCGGCCAGCGCCAGGCGCTGACCTTGCTTATGGCCACTATGGTTACGCCGAAGCTGCTGCTTCTGGACGAGCACACTGCCGCCCTGGACCCCGCCACTGCGGAGAAGGTTCTGGAAATCACTCGCAAGGTGGTTGCCCAGCGGAATATCACCTGCCTTATGGTCACCCACAATATGAAGCAGGCCCTGACCATGGGAAACCGCACGCTGATGATGGATGCGGGGCATATCGTCCTGGATGTCTCCGGGGAGGAGCGGCAGCATATGACCGTAGACGACCTGCTTGCCCAGTTTTCCCAAAAAGCCGGAAAGGCATTGGATAACGATCGAATTCTTACCACCGCCGCAGAATAAACAAACAGCCCGTCTGCAACACCTTGCAGGCGGGCTCAGTTTGTCAAAAAACCTCGTAGAGTTTCGCCGCCGCAGCGGCGAAATAGGATCAAATCATGTTCCGCCGGGGCGTGTACATGGCGGAACATACCTCTCGGCCTGAAAGTGTGGCTTTTGTGCGCTTTGCGCACAAAAATGCGCGCATCAGGCCGCAACCCCTTTGTCGGAAAAGCCCTCCGGCTTTTTCGACAGTCTCAGCCCGTCTGCAACACCTTGCAGACGGGCTGAGCTTATTTCAGATGGTATTATAGTCCCTCCGCGGAGCTCATGCGAATGGTGCAGTCAAAGCGGTCCGTACCATCCGGACCAACTCCGTGGATATAGAGCTTGCCCTCAGACTTTCCCCGATACAGGCTGATCTCCTCTCCGGCAAAGCATTCATTCACATAGGAGATCAGAATCTCCTGCATAAACACGCCTTGGGGCCTCAGATTCAGCTCTGCCGCATCTGAGGCAAGGTCCACATACCGGGTGTTGTTGATATGACCGTTGATGTCCGTGTCACTGTAGTAGAGCCTCCGGCGGTCATGAAGCTCCATGCTCTCCGGGAATGTAATGCGGGAGAGCTGGATGTTCTTAGCCGTAGGCGGATCCACCTCCGGATATTCCGGCAGGTGCTCCAGGCTGATGGGACGCTTTGTTTTTCGGTTGGCCAGAACCCATACGGTGGTTGCCTCTCCCACCTGTTCGTCCCCCACCAGAAGATCACAGTCCCGGTACACCCGCGTTCCCTGGGGATGGCGCACTGTGACATTTACTGTAAGGGTTTCGCCCCAGATGATGGGCCGCTTTAGCTTCACCCAAATTCGCAGAACCATCCAATAGCAGTTGTATTTCGCCAGCACATCGTCCCGGCTTGTGCCGACTTGCTGGGAGTGGTCTGTAATGGCCCGCTGAAGATATACAAACAGCGCCGAAGGCCGAATCTCATAGGCGGCATCGGTATCCGTAGAGGAGATATGGAAGGATGCGGTATAGTTCCCAAGAGAAAGAGACATAGCTTAGACCTCGTTTCCGTATTTGCTTTAGTATACCAGATTCCAGTGGAAATATAAATGAGGCATTTGCACAAAAAAGTCATGGTTTCTCCCCTGGCAATTTACGGTTTCTTTGACGCTGCAAAGTTTTCTTCCATTTTTCCGTCTGCTGTGGTACACTGATGATACTGTCATGAAATGAGGGATAATCACATGGGAAAGATATTGGTACTGGCAGAAAAGCCCTCTGTGGGCCGTGAGCTTGCCCGGGTCCTTGGCTGCACAAAAAGCGGCAACGGCTGTTTGGAGGGCTCACAGTATATCGTCACATGGGCATTGGGACACCTTGTGACCCTGGCGGACCCGGACGTCTATGATAAACGCTATGAAAAATGGGACATGCAGGATCTTCCAATGCTGCCCCAGCAGATGAAGCTGGTGGTCATTCCTGAGTCCCGAAAACAATACCAGGCTGTTGCCGCCCTGATGAAGCGCAGCGATGTTTCCGAGCTGATTATTGCCACCGATGCCGGAAGAGAGGGGGAGCTGGTGGCCCGGTGGATTATGCAGAAGGCAGGCTGGAAGGGAAAGACCTCCCGGCTTTGGATCTCCTCTCAAACAGACAAGGCTATCCGAGATGGATTTGCCAATCTGCAGCCCAGCACACGCTATGACAGTCTCTTTCAGTCTGCCCAGGCGCGCAGTGAGGCAGACTGGCTGGTTGGCCTGAACGTCACCCGGGCCCTGACCTGCAAATACAACGCACAGCTGTCCGCCGGCCGGGTCCAGACGCCAACCTTGGCAATGATTGTTCGGCGGGAACAGGAGATACGCGCATTTACTCCACGAGAGTTCTGGGGAATCACCGCCAATCTCTCCGGATTCCACGCCACCTGGCGGGACGAAACGGGAAACGCCAGTATATTTGACCGCAGCAAAGCCGAGGCGCTCCTTCAGCAGCTACAGGGAAAGCCCGCCGTTCTCACCAAGATTGAGCGCACGAGAAAGCAAACACCTCCCCCTGCGGCCTATGATCTCACGGAGCTCCAGCGAGATGCCAACAAAAAATACGCCTATTCTGCCAAGGAGACCCTGTCTCTGATGCAGTCTCTCTACGAGCGGCACAAGCTGCTGACTTATCCCAGAACGGACTCCAGGTATATCTCCGACGACGTGGTCCCCACACTGCCGGAGCGTCTGCGCAGCTGCATGACTGGAGACTATAAGGCCTTGGCCCAGCAAATCTACCGAAACAAACCGCTCCAAACAAAATATCTGGTGAACAACGCCAAGGTCACCGATCATCACGCCATTATTCCCACAGAGGAGCAGCCGGAGCTATATGCACTGTCCGGACCGGAGAAGAATATTTACGACCTGGTCGTTCGTCGTTTTCTTGCTGTGCTGCTTCCTCCGGCCGAATATGAGGAAATTAAGCTGACCGTCACCATTGCCGGTCAAAGCTTCACAGCCAAAGGCCGCAGCGTCTTAACCCAGGGCTGGAACGCCGCCTATGACCGGAGCTTTTCCCTGGAGGAGGACAGTGACGAAACGGATCAGAAGCTCCCGGCCCTTAAGGAGGGCGACATCATTTCCATAGACTCCATCACCTTGCGTCCCGGAAAAACAAGCCCTCCCGCCCGATACACCGAAGCTACCCTGCTTTCCGCCATGGAGCATCCCTCTGCCACCGTCCAGGATAAGCAGCTCTCAAAGATCCTGGAGGAGACCTCCGGCCTGGGCACCCCGGCCACCCGGGCCGACATTATCGAAAAGCTGTTTTCCACCTTTTATGTGGAGCGAAGAGGGAAGGACCTGGTTCCTACCTCCAAGGGAATTCAGCTCATCGAGCTGGTCCCAGAGGAGCTGCGCTCTGCGGCGCTTACCGCACGCTGGGAGGGACAGCTTTCCGCCATTGCCGCAGGACAGGAAAATGCCCAAGACTTTGTCGCCGGAATGCGGAACTATGCCACAGAGCTGGTCACTGCGGTAAAAGCCAGCGATCTGAGCTACCGTCACGACAACCAGACCAGAACGCCTTGCCCGGACTGCGGGAAATATCTGCTACGGGTCAAGGGCAAACGAGGGGAGATGCTGGTTTGTCCGGACCGGGAATGCGGATACCGTAGAAGCCTGACCCAAACCACCAATGCTCGCTGCCCCAACTGCCACAAAAAGATGGAGCTCCGCGGAGAAGGGGAGAAGCAGATGTTTGCCTGCGTCTGCGGCTACCGGGAAAAGCTCTCCGACTTCAAAAAACGCCGTTCCTCCGCCGGCGCCAACAAGCGGGATGTCCGCAAATATCTGGCGAATCAGGACACCGGTGGCGGAAACACTGCCATGGCTGCTGCTCTAGCCAAGTGGAAGGCTGCACAGGAAGGGAAGGATGACTGATATGAAGCTGATCTCATGGAACGTCAACGGGCTTCGCGCCTGTCTGGGCAAAGGATTTCTGGACTATTTTACCGCATCAGATGCCGACTTCTTCTGCCTCCAGGAGACAAAGCTCCAATCAGGACAGGTAGCACTGGATCTGCCTGGCTACCGCCAGTTTTGGAACTATGCAGAAAAGAAAGGCTATTCCGGCACAGCAATCTTTGCCAAGGAGGATCCCATCCTCGTCTCCTACGGTCTTGGAATTCCGGAGCTTGACACAGAGGGCCGGCTGATCACCCTGGAATACGCAGATTATTATATTGTGACCTGCTACACGCCAAACGCGCAAGAGGGGCTAAAGCGCATCGACCACCGGATGCGTTGGGACGACGCCTTCCGGAATTATCTGACCGAGTTGGATCGGATCAAACCCGTGTTGGTCTGTGGTGACATGAATGTGGCCCACCAGGAGATTGATCTAAAAAATCCCGGCCCCAATCGCGGCAACGCCGGTTTCTCTGACCAGGAGCGCGGAAAATTTACGGAGCTGCTAAATGCGGGCTTTACGGATTCCTTCCGGCATCTCTACCCAGACGCCACCGGACGCTACAGCTGGTGGAGCTACCGATTCAACGCCCGGAAGAACAACGCCGGATGGCGCATCGACTATTGGCTGGTGTCTGACAGAATTCAGGACAAAATCCAAGAGGCAGCCATAGATTCCGAGACATTTGGCTCCGATCATTGTCCTGTTACCCTAGTTTTACAGGATCCATTGTGAAATCTGCACAAAATTATTTCGAAATTCCCGTAAAATTACTTCACCGGCTTGTCACTTTTATGAAGCAAAGTGGTTGACAAATGGGAGAAACGTTGTATAATCCAATGGTGTAACGTATTAAAGCGTTTGAGCCGTTTTGATGGCTCATACCATTGGAGGGAACACTATGAAACAAGTGAAAAAACTTCTGGCTTTGCTCACCGCAGTGGCCATGCTGGCAGCCACTACCGCCTGCGGTACTTCTGAAGGTTCTACTGCCGGTGATACAGGGACCGGCTCCGCCGCTCCCGCTGAGACCGCTGCTGCGGCCGAGACCGCCGCTACGGCAGAGGCTGCGGAAGGCTCTGCCGCTGAGGCAACCGGCGCAGAGGGCACCTATACCGTTGGCATCTGCCAGCTCGTGCAGCACGAGGCTTTGGATGCTGCCACAGAGGGCTTCAAGCAGGCTCTCACCGATAAGCTGGGCGACAAGGTGAAGTTTGAGGAGAAGAACGCCTCCGGCGATTCCGCAAACTGCGCCACCATCATCAACGGCTTTGTTTCCAGCAATGTGGATTTGATTCTGGCCAATGCCACCGCGCCGCTTCAGGCTGCGGCTGCCGCCACCTCTGAGATTCCCGTTCTGGGCACCTCTGTCACCGATTACGCCACTGCTTTGGACATCAGCGATTGGACCGGAACCGTTGGCACCAATGTCTCCGGCACCTCCGATCTGGCACCTCTGGATCAGCAGGCTGCCATGATTAAGGAGCTGTTCCCGGACGCTAAAACCGTTGGCCTTCTGTACTGCTCTGCTGAGCCCAACTCCGTATATCAGTGCGATACCATTGAAGGGTATCTGAAGGACGAAGGCTATGAGGTTTCCCGTTATGCCTTCACGGATACCAACGATGTTTCTTCCGTAACGCAGTCCGCCTGCGACAGCTCCGATGTGATTTATATTCCCACCGATAACACCGCCGCCTCCAATACTGAGGCCATTGCCAATGTGGTGCTTCCTGCCGGAGTCCCCGTTGTTGCCGGTGAGGAGGGCATCTGCAAGGGCTGCGGCGTGGCAACCCTGTCCATCAGCTACTATGACCTGGGCTACGCCACCGGCGAGATGGCCGCCAAGATCCTGACTGAGGGTGCAGATGTGTCCACCATGCCTGTAGAATTTGCAAAGAACGTCACCAAGAAGTACAACGCAGCCAACTGCGAAACCTTGGGGATTACCGTTCCCGACGGCTATGAAGCAATCGCTGACTAAATAATCGCAAAAGCAGCGGAAAGAGGGCTTCCTTTTTCCGCTGGTTTTTGCTGTACTATCGGAAAAATTTAAAGATTTCATAATGGGGGAGTTCCTATGGATTTTCTTGCGGCACTGATGAAATCGATGCCCGGCGCAGTTGCGCAAGGCATGATTTGGGGCATTATGGCCATTGGTGTTTACATCACATACCGCATTTTGGATGTGGCCGATCTGACTGTTGACGGCTCGCTTGCCACCGGCGGCGCCGTCTGTGTTCTCTTGACCATCAATGGCACCAATATATGGGTCGCTCTGCTGGTGGCGATTCTGGTCGGCATGATGGCCGGATTCTTAACCGGGGTGTTCCACACCTTCTGCGGTATTCCAGCCATTTTGGCCGGCATTCTCACCCAGCTTGCTCTGTACTCCGTAAACCTTCGGATCATGGGCTGGGGTACCGGCGGTGGAAAGGCAAACCTGCCCGTCAGCGTGGATAAATATCACCTGGCCGTCTCCTCTCGATTTGTTCGGGAAGTAAGTGTTTCCAATCCTATTTTTGTTCTGCTGATTTTCTGCATTGTCATTATTGCGCTGCTATACTGGTTTTTTGGCACAGAAATTGGATGTTCCCTGCGTGCCACCGGATCCAACCAGAATATGGCCCGTGCCCAGGGGATCAATACCAATGTCACAAAGGTCCTTGGTCTGATGATTTCCAATGGTCTTGTGGCGCTGGCCGGCGCACTGCTGAGCCAGTACCAGGGCTTCTCCGACATCAACATGGGCCGCGGCGCCATTGTCATTGGCCTGGCTGCCGTTATCATTGGTGAGGTGATTTTTGATCGTGTCTTCCACAACTTTGCGCTGAAGCTCCTTGCCTCCATCATTGGCGCCATCATCTACTATGTGGTCATTCAGTTTGTGCTGCGTCTGGGACTCTCCACCGACGATTTGAAGCTGCTGACCGCCTTCGTGGTGGCCCTCTTCCTGGCAGTTCCCTATTGGAAGAGCAAATATTTCCCCGGCAAAACCAAGAACGGAAAGGGGGATGGCGTCCATGCTTAAGATCGACAATATTGTCAAGGTATTTAACCGTGGCACCGTAAATGAAAAGGTCGCCCTGAATGGCTTGAGCCTCCATCTGGAGGACGGGGACTTCTGCACTGTCATCGGCGGAAACGGCGCCGGTAAGTCCACCATGCTCAATGCTGTAGCCGGTGTGTTTCCGGTGGATTCCGGCACCATCACCATTGACGGCATTGACGTGACCAAGCTCTCCGAGCACAAGCGGGCGAAATATATCGGTCGCGTATTCCAGGACCCCATGACAGGCACTGCGGCAACCATGCAGATTGAGGAAAACCTCGCCTTGGCTCTGCGCCGGGGCAAACGCAGAACCCTTCGCATCGGCATTACCAAAGGGGAACGGGAGCAGTACAGAGAGCTGCTGAAAATTCTGGACCTGGGTCTGGAGGATCGTCTCACCAGCCGTGTGGGGCTGCTTTCCGGCGGACAGCGTCAGGCGCTGACGCTGTTGATGGCCAGCCTGGTGAAGCCGAAGCTGCTTCTGCTGGATGAGCATACCGCTGCGCTGGATCCGAAGACTGCCGCAAAGGTCCTGGATGCCACAGAAAAGATTGTCAATCGGGACCATCTGACCACACTGATGATTACCCATAACATGAAGGACGCCATTGCCCACGGCAACCGGCTTATTATGATGAAGGATGGTAAAATCATTCTGAACATCACAGGAGAGGAAAAGCAAAAGCTCACCGTGGAGGATCTGCTGGAGAAGTTCAACAGTGCCTCCGGCGGCGAAGAATTTGCCAATGACCGGATGATTCTCGGTTAATCGTAAAGAATGCCCTGGAGTTTGCCGCAGGTTATTGCCGCATGCTCCAGGGCGATTTTTATGTGATTGGCTTAGGGATGGCCGATTCTCCGGCCTTTGGTTACGTCTCCTCCTGATGGGTAATCAACCGATGGGTTTTCCATCTTCCGGACAAGAAATACACCAGGCCGATCACAACGGGGACATACCCCGCCAGCGCACTACCGACCCAGAAGCCCATCAGTCCCATGCCCCAGGTGACACCCAGCAGCAGGGAGAATCCGATGCGGGCCACCACCCCGTCCAGGAGGCCGGAGGTCAGGGAAAGGGCGGCAAATCCAATGCCATTGATTAGCGCATTTGCTGTGGCCCGCAGGCCGTTGCTCATGTAACAAAGGACGCCCACAGGCCCATAGCGCACTGCGTATTCCAGCACCGCCCCATCCCGGTTAAACAGAGAGAATATCTTCCGCGGCACCAGGAGAATGGCGCCGGAGCAACACGCTGCCCAGCTGACGCAGATCAACATGACCCATCCCAAAATCTTTTCCACCCGTTTATATTTCTTTGCCGCCAGGTTTTGTGCAATCATGGCCGAGCCCGCCGTCCCCACGGAATTGCTGACGATTCGCAGGATATTCTCCAGCTTATTGGCAATGCCGTTGGCCGCTGACGCCGCTACCCCAAAGCTGTTGATCTGTGCGCCGATAAACAGTACAGAAACCAGAATGGCCGCAAACTGTGCCGCAGTGGGAATCCCCAACTGCAGAAGCATTTTGAGATACCGGCGCTCCGGCCGAAAGCTACGGATTCGAAAGTCAAAGCAGAACGCCTCTTTTCGACGGTAGAGATACACCACCGAGGCTACTACGGAAAAGGCCTGACCGAGAATCGTTGCCAGTGCAGCACCAAAGGCCCCCCAGCCAAAGGCCAGCACAAACAGCAAATCCAGAAGCAGATTGGCCACCGACGCAATGGCTACAAACAGCAGTGGCCTTCTGCTGTCACCCATCCCACGAAGGGCTGCGCTTACTGCGTTGTACCCAAAAATGAATACAAATCCCACCGCAGAAACCATGGTATAGCTTTTTCCGTCAGCCAATGCCTCTGTTGGGAGCTTAATCCAACGAAGCTGCCGGTCTAGGGTCAAAATACACAGCACACTAAATAAAACTGCCAGCACAGTCAGGGCAGAGAACATTGCTCCGATGGTTTTTCCAATGGAAACCTTGTCGTTTTTCCCTACAAACTGGGCAATGATAATCTGTCCCGCTGAAGCAAGTCCCATACCGATCATTCCATAAAAATTTACCAGCTCCCCGCATGTGGACACGGCGGACAACGCCGCCGTTCCCACAAACCGTCCCACCACCAAGGTGTCCACTGTGGTGTAGAGCGTTTGGAGGCTGTTCGCCAGCAGCAGCGGCAGGGAAAACGCCGCTAATTGCCGAAAGACGCTGCCCTCTGTCATATCCTGAATCATTGTTTTTTCCATCATGCCCTCCCGTTCTGATGAGATGCCGTACGATTATTGTACCGTAGAAACAGGAGGGAGAAAAGCATCATTTCCGCAGAAAAATTATCAATTACCCGGAGCCGGCGAAAAAAAAGCCGGTGGACCACCGCCACCGACTCTTTCTGCTTATATCGACCGGGAAGGATTCACCGCATAGACATTTTTCTGTTCCAGTTCATCCTTCAACAGCTCCAGTGCCTCACCAAACCGCTGGAAATGGACCACCTCACGCTCTCGCAGAAACTTGAGCACATCGCTGACATCGGGATCGTCGGACAGCAACAGAAGGTTATCATAGGTAACACGAGCCTTTTGCTCCGCAGCCAGATCCTCCGTCAGATCCGCAATGGGATCTCCTGTCACAGCCATGCTGGCGGCGTTCCACGGGAACCCGCTGGCCGCCGCAGGATAGACACCGGTGCCGTGGTCCACAAAGTAGGGAGCAAACGCGCCGGTGCGCAGCTGCTCATCGCTGAGGTTCCGGGTCAGCTGATGGACCAGGGTGCCAACCATCTCCAAATGGCCCAGTTCTTCCGTTCCCAGAGAAGCATCGGAAATGTTCCACAGCGCAAATTCATCTCAAAATCCTGCGTTTCGTGGGCTTTGGGTACATAGCTTAAAGACCTCGGACAAGGTGTTGAAGTACGGCGAAAATAACAAAGTGGACTTCTCCGAACATCCTACGGTAGTTAAGCGTGGCAGCGTTAGAACAATCAACATTTACGCCGCTGTTCCCGATGTTGCATAGGACAAGCATATTGCACATTGGAACTTAACACAAACCTACGGTACAATATAAACGCAAGGAGGTCGAGAGTATGAAAGACAAAGTCACTCATCTATATGTAGACAGTCACGAAAGGACGCTGATATTACATAGCCTTGTGGAGCTGAAAAATGCTCTCATA
>CAKSWT010000003.1 GCA_934512135.1 uncultured Oscillospiraceae bacterium
CCGGCGCCCCAGCCCGAGGGCTGGACCTGCGCCTGCGGCGCGGTGAACAAGGGGAAGTTCTGCTCGGAGTGCGGCGCGCCCAAGCCTGCGGCGGCCCCGGTTTACAAGTGCGACAAGTGCGGCTGGGAGCCGGAGGACCCGGCCCATCCCCCCAAGTTCTGCCCGGAGTGCGGCGACCCCTTTGACCAGGCCGACGTGCAGTAATTTCCCAAAACACCGATGAAGAAACGACACAACATCTGTTTCAGGAGGTACGCGGTGGAGAGGAATATGCAGACCACCGGCGCGGCCAAGGGCTAACCTCATAGGATAAACGGATGTTAAAATCATGCCTGGGGCTGCGGCCCCGGGCCATCCCCATGAAAGAGAGGCGATTTTGTGCCTGCACAGACTGTAAACTATCAGTGCCCCGCCTGTATGGGGCCCTTGCATTTTTCCGGCGAGACAGGCAAGCTCCAGTGCGATTACTGCGGCAGTCAGTATGACCCGGCGGAGATCGAAAAGCTCTATGCGAAAAAAGAAGATGCGGCGGCCGATGCGTTCCAGAACGCCAAGGAGGAGGCCACTCCCTGGACGCCTGAGGGAATGCACGCCTACAGCTGTCCCTCCTGCGGGGCGGAATTGGTGTGCGACGAGACCACGGCGGCAACCTCCTGCCCCTATTGCGGCAACCCCACTGTGGTGCCGGGACAGTTCAGCGGCATGCTGAAGCCCGACTATGTGATTCCCTTTAAGCTGGAGCGCAACGCGGCGATTGTTGCCCTGAAGAAGTACTATAAGGGAAAGAAGCTGCTGCCCAAGGCCTTTTCTGCCAACAATCACATCACAAAGCTCCAGGGCATCTATGTGCCCTTCTGGCTCTTTGACTCCTGGGCCGACGGCCATGTGACCATGGAGGCCCACAACAGCCGGTCCTGGACGGAAGGCGATTATGAGATCACAGAGACAGATGAATACGATGTGGTGCGGGATGGCAAGGCGGAGTTTCAGCGGATTCCGGTGGATGGCTCCACCAAAATGCCGGACAATCACATGGACTCCATAGAGCCCTATGACTATGGGGAGATGGTGGAGTTCTCCTCTGCCTACCTTCCGGGATATTTGGCGGAGAAATATGACGTGGATGTTCAGGACAGCCTGCCCCGGGCCGAAGAGCGGATACAAAACACCCTGAGAGGCTTGCTGGAGGACTCCGTGCAGGGATACGACAGCAAAACGTTTACCAGCCAGAAGATTCAGCTTCAGGAGACCAAATCCCACTATGCCCTGCTACCGGTGTGGCTCCTTCACACCAAGTGGAACAACCAGGACTATCTCTTTGCCATGAATGGCCAGACCGGAAAGCTCATCGGAGATCTTCCGGTGTCTAAGGGCCGGTTTGCGGCCTGGATGGCGGGGATTTCTGTTCCGCTGATGGTTCTGATGACAGTGCTGATGTATCTGCTGTTCGGATAAGGAGGGAGAAGATGAAAAGACGAATTACAATACTGGTGACAGTGCTTCTCCTGGGACTCCTGATGGGGACCACCGTGTTTGCGTGGACCGACCATGGTGCCGTCTATACCGCGGTGGACGCCATGGACAACGACAGACTGAAGGCCCTGGGAGAGGAGACGATCCCGGCGCTGTCTCAGCAGCTGTCCTTTGGGCTTCATGCGGACATTGTGGACGACCTGGAGGGCTATGAGCTGACAGACTACGCAGGACTGTTTTACAACCAGTACGACTACGGCGTAGGAGAAAACCATGACGGCGCCCTGCTGATGATCTATGTCACCCAGGAGAACAACCAGAGGGTCATCCAGGATTACTGCATCTACGGAGAGGGCCTGGGCAAGGATATTATCCTCGGCGACGCCGGAGATTCGATTATACAGGTGCTGGATGCCACGTTCCAGTCGGGCCCAACCAGCGACCAGCAGGCGGGAGAGTCCTGCGCAGACGCCATAGAGGTGTTCGCCGCGTATATGGCCAGCTTTGTGCAGACGCAGAAGGGCACCGCAGATCCGGAGAGTCCTGCAACAGCAGATCCGGAGAGCCCGGCAATGGCAGAACCGGAAAATCCCGCAACGGCAGAGCCGGCGGCAACCCAGGGGACGGAAACCCCTGTCAGCGAAACGGCAGGGGCGCCTGTTCAGGAGCAGCTGGTGATCGACAATGCGGAGCTGCTCACAGACACCCAAAAGCTGCGGCTGGAGGATAAGGCGGAGCGCATTTCCAACCAGTATGGCTGCAACACCTATGTGCTTACGGTGCCCACCATGGACGGGGCGGAGCGCAGGGCCTTTGCAAAGTCCTATTACACGGAAAACCAGCTGGGCAACGGAACGTACCGCAACGGCATTCTCTTTATGATCGCCATGGATAGCCGGGACTATGTCACCATCACCTATGGGCGAAATCCGGAGGACACCAGTGAGTACGGTGTCGGAATTCTCGCCTTTACGGATTACGGCATTGCTCGGATGGAAAAGGACGTGGTGCCTTACCTCTCGGACGGCGATTACTACACCGCCTTTAACACCTATTTGTCCGCCTGTGAGGATTACCTCAGCTATTATGCCCAGGGCCATGCCTACGATAAGGGAGAGCGCCTCCCCGGTGACCCGATTTTCACCCCCCTGCGGATTATTCTGATTATCTGCATTCCCCTGCTGGTGGCCCTGATTGTCTGCCTGATTTTCAGAGCCCAGATGAAGACCGCCGTGAAGGCAACCAAGGCAGGGGCATACCTGGTAGACGGAAGCTTCCAGGTTACCAACAGTCAGGATACCTTTGTGCGTACTTATCGGTCCACGAGGAAGATCGAAAGGGATTCCGGCAGCTCCAGCAGCTCCGGCGGTTCCACGGTGGACTCCGATGGGTTCGGCGGCTCCAGCGGCGGAAAGTTCTAATCGAAGAAAAAGCGGGCTGTCTGGGAATTCTCAGACAGCTCGCCTTTTGGGTATCGTTTGCAGGACGTGGAGGCTTCCCGGGAAGCCTCCACGTCCTTTTTTCCTGCGGTTTTACGCCGAGGGAAATCAGTTTTCCTGTTTCGGGGCGGGGCGATAGGGCTTTTTGCCGGTGTAGGCGTAGGGGTTTACCGCCGTGCCGGCGTCTACCTCTTCCAGCCACTTGAATGGCTCCGTCCGGAAGGCGTTCCAGGTGGTTTCGTTCATGGGACCCTGCATGGCCGGGAAGGTGTAACGCCAGTAGTTGGTCCGGGCGATGTACTTCTCGTCCTGCTGCCCCGCATTTACGTCTCCCATCTCGTTGGCGGCAATCCGCAGCAGGGAGCCGTACTGCTCGGAGACGGTGTGGAGCTTCAGGTCCTCCACCAAGAGCTTCTTCAGGGGACGCTTGGCCAGGTTGGCCATAATGGTACGGTTCTCATAGGGCATCCGCTTCCACATCCGGGCAATCTCCCAGGCCCGGTCCATGACCTTGTCCTTGGCCACCACCTCGGAGACCATGCCGAAGTCCAGCATATTCTGGGCGGTAAACTGCCGCGTGGTCATCATGTAATAGTTGCCCCGCTTGGTGCCGAAATAGTGCTGGACCATCAGGCCCATGCCGTCGCCGGGGACCAGGCCGCCGTGGGCGTGGGGAACCTCCATAACCGTGTCCTCTGCGGCGATGGTCACGTCGCAGAGCATGGCGGAATCCCAGTGGAAGCCGGGGCCGGGAATGGCGCCGATGGTGGGCACGTCCAGGTCAAAAATCATGTTTTTGATGAGGTTGGTGTCGTCGAAATACTGGTGCTGGAAGCGCTGGGTGGGGAGCTCGGAATAGGTCTCCCAGCCATCGGGATCGGATTCGATCATCCAGGTGTCACCGATGTGGGTAAAGATGATGATCTCGTTTTTCCAGTCCATGGACAGGATGCGGACCAGCTGGGAAATGGCTCGGTGGGACATCCCCGAGTGCTTCATGGGGCCGTCCTTGGTTTTCCAGGTGACCTGGAGAATGCCGTCCTCCCGGTAGAGATCTGCGAAATCCTTGAACCACGCCTGATATTCCTCCAGCTCCGGGAGCTTGACGTAGTCGGCCAAAGGTTTAGCCATTGTGCGTTCCTCCTTTTGATGTAGAAAGTGTATGATGACCGGTTTCCCGGACTGCTTACAAATATCCCAGGGCCCGGGCGCCGGCGCGAAGCTCTGCCCGAAAGTCCGGGTGGGCGATGGCGATGAGGGCGTCGGCCCGTTCCCGAACGGAGCGTCCCCGAAGCTCTGCCACGCCGTATTCCGTGACAATGGTGTCCGCCAGGTTCCGGGAGATGGACACGGCGGCGCCGGGGGTCAGGGTGACCTTAATCCGGGAGATGGTGCCGCCCTTTGCGGTGGAGGAGAAGGCGATGATGCCCCGGCCGCCCTTGGAGTGCAGGGCGCCAAAGGCGAAGTCCGAGGCACCGCCGGTGCCGCTCCACTGGACCGGGCCAATGGATTCCGAGCAGATCTGTCCGGTGAGGTCCATTTCCAGGGCGGTGTTTACGGAGATCATGTGGTCCTGCTTGGCGATGACAAAGGGATCGTTGGTGTAGGAGGCGGGCATAATCCGGCAGGACGGGGTCTCAGAGAGGGTCTTGTACAGGTGATCGTCTCCCAGGGCAAAGCAGGCAATGTGCTCCCCTGGGTCCACGGTTTTGTACCGGCCGGTGACGTTGCCCTGCTCAATGAGATCGGCCATGGTGGAGGAGAACAGCTCCGAGTGGATGCCCAGATCATTCCGGGTGAAGAGGTGCTTGCCCACGGCGTCGGGGAGACCGCCGATGCCCAGCTGGAAGGTGTCTCCGTCGTGAATCATGTCCGCAATATAGCTGCCGATGGTCTCGTCGGTGGGAGAGGGCTTGGACCGGGGAATGGTGAGAATGGGAGAATCGGCGGTATAGCAGCAGGTGACCCGGCTGATGGGGATGTCCACGCCCCCTCGAATCCGGCGGAACCTGGGGTTGATCTCCAGAATCACGGTTTTGGCGCAGCGAAGGGCTTCCCGCTCAAACATTTGGCAGTAGGGGATCTGGAAGTTCCCGTTTTCGTCCATGTCCGTGACCTTGGCGATAAACACATTGTTGGGCTTGTAGGCCGTCCGGAGAGACATGTAGTTGTGAAGATCCGAGGGGATGTAGGACGTGATGCCCAGGGCGTGGCCCTCTCGGAAGTTGGTGTGGTAGAAGTGGCCCAGGGTCAGAATATGGCCGGCAGTGGCCGGATCCCGAAGGTAGGCGTAGTCGTTGTCCTTGCTTTTGATCAGCGTGACGCCCTCCAGCCGGGGGATAATCTCCTCCAGATGGTTTAAAAATACCACCGGCTCGGTAATGGCGCCGGATACGGCGATGATGTCGCCGGAGCGGATCAGCGCCTGGGCGTCGGAGAGGGTCTTCTTCTTTTGTGCGTACTGTTCCTGAAGGGTCATAGGGAAACCTCCGATAGTTCTGGATGGAATCATTTTTCATCTCTATCATATCACTGGATTTCCCGGGGGACAAATACCAAAACAGCTTGCATCGTTATAACCAAAATGTTATAATCGAGGGACAAAGGAGGGATATTCCATGACGTCGCTGCAAATCCAGTATTTTCTCACCGCCGCAGAATGCATGTCCTTTTCCCAGGCGGCGGAGAAGCTCTATGTGTCCCAGCCGGCGGTAAGCCGCCAGATCAAGCTGCTGGAGCAGGAGCTGGGGTGCCGGCTTTTTGACCGGTCCCGAAAGAATGCCGTTCAGCTTACCCCCGGGGGGATTGTATTCCAGGATGCCTTCACCCAAGGTCAGGCACTGTATATGCGGGCCTGTGAGACGGCCCAGGCCCTGTCCAGTCACAGCCCCATGCAGCTGAAAATCGGAGTTGGAAACGGCTGGGATATGAGTACGGCACTGCTTCAGGTGAAGCGCCAGATCACCCAGCACTACCCCCAGGCGGAGCTGCTGTTTTCCAGCCAGGATTTTCGGGAGCTTCGCCATCAGGTTCGCATGGGAGAGCTGGACGTGATCCTCTGCACCAAAACCAGCCTTGTGGAGTTCGACGGGTTGGAGGTGCAGAAAATCGCCAATCTGGAAAGCCGGGCCTACGTCAGACGGGGGCTGCTTCGGCCGGCGGAGGAGCCCATCACCGCCGACGATTTTCAGGGGCAGACCCTGCTGATGCTCTCCCAGGAGGAGTCGCCTATGGCCATGGAGCTGGCGCTGCTCCAATTCCAGGCCAGACAGATCACCGTGGTTCCAAAGTATCTGCCCAACCGGGACAGTATTTTACAGGCTCTGCTGCTGGGAGAAGGCGTCACGGTATTTGACCCCTATATGCGGTTTTCCAATGACCCACGGCTGACCTGGTTTAACCTGGAGGACGACATTCCCGTCTGTGTGGTGTGGAGCAGGCACAATCCCAATCCCCTGATTCATCTCTTTGCGGATTCCATGGAAAAGGCCCTGGCAGAAGATTAGCCCTCCGATGGGCAGGATCTGCCAGGATCCTCTGCAATTACGCCATGGACGGGAACGCCAATCTGGCCTATGATAGGCGCAGGACGTCCGAGAGTTGAGAAAGGAATGACGGTATGGAAATTCTATCCCTAAATTTGAAAAGATTTCGCCTGGCCAAAAAGCTGACCCAGGAGCAGGCCGCGGAGGCGCTCCATGTGGGCGCCCAGACGATTTCCCGGTGGGAGACCGGGGTTACGCTGCCGGATGTGATGAAGTTGCCGGAGCTGGCGAGGCTCTACTGTGTGACGATGGAGGACCTGTTTCGAGACACCACCGTTGCCTATGAAAACTATGCCCAGCGGCTGGCCTCCGTCTATGAGGCAGAGCGAACCTCCCAGAACTTCATGGCCGCGGAGCGGGAATTCCAGGCCCTTGTGGACCGGGGCGCCTATTCCATGGATGATCTCCGGACCTTCGGGATTGTCTATCAGTTTATGATGATGGACTGCCGGGATAAGGCCCTTGCCTGGTTTGACCGGGCCATTCGGGAAAGTGCGGCGCTTGACCCGGACATGTGCCGCCGGACAAAGGAACAGCGGCTTCGGCTGCTGAGCCTCATCGGCCGGGCCCAGGAGGGACTTCGGCAGCAGAGGGAGCAGCTGGAGCAAAGCCCGGACCGGGAGGAAAGCTGGATTCTGATGGTGGTGGCGGAGCTCCACTGCAAGGAGGATTCTGCGGCCTTGGATCTCGCCCGGCGGGGCCTGGAGCGCTTCCCGGAGAGTTGGGAGCTCAACAGCCATGCCAGCGATGCCAGTCGCCATTTGGGCCGCTATCAGGAGGCCATGGAGTATGCGGACCGGGCCATTGCCCTGCGGCCGGATCTGGCGGACGGGAAGTTCTGCAAGGCCTGGTGCTACGAGGCCCAGGGGGATCGGCAGGCCGTGGCCCAGATGTACCGGGAGATTGCCCAGGACTTTCAGGGGGAGGGCTTTGAAATAGAAGCCCGGGCGCAGCGGGAGCTTGCCGCCCGGCTGATGCAAACGGGGGATGCCCAATCCATGACATAGAAAAAACGGCCCTGCGGCAATACGCCGCAGGGCCACACAAAGAGGGTTACGCCTCCAGATACCGGTCATAGGCTGCCTGCTGAATGGCAATGCAGTCCTCGATACCCATGGTCTTGAGCTGATCCACAAAGCTGTCAAACTGATCCAGAGACAGATCGCCTACCACAAACTTGGAGATGGTCTCGTCCATGTAGGTGTCGATGTCGCTGTAGATGCGGTTGTACTCCTCGGTCTCCTTGGTGGTGGTATTGACTCCCTGGCGAGGAATGTTGTACAGACCGTCGGTGGCATTGCTCCACACCTCTACGGCGTTTTTCTGGTCCTCGGAGTAGTCGTTCCGGGCCTTCTGCTCGTCGATGATAAAGGGAACCGGGGTCTGACGGTCGCAGGTGAAGATGTTCAGCGCCAGGTTATAGCTGTAGTCCGGGTTGTTGGTGACCAGCTCTGTGAGCATGGGCTTGCCGTCCACATAGTTGAAGGTCTCCCCTTCTACGCCGTAGTTGGCCAGCAGAATGCCGGCATCGGAGTAGAGGTAATCCACATACTGGGCAATGGCGGCGGGGTCGCTGCACTCCGTGGTGACGGACCACATAATGGAGTCCAAAATCTGGCTTTCCGTGCCCACATGGGCGATCTCGCCGTCCTTGGTCACGTTGGTCATGCCGGTGATCCGCATGTCCGGCTGAGACTCGGAGGCCATGCTGAGAAGCTGGGTGATGGACTGGGTGCCGGTGCCGCACCATACGCCGGTGTCGCCGCTCAAAATGGTGCTGAAGTCCATGAGCACTTCCGCCTGAGAGGTCAGGAAGCTGTCGGACAGCAGGCGCTCATTGTACCACTGGTTCATCATGGTCAGGTATTCCTTGAATTCCGGCTGCATGGGGCCAAACCGCACCTGGCCGTCTACCTGATAGTAGTTGCCGATGTTATAGCCGTTGAGCAGGTCCCCCTGCACGCCGGTGTTCACGGCGATCACCAGAGGCGCGGAGGCCTCTTTCTTTTCCTTGAACTGGGTCAGCACATTGTGGAGATCGTCATAGGTCTTGGGAGATTCCAGACCCAGCTCCTCCAGCCAGTCCAGACGGATGCAGGCGCCTTCGTTGACGTCGCTGGGCTCCTGATAGAACTTGGGGAAGCCGCCGATGTTGCCCTCTACGGTGGTCATCTGCTTCTGAAGCTCGGGATATTTGTCGAACCAATCCAGAAGATTGGGCATATTCTCGTCAATGAGGTCACTGACGTCGATGAGGAATTCCTCCTCAATGGCCTGATCGGTGCCGCCGGTGTAGCTGTCAATGGCCCGGCAGACCACGTCGGTGTAGTCCTGAGAGGCCACCATCAGCTGGAACTGCTCAGATGAGGAGAAGAAGGACACCAGAGTGGCGTCCCAGCGAACATTGGTGGCCTGCTCCAGCTGGGAGAACACCAGATATTCGTTCAGATCGGAGATGATTTCGGAGAGATCCGGAGAGTTGGAGGTCCACAGGGTGAAGGTGGTCACATCGTCAAACAGGGGATAGCTCACCGTGGGACGGTCAGGGGCTGCCTCTACTGCGGAGACCTCCTCCTGGGAGGTCGCTTCCGCCGGAGCGGCAGGGGTGTTCTCCGGGGCCTTGGTGGCCTCTGCGGCGCTGGAAGGGGCCTGTGTCGGGGCGGAAGAGGCCGTCTCTCCGCCGCAGGCGGTCATCCCCACTGCCAGCATCGCCGCCAGAACCAGAGATAACAATCGTTTTCCATGTTTCATGGGTATTTCCTCCTTGTTAAGATATGATTAAGAATAGCACATAAAAATTCCCGGAGCCAATGCCAATACGGCATGGAACATACCATATGTGTAATGAGAAAAGGGCTGGTTCACAACGAGCCAGCCTAAAAAAATACCAAGCCCGGCTCTTAACAAGAGCCGGGCTTGGGTGGGATGTAAACGCTATGTTATGTTCTTGGATGCCGGATGTCCTCCTGCTCCTGATCCAGCTCCCGGTGAAGATCGTGGACGATCTCCGCCGTCTCATGGCCGATCTCCTGAAGGTCCCGGTGAATGGTCTGTTCCGCCGCGTGGATCCCAGGATTCTCCTCCAGATCCTCCCGGATAAACATCACCAGGAAGCCCAGCACCAGCAGAATGCAGGAGGCCCAGATGGTCCGCAGACCCAGCCGCCCAATGCAGAGACCTCCGGCTCCTGCGCCCAGGGCAAACAGCAGGATCACCGCAAAGTACCGTCCCGCCTTCCAAAGGAGCTTCCGATCTCCGGTGCGTCCCCCTGCCATCAGGGACTCTACGCCGCTGCGAAGATTTCCGATACACATGGTGCTGGCAAAGGCATAGCCGTCCACCTTCCGGAAGGCCTGGACCTGCATGGCGCAGGAAAAGGAGACCATGGCGTTGGCCGGCACATTCCACTGCGCCGGGAAAAATCCCACCACCAGCAGCAGCAGGATCTCCACCAGCAGCACCAGCTGCCGCCAGTGTACCCGGCGGGCCTTCTGAAACCGCCAGCGGATTCCCTCTGCCGCCGCCACCCCCAGGCCAAAGGCCAGCAGCGGCACCAGATAATGGGCCGCCCGGCCCCATTGCCCGAGAAATATGTTCTGACTCAGCAGGACAATGTTTCCCGTTTGGGCGTTGGCGAACACCTGCCCCCGGGCAATGTAGGTATAGGCATCCTGGAGGCCGCCGGAGGCCGACAGCAGCGCGGCCGTTAAAAAGGCTTCGGACATCTGTCCGTGCTTTTTCTTCAAGGTCGTCTCCTCCCGGTTTTGTTATTTTCTTGCAATATTCTTCACCTGGAGCCGGCTGATGGCCCGGGCCAGACTGGACTGCGCCATCCGATACTCCTGAATGCTCTGCTTCTGGAGCAGCGCCTCCTTGGCCTCGTCTGCTGCCCGCCGGGCACGATTGGCGTCGATTTCCTCTGGCCGCTCCGCAGAGTCCACCAAAATCAGCACAATGCCGTTTTCCACCTTTACCAGTCCGGCGGACACGGCGGCCAGCTTCTCCGACTCTCCCGGGGACCGATAGCGGAGGGTCCCCGGCACCACGGCGGCGATCATATTGCTGTGATGGGCCAAAATCCCCATCATCCCGGTGGAGCAGGGAACGGACAGCGCCTCACAGGGGCCCTCATAGAAGGCCTCGTCCGCCGCCAAAATGTAAACCTGAAAGGACTCCATTACAGCTCACCTGCTTCGATTTTCTTGGCCTTCTCCACCACGTCGTCGATGGTTCCCACATTGTAGAAGGCGGCCTCGGGATACTGGTCCATTTGGCCGTCCACAATGGCCCGGAAGCCCCGGATGGTCTCACTGAGGGGCACATATACCCCGGGAATGCCGGTGAACTTCTCCGCCACATGGGTGGGCTGTGCCAGGAACCGCTGGAGCTTTCTGGCCCGGGTTACGGTGACACGGTCCTCGTCGCTGAGCTCGTCCATGCCCAGAATGGCGATGATGTCCTGAAGCTCGCTGTACTTTTGCAGAATCTCCTGGACCTGCCGGGCAATGCGGTAGTGCTCCTGTCCCACAATGTCCGCCTCCAGAATCCGAGAGGTGGACTCCAGGGGATCCACCGCCGGGTAGATGCCCTGCTCCGCAATTTTACGGCTCAGCACCGTGGTGGCATCCAAATGGGCAAAGGTGGTGGCCGTGGCCGGATCGGTGAGGTCATCCGCAGGGACATACACCGCCTGCACCGAGGTGACAGAGCCGTCCTTGGTGGAGGTGATCCGCTCCTGAAGCTCTCCCATCTCATTGGCCAGGGTGGGCTGATAGCCCACTGCAGAGGGCATCCGTCCCAGCAGGGTGGAGACCTCGCTGCCTGCCTGCACAAAGCGGAAGATATTATCAATAAACAGCAGCACGTCCTTATGCTCCTGATCCCGGAAATGCTCCGCCATGGTAAGACCGGACAGGGCCACCCGCATACGGACACCGGGGGACTCGTTCATCTGGCCAAACACCAGCGCCGTCTTATCCGAGACACCGCTCTCCCGCATTTCCTTCCACAGGTCGTTGCCCTCACGGCTCCGCTCGCCTACACCGGTGAAAATGGAGTAGCCGCCGTGTTCCATGGCCACATTGTGAATCAGCTCCTGAATCAGCACCGTCTTGCCCACGCCGGCGCCGCCGAACAGGCCGATTTTACCGCCCTTGGGATAGGGCTCCAGCAGGTCAATGACCTTGATGCCGGTCTCCAGAATCTCCACCGCCGGACTCTGATCCGCAAAGGAGGGAGGATCCCGATAAATGCTCTGGCGGAGAGAATCCGAGGGGACCGGCTCGCCGCCGTCAATGGGCTGTCCCAGCACATTGAACATCCGGCCCAGGGTCTGCTCCCCCACCGGGACCTCAATGGTCTTTCCCGGGGCCAGCACCTGCATGCCCCGGTACAGTCCCTCGTTGCCGGAGAGCAGCACGCAGCGGACGGTGTTGTCCCCCACATGCTGGGCCACCTCCATGACGTGCTCCTTTCCCTCCAGCTTTACCGTCAGAGCCTCCCGGATG
This sequence comes from uncultured Oscillospiraceae bacterium, assembly GCA_934512135.1. Classification (GTDB taxonomy): domain Bacteria; phylum Bacillota; class Clostridia; order Oscillospirales; family Oscillospiraceae; genus HGM13006. The sequence goes on from CAKSWT010000003.1 coordinate 11,965, forward strand.
CGGGGCAGGTGACCTGGCGCGAACTCTACATCTACCACAGGACCGGAGATCTGAACAATGGTTCCTGTTTTCATATGCATCACACTTCCTTCCTGCGCTGTGCGCGCTGGGCCCGTTGGGCCTTGGCCCCGGCGGAGACCTCGGTGATCTCCTGGGTGATGGCCGCCTGCCGCACCCGGTTGTATTGCAGCGACAGGGACTCCAGCAGCTCCTCAGCGTTTTGGTTGGCCGAATCCATAGCGGTCATCCGGGCGTTCTGCTCGCTGCAGAAGCTGTCGATGAGGGCGCTGTAGATAAAGCCGGAAACATAGCTCTTCATGACGTTGTTGAGCACCGCCGTCACAGAGGGCACAAATTCAAAGGGGGTCGCCACCGCTTTTTCCTTTTCCCTGACGGAGGAGGCAAAATAGCTGCGGTGGAAGGGGAGCAGCCGGGTGGACTTTGCCGTGGAGGAAAGTCCGCTCTCCATATCGGTATAGACCACGAAAATCTCCGTCAGCTCCCGCCGCTCGAAGCCTCCCAGCAGAATGGCGCAGATCTCTCTGGCCCGCTGCATGGTGGGGTTCTGCGCCGTATAGAGGAAGCTCTGCTCCACGGGGATATGGTGCTGCTCAAAATAGTGCCGGCCATATTCCCCCACCACATAGAGCTTGGTGTCCGGATGCTGCTTCAGCAGCCGCTCCGTCTCCTTGAGGACATTTTGGTTATAGGCACCGGCCAGGCCCTTGTCTGCGGTGATGACCAGGCAGCCATAGGTCCCCTCCAGGGACTCCTCATGGCCCTCCGGATAGAAATAGGGGCTGTCCACGTCCGTTGCCGTCCGGAAGATTCGCTTGATCTCTCCCCGCAGGGCCTCGAAATAGGGCCGGGTGTGTTCCAGCTCGGTTTTGGCCCGGCGCAGCTTGGTGGAGGCGATCAGATACATGGCGTTGGTGATCTTCTTTGTGTCCTTGACGCTCTCCATGCGACTTTTGATCTCTTTGGTGCTGGCCATATCAGCCACCACACTTTCCGTCAGACTGTAGGAACTCCTTTGCCAGGGTGACGATTCGGTTCCGGTCCTCCTGGCTGAGGGACCCGGTTTCATCAATGCGGCTGCACAGCTCCGGGGCCGTCTGTTCCACATGGGTCAGCAGGGCCGTGGCGGTGGTGTTGATTTCCTCCACCGGGACATGCAGAAACAGCTGCTTTAGCACCGCCACCAGCAGAATCACCTGCTGATGCTGGCTGTAGGGATGGTACTGGGGCTGCCGCAGCAGCCGCATGAGGCCCTGGCCATATTGCAGCTGGCGCTTGGTGGCGTCGTCCAGGTCGCTGGAGAACTGGGTAAAGACCTCCATCTCCCGGTACTGGGCCAGATCCAGCCGAATGGCGCCTGCCGCGGACTTCATGGCCTTAGTCTGGGCATCGCCGCCTACACGGGACACGCTGATGCCTACATTGACGGCGGGACGCTGACCGGAGAAGAACAGATCACTCTCCAGGAAGATCTGGCCGTCGGTGATGGAAATGATATTGGTGGGAATATAGGCCGACACGTCTCCGGCCTGGGTTTCCACAATGGGCAGCGCCGTCATGCTGCCGCCGCCCAGTTCATCGGACAGGTGGGCCGACCGCTCCAGCAGTCTGGAGTGGAGATAGAACACGTCGCCGGGATAGGCCTCACGGCCGGGGGAACGCTCCAGCAGCAGGCTCAGGGCCCGGTAGGCAATGGCGTGCTTGGACAGATCGTCATAGACAATGAGCACATCCCGGCCCTGATACATAAAATACTCGCCCATGGCGCAGCCCGCATAGGGGGCAATATACTGAAGGGATGCCGAGGCGCTGGCCGGGGCGTGGAGCACAATGGTGTAATCCATGGCCCCCCGGGCCTTTAGATTCTCCACCATCTGGGCCACCGAGGAGGACTTCTGTCCGATGGCCACATAGATGCACACCACGTTTTTGCCCTTTTGGTTCAGAATGGTATCCAGCGCCACGGCGGTCTTGCCGGTTTGCCGGTCGCCGATGATCAGCTCACGCTGTCCCCGGCCAATGGGGAACATGGCATCAATGGAGAGTAGGCCCGTTTCCATGGGGGTGTTGACCGGCTGCCGGTCGATAATGCCCGGCGCCGGATTCTCAATGGGCCGATAGCCGTCGGCCTTAATCTCTCCGCCGCCGTCAATGGGCTCGCCCAGGGCGTTGATGACCCGGCCCAGGAAGGCGTCTCCCACGGGAATTCCTGCGGTTTTTCCGGTCCGGCGGACAATGCTCCCCTCGGCGATCTCGTTGCCGTCGCCGAACAGCACGCAGCCGATCTCATCCCGCTTCAGATCCTGCACCATGCCCTTGACACCGGAGGAGAACAGCAGAATCTCTCCATAGGCCGCATGGGGCAGCCCCCGGACGGTGGCAATCTCATCGCCCACCGTGAGGACCTCGCCGGTCTCCTGGGCCAGGACCTCCGGCGTCCAGTTTTCCACGGCCTCCTTCATCAGGGGGATAATCTTCTCCGATTGGGGCTTCAGCTGATCCAGCTGCTCCCGGAACTGACGGAGACGTCCCTCCAGGCTCCAGTCGTAGACGTCGTCACCGGCCTCCAAAATCAGGCCGCCGGTAAGCGCGGGCTCCTCCTGGAAGGTCACCTGGGCCGGCCGGCCGTAGCGCTGCTCCAGAAAGACCTGGAACCGCTGGAGCTGCGCGCCTGTAGGGGCCTTGCTGCCCCGAAGGACTGCCTGCATCACAGCTGTCTTATCCTCATGCATGCTTGCCGCCCTCCTCTGCCTTCTGGAGGAACTGATCGTAGGGATCCCGGTCCTGCTGCAGCAGCAGCTTTTCGGTGGCGGTAACCGCCAGATCCCGAATCTCCTGCTGGCTGTCGGCGATCATCTTGTCATGCTCCCGCTGGGCCGATAGTTTGGCATCCGCCAGGAGCTTGTCCGCCTGGGCCTGGGCGTCCTTCCGCTGGGCTTGCCGGTAGACCTCAATCTCCTGCTGGGCCGCATTGCGCTTTTCCTGAAGCTCCGTCTCCAGATGCTTCAGCTGTTCCTCATAGCCGTTTTTGAGCTCCTCCGCCTGCGCCCGATCCTGGGCGGCGGATTCATGCTCGTTTTTATAATACGCTTCCCGCTTGGCCATAAACTGCTTCACGGGCTTATACAGCAGCAGATACAGTCCCCCCGCCAGGATGGCGAAGTTTAGCAGATGCAGGAGGATCTGCTGCCAGTCGATATTCAATGGGATGTTCACGATCCGCACCTGCCTTTATAGTACGAAGATAATCAGGATGACAACGAGCAGCGCATAGATGATAGCGGTTTCGATAAACACCAGGCTCAGCATCAGGGTGGTCCGAATCTTGTCCTGGGCCTCCGGCTGACGGGCAATGCCCTCGGCGGACTTGCCTGCCACCATGCCCATGGCAATGGCGCCGCCGGCAGCGGCAAGACCGATGGCTACTGCGGCGGCAATGGCCTTCGCATTGGTACCGTTGTCTTGGGTGGCCTCAACGGCCTCTGTGGCTGCCGTAGCGGCAGGCTCCGACTGGTTGGCGGCCAGAACAGGCACAGCCAGCGCCATCACCATAATTACCAGCATCAGAATAGCGGGGATTCTCAATTTCAGCTTTTTCATCAGAAAGACCTCCAATTTTTTACGCAATCTTTTTTCTTGCTTGTTTTTTCTTCTTTTCACCGGGCTCAGATACCTCGCCGTAGAACAGCGCCGTCAGCATGGTCAGCACATAGCTCTGAATCAGCGCATGGAGCAGGGTAAACAGTACCGCCACCAGTACCGGCAGCACAAAGCTCAGCTGAATATAATAGTAGATCAGCTCCGTCACCAGCAGGCCGCTGAGCAGGGCACCAAACAGACGGAAGCTCATGGAGATGGGCAGGGAGAACTCCTTCAGGGTGGCGCCCACACCGTGGAAGCCGTTGCCTGCAATGCCGCCGGAGAGGATGATCAAATAGGACAGGCAGCCCAGCGCAATGGCGCCGTTGACATCGGACAGAGGCGCCGGAAGGGTCACCGAGGCGCCGCTGACGCTGACCGCCTGAACACCGAACAGCTCAAACATGGTTCCCACAAAGATGTACACGCCTGCCCCAAAGATATATGCCCCCAAAAATCCGTTTCGATGGGGGGAATTGCTTTTTGCCAGGCCGTCGAACAGGCTTACCAGCTCCTCCAGGAGCATCTGGAACTTTCCCGGCACCATGTTAAACCGCGGAATGGCAAAAATCCGAATCAGTGCCGCCACCACCAGCAGAAACACCGTCACCACCATACCGGAGATCAGTCCGGGGTTCACGTTTTTCAGGCCAAACAGACTGATGCGTCCGCTTTCGTGGAGCACCGCATCCCGCATGGCCTCCTGAATGGTTTCCTGCTTGGCTGCGCTGGGAATCAACAGGCTTGCCGCCAGCAGGGCCGCCATCACCAGAATCCAGCCAACCAGGAATTTTTTATGCTTCATGGTTTACTCCTTCCCTCTGTGTTCTGAAACACCCAACTCCCCTTGCTGCGGGGGAACCAGGCTTCCCGCTGGGCTCCCACGGAAATCATGTGAAAGGGAGTGCCCAACTGCCGCTCCAGAAACAGAACATATTCCTTTGCCCCTTGGGGCAGCTCCTCCCAGCTTCGGCACTGGGAGATGTCCTCCTGCCAGCCGGGAAGCCGCTCCACCACCGGCTGGACCTGCTCCAGCCGAGGGCCCTGGGGAAATTCGTCCACCGGTGTGTCATCCTTTCGGTATCCGGTGATGACCGGCAGCTCCTCCAATCCGCTGAGCACGTCCAGCTTGGTCAGTGCCAGTTGATCGGCGTTCTGACACAGGATGCCGTACCGGCTGGCCACCACGTCAAAGGGGCCCACCCGTCTTGGGCGGCCTGTGGCGGTGCCGTACTCTCCTCCTGCGTCCCGCAGCTGCTGATTCCAGCGCTCCGGCATGGCCTTCTCCGCCGGGAAAGGACCCTCCCCGGCACAGGTGGAATAGGCCTTCACCACCCCCACCACATGATCCAGCCGCGCCCCGGGAACCCCTGCCCCAATGGGGGCATAGGCCGAGATGGTGCTGGAGCTGGCGGTGTAGGGATAAATCCCGTAGTCGATGTCCCGCAGGGCCCCCAGCTGGGACTCCAGGACGATCCGCTTTCCGGTCTGCTCTGCCTTGCGAAGATAGGCTCCCGTGTCGCAGATATAGGGGGCGAAGAACTCCGCCTGATCTCGGCACCACTGAAGCGCCTCCTCTTCTCCCAGAGGCTGCTGTCCGTAGAGCCTGGTCAGTACCAGGTTTTTGCCGTCCAAAATCATTCGCAGCCGCTGATGCACACTGGGACTGTCCAGCTCCAGCAAATCCCCCAGCCGGAGGGTTTGCTTTCGGCACTTGTCCCCGTAGGCATAGGCAACGCCCCGCCGGGTGGAGCCGAAGCCGTTTCCGGTTTGGCTCAGCCGCTCTTCCTCCAGCACATCCTGCCGGATATGGAAGGGCATACAGATGGTGGCCTGACTGGACAGCTTTAAATTCTTAGGGCTCACCGACACCTGAAAATAGGACATCATCGAGAGCTCGTGGCGCAGATGATCCAGATCCACCACCATGCCGCCGCCCAAGACACACACCACGTCCGGATGGAGAATCCCGGAGGGCAGCAGATTGAACACATAGGCTCCTGTAGGCGTCACCACCCTGTGGCCGGCACTGCTGCCGCCCTGATAGCGCACCACCACGTCGGCCTGCTCTGCCAGCAGATCCACAATACGGCCCTTCCCCTCGTCACCCCAGTTGATGCCGGTTACTGCGGTGAGCATGGTCCCGCCTCCTTTTGTTTTGGCGGGTTTCAACCGCCTTCCTTTTGGTTGCTTTTTTCAGCCGCCCGTATTATACTGTCCTAAGAGCAAAATGTAAAATATATCATTCGCATGGTTGTAATATGATTTTCATATGGCAGAAAGGACAAACCTATGGCCGTTCCCTACGACTACTATCGTATTTTTTACCACGTGGCCCAGGAGCACAGCTTCACCCGGGCTGCATCGATCCTGGATAACAATCAGCCCAACATCACCCGCTGCATGAACAACCTGGAGCAGGAGCTGGGCTGCCAATTATTTCTGCGCTCCAACCGGGGCGTTACCCTGACCCCGGAGGGGCAGCGGCTGTTCGCCCATGTACGGGTGGCCTATGAGCAGCTGGCCACCGGGGAGGAGGAGCTGAAAAAGGACTGCCATCTGGAAACCGGCCTGATCTCTCTGAGCGCCAGCGAGACGGCTCTTCACCTGTTCCTGCTGCGGAAGCTGTCGGATTTCCACACCCGCTATCCCAACATCCACCTTCGCATCACCAACGACACCACCCCCCAGGCCATCACCGCCGTGACCCAGGGCCGAACCGATGCCGCCGTAATCACCACGCCCTGTCAGCAGACCTCGGGCCTCACCGTCTCCAATCTTTGCAGCTTTCGGGAGGTTTTGATCGGCGGCCGCAACTACCGGGAGCTGGCCTCAAAAATGCGGCGGCTTCAGGATCTGTCTGCCATGCCCCTGGTGTGCCTCAGCCCCGGCACCAGCACCCGGGAATTCTACCAGCGGCTGTTTGCCAAGCATGATCTCCCCTTCCATGTGGACATGGAGGCCGCCACCATGGACCAGATGCTCCCAATGATCCAGTACAATCTGGGGGTGGGCTTTGTGCCGGAGCCTATGGCGGCGCCCTCTCTGGCCCGCCAGGAGGTCTTTGAAATTCGCCTGGTGGAGCCCATTCCCCAGCGGCGGGTTGCCCTGGTGGAAAGCGTCACCCGCCCCCAAAGCGTGGCCTTTGCCCGTCTCAAGGAGCTGCTGTTTGAGGGGAACGCCTAGCCGGAGCCTGGAGGATTATATAAATAGGGGGGCGCTCAAAATGCACAGCGTGAGAGAACAGCGCCTGTAAAAGGTAGAAAAAGTCGTGAAAATCCGGATTTCCCCGGATTTTCACGACTTTTTGTTAAGGCAAGTTGAAAGAATTCTGTGTTGAGGCAGCTCCTTGCCAGGGAAACCGCTTATTTCGCATCATAAACCTCGATTTCACTGTCAAAGTATTTTTCCTGAAAGGACACCTGTTTTGCAATTTCCCACTTGTCAAGCGTACATCCCATGGGTGCGGCAATCAGCTTGTCCTCTGTATCGTTTCGCCGGTGGACCATGCCGATGACACGGGCCGTATACGCCTGAACCGGAGTATCCACCCCCAGCAGATACACATCCAGATCCTCTCCGTCCCCACTCGTCACACCGGGAAGGTACCCGTAGTTGACGGGATACATCAAACCCGGGTGTTCCGGATGGGCGCTTCCCAGGGGCCGGTCTATTTGGATGGCAACCGTCTTCCCGAGATAGGACGCCGCCAGGGCCTTTCGTTGGGTCCGCACAATAAACTGGTGCTTTCCCGCCAGATATTTTGCTCTGCCCCGGTCCACCGGGGCCTGCTTGGCCAGGGATTCCTTCAGCGCCTCATAGGCCTTCGCAGCCGATGGGGTGCGGTTTAGATAATCCCGGAAGTTGATGTAGTTCACCCATTCTGGGCTGTCGGTATGCACCACATGGATGAAGTGCGTCTGCAAATCTCCGGTTCCCTCGTAGAAGCTGCCGCAGCCGAAGAGCAGCTGGTTTGGCAGGCCCGCCTGGGGCCTGTAGTAAAAGCCCGCAGCCTGAAGGGCCCCCTCATACACCAAAACATCCCGAAAATGATCCACCGCCACGGCAATATCGATAATCGGCTTTGCCTGGATGGCGGGGATGGCAGTGCTCCCCACATGCTCAATGTCCTGAATGACGTCTCCCAGGATTCCCCGCAGCCGGGCCATGGTGTTCCGGGCCTCGGCTTCCCACTCCGGCTGGTGCCGGCACAGCAGGACTGTGCCTCGCTTTAATCCAATCATTGCCGTACCTCCAAGCGATCCCGTTCCAGCATGGGCTTTAAATACCGGCCGGTATAGCTTGCCTCGCAGGCTGCCACATCCTCCGGCGTTCCGGTGCAGACCACGCTGCCTCCGCCGGTACCTCCCTCGGGACCCAGGTCGATGATGTGGTCCGCCACCTTGATGACATCCAGATTATGCTCAATGACCAGCACCGTATTTCCCTGATCCACCAGGGCCTGGAGCACCTCCACCAGTCGGTGGACATCCGCCACATGGAGGCCCGTGGTGGGCTCATCCAGAATATAGAACGTGCTGCCTGTGGACTGCCGGCTGAGCTCCGTGGCCAGCTTTACCCGCTGGGCCTCGCCGCCGGACAGCGTTGTGGAGGACTGGCCCAGCTTGATATATCCCAGTCCCACCTGGCACAGAGCCTCCACCTTGCGGCGGATCCGGGGCAGATTCTCGAAAAACTCCAGAGCCTCATCGGCGGTCATGGCCAGCACATCGGCAATGCTCTTGCCCTTGTAGAGCACATCCAGCGTCTCCCGGTTGTAGCGCTTCCCCTTGCAGACGTCGCAGGGTACATAGATGTCTGGCAGGAAGTGCATCTCGATTTTTACCAGACCGTCGCCGCAGCAGGCCTCGCACCGTCCCCCTTTTACATTGAAGGAGAACCGTCCGGGGCCATAGCCCTTGGCCTTGGCGTCGGCGGTGGAGGCGAACAAATCCCGAATTTCGCCGAACAGCCCGGTATAGGTGGCCGGATTGGACCGTGGCGTCCGCCCAATGGGGCTTTGGTCGATGCAGATTACCTTGTCCAAATGCTCAATGCCCTCAGCCCGCTCGTGCTTTCCCGCCCGAAGCCGGGCCCGGTTCAGCTCTGCCGCCAGCTTCTGGTAGATAATCTCGTTGACCAGAGAGGACTTTCCGGAGCCGGACACCCCGGTGACCACCGTCAGGGTCCCCAGGGGAATGGACACGTCAATATGCTTTAGATTGTTTTCCGCACAGCCGTAGAATTTCAAGAACTTCCCGTTGCCGGGCCGTCTGACCGCAGGCACCGGGATCTTCTTTTTCCCGGAGAGATACTGGCCGGTGATGCTTCGAGGCTCGGCGATAATGTCCGCCAGGGTCCCCTGGGCCACAATCTCTCCTCCATGGACCCCTGCGCCGGGCCCCACATCCACAATGTAGTCCGCCGCCCGCATGGTGTCCTCGTCGTGCTCCACCACAATCAGGGTGTTGCCCAGCTCCACCATCTGACGCAGCGTGTGGAGCAGCTTGTCGTTGTCCCGCTGGTGGAGCCCGATGGAGGGCTCATCCAGGATATACAGCACCCCCATCAGCGCGGAGCCGATCTGGGTGGCCAGCCGAATTCGCTGGCTCTCCCCGCCGGACAGGGTGCCTGCACTTCGGGACAGGGTCAGATATTCCAGTCCCACGCTTTTTAGAAAGTTCAGCCGGGACTTGATCTCCCGGAGAATCTGCTGGGCGATTACCGCCTGGGCCCCGGTGAGCTCCAGCCGGTCAATGAACTCCAGGGCCTGGGTCACCGAGAGCTTGCAGAACTCCATAATATTGATGCCCCCCACCGTTACCGCCAGCACAATGGGCGACAGCCGGTCTCCGTGGCAGTCCGGGCAGGGATGATAGCTCATGCACTCCTCCAGCTCCCGGCGCATGGAGTCCGACTGGGTCTCCCGGTACCGGCGGCTGAGATTGTTGAGGATGCCCTCAAAGGCCTGCTCCAGGGTGCCCCGTCCGTTGCCTCGGTCATATTGGAGCTTGAGCTTCTCCCCCTTGGTGCCATAGAGCAGCGCATCCATGGCCTGGGGCGTGAGCTTTTCCAGGGGCGTATCCAGAGAAAAGCCGTACTTCCGGCCCAGGGCCTCATAGTACATCCGGCTGATGGTGTCGTTTTTGGCGTTGCCCCAGCCGCTGGCAATGATGCCCCCCTCCAGAATCGACAGGCTCCGGTTGGGCATAATCAGGTCCGGGTCCACCTTCAGCTGATACCCCAGGCCGCTGCACTGGGGACAGGCCCCGTAGGGATTGTTGAAGGAGAACATCCGCGGTTCCAGCTCCGGCAGAGAAATGCCGCAGTCCTCGCAGGCATAATTCTGGGAAAAGGACAGCTCCCGGTCCTCCTGAATCAGATGAATGATCACCTGACCGCCGGAGAGACTCAGCGCCGTCTCAATGGAGTCCGTAAGCCGCCGCGCAATGTCCTCCTTCATCACCAGGCGGTCCACGACGATTTCAATATTGTGTTTTTTGTTTTTGCTCAGGGAAATCTCCTCGGTGAGGTCATAAATGCTCCCGTCCACCCGGACCCGGACATAGCCGCTTTTCTTGGCGTCCGAAAAGACCTTCTGATGCTCTCCCTTCTTTCCCCGGATCACCGGAGCGAGAATCTGGAACCGGGACCCCTGGTCCAGGGTCATCACCTGGTCCACAATCTGGTCCACACTTTGCCGGCGGATCTCCTTGCCGCACTTGGGACAGTGGGGGATGCCCACTCTGGCCCAGAGCAGCCGGAGATAGTCGTAGATCTCCGTCACGGTGCCCACGGTGGACCTGGGGTTTCGGGAGGTGGTTTTCTGGTCAATGGAAATGGCCGGGGAGAGGCCGTCAATGGCGTCCACATCCGGCTTGTCCATCTGTCCCAGAAACTGCCGGGCATAGGAGGACAGCGACTCCACATATCGCCGCTGGCCCTCGGCATAGATGGTGTCAAAGGCCAGCGAGCTTTTTCCGGAGCCGGAAAGTCCGGTGAATACCACCAGCGCGTCCCGAGGCAGACTCAGGCTGACATTTTTCAGGTTATTTTCCCGTGCGCCTTGAATAACAATACGATCCTGCAAAGTGATTCAGCTCCTGTTCCGAATGGTTATGTGCCGTCTGTTTTGGTTTCCGGCCGAATGCCGCCGTCCAGCAGATCGCTGAGATAGTAGATACGGTCCAAGGTCTGCTGGGCCGCGTCGCCGGTGGCGGGGGTGGGAGAATAGGTATTGGCCCCTTGCTCCGAGGAAACGGAGCAGGGGATAATCTGATAGGTGGCGTTCTCCTGGGTCTTGCCGTCGGAAACGGTAAAGGTCTGCTGGAAAATTGCCGTGTCCGTGGGGATCTCGCCGTCGCTTAAAAAGCTCCCCAGGCTGTAGGCGATGTATTTTCCCTTATAGCATTCGATGCCCTGAAGCCCTCCGGGCTGTACGCCCACCACCAGGTCTGCCCCGGCGGAAATCAGCTTGTGGGCCAGAAGAATCTGGTCATCGTTGGGGATCTCGTCCTGGGATTCCGCCCAGCTGATCAGCACCACAATAATCTGCGCGCCCTGGCTTTGGAGCTCCGCAATGTTATCCAGGGCCTGACTGCCGTAGTCCTCCTGGGAGTCCTCCCAGACCCCGGAGAGCCCCACCGGAATGCCCTGGGTCTCCACCACAGAGCCGGTCCCCCCGGCTGTGGCAGCCGCTGTCGGCAGCACCAGCACATTATCATAGCCAAACCGCCCCACCTGGGCGTTGTCCAGATTTGCCAGGGTGTCCACATAGCCCTCGTCGCCATAGTCCTGGCTGTGGGCGTTGGCCACGGAGACTGCATCAATGCCCCCTGCCGCCAAAATCTGTCCATAGGAGGGGTCTGCCCGGATGGCCTCCGTCAGATTCTGCCGGGTGTCCGACAGCGTCAGGGTGCCGTCCAGGGTCGCCACCGTCAAATCGTCCCCCTCAAAGATCGATTTGACGTTCTGAAAAAAATAGGATGCCCCATAACGATCATAGTATTCCTGAAAGGAGTCGGTGTAGCCCTCCTCCTCATCCTGTCCCAGAACACAGCTGCCCACAAAGCTCAGGGTTATCTGGGTCCCCTGGGGCTGCGCCAGGGCCGTTGCCTCCGGTTGAGGCTCCGGGGACAGGGCCATCTGGGCCTCTGCGGCCTTTTTGGCCTGGATTTTTGCGGCCAGATCGTCAATGGCCCGCTTGGTGGCGCAGCTCTGGGCCAAGGCGATGATCGACAGCACAATGGCCAGGACGATGGCGCCCATTCGAATGCCGCGCTGCATCCGCAGATATTTCTGCCGCTCTGCCCGGCGCTGCTGAGGAGTCTTGTTGTCCATAGTGAAACCCTTCCTTCTTACTTGGTGCCGCGGAGCTGAATGATCTGGTCCCGCAGGACCGCTGCATATTCGTACTCCATCATTTTTGCGGCCTTCTTCATTTCCTTTTCCAGGCGGGAGATCTCCGCCTCCCGTTCGTTCTTGGTGAGCTTTTTGCCCTCTCGTTGGACGTCCACGGTCCGGGAAATCTCAATGAGCTCCCGGACGGATTTGATAACGGTCTTGGGCACGATCCTGTGGGCCTCGTTGTAGGCCTGCTGGAGTTCCCGGCGGCGCTTGGTCTCTGTAATGGCATAGTCCATGGCCGGCGTAATCCGGTCTGCGTACATAATGACCCGGCCGTCGGCGTTTCGAGCCGCCCGTCCAATGGTCTGGATGAGGCTGGTGGGGGACCGGAGAAAACCCTCCTTGTCCGCATCCAAAATGGCCACCAGCGCCACCTCCGGCAGATCCAGCCCCTCACGGAGCAGGTTGATCCCCACCAGGACGTCGAACTTCTGCATTCGCAGGTCCCGGATAATCTCCTGGCGCTCCATGGTGTCCACATCCGAGTGCATGTACCGGACCCGAATGCCGGTTTTGGTGAGGTAGTCTGTCAGATCCTCTGCCATTTTCTTGGTGAGCGTGGTGACCAGGGTCCGATAGTTGTGGGCGGAGAGCAGATTGATCTCCCCGATGAGGTCGTCGATCTGCCCTTCCACCGGGCGGACCTCCACCTCCGGGTCCAGCAATCCCGTGGGCCGAAGCAGCTGCTGGGCCACCTGGCCGGCCCGGCTCATCTCATAGTCCGCCGGCGTGGCGGAGACATAGATTACCTGATTGATCTTCTTCTGAAATTCCTCAAACTTCAAAGGCCGGTTGTCATAGGCCGAGGGGAGCCGGAATCCATAGTCCACCAGTGCCTGCTTTCTGGCTCGGTCTCCGTTGTACATGGCCCGGACCTGGGGGATAGTCACATGGCTCTCGTCGATGAACATGAGAAAGTCCTCCGGGAAATAGTCCATCAGGGTCATAGGTGCAGAGCCCGCAGGGCGTCCGCTGATGATTCGGGAGTAGTTCTCAATGCCGGAGCAGAACCCCAGCTCGTCCATCATCTCAATGTCATACATGGTGCGCTGATGAATTCGCTGGGCCTCCAGGAGCTTCCCGTTGTCCCGGAACCACGTTTCCCGGTCCATCATCTCGCAGGCGATTTCCCGGGTTGCCCGCTCCATTTTCTCCTTGGTGGTGACGTAATGGCTGGCCGGGTAGATGGCACAGTGGGTGACCACCCGTTCCGCCGCACCGGTGACCACGTTGAACTCGCTGATTCGGTCGATCTCATCCCCGAAAAACTCAATGCGGATGGCCCGGTTGGTCCACCCTGCCGGGAACACCTCCACCGTGTCCCCTCGGACCCGGAAGGTATTGCGGATAAAGTTCACATCGTTGCGCTCATAGCGGATGTCAATGAGGCTGCGAAGCAGGGTGTCCCGCTCCCAGGTCTGTCCCTGCCGGACCGACACCACCAGGGACTTATAGTCCTCCGGGTCGCCCAGACCGTAGATACAGCTCACCGAGGACACCACAATCACGTCCCGCCGCTCCAGCAGCGACGCCGTGGCCGAGTTCCGCAGCCGGTCGATCTCGTCGTTGGTGGCGGAGTCCTTTTCGATGTAGGTGTCCGTGTGGGCGATATAGGCCTCCGGCTGGTAGTAGTCGTAGTAGGAGACGAAATACTCCACCGCGTTCTCCGGAAAGAACTCTTTGAATTCCGAGCACAGCTGAGCCGCCAGGGTCTTGTTGTGGGCCAGCACCAGGGTGGGCCGGTTCATCTTGGCAATGATGTTGGCCATGGTAAAGGTCTTGCCGGAGCCGGTAACGCCCAGAAGCACCTGTTCGTCAATGCCGTGTTGGAGCCCTGTGGTCAGGGCCTCAATGGCCTCCGGCTGATCTCCCGAGGGGGCAAAGGGGGCATGCAGCTTAAAAATCTGTTCCATAGACCTGATCTCCTTGGAGATTTTACAGGGTGCGGAAGGCCGTTCCGCACCAGGCTGATATGCTATTATACCACCAAAGACCCAATTACTCAAGCAATTCTGCCGTTCCAGTTCCTGTGGGCAATACATTATTTTCTGCGGCTTCGGCTGTTGCATTTCCGGAGCCGTCCGTTTATAATAATGTCTGCCGAATCCACTGGATTTCGGCCGAATCCCAGGGGTTGCTGGAAAACTCCATGAAAACCCGATTTTTCTCGTTTTTTGACATCCACACAAGGAGGCGGATTTCTGTGCCCCAGTCAGCACAGAGGGCCAATGATTTCTCGGTAGGGAGCGTTCGCGGTGCCATTTTGCGCATGGCCGTTCCCATTACCCTGGCCCAATTTATCAACATCCTATATAATATTGTGGACCGCATGTATATCGGCCATATCCCCGGAGCCGGGTCCCTGGCCCTGACGGGATTGGGGCTGAGTCTGCCGGTGATCTCCATTGTCATGGCCTTTGCCCGGCTTTCGGGCATGGGCGGCGGGCCGCTGTGTTCCATTGAGCGGGGCAAGGGGGACCTGGAGGAGGCAGAGCGGATTATGGGCAATTCCTTTACCCTTCTGCTGCTGTTCGCCCTGGTCCTGACCCTGCTGGGGGAGATCTTCCTTCGGCCGCTGCTCTACGCCTTTGGGGCCAGCGCCGACACCATCGGCTACGCCGTGGATTACGCCAGGATCTACCTGGCCGGAAACCTCTTTGTGCTGATTTCCCTGGGCATGAACAGCTTTATCAACGCCCAGGGCTTCGCCTCTACAGGGATGGTCACCACCCTGGTTGGTGCGCTGGCCAACATTCTTCTGGACCCCCTGTTTATTTTTGTATTCGGCTGGGGCGTCCGGGGGGCAGCCGTCGCCACGGTGATCTCCCAGGCCCTGTCCGCCCTGTGGGTTATGGGGTTTCTCACGGGAAAGAAGGCCGTTTTGCGGCTGAAGCCGGCCTGTATGCGCCTGCAATGGGCCAGAGTCCGCCGGATCCTGGGGCTGGGCTTTTCCGGCTTTGTGATGGCGCTGACCAACTCCGTGGTCCAGGTGGCCTGCAATTCGGTGCTGTCCGTCTTTGGCGGGGACCTGTATGTGGGGGTTATGACGGTGATCAACTCCATCCGGGAGGTGGCCTGTATGCCCGTTCAGGGCATCTCCAACGCCGCCGAGCCGGTGCTGGGCTATAACTACGGGGCGGGAAAGCCCCAGCGGGTCCGCCAGGGCATTGTATTTATCAGTCTCTGGGCCGTGGGCTACTCTGTCCTGATGTGGCTGCTGATCCGGCTGGCGCCAACCTGGCTGATCCGGATTTTTAACAGCGACCCTGCCCTCATCGCCGCCGGCATTCCGGCGCTGCATCTCTATTTTTCCGCTTTCTTTATGATGGCACTGCAATTCGCAGGGCAGAGCACCTTTGTCGCCCTGGGAAAAAGCAAGCAGGCGATCTTTTTCTCCGTTTTCCGAAAGGTCATTATTGTTCTGCCACTGACCCTTTGGCTGCCCCATGTAGGCGGCCTGGGGGTCAGCGGGGTGTTCTGGGCCGAGGTTATCTCCAATATTGTGGGAGGGCTGGGCTGCTTCCTCACCATGCTTCTGACGGTGTATCTCCCTCTGGGGCGCCAGGAACACGGCAACGTCAATATCTAAACGAAAGAAGGACTTTTATGGAGCATCTGTTCCTAATCAACCCCCAGGCCGGGAAATACGACCACACCCAAGAGGTGGCCTCTGCCGCCCAGGCGCTGTGCCAATCCCTGGGGGAGCCCTGCCGCATTGAAATATCCCAGCACAAGGGGCACCTGACGGAGCTTGCCAAGGCTGCCGGTGAAACAGGCCGAGCCATCAGGCTCTACGCCTGCGGCGGAGACGGCACCCTCCATGAGGCGGTCGCCGGGGCCTATGGCTATGAGAACCTGTCCCTGACCTGTGTCCCCTGTGGCTCCGGCAACGACTACATCAAGCAGTTTGCCCATCCTGAGGCCTTTTTCCGGCTGGAGAACTTCCGGTCCACGGAAACCCGGCAGGTGGACCTGATCGATGCCAACGGGAATTTGGCCATTAACGTCTGCTCCATGGGCTTTGACGCCCGGATTGGCACCGCCATTGACTCCTATCGCCGGGTCCCCGGGCTTTCGGGCCACCGGGCCTACTACGCCAGCGCCCTGGTCAATCTGATCAAAGGCGTGTCCAAGCCCTGCCGGGTGGAGCTGGAGGACGGCACCGTTATAGACGGCGATCAGAGCCTGGTCTGCGTCTGCAACGGCAGCTGGTATGGCGGTTCCTTTCACCCGGTGCCCGAGGCCAGCATAACGGACGGAATTTTGGATATTCTGGTGGTGAAGGCCGTGTCCCGGCTGACGGTAGCCCGGGTCATCGGCGCCTATCAGAAGGGCTTATATGCCGACTATCCCCAGCTGATTTCCCGCTTTCAGGCCAAGTCTCTGCGCATCCTCACCCCGAAGCCGGAGCCGGTCAACCTGGACGGGGAGCTGCTCCACAGCGAGGATCTGCACATTCAAGTTCTGCCCAAGGCCCTGCGGTTTTTCGCCCCTACCGAGGCCTGGGCATAGGAAGGCGCATATGGACATTTTTATTTTGATATTAGAGCTGATTGGCACCGTGGCCTTTTCTATCTCCGGGGCCGTCACCGCCATCAGAAAGAATATGGACATTTTCGGCGTGCTGATTCTGGGCCTTACCACCGCAGTGGGGGGCGGTATCATCCGGGACCTGATTCTGGGCTATACGCCCCCGGCCACCTTCCGGGACCCGCTGTACGCCGTCACTGCGCTGATTACGGCAGGCATTGTGTTTCTTCCCATGGTACGGCGGCTGTTTCAGCGGTACCGGCGGGCCTATGATCTGGTTATGCTGACCATGGACTCTGTGGGCCTTGGCATCTTCACCGTCATCGGCGTCCAGGCCGCCCTTGCCCTGTCAGACTCCTTCAACCTGTTTCTGCTCACCTTTGTGGGCGTGATTACCGGCGTGGGAGGCGGCCTGCTTCGGGACATGATGGCAGGGGACCCGCCTTACATCTTCGTAAGGCATATTTACGCCAGTGCATCCATTGCAGGAGCCCTGGTCTGTGCGGGGCTGTGGTCCGTGATTCCCCAGATCTGGGCCATGAATCTGGGCGCCGCCCTAGTGATCGCCATTCGATTTCTGTCCGCTCACTACCGCTGGAGCCTTCCTCGGGCCAGAATGGAATAATTTATCCCTCCGGAGCAGCCCCAGTGGCGGGGAAGTTACAGGGACTTGCTGCCCGATTCGTAAATTCTAATCCCCATTTTATGGGCAAAATACTACTTTACAGTTTCTCCCTTCCATGGTATACTGGAATCGGCTACGCAAGGAAGGGGGAATTTTTATGCTGGCAACTCTGGGCTGGACGGCCTACCGGCTGCTTCGAAAGAAAGAAACCTATATTCTGTTTGCGGTTCTAGCATTTCTCACCCTGGTACTCACGGGAATCCGGCACATCAACGGGGCCCAGGACCTGAGTCTGCTTAATTTGGCCTATGGCACGGACTTCCTCTCCATGGAGGAGTTTCTGGCCTGGTACGACCTGTGGTCCTATCAGTGGGTCGTCTCCTCCTTAGAACTTTTGCCCCTGCTGCCCATTGCGGCCAGTATATTTCCCGACGCAGACGCCCCGGAGTGGAAGGTCCCGGTGGTTCAGGGACACCCCCGGTGGCACGCCGTTCTCTCGGCCCTTGTGTGCTATGTGGTGGAGATTTTGATTTTGACGCTCTGCGCCACGCTGCTGGCCATTGCCTGCAACACCTATCGCTGGTCCGTTCAGGCGCCCATCTCCTTCTATGTTCGCACCTTTGCCCTGCGGCTCTATCTGATGACAGGCTTTGCCCTGCTGGCGCTGGCTGTGGTGCTGCTGTTCCGAAAGCGGATTCTGGGCATCATTGTGGGAACGCTGATTTCCCTGCTGCTTACCGTTTCCGCCAACAGAGGCTTCTATATGGGCACCCCGCTGTGGGAGCTGCTTCCCAAGAACAGCCACAAGCTGGAGGTCTGGATGTGGCAGGTGGAGCCCGTGGCCTCCCCTCAGCAGATCGCCCGGATTCTCCTGTTCCCCCTGGCGGCGGCAGCGCTGGCTACAGGGGTGGCGCTCTGGCGGTATCGCCGCCGGGACCTTTGCTGAAGGAGGGGTTATATGGAAATTCTACGGATTCAAGGGCTGTGTAAACGATATGGTCATACCCAGGCACTGGATCAGGTATCCCTTTCTCTGTCTGCCGGGACCATCTGCGGACTGGTGGGGAACAACGGCGCCGGAAAGACCACGCTGTTCCGAATCCTGGCCGGGCTGGTCCGCCCTGACGCAGGCACCGTCCGGCTTTTTGATGCCACAGAGGAGCGGCAGCTGCGGGAGGCCCGCCGCCAGGTGGGATTTCTGCTGCCCCGGACCTGCTTCCAGGAGTCCATGACCCCCTTGGAGAACCTGGTGGCGCTGCAAAAGCTCCGGGGCTACACCAGCCGCCAGGAGGCCTCTGCCCTGCTGGACCAGGTGGGACTGGACCGGAATTACGCAGAGCGGCACCGGCTTATGAGTCTTTCCACCGGGGAATTCCAGCGGTGTGCCATTGCCGGCGCCCTGCTGCAGCAGCCCCGGCTTTTGGTGCTGGATGAGCCCCAGAGCGGCCTGGACCCGGCCACGGTCCGGTCTTTTCGCCAGTGGATGCTGGCGGAGAAGGAGAAGGGCACCGCCATTCTCCTTTCCAGTCATGACCTGCCGGAGCTCTATCAGCTGGCTGACGAATATGTATTTTTGGACCACGGCCATGTGCTGGAGCAGATCTCCCAGGCTGACCTGGATGCGGCCCTCCGGCGCTCCGGGGGCACCCTGGAGGACTATTTCCTGGGCCTTGTGGGAGGCGACTCCTGATGAAGTCCCTGCTGTCCTACCGGCTGTATCTCCTCGCCCGCCAGAGGCGGATGTGGGTTCTGACCATACTGCTGATTTTGGCTGGGGTTCTGACGGACCAGCTGTCCGTAGGGACCTGGAACGGCGGCGGGCCCTGGGGCCTTCCGGGTTTGGCACAGCCGGAGGCCTCCATTCTGCCGGACTATATTTTGATACAAAGCGTCCTCTATCGGGGAGCCATGGGAACCCTGACCGCCGGGGCCATGGCTGCCCTGTATGTCTGCCCGGAGCTGTCTCCGGAGAAGCGGCTCCCCTTCGCTGCGGCGGGCTACAGCCAAGGGCAGGTCCTCCACAGCCAGGTGCTCCTGCTGCTGGGGCTGTGGGTTCTGGTTTGGGCCGCAAGCCAAGGCCTTGTGCTGCTCCGCTGGCGGGAGGCTGCCGGCGCACTGCTTCGCTGGAAGGCCTGGGTCCTTCCCTGCATGGTGGGACTGCGGGGATTCCTGCTGCTGGGCAACTGGTGTGTCATTCTCCTGGTCTGCTACGGGCTGCAAAGCAGTACCCTGACCTATCTGGCGGGGCTGGTTCCGCTGACCTTGGAGTCCCTGCGGCTGGAGGTCACCCTGCCCCTGCCCACAGGAGCCCTCCGGGGCTTTTTCACCGGCGTCTCCGGCCCCCTTCCGCTGCTGGCTGCACTGCTGGGAACGATCCTGGCTGCCGGGGTCCTCTGGTGGGGCGCGCCCCGCTGGGTGGCCCGGCGCAGCAAGTCCAGCTCCCTGATCTGAACCCATAAAAAATAAAAAAACTGGACCTTACGAAGCGTCCAGTTTTTTTGTATACTAGGAGCCAGTCAAAGATTTGCGCAAATCTCCTGAATCCCAATCTGACAGGAGAGAATCTTTATGAACACCAATCAGAAAATCCGTCGTTTAACCACTGCCGCCCTGGGTGCCGCCCTGGTCTGCATCTGCACCCGGGTATTTCAGTTTCCCATTCCCCTGGGCTATGCCCATTTGGGCAACTGCATGATCCTGCTGTTCGCCGTGTACTTCAATCCCTGGATCGGCGCATTCGCCGGCGGCGTGGGCTCTGCCCTGGCCGATCTGCTGAGCTATCCGGAATGGGCTCTGCCCACCCTGATCATCAAGAGCCTTATGGGTCTGGCCGCCGCACTGATCGCCAAAAAGGCAGGCCAACAGGCCAAGCTCAAGTCCCTGCGGACGCTGCTGGCTGTGATCGCCGCCATTTTGATTATGATCGTCGGCTATTTCGTGGCCGGAAGCATTCTCTATGGCTCCGTTGTCACCGGCGCCACCCAGATCCCCGGCCTGACCGTTGAGGGCGTGGTGGGCATCATCCTGTTCTATGTAATTGCCGCCGCATTGGAGGCCGCAGGCGTCATGAAAAAAGCCGCAGTGTGACCCGGATTCCGGGGAGGAATATCCATTGTCCCACAACAATCAAAAGAAAATCGCGGTCATTAACGACCTGTCCGGCTTTGGCCGCTGCTCCTTGGCGGTGGCCCTGCCCATTATCTCCCACCTGGGCATTCAGTGCTGTCCGCTGCCCACCGCCGTCTTTTCCAATCATACCGGCTTTCCCAGCTTCTACTACACCGACTGCACCCACCAGATGGCCCCCTATATGGAGGAGTGGAAAAAGCTCGACCTGGAATTCGAGGGAATCCTCACAGGCTTTCTGGGCTCCGCCCAGCAAATCGACCTGGTGGAGCAGTTTCTACGGGAATTCACCACCCAGCGGACCCGGGTCATTATCGACCCGGTTATGGGGGACAACGGCCGGCCCTATCCCACCTACACCCAGGAGCTGTGCCAGCAAATGAAGCGGCTGGTCCGGTATGCCCATATTCTCACCCCAAATGTCACCGAGGCCTGTATTTTAACGGACACTCCCTATCAGGAGAAGTTCTCCGAGCAGGCCCTTCTGAAGATGGCCCGACAGCTGTGCAACCAGGGGCCGGAGCAGGTGGTGATTACCGGGGTCTCCCGGGGGGAGTTTCTGGAGAACTACTGCTACGACCAGGCCACAGGGCCTGCGGTCCAGCGCACCCGGCGGGTGGCTCCCCAGCGGTCCGGCACCGGCGACGTGTTCGCCTCGATTGTTGCCGCAGGCGCCGTTCAGCAGGTTCCCTTTGCCAAAAGTGTTCGGACCGCCGCCAAATTTATCAAGATTTGCCTGAACCGCTCCGCAGAGCTGGACATTCCCACCACCGACGGGGTGTGCTTTGAGGAGGTCCTGGGTAAACTTCACTTTTAATGCATAGGAGCTGAATCGCTATGGAAATTCTGTATCGGGTCCACACCGGACTTTATGTCAACCTCACGAACAAATGCTCCTCCGCCTGTACCTTCTGCCTGCGGCAGACCATGGACCATGTGGGGGAGAGTCACTGCCTGTGGCTGGAGCGGGAGCCCACCGCCCAGGAGGTAGAGGCGGAATTTGAAAAATGGGACCTGTCCCAGTTCACGGAGATCGTGTTCTGCGGCTTCGGAGAGCCCACCTGCGCGCTGCCTGTGCTGCTGGAGGTGGCCGCCTGGCTGAAGTCCCGGACCACGCTGCCCCTTCGGGTCAACACCAATGGTCAGGGCAGCCTGATTGCCGGCCGGGACATTACCGGAGATCTGGCAAAATACATCGACACCGTTTCCATCTCTCTGAACGACCCGGATCCGGTGAAATACCAGGCCCTGGTGCGCAGCAAATTTGGCGACCAGGCCTTTCCCGGCATGTTGGAATTCGCAAAAAACTGCGTGGCCCATGGCATCCATGTGGTCATGACCACTGTGGACACCACCATCTCCCATGAGGAGGAGGACCAGTGCCGGAAGATCTGCCAGGACATCGGTGCGGACTATCGAATCCGCCCCTGGGAGGATTGAGTCCGGCGCTGCCGGAGCCAAGCAAAGAATCTACTGCCCCAAAAGCCTGGCTTTGGGGCAGTTTTTAGGCCCTCTGACGCAGCCGCGTCAGAGGGCCTGATGTTTTTACTGGTCCTGTGTTTCCCGCTGGGCGATGGCACGGGCCACCCGGACGCCGGAGGCTCCGGCCTGGGCCAGTCCACGGGTGATTCCGGCGCCGTCGCCAATGGCGAACATGTTGTGGAGCTTGGTCTCCAGCTCGCCGGTGAGCTCCAGCCGGGAGGAGTAGAATTTCACCTCCACGCCGTAGAGCAGCGTGTCATGGTTGGCGGTGCCCGGAGCCACCTTGTCCAGGGCGTAGATCATTTCAATGATGTTGTCCATATGGCGCTTCGGCAGCACCAGAGACAGATCTCCGGGGGTGGCGCTAAGGGTGGGCTTGGTAAAGCTCTTTCCCAGTCGGTGGTCGTTGGTGCGGACGCCCTTAATCAGGTCGCCAAACCGCTGCACCAGCACTCCGCCTCCCAGCATATTGCTCAGCGATGCAATATGCTTGCCGTAGGCATAGGGCTGATTAAAGGGGGAGGTGAATCGGTTGGACACCAGCAGGGCAAAGTTGGTGTTCTCGCTGCGGAGGGCGGGGTCCGAATAGGAATGGCCGTTTACGGTAATCAGGCCGTCCACATTTTCGGACACCACATGGCCGTAGGGATTCATACAGAAGGTCCGGACCTGGTCGCCGTAGAGCTTTGTGCGGTAGACCAGCTTGGACTCATAGACCGCATCGGTGATGTGCTCAAACACCGTGGCCGGCAGCTCCACCCGAACACCCAGGTCCACCTGGTTGTTGATCAGGTCCAGGCCCAGCTCCCGGCAGCGGTCCGAGAACCACTCTGCGCCGCTGCGGCCGGGGGCCGCCACCAGATAGCGGCACTGCACCGTATCCTGGTCCAGCCCCAGGGTGTATTCGCCGTTGTCATCCCGGGCAATGGTGTGGACCGGCGCATGGAACCGGAATTCCACCTGGTCCTTCATGGACTCATAGATGCTCTGAAGAATTTTCAGATTGTTTTCGGTGCCCAGATGCTTGCACCGGGCCTTCAGCAGGTGCAGGTCATTCTGAAGGGCCTTGACCTCGATGGCCCGGGCCTCCGGCGTATCCGTGGAATAGACCTCCGTGGTGGCGCCGTGGGCCACGTTGATGGTATCCACGTAGTCGATGAGCTCCATCAGCTCTTTCCCGTCCATGTAGTCGGTGAGCCAGCCGCCGAACTCTGTGGTAAAGTTATATTTTCCGTCCGAGAAGGCGCCGGCACCGCCAAAGCCGGCCATAATGGCACAGGGCTTGCAGCCAACGCAGGACTTCACCTTGCCGGTGACAATGGGACAGCGACGGGAATAAATATCCGCTCCCTGCTCCAGAATCAGAATCTTCAAATCGGGCCGCAGGTGCATCAGCTCATACCCCGCAAAAACGCCGGCCTCTCCGGCGCCGATGATCGCTACATCATAACGCATAATTGGTGCCTCCTTAAGACGCGTTGATTTGATTGGGACAAAACCAATCTATTATAGCATAGTATTTTGAAAATGCAAGGGAAAACCCGGGATTTCTCCCGGTTTTCCGGGCCGATCCTCCAATCGTGGATTTCTGGTGAAGAACCACAGAAAATAGTTGACAAATCCTCGGAAATGGGTTATTGTTAGTGCGCTAATTGTTAGATGAATGACAGTTTGCCGGATAACATTCCGCATTCGTCATGATTTCCAAGAAAGGAGCCTTGATTCATGAAACAACCGGCAGACGGCTGGGAGTCCATCCCGCCCTTTGACCCGGGTCCGCCGCCCCATGATCCCCCCTTTGAGGAGGATCCTGCTGGGGATGATACGCCGCAGTTTGCGGCCATTCGGAAAATCGAGCTGCTGGGCCGGCTACACCACATGGCCTTTCGCACCCTGTTTAAGGCAGACGGTCTGCCTCCGGCCCAGGCCGGCGCCATGAAGGTGGTCCTCCGTTATCCGGGGCTCAGTCAGCGGGAGCTGGCAGATCATCTTCATATCCAGCGGGCCACCGCCACGGTGATGCTGCAAAAAATGGAGAAGGCCGGCTATGTGGATCGTCGGCCGGACCGGGACGACCAGCGGATTTCCCGGATTTATCCCACCGAGCTGGCCCGCGCCACCGACGCGGAGAACCAAAAGGCCGTGTTTGCCTACTTTTCCCGCTGCTTCGGCGACATTTCGGAGGCGGACTTTCAGCGCCTGGTCCGTACGCTGGAGCAGGTGGAGCAAAATATCCGGGCCATCCTCGGAGAAACCCCTGATTCCTTTGGGAAGGAGTAAGTCACATTGAAAAACTTTTTGAAATTCATCAAGCCCTATACCTGGTGGGTGGTGTGGACGGTGATTTTTATCGCCCTCCAGTCCCTGAGCGACCTGTACCTCCCGGACCTGAATGCCACCATCATTGACGCCGGTGTTATGCGGGGCGATGTCCGAACCATTTTGGTCTACGGCGGCATTATGCTGCTGGTGGCGCTGCTGGTAGGCGTATGTACTCTGGGCACCACCTATTTCTCCACCAAGGCCTCGCTGGCCTATGGCCGGGATATGCGGCTGGCGCTGTTTACCAAGGTGCAGTCCTTCTCCCAGTCGGACCTGGACCATTTCGGCACCCCGTCCCTGATCACCCGCACCACCAATGACGTCAACCAGCTTCAGCAGATGATGCAGATGCTGCTGCGGACCATTATTACTACCCCTATTCTGCTCATCGGCGGCATTATCATGTGCCTGAAGCAGGATGTGGAGCTCTCGGCCATTCTGCTGGTGATTATTCCTGTGATCACCGTGCTGGTGGTAATCGTCACGAAAAGATCCCACCCCTGGTTCCAGAAGCAGCAGACCCAGGTGGACACCCTCAACCAGATTCTCCGGGAGAAGCTCTCCGGCATTCGAGTCATCCGAGCCTTTGTCCGGACGGAGTACGAGGAGGCCCGCTATGACCGGGCCAACCGGGATATGCTGCGGATCTCCGTCCATGCCCACAAGCTCATGACGGCGCTGATGCCTGTGGTGAGCCTGGTGATGAACGGCGCCACCCTGGCCGCCTACTATATGGGCGCCCTGCGCATTGACAGCATGGGCATGGAAATCGGCGCCTTGACCGCCTTTGTCACCTACCTGATGCAGATTCTCATGAGCGTAATGGCCTCCTCTATGATGATGAACATGATTCCCCGGGCCATGACCTCCATTGAACGAATCAGCGACGTGCTGGACTACACCCCCTCGATTCAGGACCGGGAGGACGCCGCCCAAATCGACATGGGCCCCTTCTCCTCTCTGGAGTTCCGGGATGTCTCCTTCTGCTATCCCGAGGCCGACCAGCCGGTGCTGGAGCATGTGAGCTTTGTGACCCGGCCCGGGGAGACCACGGCGATTATCGGCTCCACCGGCTCCGGCAAATCCACCTTGGTCAACCTGATTCCCCGAATCTATGACGCCACCCAGGGCCAGATTCTGATTAACGGGGTGGATATCCGCCAGCTGCCCCAGGAGCAGCTTCGGACCCATCTGGGCGTTGTCCCCCAGAAGGCCCTGCTCTTTGACGGCACCGTGGCCTCCAATCTGCGCTACGGCAAGCCCGACGCCACGGAGGAGGACATGTGGAAGGCCCTGGAGGTGGCCCAGGGAAAGGACTTTGTGTTCCAGATGCCCCGCGGGCTGGCGGCTCCCATTTCCCAGGGAGGCTCCAATGTCTCCGGCGGCCAGCGGCAACGTCTGGCCATTGCCCGGGCCATTATCCGCCGCCCGGACGTGTATATTTTCGACGACAGCTTTTCTGCCCTGGACTTTAAAACCGACGCCAAGCTCCGCCAGGCCCTGGCCAAGGAGACCCATGGGGCCGCGGTTCTGATTGTGGCCCAGCGTGTCACCACCGTTATGGGCGCCGATCGGATTGTCGTGCTGGACGAGGGCAAGGTGGCCGGCATCGGCACCCACAAGGAGCTGATGGAAAGCTGCCAGGTTTACCGAGAGATTGTACTGAGCCAGTTGAGCGCAGAGGAGGTGGCATAAATGGCAAACGCAGATGTAGAGAAGGAAAAGCGAGAGCTGGAGCTCCAGCGCCAAAAGCGCTTCTCCGGCGGCCCCGGCAGCCGGTTTATCTCCTCCAGCGAGACCGTCCGGGACTTTAAGGGCACCATGGGCCGGCTGCTGCAGCTGCTGAAGCCGCAGCTTCCGCTGATTCTTCTGACCCTTGTGATGACCGTTGCCTACACGGTGGCCTCCACCTATGCCCCCAACAAGCTGGCGGACATGGTGGACATTATCACCGAGGGCTATCGGGCCAAGCAGGCCGGTACCGGCGGCGTGGACTTTGCCGCCCTGCGCCATGCGGCCATTATCGTCGGCATCCTCTATGCCCTGTCTGTGGTCTGCAATCTGATCCAGCAGTTTGTGATGATTGACGTGTCCCAGGGCATGGTCTACGATATGCGTCAGCAGATCGACCGGAAGCTCAAAAAACTCCCCATTAAATACTTTGACTCCCATTCCCGGGGCGACATTCTCTCCCGGGTGGCCAATGATGTGGAAAACATCTCCATGACCCTGCAGATGAGCCTGACCCAGATCATCTCTGCTGTGATTACCCTGGTCAGCGTTCTGATCTTTATGTTTATGCGCAACGCTGCCTTGACGCTGATCAGCCTGCTGACTGTGGTGCTGTGCTTCCTGCTGACCAAGGTCATCGCCTCCCGGGCCAAGGGCTATTTTACCACCCAGTGGGCCTCCACCGGCAACCTCAACGGTCAGATCGAGGAGATGTACACCGGTCACACGGTGGTAAAGCTCTTCGGCCGGCAGCAGGCGGCCATGGACGCCTTCGAGCAGGAAAACGAGGTGCTGTACCAGTCCTCCTTTAAGGCGGCCTTTATCTCCGGCGTCATTCAGCCGGCCATGACTGTCATCAACAACCTCAACTATGTGGCCGTCTGCGTGCTGGGCGGCATGTGGATTGTAGGCGGCGGCCCCTTTGGCACGGTGGTCACCCTGGGCGACGTCACTGCCATCATCACCTACTCCAGACAGCTGATGATGCCCATCACCCAGACCGCCTCCATCGCCTCCACCATTCAGTCCACCGTGGCCTCTGCCGAGCGGGTATTTGAGCTGCTGGACGAGGAGGAGGCCGTTCCCGATCGGGAGCCGCTGTCCCACCTGACCGACCCCAAGGTCGTGTCCTTTGAGCATGTGTCCTTCCGCTACAAGCCCGACACCAAGCTCATTGAGGACCTGAACCTTACCGTTCGCCCCGGCGAGAAGGTCGCCATTGTCGGCCCCACCGGCGCAGGAAAAACCACGCTGGTCAATCTGCTGATGCGGTTCTATGAGGTGGACGACGGCCAGATTTCCATTGACGGGGTGGACATCCGGCGGATTCCCCGGGAGGAGCTTCGGAGCCATATCGGCATGGTGCTCCAGGATGTGTGGCTGTTCTCCGGCAGCATCCGGGAAAATATTGCCTACGGCTATAACTCCCTGACCGGAAAGGAGGCCACCGAGGAGGAGATCGTCGCCGCGGCGAAGATGGCCTATGTGGACCACTTTGTCCAGACCCTGCCCAGCGGCTACGACACCGTCATCAACGACGACGCCACCAACATCTCCCAAGGCCAAAAGCAGCTGATGACCATCGCCAGAGCCTTCCTTTCCGACCCCAGCATTCTGATTCTGGACGAGGCCACCTCCTCGGTGGATACCCGTACCGAGGTTCTGATTCAGCGGGCCATGCAGAAGCTCATGGAGGGCCGCACCAGCTTTGTGATTGCCCACCGGCTGTCCACCATCCGGGACGCCGACTTGATTCTCGTGATGAACCACGGTTCCATTATCGAGCAGGGCACACACCAGCAGCTGCTGGAGCAGAAGGGCTTCTACTACGATCTGTACAACAGCCAGTTTATCGGCGCCTCGGTGGAGGAGGAGCCTGCCCAGGAGCAGTCCCGCTTCCCTGGGGGTTTCCCCGGGGGCTTCCCCGGCGGCTTCCCCCGAGGCGGCACAGACACCCATGAGGACTTCCCCGAGGATCCCATGGGGGCGGAGCAGTCCCTATGAGAACGGTAATCATCACCGGCGGGTCCCGGGGTATTGGCCGGGCCGCCGTCCGGCGGTTTGCCGGGGAAGGGGATCAGGTGTATTTTCTCTATGAAAAATCCACCGATGCCGCCCGGCAGCTGGCCATGGAAACCGGCGCAGTGGCCATTCCCTGCGATGTGACGGACGCCCCCCGTGTGGCCGAGGTGTTCTCCCGGTTTTCCAGAATCGACGTGCTCATCAACAATGCCGGGATTGTGGACTACAATCCCATCAACTGGACTGAGCCGGAGGTATTCCGCCGGGTCATGGACGTAAACGTAACCGGGGCGTTTCTGTGTGCCAAAGCTGCACTGCCGGCAATGCTTCAGCGGCAGCAGGGCGTCATTCTCAACACCTCCTCTATGTGGGGGCTGGTGGGCGCCTCCTGTGAGGTGGCCTACTCCGCCTCCAAGGCTGCCGTGATCGGCCTGACCAAGGCCCTGGCCAAGGAGCTGGGGCCCTCGGGCATCCGGGTCAACGCCATCGCCCCGGGGGTCATTGTCACCGACATGGTGAAGAACGTGGCACCGGAGGTGCTGGAGGAGCTTCGCCAGGAGACCCCGCTGGAGCGGTTGGGCCAGGCCGAGGATGTGGCAAACACCATGTGGTTTCTCGCCTCGGACCAGGCCGCCTTTATCACCGGCGACGTAGTCAATGTCAGCGGCGGTTTTGTGATCTAAGTGAAAAACTGTTGACGAATCGGGGCCCATGTGCTAGAATATATTCTGCACATGGGCCTATAGCTCAGCTGGGAGAGCGTACGGTTCGCATCCGTAAGGTCGTCGGTTCGATCCCGATTAGGTCCACCAACCCCATGGAACCTCGGTTCCATGGGGTTTTCCTGTTCTGGGGCGGGTTATCCCGGCCCCGGGGCTGTGCATTACCTGAAGGTTATGTCTCTATACCGCATCGGCATTGGACAGAAGCGGCGCAAGATGATAGGATATCCTCAGACTCCTCGTGTGTGTGGAGGACAGCATGCTGCGTCGGTCGTGCGTGTATTCTCCTAAGCCCTTTTAAACTCCTAATGATTGATTGGACCGACTCAGCATGAAATGACAGCCCGCGAAAGTCGGGCTGCGAAATACCAGAGGCACTGTGGCAGGCGGTGCCTCTGGTATTTCTTGTCCCAAAATCATTACGTTTACGTAATAGCTCACACATGGAAAAGGCATTGGTTTCCCCTCCAAAAATATGTTAGGATAGAAACAGTTTTTGGTGAAATCCAGAAGGAGTTGAATCAACTTGAAGTTAGTTGTCAATCAAGATTGTTGCAGCTGTTCCTACTGCTATCGAGCCTGTCCTGTGGGCGCTCCCTACTATGACGGAGAGCAGACCCGCATCGATCAGGAGAAGTGCATCAGCTGCGGAAAGTGTGTCAAGAAATGTCCCATGGGGGCTATTTACGATTCTGAGAATCCCCCCAAGCCCATGGAACCCCACGCCCCCAAAGAGCTGGAGGCCGACGCGGTCATCATCGGCGCAGGCGGTTCCGGCATGATCGCCGCCTGCCGGATCGCTGAGACCGGGAAAAAGGTTGTTGTGCTGGAGAAGGCCAAGCGCACCGGCTGCGGCGCCATTCATGTGGCCGGTCCCCTCCAGTTCTTCGACACCAAATGGGCCCTGGATGCCGGCGCTAAGCCTGTGGTGGAGGAGAAAATCGCCCAGACCCTGGCCCAGAACGGCGACCACCTGGACCACGAGCTGGTGAAAAAGACCCTCCACGCCATGCCCAGATTCTTCGACTGGCTGGCCACCTTTGCCCCGGTGGAGGAGAAGTTCGAGCTGACAGAGGCCCGGGGCGGCCCCGGCGGTCCTCCGCCTATGCCCGACGGAGGGGACGAAATGCCCATGCCCGGGGAGATGCCCGCTCCCGGCGGTGAGGCGCCGGAGTTTATGCAGGCCGGCACCGGAATGCCCGGCAGCGGCATGGGCGGCAACACCGGACTGGTGGTGGACACCAAGAGCCTGTGTCCTCCCTCCCCTGCGTTCCACAATGCAGGCGAATTTATTATGGATCACCTGTTCGAGTATGCGGAAAAGCTTGGGGTTACGGTGCTGACCGAAACGCCCGCCAAGAAGCTGATCCAGAATGAAAACGGCGATATCATCGGTGTCCATGCCCAGGATCCCGGAGGAGATGTGGACATCTCCTGCAAGGTCTGCCTGGTGGCTGCGGGAAGCCTGCTAATGAGCCAGGCCCTGAAAAAGGCCCAGCCGGACTATGCCGACGCCTTCCTGCCCCGGTTTGCCCACGCCATCAACACCTATACCGGCGACGGCTTTGAGATGTGCCGGGAGGCAGGGGTCCCGGTGCGGTATGAGGACATCTGGCTGAACATCACCGGTTCTCTGGTGATGCCCTGCGACGCCCTGACGGTGGAATACGCCGAGGCCACCGGCAAGACCCCGCTGATCAACACCGCCCTTCGTCCCCACGGCACTCGCCCCGAGGGCCTGATGGTGAACCTGAACGGAGAGCGCTATGAGAACGAGCAGTACGCCAACGCCACGGTGAAGTTCCAGAAGAAGCAGCCTCAGTGCGTATCCTACACCATTATGCCGGAGGCGCTGATTAAGTCGGTTCCCATGAAGACAAAGCCTCTTTATGACGAGCAGGGCAACCGGGTTCGCCAGATGGTACCCATGATGGGCCGGCCCCAGTGGAACCAGGAGGATATGGACTGGTGGGCCAGCCGCAAGGGGGCACACCTGATTATCGCCGACACCATTGAGGAAATCGCCGAAAAGGCCGGTATGCCGGTGGAGAACCTCAAGGCCACGGTGGCCCACTATAATGAACTGTGCGCCAAGAAGCAAGACACGGACTTTGGCAAGGATCCGGATTACCTGGTTCCCATCGAGAACGGTCCCTTCTATGCCATTCGCACCTTCCTGATGAGCGACGGCGCTGAGGGCGGCATTCCCATTGACGCAAATTGCCAGGTCAAGGGAGAAAGCGGCGTGGTCAAGGGACTCTATGCCTCCGGCGACAACTCCTCCGGGAACATTGTGAATCTGGGGAACGACGAGAAAACCTGGATCACCAACGAATACAGCTGGGCCCTTTGCAGCGGCATGATCGCGGCGGATTCCATGATTCGTGATCTCGGCTGATCTGTAGAATACTGCCCCTGCGTTGGTGATAATCCGGCGCAGGGGCTGATTTTTAAGGAAAGGACGGTCCCTATGAAAAAGAAATTGCTATCCATGCTTCTGTGCGGCAGTCTGGTGGCTGCATTGACCGGGTGTGGGGCCACAGCCTCCGCCCCGTCGGCCCAATCCTCCGCTCCGGCAGAAACGGCGGCTCCGGCCCAAAGCGCCGCCCCGGTGGAATCCGCTGCTCCGGCGGAATCCCATGCGGAAAGCGCCATGGAGGAGCCGGAGATCTCCGTGTCCTATCCCCTGACGGACAGCGGCTACACCTTCACTTGCTGGACCACCTACGGCCCCGGTATGGAGGACTACCTCAGCCAGATCGGCACCTTCCCGGTGTTCCAGAAGGCTCAGGAGGTCACAGGTGTGGGCATTGACTTCATCCCCTGCGATCAGTCCACCCAGCCGGAAAAGCTGAACCTCTATGTGGCCTCCGGCTCCATGCCGGACGTGATGCTGTCCATGGCCAGCCTGTACTCCACCGGCGGCGAAGGGCTGATCAACGACGAGGTGGCCTATGATTTAAACGAGTTTATGGATCTCATGCCCAACTACGCCCGGTATATTGACGAGCTTGACGACAAGACCCGCAGCAATCTCTATACCGACAGCGGCTATCTTCCTGCGGTGCTGACACTGGGCGCGCAGGAGAATGTGGGCCTCAACATCCGCCAGGACTGGCTGGACGCCCTGGGCCTGGAGATTCCGGAGACTTACGAGGAGCTGGAAAACGTCCTGCTGGCCTTTAAGGACAAGTATGGCTGCCGGAACGCCCTGTATATGCTTCAGGACTACGGATACACCAACAACGCCCTGGCCAGCGGTTATGACACCCAGGTCAGCGCAGCCATGAACGGCCTGCACTTCTATCAGGTGGACGGCCAGGTTATGAGCGGCGACTTTAATGACGGCGCAAAGGAATACCTTCAGATGCTGGCAAAATGGTATCAGGAGGGGATTTTCAGTGATGACTGCATTACGCTGAAAAACGTCAACGACAACGCCGACTTGATCTACAAGGATGACTGCGGCGTGTGGATCAGCGAGGCGGAATTCCTCACCGACACCTACAAGGCTAATGCCCAGGACCCGAACTTCCAGGCGGCGCCCATGGCAGACGTGGGCAAGGAGCCGGGGCAGATGCTCCATCTCTACGGCGTCGGCCGGAGACTGGAGGGCCAGTCCGGCTGGTCTGTGACCACCAGCTGCACCGAGCCGGAGCTGGTATGCCAGTATATTGACTGGTTCTTCTCCAGGGAGGGGCGCCTTGCCGCCAACTGGGGCACCGAAGGCGTCACCTATGAGCTGGACGACCAGGGCAATCCCCATTACACCGATTTGATTCTCCACAGCACCGAGTATCCCACGGCAAAAATCGCCCTGACCATGTATACCGGCACCCCGGTGCCCTGCGGCACCAGCCTGGAGGCCAGCGACGCCCTGCTGGATCCGGTGATTCCGGAGGCCGGAGAGGTCTATCGCTCCAACCAGGACGGGGCCTATGTGTGTGAATTCACCATGACCGGCGAGGAGATGATGGAGTTCTTCTCCATTTCCGCAGACATCCTGACCAAGAAGGCAGAGGTCGTTGCCCAGATTGTCATGGGTGAGGCGGAGATCAGTGCAATGGATGATCTCAAGACCTATGCCCAAAGCGTGGGCCTGGACCGGGCCATTGAGCTGGTCCAGACGGCCTATGACAGAACCAACAGCCGCGATTGATTCTGACCCATTAAACTTCGGGGGAACTCACAGTATCTGTGAGTTCCCCCGCTTAGTTTGGTAGAAATGAAAGTGGGCTGCCTCCTGGTGAGGCAGCCCACTTATATACTCGATTTAGAGAATCAGTTGCCCATGTATGCGTCGTAAGCAGCCTGATACTTCTCGGTAATCACGTCCAGGTTCATGCCGTCCATGCACTCCTGAACTGCCTTCCGGTAGTCATCTCCGGTGGCGGTACCCAGAATCACCTTGGGCGCCACGGTGCTCAGATAGGTCAGAGAATCGGAGGCCATGGTGAAGATCTCCATCATGTCATCGCCGCCGGGCTGTGCCGCCTGGGGAATGGTCATGGTGTTGTCGCCCACAGAGGACCAGAGGTTGATGGCCTCAATGGCGTCCTCGGTGTAGTTGATCTTCAGATAGCTGGCGTCCTGCTCGGTGGGCATCCAGTTGGACACCAGATAGAGCACCTGAGCCTGGTCGAAGGTATAGCCGTCGGGGTTCTTCATCATCAGATCGGTGAAGGCAATGTCACCCTGATCGTCCACGGTGTAGGTCTCGCCCTCCACGCCATAGTTCACCAGCTTGCGGCCTTCCTCGGTGAAGCCGTAGTTCAGGAACTCCACGGCGATCTCAGGCTCCTCACAGGTGGTGCTCACATAGGTGGTGGTCAGGCCCACAGGGTTCACAGATACCATGTGGAACTCCTCACCGCTGAAGGCAAAGGGCACGGCATCCCAGTTGGGATCGTCGGCCATGGCCGCATAGGAGGAGTCTGCATACTTGCAGTCATCCTGCCATACGCCGCAGGCGCCGGAATAGAAGGAGGACTCCCAGTTGCCGTTTTCCTTGCTGGTGGAAACAAAGTCGTCCGTAATCAGTCCCTCGGCATAGAGGCTGTGGAGATACTCCAGGTATTCCACATAGGCGTCGGTGGCGATGCCCGCGATGACCTCGTTGGAGCCGGGCTCTTTGAGCTGGAAGGACAGCATCTTAAAGCCCTGGGCCATAAAGTTGAAGCCAAACTCTGCGGCGCTGTCCAGATCGGAGTTGATAAGCAGTGCGTTGGTGGTGCCGAACTTTTCCTTAAAGGCCCGGAGCACCTCGGTCATCTCGTCGATGGTGGTGGGCTTATCCATGCCCAGCTCCTCCAGCCAGTCTCCACGGATCAGACCCATCTGTGTGCTTTTGCCCAGAGTGCAGTTGACGATCTGGGCAATGGAGCCGTCGGAGTTGGTGATGTTCTCCCGATAGATCTCATTGCGCTCCAGCAGGTTTGCCCAGTCGGGCGCATATTCCAGATAATCGTTGAAGTCGATGAGGATGTCCTCGTCAATGGCCTTCTCCAGCTTCTGCTGATAGGACGCAACGGACTGGGAGAAGATGTCGGGGTAATCCTGGGAAGCCATGCGCAGGTTCAGCGTCTCCTCATAGCTGGTCTCTGCCAGCATCTCAAAGTCGATGTGAACGCCGGTGGCCTTCTCCAGAGCCTCATAGGAAATGGTGGCGCTGTAGTCCTTGTCACCCAGAGCCTCTGCCACGTTCATGCGCTTTACCGAGGTCATGGTGAAGCTGTGGTCCCCCTCGATGGGGTACTCAATGGGCGCATAATCCGTGGTCTCCAGGGCGCTGGTGTCCTGGGCAGAGCCGGTTTCCTCGGTGGTTGCGGCTCCCTGAGAAGCCTTGGTCTCCTCCGGAGCGGCGGTACCCGCAGAGGTGCCGGCACTGGACGCTGCATTCCCGCCACAGGCACAGAGGGACAATACCATCAGTGCCGCCAGCGAGGTTGCAAAAATTCTTTTTTTCATGCGTGTTTTACCTCCTGATCTTGTACGGTCCGCGCCGGGGTGCAGGGAATGGACTCAAACCGGCGACGGAATACGCAAATACTGCAATTATTGATATGTTGCAGCAACTTTTTATATGGTAGCACCGATGTTTCTGGAAAACCAATGCCAAACTGGCATGGTCTCATAACTTTAACGTAATGATAAACACATTGAAACCCCACTGTAATTATGGTAAAGTCGTAGTAGACCGGAACAGGGGGCAGAGCCATGAACGATATTCAAATCAAGTGCTTTTTAACTGCGGCCCAGAGCTGTAGCTTTTCCGAGGCGGCGGAGAAGGTCTATATGACGCCGCCCACCTTTGGGCGGTACATCTCCTCTTTGGAGTCGGAGCTGGGGTATCCTCTCTTCCTCCGGGGCTGGAAGAATCTTCGGCTGACCGCCGCCGGAGAGATTATGTATGAGGGCGTGCAGGAGCTGCAAAAGCAATTCGATCAGCTGCAAACGGAGATCCGGCGGCTCAACGCCGGGGCTGTGGGCCAGTTGACCGTTGGCGTGCTGGAGGGGCAGCTGATGGACGATCGGCTGCGGAATACCCTGCGCTATTTCCGAAAGCGCTATCCGGAGCTCCAGCTGCGGCTCCAGCGGTGCACCTTTCGGCAGCTGGAGAGCCAGCTGCTGGAGGGGGCGCTGGATCTGGGCATTACCCTGCAAATGGAGGTGGAGGACACCGAGGACCTGGACTATCGCCAATACCAGAGCCTGAAGAACTATATGATCCTCCCCAAGGAGCATCCCCTGGCCGAAAAGCAGGAGCTGATCCTGGGAGACTTCGCCGGGGATTCCTTTTTGGAGCTGGAGCAGGGGGAGTGCCACCGCATCTCCCAGATGATGGTCGATTGCTGCCGGCGGGCGGGCTTTGAGCCGAAGCTCTTTGTGTGCCCGGACCTGTCCGCCCAGATGTTCGCCCTGGAAACGGGCCTGGGGGTCATGGTGCTCAACGAGAACCACACGGCCCTGCAAAATCCCCATTTGGTGGCCCGACAGCTGGAGGGACTTCCCAGGGCGGAGTTCTGTGTGGCATGGCACTGTGCCAATCCAAACCCGGCCGTCCGGCTGTTTCTCCAGCAGCTGGAGCCTGTATCATAAAATGAAAGACACATTTCAAATTTCGCCATGGCGCTCCCGAAAATTGCTTGCTACAATCGACTTACCATAATTTAAAGGAGCTGCGAGTTATGAAACGTCTCGAAAACAAGGTTGCCATTGTCACCGGTGCCAACTCCGGCATCGGCAGGGCCACAGCCATTCGCTTTGCCCAGGAGGGAGCCAAGGTGGTGCTCTGCGCCCGGCGCTATGACCTTCTGGAGGAGGCCGCCGCAGAGTGCCGGACCTACGGGGTAGAAGCGCTTGCCGTAAAGGCTGATCTCACCATCCATGGGGACTGCACCCATGTGGTAGAGGAAACCATCAAGCACTTTGGCCGGGTGGATATTCTGGTAAACAATGCTGGTATCGCCGATAAGCACCGCCCCATCACCGAGTGCACCGACGAATGGTGGGACGAGGTCATTGCCATTGACCAGACCTCCCTGTTCTATTTGACCAAGGACGTGCTGCCCCACATGGGCGAGGGCGGCTCCATTGTCAACGTGTCCTCCATCGGCGGCGTGTTTGGCAGCGCAGGCATCTCCTATTCCACCGCAAAGGCCGGTGTGCTGGGCTTTACCAAGAATGTGGCCATTCAGTTTGCCCGTCACGGCATCCGCTGCAATGCCGTATGCCCCGGTCCTACGCCCACCGCCCTCAATGCACCGGAGCAGGTGGCCACCTTTACCACCTGGTTTGCCGACGAGTGCGCCAAGCACATGGACCTCACGCTCCCTGAGGCGAATGTAGTGGATCAGGCAAACGCTATTTTGTTCTTTGCCAGCGATGAGTCCAAGGCGGTAAACGGACAGATTCTGGTGGTGGACCACGGAACAACGCTTTAACATTTCTGCGTAGTAAAATGGAGCGTCAGCATTTTCGCTGACGCTCCATTTGCTATGCCCTATGGGAGGGCAGTCTTTTTTTCCAGATACCGCTCCAATAATAGGGCGCCCCCACCACAAAGAAGGTAAAGCCGGCAATTGCACTTCCATACCAGTAGCCGGTAATGCCGAGGTTCAGGGCGCTGCCCAGCAGCCAGGCCAGCCCGATGCGCAGAACCACCCCGTCCAGAATCCCCATAATATAGTTCATGGAGGTTGCGCCGATTCCGTTGACAAAGGCAATGGCGGGACTGCGAAGTCCGGCCCCCAGAAAACAAAGGGCTGCCACCGGGGCATAGCTGGGCGCCATTGCCAGCACAGCGGTGTCCTGGCTAAAGATCCGAAAGACCTGATGGGGAAACAGCAGCATCACAATTCCCAAAACCAGAGAAAAGCTGACGGTGACGGCCATAATGCTGTAAAACACCCGGCGGATCCGGTCCAGCTTTCCGGCGCCAAAGTTCTGCCCCACCATGGTTGCGCCGGCGGAGATCAGGGCCGCCGCCACAATGGACATAATGGAGTTGAGCTTTGTTCCTACGCCGCTGACTGCGGA
The DNA here is from genome assembly GCA_934512135.1 of uncultured Oscillospiraceae bacterium. Lineage (GTDB taxonomy): Bacteria > Bacillota > Clostridia > Oscillospirales > Oscillospiraceae > HGM13006. The sequence goes on from CAKSWT010000003.1 coordinate 49,126, forward strand.
GCACACCACACCAAAGGAGTTGACCGCAGAGTTGATGTAGAGATTGGAGACATTGATTGCCGCAAATTGGAGGCTCATGGGAATGCCCAGCTTCCAGAGCATCCACAGGGGCTCCCGACGCATCAGAAACCGGTTTGGCCGGAAATCGAAGCCCATGGCGCTGCGGTTTCGATAGAGAAACCACACCGAGAGCAGAAAGCTGATTCCCTGGCCCATCACCGTGGCCAGGGCTGCCCCGGCTGCTCCCAGATGAAGCCCCACCACAAAGACAATGTCCAGCACCAGATTGGTCACAGAGGCCACCGCAATAAACAGCAGCGGGTGATGACTGTCGCCCATGCCCCGGAGAATGGCGCTGACGGTGTTGTATCCGTAGATGAAGACCAGACCGATAAAGCAGACGAGAATATACTCCTTGGCATAGCCCTGTGCCTCCGGCGGCACATTCAGCAGTCCCATAAACCAGTCCGCCAGCCCAATCCCCAGAACACTAAAGACCAGCGCCGCCACCACAAGGGCGGAAAACATGGTGCCGATAAAGTGCTGAAGCCGATCGGTCTGCTTTCTGCCAATGAGCTGGGCAATGATTACTTGCCCAGCAGTGGTGAGGCCCATGCATACAAAGGTGAACATATTGAGCAGCTCTCCGCCGGTGGCCACGGCGGAAAGTCCGCTGCTCCCCAGTACCTGTCCCACCACCACCATGTCCACCAGGTTATACACCGTCTGGAGAAGATTGGAGAGAATAAAGGGAGCGCCGAAGCGGAACAGCTGAGGGAGGATTGGGCCCTCGGTGAAATCGTGTATCAGTGTTTTTTCCTGTTTCATGTATTTTCCTCACAGAAATCGCCGCCGGGAGCTTATATTCCGGCGGCGATTGAAGCGATCTTACAGATTCATGGCGGTGTAGTAGCCTTCCCGGATGGCGTCGCCCATCTTTCTGGCGGCGGCACAGTCACCGATGGTGTACAGCTCCGGTACCACGGCCTTCTGAAGCTCCTCCACAAGAGTGGTTCTGGGCCGCATGCCTGCGGAGAGAATCACACTGTCGGCGGGGAGCAGCTGCTCCTCCTGACCGTCGGTCTGGACCCACACGCCCTCGTCGGTGATGCGCTTGCAGGCGGTGGAGGTCATCACCTTGACCCCCTCCATGCCCACCCGCAGGGCGTTGGACTGGGCCTGGCCGCAGCCGGAGGCGATTCCGGGCAGCATCTCCACCACGGTGACGTCACGGCCGTCGGCATGGAGCTCCGCAGCGGATTCACAGCCGATGAGACCGCCGCCGATGACCACAACCTTGTCCCCGTAGTTCTGGGGGGCGTAGTGCATGGTGGCGCCCACAATGACCTTGGGATTGTCCAGGCCGGGAATGGGCGGACGGGCAGGATCCGCGCCCACTGCGACGATCAGCACGTCGGGACGGATCTGGTTCACATAGTCCGCATCCACCGGGGTGTTCAGCCGGACATCCACCTGGGTCTCCGCCAGACGGGTCTCCATCTGGTGCCGCCAATAGGCCATGTCCCGCTTGAAATACACATGGTCGGCAAAGCGGATGGCGCCGCCCAGCTCGCTTCCCTTTTCGCAGAGAATCACCTGGTGGCCCCGCTTGGCGGCAGTCCAGGCCGCCATCATGCCGCCGGGACCGGCTCCCACAATCAGCACCTTCTTTTTCTTTTCCGGGGCGGCAGCCAGGGGCAGACGGCCCTCAAAGCCCACCTCGGGATTCAGCGTGCAGAGGAACCAGTTCTTGGAGAACAGCCGGTTGTGGCACTCGTTGCACCGGAGGCAGCGGTTGCAGTCGGCATAGCGTCCAGCAGCCAGCTTGTTGGGCATCTCCGGCTCACAGATCAGGCCCCGTCCCATGAGAATCAGGTCCGCCCGGTTGTTCTTAATCACGTCCTCCATCATGTCCGGCTCGTTGATACCGGCCACCGTGGAAACCGGAATGTCCACCACGGACTTGATCTCCGTGGCAAAGTCCACGTTGCAGCCCTTTTCCATAAATACGCCGGGGGACATCCGGGCGGTGGCATCGGGATGGAAGATGCCGCCGGTGGAGACCTGGATCATGTCCACATAGGGAGCCAGCATCTGGGCAATCTTCTTGCCCTCGTCAATGTGGTAGCCACCCTCGATGATCTCGTCGCCGGTCATCCGCATATCAATGGGGAAGTTTTTGCCCACCTTCTCCCGGATTTTCTTCAGACACATAATCGGGAACCGACAGCGATTCTCCAGAGAGCCGCCGAATTCGTCGGTACGCTTGTTGGTGCGGGGAGACAGGAACTGATGGATCAGCCAGCCGTGGCCCGCATGGAACTGCACTATGTCAAACCCTGCATTTTTGAGGGTCAGGGCCGCATTGGCGAAGTCCTCGGCCACCTCCTCCATGTCCTCAATGGTCATGGCGCGAACCGCCACACCGCTGGGCTTCACATAGTCGATGGGGCCCATGGGCTGGTTGCCAAAGTTGTTCTCAGGAATGCACAGTGCGCCGGCGTGGCTCATCTCCATGGAGATCTTTGCTCCCCAGCGATGGACGGTCTCCGCCAAATCGCACAGGGAGAAGTAGGCGCCGGGATTGGTAATGCGAAGCATAAAGGACTCGGAGGAGCCGGTTTTGGGAGAGACACAGGCCTCGCCCATGGTGATCAGCGCCACCCCGCCTTTGGCGAATTTCTCGTTAAAGGCAATGGTCCGGGCGGTATATCCGCCGTTGTGGTCCACCTCACGAAGGTTCATGGGCGCCACGCAGATGCGGTTTTTCAGGGTCACGTTGCCGATTTTGATGGGAGAGAGCAGGTTGGGGTAGTAGGGATTCATGGAACACACTCCTTTTAATAGATTTGGAGCGGGCGCACAGACAGCTTGACCGGTGCCGCCTGTGCGCCTGCTGAGAGAATATCATTCTGATGACGCAAGTGCAAACGTGATAGAAGGATATGATGTTTAAGAAAGAAGAATGAGCATTGGAACCGCATCAGAATGATAAGCTGAGTCCGATGTGATACCCAAGGGGATGCAGCTTATGGCTATATCATACCAACCCGGACGAAAAAATGCAAATGCCGAACCAGTATAGAGGTATTACTCTCGAGTTATAGGCATGGCATTACATGAGGGGTATAAACCCATACCGAATTGGCATTTGTGCTAAATGGGAAGGAACTGGTAAGATGGTAATGTGGCAAATTGCCTAAGTAAACTTTATTAAGGAGGTAACCCATGAAACGGAAAAGAATTGTATCTATGCTTCTCGGCGCCAGTATGCTGCTGAGTCTGCTGGCAGGCTGCGGCGGAAAAACCGCTTCCACAGCGGAGCCCGGCGGCACCCAGCCTTCCCCGGAGGAAAAGACCAACCCCTCGGCGGCTGTCTCTCAGGAGCCGGCGGCCACAGAGCAGGACGCCTCTATGGCAGAGAGCGCCGTAGAGACCACCGCACATCCCACCCTGTCCTACCCGGTGGGCGACGGCCAGGATACCTTCCGGATGATCCAGGTGTACAACCCCAATGCCAGCGCGGTCTACGGAAACCAAGGGGACTATTCCACTGCCCTGACCTATCAGACCCTGGCGGAGAAAACCGGCGTCAACATCGAGTTTAAGATGCTGGCGGAGGCCAGCTTCTCCACCCAGATTGACCTGATCATCGCCAGCGGCGACACCCCCGATTTCTACGGCAGAAGCCTTGGCTCCTATGACGCCAAGCCGCAGGCGGCTGTGGAGGAGGAAGTGGTCATTGACATTCTTCCCCTGGTGGAGGAAAATGCCCCGGACCTCTACGCCCTGATGGAGGAGGACCCGGAGTGGAAAACCAGACTCACCAACTCCGACGGCACCATCTGCAAAATCGCCTCCTATACGCTGCCCAAGACCACCGACGGTCCTTTTATCCGTAAGGACTGGCTGGACCATCTGGGCCTGGAGGCTCCCACGGATCTGGACAGCCTGACCAGTGTGCTGGAGGCCTTTAAAAGCGAGTACAATTGTTCTATGCCCCTGCTGCTGGACGCCGATCTGGGCTCGGTTCTGGATCAGTGCTTCAATATGCAGGCCATGGGCTTTAACTTCTTCAACTTCCAGCTGGACGCACCCAATTCCGACACGGTAATCTGCTCCCTGGTGACGGATGAATATATCCGCTATCTGACCACTCTTCACGAGTACTTCGAAAAGGGCCTGATTACCTCGGACTTCCTGAACATCAGCAAAAACGCCAACAACCTGGAGGCCTGCTATATTGACGGCCACTCCGGTGTCTGGAAGGACGACGCCAAATACACCTATAACAACGCCATTGCCGCCCGGGAGAGCAACCCGGAGTGGGATGCCGTTCCCTTTACCTTTGACAAGAGCAACTATCACATGTCTCAGGCCTCCAATGCCGGCGGCGTGGGCATGACCCAGCTGTACATCTCCACCAGCTGCGAGAACCCGGAGCTGGCCCTGCAGTTTGTGAACTATGGGTTTACGGAGGAAGGCGCGCTGCTGGTGCAGGCCGGCGAGGAGGGCGTCACCTATACCAGAGATGCCGACGGCAAGATGTCCTACACCGACCTTATCATCAACAACCCCGACGGCTGGACCTCTTCGCAGGCCACCTATGTCTATCTCACCGATGCCTGGATGCCCACGCGGCAGCTGGAGGAGGTCTTTGAGATGGCCTACACCGACGAGGTCCTGGCCGCCTACGACTGCTGGACCAATGCGGACTCCGGCGACGATTCCATGACCATTCCCATGGACTGCACGCTGACGGCCGACGAGATGTCCGAGGTCTTTACCCTGATGGCCGACTGCCTGAGCCTGTTCAGCCAGAACGCGGCAAAGGTCATTCTGGGGGATCTGGACGAGGCCGGCTACCGTGCCGTCATTGACGACGCCATGGGCATGGGCCTGGATCGAATCACTGAGATCTACCAGACCGCCTACGATCGGTATAGAGAAGCCCAATAACTGTGTGAAAGATGGGGGTGGAAACACCCCCATCGGAATTGGAGTAGATATGAAAAACAGAATTGTTGCACTGCTGGCGGTACTGGCCATGACCGTCTCCTTCACGGCGTGCGGCGGAAATACCGCAGCTTCTGCCGGGGCGCCCGCCTCCCCGGACAGCGGGACGGAGCCCCTGTCCTCTGCACCGGCCCAGGAAACCGTGGCCCCTGAAACGACCCAGGACAGCGCTGATTCCGCGTCTCAGCTTCAGGAGGAGGCCCCGGAGCCTGTGGTCTATGATCTTCCGCTGACGGACACTCCCGTCTCCTTTTCGCTCTATACCACCTCCGCGCCTCCCTTTATGAGCCCCTACATCGGTACGGACGGCAGCTACAATACTGCGGAATCCACCCGGTACTTCCAGGAGCAAACCGGCGTAAAAATTGACTACATTGAGATTGACATGTTTTCGTACACCCAGAATTTCAATCTGATGATCGCTTCCGGGTCGTATCCGGATATGCTCTCCGGAATGTCCAGCTACAGCGGCGGAATCACCAAGGCCCTGGATGATGACATTATCATTGATTTGACGGACTATGTGGAAACGGATATGCCCGCCTACCGTCAGGCCATTGATGCAGCGGACGTCTGGAGGGAGATCGAAACGGACGAGGGCAGCACCCTGGCGATTTATTCTCTAAGTAGTGAGGAGGTGGTCAACCGTGGCCCCATCATTCGCCAGGACTGGATGGATGCCCAGAACCTGGAGACGCCGGAAACCTATGAGGAGCTGACGGAGGTGGGCAAAACCCTTCGGTCTGCCTACGGTCTGGACTATGCGTTCTTTATCAGCGCCCTGGTTAACCCCAGTGTCACCTTCTCCGCAGGATTTGATCTGCCCGGCTTTGACATCAGCACCTCCGGTTCTCACCTCTATCAGGAGGAAGGAACCGTCAAGAGCTGCCTGGTGTCGGACAATATGAAGGAATTCCTGGGCTATCTCCACGGCTGGTATGTGGACGGCCTCATCAGCAAGGACTTCTTCTCCCGGATCAGCTCGGATGTTAAGGATGCGTTCCGGGGCGGAGAGTGTGCAGTCTGCTGGGACAATGCCGATTACATCACCGAGGCCAATCGGGATGCGGAGCTGGCGGTAAAGGGCTTCCTGTCTGCCGGAATTCCGGCAACGCTCCGGGATGCGGGGCAGACCCTGCATTTCTCCCTGGGCATGGGAAATGCCGTGGGGGACGGAATTTCCATCACCACCGCCTGCCAGGACCCGGACCTGCTCATCAAAACCTTAGACTGGTGCTTTACGGAGCCGGGCATCAACCTCTGCAACTATGGCATCCAGGGGATCAGCTATGACATGGACGACAGCGGCAACGCCGTCTGGAGCACCAATGTGACGGAAAACCCGGACACCACCTTCCGCATGGCGCTGGTGAACTACACCATGACCGGCCTGCCCTCCATCTGGGACGAGGAGCGCTACTGGTCCGAAATCTATGACGAGGCCGCTTATGCCGCTGTGGACCTGTGGATGAATGCGGACAATGACAAGGCCTGCGATCTGCCGGGGGCGATGTTCTATACCACGGAGGAATCCGCAGTGTATGCCACAAAGATCACGGATGTGGAAACCTATGCCAACCAGTATATCCTCACCTGTATCACTGGGGAGGCGGACATTGACGCCACCTGGGATGAATATGTGGAAAAGGTCTGGAGCCTTGGCCTTCAGGACTGCATCGACGCCACCCAGAACGCCTATGAGCGGTATCTCAGCCGCGGCCAGGCATAAGAAAGGAAACATCTATGGAAGCAAAACAGTGTGACCTGCTGGTCATAGGGGACGGTGGCGCCGGACTGGTGGCCGCTGCCCGGGCAGCAGAACTGAATCCGGACATCCATATTATTGTGGCGGAAAAGGGAAACGCCACCGGCGGCGGCGCCTGCCAGGCCGGGGATTTCCGGGTATACGGAAGTCAATGGCAGAAGGACCGGGGACTTCAGGACAATCTGGCCTCAGACCTGCGGAAGCGCATGGACGAAACCTTCTGGCAGATCGACCGGAAGCTGGCGCTCAACGCCTTTCTGGGCACCGGACGGTTCTTCGACTGGTGCTGCACCCTGAGCCCGGATTGCGCCGATCGGTTTGTGCCAGGGCGGTATGTGTTTGACCGGCCGGACCGGGGACCGGAGATCCCGGTGTATGCCGGTCTGCCCCAGGAGCGGAACAAGCAGCCCCAGATGCCCATGATGCCGCCCTCGGAGGGCGACGGCGAAAAGGGTATGCCGGCGGGCATGCCCATGCCGGGGATGCGCACCGGGACCTACCTGATGAAGCTCATGCGGGAGACCTGTCAAAAGGACGGGGTGGAGATTCTGACCAAAACCAGAATCACCGATGTGACCGTGGCCCACGGGAAAATCGTCAGCGCCACCGCAGAGGGACCCCAGGGAACCCTGGAAATCTCCTGCCGGGCTGTGGTGTTGGCCACCGGCAGCTGGATCAGCAACCAGAAGTATCTGGAGATGGCCTCCCCCCTGTTTGCCAAGATGGACCCGGGAAAGCCGGTGCCCTCGGGACATCGGAACTGCAACTATACCGGCGACGGCATCCCTCTTGCGGAGAAGGCCGGGGCCCTGGTGGACTATCAGAGCTTCTGCATCCGTGCCATGGGCCCCGGGCTGGTGGCAAAGGACGGCTCCCCTATTTTCCCCCGGGGCCAGATGGCGGATGCCATGGCCAGAAGCCCCTATGCCATCCAGATCGACGAGCAGGGGCGGCGCTACACCTGTGAGCCCTCGGGCACCCGGTTCCCGGCAGAGGACAGCGCCCATCTGGTGCTGCTCCACGGCTCCACCACCCCCTATGTGGTCTTTGACCTAAACACCGCCCAGTACACCGCCCGGCAGGCAAAAAAACAGAGCATGGGCCGGGAGGGCGGCATGGGCGGCCCGGCCCGGGTGACCCTGGAGCCGGACCAGGTCCAGCAGGACCTGGAGCAGGAGACCTTCCTGCGGAAGGGCGACACCGTGGAGGAGCTGGCGGCACAGCTGGGCGTCCCGGCAAAAAATCTGGCGGAAACCGTCCGCATCTACAACGAATCCTGTAAAAACGGATTCGACAGCGACTGCTTCAAGGAGGCGGAATATCTGGTTCCCATGACCGGCCCCTTCTATGGCTTTATGACCGCCCTGAACACAGACGGCGCCTTCGGCGGCGTACAGGTAAACGAAAACATTCAGGCCAAGGCCAAGGATGGGGGCTTCGTGGAGGGACTATGGGTCCCCGGAGACTTTTCCTCCGGCCGCTTCCTCAATGACGGCGGGCTGAAGCGGCAGATCATCAACGACTTGGCCTGGGCCTTCTCCAGCGGCTTGATTGCCGGAGAGCAGGCGGCGGCCTACCTAACGTCATAATTCCCGGCTCCCGGACGGAACACCCCGTCTCTGCGGAGGCTGATTTTTCGGAAAGAAGGAGTATCCCATGACATTCAAAATCGCAGAAAACTGTATCGGCTGTGGCACCTGCCAGCAGGCCTGCCGGGTGGGTTCCATTCCCCCCGGCGGCCCGGTGGCTCCCCGGGCGGCCCGGCCTGAGGACAAGCCCATCCAGGCGGATGGGAAGAAGTTTCGAATCAACCCGGACAAGTGCCAGGGCTGTGCGGCCTGTGTCGCCACCTGTCCCGTAGGGGCCATTATCCGCCAGGACGACACACTGAAATGGCCGACCCACGACCCCATCCAGCTGGATGCCGATCTTTGCGTCATCGGCGGCGGCTGTACCGGCCTGATTGCAGGCGTCTATGCGGCCATGCAGGGCAAAAAGGTGGTCATTTTGGAAAAGGCCTCCTTTGCGGGAGGTGGCGCCAAGTTCGCCGCGGACTGGCGAATCTTCCAGAGCAAGTGGCAGCAGGAGCGGAGACTGCCCGACGAGCTCAACCGTATGCTCCTCAAGGGCATGGATGAGACCCAGTGGTCCCTGGACCCGAAGCTGGTCTACAATGCCCTGCGGAACACCGGCCATTTCTTTGACTGGTTCCAGACGCTGGTGCCGGATTATGAGTTCGTGGAGGGCATCTATGCCATGGATCGTGGAGATCCCCAGGCCCAGAAGGTTCCCTTTGTCAAGCCGGTCAACGGGAGAAGCCCCAACGGCACCTTCTGCGTGGAAACCCTGGAAAAGGAATGTCAGAAGCGGAATATTCCGCTGCTCTACCGCCACCGGGTGACGGATGTGGAAATGACCGACGGACGGGTCAGCGCTGTGCTGGCCAAGGACCCCGGCGGCATGACAAAAGTCACCTGCAAGGCCTGCGTCCTGGCCAGCGGCAGCTGGATCCGGAACCGGGAGATTATGGAGCGGAAGTTCCCGGAGTTCTACAAGCTGCTCCCCAAAATGGAGCCCAGCCAGCACGCCAATGTGGTCTACACCGGAGACGGCATCCATCTGGCGGAGCAGGCCGGGGCGTACATTGACTACGACAGCTTTGTCCTGCGGTGCATGGGACCTCTGGGAATGGTCCCCAGTATGGCGGCCTCGGCCATCAGCTCCAGCCCTCTGTGCATTTGGGTAAACACCGACGGCAAGCGCTGGATGAACGAGGGGAATATGGCCCGGACCGGCATGAGCGGCAGCGTCAGCTTTGCCATGGGCACCCAGCTGAGCCTCCAGCCCGGCGGCCTGAACTATACCATCTTCGACAAGGGGATGGCAGAGAAAATTAAGGAACAGATGGATTCCGGAGACGCTCCGGCCAGCTTCTTTGGCCCCATGAAGATTCCGGAGAACTATCTCCAGGAGATGGACGAGATCGCCTCCCGGCCCAACGGGCGGGTCTTTGTCCGGGGCGAGACCATTGAGGAGCTGGCGGCCAATGCCGGCATTCACCCGGAGCATCTCAGGGCCACCATTGCGGAATACAACGCCATGTGTGAAAAGGGAGCGGATACCCATCTGTTTAAGGATGCGGATCAGCTGATCCCCTTTACCGGCGGACCTTACTACGGGGTACAGGGGCATCTCAACCATGACGGCGCCTTCGGCGGCGTGCTCATTGACCCGGAGACCAGAGCCTACCGCTCGGACGGCACCATCATCGACAACCTGTTTGTCCCGGGAGATTTTGCCTCCGGCCGGTTTATCAACAGCGGAGACGTCAAGGAGCAGGTCATCAACGATCTGGGCTGGGCGGTTTCCAGCGGCTATACCGCAGGAAACGCCGCTGTGGACTTTTTGAATCAGTGCTGACTAAGTGGCTGCCGGAGGGTTCTCCGGCAGCCACTATAACGTCATTGGTATGATTGCGCACCGGATTGGCATTGGAAAGGGGACGGAATCTGCGGTAAAATGAGAACACCTGAAAGAAAGGATGGATAGGATATGGCCTATAAAATCAAGCCCTTCTGTCTGGGCTGTCACTACTGCGCCCTGGAATGTCCCACCCACGCCATCGACTATGTGGGGACCCAGTACCAGATCGACCCGGAGAAGTGTATTGAATGCGGAAAATGCGTCAAGGTCTGCAATATCAGCGCCATTGACACCGGTGTGCCGGAGGTGGTTGTGCCCCACGCCCCCAAGGAGCTGGAGGCCGACTGTGTGGTCATCGGAGCCGGCGCAGGCGGCTCTGTGGCGGCGGTGAAGTTGGCAGAGCTCACCGGCAAGAAAATCATTGTGTTGGAGAAGGCCAAGAAATACGGCGGCAGCGGCTGGTATGCCGGCTTCTCCATCAGCAGCGGCAGCATGGGCGGTCCCGGTGGCCCCGGTGGTCCGGAAGGCGGTCCCGGTGGCCCCGGTGGTCCCGGCGGCCCGGAGGGCGGTCCCGGAGGTCCACCCATGCCCGATCAGAGTTTCCTGAAGCACTTGGATCAGAACCTCATTGCCAACGCCAAGCAGGCGGGCATAGAGCTCAACGACTGGCTGCTCCAAATGCCGGAGGTCCAGCCCTATTTGGAGGAGCGGGAGATCCGGGGCAAAAAGGTGAAAAGCCTGACGGAACAGCGCATTTTCTTCAACCAGAAGTCCACCGACGGCTCTATCGGCCCCGGCAAAGGAGGCAGCTTCCTGATTGAGACCATGGTTCGCCAGTTCCCCAAATACGGCATTGAGCTGCGGACCCAGTGTGCGGCCAAGAAAATTCTCACCGACGAAACCGGGGCGGTGTCCGGCGTGATTGCACAGGATCCCGGCGGAGAGGTCCACATTAAATGCAAGGCCGTGATCTGCTCCTCCGGCAGCTATACCCACAATGACCAGCTGCTCCGGCGGTTTATCCCCTGGTTCTTCCCAGACGAGAAGGAGAACCCCAACTGCGAGCCGGTGCATCGGTTTGCGGCCCCCACAGACACCGGAGACGTGGTGGAGCTGGGCGAGAGCTGCGGCGCCTATGTGGATTATGACGCCTTCTGCATCAATCTCTTTGGCCCAGTGCATCATCCCTTTACCTTTGCGGGCTTCTACGCCCAGATGAGCGGCAACCAGATGACGGTGAATCTGAAGGGCAAGCGGTTCTATAACGAGGGCGCCATGGGTGCCGGCGCCGCCCCCATTTGCTTCCAGCCTCGGCGTATGGTCTATACCATCTACGACACCCCCACGCTGGAGGCCACCATGGAGGAGGGCATCCGGACCCGCGGCGGCATTGAGGGAGAGTATCTCAAGCGCTGGAAGCAGGACTTCCAGGAGGAGCTGGATTCCCACAACGGCGTGTCCCTGTTTGTGGCGGACACCCTGGAGGAGCTGGCCCAGCAGGCGGGCATTGAAAAGGCGCCATTCCTCCAGGAGGTCGCCCATTACAACCAGATGTGCAAGGCGGGCCTGGACCAGGACTTCGGCAAGAACCCCCGGAATCTCAGGCCCATCGAAACCGGCCCCTTCTATGCCATTTTTGGAAAAATGGCCACCGACGGCGCCTTCGGCGGCGTGCTGGTGGACCCCAAGTGCCGGGTCTACAAGGCAGACAAAAAGGGCGTTATCCCCGGGTTCTACGCCGCCGGTGACAATGCCTCCGGGGTCCAGGCCAACGCCGGAAAACCCGGCGACTACCGGATGAAGGCCTTTACGGACTATCAGTGGGCCGTAGACGGCGGCTATCTGTCGGCCCAGAGCTGTGCAGAGTATCTGACGAAGGAATAATACACCCATCCAATACGCCGAAGCCCGACTCCTACACAGAGTCGGGCTTCATATTTTTGCGTCGATCAATATTCAAATGCTAAGGTTGGATAAAATCGGCTTTCTCGGTCCAAGGGCGGAGAGAAATATCAAAACCTGTGGGGAGACAGGGGGGTGGACTTCCGCTGGGCCTCAATGAGCTGGCCGATGAGCTGGTTGGAGACCAGGAAGCCCTGGGGGGTAAACCGCCAGCGGCCGTTTACCTGCCGGGTGAGGCCCCGGTTGCCGTAAAAGGTCAGGACCTGCTCCAGGGGATCAAAGGGCATCAGGAAGGTGGATTCATATTCCTTGCGCTCGATGCCATAGACGGTACGCATCCGCAGCATGACGTATTCACCGGCCCGCTCCTTAATGGGGACGTATTCGCATTCCGTGGTGATGGCATCTCCGTGCTGGACGGCCTTGATATAGCGGGACAGGTCCGAGGCAAAGGTATAGCGGGTGCCGGCAAAGTCCGAGGCGGCAGAGGGGCCGAAGCTCATATACTCCCCGCCCAGCCAATACTTGAGGTTGTGGATGCACTCCCGGCCGGTTTTGGAGAAGTTGGAGATCTCGTACTGATGATAGCCATAGGCCTCCAGCGTGGAAACGGCGTAGAGGTACATGGCGGCCTGGGCGTCGTCATCGGGAAGCGCCGCCTGATTTCGGTACTGGTACAGAGGAGTGCCGGGGCTCAGGGTCAGGCCGTAGCAGGAGATATGCTCCGGCTTCAGGTCGATGATGGAGCCCAAGGCGTCGGCCCACTGCTGAGGACTTTGGGCCGGGAGCCCGTACATAAGGTCCAGACTGATGTTGCCAAAGCCTGCGTTTCGGGCGATGTCCACGGAACGCTGGGCCTGGCGGAAGGTATGCGGCCGGCCCAGAACCTTGAGGATCTGGTCATTGTTGTTTTGGACACCGATGGAGATCCGGTTGAATCCGGCGGCCAGCAGCTTTTGACAGCCCTTGTCGGTGATGGAGTCCGGATTGGCCTCCAGGGTCACCTCTGCGGACTTGGACACATTGAATCGCTTGGAAATGGCGGAGAACACGTCCTTGAGCCGGTCCGGGCCAAAATAGCTGGGAGTGCCGCCGCCGAAGTAGACGCTGTCCACCACATATCTGGGGGCTCTGGCGCCGCCCTCCCGAATGTGAGCCTCCAGCGCCTGGACATAGCGATCCATCAGCTCCGGCGTTTTTTCGCTGCGGGGGAGACTGTAAAAATCACAGTACTGACACTTGCTGCGGCAGAAGGGAATATGCACATAGATGCCCAGGGACTTGCTTTGGGTCGTCAGCTTTTGAGTGGCTTTTGCCATAATGAAATGCTCTCCTTTTTATTCGGAATCCAGCTTCAGGACAGCCATAAACGCCTCCTGGGGCACCTCGACGGAGCCGAAGCTGCGCATACGCTTTTTGCCTTCCTTCTGCTTTTCCAGCAGCTTCTTCTTTCGGGTGATATCACCGCCGTAGCACTTGGCCAGCACGTCCTTCCGAAGGGCCTTGATGGTCTCCCGGGCGATGATTTTAGAGCCAATGGCGGCCTGGACGGGAATCTCAAAGAGCTGGCGGGGAATGTTCTCCTTGAGCTTTTCGCAGATCTTTCTGGCCCGGGCATAGGCCTTGTCCGCATGGAGAATAAAGGACAGAGCGTCCACCACGTCTCCGTTGAGCAGAATGTCCAGCTTCACCAAATCGCTCTCCCGATAGCCGATAAGGTCATAGTCCAGGGAGGCATAGCCCCGGGTGCGGGATTTCAGGCAGTCAAAGAAATCAAAGATGATCTCGTTCAGGGGCATATTGTAGTGGAGCTCCACCCGGCTCTGATCCAGATAGGTCATGTCCAGATACTCGCCCCGGCGGTCCTGGCACAGATCCATAATGCCGCCGACGTACTCCGGGGGGGTGATGATGGAGGCCCGGACAAAGGGCTCCTCCGCCGTCTGAATCTCCGAGGGATCCGGGTAGTTCAGGGGGTTGTCGATCATGTGGACGGTGCCGTCGGTTTTTGTGACCCGGTAGACCACGCTGGGGGCGGTGGTAATCAGGTCCAGGTTGAACTCCCGCTCCAGCCGCAGCTGAATAATCTCCATGTGGAGCAGCCCCAAAAAGCCGCACCGAAAGCCGAAGCCCAGGGCAATGGAGCTCTCCGGCTCATAGGACAAGGAGGCGTCGTTGAGCTTGAGCTTTTCCAGGGCATCCCGAAGCTCCGGATATTTGGCCCCGTCGGCGGGGTAGACGCCGGAATACACCATGGGTTGGACGTCCTTATAGCCCTGGAGAGGCGCTGCGGCGGGATTGTCATTGTCTGTGACGGTGTCGCCCACCCGGGTGTCAGAGACGTTCTTGATGGAGGCGGTGAAGTAGCCCACCTCGCCGGCGCCCAGGGCGTCGCAGGGCTCCATGCCCCGGGGGTGCAGATACCCCACCTCCACCACCTTATAGATGGCGCCGCCGGACATCATCCGCACGTCCATGCCCTGACGAATCACACCGTCCATAACGCGGAAGTAGACGATTACGCCCTTGTAGCTGTCGTACTGGCTGTCAAAGATCAGGGCTCGCAGAGGCTGGGTCCGGTCCCCTGTGGGGGCGGGCAGATCCTTTACGATCATCTCCAGCACAGAACGGATGTTGATGCCGTTTTTGGCGGAGATCTCCGGCGCATCCTGGGCAGGCAGACCGATGATGTCCTCAATCTCCTGCTTGACCCGCTGGGGGTCGGCGGCAGGCAGGTCGATTTTATTGATGACCGGAAGGACCTCCAGTCCGGCGTCAATGGCAAGATAGGTGTTGGCCAAAGTCTGGGCCTCCACGCCCTGGGAGGCGTCCACCACCAAAACGGCGCCCTCACAGGCTGCCAAGGAGCGGGACACCTCGTAGTTAAAGTCCACATGCCCCGGGGTGTCGATGAGGTTAAGCACATAGGTCTCCCCATCGTCGGCGGTGTAGCGCAGCCGCACTGCTCGGGCCTTGATGGTAATGCCCCGCTCCCGCTCCAGGTCCATGTTGTCCAGAATCTGGTCCTCCATCTCCCGGGCCTCCACAGCCTGGCACTCCTCCAGCAGACGGTCAGCCAGGGTAGACTTTCCGTGATCGATGTGGGCAATGATGGAGAAGTTTCTGAGCTTATTTAAATCGGTCATAGTTACACCTCGTAAGATCCATATCTCAATTAGTATATGTGATTTTCGCTGATTTGTAAAGAAATTTTCGCAGGGGACAGGAACGCGCAGGCGGACCGGAAGGGTCGGCCTGCGCGGATGGACTTGCCGGGAAGTCAGCGCTCCTTGGGCTCCTCCCAGGTGCGCTGGCTGATGATATACCGGGGGCGTGCCTTGGTCTCCATGTAGATCTTGCCGATATACTCCCCGATGATGCCCAGGCAGATCAGCTGTACGCCGGAGACGAAGCAGACGATGCAGGTGGTGCTGGCCCAGCCGGCCACGGTGTTGCCCAGTGCGGCGGCAATCAGCGCCCAGAGGACGCCGATAAAGCTCACCAGCGCCACAAGAACGCCGAAGCCGGTGATCAGTCGCAGGGGCTTCACCGAGAGGCTGGTGATGCCGTTCATGGCCAGGGCCAGCATTTTCGACAGGGGGTAGTGGCTCTCTCCGGCGATGCGCTCATGGCGGGCGTACTCCACCGAGGTGCTATGAAAGCCCACCAGAGGCACCATGCCCCGCAGAAACAGATTGACCTCCCGAAAATGGGAGAGCTCCTGAAGGACGCGGCTGCTGAGAAGCCGGTAGTCCGCATGATTGTACACCACCTCTGCCCCCATGGCGTTGAGGAGCTTGTAAAAGCTCTGGGCGGTGAAGCGCTTAAAGAAGGTGTCAGTCTCCCGTGAGGAGCGGACGCCGTAGACCACGTCACAGCCTCCCAGGTAGGCCTCCACCATGTCGTCCATGGCGTTGATGTCGTCCTGCCCGTCGCAGTCAATGGAGATGGTGATGTCGCAGCGGTCCTTGGACTCCATCAGTCCCGCCCAGACGGCGTTCTGATGGCCCCGGTTCCGGCTCTGACAGATGCCGATATAGTGGGGGTCCTGTCGGGACAGATCCTGGATGATTTCCCAGGTGCGGTCCTTGCTGCCGTCGTTTACAAAGAGCACTCGGCTGTCCGGGGCAATCTTCCCCTGTTGGGAGAGTTGGGTGAGCTTCGCTAAAAACTGGGGGGCGGTAATGGGGAGGACCTCCTGCTCGTTGTAGCAGGGAATGACGATATATAATACAGGCAGTGGCATGTCCATGTCCTTTCTTGCGGAAATATCCATATCTGTAGTATAGACGGTTTCCCTGAAAAAGTAAAGGAAAAGAAGTGTCCCGGCGCAGCGGCTACTCTGCACCGGGACGTTTGGCTATCGGCCTTACGGCCGGAGGTACGCGTTAGATATAGAAGAGCTTCTCGGCCTCCCGACGCAGCTCCTCGCGGTAGTCGGGATGGGCGATGGCGATCAGGTTCTTCACACGGTTCTGGACGGTCTGACCACGCATATGGGCAATGCCGTACTCGGTGACCACAATGTCCACATAGGGACGGGGGATGGTGACCACGGCGCCGGGGGTCAGAATGGGCTTGATTTTGGACTGGCCCTTGTTGGTGGTGGAGTGCATAATCAGGATGCTCCGTCCGCCGTTGCTGTGTGCGGCACCATAGGCAAAGTCAAAGGCGCCGCCCGGACCGGAATACTGGCGGGTGCCGATGGTCTCGGAGCACACCTGGCCGGTCAGGTCGATCTCCATAATGGCGTTGATGGAGACCATATTGTTGTTCTGCTTGATAATCATGGGGTCGGTGACATAGCTGGCCGGCCGGATGATGCAGTCAGGATTCTCATGGAGCATATCAAAGAGATGGCTGGTGCCGCCGGCAAAGCAGAAGATGTGCTTGCCGGGATTCAGGTTCTTCCGGGCGCCGGTGATGATGCCCTTTTCCACCATGGTGCCCATCAGATTGGTGAACATCTCGCTGTGGATGCCCAGGTCCTTTTTGTCCATCAGGTTCCGGGCGCAGGCGTTGGGCAGAGAGCCGATGCCCAGCTGAATGGTGTCGCCGTCGTGGACCAGCTCGGCCACATACTGGCCGATTTTATTGTCCAGCTCGGAGGAGGGGGCATCGGGGATCTCATAGATGGGATACTCCGCCTCGTAGAAGGCGTCCACATCCTTGATGTTGATGTCCACGCCGCCAAGAATGGTCTTCAGGTTTTTGTTGACCTCCAGAATGATCTTCTTGCAGGAGAGGGGATCAATGTCCCGCTCCCACATCTGGGAGAGGTTTACCTGGAAGTTGCCGTTTTCGTCCATGGGGGTCACGGCGGCGATATAGGTGTTCCGG
The DNA here is from genome assembly GCA_934512135.1 of uncultured Oscillospiraceae bacterium. GTDB lineage: Bacteria > Bacillota > Clostridia > Oscillospirales > Oscillospiraceae > HGM13006. The sequence goes on from CAKSWT010000003.1 coordinate 66,572, forward strand.
GGGTTGGCGCCGTTATACCAGATGGGCTGATCCCGAAGATCGTTGGGGACAAAGGTGCAGTTGCCCAGCTGCAGAGGACGGTCCCAGCCCTTGGAGAAAAAGGCGGACTGGGTGAGAATGTGGCCCTTGATGTTGTCATTCTGGAGGAAGCCGAAGTCGCAGGAGCGGCCCTTGAGCACCGTGACACCCTCAACCCGGGGGGCTACCGTGTGAAGCTGCTCACAGAACAGCTTGGGTTCGTTGCAGTCCTTGCCGAAGCAGATATGGTCCCCGGACTGGATCATGTCCAGGCACTGCTCCAGAGTGCGCTTCTTTTCTGCGTACATCTTCTGATAGTCTGCGTAGGTGTAAGCCATGAGGTACCTCTTTCCCGGGCCGGAGCCCGTCGTCTTGTTCTTTCTGCGCCTATTTTAGCCTTTTCCGGCGGAACTCGTAAAGAACAGTTTGCACACTCTTTTTCGGAATATGTGTACAGATATGCACAGAATTTCAGCAATCCTGCTGACATTGGCATATTTTTTTGTTATACTATGCACACATCAAAGGGAAAAGAGGACGATCATGATGCAGACCAATCACCTGTCACGGGACATTCACGAGCTGATGCGCTGCCGGACGCTGCAGGAGCTGCTGGATACGGCCCGGCGGCACCTGAAAAGCCCCCTGATTTTGGCGGACCTGACCTTCCATGTGCTGGCCATCACCCCGGATTCCTCCATTACCGACCCACGATGGATCCAGATCAACAGCGAGCGCTGCCTGCCGCTGAATATCGTCAATATTGGGCTGTACCAGTCGGCCCTCCGGGCGGACGCCCCGGTGCTTTCCACAGATTCCACGGGGCTGCCCATTGTCCGCTGCGCCGTGGCTCAGGAGGAGAAGCTCATTGGCTATCTGCTGTGTCCAGGCTACGGCGGGCCGCCTACCCAGGACCAGCTGGACCTGATGCGGGTGCTCAGCGATCTGTGCGCCTTGCGAATGCAGAAGGACCTGCACTATGCGGAATACCCGGAGAATATGCTGGAGTTCTTTGTGTCGGATCTTCTCAACGGGGCCATTGAGGACGAGCAGAAAATCCTGGATCGGTGCCGGTTTTTCCAGTGGAACCTGAAAATGCCCTATCGGGTGTTGACCATCCGTCCGGTGGGAAAGGCGGATGCGGCGGAAGGAGGAGACTACCTGGAGCTGGAGCGCCAGAGGGAGGCCCTTCAGCGGAAGTTCCCGGAGGCCACGGCCTTTCTCTACGGCAGCCAGATCAAGCTGGTGATCCACGTCTACGATCAGACCACCCAGGACGCCTTGGTTCTGGGAGAGGTGGCGGCGTTTTTGAAGGAACGCCGCCTGGCGGCAGGGGTCAGCCAGACGGCCTATCATCTGCGGAATATCTCCGGACGTCATCAGCAGGCCATGAAGGCCCTGGAAATGGGAATGCTGCTGGAGGGAGCGGGGCCGCTGTTTTACTACGACAGCTATTCCATCTATCACTGTCTGGAGCTCTGTGCTCCCCAGGTGAGCCTGCTCCAGCTGTGTCATTCGGCGGTGCTGAAGCTGGAGTCCTATGACCGAAAAAACGGCACGGAGCTTCTGGGAACACTCCATGCCTATCTCTCCTGCCACAGCAACCTCAGCGAGGCTGCGGCATCGCTCTATATCCACCGGAATACCCTGTCCAAGCGGCTGGACAAGATCAATGATCTCATCCATGTGGATTTCAGTGACGCAGAAACGGTGTTCCACCTGATGTTCTCCTACCGGATCTTGGAATACTACGGCGCCACGGTGATGCGGGATTCCTATGAAAACTGGATGGAACGCAGTCCTACCCTGCGGCATCCGTGAGGGGCTTGACAAAATATAGAGGGCGCTGCCAAGGCAGCGCCCTCTATTATTGATTATCGGGTTTGAATTAGTACATGCCCTGGCCGGCAGCGGCGGAAGCCTGTGCGGCGGCAATGGCTGCATCCTGCTGGGGATTGGGCTTGTCGGCCACCAGAGACTCGGTGGTCAGCACGCAGGAGGCGATGGAAGCGGCGTTCTCCAGAGCAGAGCGGGTAACCTTGGTGGGATCCACAATGCCGGTGCCGATCATGTCGCAGTACTCCTCGGTGTAGGCGTTGTAGCCATAGCCCACCTTGCCGGAGTTCATAATGCGGTCGAAGATCACGGAGCCGTCCACGCCGGCGTTGTAGGCGATCTGGCGGACAGGAGCCTCCAGTGCCTTTGCCACAATGGAAGCGCCGGTCTTTTCGTCGCCCTCCAGGGTCGCCAGCAGCTTGGTGACAGCAGAGATGGCATTGACATAAGCGGTGCCGCCGCCGGCCACGATGCCCTCTTCCACAGCGGCACGGGTGGCGTTCAGTGCGTCCTCAATGCGGAGCTTTACCTCATGCATCTCGGTCTCGGTCTGGGCGCCGACCTTGATGACGGCTACGCCGCCGGACAGCTTTGCCAGACGCTCGTTGTACTTCTCCTTGTCGTACTCGGACTCGGTGTTGGCCACCAGAGCGCGGATCTCAGCCACACGGGCCTGGATGGCGGCGGAATCACCGGCGCCGTCCACAATGGTGGTGTCGTCCTTGGTAATGCGGACCTGATGGGCACGGCCCAGCTGAGCCATGGTGGTGTCCTTGAGATCCATGTCCAGATCGGAGGAGATGACCTCGCCGCCGGTGAGAATGGCGATGTCCTTGAGCATCTCCTTGCGGCGGTCGCCGTAGCCGGGAGCCTTAACGCAGGCCACATTCAGCACACCGCGGATCTTGTTGAGCAGCAGGGTGGTCAGGGCCTCGCCCTCCACATCCTCTGCGATGATGACCAGCTTCTGGCCGGACTTCATCACCTGCTCCAGAATGGGCAGAAGGTCCTGAATGCTGGAGATCTTCTTGTCGGTGATGAGCAGCAGGGCGTCGTCCATCACGCACTCCATGGTCTCGTTGTCGGTGGCCATGTAGGGGGAGATATAGCCCCGGTCAAACTGCATGCCTTCCACCACGTCCAGCTGCGTCTCGGCGGTTTTGCCCTCCTCGATGGTGATGACGCCGTTGGAGGTGACCTTCTCCATGGCCTCGGCAATCAGCGCGCCGATTTTCTCGTCCCCGGAGGAGACGGTGCCGACCCGGGCGATGTCCGAGGAGCCGGAAACCATCTGGGAGTTGCCCTTGATGGCGTCCACAGCCACGGCCACAGCCTTGGAAATGCCCTTGCGCATCACCATGGGGTTGGCGCCGGCGGTGACGTTCTTGATGCCCTCGTTGACAATGGCCTGAGCCAGCACGGTGGCGGTGGTGGTGCCGTCGCCGGCCACGTCGTTGGTCTTGGTGGCCACCTCGCGGACCAGCATGGCGCCCATGTTCTCAAAGGCGTCCTCCAGCTCCACGTCCTTGGCGATGGTCACGCCGTCGTTGGTGATGAGGGGATTGCCGTATTTCTTGTCCAGCACCACATTGCGGCCCTTGGGGCCCAGGGTGACCTTTACGGTGTTAGCCAGCTGGTCGATACCAGACTGGAGCTTTTTGCGAGCTTCCTCGCCGAAAATAATCTGCTTAGCCATAATCCATTACCTCCAAATTATTCGACTACTGCGAGAATATCGCTCTGACGAACGATGGTGTATTCTTCCTTGTTCAGCTTGACCTCAGTGCCGGCGTACTTTGCGATGATGACCTTCTGGCCAACCTTCACGGTCATGTTGACCTCATTGCCGTCCACCAGGCCGCCGGGGCCCACAGCCACGATTTCAGCCACAGAGGGCTTCTCCTTGGCGCTGGACGCCAGGATGATGCCGGAAGCGGTGGTCTCCTCCACCTCGACCATCTTTACGATGACTCTGTCAGACAGGGGTACGAGTTTCATAATGGTTCCTCCTTGATTTAGATGACGGCCCGAGGGGGGCCTGTCATGGTTCTACGGATTAAGGTTAGCACTCTTATCTCCTGAGTGCTAACGAATATATAATAGCCCAACGGTGTGGATTGCACAAGTGTCAATTTGCACAATATAATAGAAATTTTATTATGAACTTTTTCTAAACAGGGAGAAGATTTTCGGGAACTCTGGGGGGCCTTCCTTTTTCGGGAGAATTGCGCTATAATAAAACCGTCCAGTCGCCCGGAGTCCCTGCTCCGGGTGAGTTTTTCGAGACCGGAGGAAGTTTATGGAACAGGAAAATAAATTGGGGACCATGCCCATTGGACGGCTGCTGCTGGCCATGAGCGTTCCCATGATGATCTCATTTTTTATTCAGGCCCTATACAACGTAGTGGACTCCATGTTTGTGGCGAAAATCAGCGAGGATGCGCTGACGGCGGTGTCCATTGCCTTTCCCATGCAGAACATCATCACGGCCATTGGGGTGGGTACCGGGGTAGGCGTCAACGCCATGGTGCCCCGCTTTCTGGGACAGAAGCGGCAAAAGGATGCGGAAAAAATCGCAAATGTGGCGTTTTTCCTGTCCTTCTGCTACTGTGTAATCTTTGTGCTGGTGGGGCTGTTTGTGGTAGGGCCCTACTACAGAATGCAGACGGATGTGGCGGAGATTGTGGAGGACGGCATCGAATACCTGACGGTGATCTGCGTGGCCTCCTTTGGGGCATTTTTCGGACAGAATTTGGAGAAGCTGCTGGTGGCCACAGGGAAGTCCCTTTGCTCCATGGTTTCCCAGGCGGTGGGGGCGGTGTTTAATATCATCTTCGATCCCCTGCTGATTTTCGGAATCGGGCCCTTCCCTGCCATGGGGGTCACCGGAGCGGCAGTGGCAACAGTGCTGGGACAGATTCTGGGGGCAGTGGTGGCGCTGATTTTGGTGCTGACCCGGCAGAAGTCGGTGAAAATCCACTTCCGGGCCATGGCGCCTGACGGCCGGTCCCTAAAGGACATCTATTCCGTGGGAATCCCCTCCATTATCACGGTGGGATTGGGCTCAGCCATGAGCTTCTGCCTGAACCAGATCCTGCTGGGATTCTCCACCACGGCCACGGCGGCCTACGGCATTTGGCTGAAGCTCCAGAACTTCTCCTTTATGCCGGTGTTCGGCCTGAACAACGGAACGGTGCCGATGATTTCCTACAACTACGGCGCGGGACGGATGGAGCGGGTCAACAAAACCATCCGGCTGGCCATGGAGGTGGCGCTGGGACTGATGTGCCTGCTGCTGGTGATCTTTGAGCTCTGCCCGGGGCCGCTGCTGGCCCTGTTCTCCGCCACGGAGAATATGCTTAGCATCGGGACGGTGGCGCTGCGAATCACCTGCCTCAGCCTTCCCTTTGGGGCCATCGCCCTGATTTTCTCCTCGTCCTTCCAGGCCCTGGGCCGGAGCCGGTATACACTGCTGGTGAATCTGTGCCGGCAGCTGCTGTTTGTGGTGCCTCTGGCATGGGTGCTGAGCCTCACAGGGCGGCTGATCATGGTCTGGCTGGCCATCCCCCTGGCGGAGGCCCTCAGTGCGGCCATGGCCATGGGACTGCGGCGAAAGATGGTGCGAGAGCTGGCGGAATAAGTTAACCCCCACGGTTCTGAGGAACCGTGGGGGTTTTGGTTTGTCAGTGATTGTCGATGTATTCGGCGGCGCGGAGAATAATGGCGGCGCCTTCACAGCGAATCAGCTTCTGGGTGGGACGGAGGGTACCCTCTGTGTCACCCTTTAGCAGACCCATGGCCTGGGCCTGGGCCAAAAGATCCTGGGCAAAGGTAATCTGACCGACGTCGGAATAGGGAAGCACAGCGCCCTCCACCTGATAGCCCTTCCCGTTGAGATACCGGACCACCATGGCGAAGAATTCCTCACGGGTGATGGAGGCATCGGGATCAAAGGTTGTGGCGTCACGGCCGGTAATCACCTTGTTCGCATAGGCCCAGTTAACCTCCTTGGCAAACCATGCATCCTGGGGAACGTCGGTAAAGGGGGCAGCCGGAGCGGTGGACAGATCGGCCTGATCCAGCCGGGCCAGCATGACGGCGGCCATGGCACGGGTATAGGGAGCTTCTCCGTCAAAGACCACCTGGGTGGTGCCCTTGACCAGGCCACGCTTTGCGGCCTCCAGGGCCTCCTCCAGATACCAGTCCGTGGGCTTCAGATCGCAGAACACGTCTCCGTCGAACAGGGCATATACCGTGGTGGCGGAGGAGATATCAAAGGAGTAGTTGGGATCGGTGCCCAGCAGATTGCCATAGGAATCATACCAGCCGGAGAACTTGTCGCTGGGCTCTGCGGAGAGGTTCACCTGGCTGCCTACCACATGCTGCTGGGGGCCTGCGGTGGGGAAACCGTCGCTTTTTACCGAGCCGGACCGGGAACTGACAACGGTCAGCGTGGTGGTTTCCGCAAACTCTGCCTCAATGACAAGGACGCCGTCGTGGATGAGAAGGTTCTCGGGATCCACAAAGAAGGTGACGCCCTCATCGGCGGAAAGCTGAGATGCGGTTTCATAATCGGGATTGGTGGACTGGAGATAGCTGCGTTTGGACTTGTCCCACCAGGCCTTAAAGGCACTGTTCTCCCCGGGAACGGCCTCCAGATGGACCTTGTCTCCGGTTTTGACCTGATAGGTGTTGGGCCCGGTGGACGGGGCGTCGCAGGTGACAGTGCCGTTGCCGGTAATCACCACCTGCATGGTGACATCCTCCTGGGGGACGGGCTCCACCGGGTCCACGGGACTTCCGCCGGAGCCGCCGGAACCGGAGCCGGTGCCCTGATCCACAGTAACGGAGGTGAACAGGGCGTCTCGGGCTGCGTTAGCTTCGGTGTCGGGCTTCCAGTACCGCCAGTCCCTGCCGTCGGTGTGGGGAATGCCAAAGTAGATGTTGCAGTTATATCCCATGCCGGAAGCGTAGCGCATTTCCCGCTGGGGATCAATGATGTAAAGGGCGCCGTCCAGCTCAATTTCCGTCCAGCCATGGTGGTTGTTGGTGGAGCCGTCGGTTTCCAGAATCCAATAGCCGGTGTGGACATAGGCGTTGATGCCCACATGACGGATGGCAATGGTCAGCAGAGAAGCAAAATCATAGCAGGCGCCCAGGTTCTCAAACAGGGCGTAGGAGGCATGGTTGACAACCTTGTCGGGAATAAAGTGGGAGATACCCTCGGTTTTCGTCATCTTCTCCGTGTAGAAGTTGCGCTGGAAGAAGTCGAAGGTATTGGTGGCGCCCTCCACATAGCCATAGCCGTTGTGCGTGTAGACCACATGTTCGATGATCCACTCATATACGGTCTGAATCTTGGTGTAGGCGTCGGCATCGGCAGGGACAGCAGAGAGAATCTTGTCGATGGCTTCATCCATCTCCGCATAGCCGGTGAGCTGGGGATGCAGCTCCTGACTGTTGATGAGGGCCTTCATCTGCTCCTGGGGCAGGGCGTCATTGGTCCAGCCAATTTGGGCTTCCACCCGGTCGGCCTCGGCACCGCCGCCCAGATCCGCCAGACGATATGCTGCGGGAATCGAGTTGGAGGCATCTGCTGCCTGTACGGATATTCCGCCGAATAGTCCGACCAGCATAGCCAATGTCAGCATCCAGCTTGTAAAACGGCCAAATCGCTTCATGTCTTTTCACTCCTTATATTGGTTGTGACAATTATAGGAGGGTGGAAATAAAAAGACAACAACAAAACTGTAACAATTCAATAAATTCCCGATTTTTTCGACAAAGGGACCCGTATTCTGGAAATAGAATACGGGTCCTGGAAATTAAGGATTTTTCAAGGCGGCTTCTGCCTCGGCCAGAAGCAGGCGGCCCAATTCCGTGACCGTGGACGTCTCGAAGGTCAGGGAGCGGAAGAAAGCATAGGCATAGATGGCCTGATAGACCAGCATGCCGATGCCGTTGGCGGTGGGGTGGCCCAGCCGGGCGGCCTCTGCCAGAAAGGGCGTCACCGCCGGGGCGTAGATGCAGTCCATTGCCGGGGCTCCGGCCTTCAGAGCGGAGAGGAAGGAGAAGTCCGAATGGCCGGTGGTCCCCTCCATGCCCACCGGAGTGGTGTTGATGAGGATGTCCGTGTCCGGCAGTACCTGATGGGCCTGGTCCAGGGAAAAGGCCTCCAGGACGGGGGCTTCGGCGCAGAGGGCCTGGGCCTTGGCCAGCGTTCGGTTTACGATCCGAACCGATCGGGCGCCGCTGTCCACGGCGGTCATGGCAATGGAGCGGGCCGCACCGCCGGCGCCGAGAATGGTCACGGTCCGGCCGGGAAAGTCATAGCCCAGGTCCTGCAGGGCCCGGCGAAAGCCGATGCCGTCGGTGGAGTGCCCCTCCAGACCCTTCTCCCCCAGCCGGACGGAATTGACGCTGCCGGCCCGGCGGGCCTCCGGGGTCATATCCGACAGATAGGGAAGAATGTCCAGCTTGTGGGGCATGGTGAGGTTAAAGCCGCCCAGGCCCAGGGTCCGGGCGGCGGCAAGAAAGTCGGGAAGGCCTCCCTGGGGGACCCGAAGGGCCAAATACAGGTCATCCCGGCCCAGATGGGCAATCATGGTGTTTTGCAGCAGCGGCGAGAGGCTGTGGGCGATGGGGTCGCCGATCACCGCCAGAAGGCCGGTGCCGTTGTGATACTCAACCTTCATCGCCGGCCAGCTTTTCAATCAGGTAGCCCATGGCTGCCACATAGCCAAACTGCCCCAGGCCGCAGATCTGCCCGTCACAGCCGGCGGCGGTGACGGAGGTGTGCCGGAACTCCTCCCGCCGGTGGATATTGGACAGGTGCACCTCCACCGCAGGGAGCGCCACGGCCTTTAGGGCGTCCAGAATGGCGTAGCTGTAGTGGGTATAGGCTCCGGGGTTGATAATGATGCCGTCGAAGCCGCCTCGGGCGCTTTGAATTTTGTCAATGATGGCGCCCTCGTGGTTGGACTGGAAAATTTCCACGCCTACGTTCATGGTGTCGGCGGAGGCGTGAATCCGCTGCACCAGGGCCTCATAGCCGTCGGTTCCGTAGACGTCCGGCTCCCGCTGCCCCAGCATGTTCAGATTTGGTCCGTTGATCACGAGAAATTTCATGGTTGTACCTCCAGTTGTCTCAAAATCTCCGCCACGGTGTCCTCCGGGGTGGGATAGTCTCCGATGATGAAATGGGCTGCCGCCCGATACAGGGGCTCTCGCTGGGAAAATCGCGCCAGGAAGGCCTCCCTGCCCTGCTGCCCCAGGGGCCGGGAGGACATGTCAGCCTGGTCGTAGCTGCGGCCAGGATCCCGGTTCAGAAAGATCACCCTGCCGCTCTGCCGAAGAAGCCGGCGATTCTCCTCCCGCAGGGGAAGTCCGCCGCCGCAGGCTACGATCAAGTTCTCCCGGGTCGCCAGGTCCCGGCACAGGTCCGTCTCCAGGTCCCGGAAATGGGCCTCGCCGTATTTTGCAAAAATGTCACGGATGGGCATGGCCGCCTCGGCCTCGATGGCCTGGTCGGTGTCCAGCGCGGGAAGGGACAGCGCAGTCTGGAGCAGCCGGGCGCAGGTGGACTTGCCGCAGTTCATCATGCCGATTAGATAGATGTTTTTCATAGGGGCGTCTCCAGATTGGACTTGAAATTCCCCAGAACCCGGAAATCCGCCGCGGTCTGGGACAGCTCCCGCAGGACGCCGTTCATCCCCGGAGCCGTCAGGCTGCCGGTGAACTCAATAAAGAACATATACTCCCAGCTCTTTCCGGGAATCGGCCGGGACTCCAGCCGGACCATATTGAGGCCGTTTACCGCAAAAATGCCCAGAATCTCATGGAGGCAGCCGGATTCATGGGGAGTGGTCAGCACAGTGCTGATTTTGTCCGCCCCTGGCCGCAGCTCCATCCGGGGGGATACCACCACAAACCGGGTGGTGTTGGTGGCGCTGTAGTTGACGTTGCGGGCCAAAATCTCCAGCCCGTAGAGCTGGGCCGCCCGCTGGGAGCAGATGGCGGCCTTGGTGATGTCCCCGGTTTCCGCCACATATTTTCCGCTGCCCGCCGTGTCCAGGTAGGGGACCGCAGTCCAGCTGGGGTGCTGCTTCAAAAAGGGCTCCGACTGGAAAATCCCCTGCTCGTGGGAATATACATGGGTGATGGTGTCGAAGGTGGCTCCGGGGGGCGCCACCAGGCAGTGATCCACCTTTACCGTGGTCTCCCCCACCAGAGAAAATTCATACTGGGACAGCAGATCATAGATCTGTCGGATGGCGCCGGTGGAGTTGTTCTCAATGGGGACCACGCCGTAGTCCGCCTGGCCCTGCTCCAGGGCAAGGAACACGTCCTCAAAGCCGCCAAGTCCCCGGGTGGTCACCTGGGGACCGAAGAAGTTGATGCAGGCCTGCTCGGAATAGGCGCCGGGCTCTCCCTGATAGGCCACCGTGGGATGGGAGACAGGGAGCCGCCGCTGGGCCAGAGCGGCCTGAATCCGGGCAAAATTGGGTTCCACGCTGCCCTCCCGGACGATGTTTCGCTGCTGCCGCCGGGAAATAGCCATAATGGATTCATAGAGCTGGGCCACATCGGCCTTCCGGCCGGGATCCTCCACCAGGGCGGCCTTGCTGGTCAGCACCTGCTGCTGCCGGCTGTTGTCCAGCACCGGCATATGGTGGGCCTGCTTGTACTCCCCCACCTGCTGGGTGATGGCCATGCGCTGGGCAAACAGCGCCACCATCTCCCGGTCGATACGATCGATCTTCTGACGCAGGGCGTCCAGTTCATTCATTGGTATCCTCTCCCTTACAGTTTCAGCAGGGCGGCAGCGGCCAGGGCCGCGGCGGCCTCCACCACCGGGACGGCCCGGTGGACAATACAGGGGTCATGACGGCCCTGGATGGTGATCTCCGTCTCCTCCCCAGTGAGCATATGGATGGTTTTCTGGGGCCGGGCAATGGAGGGCGTGGGCTTGATGGCCACCTGGAACACCACCGGCATGCCGGTGGTAATGCCGCCGAGAATGCCGCCGTTGTGGTTGGTGTCGGTGACGGGACCCTGGGGCCCTCGCCGCCAGGGATCGTTGGCCTGACTGCCCCGCATGGAGGCCAGGGCAAAGCCGCTGCCAAATTCCAGTCCCTTGATGGCGGGGATGGCGAACAGCTGCCGGGCGAATATGGTTTCGGCGTTCCGGTCAAAATCCGGGGCGCCCAGTCCTGCGGGAAGGCCGGTCACCACACACTGGATGCTGCCGCCGACGGAGTCCTGCTCCTGGCGGCACTGGAGAATCAGCGCCTGCATGGCCGCTCCGGCGGACTGGGACAGGGTGGGAAAGGGCTGGCGGCCACAGGCGGCCAGGGCCTCCATATCCGGCCGGGCCAGGTCAATGGGGTCGTCGGAGACGGTCCCCACCGAGGCAATGTGGGCGGCGGCCAGAACGCCTCGGTCCCGCAGGGCCATTTTGGCGATGGCTCCCGCCGCCACCAGAGGCGCAGTGAGCCGCCCGGAGAAGTGGCCGCCCCCTCGGTAGTCGTTGAAGCCCCGATAGCGGACAAAGCCGGTGAGGTCCCCGTGGCCGGGCCGGGCCAGAAAGCGAATGGCGTCATAGTCCCCGGAGTGCTGATCGGAATTTCGGATCACCATGCACAGGGGGGTGCCGGTGGTCCGGCCCTGAAATACGCCGGAGAGAAATTCCACCCGGTCGGCCTCCTTCCGGGCTGTGGACAGGGGGCTTTTTCCGGTGGCCCGGCGGGAAAGCTCGTGGTCCAGCAGGGCCTGGTCAATGACAATGCCTGAGGGCACGTCGGTCAGGGTGACGCCGATGGCCGGGCCATGGGACTCCCCAAAGATGGTATAGTTCATTCCGATACCTCCAGGTTCCCGCCCAGGGCGGCATAGTCCCCCCAGAACTCCGGATAGGACTTCCGAACGCACTGGGCGTTTGTGATGGTCACCGGTGCCGTAGCGCGGGAGGCGGCCACGGCGGCCATCATGGCAATGCGGTGATCGTTCCAGCTGTCCACGGTGACGCCTCCGGCGAGAGAGGAAACGCCGTGAATCAGCAGGCCCTCCGGCTCCTCGGTGACCTTTGCGCCCAGGGCGCAGAGAACCTCGGTGACGGCGGATAGACGGTCGCTCTCCTTGATGCGAAGGCGGCCTGCGTTGACAATGTGGGTGACGGCGCCCTGGCGCAGGGCGGCCCGGGCCGCCAGAGCCGGGACTAGATCCGGGCAGCTCCGAGCGTCCAGCGTCACGGAGCCGGGGCCGTCCAGCAAGGCCTCGTAGTCCAAAACAATCCGGTCTCCCTGATGGGAGCGGGGATTCATGCCGGTGACGGTCAGGGGATTGCCCAGACCGGCGGCGGCGTAGAAAAAGGCGGCCTGGCTGTAGTCTGCCTCCACGGCAGCCTCCCGGGAATGGTAGCGCTGCTTCCCGGGAATGTGCCAGCCGGAGGCCGTGGGGACTGCGGTGACACCGAATTGGCCCAGGGCGTCCAGGGTCATGTCCACGTACCCGGAGGATTCCAGGGCGGTGGTCAGGTGGATCTGGCTGTCGCCCTCCAGCAGGGGCAGCGCATAGAGAAGCCCGGTGATAAACTGGCTGGAGACGTTTCCCGGCAGCGTATAAACTCCCGGCGTCAGACGGCCCCTTACCTTCAGTGTATCATCTCTTTGGGAAAAGGCAATTCCTTTTTCCCGAAATATTGCGAAGTAGGGCTCCTGGGGCCGCTGCATCAGCCGCCCGTGGCCTCGGAACGTCCCGCCTCCGGCCACCGCCAGGGCAATGGGAATGAGAAACCGCAGGGTGGAGCCGGATTCCCCGCAGTCCATGGGGCCGCAGGCCCCGGAGGGACGGATGCCCTGAATACGGACGGTGCTGCCCTCCCATTGGAATCGGGCGCCCAAGGCCTCCATGGCACCCAGGGTGGCGGTGATGTCCTGGGAGGGGCTGAGATTGCGGAGCAGGCTCTCCCCGGAGGCCAGCGCCGCCGCGATAATCACCCGGTGGGCCTGAGATTTGGAGGGCGGCGGTGTGATGCTGCCCTGAAGAGGCGCCGGTGTAATGGTTACCTTCACAGCCCCACCTCCTGAATCAGAGACAGCAGCCGCTGCGTTTCCAGCTTTACGGCCTGGGCCTTCCCCAGCTCTGTGAGAACAATCAGAGAAATCTGACTGCCATCGCTCTTTTTGTCCTTGGTGAGGGTGTCGGCGTAGTCCTGGGCCGTGGCGGAGATGGAGGTGGGCAGGTCAAACTGCCGGAGAACCGCGGCGATGCGCTGGTCGGTGCCCGGAGGTGTAATGCCCAGGCGGATTCCCAGCTTGGCGGCGGCCACCATACCGGCGGCCACAGCCTCCCCGTGGGTATAAGTCTCATAGTGGTAGGCCTTTTCGTAGACATGGCCCAAGGTGTGGCCGAAGTTCAGCAGCATCCGAAGACCGGTGTCCAATTCATCCTGCTCTACCACCTGGCCCTTAATGGCGCAGCAGCGCAGGGCAATTGTTCCCACCTGGGCGGTGACCTGGGCCCGGCTGCCCAACTGGGCCAGGGTGTCGAATAGCGCCCGGTCCCAGATGCAGCCGTATTTGATGACCTCCGCCATGCCGTCGGAGAAGACCCGGTCCGGCAGAGTGCCAAGGCAGTCCGGGTCCATCAGGACCATTTTCGGCTGATAAAAGGCCCCGGCCAGGTTTTTTCCGGCGGAGAGGTCCACCGCCACCTTGCCCCCCACGGAGGAATCCACCTGGGCCAGCAGGGTGGTGGGAATCTGGACGAAATCCACCCCCCGGAGAATGGTGGCGGCGGCAAAGCCGGCCAGGTCCCCTACCACACCGCCTCCCAGGGCGATTACGGCGTCAGACCGGGTGAGGCCCAGCTCCATCATCTGCTCCCAGAGCTCCACCAAAACCTCCGGGGATTTGCTGGGCTCCCCTGCGGGAATCTCCAAAATCGCCGGACGGAAGCCGCCCTGGTGGAGACTGCGGGCCAGCCGGGTGGCGTAAAGGGGCTCTACGTTGGAGTCGGTGACCACCACCGCCAGGGTGCCCCGGAGGACAGGACGCAGCAGAGCGCCGGCCTGATCCAGAATGCCTGCCTGAGAAATGATGTCGTATTCCCGTCCCGGGAGATTGACACGGAGGGTACTCATACTTCCTTCCCCAAGAACTGGGCCAGGGCGTTGGCCTTTTTCATCAGGTCGTCAAACTGGCCTGGCGTCAGGCTCTGCTTGCCGTCACACTTGGCGTGGGGAGGATCGTTGTGGACCTCCACGATGATGCCGTCGGCCCCGGCGGCCACGGCGGCCATGGTCAGGGGCTCCACCAGCCAGGCGGCGCCTCCGGAGTGGCTGGGATCCACCACAATGGGCAGATGGGTCATTTTCCGCAGGGCGGGAATGGCGGCAATGTCCAGGGTGTTTCGGGTGTAGGTCTCAAAGGTGCGGATGCCCCGCTCGCAGAGAATCACGTTCTCGTTGCCCTCGGACATAATGTACTCCGCAGACATGATCCACTCCTCATAGGTGTTGGACAGTCCCCGCTTGAGAAGCACAGGCTTGGACATTTTGCCCACCTCCTTGAGCAGGTCGAAGTTCTGCATATTCCGGGCGCCGATCTGTACCAGATCCACGGTGTTTTCGAAGATCTCGCAGTACCGGGGGCTCATGATTTCGGTGACAATGGGCAGACCGGTGGCCTTCTTGGCCTTCAGCAGCAGCTCCAGCCCTTGGATGCCCATGCCCTGGAAGGAGTAAGGGGAGGTCCTGGGCTTAAAGGCGCCGCCCCGGAGCAGCTTGGCGCCGCTGGCCTTGACGTCCTGGGCCACCTGGATGATCTGCTCCTCGTTTTCCACGGAGCAGGGGCCGGCAATTACGGTGAAGCCACCGTGGCCGATGGACACGTCGCCGATCTGAACGGTGGTGTCGGCGGGATGGAACTTCCGGTTGGCCTTTTTATAGGGCTCCTGGACCCGCATAACCCGCTCTACGCCCTCATGGAGCATCAGATCGTCGGCGTCCAGATTGGTGGTGTCTCCCACCAGCCCCAGAATGGAGCAGCCCACGCCGTTGGTGATGCCAACCTTCAGACCCTTGGCTTCCAGCTCGTGGGCCAGGGCGTCAATGCGCTCCCGGCTGGTGCCGGGCTTCATAATAATGACCATACTTGTTGATCTCCTTTCCAATTTGACCTGCACCAGGCCACAAAAAACGCCCCCAACTGAATCAAACATTCAGCAGGAGCGTTCCAACGATATGCTTTCCTGGAAGGTTATGATTCCACCGACATATGACAATTGCCCACTCCCCGAAAGGAGTAGGTAAAGTAGCCATAAAATCGGTTGCTCATGCCTTTCACTGCAATCCCTCTTTCTACTGTGCGGCAAATCCCGCATGAATAAACTGCAAGTTTATTCAGTTGACATTATTATAACACGGCGGAATGGAAATACAACAATTTTTTTCGATTTATCGGTTTTTCACAAAGGCAGGCGGCCAGGCCCCCGTGGGGCTGGAACATTATACAATCCAAGGTCCTGCCCCGGCCTTGGCCGGGACAGGACACCAGCTTGTCAAGAAACCCTGTAGCGTTCTGCCGCCGGGTCAGGTGCGGTCAGGCGGAAGCCCGGGAGGGAAGCACCACCGTTGCGGCAATGACCTGGGCGATGCCGCCGTCGGGCCAGTTTTCGGCCCAGCAGATCAGGTCCACGCAGTGCTCGCCGCGGTCGTTGCGATACTTCTTCGTAACATAGCCCCTGCCGATGATGCAGTCGGAGCACATGCCGTGATGGTCCACGCAGCGGCCTGCGGTTTCGGGGACCTGGGCCAGGAAGCTGTCCGGAGCTCCGTCGTCGCTCATAAAGTGCCAGTCGATATACCGAAGCCAGCCGTCGTCGCCCATATAGTTGGTGAGCAGCCGGATGAGCATATTTCGTCCGGTGGTGTTGTAGAACATGGCGCGGCCCCCGGCCTGATTCCGATGGCAGTAGTGGGCGGCGGTGTCGAAGTAGTAGATGCCGTAGTCATCGGCAAAGGGCTGCATCCGGCGGCGTCCCTCCTTGGTACGGATGACGTCCCGAAGGGGCCTCTGGCCCATGATTTGCAGGCCATGGCCCTTGATCATGTCCATCTCCGTCCAGGGGCCGGAGCAGATGGGGGTGGGATGATCTCCCACGCTGACGTCCTCCCAGTAAAGCGTGTCTGCGCCCCGGATCACCTCCTTGTCCCACAGGTCGGAGATAAACTCCCAGTCCTCCTCGGTGTAGTGGTGGACCGGAGGATGCTGCATGCTTGGCATTTTCCCGCCGGAGCCGCCGGGACCGCCGCCCAGCAGCGGACCTCTGGGGCCGGTGTAGTCGTCCTTGTAGAAGGAGAATACATTGTGGCCCCGGGTGATTCCTGTCATAACCAGCTCGCCCCGCTGATTGTACAGACTGCCCCGGCCCTCCAGCCGCATATAACGGCCTTCACTTCCTGACTCGGGGGTGAGATCCTCAATAATCATATCGTCGCACACTGTGGTAAAGGTGTCTCCGGGGAGAATGGGGGCGTACATCTCAAAGGCGCCGCCGTCGTTGGCCCGCTGGAGCTTATCGCCAAAATCCATAGGCAGCATGGGGAACATGGCCCCGGGCTCCTTCCAGCAGGGGATGGCGATGATGGAGCCGTACCGGGTGTTTTTGGCGTACTCCTGATCGTTGAACAGCGGGTTCCAGGGGTCCCAGGCGTTGGCGTAGAGCTTCATCAGGGTGGGGTCCGCCGGGGTGATGGGGAACATGGTGGGTTTGCCGATCTGGGCCGCCAGACGGCTTCTGGTTTCGTCGAGAATCTTCTGCTCCCGGGGGCTGTACACGCCGGGATAAAGGGTTTTAAAATTGCTCATGGCTGATCTCCTTTCCGGACAGGGAAATGGCGGCGCGGGGTCCGCGCCGCCATGGATTTCTGGGTTAACGGCTCTCGTAGCGGGCGTAAGCGGTCTCGTAGAATTCCTGCAGCTCGGCCAGGCCCATGGCCTCGACCTCTGCCACATACTTATCCCACTCGGACAGGTCGCGCTCGCCCATCATGAACCGGGCAATTTCCGTTGCCACATGGGTATAGATGTCGGTGTTTACGGCAGTCATATCCTCAGCCTCCTTGGCAGTAAAGGCCAGGGTGGGGGTTGCGGAATACAGCGCCTTGGAGGTGTCATAGTCCAGCCAGATGGTCTTGGCTTCGTTGACATAGTCCTCGTTGATGGGGCAGTTCTTGTTGACAATCTGGTAGCCGGGGCCCTCGTCCAGGGCGTAGATCACCTGATAGCTCACAAGCTCCTCGTTGCGGTCCAGCATAAAGGGCAGCATCTGCTTGACACCGTCGACCACCTCGTAGCTCTCCCCTTCCTCGAAGCCGAAGTTTACGGCAGAGGCGCCATCGGTGCTGTAGAACCAATCCAGGAACTGCACGGCCTTCTCCGGCTCGGCGCAGCAGGTGGTGACCACAATGTTCTTCATGCCGGAGGTGCGCTGCTTGGCGTACTCATAGTTGTACTCCTTGGGGGCCTCGGAGCCCTCGGGATAGGTCATATGGACGGCCTTCAGCTCCAGGCCGTAGTTGGTCTTCATGTTGGTGAGGTCGCGGTCCATGCCGCCGAACAGGGCAGTGGCGCCGGAGGTCTGGAGAGAGTCGTCAAACATCTGGGCGTAGGCGTAGTCAGGGTTGATGTAGCCGGACTTGAAGGCCTCGGCGAAGAAGGTGACAAAGTCACGGAGCTCGTCAGAGGTGCCGTCATAGACCAGGTCGCCGGTGGCCAGATCCACCTTGAAGGCGTGGCCGCCGGAGGTGCCGAAGGCGTTGCAGAAGAAGCCGCCACGGATGTCGCCGCTGTTGGAGACGCCCATGGGATACTGGACCCCGTTGTTCTTCATGGCCTTAAACACTTCCATCCAGTCCTTGGTGGTCACAGGATCCGGCAGACCGGTGTCAGCCAGGTAGTCACTGCGGACCAGGGGACCTTCCCGGACGCCCTGGGGCTGATCGTAGATCATGGCCATGGAGTAGAGCTTGCCGGTGTCTGTGGTCAGGTCCCGGCGGACGTTGTCGTCATTCTGGAGAATGGCGTAGTAGTTGGGGGCGTACTCGGGGATGATCTCCGTGAGGTCCACATAGACGTCGTCTTCAATGGCCTTGTCATAGCCGCCGTTGTACACGGAGGTGGAACCCATAGAGCCGCAGTTGGACTCATAGATCAGGTCGGTCATGTCGCCGGAGGCGATCATCAGGTTATACTGCTCGGAGCAAACGGCCTCGGAGCGCTGCTCAAAGGTCAGGTTTACACCCAGCTTATCCTGGACGCGCTGCCAGAACAGCAGGTCCTTCTTCAGCGGCTGCTCCGCGCCGCCCATGGCGCCCAGCTGCACCCAGTAGATGGAAAGATCCAGGGGCTCATCAAACAGGGGGAGATCATAATCCTTGACGCCTCTGGGCTCGGTATACCACTGGTTGGAGGGGGCTTCCGAGGCGGTCTCCAGGGTGGAGGCGGACTCGGCGTCCGAGGAAGCGTCCTCGGTGGCGGGGGCGGTGTCCGGGGCCGGCTGCGACGCCTGGGTTACCTCTGTGTCCTTGGTGCTTTCCTTTGTGGCGGTGGTCGTGGAGGCGCTGCCTCCGCCGCCGCAGCCTGCAAACAGGCACAGCATCATGCTTAGGGTCAACAGGATGGCGGTCAATTTCTTTGACATGGTTTAATCTCCTTTCTCCGAATTGCATTCTGCAACGCTGACAGTTTACAATTCCTTAATATTTATAACATAATTGTATAAATGGAACAGCAATTTGTCTACATGGAATACCGCATAATCTTTGCCTATTGTTTTTGGATACTTTTCATAACAGAGAAGGAAACTGTCCCCAAGCCTTTGGTAAATATGCAAAAAGCACCGGCGGTCAACCGGTGCTTTGAAGCGAAAATCCATGAAGGACGGCGCTATTTTTCCTGGGAATCAGGGGTACCATGAAGGGCACGGCGGCAGCGAGCCACCAAAATGCCGCCTGCCAGGCCCACGGCGCAGCCTGCGCCCATGCCGCACAGCAGCAGAACCGGCAGATACGCCACCAGGCCGGGGGTTTCCAGCACTGCCATGGCCACCAGGACCTGGCCCACATTGTGGAGCATTCCTCCCAGCAGGGACACAAACAGAGGGGAGCACCGGCGATAGGTCAGCGCCATGGCGACAAAGCTCAGAAGGCCTCCACCCAGGGAGTAGAAAAAGGAATAGGCGTTGCCGAACAAAAACGTGGCCAAAAGGATTTTCAGCAGGCACAGCAGAGCCCCCGGCCCGGGGCCCAACAGATACAGTCCCGCCAAAACGGCCAGATTGGCAAGGCCCAGCTTGGCCCCTGGCAGAGCCCCGGACAGTGGAATCAGACTGTCCAGCCAGGAGAGCACAAAGGCCACGGCGGCCAGCATGGCCAGAACCGTGAGACGGCGTGTGGGGTTATTGGGTGACGGCATCCATAACATCCTCCTCTCCTGTGACGGTGATGACGATCCGGGCGGGGAGACAGACAATCTGCTCCCCTGCTCCGGAAATGGGGGTGTGGTGCTGGCAGATCAGGTCCGGACAGGCGGCCTTCTCCACATAGGCGCTGCCTCCGGAGATCATCAGAGTCAGGGTATAGCCGGCATAGCCGGTCAAGGGCACCTGCCGGTCCCGGCCTAGCGGGTAGACCCCGGCGGCTTGGCCGTCAATACTGACCTGCACCTGGTTGCCGGGGGATTTGGGCCAAAGCGCCCAGAGGGCCAAAACCAGGGCCACGCAGAGAATACAGAGCAGTTCCCATTTCTTTGGCTTCATGGCGCTGCCTCCAAGGTGGTCACAGGGATCTGGGCGGAAATGGTCAGTCCGGCGGTGGCAAACAGCCCGTCCTGGGTAATCAGCACCATGTCAAAGGCATCGCTGTGGGCGCGCCAAAAGGCCACGGCCTCCTGGAAGCCCTTGACGTACAGTGCGGTGCTCAGTCCGTCCGCCAGGGTGCCGTCCTGGGACACCACGGTGACGCTGATTAAATCGCTGTCCGCCGGGTAGCCGGTTTTGGGGTCCAGAATATGGTGGTATCGAATGCCCTCTGACTCGAAATACCGCTCATAGCCCCCGGAGGTGATGACATATTGGGGCTGTTCCTGGCCTGTCAGAGACAGGGTGGCGATATAGTCGCTCTCCTCTCCGTTGGGGTTCCGAATGGCGACGATCCAGGGGGAACCGTCGGGCTTTGTACCCATAACGCCCACGTTGCCCCCCAGGGAGATCACTGCGGTGTGGGCCCCGGCGGCCGCAATGGCTTC
Organism: uncultured Oscillospiraceae bacterium; assembly: GCA_934512135.1. Lineage (GTDB taxonomy): Bacteria > Bacillota > Clostridia > Oscillospirales > Oscillospiraceae > HGM13006. The sequence continues at coordinate 86,734 of CAKSWT010000003.1, forward strand.
CAGGACCTTTTGGGAGGTGTAGCCCTTGGCGATGCCCCCCAGGTCCAGACCCGAGGCCTTTTGAACCGGGAGCGTGACCTGAAAGCCGCCGTCTCCCTCCGAAATCTCCTGGAGACGCAGCTTCTGATAGCCCACCAGAGACAGAAGGCTGTCAATATGCGCAGGGACCCGGTAGCTGTGTTCCCCATCCGACGAGGCAAAGCCCCAGGCCACCATCAGCGGATAGATTGTGGGATCAACGTCTCCGTCGGTCAGCGCGGCGATTTCCAGTGCCCGCTGAAGCAACAGGCCGGTTTCCCGGGAGACCACAGCGCTGGATTCCTGGTTGAGCCGGTAGATGTCGCTGCTCTCCAGGGTGATGGACAGCAGCGCATCCAGACGGTGGATCTCCCTAGTGCCCGCCACCTCTGCGGCCTCCCGGTTTTTTCCGTAGACCGTCAGGGTCATGACGGTGTCCATGGCGTAGACGGTGCTGGTGCTTTTGGAGACGGTGCCGCAGCCGGCAAGCAGCAGCATCGCCAGCAAGCAGACGAAAAGCTTTTTCATAGGACCTCCAAAAAAAGGGTGCGCTGCAAGCGCAGCGCACCCAAAATTCCGTATTGTTCCCGGAGCTGCAATTAGGAGGTAGCAACCAGACCGCCATCGGGATAGATGGTGGTAGCGGTGACCATGTCGGAAGCAGCGGAAGCCAGGAAGATAGCGGGGCCGACCACGTCGATCTCGTAGCCGATACGCTGTGCAGGCAGGCTGCCAGCAATGCCGTTACGGACCTTCTCATCGGGGGGCAGCAGGCCAACCATCATGGGAGTATAGGTGATGGTGGGGCCGATGGCGTTGACCTGGATGTTGGGACGCAGGTCAGCAGCATAAGCCTTGGTCAGCATCTCCACAGCACCCTTGGTGGTGTTGTAGGGGACGTTGCCGTTGCCGCCGTTGGCCACAGCACGAATGCCGCGGACGGAGCCGAAGTTGATGATCTTGCCATAGCCCTGGTTGGGGTTGCACTTGCCGTGCTCGAAGGAAGCCTCGTCAACCTTCTCAGCACCCTCGACATTGTTGGACTTCATCCAGTTGCCGAAGTACTTGCAGGTGAGCATCAGAGAGGTGATGTTGGTGTGGAGCATCTTCTCGAAGAAATCGGTGTCGATCTCCCAGGACCACATCTTCTTGTTGATGCCCTGTGCGTTGACCAGAATGTCGCAGCCGCCCAGACCCTCGGGACCGGTGACCTCGGCCAGAGCCTTCTTCACGAACTCCTCGTCGCCAGCGTCGCCAGCCACATACATAACCTTCACGCCGGGAGCAGCAGCAGCCTCGATCTTCTTCTTGGCAGCCTCGAGCTTCTCCACGCTACGGGAAGAGATGCAGACAGAGCAGCCGTTTGCAGCGTAACCGGCAGCAATGGCCTCGCCGAAGCCGCCAGCGCCGCCAAAAATCATTGCCTTCTTACCGGAGATGTCAAACATCTTGGTAAGGTCGCCATTATAAACCTTGGGCATTATAAAACAACTCCTTGATTTAGTTTAATATTCAGAGCCGACCCAGTCGGCAGATGAATCAAAAGTGATGTGGAAGCCTGAGCTTAGCCCTGAGGAGGCAGCAGGCAAACCAGCATGTCGGTAACGGTCTTGCCGGTGTTGGTGACGGACTTGGGGCAGCCGCCAGCACACTTGAAGCAATCGCCCTCGTGGAGAACGGTCTCCTCGGTCTCGGTCTTCAGGGTCATCTCGCCCTTGAGGATGTAGTAGATGGACTCCAAGGGATTTGCGCCGTAGTCGCATCCGCCGCCGGGCTGGAAGTGGGTGATACCCATGATCATTTTGGTGCCGTCAACGCCGTTGGGGCCGCCAGCGGGATCAAACAGACGGGTAGGGGTGCAGTCGTTGTGGCCGGGAGCAGTGTAGGTATAGATGGTGCTTCCCTCAGTTCCCTCGGCTCTCTGAATCTTGTAGTTGGCCATAATCAAGAACTTCCTTTCAAAAAAGTAATGTACCATGTCGCGAAGATTCACTTCGTACATCCAATAGTTTAGCACACTGCCTCGGGAAGTGCAAGAGTTTTGCGCCGCCAATCATAGAAAAATCATAAAAAAACTTTGGACAGATGGATTTTTTTGTGGAATATCTTCAAAATCTCCGAGATCTGCTTGGAATCCTTCCTTTTTTCCGGCCGGACCGAAAAAACACTTGATTTACCTGCTTCTTTTGGGTATGATAGACTGTACCGTTATTTTTGAATACCAAAGAAGGGAGTTTTGAACATGGAGAAAAAGCCCTATTATATATCCACTGCCATTGCCTATACCTCCGCCAAGCCCCACATCGGAAACACCTATGAGATCGTGCTGGCGGACGCCATTGCCCGGTATAAGCGCATGGCCGGCTTCGACGTCTATTTCCAGACCGGTACCGATGAGCACGGTCAGAAAATCCAGGAGAAGGCCGAGGCTGCCGGCATCACGCCGCAGCAGCATGTGGACAATATCTCCGGAGAGATCCGGCGGATCTGGGACCTGATGAACACCTCCTATGATCGGTTTATCCGCACCACCGACCCGGAGCATATGACCAAGGTCCAGAAGATCTTCCGCCGGCTCTATGAGCAGGGGGACATCTACAAGGGCAAGTACACCGGAAAGTACTGTACCCCCTGTGAGTCCTTCTGGACGGAAAGCCAGCTGGTGGACGGGAAGTGCCCGGACTGCGGACGCCCCTGTGTGGACGCCGAGGAAGAGGCATACTTCTTTAAAATGAGCAAGTATGCCGACCGGCTGATGGAGTACATTGACACCCACCCGGAGTTTATCCAGCCGGAGAGCCGGAAAAACGAGATGGTCAACAACTTCCTGAAGCCCGGCCTGCAGGATCTCTGCGTGTCCCGGACCTCCTTCAGCTGGGGTATTCCCGTGGATTTCGACCCGGGACATGTGGTCTATGTGTGGCTGGACGCCCTGACCAACTATATCACCTTCTGCGGATATGATCCCGACGGGAACTCCGATGCCCACTATAAAAAGTACTGGCCTGCGGATGTGCATCTGATCGGCAAGGACATTATCCGGTTCCACACCATCTACTGGCCCATCTTCCTGATGGCTCTGGGGGAGCCCCTGCCCAAGCAGGTGTTTGGCCATCCCTGGCTCCTGGTGAACAGCGGCAAGATGTCCAAGTCCACCGGCAACGTGATCTATCCCGACGAGCTGGTGGAGGAGTTCGGAGTGGACGCCACTCGGTACTATATGCTCCACGAGATGCCCTTTGCCAACGACGGAGTGTTTACCTACGAACTGATGATCGAGCGCACCAACTCCGACCTGGCCAATATCCTGGGCAATCTGGTCAACCGCACCATTGCCATGGACCACAAGTATTTTGACGGGAAGATCATGGCGCCCTGTGCCGCTGAGCCGGTGGATGAGGAGCTCAAGGCGGTGGCGCTGGCCATGCCCGCCAAGGTGGAGCAGAAGATGGACGGCCTCCATGTGGCAGATGCCATTGACGAGGTGTTTGTGCTGCTGCGCCGGGCCAACAAGTATATTGACGAGACCACCCCCTGGGTCCTGGCCAAGGATCCGGCCAAGGCCGACCGGCTGGGTACGGTGCTCTATAATCTGCTGGAGGCCATTCGGTTTGCGGCCATTGTGCTGGAGGCCTATCTGCCGGAGACTGCAGAGAAGATTCTGCGGCAGCTGAATGTGGAAAACGGGGGCCTGGCATCCCTGACTGCCTTCGGCGGTATGCCGGTGGGCGGCAAGGTGGGGACGGCGGAGATTCTCTTTGGCCGGATCGACGCCGCCAAGAAGCTCCAGGAGATCGCCGACCGGAAGGCGGCCCAGGAGGCCCCGGCGGCTCCCCCGGTGGAGTTCAAGGAGGACATCACCTTTGACCAGTTTGAACAGGTGGACATGACGGTGGTGAAGGTGCTGGCCTGCGAGAACGTAAAGAAGTCCAAAAAGCTGCTTCGGTTCACCCTGGACGACGGAAGCGGCAAGCCGCGGCAGATCCTCTCCGGCATTGCGGCCTACTACAAGCCGGAGGAGCTGGTGGGCAAGACCCTGGTGGCCTGTACCAATCTGGCGCCCCGGAAGATGATGGGACTGGAGTCCTGCGGGATGCTCCTGTCTGCCGAAAAGGACGAGAAGCTGACCCTGCTGATGCTGGATGATGCCATTCCCGCAGGGGCGAAGCTCTGCTGAGGACAAGATTATGCGGCTGGATAAATATTTGAAGGTGTCCCGGCTGATTAAGCGGCGCACCGTGGCCAACGAGGCCTGCGACAGCGAGCGGGTCAGCGTCAACGGCCGGCCGGCAAAAGCGGGCTATGAGGTCAAGATCGGCGATCAGCTGGAGATCCGCTTTGGCCAGAAAACCCTCCGGGTGGAGGTGCTGAGCCTCAGCGAATCCACGAAAAAGGCCGATGCCGTGGCCATGTACCGGGAGCTCCCGGAGGCGTAACGGCCTGAACTACAGAAAAATAGCACCCCGTCTGCCGAAAGTGAAGGGCAGGCGGGGTGCTTTCGTGTCGGGTGGTTATTCCTCCGAGGTGGAGGCCTCAGAAGGGGGCGGCGCCGACTCCAAAGCGGAGGATTCGGCGGCGCTGTCCTGGGGCGCTTGGGTGGCCTGCGGGGCCTGGGTGCTCTGGGCGGGCTGTGACGCCGGGGCAGAGGCCTCCGGGGGGCCTGCGGTGAGAACGTCGGCCAGAGAGGTGTCGGTTAAGAGGGTGTTGGCGCTGTAGAGATACAGCACGTCGGTGACGGCGCAGCTGTTGAGTACGGCGTCCAGGGAGTCGTAGTAGTACCGGGGATCCACCATGACAATGTTCTCGTAATAGGGAATCAGGAACTGAATAAAGCAGTTGGCGTAGGAATCCTTGAATACCAGGAGACTGCGGCCATTGTTTGCGGTGGTGCGGATCTTGACCAGGGGGTGGTTCCCCCCGAAGAACACGGTATACTGGTCCTTGGCGTCCAGGGCGGCGCTGTCGTAGATGGAGCAGATCTTGTCCCCGCCGTCGGAATAGGTCACATAGTAGCTCACACCGGTGTTTTTGGGCGTGTAGATCTGAATCTCGTCGGTGACGGCGTGGCTGCCGCTTTTGGAGGCCAGGGTGCCTTCAAAGGTGGTGGACACGGTGTAGATGTCGTAGTCCTGGACGGGGGTGCCGATTCCCAGGCCGCCGGTTACGGCGAAGAAGGCGTAATAGGCCCCCAGGGAGGTCCAGTGATGGTCGGTTTTGTAATAGATGGACTCGCCGCTGTGCTGGGTCAGAGCCTGGGACACATCCAGGAACTGAATGCTTCCCTCCAGCTGATCGGCCACGTTCTGAATATCCTGAAGCTGATCCCGGACCGGGGCATTTTTGGGGAGCTCCTGGGGCAGAATGGCGGCGGCGCAGGGAACCAGCATCATCCGGGTGGAGAGCTCCGGATGGCTGAGGGAAAACTGGTTGATGGCGGAAAGGGTCTTGGCAAGGGCGGCGTCATCCGGCGTCTCCGGAGCGCCCAGGAGATAGCCGTCCCGGCCCAGGAACACGCCGCCCACGTCCTTGCGGCCCAGGGCGGTGGTCTCCTTCAGGTTCAGGGACATCCACCGGTCGCGGGCGAAGAACTGGTCGTTATACCAGTCGGTGACGCCGGAGAAATAGCTGCCGCTGACCAGTCCGGTCAGGGTGAAGGCAGGGCGCTGGGCCAGACTGCGGTTCTCCGCCTCGGAGAAGGTGCGGTTTTTGGTAATCAGATTGATCAGCAAAAACAAAATTACCATCAGGAGAAATACACCGGCCAGAAGCACATTGTGGGTCCGGCGGCGCTGGGCGGCCTGACGGCGGGAGTTACGGGGTTTGGGTTCTTCCACGGCGATTCCTCCTTTAGAACTGGACATACAGGAACGAGGTATAGGTGGCGTTGACCAGGCATGCCACCGTGAGAATCAGCAGCACCAGATACAGCGCCACGGACACATAGGTGAGCCGGCCGCCCTTCCAGTAGGCCACACGCTGGTGAAGCCGCTGGACCACAGGGCCGCTGCCCACCAGGGCGAGAAGCAGCAAAATGAGACTGCCGGAGAGATAGTATCGGCAGGTGCTGTCCAGGAAGCCCATGTGCCCCAGGCCGAACATCTGGCCGTAGTAATGCAGGGCGCTGCCCAGAGAGGGAGAGAAGAACAGGACCCATCCGAAGAACACCAGGAAGGCGGTGGCAAACACCCGCAGGGCCTTGGGCACCTTCTCCAGGCGGTCCTTGATTACAAATTTCTCCAGCACCACAAAGGCCCCGTGATACAGGCCCCAGAGGATAAAGTTCCAGGAGGCGCCATGCCAGAGCCCGGTCAGCAGCCAGACAATGGACAGGTTCAGCAGATGCCGGGGCTGGGAGCAGCGATTGCCGCCCAGGGGAATGTACAGGTAATCCCGGAACCAGGCCCCCAGGGAGATGTGCCAGCGGCGCCAGAACTCGGAGATGTTGGCGGAGCGATAGGGATAGTCGAAGTTCTTGGAGAAGTCAAAGCCGAACATCTTCGCCAGGCCGATGGCCATGTCGGAATAGCCGCTGAAGTCAAAATACAGCTGGAAGCCATAGAGGATCATGCCCAGCCAGGCGGTGCCGGCGCTCATGGCGGAGAGGCCGGATATGGCGGAAAAAATGCTTCCCATCCGGTCGGCCAAAAGGACCTTTTTAAACAGACCCACCAGGAACAGGTTCAGCCCGGCGCCGAATTTGGCCGGCGCCATGGTCTGACTGTCCAGCTGGGCGGCCATGTCCTTGTACTGGACAATGGGGCCGGAGATTATCTTGGGGAAGAAGGTCACATAGACGGTGAACGTTAAAAAGTTCCGCTGGACCTCCGCCCGGTCCCGGTAGATGTCAAAGACATAGGACAGCACCGTGAAGGTGTAAAAGGAGATGCCCAGAGGCAGGGCCAGCTTTGGCGCGGTCAAATGCAGGCCGGAGACTGCGTTAATGTTGTCGATAAGGAAGCCGTAGTATTTGAAGAAGCCCAGCAGCAGCAGATTCACCACCACCGCCAGGATCATGGTAACCCTGGCCCCGACAGGCCGGTCCTCCTCTTTAAAATAGGAGATCTCCAAGCCGGTGATGTAGTTAAACAGCACACTGAAGGCCAAAATAAGCAGATACTGCGGGGTGCCCCAGGCGTAGAACAGCAGGCTCACCACAATCATGGGGATGGTGCGGTATTTTTTAGGCACCACATAGTAGAGCAGCAGGCTCAGCGGCAGAAAGACAAAGAGAAAGAACAGACTGTTAAATGTCATACGGCGGCCCTCCCTACAGCGCCTTCAGGAATGCCTGCTGGACCGGGGTGGGGTCCGAAGCGACAACCAGAAGAATGTAATTTCCACGGACCTCCGTAATCCGCTTTTCCAGCATCTCATACTGGCCCACCCCATAGCCGTCAAAGTTGGACATCTGGGAGGCCATCCGGGCGTCTATGGCGGCGGTGACCGCCTCCTGCTGGGTGGTGTCCCGGAGCTTGATTACCAGCAGCTCTTCGGCGCCCATGTTGGTGGTGGGGTAGTAGAGCAAAACGCCTTCATAGTCGTTGGGGTCCAGGCCGTAGAGCCGCTTGACCATTTGTCCGTCGGCCTCCTGCATGGGGGTCAGATCGGCGGCCTGGGTGACGGCGCTGGTCATGGCCGAGAAATCCGTTCCGCTCTCCCGGCCCTGGGCGGTGATGGCATAGAGAAACAGGGCAAGGAGCACAAAGACCAGCCACTTGGAAACCTCCAGCAGGGGAATACGAGCTTTTGTCCACGTCATGGCCTTAATCCTCCTCCTTGGTGTCTGCAAAATCCGGGTCGTTGGCCTCCAGCTCCGCACGGTAGACTGCGGAGATCAGGTTGGCGGCCCAGTGGGGATAGAACTCCCGCTGAACGTGTACGCCGTCTACCTCCCACAGGTCGGCGTATTCCTCTGCCAGAGCGTCGTTGTTGACATAGTGGCAGCTGTTGGTCTTGCACATCTCCTCCACGGCGGCGCTGTACTGGGGAATGTCGTACCAGGCGGAGGACTGCTCAAAGGCCGGGTCCCGGGCAGGGAGAATGGAGCTGATGTAGATCTGCACGTCCGGAAGGACCTCCCGAATCTCCCCGACAATGTCGGCGTACTGCTGGGCGTATTCCTCCGGGGTGGACCAGATGCCAATGGACACGTCGTTGAGGCCGTAGCACAAAAACAGGGTGGAGGGGTTGATCTTCCCCAGCTCCGGAATATGCTCCTCCAGGTTGAGAATGGTGGCGCCGGCCTCGGCCAGGACCTGGCTCTCCGGCAGGAAGTCGAAATACCAGAAGCCCACGGCCCGGGAGTCCCCCAGAATCACGCTGTCGTCAAACAGGGTCCACACAGAGACCTCTCCCGCCTCCAGCTGACGAAGCCGCTCCTGGCACAGTTCATTGAGCCTTTCCTGGCGGAGCCGCTTGAGCTCCTTGTCTACGGCGGCAGGGTCCTGGGCCTCCAGCTGCTGTAGGTACTGCCGCCCGGCGGCAATGTCCGTGGCGGCGGCCTCTGTGGTGTCCCGAGAGAAGCCCAGGCGGACGGCCAATATAATGATGACAAGGAGCACGACGGCGGCTCCCCCGGCGAGTTTGATGTAGGTGTTCCGTGGCATAGGCTCCAACTCCTAAACGAAAAATGAATATTATGTGAAGTTCTGGAGTTATTATAATGTATCTATGGGGGCTTGTCCAGTGACAAAAAGAGAAAGTTCGACAGAGTTTTGGTTGACGGGGGGAGAAATGACAGGTATAGTAGACAGACAAACCCTGTCCTCCGGGCCCCAGCCCCCAGGACAAAACAGGAGAGATGAATATGACACAGTGGGATCTTTCCATATTGGACTGGATTCAGAAGCAGTTCCAGTGCGCCGTGTTGGACCGGGTGATGCCCTGTATCACCTTGCTGGGAGAGGCCTGGGCGGTGATTCTGGTGGCTCTGGTGCTGCTGGCGGTGCCCAGAACCCGGAAGCTGGGGCTGGCGGTGGCCCTGGCTCTGGCCCTGGACGGACTGGTGTGCAACGGGATTCTCAAGCCCCTGGTGGCCCGGCCCCGGCCCTATACCCTTCGGGAGGTTTCTCTTTTGATTGCCGCCCCCCGGGACTATTCCTTTCCCTCGGGACACTCGGCGGCAGCCTTTGCCGTGGCCACGGCACTGTGCCGGGAGAAGTCCCGGGGAGGAATCCCGGCCCTGGTGCTGGCGGGGGTCATTGCCCTGAGCCGGCTGTACCTCTATGTACACTATCCCAGTGACGTGATCTGCGGGACGATACTGGGGATGATCTGCGGGATTTTTGGGAGCATTCTGGCAGAAAAAGTCGCAGAAATCTACAAAAAAAGACGAAATTGACGGGATTTCTTCATTTCGGCGGCCCACAGGAAAAAACGTACAAAAGTTCTGTAAAAACTCATGAAAATTCGGTGCAAAATGGTTTTTGCCAGTGGGTTGACGAACAGCACGTCACTGTGGTAAAGTATTATTGAATTGCAGATGAGGTTTGCTTCACCTGCATGTCGAAATGGAGGAAATAATCATGAAAAATGTCAAGAAGCTTATCGCAATGCTTCTGGCTGTGGCCATGGTGAGTTCCATGACCGCGTGCGGAACCAGCGCAGGCAGCAACGTCGCTGAGAATGCGGGTTCCACGGCCGGCACTGCTGAGAATGCATCCACTGCTGAGGCCGCTGGCAATGCCTCCGGCGCCGCAATTAAGCTGGGCGGCATTGGCCCCCTGACTGGCGCGGCTGCCATTTACGGCAACGCCACCAAGTACGGCTCCGAGCTGGCGGTTGAGGAGATCAACGCCCTGGGCGGACTGCAGTTTGAAATTAAGTGGGAGGACGACGAGCACGACCCTGAGAAGTCCGTCAACGCCTATAACAACCTCAAGGACTGGGGCATGCAGGCCCTGGTGGGTACCACCACCACTGCTCCCTGCGTGGCGGTTTCCGCTGAGACCAACGCAGACCGGATTTTTGAGCTGACTCCCTCCGCTTCTTCCACCGACGTGGTAGACGGCAAGGACAACGTGTTCCAGATGTGCTTCACGGACCCCAACCAGGGCACCGCTTCTGCACAGTACATCTCCGAGAAGAAGCTGGGCACGAAGATCGCCGTGATCTACAACAACTCCGACGCCTATTCCACCGGCATCTACAACAAGTTCAAGGCTGAGGCGGAAACCCTGGGCCTGGAGATTGTCTCCGCCACCACCTTCACCGACGACACCGCCAACGACTTCTCCGTGCAGCTGGGCGAGGCCAAGAGCGCCGGAGCGGATCTGGTGTTCCTGCCTATCTACTACACCCCTGCATCCCTGATTCTGAAGCAGGCCAAGGACATGAGCTATGCGCCCAAGTTCTTCGGTGTGGACGGCATGGACGGCATTCTGGACCTGGAGGGCTTCGACACCTCCCTGGCCGAGGGCGTGATGCTGCTGACTCCCTTCTCCGCGGACGCTTCCGACGAGAAAACGCAGAACTTTGTCGCCAAGTACAAGGAGAAGTATGGGGACACTCCCAACCAGTTCGCGGCGGACGCCTATGACTGTGTGTATGCCATCTATCAGGCTTGCCAGAAGGCTGGCATTACCGCAGATATGAGTGCTTCCGACATCTGCGAAAAGATGATCGAGACCTTCACCGCCAGTGACTTCACCTTTGACGGCCTGACCGGCACCGGCATGACCTGGGCTGCCACCGGTGAGGTTTCCAAGGAGCCTAAGGGCATGGAGATCAAGAACGGCGCTTACGTCGGCATGGACTAATCGCCCCTCTTTAGCAAAAATCCACGGGGGTTGCCAATGGGCAACCCCCGTTTGCCGATTTTACGAAAATATGTTGAAAGGGAGGTGTGTGGTATGAACCTGCTTTCCAATTTGATCAACGGCATCAGCCTGGGAAGTGTTTATGCCATCATCGCGCTGGGCTACACCATGGTTTACGGCATTGCGAAAATGCTGAACTTTGCCCACGGCGACGTTATCATGGTGGGCGCCTACATCTGCTTCTGCGCCATGAGCTATCTGAATCTGCCCCCGGTGGTGGGGGTGCTCCTGGCAGTACTGGTTTGTACCCTGCTGGGCATCGTCATTGAGCGACTGGCCTACAAGCCTCTCCGGGCGGCGCCGTCCCTGGCGGTGCTGATCACTGCCATCGGCGTCAGCTACTTTCTCCAGAATGCAGCGCTGCTGATCTGGAAGTCCGACCCCAAGGTCTTTCCCTCTGTGATCCAGCTTCCCTCTCTGGAGCTGGCAGGGGGCCAGCTGACCATCAGCCCTGTGGCCATTGTCACGGTGCTGGCCTGCGTCATCATTATGGTGGCCCTGACCCTGTTTACCGGAAAGACCAAAATGGGCAAGGCCATGCGTGCGGTGTCCGAGGATAAGGGCGCAGCCCAGCTTATGGGCATCAACGTCAACAGCACCATCTCCCTGACCTTCGCCATCGGCTCCGGCTTGGCGGCCATTGCCGGTGTGCTGCTCTGCTCCGCCTATCCCACCCTGATGCCCACCACCGGCTCCATGCCTGGCATCAAGGCCTTTACGGCGGCGGTTCTGGGAGGCATTGGTTCCATTCCCGGGGCCATGCTGGGCGGCATTCTCCTGGGTGTCATCGAGATCTTCTCCAAGGCCTATATCTCCACCCAGCTCAGCGATGCCATTGTGTTTGCGGTTCTGATCGTGGTTCTGCTCATCAAGCCTGCCGGCCTGCTGGGTAAGAAAGTCCGCGAGAAAGTGTGAGGTGGGGAACATGAAAAAAATCAGTAAAACCACCCGCAGCAACAGCATCACCTACGGAATTGTGATCCTGGCCTTTGGGGTTATGCAGGCTCTGGTCTCCGCCGGAAAGGTGACCAACTCCCTGGCCGGTCAGCTGGTGCCTATTTGTGTCTATGTGTGTCTGGCCATCAGCCTGAACCTGACGGTGGGCATTCTGGGAGAGCTGAGCCTGGGCCATGCGGGCTTTATGAGCGTGGGCGCCTTTACCGGCGTGGTAACGGCGATGAGCCTGCAAAGTTCCATTCCCTCCGGACCGGTCCGCTTGCTGCTGGCCATTGTGGTGGGCGGAATTATGGCCGCTGCGGCCGGTGTGATTGTCGGCGTGCCGGTGCTCCGGCTTCAGGGCGACTATCTGGCCATTGTGACCCTGGCCTTCGGCGAGATCATTAAGAACATTCTCAACAATCTCTATGTGGGCCTGGATGCCGCCGGACTGCATTTTAGCATGAAGAGCACCGACGCCCTGGGCATGACCGACGGCAAGGTGCTGATTAACGGTCCCATGGGCGCCACCGGCGTGACCAAGCTGTCCACCTTTGTGGCAGGGTTTATTCTGGTGCTGGTGGTACTGACGGTGACCCTGAATCTGATCCGCAGCCGCTCCGGCCGGGCCATTATGGCCATCCGGGACAACCGGATTGCGGCGGAGTCCGTGGGAATCAACATCACCAAGTATAAGCTCATGGCCTTTGTGACCTCTGCGGCTCTGGCCGGTATGGCCGGCGCCCTGTACGCCATGAACTATTCCACCATCGTGCCCAAGAAGTTCGACTTCAACACCTCCATTCTCATTCTGGTGTTTGTGGTGCTGGGCGGCATGGGCAATATCCGGGGCAGCATCATTGCCGCCACGGTGCTGACCATTCTGCCGGAGGCCCTTCGTGCCATGAACGACTATCGGATGCTGATCTATGCCATTGTGCTGATTCTGGTGATGCTGGTCACCAACAACCCCATTCTGAAGAACATCCGGGATGCGGTCGTGTCCAAGCTGAAGTTCTGGACGCTCTTTAAGAAGAAGGAAGCTACGGAAGGAGGCGGCACAGATGAGTAAGATGGTTCCTGTTCCCAGCGACAGTATTATCCCCGAGCGAGATCTGGATAAATACCCTGTGCTGGAGGCAAAGCACCTGGGCATTGACTTCGGCGGACTGACGGCTGTGGATGATTTCAACCTGACCATTGGCCGCACGGAAATCGCCGGACTGATCGGCCCCAACGGCGCGGGCAAAACTACGGTGTTCAACCTGCTCACCAAGGTCTATCAGCCCACCCGAGGCACCATTCTCCTCAACGGCCGGGAGACCTCCAATATGAACACCGTGCAGGTGAATAAGGCGGGAATTGCCCGTACCTTCCAGAATATCCGGCTGTTCTCCAATCTGACAGTGGAGGACAACGTAAAAATCGGACTGCACAATCAGATGCGCTCTGGCATGGTCTCCGGGATTCTCCGTCTGCCGCGGCATTGGAAGGCAGAGCGGGTGGCCCATGAGCGGGCCCTGGAGCTGCTGAGCATTTTTGACATGCAGGACCTGGCGAACAGTCAGGCCGGTTCCCTCCCCTATGGCGCCCAGCGCCGACTGGAGATTGTCCGGGCCCTGGCCACCAACCCCAGCTTGCTGCTGCTGGACGAGCCCGCCGCAGGCATGAACCCCTCTGAGACGGCAGAGCTGATGGAGAATATCCGGAAAATCCGGGACACCTTCCAGATTGCCATTATGCTCATTGAGCACGACATGAATCTGGTTATGGGAATTTGCGAGGGCATTGCGGTGCTGAACTATGGCAAGATCATTGCCAAGGGCACCCCGGCAGAGATCCAGAGCAATCCCCAGGTCATCGAGGCGTACCTGGGCAAGCAGAAGGAGGGCTGAGAACATGAGCATGCTGAAAGTGGAGGACATCCACGTCTATTATGGCAGCATTCATGCCATCAAGGGAATCTCCTTCGAGGTCAACGAGGGGGAGATTGTGACCCTGATCGGCGCCAACGGCGCAGGAAAGTCCACCACCCTGAACACGGTGGCGGGGCTTCTGAAGCCTCGGTCCGGCAGCGTGACCTTCGAGGACCACAGCATTGTGGGGGTCCCGCCTCACAAGGTAGTCTCCCGGGGAATGGCGCTTTGCCCGGAGGGACGCCGGGTATTCCTGCAGATGACCGTCCAGGAGAACCTGGAAATGGGGGGATATACCCGCCCGGCCAGTGAGATCAGCGGATCCATTGAGGACGTCTACCAGCGGTTTCCCCGGCTCAAGGAGCGCTATAAGCAGACGGCGGGCACCCTCTCCGGCGGCGAGCAGCAGATGCTGGCCATGGGACGGGCCATGATGTCCAAGCCCAAGCTGCTGATGCTGGATGAGCCCTCCATGGGCCTTGCCCCGATCCTGGTGGAGCAGATCTTTGACATTATCAAAGAGCTCCACAAGGCCGGTACCACCATCCTACTGGTGGAGCAGAACGCCCAGATGGCACTGTCGGTGGCGGACCGGGCCTATGTGCTGGAAACCGGCACCATCTCCATGGACGGCGACGCCAAGGCGCTGCTGAACGACGAGCGGGTGCAGAAGGCATACCTGGGCGGCTAAATCGAAATCAAAAGGGCGCGGAGGCAGATCGCTTCCGTGCCCTTTTGTCCCACTTTTGCCCGAGGACAGAAAAAGGGGAGAAGGATTTTTCCTTCTCCCCGTAGAGTGTTACTTGCCGAAATATCTCTTGAGCAGACCGGCCAGGGCCTTGCCATGGCGGGCCTCGTCCCGGGCCATCTCGTGAACGGTGTCATGAATGGCGTCCAGGCCGTTCTTCTTGGCGCAGGTAGCCAGCTCCACCTTGCCCTCGGTGGCGCCGTACTCGCAGTCCACACGCCACGCCAGATTCTTCTCGGTGGAAGCGGTCATGTTGGGCTCCAGCTCAGCGCCCAGAAGCTCTGCGAACTTGGCAGCGTGCTCCGCCTCCTCGTAGGCGGCCTTCTCCCAGTACAGGCCGATCTCGGGATAGCCCTCCCGATGGGCGATGCGAGCCATGCACAGGTACATGCCCACCTCAGAGCACTCGCCGTTGAAGTTGGCCTTCAGCTGCTCCAGGATATAAGCCTTGTCCTGATCGGACACGGCGGCGTTGTTCTTGACGGTGCTGTCATAGACGCCGTACTCGTGCTCGGCGGCCAGGGTCAGCTCTCCCTCCACCTTCTTGAACTTGTCGGCGCCTACGCCGCAGAGAGGACACTTGAAATCGGCGGGCAGAACGTCGCCTTCGTACACATAACCGCAAACAGTACATACAAACTTAGCCATAGTAATTTACCTCCAAAAATAATGTTGAATGAACGGGAGACCCGTTGCTTACGAGAGAGTCTTGCGGCAGCCGGGGCAGATGCCGGTCAGCCGCAGGGACGCGCCGTGGATCAGACAGCCGGAGGCCGTTTGGGCCTGGGCCAGCAGAGACGGCGGCAGGGTGAGCTCCATCAGGTCCAGCACAGCGCCGCACTGGGTGCAGACGAAGTGGGTGTGAGGGGAGACATTGCCGTCAAATCGCTCCTGGCCGTTTACCACACCCAGGGACTGGATCAGACCGGCGTCCTTGAGCTGGGCCAGATTTCGATAGACAGTGCCCAAGCTCAGGTCAGGGAAGTCAGGGCGGAGCTGCTGATAGACCCAGTCGGCAGTGGGATGGGTTTGCGTGCCGCATAGGCAGCGGTAAATTGCCTCCCGCTTTTTACTGAATCGCTGTTTCACAGGCATCCTCCTTAATAAAAATAATAATCATTATTGATTACGATGACATTATAGCACGGGATGTTCCCTTTGTAAAGGGGTTTTGCAAAAAAATTTAAAAAAAGCGCCGGAACTGATCTTCAGTTCCGGCGCAAGGGCTTATTGCATTTAGGAGGCAATGCCGTATTGGAGCTTGGCGCTGAGAATACGCTCTACGCTCTGGGTGATCCGCTCCTCGGAGAGGGTCCCCTCCTCCACGGCCTGGGTCACCGCATCCACGGCGCCCTCTACGTTGGAGATACACAGGACCATGTCACAGCCCGCCTGAAGGGCCTTCACGGTGGCCTCTCCGGAGGTGTACAGGTCGGTGATGGCCCCCATATCCATCCCGTCGGTGATGATAATGCCCTGATAGCCCAGCTGCTCCCGGAGGAGGCCGGTGACCACGGCACTGGAAAGGGAGGCGGGATTTTCGCTGTCAATGGCGGTCATGGTCATATGTCCCACCATAATCATAGGCGCCCCGGCGTCGATGGCGGCCTGGAAGGGCTTGAAGTCACAGGCCTGCAGCTCCTCCAGCGTGCGGTCAGTGGAGACAAAACCGTCGTGGGTGTCCCCGCCGGTGCTGCCGTGACCGGGGAAGTGCTTGGGAGCGCAGAGCACGCCGCTGTCCACAAAGCCCTTGACCTCCTGGGAGACCATGGAGGCCACCAGCTCCGGATCAGAGCCGAAGCTGCGGTCCTTGACCACGGTGTTTTCGTCATTGGTGACCACGTCGGCCACCGGGGCGAAGTCCACGTTAAAGCCCAGGGCCTTTAGGTCAGCGGAGAGTGTGGTGCCAATCTCATAGGCCTTTTGGGGGTCGCCCTCCTGGCCGTAGACGGACATGTCCTGGAACTCCGTGGTTCCCAGATTGTCGGCCAGCCGGGCCACAGAGCCCCCCTCCTCGTCTACGCCGATGAACAGGCCGAAGCCGGAGCGCTCCCTGGCGTAGCGCTGAATGTCCTCAATCATTTCCTTGGTCTGGTCCATGGTCACCAGATTGTCGGAGAAGTAGATGATGCCCCCCACCGGGTACTGGTCAAAGGCCTCCTGAGTGGCCTCGCCGCTTTGAATGACCCGGCTGTACTGGGTCAGCGCCTCCGGTGTCACAAAAAGCAGCTGGGAAATCTTCTCCTGAAGGGTCATGCCCTCGGCCAGGGCCTTGGCGCGGGAGAGGCTCCCGTTTCCGGGCTCCACTGCGGAATCCGCCTGCACCGCCGGGGCTTCCTCCGGAGCCTCCTCCGGCTGGCTCTCCGGGGCGGGGGCGACGGGAGAGGCGGGGGCTGCGGAAATCGTGGGCAGCTGGGGCTGACCAAAATCGTTGGTGTTGTCGTTGCTTGCCTGGTTTTGCAGACTGGAAACATCCTGATAGTTTGTGTGGAAAATCAGCGCCGCGCCGCCGCCCACTGCGGCGACCATGGCGATAATCAGTCCAAGAGAAATTAAAAATCGTTTACCCATACGGGAAAAACCTCCATATTCCATCGGTTTGGTGAACCTTAGTATAGCGCATTTTAACGGATTTTTCTACTGATGGCCCGAAAAAAGACGAAGAAATCCAAAAATAAGCCGATTTCCCCAGGCGGTTTCTGGGAAAAACGGGCCGTATGTAGTTTTTTCGAGAAAATTTTTGGTTATTCCACACAAGAACCCGAAACTATGATATAATGAAACCCATCAGAATCCGTCCGACGGACGGAACCAGTTCACAAGGAAAGGAAGAACGTATATGGCTGACACGTCCTCTGTATATAAGATCTGCCCCCATTGCGGCCAATCGGTGTCGGTGGCGGCGAAATTCTGCCCCACCTGTGGAACCCCCTTTTCGGCAGATGAAACGGAATTTGTAGCCTATGAGCGGGTTGCCACCCCAGAGCAGCCCCAGCAGCCTCAGCAGCCCATGGATGCCACCATGGGATTCCAGCCGGTGTCCGGCCAGGAGCAGCCCAATTCCTCCATGGATGGCATCACCCCCACGGTGAACCTCTATGCCGGCCCGGACCGCAGCGGCGGCGGCGCCGTCAATCAGCCCCGGCCTGTTTCGGCCCAGGGCCAGAACAGCCCGTCCCCGGAGCAGCCCAGAGAGTATCGTCCGCCGGTACAGTCTGCGGAGGCCACGCGGATGACCATGGCCCAGGCGGCACGCCGGGGTGAGGCCGGAGATGGGGGAGATCATACGCCTCCTCCCATGGGCGGCAAGGCCGGCGGCCCGGATGACGACCAGCGGAAAAAGGGTCTGGTCATTACCGTAGTGGCGGCGGTGATCCTGGTGGCGGTGATCGTCACGGGAATTGTTATGGCCTTCCAGATGGGCGTTGTCGGAAGCAAGGGCCAGGAGGATCCCATGACCTTGGCCCAGCAGGCCTATGACAACCAGGACTACGGCGAGGCCATCACCCAGCTGGAAAAGCAGCTGGAAGACGGCACGGCCACCACGGCCACCTATGATCTGCTGGCGGAGGCCTTTGCGGCCAATGGCGACCAGGTCAAGGCTGCGGAGACCTACCTCAAGGGCTACGAAGCCACAGAGGACGGAGCCCTGAAGAAGTCCGCCATCAATGCCTATCTGAAGCTGGGCGACCAGGCCAAGGAAAAGGGCGACAATGCCGCGGCCAAGGAATATTACAACACGGTGCTGGAGAAGCTGGATGCCAGCAACTCCACCGCCATTGCGAGCCTTGCGAATCTGGGACAGGCCACGGTGTCTGCGCCTACAGCCAGCCCCGCAGCCTCTGGGAAGCCCGGCGGAACCATTGCCCCGCCGTCGGCCACCACCAGCGGCAATGGCAAGGTGACGGAGCAGGAGCAGGCTGTGGCTACTCCCACGCCGACTCCAACTCCGACGCCCACGCCCACGCCCACTGCAACCCCGACCCCCACGCCTACTCCCACTCCCACGCCGACTCCAACCCCAACCCCGACGCCTACTCCCACCCCCACCCCCACCCCCACTCCTACTCCGGTGCCGACCACCTTTGAGCTCAACGGGCACAGGTACGAGCTGGTGGAGTGTAGCTACACCTGGTGGGGCGTCAAGGAGGAGGCCGAGAAAAAGGGCGGCCATCTGGTGACCATCAACTCCCAGGAGGAGTATGACAAGGTCTGCCAGCTGGCGGAGCAGAACGGCATGGTCTTTGTGTGGCTGGGTGCCAAACGCTCCGACTGGGAAGGCGGAGTTTGGAATACCGGCGAGAGCTTTGACTTTGCGCCCTGGCTCAGCGGCGAGCCCAGCGGCGGCGATGAGGAATACCTCTGCATGCTGGACACCCGGGACGGCTGGCTGTACAACGACGTCACCGATGAGGTGACGGACTACAGCGGCAAGCGGTGCTACATTGTAGAATACGAATAAAAAATGCGCGGCCAGAGGATGTTTCCTCTGGCCGCGCTGTGTAATCCCAATCAGATGGGGCGGGTGGCCTGCTTCAGCCAGGCCTTCTCTTCCTCCGTAAAATAGGGGGAAAGGGTTTCATAGACGGTTTCGTGGTAGGTGTTGAGCAGCGCCGTCTCCTCCGGAGAGAGGGCCGAGGTTTCAATGGCGTCCAGCTCATAGGGGCACATGGTCAGGGGCTCAAAGCCCAAGAAGGTGCCATATTCGTTGGTCTCCTTCTGGACGCAGACCAGCAGGTTTTCCAGACGGATGCCGTACTTTCCCTCCAGGTACAGACCCGGCTCGTCCGAGGTAATCATGCCGGGGGCCATTTTGGCGCCCTCGCTGCGGCCTGCGGACACATGGTAGCGGATGCCCTGGGGGCCTTCGTGGACGGAGAGCAGATAGCCTACGCCGTGGCCGGTGCCATGGTTGTAGTCCAGTCCCTCATCCCACAGGGGTTTCCGGGCGATATAGTCCAGATTGATGCCGGAACAGCCCTCCTTGAACTTGGCAGCGGCCAGCTGAAGATGGCCCCGAAGCACCAGGGTGTAGTGATGCCGCATTTCCTGGGTCAGCGGACCGAGAACAAAGGTGCGGGTCACGTCGGTGGAGCCGTCCAGATAGTGTCCGCCGGTGTCCGAGAGCAGGAAGCCGTGGGGCTCCAGGGGGGCGTCGCTTTCCGGGGTGGCAGAGTAGTGGACAATGGCCCCGTGGGGACCGTAGCCGAAGATGGGGTCAAAGCTGGGCCCCAGATAGTTTTCCTGCTGGCTGCGGAATTCTACCAGCTTTTCTGCGGCGGAGATCTCCGTAATGGGCTCCTTCCCCACATGCTCGTGGAGCCACTTCATAAACCGGGTCAGGGCCACGCCGTCTCTTACATGGGCAATCCGCTCGTGGTCGCACTCGGCAGCGGTTTTGATGCCCTTGGGCAGTTCCGTGGGATTGGCGGCCTCCAGGAGCTTTGCGCCGGCGGGAATGCTCTGGACAATGGCGTAGCTGGCCTTGGAGGGGTCCAGCAGAACACGGCTGTCCGCCGGAAGCTGGCTTACATCCTGGAAGATGGAGAGATAGGGGCGGAAGACAATACCGTCGTCCTCCAGGGCGGAGCGAAGCTCGGGGGAGAACTTGGCGGCGTCGGTGTAGAGCTGGATGGTGTCCCCATGGACCAGCAGGAAGCTCAGGACCACAGGGCAGCAGGCTACGTCGTCTCCACGAATGTTGAGAAGCCAGCACAGGTCATCCAGAGAGGTGAGGATAAAGCTGTCTGCGCCGGCCTTGGCCACGTCCCGGACCAAAGCGGCGAGCTTGTCCTTCCGGGTCCGTCCCGCATAGGCCACGTCCAGCTCCCAGGCGGGGGCGGTGGACAGCGCCGGGCGGTGGTCCCAGATCTCCCCCACCAGGTCGTGGCTACAGTCCACGGCGGCACCCTTTTTCTCTGCGGCGGCAGAGAGGCCCTTGCCGGTGCCCAGGGTCATGGTCCGGCCGTCAAAGCCCAGGGCCTGACCCGGCTCCAGGTGCGCCTCCAGCCACTGCTCCACCGTGGGGACGCCGGGCTGACCCATTTTGCACAGGTCGATGCCGGTACCGGCCAGCTGCTGCGCACCCTGCAGGAAATACCGGCCGTCGGTCCAAAGACCGGCCCAGTCCCGGGACACCACCAGAGTGCCGGCGGAGCCGGTAAAGCCGGAGACATAGTGGCGGCATTTAAAGTAATCCCCCACATATTCCGAGCCGTGAAAATCGTCGGTGGGAATCACATAGACGTCGATATTTGCGGCGGTCATGGCTTGACGCAGGGCAATCAGTTCTTTTCGCATCCTAACAACCTCTTTCTGATTGAAATTCTGTATAGGGATAGTATACGCCCTGGGAGAGAAAAGTGCAAATGATTCTTTCCCGGCACGGCGCGCCTCATCACGGGCAAATCCACGGACTCGAAAAAACAGGGAGGCCCGAAAAGGGCCTCCCTGAATGCGATGAAATTAGGGGGTGACGACGATCTGGCCTACATAGCTGCCAGGCGCCTCCACCGGGGTGCCGTTTACGGTAATGGTACCGGCGATCTTGCTGTCCTTGGTGAAGGACAGGCCGGAGAGATAGCTGGTGCTGGTGACGTTCCAGACGGAGCCCTCCTCCAGGGCGAGCTTCACCGGATTGTTCACTGCGGGGGACGGCGTGTTTTTCACCCGGCCTGCATACAGGTACGCCTGGGGATCGACCACCTTGTAATCCTCGGTGGTTTTGGCGTCCCAATGGTTGTCCTGCTCAAATACCGTGCCGCCGGGGGCCACGGTGCCGTCGGCGAACAGATGGTTGGCGTTGGAGGAGGACACCACACCGGTGAGGGTGGTGTGCTTCAGGGTCACCGCCAGGCCGTGCTTGGCCCCGTAGACGGAGTTGAAGATGTCGCCGGTCAGGGTCTCGTCGGTGAACAGGGCGGTAGAATCGGGGATCTCCCGCTGGGCGGGGGCCACAGAGAGCCAATCGTCCTCCTGGGCGGGGACCACATACTTCCGGGTGACAATGCCGCCGGCATCGTCGCTTTCCAGCTGCTGAATCAGCACGCCGCCCTTCCCCAGTTTCAGGTCGGTGCCCTTCATGTCGATGTGGACATAGGCGCCGGACTTAATCTGGAAGGCGCACTTGTCGATGTCATAGGAGCCGCCCTCCAGGATGAGCTTGCCCCCCTGGGCCTGGTGCCACATGGCCAGGGCCCGTCCGGCTTTGCCGGTGACATTTCGGAAGGTCATGGGCTGGACGCCGGTGCAGATCAGCAGATAGTCCGGGGAATAGAACTGGCAGTCCTCAAAGGTGTCTACCACGCCGCCGTCGCCGTAGGCGATGTATCCGCTGCCGCCCATGGTATACCCCCAGGTCTTGCCGCCCACGGTTTTGGTGGCGGTGTAGTCCTTGCCGGGCTGAGCCTCCTCCAAGCGGCCGACACCGGCCAACACGTTTTTCACGGTGAGAGACGTGGGGGGATAGCCGGAGTCTGTGGACAGAGGCGCCCAGTTGTCGGCCACCACAATGCAGTTGTCATAGGTCACCTGTCCGGCCTCCAGCACATTGGTGGACCGGCAGTTGCCGATGAGGCCCAGGGCAAAGGGCACGGACTTCATCATCGGTACAGACAGGGAACGGAAATCGTTGTCAAAGGGATCGGCGTCTATGGAGTCGATGACCGAGTCCTTGACATACAGGTGGCTCTCGCCGCCGCACCACATGGCGGAGCGGATGGCGCCCTCCACATGGACCCGGGAGTTTTCCACGGTGACGTCAGCGTCCCCGGTGGTCATAATTCCGGCGCCGTAGCCCTGGAAGTCGTTGCCGCCGTTGCCCACAAAGCTCAGATCCGCCCCGTCGATGCGGTACTTGCCCCCGGTAATCATCACGCCGTTAAACAGATGCTGGCGATCGTCGATTTTCAGGTTCACCGCCTGGTCGCCGGTGACGGTGCCTCCCAGAATGGCGGCCCGCACGGACTTGTCCTCCTGAACTGCGCCGTCCTTGACAAACAGCGCCGTACGGAAGTGGTGGGTGTGGACGCCGCCGGGGCCTCCGGTGGTTTTGGTGTAGGCGTCGGTGACGGTAAGGGTTACATTTTGATAGGTGCCGGGTTTCATGTTGGTGCCCACGCCGGAGACGGTCATGGTCAGCTCCTTACCGGGGTCGGCAGAGTAGAGATCCCGGTCGCCAATGGTCAGGGCCTCCAGGGTTACCGTCTGGGGCACCAGCTTGAGCAGGGGAAGTCCGGTCGTTCCGGCCTTCATGGCCTCCACCAGCTGCTGGCAGGCCTCGTCCAGGGTGGGACCGGCAGGGGCGAAGTCCGTCTGGAGCCCCTTGAGGGCTGCGGCCTTCTGGGCCAGCTCCTTCCGGGCAGACTCCTCCGCCGGGGCGTCGGCCTTCAGATAGAACTTGCCGTCTGTCTCCTGGGGCTCGATCAGCTCCAGGCTGTAGCACAGAGCCACGGCGTCCTTATGCGCTACCTGGGAGAAGTCCTCCAGAGCCTCGGCGCTGCCGGGCTTGGTGGGGCCCATGGGGGGAGGTCCACCAGGACCACCGGGACCGCCAGGACCACCGGGACCGCCAGGACCGCCAGGGCCACCGGGACCACCGGGCCCACCGGGACCGCCAGGACCACCAGGACCACCGGGTCCGCCCATAGGCATACCACCCGGGCCGCCGGGTCCGCCCATAGGCATACCACCCGGGCCGCCGGGTCCGGGGAACATCAGCTTTTGAAACAGAATCATCTGGAATACCTCCTTTTGGATATGCCCGTATCATATCACAAAACCGTTCGCTATGCAACGGTCCGAAGCCAAAATATTGAAAGAAAATCCACCAGGTGCTTTCCCAACGGGAAAAGCTGTGGTACAATACTACACAAGATGATCTCACGAGGAGGAACATACATATGGCACAGCCTGATTTTAACAACGAGGCCATTTTAAGCTGGCTGGGGTACTTTTCTCAGCACAGCCAGCTGGATCTGGGGACCCTGAAAATTTTGGACATTACCCGGGAAAACAAAAATATCATTCCTGCGGTGCAGTCCTCCCGGCAGGTACTGGTGCTCACCGACGCCGGGCATCCGGATATTTTCTACGACATGTGGGACGCCGGCCTGGGAAGCTGCGACATCTGGTACAACGAGGGCAGTGAGCCTGCCGGGCCGGTGAAGCATGACAAGCTCCAGGACATGATCGACCGGGGCATCAACGCCCCTGCCGCCATGCTGATTACCAACAAGGATTATCGCAGCACCTATCAGATCGGCCTGAGCAATCAGCAGTTCTGTAACGGCTCCATTCGCTATGTCAGCAGCGAGATCCGGGCGGTGATTATGTCCAAGCTCCAGGCGGAGCTCCGGGACGCCATTCTCACCGTGGGGGCCGCCAGCATTGCGGTGGAGGCGGCACTGGTGGCGGCGGAAGGCACCCTGGTGGCGGTGGAGCACACCCGTCAGGACTGCGCCACCATGGAGGAGAACGCCAAGCAGTTTGGCCTGAACAATGTCAACGTGGTGGGAAGCATTCAGGAGGCGGAGCGGTTCCCTGCCCCCAGCACTGCGTTTTTGGTGGCCTCGCCCTATCTGGAGCAGGAGATCGAGGCGCTGGTCCGGCGGAATCCGGGGGTCAAACTGTTTGTCTACACCTTGGAGTTTAGCCAGCTCACCGCAATTCCTGCGATTTTCCAGCGCCATGGCATCACCCTCACCGAGGCGGTACAGCTGGGGGTGTCCCGGCTGGGAGCCAAGGGGGAGATGGAGCGGGAGCCCGCCCCCTGGCTGATCTCCGGACAGGTTCGATAAGTGTTTCAGCGGCTGAGAGAAAACCGAAGCCTGCTGATGGGCCTTGCCATCTGGGGCATTGCGTTTTACCACGCGCCGCTGCAGCTCGCCAATCCCTGGATCCGAATGTTCCACGACCTGCTCAACTGCGGCGTGGATATGTTCCTGTTTTTGTCGGGGCTGGGGGCCTGCCACTCCATCCGCAGACGGGGAGCCGCAGGCTATCTGAGACAGCGGGCCAGACGGCTGCTGCCGGGGCTGTACCCCGTTTTGATCCTCTGGTGTGCCCTGATGTATGCCATGGGCGTCATGGGGGCCTGGACGGTGTTTGGCAGCGTGACCCTTTTGGGGTGGTGGTTTGGACAGACCATCCAGCTAAACTGGTACTTTTCTGCGGTTTGGATGTTCTTCCTCCTGGGCATACCGGCCTACCGGGTTATGGGGAAAAGCCGCCATCCGGTGCTGGTGTGGGGACTTATGACCCTGGGGGCTGTGGGGCTGGGGCTCCTGTGCCCCTTGGACTATCTGAAAACCGCCGTGACCCGGCTTCCGGTGTTTTTTACGGGAATGCTTCTGGGCTGCCTGGAGCAGAGCGGTGTGTCTCGGCAGCGGCTGTTCCGGGGAATTTTGTACCTCATGATGCTTCCGGGACTGGGACTGGTGGCGGCGGTGTATTGGGGACTGGGCAGCCGGTATGGCTACAGCCTGGGGCTGTGGTGGTATCCCTATGCCCTGGTAATTCCCGGTGCGGCGGTGGGACTGTCGGACCTGGGGAGCCTGTGCCGGAAATACCGGCCCCTCCGGATTCTGCTGCGGCCTCTGGAATGGTGCGGGGAGAGCTCGGCGGAGATTCTGGCGATCCATATGGGCGTCTACAAGACCATTTTTGTGACCACCTGGCTTCGGACACGGACCTGGCTCTGGGTGATGCTGGGGTGCCTGGTGCTGGGGTGCCTGTACCACTATGTTCTGGTGGACCGGCTGTGGGGGACACCTAACAGACCCAAGGGCCGTGTGTTTACAGAAAATTCATAGTTTTTCCCGGAAATCTCCCGGAAAGGTATTGACACATCCGTACCACCGTGCTATGATGGCATCGTGGTTGAGACGTATGGAACAAGTGATACGTCTCCGCTATATGCCAGTGTAGCGTACCACACTCATATCTCCTTCTTTTGGGTTGCGGCGGCCGCCAGAACCGCCGCCCCGGCACAGCGATCCGGCCCTTGCCAGAGGGCCGGGGCTGGGCAACAAGCTGCAACTACTTACACTCCTTAAAAGCTGACAGACGGACGGCCTTTGGCCGTCCGTCGCAGTTTTTTCAAAAGCCTTGCATTTCACCGCCTGGCAGCGTATGGTTTTCAGGGGGATCTGCCGGGCTTTTTACCGCTGTGGTGAAATCTACGGAATTTCTCCGGGGCCGCCGTGGGAATTTCGTCGTGTGACACAAAAAGTCCTGAAACGACGGCAAAAACCGTGAATCCTAGTTGACTTTGCGTCGGAAGCGGCTATAATGTTTATATTAGGCGTGTTGTGCGCCGGATTTGCAAAAGAATGTTGCTGAGGAGGCATATTCCATATGAAAAACACGGAAAAAACCATGGAAAAAATCGTTGCCCTCTGCAAAAACAGAGGCTTTATTTTTTCCGGCAGCGAGATCTATGGCGGACTGGCCAACACCTGGGACTACGGCCCTCTGGGTGTGGAGCTGAAGAACAATGTGAAGAAGGCCTGGTGGAAGAAATTCATCCAGGAAAACCCCTATAATGTGGGCCTGGATGCGGCCATTCTGATGAACCCCCAGGTGTGGGTGGCCTCCGGACATGTGGGCGGATTTTCCGACCCGCTGATGGACTGCAAGGAGTGCAAGGAGCGCTTCCGGGCAGACAAGGTCATTGAGGACTGGTGCCAGGAGAACGACTTTGCGCTGGGCCACAGCGTGGACGCCATGAGCCAGAGCCAGATGAAGGACTTTATTGAGGAGCACAACATCTGCTGTCCCTCCTGCGGAAAGCACAACTGGACGGACATTCGCCAGTTTAACCTGATGTTTAAGACCTTCCAGGGGGTCACCGAGGATGCCAAAAACACCGTGTACCTCCGGCCGGAGACGGCTCAGGGCATCTTTGTCAACTTCCTGAATGTGCAGCGCACCACCCGGAAGAAGCTGCCCTTTGGCATCGGCCAGATCGGAAAGTCCTTCCGCAACGAGATCACCCCCGGCAACTTCACCTTCCGGACCCGGGAATTTGAGCAGATGGAGCTGGAGTTCTTCTGCAAGCCCGGCACCGAGCTGGACTGGTTCCAGTATTGGAAGACCTTCTGCCATCAGTGGCTGCTGAACCTGGGAATGCAGGATGAGCATCTGCGGCTCCGGGACCATGACCCCGAGGAGCTGAGCCACTATTCCAACGCCACCACGGACTTTGAGTTCACCTTCCCCTTCGGCTGGGGCGAGCTGTGGGGTGTGGCCTCCCGGACCAACTTTGACCTGACGGCCCACCAGAACACCTCCGGCAAGGATATGACCTACTTTGACCAGGAGACCGGTGAGCATTATATCCCCTATGTAATTGAGCCCTCTCTGGGGGCGGACCGGGTGACCCTGGCCTTCCTGATCGACGCCTACGATGAGGAAGTGGTGGGCCGGGACAAGAAGGGCAACGACGATGTGCGGGTGGTGCTCCATCTCCATCCTGCCCTGGCGCCCTTTAAGTGCGCCGTGCTGCCGCTGTCCAAGAAGCTGGGAGACAAGGCCACGGAGATCTACAATGAGCTGTCTAAGCACTTTATGTGTGACTACGACGAGGCCGGGTCCATTGGCAAGCGGTATCGCCGGGAGGACGAGATCGGCACGCCCTACTGCATCACCGTGGACTTCCAGACTGTGGGCGACGAGAATACCCCTGCGGATCACTGTGTCACCGTCCGTGACCGGGACACCATGGAGCAGGTACGTATGCCCATTGACCAGCTGGTGGCCTATCTGACGGAAAAAACCGCGTTTTAATGCGGGACGGAATAAAACTGGAAAGGATTGATCCCATGGAAACCAAGCAGCTGGCGATCACCGCCACCAAGGGACGGCTGCTGGCGCTGCAGTGCGTCTATGAGGCCGCCTCCGGCCATCCCGGCGGCTCCATGTCCGCCATGGACGTGCTGACCGCTCTGTACTTTGATGTGATGCACATCGACCCCGCAAAGCCCCAGGATCCGGACCGGGACCGGTTCGTGCTCTCCAAGGGCCACTGTACCCCGGCACTGTATTCCATTCTGGCGCTGCGGGGCTACTTCCCGGTGGAGGACCTGCATCAGTTCCGCCGGATTGATGCCCACTACTCCGGCCATCCGGATATGGTCCATGTAAAGGGCGTGGATATGTCCACCGGCTCTCTGGGCCAGGGCATCTCCGCCGCCGTGGGCATGGCCCTGGCGGGAAAGCTGGACCGGAAGGACTACCGGGTCTACTCCGTTCTGGGGGACGGAGAAATCGAGGAGGGCCAGACCTGGGAGGCGGCCATGGCGGCGGCCAAGTACAAGCTGGACAATCTCTGCGCGGTGGTGGATGTCAACGGCCTGCAGATCGACGGCCGCACTGCTGATGTTATGCCCTCAGAGCCCCTGGACAAGAAATATGAGGCCTTTGGCTGGCACGTCATCAAAATCGACGGCCATGACTTCCCCTCCATTTTGGAGGCGTTCCGGGAGGCGGAGACGGTAAAGGGACAGCCCACGGTGATCCTGGCCAAGACGGTGAAGGGCAAGGGCATCTCCTACATGGAGAACAACGCCGGCTGGCATGGCAAGGCCCCCAATGAGGAGCAGTACGAAACCGGCAAAGCAGAGCTTCATGCGCTGCTGAAGAGACTGGAGGCGGAATAAATGAAGATCGCAACCCGTGCCGCCTACGGCCAGGCTCTGGCCCAGCTGGCGGAAGAATATCCTGAGCTGGTGGTCCTGGATGCGGACCTGTCCGGCTCCACGATGACCAAGAACTTTGCGGACAAATATCCTGCGCGCTTTTTTGACATGGGCATTGCAGAGGGCAATATGGCCGGCGTGGCCGCCGGACTGGCAGCCTGCGGCAAGAAGCCGTTTATGAACTCCTTTGCCATGTTCTCTGCGGGCCGTGCCTGGGAGCAGGTGCGGAACTCCATCGCCTATCCCGGCCTCAATGTGAAGGTGATTGGCTCTCACGGTGGCCTCAGCGTGGGCGAGGACGGCGCCACCCATCAGTGCATCGAGGACTATGCCATTATGCGGGCGATTCCCGGAATGCTGGTGCTGTCTCCCTGCGACGGCCCGGAGATGGAGCTGGCGGTGAAGGCGCTGCTGGAGTATAACGGCCCCGCCTATATGCGGCTGGGCCGCCTGGCGGTGGAATCTGTGACGGATACCATTCCGGGCTACCACTTTGCACTGGGAAAGGGCAGCGTCCTCCGGGAGGGCACCGATGCCACCATTATCGCCACAGGAATGATGGTCCAGTGCGCCTATGAGGCGGCGGTGAACCTGGCAGGCCAGGGCCTGAACATCCGGGTCATTGACATGCACACCATTAAGCCCATTGACCGGGAGCTGGTGCTCCAGGCGGCCAGAGAAACCGGCTGTATTGTCACCTCCGAGGAGGCCAATGTGATCGGCGGCCTGGGCTCCGCAGTGGCAGAGGTGGTCGCTGAGGGCTGCCCCGTGCCGGTGGTGCGCCACGGAGTCAACGACGAGTTTGGCCGTTCCGGCAAGGCCCAGGCAGTGCTGGATGCCTATCATCTCAATGCCCAAGGCATTGAGGAGAAGGTCCGCTACGCCCTGACGCTGAAAAAGTGATTTGACAAACGCTTCGGGGGAGGGCGATGCCCTCCCCTTTTTACAAGGAGGACACCGATGAAGCAGGCACTGCAGGCCGGTCTGCCGGCCCTGGGACGGGCGCTGAGCCAGGAACAGCTGGAGACCTTTTGCCGGTTTGGCCAGGCACTGATCGAAAAGAACCAGGTGATGAACCTGACGGCCATTACAGAGCCGGAGGCGGTGGCACGGCTACACTTTCTGGACTGCATGGCGCTGCTGAATGTCTATGAGTTCACCGGCAAGCAGGTGATTGACGTGGGCTGCGGGGCGGGATTCCCCGGGGTACCTTTGAAAATTGCGGAGCCCACCATCCGGCTGACCCTGCTGGACAGCCTGAAAAAACGGGTGGATTGGCTGAGCCAGATCCTGCCGGAACTGGGGATCCCGGCGGAGTGTACCGCGGCCAGAGCAGAGGAATATGCCCTGGAGCATCGGGAGCAGTACGACGTTGCCGTGTCCCGGGCGGTGGCGCGGCTGAACGTGCTGGCAGAGCTGTGCCTGCCTCTGGTGCAGGTGGGGGGCGCCTTTGTGGCCATGAAGTCCACGGACTCCGATGAGGAACTGTCCCAGGCGGCCCATGGCATTGGACTGCTGGGCGGAAAGGTCCGGAAGATCGTGGATTACCCCGTGCCCGGCACCGACACGGTCCATCGGGCGGTGGTCATCGAAAAGGTCCGAAGGACGCCGGCGCAGTATCCCCGTCGGTTTGCGAAAATCAAACAGAGCCCCCTGACATAGTGACAGGCCCGACCGGAGGAACAGCCTCCGGCCGGGCCTGTTCCATTGGAGTAGAACCTTGTATGAAAAGCCGGGGAACTGCATAGGATGAGATGGGAGGACCAAGGGGAATTCACAAATTCTACACATTTCCTCGGCGTTCTCAAAAGAATCCTGTTGAAATTTGCTGAAATACTGCTATAATGGTAGTGCATGACTGAAAAAGGGGGGAGATTCACATGGGCGACGTGTTGGTGGTAACCTCCGGCAAGGGCGGCACCGGCAAGACCACACTTTGCGCGGGAATCGCCTCCTGCCTGGCTGCTATGGGACAGAAGGTATTGGCCATTGACTGCGACATTGGGCTGAGCAATTTGGACATTGCCCTGGGGATGACCGACTGCGCCACCATCAGCTTTTTGGATGTGATGATGGAGAACCACTATCTTTCCGACGCACCGGAACATCCGTCGATCCCCGGGCTGCAGCTGCTGACGGCCCCCTCCAAGACCCGGGCCGGACTGGTGGATGACATTATCTTCGGCCGATTGATCGAGGAGGCGGCGGAGACCTATGACTGGGTGCTGCTGGATGCCCCGGCGGGGATCGGCTTTGGCTTTGACTTGGCTGTAAGCTATGCCACCAGGGCCATTCTTGTGGCCACGGCGGACCCCGGTTCCCTGCGGGATGCCCAGCACACGGCGGGGCTTTTGGTGGATCACGGGATTGACCCCATTCATCTGGTGGTCAACCGGGTGACCCGGCGGCTGCTGAGTTCCATTCGGTCTACAGTGGACGACATGATGGATCATGTGGGGCTGCCGCTGTTGGGCCTGATCCCGGAGGATCAGGCGGTGCCTGTGGCAGCGGCCCATGGGAGCGCCTTGGTGCTCCGAAGCCGGAAGGGGGCGGCCATGGCCTGCCTGCATATCTCCCGGCGGCTGCTTGGCATGGAGGCCCCACTGATGCATATGAGATATTGATGAACCTTTGGAGTTGGAGGAGATTACGTTGAATATTGCAATTATGGCGCAGGATAAGAAGAAAGAGCTGATGATTCAGTTTTGCATCGCCTATAAAGGCATTCTGGCGAAGCACAATCTCTCTGCTACCAACACCACAGGCCGCTTGGTGGCGGAGGCCACCGGCCTGCCGATCACCCTGTATCTCTCCAGGGCCCAGGGGGGGCAGCAGCAGGTGGGTGCGAGAATCGCCTACAATGAGGTGGATTTGCTGCTGTTTTTCACCAATCCCACCTGTAACGATCCGGTGCAGGAGCAAAACCTGCTGCAGATCGAGCGGCTGTGCGACATGCACAATGTGCCCTATGCCACCAATCTGGCCACGGCGGAGATGCTCATTATGGGCCTGGCCCGAGGGGACCTGGATTGGCGAGAGGGCGGCGGAAAGGCCGCACCGCTGTACTGATACCAAATGGCGTCGGCAGAGGCCGACGCCATTTTTCTGGGAGCTGGGGAAATCGGAGACGGAGGATGAAGCCATGTATGAGGTCTATATTGTGGAGTGTGCCGACGGGACCCTGTACACCGGGATTGCAAGGGACGCGGAGCGTCGGCTGGCGGTCCACAACCGGGGCCAGGGGGCGAAATACACCCGAAGTCGTCTGCCGGTGGTCCTCCGCTATCGGGAGCGGCAGCCGGATAAATCCGCCGCTCTTCGCCGGGAGATGGCCATTAAAAAGCTGTCCCGGGAGGCGAAGCTGGCGCTGATCGGGACATATCAGGAGGAACGGAACAGGCCGGAGCGGTAGGCTCCGGCCTGAGACTGTCGAAAAAGCCGGAAGGCTTTTCCGACAAAGGGGTTGCGGCCTGATGCGCGCATTTTTGTGCGCTTTGGGCGCACAAAAGCCACACTTTCAGGCCGAGAGGTATTTTCCGCCATGTACACGCCCCGGCGGAAAATGATTTCACTTTATTTCGCCGCTGCGGCGGCGAAACTCTACGAGGTCTTTTGTCAAACTGAGGCCGGAGCGGTAGGCTCCGGCCTGTGTTTATGCAAATACCACCTGTACCAGCACCATATAAATGGCAGTGCCGCCGAAAATGCTCACCAAGGTGCTGCGCTTCCACAGGTGCAGCAGGACCACCGCGGCAATGGCAATCAGTTCCGGCAGCCCATGGGGAGGGGCCAGAAAGCTCACGTTTTTGAGACAGTAGATCACCAGCATGCCCATGACCCCATAGGGCAGGACTGTGCCCAGATAGGTAATCAGCGGGGGACGCCTGTCGGGATCCTGAAACACCCAAAAGGGCAGAAAGCGCAGAACCATGGTTACCGCGGCGATCACAAGGATTTGCAGCAGCACATACAATCTAGGCACCTCTGGTCACCTCCGCTTTTCCCCGAAGGGCCGTCAGAGCCAGGGTAATCAGCACCATGGCGGGAATTACAAATCGCCTTGGTCCCAGAAGCAGCAGGCATCCGGCGGTGATTCCCAGACCCAGCAGCGCAGGCAGGTGATTTTTGGTGGAGAGCCACTGTTCAACGAAAATCACCACAAACAGAGCGGTCATGGCGAAGTCCATTCCCGTGGAATCAAAGGGCAGAAACGGGCCCACCAGGCCGCCCAGGGTGCAGCCGGTCACCCAATAAAACTGATTCAGCAGGGAGACCCAGAGGTAATAGCCCGTGGGCTGGGTACCCTCCGGGGCAGGTGCGCACACCAGCGAGTAGGTCTCATCGGTGAGGGAAAAGATCAGATAGGGCTTTTTCCGGCCGGCGGCTTGATACCGATCCAGCATGCTCAGACCGTAGAAGAAGTGCCGGGCGTTGATCATCAGCGTCATCAGGGCGCAGGTAATGAGACTGGCGCCGCCGGAGATCAGGTCCAGCGCCGCATACTGCATGGAACCGGCGTAGATGGTCAGGGACATGAGCAGGGCCCAGAGAAAGCTGTAGCCCAAATCCTGAAGCAAAACACCAAAGCCCAGACCCAGCACCAAATATCCGGCCATAACCGGGAGACTGGCACGGAAGGCGGAAGAAATTGTTTTTCGGTCCATCACCGGCACCTCTTTCCCTGGGAATCATGTGACCATATTATAACGCAGCAGCCGGAGGATTGGAATCCAATCTTTCCGGCTGCTGTAGGGGGAAATCTGTTGAAAGTATACGAAAGCACTAGGATTACTGGGAAGGGCGCTGGGCCCAGGCAAGCAGCTGCTGGGTCTGGGCTGGGGTGAGGCAGCGCCTGGGCAAAATGGAGCAGGTCTTGGGATCGGAATAGAGCAGGAAGTCGCTGCGGGTCCGGCGAAGCACCGTCTGCTCCCAGGGGATGCGGACCGTCTGCTCTCCCACGGTCAGGGTATAGCCCTCCGGGGAAAAGCTGTAGTCCAGAGTGGCCTCGTGGTATTTCATTGGCTTGAAGTTCTTCCGTCCGGAGAATTCATAGGCCAGGGCCAGGAGAATGAGGATAATGGCCGGGCCGATCCAGCCCCAGATGGTGAGACCGCCCTTTACCAGGAAGATCACCAGCATAAGGGCATAGAGAAGGACCCAGAGCATCAGATAGGGCCGAAGCATCATCCGGCGCATGGACTGCATCACCTCATTGGGGGTGAGCCGGTCCACATGGACCGTAAAGGCAGAATCCATAAAAGGCTCCTTTCCAGAAAAAGTGGTGCGGAACAAGCTGTTCCGCACCACTGAGAATGTACCAAGATCAAGCCAGGCCGGCGGTGATAATGGCCATCTTGTAGACCTCGTCGGCGTTGCAGCCGCGGCTCAGGTCGTTGATGGGCGCGTTCAGACCCAGCAGGATGGGGCCGTAAGCGGCGAAGCCGCCCAGACGGGCCGCAATCTTATAGCCGATGTTGCCGGCGGTGACGTCGGGGAAGATGAAGGTGTTGGCCTGACCGGCAACCGGGGAGCCGGGGAACTTCAGCTGGCCAACCTCGGGGGCCACGGCGGCGTCAAACTGCATCTCGCCGTCCACGGGAACGGTCATGACTTCCTTTGCCTTGGCAACGGCGTTCTGAACCTTGGTGACCTCGTCATCCTTGGCGGAGCCCTTGGTGGAGAAGCTCAGGAAGGCAACCTTGGGGTCGATGCCGAAGGTCTCGGCGCACTTTGCGGTCTCCTGGGCGATTTCCACCAGGTTGTCCTCGGTGGGATGGATGTTGATGGCGCAGTCGCCCATGGCCAGCTTCTCCTGGGTGCCGTCGGCGTTGTCGCGGACCATAATAAAGCAGGAGGACACGATGGTGTTGCCGGGCTTGGTCTTAATGAGCTGGAGTGCAGGACGGACGGTATCAGCGGTGGAGTAGGTGGCGCCGCCCAGCAGGCAGTCAGCCTTGCCCATCTTCACCAGCATGGTGCCGAAGTAGTTGCCCTTGAGCAGGTTTGCCTTGCACTGCTCGGGGGTCATCTTGCCCTTCCGGAGCTCCACCATCTTGGCGACCATGGCGTCCATCTCGGCGTAGGTCTCGGGATCGATGATCTCGACGCCCTCGATGTCGAAGCCGCCCTTCTTGGCAGCGGCCTCAACCTCGGCCACCTTGCCCACCAGGACGACCTTCATAATGCCCTCAGCCTTGATGCGGGCAGTGGCCTCCAGGATACGGGCGTCGGGGCCCTCGGTGAAGACGATGGTCTTGGGATCCTGCTTCAGCTTTTCAATCAGAGTATCAAACATTGCGATTTACCTCCGTAAAAGAATATATGGAATAACGGATGGCAGATAGAACTGTCAGCCACTATTATACAACAATATGCTCCGGTTCTCAACAGATAAATGAGATAATTTCAGGAGTTCTCGGAATCCTGAGGGGGCTCCTGAGGGGGATTGGTCTTGGCAGCCTTGCGGGCTGCCCGGCGGTGCTTTCGCCGGTTCAGCGGGCGGCGCCATTTCTCGGAGTTGACCCGGGGGGGATAGTTCCAGGCTTCGTAGTCCGAGGTGACGGTGGAGAGCCCCTGGTTGGAGAGCAGACGGTTTGTGATTTCGGCCAGAATCTTGTAGATCACGGCAAACAGAGGCACAGCGATAATCATGCCGAGCAGGCCGAAGAAGCTGCCGAACACCAAAATGGAAACCACCACCCAGAAGCCGTTCAGTCCGGTGGCGTCGCCCAGAATCATGGGGCCGATGACGTTGCCGTCCAGCTGCTGAAGGATGATGATAAAGATGATAAAGGTGAGGCACTGCATGGGGTTGATTACCAGCAGCAGCAGCGCCGAGGGGATTGCCCCCAGATAGGGGCCAAAGAAGGGAATCACATTGGTGACGCCCACGATGATGGAAATGAGCATGGCATAGGGCATATCCAGCACCCGGAGCCCAAAAAAGCACAGCACACCGATGATGGCGGAGTCCACGATTTTGCCGCCGATAAACCCACCAAAGGCCTGGTTGGCAAAGGTGCAGACGTTGCAGAGGTAGCCCCCGCGCTTGGTGCCCAGAATGGCATAGCAGAACTTTTTGGCCTGAGACAGAAATTTCCGCTTGCCCATCAGCAGGTAGATGGAGATGATGACGCCGATGATCAGATTCAACAGGGCCTTGACCAGGTTGACCACGCTGGCGGTGAGGGAGGCCATAACGTCCTGAACCTTGGGCAGGAGAGAGGAGGTAAGCCAGTTGTTGAAATACTCATAGAGCTTGTCCATCATCTCGTTGGTGAAGTCGGCCATCTCAATGTTGCTGGTGATATGGCTGGTGACCCATTTGTTCAGGGTGTTGTAGTACATGGGGAGATTTCCGGCGATGGTGTTGAGGCTGTCCAGCAGCTGGGGCAGCACCATGGCCAGCAGAGCCCAGACCAGAAAGATCATCAGAATCAGAGAGACCAGGACCCCAAGGCCTCGGCTGATGGTCTCGGCCTTCTCTGGCCGCCGGAGCCTGGCGGCAATCTTCGGCTGGAGGAACTTGGCCACCCGGCCCACAATGGGATCCAGCAGATAGGCGATGCCCAGGCCGTAGCACACCGGAGCCAGGGTGCGGAACAGGGCACCGAGAATGCCGAAAAAGGCGGTGAGCTTTGTGACAAACTGGGCCACAACGATACAGGCCACGATCACCACAAAGGCGGTTAGACCCCAGCGAAAGTAGATATTCTCTCGGTGCTTTTCAAATAAGGTTTCCCGTTCCTGCTTGTCATCCATGGGCAGCGCCTCCTTGTAAACTGTCTGTATGTAGTATAGCACATGGCCGGGGAAAATGCATCTCTATTCCAAAAGAAAACCCCGTATGAAACCGGAAAACCGATTCCATACGGGGAAAATTCCTATGGAGAAGAAATTACTTCTTGCCGCCCATGGAGGTAGCAGCGAAGTAGGGGCCGCCGAACTCGTCGGTGACAGCCTGCTTGGCAGCCTCCAGGTCCTCGACCTTTACAGCGTCCAGAGCAGCGCAGACGGCCTCGTGATCCAAGGGCTTCAGGCCCAGCATCTGACGGGCCTCAGCGGGGGTAGCAACCTCGTTGCCGAAGGCCTCGATGGCCCGGGCAGCGCGCTGAACCAGCATCAGGTTGGTGGCCATGACCTTGTTGCCGTCCTTGTCCTTGCCGTAGACCACGTTGTCCTCCATGCCTACGCGGACATGGCCGCCGTTGGCGATGCAGGAGAACATAACAGGCAGATGGCCCTTGCCGATGCCGAAGCCGGACCAGGTGCACTCTGCGGGCAGCTTGCCAGCGGCCTGGAGGTTGTGCATCTCGTCGAGGAGGATCTGCAGGTCATGGGGCGTAGCATCCATGCCGCCCACGACGCCCAGGCAGAACTGGAAGTGCAGAGGAGCCACAACGAAGCCCTTCTTCCAGTAGATGCCCACAGCACGCAGAGCGCCGAAGTCGAAGATCTCGAACTCGGGCTTAATGCCCTTCTCCTGGTACAGCTTGCCCAGGGTGGAGAGCATGGTGGGGGAGTTGTGGAACACGCCGCCGGGGATGCCCCAGTTGAAGGAGGAGGCGTCAAAGGTGCCCATCTCGATGCCGGGGACATTCTTGTGGTGGAGCATACGCATGGCGTTGCCATAGGGGGAGTCATCGGAAACACGGTTGTCACCGGAGGAGGTGCAGTTCACGATCACGTCACAGTCCTTGTGTGCACGGAGGAGACGAATGGTCTCGTAGAACTTCACGGGATCCATCACGCCAGCACCGTTGTCGTCACGCATATGGAGATGCACAACGGAAGCGCCGGCCTTCCAGCACTCATAAGCGCACTCGGCGATCTGAGCGGGAGTCTCGGGGATGTCATAACCAGCAGGAGTGACAGCGCCGGTCAGTGCGGCGGTAATGATTGTCTTTGCCATGGAAATCAATCCTTTCTTAATTTCAGCGTCCTTGCGGACGCCTGTTTACCATCTCCTATTGTAGCACAATTCAGACAAAATGCAATGGTTTTTCATGAATTCTATGGGTGGATTCCACAGAGAAAAAGGCGGACTGCCGCCCATAGGGAGACAGTCCGCGGGAAGGGGGGGAGGATTTACTTGTACATCCGATCGTAGACGGCCTGGTAGATCTCCACGCAGCGGTCCAGCTCCATGGATTTGCACTGATTCACATAGGCATCCCAGCTCTCGTCGGTCAGCTCTGCCTCACCGATCATCCACTTGAGGATCTGCTCAGTGGCATAGGTGTAGACGGTGGTGGCGATGTTGGCGTACTCGGCGTTTTCCTCAGTGGTCAGAGACAGGGTGGGCATGGAGCACTCGTCGGTGCCGTTGCCGTTCCAGATGTCAAAGGCGGAGAGCTCCACCTCGTCGTAGGTGTAGAACACGGCAGTGGCGTTGGTGTAGTTGTTGAACACCGGGTTGGTGTACATATTCCGAAGGTTCATGGTGTTGTAGCCGTCGGGGTTGTGAACGATAAAGTCCGTGTAGACAGGCTGGCCCTGGTCGTTATACTCGAAGCACACGCCCTCCTCGCCGTAGTTGGAGGTCATATAGCCGTCCCAGGTGTAGAACCAGTTCATAAACTCCAGCGCCATCTCCGGGTCGTCGCAGCCGGTGGTGACGGACATGTTGCCGTTGCCGGTGTGGCTGGTTTTCATGCGGAACTTGTAGGTGTCCCCTGCCTGCTCCACCAGGGGAGCCATGGCCTGGAAATCAAAGGTGGGGGAGATGGCGGCGGCAGTCATGGTGGGGAACTTGTCGCCACGAATGGAGGTAACGGCGCACTGGTCATTGGAGACGTAGCTGTTGATGTAGTCGGGGCCGTAGGACTCCGAGTAGAAGTCATCCTTAATGAGCCCGGCGGAATAGAACCGATGGAAGCCGTCGATATAGTTCCGGAAGTGATCGTCGGTCAGGGAGGAGACCACGGTGTCTCCGTCCATCATCATGCCCAGATCCGTCCAGCCCAGGTTGATGCCGGCGGTGCCGAAGGCGCCGGTAAAGCCTTCCAGCACGGAGGAGTTGTCAATAAAGATGGGGTAGGTGCACTGATACTGGTTTTTCACGGCGGTGAGGTAGTCAAACATGTCGTCCACGGTGACCGGAGCCTCCATGCCGAATTCCTTGGCCCAGTCCACCCGGTAGCTCAGGCCCTGCTCCGACACCACGTTGGAGGCCAGGGTCCAGATCCGAAGGATCCGGTTGTCGTCGGTGTAGATGCTCTTGAGGGTGTAGTCGTCCATGGTGTCCACCAGGGCCATATAGTTGGGCATGTGGTCATCCACCAGATCGGTGAGGTCCAGGATCACGTCGTCCTCATAGGCTGCGGTGACGCCGCCGGAATAGTAGTCCATGGCCATCAGATCCGGGAAATCCCCGGAGGCCACAGTCAGATTAAACTGCTCATAGGCGGCGGAGTCCGAGCATTCGATAAACTTCATCTGCACGCCGGTGGCCTCCTCCACAATGGGAAGGGTGGGCATGTCGGCGTAGCTGTTCATCAGGCCGCTCCAGATAAAGGCGGAGAACACCCGCCACATGGTCAGGGTACCCCCCTGGGCCAGGGGATAGGTGATGTTCTCACCGACGCCCTTTTGCAGGGCCTCATAGTCCTCGTTGGTCTGCTGGCTCATGGCAGCATATTTTTCCGCCATGGTGGCGTATTCCACCGGGGCGGACTCCAGTGCAGAATCCTCCAAGGCAGAGGGGGCCGACTGGGGCTGGGCGGGAGTTGGGGCCGCCGAGGGAGCCTGAGACGCGGCAGTGGTATCCGGTCCGGTGGGGGCCGATTGGGAGGATGCGCTGTCAGTGCTACCTCCACAGCCGGAAAACAGCGCCAGAACCATGGTCAGGGCCAGCAGCAGGGACAACAGCTTCTTTCTCATATTCCATTCTCCTTTCTTCGGGAGAAGACGACAGTACGCCTTCTTATCATGGTTACCATTATAAAAGGCCTGGCTGTGTTTGTAAACTGGGGATAATTCACAATATTATCTTAACATAATTGTAACATTTATGAAGATAAACCCAGATGAAACAACCAAAACGCCTCCGACTCAGTTGGAGGCGGTGCAGCGGCTAAAATTCAGGGGTCAAAACGGTGATGTCAAAGGATTCCGTGGCGCCATTCCAGCCATAGAGCCACCAGGTGCCGTCGGGGCCGGCGCAGGAGCAGCGGGAGACGGAGGGGGTGGCCTCATAGAAGTTGGCACAGGGGTAGTCCAGGGCGTCCTTCCAGGTCAGCAGCAGGGTCTGGCAGCCTGTGGCAATCCGGATACCCTCAATGCCCTGGGTCGTGGCCACCAACAGGTCATAGGCGGGGTCGGTGGACTCCAGAAAGGTGTTGGGCTGGATGCTATTGGCGGTGACGATTTCATAGTAGTACCGGGGAACGGCCTTGGACCAGTCCGATTCCAGTGTACAGAGAATGCCGTAGGTTTCGCTGTCAATGGGAGACTGCCGGCGGATGATCATATTCACCCGGCCCTCTGGGGTGCGGAACAGCCCAAAGGTGTTGGCCGGGCCATCGGGGAAGATCATCTCCATGAGCCGATCTCCCTTCCGGCCCTCCAGCTCCTCCATCCAGTCTGCCTCCCGGGGAAGATACCCGGTGGTGTCCGTGGAGTAATCCGAGAGGGATCGGCGGAACCGCTCGGTGCCGCTGTGGTCGAAAATCATCAGCCAGGAGCATTCCCGGCCTGTCACCAGGAAGTAGTAATTATCCTGGTCGTAGGAAAATCCGGAAAGAGCGGCCTGAGCCAGCCCGGGGCCGAAGTCGATGGTTTGCAGGCAGTTTCCCTCCAAATCCAGACGCCGGGCCACCGTGCGGCCTTGGGTGTCATTGCCCTGAATCCAAAAGCCGTCCTCCCCGTCCAGCCCCAGAACCAGCGACTGAGACAGCTCCTGGGAGGAGCCAAAGGGCTGGGCGGACACCGTGCCGTCTTGGAGGAGCAGCCGGTAGTAGGTATCTGGGGATTCCTGGTTGCCGTAGACAACCCCCACCTGGACGTTGCCGTTTCCGTATATCCCATGGAAGCTGGGGGCGGAGGGGTCCACAGGCAGAGAACTGGCCGAGAGCCCAGGGGTGTAATCCTGGGAGGAAATGTCCTGCTG
Organism: uncultured Oscillospiraceae bacterium; assembly: GCA_934512135.1. Lineage (GTDB taxonomy): Bacteria > Bacillota > Clostridia > Oscillospirales > Oscillospiraceae > HGM13006. The sequence goes on from CAKSWT010000003.1 coordinate 126,975, forward strand.
TCGGCCGCAGCCGAGGAGCAGCAGAAAGACGCAAAGCAGGGAGATGAGACGCTTCACCGGAACCCCTCCTGACATCTACAAATAGAAAAGTAATGTATATTTACTGTAGCATAACATAATTAGATTTACAATGGATGAAATATACAAATCAAATCCGAGAAAACTGACAATAAATACAAAGAAGCGGCCCCGCCGAAGGGGGCCGCTTCTGTCTAAAGGGGAAAGATTACATTCTGTGATGGAGCTTCAGCACGTCAATGATGAGCTTGTCACGGAAGGAAGCAATCTCAGGCTTGGTGTTGCCGATGACAGCGGGGAAGTTGGCCATCTCGGTGACGATCTCCTCGCCGGACTGGTCAGCCCAGGTGTCAGGCACAGCCTTCATGTCGGAGATGTCGGCAAACACGGCGTTGGTCATGGCGCCGAACTTGATGGCGCAGCCCTTGAGGCCCAGGTCGCCGCCGCCCAGCTCATAGTTCATCGCGGGGCCGAAGGCAGCCAGACGGATGCCGGGGCCGAAGGTCCAGGCGTCGTCTGCGTCAGCCATGGAGCAAACGCCCTCGGTGACCAGTGCAATCTCCTCACGCCACAGCGCGTGCATGAGACGGTTGGCGATAAAGCCGTTCTTCTCCTTCTTCAGGACGCAGGGGGCCTTGTCATACATCTTGTAGAACTCACGAGCAGCCTCGATGACCTTGGGATCGGTCTTCTCGCCGCCGCAGATCTCGATCAGGGGCAGGAGATAGGCGGGGTTGAAGGGATGGCCGACAATGATACGCTCGGGGTGCTTTGCCTCGGAGGCAATCTTGGTGACAGGGGTGCCGGAGGAGGAGGAGGCGATGATGGCGTCCTCGGGGAGGTACTGCTCCATGGTAGCCACCATCTGGTGCTTCTGCTCCAGATTCTCGGCGCCGTTCTCCTGGACGAAGTACACGCCGGTGAAGGCCTCGGCGGGATCGGTGGTGATCTTGATCTTGTCCCAGATCTTCTGGCCGTCGTCGATGATGCCGTACTTCACATAGGAGTCAATGGGCTCCTGGATATGGGGCAGAGCGCGCTCCTTAGAGGCCTCGGAACGGACGTAGACGTTGACGTTCAGGCCCTTGAGGGCAAAATAAGCAGCGAAGCCGCCGCCGATGGTACCAGCGCCGTACATGGCAATGGTCTTGATGTCTTTGACATTCATGAGTAACGCATCCTTTCAAAGAATATAAAATCGGGGGAGCGGGGACGCTCCCCCAGAGGATTACAGAGGAGACAATTAGTTATACTTGTGCCAGCCCTCGCCGGACTTGCGGCCGAACTTGCCCTCGGCAATCTTGTCCTGCACGGACTTGGGGCAGGCCCAGGTGGTCACAGGGAGCTTCTCGAGGATCTCAGTGACATGGGGGAAGGTATCCAGGCCGGAGAGGTCCATCATCTCGAAGGGGCCCATGGGATGGTTCAGGCCCAGCTTAATGGCGGTATCGATGTCATCGATGGTGGCAACGCCGTCCTCATACTCATGAATGGCCTCCAGCATGAAGGCAAACAGGCAGCGGTTGACAATGAAGCCCGGGGTGTCGGTCTGGCAGAGAACGGGAACCTTGCCCATCTTCTCGGAAACCTCACGGACGGCCTGAACGGTGGCGTCGGAGGTCTTTTCTGCGCGGATCATCTCCACCAGCTTCATGGCGTACACAGGGCTGAAGAAATGCATGCCCATGCAGCGCTCGGGGTTCTTGCAGCCACCGGTGATCTCGGTGATGGACATGGAGGAGGTGTTGGTGCAGAGAATGGCGTCGGGCTTGCAGATCTCGCCCAGCTGCTTGAAGGTGTCCTGCTTCAGGCTCATGATCTCGGGCACAGCCTCGATGACAAAGTCAGCGGGAGCGACACCGGCCAGATCCACGGTGGTGGAGATGTTGGCCATAATGGCGTCAGCGGCCTCTTGGGTGGTCTTGCCCTTTGCAACCTGCTTCTCCAGGCCCTTCTTGATGGTGTTCACGCCCTTGTCGCAGAACTCCTGCTTGATGTCACGCATGATGACCTTGTAGCCATTGGCAGCGGCAATCTGAGCGATGCCGGAACCCATCTGGCCAGCGCCGAGAACGGCAATAGTTTCGATAGCCATAATGATAAGACTCCTTTTATGTAATGAATTTTCACGGGAGAGGTCCCCCTTGGTGGGGCGGAGCACTCCGTCCCATCGCACTTTACATTATCTCAGGAAATTGTGAAATTGTCAACAGATTCACGAAGATTCGGCGCCTTCTAATGGAAGAAAGCGCCGAATCCATAGAATCAGTTGTTGGTGAACACGGCAGGGCGCTTCTCGATCATCGCGGCCATGCCTTCCTTCTGGTCATGGGTGTCAAAGAGCAGGGTGAACTCGGTGGTCTCCGCGGCCTTGCCGGCGGCGACGGTCTCGATGGCGGCCTTGTTGATGGCAGCCTTGGCGGAGGCCAGGGCGCAGGCAGGCTTGGTCATCAGCGTCTTGGCGACCTCCAGGGCCTTGCCGTAGATGGCGTCGTACTCTGCCTTGGCAGCGGCGGCCTCGGCAGCCTTGTTGGCGGCCTTCAGCTCCTCCAGGTTTTCGGCGCCGGCCTTCTTGGCGGCCTTGAAGGCCTTCTTGGCCTCGGCAGCCTTGGCGTTGAGGTCTGCATCTCCCTCCACAAACCAGTTGAGGAGGCCCAGGTCATAGGCCTGCTTGCCGGGAATCATCTCGGTGAGCATCACCAGCTGCTTTGCCTTGGCGGGGCCGACAATGGCAGTGGCACGGGCGCAGCCATTGGCGCCGGGGATAATGCCCAGACCCACCTCGGGGAAGGACAGGGTGGTGCGGCTGCCGCCGACGCGGAAGTCGCAGGCCAGGGTCATCTCGCAGCCACCGCCAAAGGCGAAGCCGCCCACAGCGGCGATGGTGGGGATGGGCAGGGACTCGAGAATGTTGTTGATGTCAATGGCCAGACCGCAGAACTCCCGGGCATAGCGGGGGGTAGCCTCCGCCATCTCCTTGACGTCGGCGCCGGCGGCGAAGGCCCGCTCGGAGCCGGTCATAATGAGGACCCGGACAGAGGGATCGGCCTTGACCTCGTTGATGGCGGCCATAATGTCGGCGTTGATCTCGGAGTTCAGGGCGTTGAGGGCCTTGGGACGATTGAGCTGAATGGTGGCGATGCCGTCGGTGACGGTGTAAATAATGTTAGCGTATTCCATGAAGCAGTGAGACTCCTTTCGATTATTCTGCGGGGATGGACTGACCGCCATCGGCGAGAATATAGGAGCCGGTCATGTAGCTGAAGGAATCGGAGCACATAGCCAGAACGGGGCCGGCGATCTCCTCAATGGTGCCGAGACGACGGACGGAGGTGGACTTGGACTGCTGCTTGTAGTAGTCGGTGGGGTTGCCGTCCTTGTCCACGAAGAACTCCTCATTGAGGGGGGTGACAACGTAGCCCGGGCAGATGCAGTTGACGGTGATGTTCTCACGGCCGAAGTTGTTGGCCATGGTACGGGCCAGGCTCAGGCAGCCGGCCTTGGAAGCGCCGTAGGCCACAACGCCCTTGCCGCCGATAAAGCCGCCCACGGAGGCGGTGATGATGATTCTGCCGCCCTTCTTGCCGTTGGTGGCGTTCTGCTTGATCATCTGACGGGCAGCCTCCTGGCAGAACATAAAGGTGCCGGTGAGGTTGGTGGCGATGACCTTCTCGAAGTCAGCGGGGGTGTATTCCTTACGGCCTTCGCGGTTCTCGACGATGAGTGCGGTGGGGCCGGAAATGCCAGCGTTGTTGATGAGGATGTTCAGCTCGCCAAACTCCTCCACGGTCTTCTCGATGACCATTTTGATGTTCTCCAGCTTGCTGGAGTCAGCGGGGATGCCGAAGGCACGGCCGCCCTTGCAGTAGTTCTCGTTCAGGTCCGCCACGGCGTCCTCCACCTTGGAGGCGGTACGGGCGGTAATCACCACGTTGGCGCCGTAGGCAGCCAGCGCGCAGGCCATGCCGAAGCCCAGGCCCTGGGTGCCGCCGGTGATGATGGCGGTCTTGCCGGTCATGTCAAAGGAAGGGATACCAATTTTGCGGTTGAGATGAGCCATTTCAAACACTCCTAACGATAGAATCGGGTATATTGCAAAGCTCCCCCCCGCACCGGGGGGTACGAGGGGGAGCAGTCTGCACAGGAATTACTTCTTTGCGGCGGTATGGGCGTCGAACTTTGCCAGCATAGCGCGGGGAGACTGGTAAGCACGCTCGAACCGGGGGCACTTCTCGTAGCCGGGGATACCGGCCAGATACTTGGCGATGGCCTTCAGGTCCTCCAGAGGATACCGCTGCATCATGCAGATGGTCTCCATCAGGGGAGAGCCGCCGCCGTGGACACCGGCCACAGCCTGAGCAGCCTCGAAGGAATCGCAGAGCTTGTTCTCCATCATGCGCATAACGCGATGGGTGTTCTCGGCGCTCCAAGCGGGGTTACGGACGATGTACTTGTTGCAGAGCTCTGCGGTCTCGGGAGCAAAGAAGGACTCCTCGGTGGGCAGAGAGGCGCAGACACCGCCGGTGAGATCGGCCATGGTCTCGTACTCGTGATAGATGTTGTGGCCAGCCAGACGGCGACCGGCGTTGGTGAGGATCTCATCGGGAACCTGCTGGCCGGAGGGGAACTTCTGGCTGCGATAAGCGGAGCATTGGCCGGCAGCAAAGACCAGCTCAGCGGTCTGGATGATGTCGCACAGCTTGTCACGGACATGGGACTGCTTGGCGATGTCGTTGACCTCAGCCACCAGAGCGGCCTGAGAGGCAATGACCTCGGACACGGCAGTCTTACAGCCGGTGTAGGAATGACGATGATAGTGAGCGAACATCAGGGCCAGGTAGCCGGCATAGCGGCAGACGCCGGGGTTCTCCAGGCCGTTCATAAACACACGGCTGTTGGGAACGAACACGTCGTCAAAGATGGTCAGGGACTCGACGTCGCCGATCTTTGCGAAGGGAGCTTCCAGACGAGTTCTCTTGTGGTGCTGGCCGGGGAGAGCCATCAGCTTGATGCCGTCCCAGTCGGCGGGCAGCGCAAAGGCCACGGCGTACTCAGCGTCCTCAGAGTCCATGAACTTGGTGGGGTTCACAATGATCTCGTCCACATAGGGAGCGTTGGAGTTGCAGATCTTGGCGCCACGGACAATGATGCCCTTGGTGGGGGTGCCGTCGATGTCCAGGCCGTCCACGTCGGTCTTGATGATGTGCACGAACTGATCGGGGTCGGGCTGCATATGCGCTCTCTTATACTTGGGGTTACGGGAGCCCTTCACGTCGGTCTGGGCGCAGTTGCAGACGAGGTCGTTCTCCTGGCAGTACTTGATGTACTTCTGCAGTCTTGCATGGTACTCAGTACCGCACGCCTCGTCGCAGTCATAGGTGACGGAGAACAGAGCGTTCATCGCGTCAGTGCCCATGCAGCGCTGCATGCAGCCGCCCACACGGTGACAGATGAGCCGGGTCATGAGCTGCTTCTTCAGCAGATCATCCACGGACTGGTTGATGTGGGTGCAGCGGTTGTGAACGGAGCCGTCGGGATCCTTCACCACGCAGACGTCTGCGTACTCGGGATCGTTGGCGGTGTCGTAGCACTGCTTCATTACATAGGTGCCGCCGACAATCCAGTCAGCCAGGTCGCGCTCAGCGCCCTGCTTACCGTTGGAACGGTCGACCTTCTTGCCGTTGAGATAGACGTTGGGCTTCATCTGCAGCAGACGAGCCTTGTACTGTTCATAAGTACCGATAGCCATTGGGATCATACCTCCATAAATTTTTCATTGACCTGCAAGGGTGGTCACAGGCCAGACTATACAACTCCGTGGGACCGGGGGCTTGCCCCGGCCCGTTGGAAATCGTTTACTTCTTTTTTGCAGCCACAGAGGCGTCAAACTTCGCCAGCATGGCGCGAGGAGACTGATAGGAACGCTCGAACCGGGGGCACTTTTCGTAGCCGGGAATGCCTGCCAGGTACTTTGCAATGGCCTTCAGATCCTCCAGGGGATAACGGCTCATCATGCAGATGGTCTCCATCAGGGGAGAGCCGCCGCCGTGGACACCGGCCACAGCCTGAGCAGCCTCGAAGGAATCGCAGAGCTTGTTCTCCATCATGCGCATAACGCGATGGGTGTTCTCGGCGCTCCAAGCGGGGTTACGGACGATGTACTTGTTGCAGAGCTCTGCGGTCTCGGGAGCAAAGAAGGACTCCTCGGTGGGCAGAGAGGCGCAGACACCGCCGGTGAGATCGGCCATGGTCTCGTACTCGTGATAGATGTTGTGGCCAGCCAGACGGCGACCGGCGTTGGTGAGGATCTCATCGGGAACCTGCTGGCCGGAGGGGAACTTCTGGCTGCGATAAGCGGAGCATTGGCCGGCAGCAAAGACCAGCTCAGCGGTCTGGATGATGTCGCACAGCTTGTCACGGACATGGGACTGCTTGGCGATGTCGTTGACCTCAGCCACCAGAGCGGCCTGAGAGGCAATGACCTCGGACACGGCAGTCTTACAGCCGGTGTAGGAATGACGATGATAGTGAGCGAACATCAGGGCCAGGTAGCCGGCATAGCGGCACACGCCGTCCTGCTCGCGGCCGTTCATAAACACACGGCTGTAGGGGACGAACACGTCGTCAAAGATAGTCAGGGACTCGACGTCGCCAATCTGGGCGAAGGGAGCCTCCAGATGGGTTCTCTTGTGATGCAGGCCGGGAATCGCCATCAGCTTGATGCCGTCCCAGTCGGCGGGCAGCGCGAAGGCCACGGCGTAGTCGCGGTCCTCAGCGTCCATAAACTTGGTGGGCAGGGCGATGATCTCGTCCACATAGGGGGCGCAGGAGTTGCAGATCTTGGCGCCACGGACAATGATGCCCTTGGTGGGGGTGCCGTCGATGTCCAGGCCGTCCACATCGGTATCAACAATGTGGAAGAACTGATCGGGGTCGGGCTGCATATGCGCTCTCTTATACTTGGGGTTACGGGAGCCCTTCACGTCGGTCTGGGCGCAGTTGCAGACCAGATCCTTCTCCTGGCAGTACTTGATGTACTTCTGGAGACGCTGATGATACTCGGTGCCGCAGGCCTGGTCGCAGTCATAGGTGACGGAGAACAGAGCGTTGAGGGCATCGGAGCCCATGCAGCGCTGCATGCAGCCGCCTACGCGGTGACAGATGAGCCGGGTCATGAGCTGCTTCTTCAGCAGATCCTCCACGGACTGGTGGATGTGAGTAGAACGGTTGTGGACAGAGCCGTCGGGGTCCTTCACCACGCAGACATCTGCGTACTCGGGGTCATTGGCGGTGTCGTAGCACTGCTTCATGACGTAGGTGCCGCCGACGATCCAATCAGCCAGGTCGCGCTCAGCGCCCTGCTTGCCGTTGGAACGGTCAACCTTCTTGCCGTCCAGATAAACATTGGGCTTCATAGAAAGAAGACGGGCCTTATACTGTTCATAAGTTCCAATTGCCATTTTTCGGTAGACCTCCAAAACATTTTTCATTGGGGAATTCCCAAAATTTACGGCAAAACAGCGGGAACAGGAGAAACTCCTGCTGCTAAGACCATAGGTCCATACGGACCATCATACACACCCACAGGAATATATATGATGCTCCGCACGGGCAGATGCAGACGCCCCGGAACGGCAGGACGGGAGACCCGCCCTGCCGGGGGACGTAAAAGGAATTAGTTGATGGTCATGCCGCCGTCCACGGGAATCAGCACACCGGTGACATAGCCGCCGGCGGGAGTTGCCAGGAAGGTGATGACGTTGGCGATCTCCACAGGCTGGGCATAGCGGCGCAGGGAAATCATACGGGTGACAGCAGCCACGTTCTTCTCATCGGCCATAACGTCCTTGGTCATGTCGGTGAGGACATAGCCGGGGGCGACGGCATTGACGGTGACGCCATAGCGGGCCAGCTCGTTGGCCATAATCCGGGACAGGTGGGCAACAGCAGCCTTCAGGGAGCCGTAGACGGTGTCGCCGATGGGGCTCTTGATGCCGGCGGCGGAGGACAGGTTGATGATCCGATAGGGATGGGTGCCCTTCTCACAGCCCTGAGCGGCCATCTGACGGGCAGCGGCCTGGCTCATGAAATACAGGGCCTTGTAGTCGGCCTGAACATAGTGGTCGAAGTAGTCCTCGTCCATGTCCACCATCTTTCTGGGCTGGCCGCCGGTGCCGGCGTTGTTGACCAGAATATCCAGACGGCCAAAGGCCTCGACGGTCTTCTTGATGAGGTTCTCCCGGGCCTCGGGGGAGGTCACGTCGGTGGCGACACCCAGGGCCTTGCCGCCGGCAGCCTTGATCTCCTCGGCGACCTGGTCGCAGACATCCTGCTTCCGGCCGGTGATGACAACGGCGGCACCGTGGTCGGCCATCATCTTTGCAATGGCATTGCCGATGCCGCGGGTAGAGCCGGTAATAATGGCAACCTTACCGGTCAGATCATACATACTTGTGTCCATGTATAACAGTCCTTCCATATGATTGAATGTAAAGTTCAGAGGACGGCAAAATGCCCCTCGATACTATTATAGTGTATCATTTCAAATTTCGCAATACGGGGAGACGACTTTTTTCTGTCAAAATCCTTGGATTATGCCAAAGGGTGCGCGTAAATGCAAAATAACCCGAACTATTTTACCACAGGCACCGAAAAATTTCAACAGAAATCCGGCGGAAAAGGGAATCCTTCTTCCGCCGGAGCAAAGACTAGGGAACCAGATACATACCTGCCAAACCGATAAACCCTCCCAACAGCAGGCCACAGACCACGTCTCGGAGAAAGTGGACCCCGGCCAGTACCCGGCTGACGGCGATGAGCACTGCAATCAGGCCAAGCGCCGCCCCCAGAGGGGGGAGAAGCGCCCATGCGGTTACGGCGATGACGGCGGCGCAGGCGGCGTGCCGGGAGGGAAAGGACTTTCCCCGGGTGTCCTTGGGGGAGATGGGGGGAAGGTCCAGAACTTCGTAGGGTCGGGGGGCGTTGATGGCGGCCCGGAGCAAGGTGACAGTGAGAAAGCCTGCCGCCGGGACGGCTAGGGCCCGGAGCAGCTGGTCCCGGTGGGCCAGGGCCAGCCAAAGCAGCATCAGCGGATAGGCGCCATAGACCAGGGCCGGCAGCAGCCGGGTGCTCCGGATCACAGCGGCCCGCAGGGCCGGACGGCAGGCGACGGCCTGGTGCAGGGAAATGTAGGATTGCTGTTTCATAGGAAGACTCCAATTCTAGGGCCGGTGCGGCAGCGCACCGGCCCGGCGGGATACGGCTAGGTGGAGGCCCGGGAGGGGAGCTTCACCGTGGCGGGGATTTCCTGGGCAATGTTGCCGTCGAAATCCTCGCACCAGCAGATCAGGTCCACATAGTGGCCGCCGTCGGGGCCGACGTACTTGTTGTGGACATAGCCCCGGGTGATATAGGCGTCGTCGCCATAGCCGTGGGAGTTGCAGAACCGATCCTTCATATAGGGGACCTTCAGCAGCTCCGAGGGACGGTAGAAGTCCCCGGGGAAGTGGTTAAACTGCTGATCCTTGGGGGCGTCGTTGACGAACCGCCAGCCCAGAGAGGTGACAAAGCCCTGGTCACCGCACCAGTTGGTGAGGATCCGGGTGCCCAGGCATTTGGCGTGGAAATTGTAGAGGTAGGCAATGTGCCCCAGCCCCAGATGTCCGGCGTCGTTTTGGTACAGGCCGGTTTTGGGGTCAAACCGGTAGAAGTGAGGATCGCCGCCCATGCCGGAAAGCACCTCCCGGAGGCCGTGGTTGTCCTTCATAATCTGCCAGGCCGCAATGGTGCGGGCAATTTCAAAGCCCACCTGAGGCGGGGAGCAGACAGGGGCGGGCTCGTCGCCGATCTCCACATCCTCCCAGTACAGCGGGGCAGCGCCGCGGATGGTCTCCCCCTTCCAGATCTCCACCATTTTGTCGTAGTCGGCCTTGGTGTAGATATGGGAGGGGTGGCGCTCCGTGCCGCCTACCCCGGCCGGAGGCGGCGCGGCCTTTTCTCCCTTGGGAGACTGCTTGGGCGGGGCACCGGGGACCTGGGAGGCCAGAATCTCATTGATCTCCGGGTCCAGAGAGCGCATCAGCGTCTCGGGCCAGCGGCGGATACACCGGGCCACCACCACCCCGTCCTGATTGGTCACCTCGCTGGTGCAGATAAAGATCATCCGGCGCTTGATGCTGCCCTCCTTGGGGGTCACGTCCTCCACCTCCCAGCCGCAGTCCCGGGCGGTGAGGGTGTCTCCGGGGAACACCGGGGCGAAATACTGGTCGGTGTGGTCATAGCCGTCGCCTACAAAGCTGGTGCCGTCGGGGCGGGTGAGATACCCCAGCTCCGGGGGGACGTTGCTGCGGGTCTCCAGGGTCACATATCCCGGAACCGCAGGCAGGTCACCCCAGACGGTGGCCTTTGCGTAGGCCGGATCGTTGAACAGCGGGTTCCAGCGGTCCCAGCATCGGGCGTAGAGCTGCATCACCCACTGGTCCGTGGTGGGGGCGGTGGGACCTTGGCCAAACATGGCGCCGGTCTCGCCGCGGCAGAATCGGTCCAGGGCGGCCTGCTCCTCAGGGGTGTAGACGCCGGGATAGAATCGCTCCATTTTTTCTTCGGGGAAACCCATGGCATTCCTTCCTTTCCTGATGGTAAGTGGCACAATTATAGCACGGAAGGGTGGAGGGCGGCAAGGAGCAGAATGGACAGGGCCTGTCAAAATGTCATTTTCCCGAAAGAACCCGGCAGGAACCGCACAGGCTGTAGGAAATAGTCCAAGTGGATGATTGCATTCCCCGGAGAGGTTCGCTATAATGAATCCATACTATGAACCCGGAATAATTCCGGGAAGGAGGAATGAACGTGAGCATTCGCTATTCTCATCTGCTCTCCCCGGTTCAGGTGGGCAACCTGCTGTTTAAGAACCGTATGGAGGCGACCGCTGCCACCCCCCATTTTGTGCAGGGCACGGAGCCCTATCCCACGGAAAAGTGGATCACCATGATGGCCAACCGGGCCAAAAACGGCGCCGCCGGCGTGTATATCAACCATTTGGAGCACGGCTCCCCGGATAAGGCGCCGATGGGCTTTACGCCGGCCCACTTCTCCATTATGGACATTGACCGGACCTCTACCCATAACTATCTGTGTCAGATGATCGACGCCATCCGCTACTACGGCTCCATTCCCATTACCGGCCCCAACGCCACCTTTACCCGCACCGAGGAGCAGGGCATGGGCCCCCAGGCCATGATGATGGCAGAGGGGGAGGAGAAGGACGGCCCCGGCGGCCCCGGCGGCCCCGGCGGCCCCGGTGGTCCTGGCGGTCCCGGCGAAATACCGGATATGTTCGGCGGCCCCTTTGAGGAGACGGTTCCCGCGGTGAAGAAGTCCCCCATCCAGATTCTCAACCCCGGCCCCTCCATTGCCGACACCTTTACCAAGGCCCAGATGCACGAGTACATCGACACGGCCGTTGCCAGCGCCAAGGAGCTCAAGGCCCTGGGCTTCCAGATGTTCTCCTTCCACAATGCCTATCGGGGCGGCCCCGGGGCCCAGTTCTGGAGCCCTCTGACCAACCACCGTCACGATGAATACGGCGTGGACACCGTGGAAAACCGCTGCCGGTTCCTCATTGAGTTCCTGGACGCCATGAAGCAGACCCTGGGTAAGGACTTCCCCCTGGAGGTGCTGATCTCCGGCACGGAGCCCGGCGGCGCCACCATTGCCGACACCGTGGAGCTGGCACGGCTGCTGGAGGGCCACTGCGACATTCTCTCCATCCGCAACGGCGTGCAGGATCCCCAGCATCCCACCGGCTTCACCTCCACTCGGGCCACCCGCTGGCCCAATGAGGAGGTCACCACCGCCGTCACCCAGGACTGCCACCGCCGGGGAGCCAAGCTCCTTATCGGCGCCACCGCCGGCCTCCACGATGCGGACCTCTGTGAGTCCGTGATTGCCAGAGAGCAGGCGGATCTGGTGTGCATGGCCCGGAGCTGGATCTGCGACAGCGAATACGGCAAGAAGCTCTACGAGGGCCGGGGCGAGGACATCACCCCCTGCGTCCGCTGCAACAAGTGTCATGTGCCCAACGACACCGACAAGTTCCGCTCCTTCTGCTCGGTGAACCCGCTGATCGGCCTGGAGGACAAGATCGACCGGATGATCGCCCCTGTGGAGCGGGAGAAGAAGGTTGCCGTGGTAGGCGGCGGCCCTGCCGGTATGTATGCCGCCATGACCCTGCGGGATCGGGGCCATCAGGTCACCCTCTACGAGAAGGAGGCCCAGCTGGGCGGCCAGCTGATTCACGCGGACTTCGCCTCCTTTAAGTGGCCCCTCCAGGACTTTAAGGACTTCCTGGCCCGGCAGTGCTACAAGAAGGGCGTTGACATCAAGCTTAACACCGAGGCCACCAGAGAAATGCTGGCCCAGGAGCACTATGACCATGTGATTGTGGCCATCGGCCCGGTGTTCACCAAGGCGAACATCCCCGGGGCGGAGTCCCGGAAGGTCCTCACTTGCATGGATGTGTTTGGCCATGAGGAGGAGCTGCCCCACAACATTGTGGTCATCGGCGGCAGCGAGACCGGCGTGGAGACGGCCATGGACCTGGCGGAAAAGGGCCACAAGGTCACCGTGCTCTGCCGGCAGAAGACCCTGGCCTCCGACGCTCCCCATGCCCATTATGTGACCATGCTGGAGGATGCCTGGCTGAAGCTGGACAACTTCTACTGGGTCAAGGGCATCCAGAAGTATCTGTCCATTGATGACACCGGGGTAAGCTATGTAAACTTTGAGGGCAAGGAGAAGCGCATCGACTGCGACTGCGTGGTTATGTGCACCGGCGCCCGGCCCAACACCGAGGGCTGCCAGGCCCTGTACGGCGCGGCAGACCGCACCGATTTCGTAGGGGACTGCTTCCGGGTGGGCAATGTCCACTTTGCCGTCACCACCGCCTTCGGCGCCGCCAACCAGATTTAACAGAAGCACAGCAACGGCCCGGGAACGGATGTTCCCGGGCCGACAGTTTGTCAAAAAACCTCGTAGAGTTTCGCCGCCGCAGCGGCGAAATAGAGTAAAATTATGTTCCGCCGGGGCGTGTACATGGCGGAACATACCTCTCGGCCTGAAAGTGTGGCTTTTGTGCGCTATAGGCGCACAAAAATGCGCGCATCAGGCCGCAAGCTCTATGTCGGAAAAGCCTTCCGGCTTTTTCGACAGTCTCGCGGCCCGGGAACGGATGTTCCCGGGCCGAAGTGCTTATTCCATGCCGGTGACGGTGTATCCGGCCTCCTCCACGGCGGCCTTTAGGGCCTCCCGCTGAGGGGCGCCAGTGACTACGGCGCAGTTTTTCTCCAGGGAAACCTCTACGGTGTCCACGCCGGGAACGCCGGTAAGGGCCTTGGTGACATGGGCCACACAGTGCTGGCACATCATGCCCTGGATGGTGAGGGTAGTTTTCATGGGATGATCTCCTTTCTCCGGCGGTGCCGGTGGGTTGGGGGCTGGGGGAACGGATGGGGACTGGGCGGTGGCCTTGGCGCACTTCGGGGTCCAGAACCGCAGCCGCAGGGCGTTGGTGACCACGCACAGGGAGCTGAGGCTCATACAGGCCGCCCCAATCATAGGGCTGAGCTTCAGGCCCAGAGCCGGATACAGTGCGCCGGCGGCCACGGGAATGCCCAGGGCGTTGTAGAAGAAGGCCCAGAACAGATTCATGCGGATGTTGCGGATTACGGCCCGGCTCAGCTCCACCGCAGCAGCGGCGTCCATGAGGCTGGAGCGCATAAGCACAATATCGCTGGACTCCATGGCGATGTCGGTACCGGCACCGATGGCGATGCCCACATCCGCCCGGGTCAGGGCCGGGGCGTCGTTGATGCCGTCGCCGATCATGGCCACCTTGTGGCCCTGGGCCTGGAGCTGCCGGACAATACGTTCCTTGTCCTGGGGGAGCACCTGAGCCTCCACGTCGGAAATGCCCACGGACCGGGCCAGTGCCAGGGCGGTGGTTCGGCTGTCTCCGGTGACCATCACCGGGGTGATGCCCAGCTGCCGGAAGGCCTCCACCGCAGCCCGGGAGTCGGCCTTTGCCACGTCCATGACGGCGGCGGCCCCCAGAAATACGCCGTCCCGGGCAAAGTACAGCAGGGTCTTGCCCTGGTCCGCCAGAGCGGAAAAGGCGGATTCCTCCAGAGAAATGTGGTGCTCCCGGAGGAACTCCAGATTGCCCCCCAGGCAGAGGGCATCGTCAATCTCTCCCTGGACGCCCCGGCCGGGGACGGAGACAAAGTTCCGGACTGGCTTCCGGGCCAGACCCAGGGTCTCAGCCTGGGCACAGACGGCCTGGGCCAGGGGATGCTCCGAGGGCTGCTCCAGGGCATAGGCAAGGGAGAGTAGCTCCCGGTCACTGACGGTCTGGGGCAGCAGGTCGGTGAGTACCGGCTTTCCCGTGGTAAGGGTGCCGGTTTTGTCCAGAATCACGGTGTCTACGCGGTGAAGGGTCTCCAGAGCCTCGGCGGACTTCACCAGAATCCCCAATTTTGCCCCCCGTCCCGTGCCCACCATAATGGCCACAGGGGTGGCCAGTCCCAGGGCGCAGGGGCAGGAAATCACCAGCACCGCAATGGCGGTGGACAGGCAGAACTCAAAATCCTGTCCGGCAATGGCCCAGATTCCGGCGGCAATTACGGCGATGGACATAACCACGGGGACAAACACCCCGGCAATTTTATCCGCCAGCCGGGCAATGGGGGCCTTGCTGCCCCCCGCCTCCTCCACCAGGTGGATGATCTGGCTGAGGGTGGTGTCCTGTCCCACCCGGTCGGCCCGGAACTTCAAAAAGCCTGCGCCGTTGACGGTGGCGGCGGACACCCGGCTGCCGGGGCTTACCGCCACGGGAATGCTCTCGCCGGTGAGGGCAGACTGGTCCATGGCGCTGGAGCCCTCTACCACTACCCCGTCCACGGGGACCCGGTCGCCGGGACGAAGGATTACAATGTCGCCGACAACCACGTCCTGGGCGGGAATCTCCCGCTCTACGCCGTCTCGAAGTACGGTGGCGGTTTCCGGGGACAGGGCCATCAGCTGCCGGATGGCCTCACCGGTTTTGCCCTTGGACCGGGCCTCCAGATATTTTCCCAAGGTAATCAGGGTCAGAATCATGGCGGCGGACTCGAAATACAGGTCGTGGGCGTACTGGTGGACCAGAGACATGTCATTATGCCCCAGCCCCCAGGCCATGCGATAGATGGCAAATACGCCATAGAGGAAGGCGGCGCCGGAGCCCACGGCAATCAGAGAATCCATATTGGGGCTGCGGTGCAGCAGGGTTTTTATCCCCTTCCGGAAAAAGGCGTGTCCGATGACCATCACCGCCATGGTCAGGAACATCTGGGTCAGCGCCAGCGGCAGGGCGTTTTCCATCCCGGAGAAACAGGGCAGCTCCGGTAGTCCCACCATATGGCCCATGGTCAGGTACATCAAGGGGATCAGTACCGCCAAGGACCAGATCAGCCGCTTTTTCAGCCCCTTTTCGTCGGTGACAATGGGGTCATGGGTCCCGGGGACAGGAGCGCCTGCCTCCGATCCCTGGAGGGAGGCGCCGTAGCCGGCCTGTTCCACCGCGGCAATCACCGTGTCCGGGGCGGCGCTGCCCTGAACCTGCATATTGCCGGTGAGCAGGTTGACGGCAACGGAATCCACCCCCTCCAGGGCGGACACCGCCTTTTCCACTCGGGCGGAGCAGGCGGCACAGGTCATGCCGGTGACAGTATATTGTTTCATCAGCGCACCTCACTTGTCCAGAATCTTGGAGAGAATCCCAAGAATCTCGTCGATCTTCTCCCCTCCGTGGCCCTGCTCCGCAGCCTCCAGAACGCAGTGGTTCATGTGCTGCTTGAGAATCAGCAGATTGGCCCGCTTGAGCATGGCGGAGGCGGCGAGGATCTGGTTGGAGATGTCGATGCAGTAGCGGCCGTCCTCGATCATATGAATAATGCCGTCGATTTGGCCGCGGGCGGTTTTCAGCGCCTGGACGGCCTGCTGTTTTTCTGGGTTCATAGGCGTACCTCCTGAGTTTCCCGGGGAAGCGGGAACACCCCACCCCCGGGGGGTCTATGTGGATACCATAGCACGATTGTGGGAGTTTGTCAACACTTACGAAAAAGAATCTCTTGCGGCTTTGTGCCGTACGGATTATAATGAGATGATACCAAATACATGACAGGAGGCGCCTACCATGGGTTGGGATTGGAATGAGGAAAAGACCAGACGCTGGCTGGAGCCTGCCTCGGGGATGGACCGGCTGGCCGCCCGGTGGAAGGCTATGGGATTTCAAAAGCTCCTGGACCGAGGCTGTGGCCCCGGCCGCCATGCGATCTTCTTTGCGAAACTGGGCTTTCAGGTGACGGGAATGGATCTGTCGCCGGAGGCGCTGGGATATTTGGAGCGCTGGGCCCGGCAGGAGCGGCTTTCGGTCCGCACCGTGGAGGGGGACATGTTTCATATGCCCTTCCCGGAGGACAGCTTTGACTGCGTGCTGGACTACAATGTCAGCTTTCACACGGACACCGCCGGGTATCTTCGGACGGTGAAGGAGCTGCGGCGGGTGCTGCGCCCCGGCGGTGAGGTGTACCTGACCCTAAAGAGCCGGAAAGATCCGGCGTTTCTCCGGGCCGGCCAGGAGGAGCACATCGACCGGTTTACCCTGGGCCGGCAGGGAGGCACGCCCCACTTTTACGCGGACCAGGAGGATTTTCCGGAGCTGTTCCAGGGGTTCTCTTTGGTGGAGCCTCCGCGGGAGGTGCGGGCTCCGGGGCTGGACAATCCCACGGAGAGCGTCCACTATCATCTGCTGCTGCGGAAGGAGGAAGTGCGTTGAACAAGCTGCGAAAACGATTCCCGGTACTCACCGGCATTTTGCTGACGGTGCTGTTTCCCCTTGTGTCTCTGGTGGCGTCGCTGCCTTTACTGCTGCTGCCGGAGCTCTGGAGCCAGGGGGAATATCTGCCTCAGCTGGTGGTGGAGCTGCTGATGCTGGGGATTATGGTGCTGCTCTCCTTTCTGCTGGGCATGGGGTATATTTATGCCCCCAGCCGGCTTCCGCTATCCCGGAGAATCCTTCCGGCGCTGCCCATTGTGGTGCTGTACACCTTTGCCCTGCTGGAGCTGCTGATCCTCTATGGTACGGAAACGCCGGAATCGCCCCTGCGGGTTCTGTGGTTTGTGCTGTGTATGCTGGCAGTGGGGGTCACCGAAGAGGTGGTGTTCCGGGGGATGATTACCCGGATGATCTTTGAGCGATATGGCGCCACCTCTGTGGGAGTCTGGCTCAGCGTCACCGTCTCCAGCCTTCTGTTTGGCCTGGTCCATCTCATCAACGGGGTGGGCACGGCAGACCTGGGCGGCGTGCTGATTCAGATGGCCGGCGCAGCGGCGCTGGGACTGTGTCTCGCCGCGGTTTATCTGCGGAGCAAGAGCCTCTGGACGGTGGCCCTGCTCCACGGCTATATGGACTTCTGCGCCCTGGTGCCCTCGGGGCTGTTCGGGGAGGGGTCCATTGAGGAGGCGGTCAGCGGCTACTCTGCGGGAAATCTGGTGACGGTGGTGCTGTACTCGGCCCTGGCCCTGTTTCTGCTGCGGCCCAGCCAGATGAAGCGCATAACAAGGCCGGGCATTCCATACCGGGACAGCGAGCTCATCGGGCTGATGGTGGCGGTGATGCTGCTGTCGGGGCTGATGTCCATGGTGACGGCGCTTTCCCTGTGAGCAAAGAATAATAGGGCCCCGGCGGAACATGATTGTGGTTCCGCCGGGGCCGCTGTGTAAAGAGAGAGACTTGCGTTATAACTGCTCGGCCATGGTGTAAATCAGCTGCCGAGACTTTTCCCAGCCCAGACAGGGGTCTGTGATGGACTTGCCATAGATGCCCTGGCCGATTTTCTGGGCGCCGTCCTCCAGGTAGCTCTCCACCATAAAGCCCTTGACCAGGGACTTGACCGCCTGGGAGTGGCGGCAGGCGTGGAGCACCTCGTTGACGATCCGCACCTGCTGCAGATACTGCTTGCCGGAGTTGGCGTGGTTGGCGTCGATGATGGCGGCCATATTTTGAAGGCCCTTGGCCTGATACTGGTCATAGAGCCCCATCAGATCCTCGTAGTGGTAGTTGGGCCGGGTGCGGCCGGTGTTGTCCACATAGCCCCGGAGAATGGCATGGGCCAGGGGATTTCCCTTGGTGGCCACCTCGTAGCCGCAGTAGGAGAACACATGGGGATGCTGTGCGGCGGTGATGGAGTTGAGCATGACGCTGAGATCTCCGGAGGTGGGGTTTTTCATGCCCACCGGGGATCCCAAGCCGCTGGCCACCAGCCGATGCTGCTGATTTTCCACAGAACGGGCGCCTACGGCGACGTAGCTGAGCACATCGGCAAAATAGGCGTCGTTGCCGGGATAAAGCATCTCGTCGGCGCAGGTGAAGCCTGTTTCATTGACCACGGTGACGTGCATATGCCGCAGGGAATACAGGCCCTTTTCCATATCCGGGGGCTTGGTGGGGTCCGGCTGAGAGGCGATGCCCTTATAGCCGTCGCCGGTGGTGCGGGGCTTGTTGGTGTAGATTCGGGGGATAATCAAGAGCTTGTCCTTGACCTGCTCCTGGATGGGCACCAGCCGATGGATATAGTCCAAAACCGCGTCCTCCCGGTCTGCGGAGCAGGGGCCGATGATGAGCAGCATCCGGCTGTCCCGGCCGGAGAGAATGTCCGCAATCTCCCGGTCCCGGCGGGCCTTGACGGCGGCGCCGGTCTGAGACAGGGGAATGGCGGCCCGGAGCTCCTGAGCGGAGGGGAGCTTTTGGTGGACGATCATATTTGTGAGGGTATTCATTGGGTGTCATGCCTTCCTTTTGTTTGCTCGATTGTCTGCATTATAGCACAGCCAATTCAACAATGCAACGCATTTATGCGATAAAGTGAAATTTATTTTGTCATCTCCCACAGCGCTGCCAGAGACAGGGCCAGCTGGCTCCGGGAGACGGCAGACTGGGGCTTTAGCAGGTCGTCCACCGGGGAGAGGATTCCCGCGGACAGGGCCCAGCCCATAGGGACCCGGGCATATTCCGAGGCGGCACTGCCGTCGGCGTAGGAGCCCAGGCCCACCAGCGCCTGGGGCGGCTGCTGGCGAAACTCCGTGGCATAGCGGAACAGGGCGGTGGCCAGCATCTCCCGAGTGACGGTCTGCTGGGGAGAGAATTCCTCTGCCGGGGAGAAAATCCCCACATCCATGGCCCAGCACACGGCCTGCCAGGAGGCGTTGTCAGGGGCCAGATCCGAGAGGAACCGCTGGGAGGCCGGGGGGCTTCCCGCCATTCGGTGGAGGGTCAGCGCCAGCATCTCCCGGGTGGCGGCCCGGGTGGGGGAAAAGAGATGGAGGCTGGTGCCGCTGAGAATGCCGGCAGGGGCCAACTGGGACACCGCCTCTCGAACGGACTGGGAGGCCAGCGCCAGGTCATAATACTGGTCTGCGGGAGTAGAGGGATAGAGGGTCCGCTCCAGCCAGGCCCCGAAGATCGGGGCGAACATGGCGTGGCCCTGGGGATTGAGGTGGTACCAGTCCCCCTGGCTCAGACAGAACTGACGCCGGAAGTCTCCGTCATTGAGGTACATGCCGTTTTCCTGGGCGTTGCTGGCGTTGTAGCAGACAATGCCCCGGGCATCGCAGATGCGAAGCATGGCGTCGGTGTAGTCCTGGGCGGTGCAGCCCGCCTGATTTCGGGTGCCGTCGGAGATCCAGGGGGTGAAGCACACCAAGGTGGCCTCCGGGTATTTTTCCTGGAGCAGGTCCAAAATGATGTTTAGGGCGCCCTGGAAGGTCTCCGGGTCGGTGCTGTTTTCCTGGCCCAGGGGAATGTCGTCCGCCCAGTCGTTGGAGCCTCCTTGGAGCAGGACAAAATCCAGGTCCGAGTCCTCCGGCAGGTCCCGGCACCGGTCCACCATGGGGTAATAGCCCAGGGGGCCGGAGGCGAAGGAAGAGCCGCTGATGGAGTAATTCCGCTGGGTCATGTTCCAGCGGTCCGCCAGCAAATAGGTCCAGTCCTGCTCCGGGGTGTCCAGACCGTAGCCTGCGGTGTAGCTGTCTCCCAGCACCAGGAACCGACGGCCCTCCAGGCCGGTTTTGGAGATGCTATCCACCCCCAGAGACGGGGTGGACAGCATCAGACACAGAATAAGAAACAGGGCAGAAAGCCGAATGGTTTTCACAGGGGAACCTCCTCAACACGCAACCGGCTTCCAGGCAAAGGGCAGCAGGTCGGCAGCCCTTATCAGGCTGGGATCGTCAATATTTTTGTCCCGGAGCGGGATGATTTTGTGGGGAAGCGCTTCTAATGGTGCAGCGGACATGGCCTCCTCCGTGAGAATATCGACCTATGATACCAGAGAATTGTGTCGAAAGTATGAAGAAGCGGCCGGAACCTGGAGGTTCCGGCCGCGCTGCGAAGCAATTACGGCAAATCCGGGGGATCCGCCGGAAGCAGGGGGAAGGAGACCGTGACCTTGAACAGGTCGCCGTCCAGCTGTAGTCCAAAGCTGCCGCCCATGGACTCCGTCAGGCTTCGGGCAATGGACAGGCCCAGCCCGCTGCCCTCGGTGTGCCGGGAGGCGTCCCCCCGGACGAACCGCTCCATCAGATCCTCGGCGGAGACGGTCAAGGGCTCCCGAGAGATGTTGCGGAAGGTGGCGGTGACGGAGGAGCCGGCCTCGACGGTGAGATAGAGCCGGGTGCCGGGCATGGCGTATTTCACGGCGTTTCCCAGCAGATTGTCAAAGACTCGCCACAGCCGCCGCCCGTCGGCCCGGACCATGGCAGGCTCCTCGGGGAGCTTCATCACCGGGGTGAGATCCGCCGCGGTCAGCCGCTGGGCGTACTCTCCCATGGCCTGGCCCAGGAGCATATTGAAGTCCAGCGGCTCCAGCTGGAGGTTCAGGTTTCCCGTGGAGGCCTTGCTGGCCTCTACCAGGTCCTCAATGAGCTTTTTTAGCCGCATGGACTGTCGGTCCAGGACCTCCAGATACTCCTTGGCGGCCTCGGAGCCGGCGGGCTCCTGCTTTAGCAGGTCCACATAGCTGACAATGGAGGTCAGCGGGGTTTTGAGATCGTGGGACACATTGGTAATCAGCTCGGTTTTCAGCCGCTCGGACCGGGTGCGGCTGTCCACGGCAGCATTCATGCCGTCCTGAATGTGATTGAGGGTGTCGGCGGCGGACTTGAAGTCCATCACCAGATGGTCCTCCTTCACCTTGGTGTTGTAGTCCCCTGCGGCGATGGCCTCTGCGCCGGCTTTCAGCCGCCGGAAGCTCAGGGTCACATAGCCCACCAGGGCGCCCAACAGGAGCTTTTCCACAAACCACAGGAAGATCAGCACACCGCTGACCCAGGTGCAGGTCATCAGCAGCAGGAACTCCCCCAGACACAAAACGCCGTAGCAGAGGAATACCTTCCACAGCAGGGGCAGATAGCCCACGCACCGGCTAAGCCCCCGGCCCAGCTTGCAAATGCCCCGGTGCAGGGTGTGGAGAAGCCGGTAGAGAAGGCTCCCCTGGATCAGCGTGTGGGTTTTGATCCGGACGCAAATCGTCAGTACGAAATACAAAACCGCCACGGCCAGCCCCAGAAGCAGCAGTCCCATTACGGACAGGAGGGCGGAGAGATAGAGAGAGTCATACAGCTCCATACAGGCCCCCAGACAGCCGACACCCAGAATCAGGCACAGCACTCCGGCCAGATCCGGGGGAAGTCGATAGATGGGACCCAGCACCGGCTCGGTCTGCCCGGGGACCCGGCCCACGGTACAGCCCAGGTATACCATCAGAATCATGGTCAGCAGCAGGGCGCAGCCCTCCACGCCCAGCAGCCAAAACCGCAGGGCCGTGATTCGGGTGGAGAAGCGGGAAATGGTCTGATAGATGTCCGGATAGGGAAAGTCGGAGAGCAGGTAGCAAGTGATGGTGTAGTCCTTGGTGGTGTAGCTGGTGACATCCAGGGACCAGTCGTCGTCCTGGTAGAAGCCCTCGCCGCTTTCACCGTAGTAATAGGAATAGTGGGGACCGTCGGCGGGATAGCTGAAGCCTGCAGTCATGGCGTCGGCGTCCAGAACCTCCACCGAGGCGCTGCTCTGGCCCAGGGAGCTGGACACCAGGAGAAAGGCCTCCAGGTCGTTGTTGTAGAGGTAATAGGCGCCGTCGCAGCGGAACAGCAGACTGTTTACCACAAAGGACTCCGGAGCGGTGACGGTGTCCGCTATGTCGAAGCTGAAGGAGAGCCGCTTCTGAAGGGCGGCGGCCTCCTGGTCATAGGTGGACAGCACGACCTTACCGGTGCTGTCGTCGGTGATGGAATAGCGCAGGTTGGAGTCCTCCCCGGTGTAAAGGCCGTCGGAATCGTAGCCGGTCCAGGGATGGGTGGGATCGCTGGGGTCAAAGTAGCCGTTCATGATGTTGTTGGCATCCGAGTAGAGCTGCCGGGAGGCCAAGGCCTCAAAGGGGCTGCGGCCGGAATCATAGGTCCCGGCCCCCAGCAGCAGCAGAATCAGCAGCCCGCAGAGGAATGCGGTGGTGAGACTGATGAGGCACAGAACGGCGCCGGTGATTTTTGTGCCGGTGCGATAAAAAAAGGAATTCATGAAACCACTCCGTTCAGGTCGAGACGAATTTGTACCCCTGGCCCCAGACGACGGTCAGGTATCGGGGATTGGCAGGGTCAATCTCGATTTTCTCTCGAAGGTGGCGGATATGTACGGCGACGGTGCCCTCGGCACCCACCGGGGACTCCTTCCAGACCTGGCGGTAGATCTCGGCAATGGAGAACACCTGGCCCGGATGGGTGAGAAAGAGCTTGAGAATCTCGTACTCCGTGGGGGTGAGGCTCACCGGGTCCCCGTCTACGGTGACGATTTTGGCCTTGTCATCCATGGACACCGGGCCGCAGACCAGGGCCGAGGGCGCCGTGACGGCGGAGCCCAGCTGGAGATAGCGCCGGAGCTGGGATTTTACCCGGGCCAGCACCTCCACCGGATTAAAGGGCTTTGTGATGTAGTCATCCGCCCCCACGTCCAGACCGAGAATCTTGTCGGTGTCCTCGCTTTTGGCCGTCAGGAGGATTACCGGGACGTTGCTGGTCTGGCGGAGCCGGGAGAGCACGGTGATTCCGTCCATCACCGGCATCATAATGTCCAGCAGTACCAGCTGAATGCCCCCGGCGGCCACCGCCTCCAGGGCCTCCTGGCCGTTGGCACAGAGCACCGTCTGGTAGCCGGAGGCTGTGAGATAGATGCTCAGGGCCGACCGAATGTCCGCCTCGTCGTCACAAATGAGTACCTTGTACATATCGCTCACCTTCCGAAATCAGTGTACCAAATGGGAGATTAAAAACAAAGGGGTGGAGTTCTTAAGAAACCATTAAAAAGGAAAAGCGCCGCAGGCGCGGCGCTTAAGGGGACGGGTCAATGGCCCAGCTTGGCCAGGTCCTCCCCCACCTTATAGATGTTGCCGGCGCCGATGGTCAGAATCAGGTCGCCGGGGGCGGCGATCTCCTGAAGCCGCTGGGTGATGGCCTCGAAGCTGGGATAGTACTCGGCACCGGGAATCTGATCCGCCAGGTCCTTGGAGGAGATACCCAGGGTATTCTGCTCCCGGGCGGCGTAGATCTCTGCCAAAATGGTGAGGTCCGGCCGGGAGAGCTGCTCCACAAACTCCGGGAACAGGGCCTTGGTCCGGGAGTAGGTATGGGGCTGGAACACCACAATGGTCCGGCTGTAGCCCCGCTGGGGCACTGCGTCCAGAGTGGCCTTCAGCTCTCCGGGATGGTGGGCGTAGTCGTCGTAGATGTCGGCCCCCCGGAAGGTGCCCTTGAACTCCATCCGCCGGGCCGCACCGGTGAAGGAGGTGAGGCCCCGGGTGATGGCCTCCGGGTCTACCCCCAGCGCCCAGGCTGCGGCAATGGCGGCCAGAGCGTCCATGCAGTTGTGCTGGCCCAGAACCCGCAGGTCCACATGGGTGTAGAACAGGCCGTCACAGTACACGTCGAAGCTGGAGAAGCCCCGGTCAAAGTGGGTGGGATAGACGTTCATGTCCGGGGTCATGCCGAAGGTGATAACCTTCCGGTCAATGCCCTTCAGCGCGTCCATGGTGTTTTTGTCCATGCCGTTGGCAATGACGATGCCCCGATCGGCCGGGGTCAGCTCCGCAAAGGTGCGGAAGGAGTGCTTGATGTCCTCCAGATCCTTAAAGAAGTCCAGATGGTCCGCCTCAATGTCCAGAATCACGGCGATGGTGGGGGTGAAGTTCAAAAAGGAGTTGCAGTATTCGCAGGACTCCATAATGATGGTCTCTCCGTGGCCCACCCGGTGGCCGGCGTCCAGAAGATTCAGATAGCCGCCGATCATCACCGTGGGATCCAGTCCGGCCTCCATGGCGATGTGGGTCATCATAGAGGTAGCGGTGGTTTTGCCGTGGGTGCCGGAGAAGCACACGGCGTTTTTGTAGGCGGACATAATGTAGCCCCAGGACTGGGCCCGCTCAAACACCGGAATCCCGGCGGCCAGAGCGGCGGCAATCTCCGGGTTGTCGTCATGGGCGGCGGCGGTGCGGATGACGCAGTCGGCCCCCTGAATATTCTCCGCCTGGTGGCCGATGACCACGGGGATGCCCTTGGCCACCAGATTGTCCGTGGCCTTGCTGCGGTTCATGTCCGAGCCGGTGACGGTGATGCCCATACCCTGGAGCACCATGCCCAGGGCACACATGGACACGCCGCCGATGCCCACCAGATGGACCCGCTTTCCGGGAATGAGATATTGCGCTATATGAGATGTCTGTTCATGACACACGATCAGGTTCCTCCTAAATGGCGCCGGGGGCGCCCAAGGGCCGCCTCCGAGCTTGTTTGCGGCACTATTATAATACGTCCGGCCTGATTTCACAAGGGGAAAATACAAAAAGGCAGCCCTGCCAAGGCAGAGCTGCCGGAATATGGCTTAGGAGTGGGTCTTATCCACGCTCCGGGAGAAGGTGACCCCGTCCTTGTGGAGAACGATGTCCAGGGAGGCCCGGTCTCCCCGCATATAGGCCTGGGTGAACTCATAGCACTCGCCGCTTTCCGTGCGGGTCTGACGCTGGACAAAGAAGCCTGCGCTGCCCACCCGGCAGTGGAGCAGGTCCGCATCGGCCTTGCTGAACTTCACCGCCTCATAGGAGTCCACGGCGGTATAGGGAATCACCCCTACGTCGTAGAGCAGAGAGTAGAAGGAATGGGTCTGGAGCAGCTCCCGGGTGAGGCCGGGATAGATGTACTGGGGGTAAAAGGAGGTCTCCAGCATCAGAGGCTCGCCGTTGACCTTTCGGATTCGCGTGAACTTGTAGACCTTGATGTCGCTGGAACGAAGCTCCAGCATTTTAACAATGTCCGGCGTAGGGTCGATCACCGCAAACTCAATGAGATCCGAGGAGGGGGTCAGGCCCATGGCGGTCATCTCCGCGGTGAAGGAATAGACCCGCTCGGTTTTCCGGTGGACCTTGGGCTCCGCCACAAAGGTGCCCTTGCCCTGGCGGCGGACCACCAGGCCCTCGGACTCCAGGGCCCCAATGGCCTGACGGACCGTGGAACGGGAAATAGACAGGGCCCGGCACAGCTCGGCCTCAGAGGGGAGCAGGTCCCCGGGACTGAGGATCCCGGCGGAGATATGACGCTTGATGATTACCACCAGCTGGTTATACAGGGGGACATCGCTGTCCAGAGACAGCTTCGCGTTAAGGATAGGGCTGTTGCTCGTGCTCATAATATCACCTGAATCTATCTGTAGAAATCTGGAATTTACAAAGTCTTTTCATTAGTATATCAAATTTTTCGAAAAATGCAAGAGAAAAGGAAAAAGACGAATTATTTTGCGCCCCCGCAAAACAATCCGTCGTCCCATAGCATTGCCGAAACCGACTGCCTGGCTACGACTCAGGGAGGTGACCTGAACAGACAGCCGGATTGGTAATGCATCGTAGAATGAAGCCGCCGGGTGACACAGCCGATGGTTCCATTTGTCATCAAACGTATCGTACGTTTGACAAAGACATTTTAGTACAATCCCGGCGGTCTGTCAAGGGGAGAACCAAGTTTTTTACAGAATTTTTACGGGTTTTTCGGGAAACGGGAAAAGGCGGGCGCCGAAGCGCCCGCCTGGGGAATCTTACTGATTGTCGGCCTTCTTGGCCAGCTCGGTATACTTCTCTGCGGCGAATTCCTCGGCTTCGGCAAAGAGGACCTTTGCCCGGTCGGGGAAGCTCTTGGCCAGGGAGGAGTAGCGGCTCTCGGACATGATGTAGTCGTCGTACTTGTCCGTGGGGGCCTTGGAGTCCAGGGTGAAGGGCTTTTCCTTCTCCGGGTTGTACCGGAACAGATGCCAGTATCCGGCCTTGACCGCCCGCTCCATGGTGTTCATGGCCTTGCCCATGCCGGCCTTGGCGTGGTGGTTGATGCAGGGGGCGTAGGCGATAATCAGGGAAGGACCGTCGTAGGCCTCTGCCTCCAAAATGGCGTTGAGGGTCTGCTGATAATCCGCACCCATGGCCACCTGAGCCACATAGACGTAGCCGTAGGTCATGGCAATCTGGGCCAGATCCTTCTTCTTCACCGCCTTGCCGGCTGCGGCAAACTCTGCCACAGCGCCGATGGGAGTGGCCTTGGAGGCCTGACCGCCGGTGTTGGAGTAGACCTCGGTGTCCAGAACAAACACGTTTACATTGCGGTTCTGGGCCAGCACATGGTCCAGGCCGCCGTAGCCGATGTCGTAGGCCCAGCCGTCGCCGCCGAAGATCCACTGAGAGGGCTTGACAAACATATCCCGCATCTCATAGAGCTCCTGTACCCCGGCGTCGGGCTTGCCCTGGGAAATCAGCTTGGCCAGGGCCTGGGTGAGGGCGGCAGAGGGTGCCTTGGAGCCTTCTCCCTGGTTCTGTGCGGCCAGCCAGCCCTGGGCGGCTTCCTTCAGCTCCGCAGGGGTGTCGGCTTGGTCTGCCAGGGCCTGGGTGAGGGCGGCCACCTTGGCCCGGCGCTGCTCTGTGGCCAGAAGCATACCGTAGCCGAACTCGGCATTGTCCTCAAAGAGGGAGTTGGCCCAGGCGGGACCCTTCCCCGCCTTGTTGACGGTGTAGGGGGTGGAGGGAGCGCTGGCGCCCCAGATGGAGGAGCAGCCGGTGGCGTTGGCGATGAGCATCCGGTCGCCAAAGAGCTGGGTGATGAGCTTTACATAGGGGGTCTCACCGCAGCCGGCGCAGGCCCCGGAGAACTCAAACAGGGGGGTCTTGAACTGGGAGCCCTTGACGGTGCTGGGCTTAAAGGGCAGGGGCTTTTCGGTGACGGTGTCGATGCCGTAGGTGAAGACCGCCTCCTGCTCCATGGACTGGGCCAGAGGCTTGAGCTCCAGGGCCTTGTTCTTGGCGGGGCAGACATTCACGCAGGATCCGCAGCCGGTGCAGTCCATGGGAGAAATCACCATGGAGAAGTGGAGGCCCTCGGTGCCCTTGCCCATCATCTTGGCGGACTTGGTGGCGGCGGGAGCGTTCCGGAGCTCCTCCTCGGTCATCACCACCGGGCGGATGACCGCATGGGGGCAGACATAGGAGCAGCGGTTGCACTGGATGCAGTTCTCCGGCAGCCACACCGGCACATCCACGGCGATGCCCCGCTTTTCGTAGGCGGCGGAGCCGGAGGGAAGGGTGCCGTCGGCCAGAGGCATCAGCTTGGACACGGGGATCTCGTCACCCCGCATGGCGTTGGCCGGTACCAGCACGTCCTTAATAAAGGTGTTGAGCTCAGGACGGGGGGACTCGGCCGGAGCGGCCTCTACGCCGCCCAGGGTGGTGGTGGCCCAGTCTGCGGGAATCTCCAGCTTCACCAGACCGGTGAGACCGGCGTCCACGGCGTTCTTGTTCTTCTGGACGGTCTCCTCGCCGAACTTGCCATAGGAGTCCTCGCAGGCCTGCTTCATGTACTTTACGGCATCCTCAATGGGAATGATGTTTGCCAGCTTAAAGAAGGCGGACATCAGGACCATGTTGTACTTGGTGCCAAGGCCCAGCTCCTTGCCGATCTTCACGGCGTCGATGGTGTAGACGTTCACCTGGTTCTTGGCGATGTACTGCTTGGCCTCCACCGGGAGAATGCCGGAGAGCTCCTCCAGAGTGTAGCCGCAGTTGATGAGGAAGGTGCCGCCGGGCTTACAGTCCTGAACCATGGGGTACTTCTCCAGATAGGAGGCGTTGTGGCAGGCCACAAAGTCGCTCATGGTTACATAGTAGGAGGAGCGGATGGGCTCGGGGCCAAAGCGCAGATGGGAGATGGTCACGCCGCCGGACTTCTTGGAGTCATACTGGAAATAGGCCTGGGCGTTGAGATCGGTGTTGTCGCCGATGATCTTAATGGAGTTCTTGTTGGCGCCCACGGTGCCGTCGGAGCCGAGGCCCCAGAATTTACAGGCGGTGTTGCCCTTGGCCTGACAGTCGGTGTTGTCGGTGATGGGCAGAGACAGGCCGGTGACGTCGTCGTTGATGCCCAGGGTAAAGGGCGTCTTGGGCGTCTCGGACATCAGGTTCAGGTAGGCGGAGATCAGACAGCCGGTGCCCACGTCCTTGGAGCCCAGGCCGTAGCGGCCGCCGATCACGGGAACGGAGCCGAACTTGGTCCCGGCCAGAGCGGTGACCACATCCAGATACAGGGGCTCGCCCAGGGCGCCGGGCTCCTTGCACCGGTCCAGCACCGCAATGCGCTTTACGGTCTCCGGCAGCACGTCCACCAGATACTTGGCGGAGAAGGGGCGGTACAGATGGACGTTTACCATGCCCACCTTCTTGCCGGTGGCGTTGAGGTAGTCGCAGACCTCCATCAGGGCGTCGCAGGAGGAGCCCATGGAGACAATGACATATTCGGCGTCGGGAGCGCCGTAGTAGTTGAAGGGCTTATAGTTGGTGCCCAGTTTTTCGTTGACCTTGTCCATGTACTTGACCACCACTGCGGGCAGCTCGTCGTAATGGGTGTTGCAGGCCTCACGGACCTGGAAGAAGATATCGGGGTTCTGGGCGGAGCCCTTGATCACGGGATGGTTGGGGTTCAGGGCCCGGGCGCGGAATTTGGCCACGGCGTCCTTGTCCATCATCTCCTCCAGCTCGGCATAATCCCACACGCCGATTTTCTGAATCTCGTGGGAGGTACGGAAGCCGTCGAAGAAGTGCAGGAAGGAGGCGGAGGCCTCAATGGCGGACAGATGGGCCACGGCGGCCAGGTCCATGACCTCCTGGGGATTGGCGGAGGACAGCATGGCAAAGCCGGTACCGCGGCAGGCCATAACGTCGCTGTGGTCGCCGAAGATGGACAGCGCGTGGGTGGCCAGGGCTCGGGCGGAGACGTGCATGACGCAGGGGAGATTCTCCGCGGCGATTTTATACATATTGGGAATCATCAGCAGCAGGCCCTGGGAAGCGGTAAAGGTGGTGGTGAGGGCACCGGCCATCAGGCTTCCGTGGACAGCGCCTGCCGCGCCGCCCTCCGCCTGCATCTCCGCCACGCGGACGGTCTGGCCGAAGAGGTTTTTGCGGCCCTTGGCGGACCACTCGTCAATGTGCTCGGCCATCACAGAGGACGGAGTAATGGGGTAAATGGCAGCAACGTCGGTAAAGGCATACGCCACATGCGCGGCCGCGTTGTTGCCGTCCATGGTTTTCAGTTTTCTAGCCAAAGTAATTCCTCCTTGAATCGTTTGGGGCGAATCTGTAACTGTACAAAGATGATGTCGCCCGTGGGGCCGGACACTGTGTCACGATGCCGGCCCGTCGCAGCAATTGTATTGTACCACAGATTCGGAAGAAATGTAAATCTTCTGCATAGCATTTTTAAAAACTTTGCACATTCCAACAAGCCCGGCACCATGGGGGAGAAGAACTCATGTGATGTTGCATAAAAGATTTGTTTGAAATTTCACAATACTTGCGGTAAAATAAAGATAAAAACAACGGAATCCCGAATGTCATATGAAACGTATCATACGTTTCATACTATAGCACGTTCTGAGACCTATCGCAAGTCCTAAATGCAAAAATTGCAGGGGCCCGCAGATGAGGCGCGCCGCCCCGGGGGACAGAAAGGAGTACGTTATGGTCTATCATGTCTGGTCCATGGGTCTGGGAGGAATCCAGGGCTATGGGGTCACGGTGGAGTGCGGCATCACCCAGGGACTGCCTAATTTTGACATTGTGGGACTGCCGGACGCGGCGGTGCGGGAGTCCCGGGAGCGGGTCCGAACGGCGGTCCTCAGCAGCGGGATGCAGTTCCCCACCGGACGGATTACCATCAACCTGGCCCCGGCGGGCACACGGAAAAGCGGAACGGTGTACGATCTGCCCATTTTAATGGGAATTTTGGCGGCCTCGGGGCAGCTGCGGCTGCCGGGGGACAACTGGGCCTTTCTGGGGGAGGTCAGCATGAGCGGGGCCCTGCGGCCTTTGTCCGGGATCCTGCCCATGGCTATGGCGGCCAAGGCTATGGGGGTGGACACCCTGGTGGTTCCGGCGGCCAACGGCCCGGAGGCCACCCTGGCGGGAGGATTGACGGTCTACGGCCCGGAGACGGTGGCGCAGCTGCGGGACCATCTCACCGGATATCGGACCATGGAGCCGGTGGCGCTCTGGGAGCCGGAGCCGGAGCATGGGCCGAAGCTGGACTATCGGGATGTGAAGGGCCAGGAAAACGTAAAGCGGGCCCTGGAGATTGCCGCGGCAGGGTCCCACAATATTCTGATGGTGGGGCCGCCGGGGGCGGGCAAAAGCATGCTGGCCAAGCGGCTTCCCTCCATTCTGCCGGACATGACCCGGGAGGAGGCCCTGGAGGTGAGCCAGATCTATTCCGTCCAGGGACTGCTGACCCGGGAGCACCCTCTGGTGACGGAGCGGCCCTTCCGGTCGCCCCATCACACGGTCTCCGCCGCGGGACTGGCGGGAGGCGGCACCAATCCAAAGCCGGGAGAGATCTCCCTGGCCCACAACGGGGTGCTGTTTCTGGACGAGCTGCCGGAGTTCTCCAAGGATGCCCTGGAGATTATGCGCCAGCCCCTGGAGGACGGAAGGGTCACCATTTCCCGGGTCAGCGGGTCGGCGTCCTATCCCAGCAAGTTTATGCTGGTGTGTGCCATGAATCCCTGCAAATGCGGCTGGTACGGCCACCCCTCCGGACGCTGCACCTGCTCCCAGGCCTCGGTGAAGCAATATCTGTCCCGGCTCTCCGGCCCTCTGCTGGACCGGATTGACATGATTGTGGAGGTGCCGGCGGTGGAGTTTGAGGCCATGTCCTCCAGGGCCCAGGGAGAGCCCTCTCAGGCCATCAAGGACCGGGTGGATCAGGCCCGGGCAATCCAGACCCGGCGGTTCCGGGGGACGGAGGTCCGCTGCAACGGAGAGATGACCCCGGCGGCGGTGCAGAGCATATGCCGGCTGGACGGGGCCTGCACGGAGCTGATGAGACAGGCCTTCCGCAGCATGAACCTCACCGCCCGGAGCTATGACCGCATTCTTCGGGTGGCCCGGACCATTGCGGATCTGGCGGGCAGCGAGGACATCGCCCCGGCGCATCTGGCGGAGGCCATTCAATATCGGACCTATCGGCTGGGCTGAGCGGTTGCAAGGGGGACGGCTTTGGTGTATAATGTTCCCACATATTTAAAAAAGAACTGAGGAAACGCTATGAATGAAATGTTTCTCCTGAAAATGGGCGAAATTGTCCTGAAGGGACTCAACCGATCCTCCTTTGAGGGGCGGCTCCACTCCAATCTTACCCGGCGGCTGCGGCCCTATGGCAAATTTAAGATCCGACTGCTCCAGTCCACGGTGTATGTGGAGCCGGAGAACGAGGACTGCGACCTGGACGGGGCCTGGGAGGCCTGCGGCCGGGTATTCGGCGTGGCTACCATGTGCCGGTGCCGGGGCTGTGAAAAGACCATGGACGCAATTTTTGAGGCCTGCCGGGACTACCTGGGGGAGGACGTGGAAATGGCCCGGAGCTTTAAGGTGGAGTCCAAGCGGGCAGACAAGAAGTTCCCGCTGACCTCCATTCAGATCTCCCAGGAGATCGGCGGCCGTCTGGCGGAGGAATATCCCGGCACCGCCGTGGATGTCCATCACCCGGAGTACACCGTCTATGTGGAGGTTCGGGAGGACCATGCCTACGTCCATGGGCCCTCTCTGCCGGGCGCCGGCGGCCTGCCCACCGGGGTGGGAGGCAAGACGGCGCTGCTGCTCTCCGGAGGAATCGACAGCCCGGTGGCCGGCTATATGATCGGCAAGCGGGGGGTGGAGCTGGAGTGCATCCACTTCTTCAGCTATCCCTATACCTCGGAACGGGCCAAAGAGAAGGTTCTGGACCTGGCCCGGATTATGACCCGGTACTGCGGAAGAATGACGGTCCATGTGGTGCCCTTTACCAAAATCCAGGAGGAGATCCGGGACAACTGCCCGGAGGAGTTCTTTACGCTGATTATGCGGCGGATGATGATGCGCATTGCCCAGGGCCTGGCGGAGAAGCTGGGGTGCATGTCCCTGACCACCGGGGAGAGCCTGGGCCAGGTGGCCTCTCAGACCATGCAGGCCATGATGGTCACCAACGCCGTGTGTACCCTTCCGGTGTTCCGGCCGCTGATCGGCATGGACAAGGAGGAAATCATCACCGTGGCCCGGAAGATCGGCACCATGGAGACCTCCATTTTGCCCTATGAGGACTGCTGCACGGTGTTTACCCCCAAGCACCCCAAGACCCGCCCCTCCCTTCGGGAGATCGAGACAATCGAGGAGAGCCTGGACGTGGAGGGCCTGGTGGCCGCTGCGGTGGAGGGCACCGAGCCGGTGCATATCCGCTATGGAGGATAAGGCCCAAGGCCTGGTGGCGGCGCTGAAGGAGAGGGGGATGTCCCTTACCACGGCGGAGTCCCTCACCGGCGGCCGAATCGCCGCAGCCATTACGGCGGTGCCCGGCAGCTCTCAGGTGTTTCCCGGGGGGGTGGTCAGCTACTGCGACCGAATCAAGCATCAGGTGCTGGGTGTGCCCCAGACGCTGCTGGAGCGATGGGGCGCAGTGTCGGAGCCGGTGGCCCGGGCCATGGCCCAGGGAGCGGCCCAGGTGATGGGGGCAGATGTGGCGGTGTCCGCCACAGGGCTGGCCGGACCGGAGGGGGACGGCAGCGAAACCCCGGTGGGCACCGTGTACCTGGGGCTGTGGATTCGGGGAGAGACCTTCTGCCGAAGGTATGTATTCTCCGGAGACCGAAGTGGGGTCCAAAACCAGGCGGTGGCCGGCGCCCTGGAGCTGGCGCTGTGGGGGCTGAACCGGAAATAAATCAGGACGCACCTGAGGAATCGGGTGCGTCCGCCGCATTTTCGGGAAAGTTTACAGGATGTTCATTGCTTTCGAAGGTGGGCTATACTATAATCGTTTTAGAATCACAGAATGAACTAGGAGCGTGTCACTATGGCATTTATTACACTGAAGGACGTCACCCGGGTCTATTCCTCCGGCGGCGGCGCGGTTCAGGCGCTAAAGGGCGTGAACCTGGAGGTGGAAAAAGGCGAGCTGTGTGTCATTGTAGGGCCCAGCGGCGCAGGTAAGACCACAGTGCTGAACCTGTTGGGAGGCATGGACATCCCCACCTCCGGCTCTATTTTGGTGGATAACCAGCCGGTCAGCGGCTTCCGCGGGAAACGGCTGACCCAGTATCGCCGGTATGACATCGGCTTTGTGTTTCAGTTTTATAACCTGGTGGGAAATCTCACCGCCAAGGAAA
The DNA here is from genome assembly GCA_934512135.1 of uncultured Oscillospiraceae bacterium. GTDB lineage: Bacteria > Bacillota > Clostridia > Oscillospirales > Oscillospiraceae > HGM13006. Next base: position 160,843 of record CAKSWT010000003.1, read on the forward strand.
ATGTAGAGCTGGCCAGCGAGATCTGCCCCAATCCCATGGACGCAGAGGACGCCCTGGAGCGGGTGGGGCTGGGCGCCCGGATGGACAATTTCCCGGCCCAGCTCTCCGGAGGAGAGCAGCAGCGGGTGGCCATTGCCCGGGCTCTGGCCAAGCGGCCCAAGCTCCTGCTCTGCGACGAGCCCACCGGCGCCCTGGACTACAACACCGGCAAAGAGGTGCTGCAGCTCCTCCAGGATACCTGCCGGAGAGACGGCATGACGGTGATTATCATCACTCACAACTCCGCGCTGATGCCCATGGGGGACCGGGTCATTCAGATCCGCAGCGGAACCGTCAGTAAGATGTATCAGAACCCCCACCCAACTCCCATAGAAAGGATCGAGTGGTAGTGAGCAGAACACTGCGAAAAGAGCTGATCCGGGAAATCAGGGGCTCCCGCTCCCGGTTCTTTTCTATTTTTGTCATGGTAGCGCTGGGCGTGCTGTTTCTGGTGGGCCTGCGGTCGGCGGCACCGGATATGCGGGATACCTCTGACCGCTTTTTCGACAAAAACGGCCTCTATGATGTGCAGATTCTCTCGACCCTGGGCCTGACAGAGGAGGACGTAACGGCCTTTTCCCAGGTGGAAGGGGTGGAGCAGGCCGAGGGCGGCTGGTCCATTGATGCCACCTTGGCCCTGGGGGATGTGCAGAAGGTGGTCAAAGCCATCAGCCTGTCCCAGGCGGGGTTCCAAGAGCCCACGGTCCTGGAGGGGCGGCTGCCCCAGGGAAAGCATGAGTGCGCCGTGGATGCCAAGCTCCTGGAGGCCATGGAGGTGTCTGTGGGAGACACCGTGACCCTGACCCCGGGAGAGACCATGACGGAGGCCCTGGAGGACGGGAGCTATACCATCACCGGGGTGGTGGAAAGCCCACTGTACATCTCCCTGGACCGGGGAACCAGCACCCTGGGAGACGGCCGGGTGGTGGCCTTTGTGCTGCTGCCGGAGGAGAGCTTCCGGCTGGACTATTACACGGTGGTGAATATTCGGGCGGCAGGGGCCAAGGCCCTGGATGCCTATGAAACGGACTATCAGGACCTGATCGGGGACCTGACGGAGCGGCTGGAGGTCTCCGCCCAGGAGCGGGGAGATCTGCGGTATACCGCACTGGTGTCCGATGCCCAGAGCCAGGTGGACGAGGCCCAGCAGGAGATGGACGACGCCAAAGCCCAGGCGGATGAGCAGATTCAGGAGGGCAGACAGGAGCTGGCCGACGCCAGAACCCAGCTGGACGAGGGCTGGGAGGAGCTGGCGGAGTCCAAGGATGCCTATGAGGAGGGCGTGGCCTCCGGCCAGGCCCAGCTGGCCGACGCCCGGACCCAGCTGGACGAGGGCTGGGAGGAGCTAAGCGACTCCAAGGATACCCTAAACAGCGCCCAAGGGGAGCTGGACAGTCAGCGGGCCTCCGCCCAGAGCCAGCTGTCCGCCGCCTGGCAGGAGCTCAATACCCAGGAGGAAAACTGGAACGACGCCAAGGCCCAGGTGGACCAGGCCCAGGACCAGGTCACCGCCCTGGAGGGGGAGGTGGAGGCCTATCGAAAGGCCCTGGAGGAGCAGCAGCAGCGGGTGGAGGACATGGAGCAGATGGGAATCCCCGTGGACCCGGATACGCTGATCTTCAATCAGGAGACCCTGGACGCCATGGAGGCCCAGCTGGCCGGAGCCAAAGCTCAGCTGGCCGATGCCCAGGCCCAGCTGGACCAGGGACGGCAGCAGCTGGACGCAGGCTGGGCGGAATACTACAGCCAGGTGGATGCGGCGGAGCAGCAGCTGGCCGCGGCCCAGGCCCAGATTGACAGCGGCTGGAGCCAGTACTATGCCGGTCAGGAGGAGCTGGAATCCGGGGAGACGGCCTATGCCGACGCCCTGAGCCAGTATGACCAGCAGGTGGCGGATGCCGCCCAGCAGATCGCCGACGGAGAGACGGAGCTCCAGGACGGAGAGACGGAATATTCCCAAGGCCTCCAGGAGCTGGAGGACGCCGAGGCCCAGGCGGAGGAGCAGCTCTCCCAGGGGCAGAGCCAGATTCAGGACGCCCAGGACGAGATTCGGGAGATTAAGCCGGCGGAGGTCTATGTGCTGGACCGGGAGAGCAACTACGGATTTGTGAGCTATGACCAAAACGCCGCCCGGATGGAAAATCTGGCCCGGATGTTTCCCTTGATCTTCTTTGTGGTGGCGGCGCTGGTGTGCCTGACCACCATGACCCGCATGGTGGAGGAGGAGCGGACCCAGATCGGCACCATCAAGGCCATGGGCTACGGCACCGGGGCCATTGCGGCCAAGTTTCTGATTTACGGTGCGGTGGCGGCGCTGCTGGGGGCACTGGTAGGAGGACTGATCGGCACCACCCTGATTCCCTGGGTCATTTTCACCTCCTATGGCGTGATGTACACCCTGCCCAAGCTGGAGCTGACGGTCCACTGGGGACTGTGCTTCGCCGCCCTGGGCGCAGGGCTGATTTGCACTGTGGGGGCGACCCTGTGGGCCATGCTGTCCACGGCTCAGTCCAGTCCCGCCTCGCTGATGCGGCCCAAGGCCCCCAAGGCGGGCAAGCGAATTCTGCTGGAGCGAATCCCCCTGCTGTGGAAGCACTTTACCTTCTCCATGAAGGTTTCCGCCAGAAATCTGTTCCGCTATAAAAAGCGGTTCTGGATGACGGTGATCGGTGTGGCAGGCTGCACGGCGCTGCTGATTGCGGGGCTGGGGCTGCGGAGCAGCATTTTCAGCATCATTGACCTGCAATATGGCGGCATCTATCAATACTCCGCCCAGGTGGGGCTGGACACCTCTGTGGACCATGCTCGGGAGGACGTGGGACAGCTGCTTTCGGAGATGGACAGTGTCAGCTCCATGGCGCCCATGAACACCCGGTCGGTGGAGTTCCAGGGAGGGGACACCACCGTGGAGGGCTACCTTACGGTGACGGACGATCCGGCGTCCCTGTACCAGCAGATCGATTTGCACGACATGAACACCGGGGCCCACTTGGACATTCCGGAGGAGGGCGTGATTATAGACGAGAAGCTGGCGGAGATGCTGGGCCTGAAGGTGGGGGACAGCCTCACCATCGACTGCGGCCAGCGGATCACCGTGAAGGTGGCGGGAATCAACGAGCACTATGTCTACCACTACGCCTATATGACTGCGGCCCAGTACGAGGCCCTGACCGGAGAGCCCTATGAGGCCAACGAATACCTAATCACCACAGTGGATCCCTCCGATGAGGGGGTGAGCCAGGTGTGTCAGACCCTGATGGAGCAGAAGGGGGTACGCAGCGCCGTCAATATGGGAGCAACCTCCCGGTCCTTCCGCAGTACCCTGGAGGTGGTGGATGCGGCGGTGATGATTATCATTATTTCCGCAGCGGCCCTGGCCCTGGTGGTGCTGTACAACCTGACCAATATCAATATCACAGAGCGAATCCGGGAGCTGGCCACCATCAAGGTTTTGGGCTTCTACGACATGGAGGTGGCCATGTATGTCTACCGGGAGAACATTGTGCTGACGGTGCTGGGCATTGCCCTGGGCCAGGTGCTGGGGAAATACCTCTGTACCTATTTGGTCAGCACGGTGGAAATGGACATTGTGATGTTTGGCCGCCAGGCCCTGCCCCAGAACTATATCGTCTCGGTGCTGATGAGCGTGGGATTTGCGGTGCTGGTGAATGTGCTGATGTATTTCCGGATGAAGAAAATCGACATGGTGGAATCGCTGAAGTCTGTGGAATAAGAGAAAAGAGGAGAAGCTATGCCAACGAGAAGACTGATGACCAGGGGCCTCTGCAACGCCCGGGACCTGGGGGGCTTCCCCACCGAGGACGGACATACCACAAAATTCGGGGTGTTTGTCCGCAGCGAGGCGCCGGTGGGGCTGCCCCGGGAGGATGTGGCGTACCTGATGGACTACGGCGTTACCGCCACCCTGGACTTCCGGGGAACGGCGGAGGCCGCCGCCCGGCCCAGCGACTTAAGGGACCGGATGCCCTATTACCATCGGCCCTTGTTCAATGAGGCCGCCATGGCCGGCTCCGGGGCCGCCCGGCCTCCCAAGCTGGACATAGGCTGGGGAGAACAGTACATCTCCATGGCAGAGGAGGCCCGGGAATGGGCCAGAGAGGTGCTGGAAATTGCCGGGGAGAATCCCGGCGCCCTGCTCTATCACTGCACCACCGGAAAGGACCGGACCGGGCTAATGACCTGCTATCTCCTGAGCATCGCCGGGGTGGACCGGGCGGACATTGCCGCGGACTACTGTGTGAGCCAGGTATTTTTGGAGCCGGTCTACAGACGAATCCGTTCCGGCGCCATGAAGCTGGGACCTGCGCCGGAGGGGGCCAGGGAGCAGCTGCCCCCCATGGACCGGCTGCCCCAGAGCTTTTTTGAGACCCCGGCCACGGCCATGTTTGCCCTGCTGGACTATCTCCGGGAGACCTACGGCGGCGTGGTGGCGTACCTGCGGCAGATCGGCGTTTCGGAGGAGACCATGGGGGCCATTCGACGGAAATTTGTGGAATAAGAGAAGAATCCCACGGCGAAGCGGAGGCTTCGCCGTGGATTTTTTTCGCCTTCGGCAGAAATCTCTTGACAATCCCCTGGGGGAATTGTGTATGCTGAAGGGGAAATTAAGGAATCTTTAAGGATTTTCCCAGAAGAAAAGAAAGACCGGGTGGTGTATAATAATAACCTGGGTAGCTCGCCGGAGAGATGAATGGAAATAAATGCCTTGGTTCGGGAAAAGCGCATTGAATGGCCAAGGCGCCTATGATATAATGGCAGTGTGAAAATTCGGCGGACCGTGAAACATTATTTTGCGATATTGCGTCTAAATAAGAAAGGGGGGAGCGCCATGAACGGGAACATCCGCAGGGAAAAAGGATGGAACCAGCCGGAGAACACCGCCGGCAGACGGCGGCTCTACCAGGAGAGAACGGCTGCGGAGCGCCGCCAGGCCCGGAAGGAGCTGGGAATCTCTCTGGCGTTTTTGTCCCCCAGCCTGATCGGGGTGCTGATCTTCTTTGTGGTGCCCTTTTTTGTGGTGATCTACTACGCCTTTGTGAACAATCCGGTGCTCCATGAGTTTGTGGGCTTTGACAACTTCAAATACCTGCTGAAAAACCAGTCCTTTCGGCTGGCGGCCAAAAATACGGCGATTTTTTCCGGAATCTCCGTGCCGGCGGCGGTGGTGCTGTCCCTGCTGCTGGCCTGTATGCTCAATCGAAAGATTCCCCTGAAAAGCCAGTTCCGCACGGCCATGCTCTCCCCGCTGATGGTGCCGGTGGCCTCGGTGGTGCTGATTTGGCAGGTGGTGTTCAGCTACAACGGGGCCCTCAACGCCCTGATTGGCCAGTTTGGCCTGGACAAGGTGGACTGGATGAAGTCCGGCTTTAACCGCTATGTGGTGATTCTGCTGTTCTTGTGGAAAAACGTGGGCTATAATATGATTCTGTTTCTGGCGGCCCTGGCCAATGTGCCGACGGACATCCAGGAGATGGCCATGCTGGAGGGAGCCGGATCGGCGCAGATTTTTTTTCACATTAAGCTGCGCTATCTCTCTCCCACCATCCTCTTTGTGACAATCCTCAGCCTGATTAACTCCATGAAAATCTTTCGGGAGGTGTATCTGCTCACGGGAAAGTACCCCTACGACGGCCTGTATCTGCTGCAGCACTTTATGAACAACACCTTCCAGAACCTGGACTATCAGAAACTGTCCTCGGCGGCGCTGCTGATGAGTCTGGTGATGGTGCTGATTATCGGGCTGCTGTTCTGGGCGGATGGCCGCATGGGAAAGGATGTGGAGGAGGAATGAGCCCATATAAGCGGCGGGCCCTGGCCTTGAAGGTTTTGTTTACCGCCCTGTCGGCGGTGATGGCCCTGGCCTTTCTGACCCCCATTTTGCTGACCATTACCAACTCCTTTATGACCCAAGACGAGATCACCGCCAACTACGGGGTGGTGTTTGGGGCGGACAAGTCCCAGGAGACGGACAGCAGTGGCCGACCCAAGGCGGTGACCACCTATATCTCCCAAAAGGTGAATCTGAAATTCATTCCCGACATGGTGAGCTTTCAGCAGTATTGGACGGTGCTGTTTAACTCCCCGGAGTATCTGCTGAAGTTTTGGAACTCCGTGTTTCTCACGGTGCCCATTGTGATCTTTCAGGTGGCCCTGGCGTCTCTGGCGGCATATGGCTTTTCCCGCTATCGGGGAAAGGTCCGGGAGGCCATTTTCTTTGGATATATTATATTGATGCTTATGCCCTATCAGGTGACCCTGGTGCCCAACTATCTGGTGGCCCGGTGGCTCCACCTGCTGGACACCCGGTGGGCCATTATTCTCCCGGGAATCTTCGCCCCCTTTAGCGTGTTCCTGCTCACCAAGAACATGCGGCGGATTCCCAAAAGCTATATTGAGGCGGCGGAGCTGGACGGCGGGGGAGAATGGCAGATCTTTTCCAAGGTGTGCCTGCCGATGTGCAAGGGCCCTCTGGTGAGCGTGAGCATGCTGGTGTTTATTGACTACTGGAACATGGTGGAGCAGCCCCTGATTATGTTTTCGGATCAGGAGAAGTATCCGCTGAGCGTGTTTTTAAGCGAAATCAACAGCGGCGAGGTGGGCGTGGCCTTTGCGGTGGCCGTGATCTACATGGTGCCCACCCTGCTGATGTTCCTGTGGGGAGAAGAATATCTGGAAGAGGGCATAACCTATTCCGGTGGAATCAAGGGGTAAGGTGAGGAGGACCACATGAGACAAGGAAACGGCCGAAGGTCGGTGATGGAGAAGGTCAGGGGAAAACGGGACTGGGTGAAAAACGCCGTCATTATCTTTTTGGCGGTGCTGCTGGTGCTGACCTTCTTCTCCAATACCATTATGAATTATTCTCTGCCGGAGGTGGCGGCTCAGTATCCCCAGTCCACCACCATTACCACGAAAATCCGTGGCGGCGGCACCGTGGAGGCGGCCCAGACCTACAACGTCACCGTCCAGGAGAGCCGGACGGTTTCGGCGGTGAATGTAAAGGTGGGGGACACGGTAAAAGCTGGGGACACGCTGGTGACCCTGGATGCATCGGAGAGCCAGGAGCTTCAGGATGCCCGGGCAAGCCTCAGCGCCCTGAAGCTGGAATATGAGAAAATGCAGGTGGACAAGGGCGATCAGACCCATGGAGCGCAGCAGCAGCTCCAGCAGGCCCGGGACGCGGTTTCCAATGCGGAGACGGAGCTGGCCAATGCCCGGGAATACGAAAGCGATTTGAGCTGGTATCAGAGTCAGGTGAACTCCGCCCAGAGCACCCTGAACAGCCGCAATCAGGACAAGACCAACGCAGACAACGCCGTGGGAGCCATTCAAAATCAGCTGGGCAATGTGGAAAACAGCAATGCGGATTATTTGGCGGCCAAGGCCCGAGGGGACGAGGAGGGGGCCAATTCCATTTACGCCAGCCAGATCGCCCCGCGAATCGCCGAGCTGACCCAGCAGCTCACCGCTGCCCAACAGACGGCCTCTGACGCGGCGGCGTCGGTGGCCGGCGCCCAGGCCTCTTTGGATTCGGCCAATGCCGCGCTGCAGCAGTTCCAAAGCGAAAACAGCGGGGCCACTACGGTGTCGGCGGCGGAGGCGGCTTTGCAGTCCGCCAGAGATGCCCTGGCTGCGGCAGAGGCCACCGAGGCGGACAATGCGGCCCAGCGGACCTACGAGAACACCATCGCCCAGAAGGATCTGGCGGCCAAGGCCCAGGAGGTGGCCGACGCCGAAGCCAAGGTGCAAAGCCTGGAGGAAAAGACCTCGGCGGCGAAAATCGTCAGCCGGTATGCCGGGGTGGTGCAGTCGGTGAATGTGGCCGCGGGAGACACCACCTCCGGGGAGACCCCTCTGATGGTGGTGGAGCTGACGGAGAAGGGCTATACCCTCACCGCCACGGTGACCAAGGAGCAGGCGAGAATGCTCCGGCAGGGGCTTACTGCGGAGGTCACAAACCTCTGGAACAGTGGCATCACCATGACCCTCACCTCCATCAGCGCCGATCCGCAGAATCCGGCGGCCAGCCGGACCCTGACCTTTGCGGTCCAGGGGGAGAATGTGACGGTGGGGCAGCAGCTGAACTTCTCCGTGGGCGATAAAAATGCCAGCTATGACGTGGTGGTTCCCTCCTCGGCGGTCCACAGCGACGCAGACGGCAGCTTTGTCTACACGGTGACGGTGAAATCCAGCCCCCTGGGGAACCGATACACCGTGAAAAAGACCAAGGTGGAGGTGCTGGCCTCTGACGACACCAGCTCGGCGGTCTCCGGGGAGCTGTCCACGGCGGACTTTGTGATTACCACGGCCACGGTGCCCCTTCAGGTGGGGGACCAGGTCCGGATTGCCCAATGAGGGGGCGAATCAAGCACTGGAGGGCGGTGCTGTGGGCCCTGGTCTGCCTGGCCTGTGTGCTTGCCCTGTGGGGCATGTGCCGGGGAGATCAAAAGACCGTTTCCCATTTGACCTCCCAGCTGGGGGCCCAGCGGTGGGAGACGGAGGAAAAGCCCTATGCCATGGCCTCGGTCTTTCTCCCGGAGGACCAGGGGGTGCCCCAGGACCGGATGGGGGAGATCTATCTGGCGGTGGAAAACGCCCTGACCGCCGGAGGGGTCAGCTCCGAGTCGTACCCTTGGCTTTACGGGGCCTCCTATGAGAGCTCGGCCACCTTAAAAAACGGAACGGCGTCCTGTGAGGTGGAGCTGACGGCCATTGCCGGAGACTTTTTCCGCATCCACCCCATGCCCCTGCTAAGCGGCTGGTATATCTGGGAGGAGGACCTGATGCACGACCGGATCGTGCTGGATCGGCAGACCGCCTGGAATCTGTACTACTCCATGAATGTGGCGGGACAGTATCTCACCGTCAACGGGGTCCAATATCAGGTGGCGGCGGTGGTGGACACCGAGCCGGGAGAATACAATGAGCTGGCCGCCGAGGGGACCTGCCGGGCCTGGGTATTTTCGGATTCCCCGGCGCTGGGCCAGGACCTGACCCAGGGGGCGACACAGCCCGGATATACCTGTGTGGAGATGATTCTGCCCCAGCCGGTGAAGGACTTTGCCGCCGCCACCCTGAAAAACGCCTTGAAGGATATGATCCCGGAGACCACGGCAATCACGGACAATTCCGGCCGGTTCTCCCTGAAGCACCGATGGGAGGTGCTGCGGCATTTCACCACCCGGGGAATCTCCCAGGAGGCCGTAAACTATCCCTACTGGGAAAATGCCGCCCGGCTCACGGAGAATCATCTGGCTCTGCGGCTGATCCCCGAGATAATTCTGGGGGCCATCCCGGCAATCAGCCTGGTGATCCTGCTGCTGTGGCTGAACCACCGGCGGACCTGGGGGCTTCACAGCATTTTCCAGGCTGTGGAGAACGCCGTGGACCGGAAGCACCAGAGAGACTATTATGCCCAGGAAAAGCCCCGGGAGAGGCGTCCCGCCCCCTGGAGGCGGTACCTGGAGGAACGGGGTGCCCGCCGACGACGGGAAAAGGCCCTGGGCTATGAAAAGAAGCACCGGGGAAGCCGGAGAAGATAAACCACCGACAGAAAAGAGGTATTCTATGAATTGCTACTTGAAACGAGCCGCTGCAATCGCCCTGTCCGGCGCCATGTGCATGGGAATGCTGGGGGGCTGTGGAGACAAGAAGGAGTCCCAGGAGCAGTCTCAGTTTAAGACCCTGGCCCAGGAGCTGGGCTATGGCTACGTCGGCAGCTACAGCAATCTGGATGATTTGGGCCTGAGCTATGTGAACCAGACCTCCTCGGCCCAGGGGAAGCTCTATCTCTACGGAGAGCAGTATGACGAGACCACCATGACCAGTACCCAGAAGCTCCTGGCCAAGGACCTGTCCACTGGGGACGTTACGGAGATTCCCCTGCCGGAGCTGATGGAGGCTAAGGACAACAGCGGGGAATATGTGATCCAGCTGGTGGTAAATTCCGACGGCAGCGGCTACTGGATGGTGAGCAACCAGTACAGCTATACCATTCTGGATGATATGGCCGTCCCGAAGGAGACTACCGAGACGACCACAGAGGAGGCAAGTCCGGAGGAGCCCGCCACTGAGGAGCCCACCACTGAGGAGGCGGCGCCGGAGGAGGATGCAGGCATGGCCGGGGAATACCAGGCGGTGCTTCTGGCGGAGGAGACGCCGCTGGAGGAGGGAGAAGCTCTGGCAGAGGAAACCGTGGCGCCGGAGGAGACCCAGGAGGCCCCCACTGAGGAGGTGCCGGCTGAGGAGGTACCGACCGAGGAGATGCCAGAGACCCAAAATGTCGATAGAAATATCCTGCGGAAGTGCGATATGTCCGGCAATGTGCTGCTGGAGATCGACCTCACCGAGGACACCAAGGACATGGAGTACTTCTATCCTATGGGCATGGCCCAGGACGCCCAGGGAAACATCTATGTGGCCGCGGACGAGGTGATCCTCTGCTATGGCAGCGACGGCAGCCGAAAGGCCGATGTGCCGGTAAACAATATGTACCTTCGGTCCCTGGTGGCCACGGAGACCGGCGTCGTACTGGTCAACGGCTGGGACAATGAAACGGGGAATAACGTAATGGGCCGGCTGGAAAACGGCGGCATCACCCAGCTGGAGCCCCCGGATGCGGGCCTCTATACGAACTGGAACGTCTATGGGGGAAGCGGCAACAACGTGCTGCTCAGCAGCAGCGACAAGCTCTACTCCATGGATGTCGTCAGCGGGGAGAGCACTGCGCTGCTGTCCTGGACGGAGTGCGACATTAACGGCGGTTTTATTACCGGGGTGGTGGCCGATGGCACGGACAAGGTCCTGGTGCTGACGTCGGACTATATCGCCGGGCCTGTAGGCTATGAGCTGGGGATCCTGACCAAGACGCCCCTGGACCAGATGCCCCAGCGGACGGTGCTGACCCTGGGCATGGACTATATGGACAGCAACTTCCAGCGGGCGGTGATTAAATTCAACCGGAACAGCGACACCTACCGGGTGAACATTGTGAACTACGAAAGCTATAATACCCAGGAGGACTATACCGCCGGAGCGGATCAGCTGGACCGGGACATTATCTCCGGCAGCTGCCCGGACATTTTGGCGGTGTCCTCCAGCAAGGTTGGAAAATACACGGCCAAGGGCGCCCTGGCGGATCTGACGCCGCTGATGGAGAAGGACGGGGAATTCGCCCAGGACAGCCTGCTCAGCGGCCCGGTGAAGTTCTTCCAGGAGGGGGACAAGCTCTATGGTCTGCCCAGCGGTTTCAACCTACAGACCATGGTGGCCAGCGCCAAGCTCGTGGGGGACAAGACCAGCTGGACCATGGCGGAGCTGTCCCAGATGGCGGAGGGGCTGCCCGATGGCGTTCGCCTTACGGCCTACTACACCCAGGCGGACTTCCTGAGTGTGATGACCTATCAGAATCTCAACCAGTTTGTGGACTACGGAACCGCCAGCTGCAGCTTTGACAGCGACGCCTTCCGGCAGCTGCTGAATCTGGCCGCCAAGCTGCCTGATACCTACGACACAGGCAGTGCAGATGGGGTAGAAATGTCCGCCTACGACGATGATTTCAGCCAGGTCCAGCGGGGCGATGTCCTCCTGACCACAGAGCATGTCTACGACAGCGACTCGATTAAGACCATGTATCAGCTCTATAATCAGGACAACGGCTTTGTCCGCATCGGATTCCCCACAGACGGCAGCTCCAGCGGCGGGATGATCAGCATCCAAAACGGGCTGGCAATCTCCTCCCGGTGCAAGAATCAGGAGGGGGCCTGGGCGTTCCTCAAGACCATGCTCTCGGATGAGGTGCAGGGGACCATGTGGTCACTGCCGGTGACGGTTTCCGCCTTTGACAAGGTGCTGGAGGATGCCATGAAGCCCAACTATTACACCGACCAAAACGGCAATCAGGTGGAGTCCACCTACAGCACCTATATCGGCGACACCGAGTACAAAATCGTCCCGGTGACCCAGGACCAGGCGGAGGACTTTAAGGCCTATGTCAACAACGCCAGCCTATGCGGAGACTATGACACGGATATTATGGACATTGTAACCGAGGAGGCGGGGGCCTTCTTTGCCGGAGACAAAACCGCAGAGGAGGCGGCAAAGCTCATCCAGAACCGTGTGACCACCTATTTGGGCGAAAACAGCTGATTGGAAGGTGAGATTTGACAAGCAGCAGGGGACCGTGCAGAGGCACGGTCCCCTATTCGTTTGAAATTACCGGAGCATTTTTTGATTTCCTATTGACAGAATGGGAATTGTCTGATAGAATATCAGCAAGTTAGTCATAAATAACCGCCGCAAGGCGGATTTCTACCACGGGTGAGTTAGTTATATCTAACCGAAAGAAAGGTGAATTCTATGAGTGTTGTCATCATCGGGGGAAACGAGTGTATGGTCTGCCGCTATCAGCAGATCTGTAAGCGCCACGGCTATCAGGCCAAGGTATTTGCCAAGGAAAACGGCCCCATGAAAAAGAAGATCGGGTCCCCGGATCTGATGATCCTGTTTACCAATACCGTGTCCCACAAGATGGTCATTTGTGCCGTTCAGGAGGCAAAAAAGAACAATGTGCCGGTGGTGCGCATTCACTCCAGCAGCGCCTCGGCGCTGCAGCAGGCCCTGACGGAGCATTTGTCCAACTGATTCCCCCATTGACGGGTCTGTTGCAAAAACAAATAATGGAAGCAAAATAGAAGGAATACTTGCAAAAACAGAGCAGCAGGGGGAAGAGTGAAGGGGGGCAAGGCCCGCCCGTCATTTGCCGGGGGCGGGGTCCAGAATCCGCAGAGGCGGGCCCTCCAGCGATACCACCTGGGCCCCCAGAGAATGGGCCTCCTCCAGATGGTGGGTGACCAGCACCACCGGTTTCCGGGCGGCGGCATCCCGAATCAGGGGATACAGGGCCTCACGAATGGCCGGGTCCAGGCCCTGAAAGGGCTCGTCCAGCAGCAGCACATCCGAGGGAGCGGCCAGGGCCCGGGCTATGGCCACCCGCCGGCGCATCCCTCCGCTGAGGGAATCGGGAAAGCTGTTTTTTTCCGAAAGCAGGCCCACGGCGGCCAAATAGTGCTCGGCGGTCTGCGGGGAGACGCCGGTGGGGACGGTGATGTTCCTCCGGAGGCTGAGCCAGGGCAGCAGCCGGTCCTCCTGGAATACCACGGCGCATTGGCCCACCCCCAAGACCGACCCGGACTCCGGGGTCTCCAGGCCGCAGAGGACCCGGAGCAGCGTGGTCTTTCCGCAGCCGGAGGGGCCGCTGAGGCAGAGAATGCCCCTCTCCGGCAGGGTGAGGGAGAAGCGGTCCAGCACCGGCTTTTCTCCAAAGCGGAGCGACAGCTCCTGGAGCTGAATCATGGGAACACCTCCTGACATTTCCTTCATGATACACGGCGGAAAGCAGAAAGTCAATCGGACATCTTGCCAGATGGAAAAAACCAATGTATAATGGAGTTACCCTATAGGAAAGGCTGTGATTCCATGAATAATCTTCCAATGATAACGATCAGTCGTCAATACGGCACCAGCGGCCACAAGATTGCAGAGCTCCTGGCAAAGAAGCTGGAGCTTCCCTTTTATGACAAGGACCTGATTACCATCGCCTCTCAGGAGAGCCGATTTGGAGAACGGGCCTTTGAAGCCGCAGAGGAGGCTGCCACCACGCCTCTGGGCTATGCCCTGAGCAACCGGAGCAATCGCAGCATTTATGGGATGCCCCTAAACGATCAGCTGTTTATGGTCCAGGCCGGTGTGATTCGCACAGTGGCCGATCAGGGACCGGCGCTGTTTGTGGGCCGGTGCGCCGACTACGTTCTGGACGGATATAAGGAGACCATTAAGATCTTTCTCCAGGCCAGCGTGGAGTCCCGGATTAAAAACGTCATGGAGCGGGAAAATCTCTGCCGCCGGGACGCAGAGGCCCGGATTAAGCGGCTGGACAAGTCCCGTGCCACCTATTACAACTATTACACCGACCGGAAGTGGAGCGACCTGAAAAACTATGACATTGTGCTGAACGTCAGCTACCTGACCCCGGAGGAGGCGGCGGAGCTGCTGTACACCTTTGTTCGCCAGGTGGTGGAAAAAACCGGCGCCCTGAAGGCGGAGGCCCAGGAGCGGAAGGAACATCTGAAATAAAGCAGGGCCCCGGAGCGCATAGCGCTCCGGGGCCCGTCTTGATTATTCCATGGGAATCCGGCCCTCCAGGGCCCGGGACAGGGTCACCTCGTCGGCGTACTCCAGCTGTCCCCCTACGGGGATGCCGTAGGCCAACCGGGTGACCTTCACCCCAAAGGGCTTCAGCAGCCGGCTGAGGTACATGGCGGTGGCCTCGCCCTCGGTGTCCGGGTTGGTGGCCATAATGACCTCCTGGACGTCCTGATCGGCCACCCGCTGGAGCAGCTCCCGAATCTTCAGGTCCTCGGGGCCGATGTTTCCCAGGGGGGAGATTACCCCGTGAAGCACATGGTAGGTGCCCCGGTACTCCCGGGCCTTTTCCATGGCGATTACATCTTTGGGTTCCGCCACCACGCAGATGAGACGCTTGTCCCGGGTGTCGTCGGAGCAGATGGGGCACAGGGGCTGGTCGGTGAGATTCTGGCAGACAGGACAGGTGTGGACCGTCTGCCGGGCCTCTAAAATGGCCTGGGCAAAGGCGTTGGCGTCCTGGTCGCTCATGCCCAGCATAAAGAAGGCCAGCCGCCGGGCGGTCTTGGTGCCGATGCCGGGGAGCTTGGCGAACTGCTCGCTGAGCCGTTCCAAACTGACGGGATAGCTGCGCATCTTACAGCAGTCCACTGAGGCCGCCCAGGTTCATGCCGCCGGTGAACTTGTTCATGGAGGCGGCCATGTCCTCCTCGGCCTTCCGAAGGGCCTCGTTGACCGCAGCCACCACCAGGTCCTGGAGCATCTCCACGTCCTCCGGGTCCACGGCCTCCGGGTCAATCGCTACGCTTTTCAGCTGCTTTTTGCCGGAGATTACGGCCTTCACCACCCCGCCGCCGGCGGTGGCCTCGTACTCCTTCTCCTCCAGCTCCTGCTGCATCTGCAGCATCTGCTGCTGCATCCGCTGGGCCTGCTTCATCATATTGGCCATATTGCCGCCGCCCATGGGGCTGCCGCCACGAAATCCCTTTGCCATGTTGTCCTCACTTTCCCGGCCGAAGCCGAATCAGGTTATGATTGAATGTTGATATTATCTAAATTTCCAAATTGCTCCGCCAGCTGCCGGAGCTTGTCCTCTCCGCTGAAGCCGCCGGGCTCTCCCAGCTGGAGCCGCAGGGGCCGCCCCAGTACCTGAGAGGCCTTGCTGCGGATCTTATCCAGAAGCTCGGGTCGGTTGACCATCCCTCGGATATAGGAGTTCAGGGGGGTGAGCACCAGCTCGTCTCCCCGCAGGTGCCCGGAGAGCTGGGTCAAAAAGGGCCGGAGTATCGGGTCCAGCTCCGGGGCCACCCGATCCCGAATCTTCAGCCACTGACCGTCCTGGGCCGGGGGAGAAGCCTCCTGGGGGGGCTCCTCAGGCGGCGGCGGGGCGTCGGCGTCGTCCCAGGGGGGCGGGGCCTCCTCCTGGGGGGGAGGTTCGTCTCCGGCGGGGGAGGAGACAAAGACGCCGGATTTCAGCTTCTGATCCAGCAGCTGAAGCCGGTCCTCCACCTGCTGCTCCAGCCGGCCCATACGGGCGGTGAGATCCCGGACGTCGGTGCTCAGCTGGGGCTGGCAGAGGTGGATCAGGCACAGCTCGCCGTCCACCCGCTGGTTGACGCTGGTTTTGAAGCCGCCGGTGGTCTCCTGGAGCAGGTCCGTCATGCGGATCAGCTCCTCCGGGGTGAACCGAGGGGCAAGCGCCATAATCTCCTGACCGGTGCAGATGCTGGAGATCATGCCGATGCCGCTTTTGGGGGCGGTTTTCAGAATCAGCAGATCCCGGGCCAGGGTGGAAAGCTCACCCAGAAGGGCCGCAGCGTCCTTTCCGGCGCTGTACAGCTCCGAGAACAGCCGAAGGGCGGTGGAGGCGTCCTGCTGGGCAATGGCGTTCATCAGGGCCACGGTCTGCTGCTGCCCCGCCAGACCCAGGATGGAGAATACACCGTCGGTGGTAAGGGTGCCGGTGGTGGCACTGGCGCACTGATCCAGCAGGCTCAGGCCATCTCGAAAGGCGCCGTCGGCCAGCCGTCCCAGAAGCTCCGCCGCCTCCGGGGCGATGTCAATGCCCTCCTGATAGGCCACATAGTTGATGCGGCCGGTGATGTCCTCCGGGGTGGGACGGCGAAAGGCGAACCGCTGACACCGGGAGAGAATGGTGGCGGGGACCTTGTTGAGCTCCGTGGTGGCCAGAATGAACATCAGGTGCTCCGGCGGCTCCTCAATGGTTTTGAGCAGGGCGTTAAAGGCGGACATGGACAGCATGTGGACCTCATCGATGATGTACACACGCTTTTTGACCTCCACCGGGGGATAGACCGCATCATCCCGAATGGCCCGGACATTGTCCACGCCGTTGTTGGAGGCGGCGTCGATCTCCTGGACGTCCAGGACGCTGCCGCTGTCGATGCCCCGGCAGGCGGCGCATTCACCGCAGGGGTTGCCCCCCACCGGGTGGAGACAGTTGACCGCCTTGGCCAGAATTTTGGCGCAGGTGGTCTTGCCGGTGCCCCGGGTGCCGGTGAAGAGATAGGCATGGCTGAGCTTGCCGGTGATGACCTGGTTTTTCAGTGTCTGGGTCACTGCGGTCTGGCCCACCACGTCGTCAAAGGTCTGCGGACGGTATTTTCGGTATAACGCCTGATACACAGTGTGTCCCCCCATGTGGAAAAATCCTTCGGTCCAGAACAAGACCGCACACCCACCGTCGAATACGAGACTATGCCCGGAACCCATACAGCCAGCTCAGAAACGGCAAACCCGCGGCACACGAAAAGATCCACTTAATGCTGCTCGGTTCCCCGCCTGACATGGTTCGTGGGATTCCGTTGCGTGGGACCGATTCCTCAACGCCGCTTATATGGGTCAGACGACACAGGTCGCCCCTCGGGTGGGAATTCATCCCTGCTGTAGCGGATTGCAGGTTACAAGGCACCGCTGACTCCCCGACTAGTGCGGCCTTGTCCCGGACCGAAGGTCCAAAACAAAGCGTAGATAGTATACTATATTTTTTCCCGTTTTTCAAGGATAATTTGCGCCGGACAGAGAAAGCGCCCTGCCGGGTAACCAGTCCGGCGGGCGCTGCTCTAAAACGTAAGAGGGAGAAATGAAAAAGATATATTGTTCCTTGCAGTTTCAAGGATACCAGGTAGATGTTACAAAATTATTTAACTTCCGTGATACTTATATTAAGTTTTGAACATATTTTTGATTTTTTTCGGAAAATCCCGGGAGAACCCTTTTACAAGTCCCGAAGGATGTGCTACACTGGGGACAAATACCCGGAAAGGAGATCAATGATGACACCTGCGAAAGTATATTATTCCGACCTGCGGGCCAGCTCCGATATGAACCTGCCCCGGAAGCTCCGCCGGCTGATTCTGGCGGCGGGGATGAACAACATCGACTTTACCCGGCAATTTGCGGCCATTAAGCTCCACTTTGGAGAGCCGGGGAATCTGAGCTTTCTGCGGCCCAACTGGGCCAAGACGGTGGCGGATACCGTCCGGGAGCTGGGAGGCCTGCCCTTCCTCACCGACTGCAACACCCTGTATGTGGGACGGCGGAAGAACGCCCTGGACCATCTGGACGCGGCCATGGAAAACGGCTTTTCTCCGCTGTCCACAGGCTGCCAGATCATCATCGCAGACGGCCTCAAGGGCACGGACGAGCGCCTGGTTCCGGTTCATGGGGAGTATGTCCAGGAGGCGAAGATCGGCGCGGCCATTATGGATGCAGACGTGTTTATTTCCCTGAACCACTTTAAGGGCCACGAAATGGCGGGCTTTGGCGGGGCTCTGAAGAACATCGGCATGGGCTGCGGCAGCCGGGCCGGAAAAATGGAGATGCATGCGGCGGGAAAGCCCCTGGTGGCCAAGGACCGGTGTGTGGGATGCGGAAAATGCCGGAAGAACTGCGCCCATGAGGCCATCACCATTGCGGACCGGAAGGCCGGCATTGACCACAGCAAATGTGTGGGCTGTGGCCGGTGCATCGGGGCATGTCCCATGGACGCGGTCCATGTGGCCTACGACGAGGCGGTGGATGTGATGAACTGTAAGATCGCAGAGTACACCAAGGCGGTGCTGGAGGGCCGGCCCAGCTTCCATATTTCCCTGGTCATCGACGTCTCGCCGGAGTGCGACTGCGACGCCTTTAACGACTATCCCCTGGTACCCAATGTGGGGATGTTCGCCTCCTTTGATCCGGTGGCGCTGGATCAGGCCTGTGTGGACGCAGTGATGGCTCAGCCGCCTCTGCCCGGCTCCGGGGCGGCAGGGTCCCATGTGCATCAGGACCACTTTAAGATGAAGCATCCCGACGCGGACTGGCAGGCACTGCTGGCCCACGGAGAGAAGATCGGCCTGGGCACCCGGGCCTATGAGCTGATTAAGGTATAACCGAAAAACGGTCCCCTTCCTGTTTCAGACCTGGAAGGGGACCGTTTATCATCGGGGGCTGACATTCCGGCAGATGGCGGCCAGCGCCTGGGCTGCGCCGGGGGCGCCGGTCCGGGCCAGATCTCCCAGAGAGACCATGCCGGCCAGGACGCCTTCCCGGACCACCGGCATCCGGCGGACCTGATGCCGGGCCATACGGGCGGCCACGGCCTCGGTGTCCTCCTGGGCTTGGGCCAGCGCCGGTGCGGCGGTCATGATCCGGGACACAGGCACCTGCCGGGGATCCAGCGCCGCCGCCATGCACCGGACCACCAAATCCCGGTCTGTGAGAATCCCCACCACCCGGCCCCCGTCGTCCACCACCGGGACGGCGCCGATATTGCCCCGGCTGAGGAGCCGGGCGGCAGTATCCGCAGTCTCACTGGGCCGCAGGGCCACCACCGGGGATGTCATCAGCTGTGCAATCTCCATAAAAATCCCTCCCAGAGGAAGTATGCCCGGAGAGGACGGGACGCAAACAAAAAAATTCCCACGCCAGGCAAGGCGCGGGAATTTTACATGCTTGTTGAGAGAAGTGACGATCAAGCGTAGGCAGCGCTGACGGACTTCAGATAAGCAGCTCTGGAACGGCCATCGATGATGTAGAACACTGCATCAATCAGAGAGACCACCAGAACGATAATGGTGATGGCCAGCATCACAGGGCGGATGGAATTGTTGCCCATGTTGAGAAGATAGTTGAACTGGAATGCCAGCACTCCGATAACGCCCCAAAGGACATTAAAGACGGCACGGCCAGTACCCTTCTTCAGGAGCAGAATCGCAATTCCGATCAAAGCGAACACATCCAGGAACAGGATCGCGCCCACCTGCTTGATGGAAACAGTCTTGGTGGTGACGCCGGGGACGGCCAGAGGCTGATAGGGGTTCTTCTCGCCCTTATCGTTGGTCTGCTCGATGCCCAGCTTGCCGCCCAGCTCGCTCCAGAAGCCGTCGTAGCCGTTCTCCTCGTTTTCCTTAATGGTCTTCTTGTTCTCTTTGTACATATCGGCCTGCCATCCCTCTACAGAGGAATGCTTGTAGGGGAAACCACAGTAGCCGAGAAGAGACCAAGAATCCTCTTCGTCAGCCTTAACGGTTTTCTCTACATTGGTCCCATCCCCGTAACCGCGAGACGACACCAGGCCACCCTCCTCCACAGAGTAGTAGGGGAACAAAGAGAGAATGAAGAACACCGCAAGAAGTCCCACGAGAACAAAGTCAAGGATTTTGCACAAGCCCTCGTGTTTTTCCTTCCGCAGGTTATTCATGTCTAACATACGGAACCCTCCAAGTCATAGTTTTTTGCCAAGGTTTGTTTCGTGCCATCCAATGCTTAAAGTTTAGCACAGGCGAAGGGCTTTTTCAAGTTGATATTTCGTTTTTTTCAAAAATTTTGCCTGGAACCGGCGGTGTCTTTATGCACAATGTCACAAAAACTCGCGAAAAATTACAGAAAAAGGATGCTGCCCGTGGGGGCTTTTGGGAACCGGCGGATTCTGGTTGACTGGATTCAAGAAAGTGTGTAGAATATAGCCACAGAATTATGCGAGAAAGTGGGGTGGCACCCTTGAAAAAGGTGATGCTGGTTTTTGGCACCCGGCCGGAGGCCATCAAGATGTGCCCGCTGGTGAAAGAGCTTCAGGGCAGACCGGGCCTCCAGACGGTGGTCTGCGTGACGGGACAGCATCGGCAGATGCTGGATATGGTGC
Source organism: uncultured Oscillospiraceae bacterium (assembly GCA_934512135.1). Classification (GTDB taxonomy): domain Bacteria; phylum Bacillota; class Clostridia; order Oscillospirales; family Oscillospiraceae; genus HGM13006. The sequence continues at coordinate 181,193 of CAKSWT010000003.1, forward strand.
TGGATACCTTTGACGTAAAGCCGGAATATGACCTGGCCATTATGAAGGACCGGCAGACCCTCTTTGACGTGGGCACCGGGATTTTAAACGGCATCAAGGATGTGCTGGAGCGGGAGAAGCCGGATGTGGTGCTGGTCCACGGGGACACCTCCACCACCTTCTTTACGGCGCTGGCCTGCTATTATCTGCGGGTGCCTGTGGGTCATGTGGAGGCCGGACTGCGGACCTATGACATCTACAGCCCCTATCCCGAGGAGTTCAACCGCCAGGCGGTGAGCATTCTCAGTCAGTTTAACTTCGCCCCCACGGAGACGGCCCGGCAGAATCTTCTCCGGGAGCAGCGGGACGACAGCAAAATCTATGTCACCGGAAACACCGGCATTGACGCCCTGCGCACCACGGTCCGGGAGGACTATACCCATCCGGAGCTGGAGTGGGCCAAGGGTAGCCGGCTGATTCTGGTGGAGGTCCACCGCCGGGAGAACCTGGGAGAGCCCATGGCGCGGATGTTCCGGGCCATTCGCCGGGTCTGCGACGAGCACCCGGACACCAAGGTGGTGTTCCCCATTCACATGAACCCTGCCGTCCGGGAGATTGCCGCCAAGGAGCTGTCGGGGGATCCCCGCATTCATCTGATTGAGCCGCTGGACGTGCTGGATTTCCACAATTTTATGGCTCGGTGCTATTTGATTCTTACGGACTCCGGCGGCATTCAGGAGGAGGCCCCCTCTCTGGGCAAGCCGGTGCTGGTGATGCGGGACACCACCGAGCGCCCTGAGGGAGTGGAGGCCGGGACCCTGAAGCTGGTGGGAACCGACGAAGGGGCCATCTATGAAAACTTCCGGCTGCTGCTGGAGGACAAGGCGGCCTATGGGGCCATGGCGGAGGCGTCCAATCCCTATGGAGACGGCTATGCCTCCCGGCGGATTGCCGACGTGCTGGAGCGGGAATTGGAGGCAAAAGGGTGAACAACAACAATCGGAAGGGTCACTGGGAGTTTGACCAGGAGGGCAACGCCACCTTTGTGGAGGAGCCTGAGGAGACCCATTCCTATTCTTATTCCTATTCGTTTTCTAAAAACACCTCCCGGTCCGGGGGGAAAAAGAGCAGCGACGACGGCTGGCACTGGATCCTCATTGTGTTGGGATTTGCGGTGTTCTGGCCGGCGGGGCTGGTGCTGCTGTTTTTGCAGCTCAGCGGGAAATGGCCCGGCAGCCAGAAGGTGGAGCGGGAGCTCCGCCGGGTGGCCACGGCAGCCCAGCGGGTGGTCAACCAGGAAAGCAGCCGGCGCAAAACCAACTATGTCACCCCGGAGGAGGTCCGGACAGGCAGCTGGCAGGCAGAACGGACCGGGGGAAAGCCGCCCAAGAAGAAGCCTCCCCAAAAGCAGAAAAAGGAGGATCCCGGCGCCCCTTACGGCCTGGGCCACGGAAGGACCTTCCGGCTGGTAGGCAGTCTGGTGGCGGCAGCATTTGGCTTCGGGTTCCTGGCGACGCTGGTGGACGAGATTCGGTTTTTCTACAGCTGGAACTGGCTGGTGGGGGAGACGTTGCCGCTGCTGGCCATGTGCCTGGTGGGCGTGACCCTGATCGGCGTGGGAACCAGCCGGAAGCGGAAGCTCCGCCGCTTTGAGAAGTATCTGTCCATGATCGGCAGCCGGACCGTGGTTCCGCTGGCCACCCTGGCCAAGGCCATGGGGACCGGCGAGAAGGCCGTGGAGAGGGACATGGAGGAGATGCTGGAGCGGGGCTTTTGGGACAGCGGCTATGTGGACGCAGCCCGCCGGGCCCTGGTGCTGGGGGAGTCCCTGGAGGACGAGCCGGAGCCGGAACCCCAGGAGGAGTCGGAGGACACGGCCAAGGCCACCCTTCGGCACATCCGCCAGGTGAACGACGCCATTGCAAATCCGGAGCTGTCCCGGAAGATCGACCGCATTGAGGAGCTGACGGCGAAGATCTTCCAGCTGGTACGGGAGCGGCCGGAGAAGGCCGGAGAGCTTCGGAGCTTTATGAACTACTATCTTCCCCAGACCCTGAAGATCCTGGAGAACTACTCCAAGCTGGAGGCCCAGGGCATCGAGGGGGAGAACATCGCAGAGGCCAAAAGCAAGATCGAGGGCATGATGGACAAGCTGGTGGACGGCTATGAGACCCAGCTGGACAAGCTGTTTGCCGACGACGTGCTGGACATTTCCGCGGACCTGAAGGTCATGGAGAGTATGCTGGAAAAGGACGGCCTGACCGCCGACAGTGAGCTGAAGTTTTGACTGCGGGCCCTCTCCCGGCAGGGAGTCCGTTTTTTCGGGGAATTGCGAGGTTTTCCTTGCTGTTTGCCCCGGAAGGTATTATAATAAGGTCTGCCAATGCAGGGCAAAAGGAACCAATTAAAAACGGCCCCGGCCGACAGTGGAGGAAGCGTTATGGAGCTTTTGGAGAAACGTATTGCTCAGGATGGAGAGGTCTATCCCGGCAATATTTTGAAGGTCAGCAATTTTCTCAACCATCAGATGGACATCGGTTTGCTCCGGGAGATGGGGAAGGAGTGGAAACGGCTGTTTGCGGATGCGGGGGTGAATAAGATCCTCACCATTGAGGCCTCCGGCATCGGTATCGCCTGTATCGCTGCCCTGGAATTTGACTGTCCTGTGGTATTCGCCAAAAAGTCCAAGTCCCTGAACCTGGGCAAGGACGTGTACACCACTCGGGTGGAATCCTTTACCCACAAGAACATCAGCGACGTGGTGGTGGACCGGCGGTATCTGGGGCCCCAGGACCGGGTGCTGATTATTGACGACTTCCTGGCCAACGGCAAGGCCCTGGAGGGGCTGATGGACCTGGTCCGCCAGGCAGGGGCCACCCTCTGCGGCATTGGCATTGCCATTGAAAAGGGGTTCCAGGGGGCGGGAGACCGATTCCGCAGCCAGGGTCTGCGGCTGGAGTCGCTGGCCATTGTGGACGCCATGGACGGAGAAAAGGGCACCATCACCTTCCGGAAGCAGTGATAGAGCCGGGCCTGCCCTACAATCAAACAAAACTGCCCCTCGCCGGTTCAATCCCGGCGAGGGGCTTTCTGTAGGAATCAGCGAACGCCGCTGGCGGTGAAATAGGTGCCGCTGGCACTGGCCACGGTTTTTTCGGGGTGGCCCTCCATATAGGCCCGGGCAGTGGCGTAGGCCATGGTCTTGCCGCAGGAGAGACAGGTGGCCTCCACGAACATCCGCTTTCCCGTGGGAACGGGACGCTCATAGGAGACGTTCATGTTGATGGTGGGGGTGAGATACTCCCCGGACATGTAGAAGGTCAGGCTGCCCATGGTCAGGTCCAGAACACCGGCCACGGCGCCGCCGTGCATGACCCCGGCGGGATTGCGCATATACTCCTCCACCGGATAGGACAGCAGCAGGGTTTTGGTTTCAAAATCGCAGGATTCAAAGCGGGACTTCAACAGCACGTTAAAGGACGGGCCCCGGTGATCGTTCTCGCTGTTGACCCGCTGGGAAAAGCGGCGGCAGGAGGCCTCCATACCGGCCTGGGAAAAAAGTTCTGGTTCCATAAGACTCCTCTTTCGTTGTTTTTACTATATTCTACACAACATTTTGGGGAATTGCAACAAAAAGATGGGGTTAGGTAAAAAACTACCTAACCCCATGGAAATCTTACTGACTCTGCCGCTTTTCCTGGAGCTGCCGGGACAGTTCCCCCAGGGACACGGCGATGATCTCGTTTTTCACAATGACGTTGTCGGGGACCTTCAAATGCACCGGGGCAAAATTCCAGATGGCCTGGATGCCGCCCTCCAGCAGCCGGTCGCAGGCCTCCTGAGCGTGGGAGGCCGGGACGGTGATAATGCCGATATGGACCTTCATCCGCCGGCACAGGCTGCTCATGCGCTTGACGGAGAGCACCGGCTTTCCGCCGATCTCCCGCCCCACCAGAGACTCGTCGGCGTCAAAGGCGGCGATAACGTCCACCCCGTAGTCCGAGTAGTTCTGATAGCTCAGCAGCGCCCGGCCCAGCTGGCCGGCCCCAACAATCACTGCGTTGGAGATGTCGTCATAGCCCAGAGAGTGCTCAATGAGCCGGGTTAACACAGCCACGTCATAGGTCTCCCCAGGAGCGCGGTTGAGGCCGCAGGCCGTGAGGTCATGGCGCACCTGACTGGGGCTGACACGCACCACCTCCCCAATGCTGTCGGCTGTGACGGCAGTATGGCCTGCGTGAAGCTCGGATTTCAGCATAATGAGATATTGGGGGAGCCGCTGTAGGGTTCCCTGAGACAGGGCTGCAATCATGGATGGATTCCTCCTGGGTAGATTAGTTTGTTAAGATCAGGACAGCAGGGCCCCGGAGATCAGGTCGCTTTCGATGCCGAATTCCGCCTTCAGGGCCTGGCACACCGCCCCCCGGACAAAGTTCGCAATAAACATGCCCTTCATGACCATGTCATACAGGGGAACGCCCTGGCCGGAGACGCACTTTTCCTCGGAAATGGCCTGAAAGCCTGCCACATAGCCGGCGTCGGTTTCGATGATCTTCTTTTTCAGGGCCTCATAGTCCTCGATGTCGTATTTTGGGGCTCCCATGCCGGGGCCGCCAGGACCACCAGGGCCACCGGGACCACCGGGACCGCCGGGACCTCCAGGACCACCAGGACCACCGGGACCTCCAGGACCGCCGGGACCTCCAGGGCCACCGGGACCACCGGGACCCTCATCGGAGAGCATGTTCAGGCTCATGGCCAGAGTGCCGGCCATCCGGTCCAGGGCGCCGTGAATGGAGCCAAAGGTGTAGTTGGTGCCCACATCCTGCTTCCGCTGGGCGTCGGTGAGCTGGTCCAGCAGCCGAAGGAGCTTCAGATTCTGAAGCTGGTTGAACTGGGCGATGACAATCATTGCGTCTTTCATGATACTGCGCCTCCTAAAGAATAAGCTCCGTTCATTATATCACACGGGAAATCGGTCTGCACTGGTCGATTTTTCCGGTGGCGTGGCAATATGGACCTTACCGGAGGATTTTGTTGGGCTTTAAATACCGCTCCTCCTCGGAGAACACACAGCCGCAGTATTTCTGCATATAAAAGCCTAGAGCCCGGGCCCGTTCCTGGCCCTCCTTAAAGTAGGGGCGGAAGTCCCGGTAGAAGAAGGTGACACCGAACCGGGCCGCCGCCTGCTGGGCCACCTGGCGCATCAGTTCATGCTGCTGATAGGGGCTGACAAACAGCGAGGAGGTAAAGGCGTCAAAGCCGTGCTCCGCGGCGTACTGGGCGGTGCGGCCCAGGCGCATCTCGTAGCACTTGACACAGCGGCCGTCTATATCCCCGGCCACCTCCCGGACAAAGGGCCGCAGGCCGTAGTCGTTTTGCTCGTGGAGGGTCAGTCCGATGGTCTTGGCGTACTCCCGGAGGCAGTTCCGCCGGGAGCGGTATTCCGTAAAGGGGTGGATATTGGGGTTGTACCAGAAGCCCTGGGGGTCGATGCCCTCCAGCCGCAGGGTCTCGATACACATGTTGCTGCATGGGGCGCAGCAGATATGCATCAGCAGCTTCATATAGACCACCTTCCTCCAATTTCATAGAAGATATTGTACAACAAATCGGGAGGATTGGAAAGAGGAAAAAACAATCTGTGGCCAAAAACGTCACGATGTGAACTTCTCCTTTACTTTTTCAGGCGGTATGCTATAATAAGAACAACACATTTTGTAGGTTTTCGCCGGAGCCCCTGGGACCTCCGGCCAGGAGGTTACCCATATGGCACAGAACGTAGGTCGTTTTGAATCCCTCTTCTCCGCCCCGGCGGATCGGGGGGTCTCCCATCCGGCCCTGGGGCCGGAGTCTCCGCCGCCGCGGATCTCCGAGCTGGGCATGGCGCCGGACCAGCAGAAGGACTCCTATCAGGAGCTGGAGCGGAAATACCGCCACCGGACCTATCAGGCGCAGGAGCTGATGGTGGAAAAGCTGCTTCGGGGGCATTTTATCGACACCAAGGCCCTGGAGCGGAAGCTCCATATGTTTGAGCTGAACTTTGCGCACCCCTATTTCCTGGTGGTGCTGGTCAGCCCCATGGGGAACGACACCATGTTCTCCAGCTACGCCAGCGACATCCGGGACGGAGGCCAGGTGGGGCTGATTGTCTCCTCGATTTTCTCGGAGCTGCTGGGGGAGAAATTCGACTGCTATCCGGCAAACCTGGAGGATCGGTATGCGTTTTTGCTGAACCTCCAGGAGCAGGACGACGGCACCCTTTCCGCCCAGGTGGCGGGGATCTGCCGGGATGCGGTGAAGTTTATCCATGACAACTTCTGCCTGGAGCTGCGGGTCTGCGTCAGCGGCGCCTGTGAGGGACTGACGCCCCTCCACGAGGTGTTCCGGGAGACGGAGGTGGTGGCGGGAGACGCCAACACCGTCTACAGTCAGGGGGTCTGCGCCAGAGCCGAGGGCGGCGCCCCGGTGATGGGCCGCCGGCCGGAGCCTACCATTGAAAAGCAGTATCTTAACGCCCTGGTGACGCAGGATTTCCAGATGGCCCTGCAGCTGACCCTGGAGAAGGTCCGGGAGATCTACGACAATACCTCGGACAAGAGCAATCTGGACCGGGTGAAAATGTTCCTGAATATGCGGATGCAGACCACCGGCAGCGTGCTGGCGGCGCCGCTGGGGGAGATTCTGGGGGAGCACGGTCCCATTCACGGCCCCGGTGGCCCCGGCGGGGACATGATGCGGCTGGACGCCTGCACCACCATAGACGAGGTGGAGCGGAAGCTGGAGGACCTGTTTGAAAAGCTGGACAACCACTACAACGCCACCCCCTCGGACTACACCGGCACCACCGGCAAGGTCATCCACCTGATTAGCAAAAAGTATATGGAGCCGGACCTCTCCGTGGAGATGATCTGCGACTGTCTGGGCAAGTCCAGAAGCTACCTCAGCCGGATGTTCAAGGAGAATACCGGCATGAACCTGCTGGACTACCTCCACACCACCCGGCTGGCAGAGGCGAAAAAGCTCCTCAATGAGACGGATTTGGGGGTCTCGGAAATCGCCGCCCGGGTGGGATACTATTCCGGCTGGACCCTGGCCCGGGTGTTCAAGCGCTACGAGGGAATCACCCCCACCGCCTATCGGAAGGCCTTCTGCGGAGGGCAGGAGGGGTAATTCACAAAATCTTCACAATTCCATTGCAAAATTCACACAATGCTGGTATAATCACCCTCGAAGAGAATTCGGGGGTGATTTTTTTGAACGGCTATGAACGAATCAGCCGGTACAAATCCCACTTGATGGGCATTGCGGTGATGATCGTGGTATACGGGCATCTGCTCTATTACCACAGCGGCCTGATGTACTACGAGGACCTTAATTTTACGGAGTGGTACACCCTGGGGTCCGTGGAGATGTTTATGTTCATCTCCGGCTTTGGCATCTACCAGTCCCTGCGGAAAAATCGGGACGCCTGGACCTTCTATGGCCGGCGGCTGGGGCGGCTGCTGCCGTCCTTTCTTCCGGTGATGATCGCCTGGTGCGGGGTAAATCTGCTGGCGGGGAAAATGCGCCTGGGAGAGGCCGTGGGGAATATTACGGCGACGGGCTGGTGGTTCCAAACCTCCCATCAGTTCAACTGGTATGTTCCGGCAATCCTGGTGCTGTATCTTCTGAGCCCGCTGCTGTTTGACTGCATTGAGAAGAAAAAGACGGCCTGGGCCTTTGCTGCCCTGGTGATTTTGAATATCGCCGGGTGGCGGTCCAATCTGCTTATGGCAGTGAGCCGGTTCCCCACCTATTTCCTGGGGATGTACTTCGGGTCCCGGTATGCCGCCGGGGCGGCGCCGACCAAAAAGCAGGTGGCCATCTGGTCGGTGCTGGGGGTGGCGGCCATGGCGGTGGTGCCCTACTTCTTCCTGATTGGACGGAGATACCTCTGGTTCTACGGGATGTACTGGAATCTGTTCTTTGTGTCCACACCGATGTGCATGTTCCTGACCACCAAGATTCTGGAGGCCCAGGAACGGGTGGCGGTGGGCCGGGGGCTCAACAAGGTCTGGTCCTTCCTGGGGGTAAGGTCCTTTGAGATCTACCTCTGTCATCTGGCGCTGTATGAGAGCTGTCTCAAGCTCCACATCCAAGGCTGGCCCCAGTGGATCGTCATTGCGGTGCTGGGAACGGGCATCGGCATTGCCTACCACCAGGTGGTGGAGTTCTGTGTGGCCAAGTGGAAGGCCAAAAAGGCTGCGGCGGTGAACGGATAATTTCAAACCGGGGAAAAGGCTTTTTCCCCGGTCTTGGTAAAAATAGCTTGACGCGCCCAATACGGCCCCCCGGCGGGCCGTATTCTTTTTGCATTTCCCCGGGAGGTTTGGTATAATGATGAGGTCAGGAGGGGATTGTCATGCACGCATACGACCGAATCAGCCGCTACAAGGGCGAGCTGATGGGAATTGCCATTTTAATTGTGGTCTACGGCCACCTGCTCTATTACCACAGCGGGCTGCAGGCCTATGAGCATCTGAATATCACCGAGTGGTACACCGTGGGGTCCGTGGATATTTTTCTGTTTTTGTCGGGGTTTGGAATCTATCACTCCCTGAGCCGGAACGCCGACCCCCTTCGGTTTATCCAGCGGCGGATGGACCGGCTGCTGCCCTCCTATCTGCCCTTTATTCTGGTGTACTGCGGCGTGATGCTGCTGACGGACCAGATGGACAAGTGGCAGGCAGTGGGGAATCTTACCACCTTTGGGTGGTGGGCGCAGATCGGGGGCCAGTTCAACTGGTATATTCCCACGCTGGTGATGCTGTATTTGATGAGCCCCCTGTTTTTTGCCATACTCCAGCGCTGGGGACGGAAGGCCCTGTGGGTGTTCCCGGTGCTGTTTCTGCTGGACGGGGGCTGTGTGGGGACCAGCCTGATGATCGGCGTCAGCCGGTTCCCGGTGTACTTCCTGGGGATGTACCTGGGCCGGGAGGCGGCGGAGGGCAAAACTCCGTCCCGGCGGCATCTGGCGCTGGCCGGCGGGCTGCTGGTGGTCAGCATGGTGGCCTACTATTTCCTGGTGGTCTATTTCCCCGGGAGCCTGAAGCGGTATGGCTTCTGGTGGCACCCCTTCCTGCTGTCAACTCCGGGCTGCCTCTACGGCACCACCTGGCTTATGGAAAAGCAGGAGCGCTGGAAGGTCACCCGGGCCGTCAATCGGGGTCTGGGCTTCCTGGGGGGCAAGTCCTTTGAGATCTATCTGATTCATATTTTCATCTACTCTCTGGGGCTGTATTTCGGAGCCCAGGGGTGGAAGCAATGGATTCTCCTGGCCCTGGCCGGACTGCTAGTGGGGGTAGGCTACGGAAAGCTGATCGATCTGTTTACCGGATGGAGGAAGGCCAGAGCATGAATCGGAGAAAATTGCGGGGCAGCCTGATGCTGCTGTTGACGGCCCTGGTCTGGGGCATGGGCTTTGTGGCCCAGAGCGCCGGAATGGACTATATCGGGCCCTTTACCTTTTTGGCCGCCCGGTCCTTTTTGGGGTGTCTGGTGCTGCTGCCGGTGATGGCGCTGACCAGCCGGAAAATCCCCGGGGAGAAGCCTGTCCCGGGGGAGCGAAGGACGCTGATTCTTGGGGGAATCCTCTGCGGCACGGCGCTGTTTGTGGCCAGCGGCCTCCAGCAGATGGGCATCCAGGAGACCACCGCAGGAAAGGCGGGGTTCCTCACCGCCATGTACATTGTGCTGGTGCCGGTGTTCGGCCTGTTTCTGGGCCGGAGACCCGGGGCCAAGGTGTGGGGGGCCGTGGCCCTGGCCCTGGCGGGGATGTATTTCCTCTGCCTCTATGGGACGGGCCTGGGAGGCATCAACCGGGGGGACCTGCTGGAAATGGCCTGCGCCGTGGGCTTTACGGTGCACATTTTGATTATCGACCGGTACAGTGGCAATGTGGACGGGGTGAAAATGAGCTGCATTCAGTTCCTGGTCTGCGGCCTGCTGAGCACGGTGTGTATGCTGCTCTGGGAGACGCCCTCCTGGAAGGATATTTTGGGAGCCTGGCTGCCCATTGTCTACGCCGGGGTTGTGTCCAGCGGAGTGGGCTATACCCTCCAGGTGGTGGCCCAGAAGGACGCGGATCCCACGGTGGCCTCTCTGCTGCTGAGCCTGGAGTCGGTGTTCAGCCTCATTGCCGGATGGATCCTTCTGGGCCAGCGGATGAGCGGCCGGGAGCTTCTGGGCTGCGTGCTGATGTTTGCCGCCATCATCTGGGTCCAGCTGCCAAGGAGCAAAAAGGAAAAAGCAGCGTAAAGAACAGAGTAAAGAGCGCCCCTCCGGCCCGGTGGCCGGAGGGGCGTTTGCTTACTGTCTGTCGTTGGGAACGCTGCGATAGCGGCTGTAGGCCACCACAATGCGCCGGCCCGGCTCGGTGCCGGTGGAGTAGGTGGTGACGTCGGGATAGTCCTGAAGGGCGGCGTGGATCACATGGCGCTCATAGGCGTTCATGGGCTCCAGGGTGATGTTCCGGCGGTTCTTGACCACCTTCCCTGCCACCTTTTCCGCCAGCTTTACCAGGGATTCCTCCCGCTTTTTCCGGTAGTTCTCGGCGTCCACATTGATGCGGATCCGCTTGCCCTGACCGTGGTTGACGGAATAGTTGGTGATGTGCTGAATGGCGTCCAGGGTGTCTCCCCGGCGGCCAATGAGCATCCCCAGGTTGTTGCCGATCAGCTCCACCGCATAGGTGTCCTCGGAGATTTGGGTGGCGGAGGGAACGGCGTCGGAGCCCATGTGCTCCAAAAGACCCTTCATAAAGGTCTCGATGCGGGCCTCTACGGTGCCCTCTGGAGCAGGGGCCGGGGCGGCCTTAGGCTCTGCCTTGGGCTTTTCTGCCTTGGGAGCCGCCTGGGGCTTCTCCGCCTTGGGGGCAGTCCGGGGCTTCTCCACCTTGGGAGCGGCCTGGGGCTTCTCCGGGGCCTGGGGGATGGGTTCGGGTGTGGGATCCGGCACCTCGTAGGTGAGAGAGACCTTTGCGGGAGAGGCGCCAATGCCAAAGAAGCCGGAGCGGGGCTGTGCCAGGACCTCTACAGAAACGCTGTCCCGGTCCATCTGGAGCTGTTCCAGGCCAGCCTGAATGGCGAGATCAATGGTCTTACCGGTGGCTTCGATTGATTTGAACATAGTTGTGCGCTCCTTTCTGTCTGCACTTGGCGGGAGCCAAGGCTCATTCAGGATCGGCGGCGTCGTCTGAAGCCTCGGGAGCCTCCTGAGATGCCTCCGGGGCGGCGGCGCCGAAGCGGGCGGGATCATAGGCCCGGCCACGGCTGTAGGGACGATTGGGATCACCGGACAGGCCGCCCTTTGCCAGCTCCTTTTCCTGAGCCTTCTGGCGGATGTCCTCCTTCTGCTCCTCGGTGAGCTTGCCAAGACCGGCGAATTCGGTGTTTTCCGCAGCCTTGAGCTGCTTTTTTACCTTCCGGCGGCTGGTGTTGGGATTGGCCACGCCCTCGGGATTGGCAGCCCGGCGCTCTGCCCGGCGTGCCTCCTTTTCGGCCTCAATGGCGGCCTCCTCTGCGGCCTTTTCCCGCTTGACGGCGTCCTCGGCGTCATAGACCTTCCTGTAGTGAACGGTGAGCAGACCGTCGAGAATGGTGTTAAACACGGCCTGGGCAATCCAGTACACGCACATGGAGGCGGGCATGGAGAAGCCGATCCACAGGGAGAACAGGGGCATGATCCACATCATAGTCTTCATGCTCTGGGCTGCGGCAGCCGCGGCGTCTGCGTCCTTTTCTCCCTTGTCATTGGTGGCCACGGAGCCGTTGAGCTTCTGGGAGATCTGCATGGACAGGAAGTTGGAGACGGCGGAGAGGATCGGGATGATCCACAGGCCGAAGCCTGCCAGGGTATAGGAGCCGCCCAGGATCCAGCGCCAAGAGGGAATCTGGGCCAGGTTGATGCCCAGGAAGCTGAAGTCGATGGCCCGGTTTGCGATGTCCGGCACCACGGCCTTAATGGCGTCGATGTTCTGATAGACGTGCTGTGCCAGGACAATCTCCTGGTACGCCTTGTTGGTGGTGGAAAGGTCAACGCCCAGTCCGGTGAGGATTGTGGAGATCTGGGAGATCTGGTCCGCGGAGAGCTGCATCAGATAGGTCATGGGCTGACGGATGACATAGTACAGTGCCATCAGGAGAATCAGCGGCAGCAGAGACCACAGACAGCCGCCGGTGGGGCTGACGTTTTCCTTTTTGTAGAGGGCGGAGACGGCCTGCTGATACTTGAGCTTGTCGTCGCCGTACTTCTTCTCCAGCTCCTTGAGCTGGGGACCGAGACGAGAGGTTTTCATCATGCTCTTTTTGCTCTTGGCGTTAAAGGGGAGCAGGATGAGCTTGGTAATCAGAGAGAAGAGAATCAGCGCGACGCCGTAGTTGCCAAAGACCTGATAGAGGGTCCGCAGCAGCCAGGCAAAGGGAGTCAGTACATAATGCATTTGTTACCTCCGGTCGTAACAGTTTGTCCGGAGCTTATGGCACCGGATCAAAGAAGTCTCCCCTGTAAAAGGGGTTACACCGCAGAAGTCGCTTCAGTGCCAAAAACCCGCCCTTCCAGGCGCCGTATTTTTCCACCGCCTCCAGGGCATAGGCCGAGCAGGTAGGGGTAAACCGGCAGCAGGGGGCCCGCAGCGGGGAGATCTTACTCCGGTAAAACCGAATCAGCCACAGGAGCAGGTGCTTCATGGGGCATCTCCTTTCGGATCAGGCCGAGCCGCTGGGACTGCTTGTACAGGCAGTGGGCGATGTCCTGGTAGGTTCCGTGGGCCGCGCGGCTTCGGGCTACCACCACAATGTCGTAGCCCAGGAGGTACTGCCCCTCGGAGAGGCGATAGGCCTCCCGGATCCGGCGGCGAATGCGGTTTCGTACCACGGCATGGCCGACCTTTGTCCCGGCGGTGATGCCCAGGCGGTTGTAGGGGAGGCCGTTTTTCCGGCAATAGACCACAACATACCGTCCGGCGGCAGACTTGCCCCGCTGGTAAAGACGTCGGAACAGATGATTCTGTTTGAGAGACTGGGTGTTGACCATGGCAGAATCCCTTCCAGGAAAAGTTCAGGCAATAAAGGTATGGGGCGAATAGATTGCTCCATTCACCCCAAAAATTTCGAATTCAAACGGTGTAGGGACGGGCGAATCAGTAGCTGAGTCTGCTTCTGCCCTTGCTGCGGCGGCGGGAAAGGACCTTACGGCCGTTTCTGGTGGCCATTCTCTGTCTGAAGCCATGGACTTTCTGGCCGTGGAGCTTCTTGGGCTGATAGGTACGCTTCGTCATTCGTATACACCTCCTGAAATATTATGCTCGACAGCGGATAAACGCTGCAGCGTGTAAAGTAAGACTGTCCCGTGGACAGGCACCAGCTATTATAGCCTATGAGAGGGGGAAAAGTCAACTGTTTTATTGGGGAAAATCTTCTTTTCCCCCGGAGAACTTACAGGGACAGGCACTGGCCCGGCGCTGACACCTTCCGGCACAGGCCCTGAGCAATGCGCCAGCCCTCTCCGTGGAGGATCGTCCCGTTTCCACAGGAGATATAGCTGCCGTCGGGGATGGCGTAGAAGCATCGGCCCATGCTGTCCGGATAGGTGATGTCCTCAAAGAGCCGCTTCCCGTCCAGCATTTCCTCCCGGGTCATTTGATAGTGGGGCAGAATCATCACATCGGTGAGCCCCAGTCCCGGAAGGAATCGGGAATACCCCGGGTCCGTGGACTCCCCCGGCAGCTCCGGCTGGGCATAAACCGTCCGGGCGCTGTTCATGGAGCCTGCGCTGATGCCCAACACCAGCCCCGGATAGTACTGCAGCAGGGCCCGGAGGCCAATACGCTGGAAAAACCGGTTTTGGGTGGGAACATGGCCGCCCCCCAGCACGATCAGGTCCGCCTGGGCGACAAGCCTTCCGGCCTCCTCCGGGTTTCTCCCGTCCAGAATGGCCCGGCTCCGGCATCGGTAGCCCAGGGCCTCCAGGGCGGCGAATTCCACCTGGGCATGGCGTTCCGTCCGCTCATGGTGGTCCGGGTCCGAGCAGATCATCAGCCAGGTCCCCAGGGGAGCAAGAGACTGCTCCAGGGCCTCCAGAAACCCGTTGGCGGGGTTGATGGTCCCGTCCTCCAGCAGCTGGCTGCTGGTCAGCAGCGCCGTCATAGGCCTTCCCCCTGGGCCTTGGCCTCCCGGACCATCCGCCGGAATTTCACCACATAGGACCCAAAGCTCCACAGCAGCAGCCCCACGCCCACGAGGATCAGCATTCCGGACAGGGCCTGGGGCAGCTCCGGGGCCACCAGCAGTACCACCATCATGGCGTAGAGGTAGAAGGTGGTCACCTTGCCGCACCACATGGCCCCGTCATTGTACCCGGCCTGGCGGATGGCCAGCAGACCGTAGCAGCCCTGGCACAGCTCCTTCCCCACCAGCACCGCCAGCAGCAGCCACATGAGCTGATAGTGCCGGCACAGGCAGAAGGCCACCACCACCTGGGTGAGCTTGTCGGCAATGGGGTCCAGAATCTTCCCCAGCTCGGAGATCATGTGGAACCCTCTGGCGATCTTCCCGTCGGCAAAGTCCGTCAGCCCGGAGAGCACCAGCACGCCCACGGCCCACAGGTAGTCCTCCCGGGTTTCCGCATGGCAGTAGACCCAGGCGAACAGTCCCGCCAGCACCAGCCGAAAGACGCTGAGCAGGTTGGGAATGGTCAGGATTTTTCGTGTGTTTTCCATGCTTTGTGTTCCTCTCTGAATTTCATGGTTTTTCGTCCAACGCTTCCGTCCAGCGCCGGCAGCACCCAAAAGGGGGCCATTTGCAGCGGACTCTTTCGCACGGGCGCCGTGAGAACCTTATAGTCGGCATAGAGCCGGGACCGGGTCCGGAGGGCGCGCTGTAGGGTGATGCCTGTGGTGGAAAGGCTGCCCTTGGTCTTTTGATAGAAATACACAGGGCGGTCCAGCACCGTCACCGTAGCCACATACTGGAGATAGCTGTAGTTAAAGCTGGTGTCCTCACACCAGGACAGATCCTCGGGGCAGGAGAGCATCCGCCGCCGGATCAGGCTTCGCTTGTATAGCTTGTTCCACAAAACCCCGTAGTAGAAATTTCCGGGAGCCCGCATCATCCGCTCCACGAACTCATCCCGGGTCATAATGCCGGAGACGCCGATGCTGCTGTGCTCATAGACCCGGCAGTCGGATACTCGGTAAAATCCGGCGGTCACCAGCTCGCTGCCTGTCTCCACCGCCGCCTTTACCAGCACCTCGGTGGCATTCCGGGTCATCCAGTCGTCGCTGTCGCAGAACTGGAGATAGACGCCCTGGGCCTGGGCCATGGCCCGGTTCCGCCCGGCGGCAACCCCCAGATGGGGCTGCTCCAGCAGTCGAAACCGCGGATCCTTCCGGCAGTACTCCCGGCAGATGTCCCGGCTCCGGTCTGTGCTGCCGTCGTCCACCAGAAGCACCTCGAGCTTCTCATAGCTCTGATTGCGCACCCGGCCCAGACATTTTCGAAGGGTCTTTTCTGCATTGTATATGGGGATGATAATGGTTACCAGCGGCTGCTCCATGGGACACCTCCGAATTGTTCTTCCTTCAAACTATTTTATCTCAGATTCAGGCCTTCTGTCAACGGTCATTTCGCCCCCGATGAACAAAAGGCGCGCCGCAGAAAGCGGCGCGCCTTTTGGGGCAGCTTCGGGAGCCTCGGCTCCGTCAATCCTCGCTGTAGGAGCTGTAGTCATAGGTGCTGGCGTCAAAGGCCGTGCCTCGGCCGGTGCTCTCCACCAGCTCGCCGTCGGACACCGTGAGAATATGCACGTCGTCAATGGTGATGTCCTCGACAAAGGGATTCATCACTTCGTTGACCAGGTCCACCACGGACTGTCCGTACAGGCCATAACAGGAGGCGCCGTAGTAGTCCACGCCCTCTCCGGGAAGGGTGTTCTGGGGGATGTCCTGGATCCCTGCCAGCAGCGCATGCAGGGCCAAATAGCGGATATTGGCGTCGTCCAGGTCCGTGACGGTGTTTTCCATCACTGCCCTGTAAACCGCCGGCAGCTTCATCCAGTTGGAGGGAGCGGTGGCCTGCTGAATCAAGGCTTTCAGGAAGCACTGCTGGACATACTGCCGCTGAACATCCGCCATCAGATAGCCATAGCGGAACCGGCACAGGCCCAGCGCCTGATCGCCGTTGAGAACCTGTTCTCCGGCGGAAAGATAGATCTCCTCACCGGTGTCCGGATTGTCTATGTTCATGTCCATGGGCACGTCAAAGGTCACCCCGCCCAGGGCGTTGACCACGTCCTTGAACACCTGATAGTTGATGATGACATAGGCGTCCGGCTGAAAGCCCAGAATGGACTCCAGCTGCTCCTCCACGGCCACCGCCCCGTCTATGCCCCCTCCGGCTATGCCGTAGACGCCGTTGAGCTTGGGCACCGAGGCGCCGTTGTCCACAATGGTGTCCCGGGGGAGACTGGTCAGGGAAACCTTGCTGTTTTTCTCGTCCATGCTCAGAAGCATCATGGTATCCGTCCGAGTCTGTTCCTCGTCGGTGGCGCAGATGAGGATGTTGTAGAAGCCGGATTTCCGGGTGTGGACCCCGTCCTCATAGACCGAGGGCGCCCGGAACAGCAGGAAGTACAAGGCCGCAAGGATCCCCGCCAGGATCAGCAGAAAGATGAGAAAATTCCGGAAGCCGTGGCGCTTTTTCCGGCGGCGCTTGGGCTGCCGCTCTCTGGTGTCGTAGGACTGCTCCGCCATCCGCCGGGCCTGCTGCCGGGCCTGCTGCCGGGCCTGCTGCCGCTGGGGATTTCCGGTTCGGGACCGGCTGTAGGGGTCGGGATTTCGCTTTCCTGCGGCCCGGGCCGCCATGCTCATGCCCTGATAGGGCTGGTCGTCATAGTACCCCTGGTCGTCGGAATAGCCCTGGTCATCGTAGTACCCCTGGTCGTCGTAATACCCCTGATCGTCATAGCCGCCCGAATCCTGGTCGTAGTAATAGCCGTTTGGATCCGGCTGGCCGGAATAGCCGCCCTGGTCCCCGGCGTAGTATCCGTCCTGGTAATTAAAATCGTCCTGGCCGTTGGAATATCCCTGGCCTGTGGGGTAATTTTGGGGCTGGCTGTTGGAATATCCCTTGGGGGCGTTTTGGAAGCGCTGGCCGGTTTGGGCGGTGTTTTGCTTGCCCCCGACTCCGGGAATGCCGTCCCGGTAGACCCGGGTCTCGTCCATGTCGCCCCCGGAATAGCCTCCGCTATAGTTTCCTCGATTTGCCATAGTCGCTCCTTTTAGAAGGTCACCACGTCCTCCGCCGCCTTCTCCGCAGGGGTGACCTCCAGAGCGGTGAGTACGGGTCCCATTTCTTTATACATCTTATGATAGCGCAGAGAGATCTTGGCGGTGACCCAGATCCAGTCCCGCTGGGACAGTTGCTCCGCACCGGGCCAGGAACACACAAAGCCCATAAACTGAATGTCGTCTACACAGCAGGTCATAATAAACCGGCCGGGGACGAACCAATCCTTTTCCCGCTTTTTCATCTGGGCCACCTGGGCCTTGAACTTTACGGTTTTGCCGGAATACTTCTTCATGTCCTCGGTGACGTCCCGGTACCAGATGCCGTAGTCGTCGTCTTGAATCTCGATGACCTCCGCATTGATGTCAAAGGGCAGCGGGTCCTCAATGTCGTCGTAGACCACCTCTCCTGCGGCGTCCTCGTAGGCGATGTCACAGCGGCGGCTGACGCTTCGGACGATTTTGTGCAGCGCCATTTTGTCGGTGCTGTCGTCCACCCGGTTGAACACCACCATTTCACAGCCCCCCAGCTTATCCACCACCAGGGAACGCATATTGGCGTTGTACATGGGGAAGGTGGCCGCCTCGGCGAACATGATCTCCTGATAGACCACCCAGTTTTTGGGAAGCTTCGCATAGAAGTCGCTGACCAGCTTCATGCCGTTGAGCTCCACGCAGACCCGCTCCGCCCGGTGCTTCTTCCGCAGCGCCTCCAGCTGACCTTCGTCCAGGGCGTCCTGGTCGTCGATCATCTCAATGTAGACGTTGGGGGCGGCAAAGGCGGCAGGGTCATACTCCTCCTCTCCGTCCTCACAGACCAGCAGAAGGGTCTTTTCTCCGGCGTTGAAGCGCTGGTCCTCCAGCGTCTCCTGGATGAACCGGGTTTTGCCGGAGTCCAAAAACCCGGTGAATACGTAGACAGGTATGGCCATAGATGCGCCTCCGATCAGTCCGTGAACAGCGCCGCAATGGCGGCCTCGTTGATGTGAGAGCCGATGACGCACAGCCGGCCGGTGACGCCGGCGGGACCGGTGCGGATGTCCGGCTCCCCGGGCACATAGTCAAAGTGGATCCACTGGCCCTCCGGACCGGCCACAATGCCCTTGGCCCGGAGAATTATGCCGTAGCGTTCCTGGTCGCCCAGGGCCTGGAGGCACTCTGCAATGCGCTGGGGGGTAAAGGTCTTGGGGGTCTCCATGCCCCAGGAGGTGAACACCTCGTCGGCATGGTGATGGTCGTGATGATGGTCGTGGGCCTCATGGTCGTGTTCGTGGTCATGATGGTGATGCTCATGGTCGTGTTCATGATCATGATGGTGGTGCTCATGGTCGTGTTCATGGTCATGGTCGTGGTGCTCATGCTCGTGTTCATGGTCATGGTCATGATGGTGATGGCAGCTGCAGTCCGGGTCGTCGCACTCCGCCTCGCCGTGGGCCGCCAGAGCGTCCAGGGCCGCCTGAAGGGAGTCCGTCTGCTCCATGGCCTCCATCAGCTGCCGGCCGGTGAGCTGCTCCCAGGGGGTTGTGACAATCACGGCCTGGGGGTTCTTGGCCCGAAGCAGCGCCACGGCGGCTTGCAGCTTGTCCTCCTTCATATTGGACGTACGGGAGAGGATAATGGTTCCCGCATTTTCAATCTGATTGTTATAAAATTCTCCGAAATTCTTCATATAGCTTTTGCACTTGGTGGCGTCGGCCACGGTGACCAGACAGCCGATTTCCATCTGGTCGGTCTCTGCCCGCTCCACCGCCTGGGCCACGTCGCTGAGCTTGCCCACGCCGGAGGGCTCAATGAGAATCCGGTCGGGATGGTACTGCTCCATAACCTGGCCCAAGGCTCTGCCGAAATCCCCCACCAGGGAGCAGCAGATGCAGCCGGAGTTCATCTCCGTGATCTGGATGCCCGCCTCCTGGAGGAAGCCGCCGTCAATGCCGATCTCGCCGAATTCGTTCTCAATGAGGACGATCTTCTGGCCGCTGTAGACCTCCTGGAGGAGCTTCTTAATCAGGGTGGTTTTGCCCGCCCCAAGGAACCCGGAGAAAATATCAATTTTTGTCATAATAACACCTTCTGTATGATCTGGAACCTGGCGGCTCCGCATTTTGTTATCATTATACCACATCTGTGCAAGCTTCATGGGGGATTTTCCCCAGAGTTATAGAAATATTTACAAATCCAGCACATGCTTGGTCATCCAGCGTCCCCGGAGGAACCGGATGGTGTACCACACATCCCGGTTGGCCCAGTCGGCAAACATGGCCAGCCACACCCCCAGGACCCCAAAGCCCAGGACACGGATCAGCACCACACAGAGGGTTACCCGGAACACCCACATGGACCCGGCGGACACCAGCATGCTGAACTTCACATCGCCTGCTGCCCGCATGCCGTTGGGCAGGGTAAAGGCCAGAGGCCAGATAAAGGGCTTCACCACCGTAATCAGCAGCATCATTCGGGACACAATGGCGGCGCTGGGGGCGCTGAGGCCGCTGAGGGCGCAGACCTGGTCCACCGAGAGGAAGATCATCAGTCCGGTGAGCAGAACCAGGGCCTCGGAGTACAGGGTGAGGCGAATGGAATAGTACTTGGCCTCCTGGGGCCGTCCCGCGCCCATGCACTGGCCTGCCACAGTCACCAGCCCCAGGCCGATGGCCATGGAGGGCATGGAGGTGAAGTATTCCAGGGTGTTGATTACCGCCTGGGCGGCGATTTCCGCAGTGGCCAAGGTGGCCACGGTGCTTTGGACCATGAGCTTGCCCAGCTGGAACATGCCGTTTTCCACGCCGGTGGGGATTCCCACCCGCAGAACCGACTGAATCAGTCCCCAGTTGGGCCGAATGCTCCGGTAGTGGTCCAGTACAATGACCTGTCCCGGCCGCCGGTGGAGCATCAGAATGACCACACATTGAAACACCCGGGACAGGGTGGTGCTCAGGGCCGCACCCAGAACGCCCATGTGGAACCCGAAGATAAACAGAGCGTTTCCCGCAATGTTCAGAAGATTGCCCGCCCCGGAGACGAGCATAGGCAGCCGGGAGTTTCCCGCAGCCCGGTACAGGGCCGCACTGGCGTCGTAGATGCCGAGAAAGGGGTAGGACAGGGCCGTCACCAGGAAGTAGGTCAGGGCCGCATCCATGACGCTTTGGTCCACCTGGCCGAATACCAGCCGGAGCAGCGGCCGCCGCAGCCCTACGCAGACCCCGCAGCAGCCCAGGGAGATCACCGTTACACACAGCAGCACCTGCCGGGCGGTTTCGTTGGCGCCGTCTCTGTCGTGGCCGCCCAGATACTGGGCGCAGACAATGGTGCCGCCGGTGGCCGTGGCGGTGAGCACCATCAGGACCAGGTTGTTGACGGCGTCCACCAGGCTGACGCCGGATACTGCGGCATCTCCCACCCGGGCCACCATCATGGTGTCCGCAGTGCCCATCAGGGCGGTGAAGAGCTGCTCCACCACCAGGGGAAGCAGCAGCAGCCGGAGGTCCCGGCTGGAAAACAGGGTTCCTTTGTTACCAAGCAAAAAAATCTCTTCTTTCGGCAGGATTCCTCCTCCAAAAAGAAAGACACGCAGACAGGGGACCAGCCCATCTGCGTGTCTTATCAGGAAGAAGGAGAAATGAAAAAGAATTGTTACGCTTATTATAATACACGGGGCATGTTACAGAAACCACCGGGTTTCTGTGAATTTTCTATAAAGTTTTCAGTAATATTTGTGTAACATTTACAAGGCGGTTCCGAGAAACTGGCCGGCCAGGCCCATGAGCAGACTGCTAAAGGGGCCCAGGGCCTGGGGAGCCAGGCCGCTTCGGCAGAGCACCGCCGCACCCACCACCAGGGCCAGCATACCCCCGGCAAAGCCTGCCAGGGCGCCGCCGGCGTGGTTCAGAGTGTGAATCACCGGCAGCCGGGACACCACATTCAGCGCCAGGGCCAGGTTGTGGAGCACCAGGTACAAAATCAGAAAGGCCGCAAAATAGATGAGAATTCCGGCGATTTTTTCCACAATGGCCCGGGCTGCGGCCTGGGCGGCAGCTGCCACCGCCGGAGCCAGGGCGTCGGAGGTGCCCTGGGTGACGGTGCCCTCCACGTCGATGCCGAACCGGCCCAGCAGATCGGCAATGTCCGACAGGGTCATCTCCTGGCCGCCGATCATCAGTCCCGCAGAGCCGGCCTGGTCCAGGGCCTGCTGGGTGGACTGGTCCACCTGGGCGGTGATGCCCGCCTCAATGGTGGCGGCCACCTGGGGCTCCAAATAGTCTGCGGCCTTGGGGGTCAGGGCCTCCTGGGCCCAGGAGGCACCCAGACAGCACAGCACCACCGTAATGAGTCCCAGCAGCCCCATCAGCAGCCCCTTCCGATAGCCGGAGAGCACCATGGCCAGGAGAAACAGCAGCAATATCACGTCAATCAGCATGTTCAAGTCCTTTCTGCGCCTGGGCCAGCAGGTCCTGGCGCCGGTTAGGGCAGCGCTCTTCCCAGACGTCCTCCAGCAGCCGCTGGAGCATCTGGCCCACCGCCGGACCGGGGCGCATACCCAGGGCCAGCAGATCCCGTCCGGTGAGGTCCAAATCCTTGACGGAGAAGCAGGTTTCCTCCCGGAGAACCTGATGGGTCAGCGCCGTAAAGGCCAGCACCGCCCGGTACCGCTCCCGGGCCGCCGGGGTATTGGCATGGGCCAGGGTGTCCGCCCGCTTTACCTCCAGCAGGGCCAAAAGCACCGTGGAGCCGTAGCGCCCCAGCCACCGCCGGACCGTCTTTCGGGTCACCGGGGCGCCGTCGTCATGGTGGCGAACCAGGGTGCATACGGTCTCTACCGTCTCCCGGTCTGCGTGGAGCCGGGAAAATATCTCCCGGGCCATTTCCGCGCTTCGGACGGGATGGCCGTAAAAATGCCCAATGCCCCGGTCGTCTACGGTGCTGCAATCCGGCTTTCCCAAATCGTGGAGCAGCAGGGCCCACCGGACCAGCTTCTCCGGCCGGGAATGGGCCACCGCCTCCACGGTGTGGCCCCAGACGTCCCGGTTATGGTTGGGATTCCGCTGGGGAAAGCCCATGGCCGGGCCGATCTCCGGAAGCACCGCCTCCAGCACGGTTCCGTACCGCTCCAGCACCACCCCTGCCCCCGGACCCAGAAGCAGGCCGGTGAGTTCCCGATAAATCCGCTCACCGCTGATGTTCCGAAGGAGCAGCCGGTGCTTTTCCATGGCCGCCGCCGTCTCCGGGGCGATGGTGAACTCCAGCCGGGAGGCGAACCGAAGCGCCCGAAGAATCCGCAGGGCGTCCTCCTGAAACCGCAGGTTCGGGTCCCCGACGCAGCGGATTATTCGGTTCTTCAGGTCCTCTCGGCCGCCAAAGGGGTCCAGAATTGTGCCGGCGGCATCCGCCGCCATGGCGTTTACCGTAAAGTCCCGGCGGGACAGATCCTCCTCCAGGGAGTCCACAAAATCCACCGTGGTGGGATGCCGGTGGTCGGCGTAGCCCCCCTCCCGGCGGAAGGTGGTGATTTCAAAGGGCTCTCCCTGCCATAGCACCGTAAGGGTGCCGTGCTTCAGTCCCGTCTCCACCACCCGGCACTCCGGGAAGCAGGCCCGGGTCTCCTGGGGAAGGGCGGAGGTGCAGATGTCCCAGTCCCCTGGGGTCCGGCCCAGAAGGGTGTCCCGGACGCAGCCTCCCACGGCGTAGGCCCGGTAGCCCCCGGCGGTGAGCCGTGCCAGCACCGCCTCGGTTTTATTCGGAATCTGCATGTTCTCACCGACCTTTCCGGAGAATCCCCCAAAGGCTCCCGCGGCGAAGGAACGCTCCTTCGCCGCAGAAAAATTGGAATATGGTTTGGGCAGCGCCCCACAATGGGGTTAGTTCTTCAGGCTGTGGAGAGGCGCAGGAATCCGGCCGCCCCGGGCCACAAAGCGCTCGGCGCTCTTGTCGTGGACCGGCATCACCGGAGCGGAGCCAAAGAGACCGCCGAATTCCAGCTCGTCGCCTACGGTTTTGCCAATGGCGGGGATCACCCGGACCGCAGTGGTCTTGGTGTTGACCATGCCAATGGCCGCTTCGTCGGCGATGATGGCGGAGATGGTGGCGGCGGAGGTGTCCCCGGGGATGGCGATCATGTCCAGGCCCACAGAGCACACGCAGGTCATGGCCTCCAGCTTATCCAGGGTCAGGGTCCCCAGCTTTGCCGCAGCAATCATCCCCTCGTCCTCGCTGACGGGGATAAAGGCGCCGGACAGGCCGCCCACATGGCCGGAGGCCATGACGCCGCCCTTTTTCACCGCGTCATTGAGCATGGCCAGCGCCGCAGTGGTGCCGTGGGTGCCGCAGACCTCCACGCCGATCTCCTCCAGAATCCGGGCCACGGAATCCCCCTTGGCAGGGGTGGGGGCCAGGGACAGGTCCACAATGCCGTAGGGGACCCCCAGCCGCCGGGCGGCCTCCTGGGCCACCAGCTGGCCCATCCGGGTGATTTGGAAGGCGGTCTTTTTAATGGTCTCCGCCACCACGTCAAAGGGCTGGCCCTTGACGCTCTGAAGGGCGTGGTAGACCACACCAGGGCCGGAGACGCCTACGTTGATCTCGCACTCCGGCTCTCCCACCCCGTGGAAGGCGCCGGCCATAAAGGGATTGTCCTCCACGGCGTTGGCAAAGACCACCAGCTTCATGCAGGCCCGGCCCTCTCCCTCCGGGGACTTTTCCGCCGTCTCCCGGATAATCTTGCCCATCAGGGTCACGGCGTCCATATTGATGCCCGCCCGGGTGGTGGCCACGTTGACCGAGGAGCAGACATTGTTGGTTGCCGCCAGGGCATCGGGAATGGAGAGAATCAGCCGCCGGTCCCCCACGGTCATGCCCTTGTGAACCAAGGCGGAAAAGCCGCCGATGAGGTTTACCCCGCAGGCTGCCGCCGCCTTATCCATGGCCACGGCAAAGGGGACATAGTCCTCGGTGTCGCAGGACTCCGCCACCATGGCCATGGGAGTCACGGAAATGCGCTTGTTGACAATGGGAATGCCCAGCTCCCGCTCAATGGCCTCTCCGGTGGGCACCAGATGCTCGGCGCAGCGGGTGATTTTGTCGTAGATTTTCCGGGCGGTCACCTTGGGGTCGGAGCCGCAGCAGTCCCGCAGAGAGATGCCCATGGTGATGGTGCGGATGTCCAGATGCTGGTGGTCGATCATGTCCAGCGTCTGCATGATTTCGTTCTGTCTCAGCATGGCTCCACCTCAAATCCTGTGCATGGCGTTGAAGATGTCCTCCCGCTGGATGCGGATGGTGACGCCCATGTGGAGGCCCCGGTCATCCAGGGCATCCCGAACCAGATCGTAGCTCTTGCTGGAGCCGGACAGATCCACCAGCATGTTCATCACAAAGAAGCCGTCCATGACGGTCTGGTTGATGTCCAGAATGTTGACCTCCAGACCGGCCAGCTCCGTGCAGACCCCTGCGATAATGCCTACGGCGTCCTTGCCGGTGACGGTTACGATTGCTCTCATAGTGTTTCCTCCTATATGTCTGCCTGGGTTCAGGCGGGATTTCGTGTTACTTCAGCTCGTCCAGGGTCAGGGTGAAGCTGTCCAGGAAATTGTCGATGAAATAGCGGACCTCCGGCATATCCATGTCGTCCAGGGCCTGCCGGGTCTGCCGGGCCGCCAGAATGAACTCGTGGTTGGAGGCCTTCAGCTCCTCCAGGCACTTGATGTGGGCCGCCAGCTTATCCGCCGCCTTGACGATTCGGCGGGTCTCCGGGTCGGACTCCCGAAGCAGCGGCTCATAGCATTCCCGCAGGACCTCCGGCAGCATGGACAGCAGCCGGCCGGCCGCCACGTCCTCCACCTGGTGATAGGCGTCCCGGATCTCCGGGTTGAAGTATTTTACCGGGGTGGGCAGGTCGCCGGTGATGATCTCTCCGGCGTCGTGGAACAGCGCCGCGGCGGCACACTTCTCCGGGGAGACGTTTTTGTTGCCGTAGACCCTCTGGGCAATCAGCGCCAGGGCATGGGCCAGCACCGCCACCATGTGGCTGTGCTCCTGGATGTTTTCAGCGCAGGAATTCCGCATGAGTCCCCACCGGGAGATATAGCGCATCCGGGAGATATAGGCGTAGAAGGAATAGCCTTCCTGGCCTTGTTCCAGCTTATCCCGGGATTCCGGCTGATCGGTACGGGTGAGATCGGTAACGTTCATGATAGAGAACTCCTTTCATGGGGTTAGGAGGCAGCGCCTCCCGACACAAGACTTTTTTTCTTCCAGGCGCCGCTGAAATAGCGGAGGTAGGCGGGAATCAGTCCGGCGGCCCAGCCGATGCACATGGCCCACCAGATTGCCGTGTAGTCCAGAGGCGTATAGTAGGCCAGCACATAGCTGAGAATCACCCGAATAATCAGGCTCTTCAGGGTGCAGCAGGTGGCGAAGGTCACGTCGCCGCTGCCCTGGAGGGTGGCCGCCGCCACCTGGTAGACAGCAAATACAATGAAGAAGGGGGCTTCGCAGCGGACATACTGCTGGCCCAGGGCCAGGGCATTTCCGGTGAGCCCGAAGATCCGGACGATCTGGCCCCCCAGGGTCAGCATCACCAGAGACAGGGTCAGGCAGAACACGGCGCTCATGGCCACGGTCTGCCGGAAGCCCTTCCGGACCCGGTGAAGGGCCTGGGCCCCCACGTTCTGCCCCACAAAGACATTCAGCCCCGCATTGAAGCCGAAAATGGGAATCATCACATAGTTCTCCAGCCGCACCGCCGCGGTAAAGGCGCCCATCATCTCGGTGCCGTAGTGGTTCACCAGCCGCTGGACAAACAGCTGGCCCATGGAGATCACGCACTGCTGCAGCGCCACGGGAATGCCCAGCCGCAGGGTGGTCAGGCAGTACTCCCGGGAGAACTGGAACTGGCCCCGGCGGAACCGAAGGGCCTCATATTTTCGGAACATATATCCTACGCTGATGGCGGCGGAGCAGCCCTGGGAGATCACCGTGGCGGCGGCGGCGCCGCCCACCCCCCAGTGGAATCCCGCCACAAAGATCAGGTCCAGAATGATGTTTACCAGGCTGGACACCAGCAAAAAGTACAAGGTGGCCCGGCTGTCGCCGATGGCCCGGAGAATGGCCGCCACAATATTATAGATAAACTGGAACACCAGACCCAGAGCATAGACCCGAAGGTACAGGGCTGCCAGATCCAGCACCGACTCCGGCACCCCCAGGGCATATTTCAGCAGGGGCCGGGCGGTGAGGACTCCGATTCCCATCATCAAAAGCCCCAGGCCGGTCAGCAGAATCAGGGCGGTGGAAACGCTCCGGCGAAGCTCCTCCTGGCGGCCTGCCCCAAAGAGCTGGCTCACCAAAATGCTGGCGCCGGTGGAAAGACCCACCGCCAGGGCGATAAACAGAATGGTCAGGGGGGTGCAGGTTCCCACGGCCCCCAGGGCCTCCTGGGACACAAACTGCCCCACAATGACGCTGTCCGCAGTGTTGTAGAGCTGCTGCAGCAGATTTCCCGCCATAATGGGCAGGGAAAACAGCAGGATGGTCCGCCAAGGGCTGCCTTTGGTCATATTTCCCGTCATGGATGTTCCTCCGTCCGACCTCCCCACGGAGGCATGATTTCGTTTGTTCTTAATAGTATACCACGGTTCCGCCGGATTGTAAATTAAAAAGCATCCCGGAGCTTCCCTGGTTTTTTATGAAATATCCCCGAGTTCGGCTTGCAATTTCCTCGGAATTTCGCTACAATGAAGCCAAGGAAACCTGTGCATTTTGACAGTTACCCAGCCTAGGAGGGATTTTTATGGCATCTGCCCGCATGGCCATGGTCTATGAAAAGCTCTATAAAGCCGTCTGCGACCAGAGCATGAACAACGTCATCACCGCCACCCATGAGATCTTTGAAAAGCCTGTGCTGTTTGTGGACGAATATTTCCATGTGGTCTCCATGCAGCCCTCGTCGGTGACCGGAGATCCGGAGTGGGACGAGATCTACCGCAACAAGGCGTTGAACCGGGAGCAGATCTTCCAGACCCTGGACGAGTTCCTCACCGGGAAAAAGGCCTTTTACAAGCCCTTTTTCGCCAACACCGGCTCCTGCGCCGATCGGCCCAGAATCTTTGCGGAGGTGGTCCAGGACGGCACCGTCCACGGCCATGTGATCGTCATGTGGGACGGGACGCCGCCTACCGAGGAGGATTTTCAGATCATTGATCTGGTGCTGGACGCCCTGTGCTTGCGGATTGCCAGCCGGATCAAGTCCATGGGCAGCTGGAACCTGGCCCTGTCCACCAAGCTGGAGGATCTGCTGGCTCCCAATACCCCGCCCCACCTGGAGAACCTGGCCTGCGAGGCCATCACCAGGACCATGCAGCCGGAATACACCATTTGCGTCACCACCATTGGGGCCCTGGCCTCCCAGCGGGCCTTTGCGGAGTACGCCGTCCATGAGCTCCAGCAGCTCTATCGGAATGTAATCTGCCTGATCTATGACAACACCATTGTCACCCTCTATGGCGGCACCTCCCCCCACGGCTCCGGGGCGCCCATGGCCAAGACCTCCCTGGCGGACAAGCTCTTTGAATTCTTCGGCAGCCACGACATGGTCTGCGGTCTCTCCGACAGCTTTTCCGACCCCAGGGAGACCCGGTGCCACTACCGGCAGGCCCTGCTCACCGCCCGGCTGGCGCTGAAGCTGGGGAGGGAAAAGTCCACCACCTTCTCCGATCTGATGCCCCTGCCCATTTTCCTGTCTGTGCTGGAAAAGGACACCCCGGAGACCTTTATCCATCCGGCCATCTTTAAAATGCGGGAATACGACAAGGAATACGGCACCGCCTATGACGAGACCATGCGGCTGTTCTCCTTTAATATGCACAACAAGGACCGCACCGCCGCAGCGCTGTGCATCCACCGAAACACCCTGCTCTATCGGCTGGGCCGGATCAGCGAGCTGTTTCAGCTGCCCTATGAGCACGATCAGGTGGCCCTGAATCTTCTGTGCAGCTATCTGATTCTGGAGCTCAACCGCTATGGCTCCCCCCAGGACATGAGCCGCCTGTCCTCCACGGAATATGAGGAAGCCGCCGGGGGCGTGGTGGGCAGCTGGTAAGGGGGAGCACCATGACGCAAAATCGAACCAAGGGCATTGTATGCATTGTGCTGGCTGCCCTTTCCTTTGCCCTGATGGGCAACTTCGTCCACCTGGCCGGATCGGTCCCCTCAATGCAGAAGGCGTTTTTCCGGAACTTTGTGGCCATGGTCTTTGCCTTTTTGGTGATGAAGAAGCACCATGTGTCCTTTCATCCCCCGGAGAAGCGCCACTGGCGGTATCTTCTGGCCCGGGCGGCCTTTGGGACCCTGGGGCTGCTTTGCAACTTCTACGCAGTGGACCGGCTAAATCTCTCCGACGCCTCTATGCTCAATAAAATGTCCCCCTTCTTCGCCATTATCATGTCCTATTTCCTGCTGAAGGAGCGGCTGACCCTGTTCCAGGGGGCCGCAGTGGCGGTGGCCTTTTTGGGGAGCCTGCTGATTATCAAGCCCAACCCTGCCAATATGGCCCTGGTGCCCAGCGTTGTTGGACTGGTGGGGGGCTTCGGCGCCGGGGTGGCCTACACCGTGGTGCGGATCATGAGCAAAAAGGGGGTCAACTCCAGTTTGATCGTCTTTGTGTTCTCCACCTTCTCCTGCCTGGTGTGCGTGCCCTATATTGTGGTGGTGCATGCGCCGATGACCCTGGGACAGCTGGGCTGTCTGCTTTTGGCGGGGGTGTTCGGCTGTGCCGGCCAGTTTGCCATCACCAGCGCCTATCGCTTTGCTCCTGCCAAGGACATCTCGGTGTACGACTACACCCAGGTGATCTTTTCGGCCCTGCTGGGGTGGACCTTCTTCGGCCAGGTGCCGGACCGGTGGAGCCTGCTGGGGTATGTGGTGATCTGCGGCACCGGCGTCCTCATGTTTTTCTACCAAAAACGCCATGGGGACCAGGGGTGAATTCCGTGATTATTTCCCCTTGACTTTAACGTGATGATTCGCTAATATAATAGCAAATCATCTGACTGCGGCCACCGTGCCGCGTCCTGTCAAGGAGAGAACATTCATGAAAAAATTCATTTCTTTGGTTATGGCCGGCGCCATGATGCTGTCCCTGGCCGCCTGCGGCGACAGCGCCTCCTCCACTCCTGCGACTACCCCTGCGGAGACTGCTGCTCCGGCTGAGACCGCCCAGGAGACCGCTGCGGCAACCGCCGCTCCGGCAGAGCAGAATGCCCCCGCCTCCACAGTGGAGTCCACCGACGGCCGCACCACCTTTGTGGTGGGCTTTGACGCGGAATATCCCCCCTATGGCTACATGGACGACACCGGAGAGTACACCGGCTTTGACCTGGTTCTGGCCCAGGAGGTCTGCGACCGGAACGGCTGGGAGCTGGTGAAGCAGCCCATTGACTGGGACGCCAAGGACATGGAGCTGAACTCCGGCACCATCGACTGCATCTGGAACGGCTTTACCATGACCGGCCGGGAGGAGGACTACACCTTCTCGGTGCCCTATGTGGACAACTCCATTGTATTTGTGGTGATGAACGACTCCGACATCCAGTCCAAGGCGGACCTGGCGGGGAAGGTTGTGGTCACCCAGGCAGACTCCTCCGCACTGGCGGCGCTGACCGATGAGGAGGACAACGAGGAGAATCTGGCCCTGGCGGCCTCCTTTGCGGATCTTCAGCAGGTGGCCGACTACAACACCGCCTTCCTGAACCTGGAGTCCGGTGCGGTGGACGCCATCGCCGTGGACATCGGTGTGGCCCAGTATCAGCTGACCTCCCGGGGAGACACCTTCCGGCAGCTGGAGGAGCCCCTGTCCACCGAGCAGTACGCCATCGGCTTTAAGAAGGGGAACGAGGCCCTTCGGGATCAGGTTCAGAACACCCTGTTTGACATGTACAAGGACGGTACCTTTGACAAGATCGTGGCGGAGTACGCCGACTACAATCTGCCCGATATGGTCTGCCTGGGCAACTATGTAAAGTAATGTTCCGATGATCTGGGGGCGGCTGCTGCTGCCCCCATTTCCGTCTGTACCACACTTAGAAAGAGGGGAACCTATGTCCTTCCTTGCCATGGCCCGACAGGTGTTTGCCGGCACCGGCGCCACAATGACCATCTTTTTCAGCACGCTGATTTTCTCCATGCCCCTGGGGCTGCTGGTGGCCATGGGCCGCATGAACAGCTATTCGCCCTTCCGGCGCATCGCCGAGACCAGCCCCGTCGCCTGGCTCCGGGGCTTTAAGCCCTTGCAGCTAATCATCAAGTTTTTGATCTCCATTCTCCGGGGCACGCCCTTGATGCTCCAGCTGATCGTCTGGTTTTACGGGCCCTATTATCTCTTTGGCATCCGGCTCAACGCCGCCTGGCGGGTCACCGCCACCATTGTGGGCTTCTCCATCAACTACGCCGCCTATTTCGCGGAAATCTTCCGGGCGGGAATCCAGAGCATTCCCGGGGGACAGCGGGAGGCGGCCCGGGTGCTGGGCTACAACCGGGTCCAGACCTTCTGCAAGATCATCTTTCCCCAGATGTGCAAGCAGGTCCTGCCCCCGGTGACCAACGAGATCATCACCCTGGTAAAGGACACCTCCCTGGCCTTTGTGCTGGCCTACACGGAGATGTTCACCCTGGCCAAGCAGGTGGCCGCCGCCGAAACCACCATCGCCCCGCTGTTTGTGGCCGGTGTGTTCTACTATGTGTTCAATCTGGTGGTGGCGGGGATCATGGGCAAGGTGGAAAAAAAGCTGGAATACTATCAGTAAAGGAGGCATCCCCATGAAATTGCTGGAAATCAATCACTGCAAAAAGGCCTTTCACGAGCTGGATGTGCTCCATGACATCTCCCTGTCTGTGGAGGAGGGGGAGGTGGTGGCCATTATCGGCCCCTCCGGCTCAGGAAAATCCACCCTGCTCCGGTGCGCCACCCTGCTGGAGACCATGGACTCCGGGGACCTGATCTATCTGGGCCAGTACGCCGCCCAAAATCAGGAGGGAAAGGCCGTCTACGCCGACAAAAAGCAGCTGCGGAGCATTCAGCGCTATTTTGGCCTGGTGTTTCAGAACTTCAATCTCTTTCCCCACTATTCCGTGAAAAAGAATATTATGGACGCCCCCATTCACGTCCAGAAGCAGTCCCGGCAGGAGGCGGAGGCCACCTGTATGGAGCTGCTGGAGAAAATGGGCCTCACCGGAAAGGAAAACGCCTATCCCTGCCAGCTCTCCGGCGGACAGCAGCAGCGGGTGGCCATTGCCCGGGCGCTGGCCATGCATCCGAAAATCCTCTTTTTTGACGAGCCCACCTCGGCCCTGGACCCGGAGCTCACCGGGGAGATTTTAAAAGTCATCCGGCAGTTGGCCCAGGAGAAGATGACCATGGTGATTGTCACCCATGAGATGAGCTTTGCCCGGGATGTGGCAGACCGGGTGATCTTTATGGACGGGGGCTATATTGTGGAGCAGGGAGACCCGCGGGAGGTCATCGACCACCCCAAGGAGGAGCGGACCCGGCAGTTCCTGGCCCGGTTTTCCCAGTCATGAAGCTGGTTCTCCGCTATGCGGACCCGGCGGGGAATGTCACTGCCATTGTGGAGTCTCCGGTGGCCCCGGAGGAGCGGGTGGCGGTGGCCCGGTATATTTTGTCCCTGGGAAAGGCGGAGCAGGTGGGCTTTGCCGTTGCCCCCAGGCTGGGGGGCCAGGGCCGTCTGGAGATGATGGGCGGGGAATTCTGCGGCAATGCCGCCAGGTCCTTTGGCCTGCTGCTGGCCCGGGAGAGATATGCCTCCGGCATCCATACCGTCTCCTTGGAGATCTCCGGGGCGGAGGCGCCCCTGACCGTCCGGGCGAATCTGGACCGGCAGGAGGCGGAGGCCCAGATGCCCCTGCCGCTGGGGCTCACGGAATTCTGCTGGGAGGGGCGGCGCCTTCCCCAGGTGGAGCTGCCGGGGATCCGGCACATTTTGGTGGAGGGGCCGCCGGAGGGGTTTCTGGTCCAGCGAATTCTGATGGCCCAGCGGCCTCTGTCGGTGGAGGCCCTGGGGGTGCTGTTTCTGCAAAAGGGGAATATGACCCCGGTGGTCTATGTCCGGTCCACGGATTCCCTGGTGTGGGAGTCCTCCTGCGGCTCCGGCAGCACCGCCTGGGCCTGGTATCTGTCCCAGGGGGCCCCGGATGGGGAATACGCCTATCTGCTGCACCAGCCCGGAGGAATGATTCAGGTCCGGGTCCGCCGAGTCGGAGGGGCCGCCACAGGCATCACCATGGGGGGCAAGGTGACCCTTTCCCAGGCTCTGTCCCTGGAGGTACCTCTAAACTAGGGGGAATTTTGTCAGGCTGCCGAAAAAATCCTAGGAGTGCGGTCTGAATTTTTACATTTCCCACGTTTGACACCGGGGGCGCTTCCTGGTATAATGGGAAAAAATGCAGGATTCCCCCGCAGAATTCCCAAGGGAGGCGACCTCTGTGAAGCGAATTTGGCCCCTTTTGATGGCGCTCCTGCTGCTGACAGGCTGCGGAAGCGGCAAATATGCCTCCGGTCTCCATCACGCCCAGATTGACGTCAAGGACTACGGCACCATTGTTCTGGAGCTGGACGGAGACACCGCACCCATTTCCGTGGCAAATTTCTGCGCCCTGGCAGAGGACGGGTTTTACGACGGCCTCACCTTTCACCGGGTGATTCCCGGATTTATGATTCAGGGCGGCGATCCCAAGGGCGACGGCTCCGGGGGATCGAAAAAGACCATTGCCGGAGAGTTCTCCGCCAACGGCGTGGATAACCCCATCTCCCATGTTCGGGGGACGGTGTCCATGGCCCGGTCCCAGGACTTTAACAGCGCCAGCAGCCAGTTTTTCATCGTCCATGAGGATTCCCCCTCCTTGGACGGGCAGTACGCCGCCTTCGGCCATGTCACCCAGGGTATGGACGTGGTGGACGCCATCTGTGAAAGCACTCCTGTGGAGGACGGCAACGGCACCGTGGCCTGGTGGAACCAGCCGGTGATCTCCCAGATTCGGATTCTGGACTAATTGCATACTGTGACACAAGGAGGTGTCTCTGGAAGCCCAGAGGCACCTCTGCGTCTTTTTACTAGGATTTTTGAAAGGTTGTGTTGGAATGAAGCTGTATATGCCAAAGGATACATTTCGCTGGGGAGAGACCATGGCCCTTCAGGACAAGGCCGGCCGAACCCGTTATACGGTGGCCGGAGAGGCCTACTCCCTGGGAAAGCGGCTCCATGTCCACGACCTGGCGGGTCGGGAGGCGGTGTATGTCTATCAGCGGGTACCGTCCCTGTTCCCCTGCTATGCCATTGAGGTCTACGGCAAGCCCGTGGGGGAGATCACAAAGGATTTGACATTTTTCCGGCCCCGCTATACAATGAAATCCCTGAACTGGGAAATCGCCGGCACCTTAG
The DNA here is from genome assembly GCA_934512135.1 of uncultured Oscillospiraceae bacterium. GTDB lineage: Bacteria > Bacillota > Clostridia > Oscillospirales > Oscillospiraceae > HGM13006. Next base: position 214,937 of record CAKSWT010000003.1, read on the forward strand.
GGGCCTGCGACTATGAAATTACCCGGCAGTCCACGGTGGTGGCCTCCAGCCGTCCCCAGCAGGACGCCCACGCGCTGACCTTCTACGACCGGGTCACGGAGCTTACGGCCCTGGGCGTGGTGCTGGCCATCAACTGTGTTCTTGCCCCACAGGAGCCGAAGCATCTATGAAACGAAATAAAATCTTATCCTGGCTGCTCACCCTGGCCCTTGGGCTGGGGCTGAGCAGCTGTGCTGTCTCTCCCGCCTCGGAGGCCGCCCTGCAGTCTATGGAGCAGGCCTCCGGCCTCACCGGCGAGCTGCAGGTGGACTTTCTGGACGTGGGCCAGGCGGACAGCGCCCTGGTCCGGTGCGGCGGGGAGGCCATGCTCATCGACGGGGGCAATGTGGCGGACAGCTCCTATGTGGTGTCCTTCCTGAACGCCCAGCAGGTGACTCACCTGGACTATGTGGTGGCCTCCCACGCCCATGAGGACCATGCAGGGGGCCTCAGCGGCCCCCTGAACACCTGCACGGTGGATCATGTGTATTGTCCCGTGACCCAGGGGGAGGGCAAATACTTTGCCAGCCTGGAAAAGTACACCGCAGCCCAGGGCCTGTCCATTGAGGTGCCCCAGGTGGGAGACACCTGGGAGCTGGGGGAGGCGGTGGTCACGGTGCTGGGCCCCACCCGGTCCTATGAGGAGGCCAACAACACCTCCCTGGTGCTTTCGGTGGACTACGGCAGCACCTCGGTGCTGTTCACCGGAGACATGGAGGCGCAGGCCGAGGAGGACCTGCTGGCCTCCGGGGCCAACCTCTCCGCCACGGTGCTGAAGGTGGGCCACCACGGCAGCGACACCAGTACCTCCGAGGCCTTTCTCTCTGCGGTGTCTCCCCGGTACGGGGTGATCTCCGTGGGGGCGGACAACGGCTATGGCCATCCCTCCCAGGCGGTGCTGGACCGGCTGAGCCGCCACGGTGTGGAGACCTGGCTCACCCGGGACTGTGGGAACATCACCCTCCGCTCCGACGGCACCCAGGTGACCTGGACATGGGACCGGAGCGCCCCGGCGTCCCCGGCAGCCTCCGACCCGGAGGGGGAATATATCGGAAACAGGAGGTCCCAGGTATTTCACCGGTCCTCCTGTCCCAATCTGCCCAAGGCAGACAATCAGATTCTCTTTTCCACCCGCCAGGAGGCCCTGGATGCCGGGTACCGCCCCTGCGGGAACTGCAATCCCTAGGCTAGGTGGGAGACTGGGCCGGGGAATCGCCGCCCCATTTCTCGTGCTGCATATTCACCAGGTCCCGGAGGGTGATGCGGTCCACCACGGAGTCAATGGCCTGGTCGATCTGCCGGAACACCTCCACGGTGACGCACTGGCACTGCCGGGTGCAGACGCATTCCCCGCCCTCCAGACAGGCCACCGGGGCCAGACTCCCCTCAATCACCCGAAGAATCAGCCCCACGGTATATTCCTCCGGGGGACGGGTCAGCTGATAGCCCCCCTGGGCCCCGCGACTGGCCCGGAGATAGCCCCCGCGGACCAGAGGGGTGACGATCTGCTCCAGATATTTCACCGAGATCTCCTGCCGCTGGGCGATGGACTTGAGAGAGACGCTGGGTTCATCTGGGTGCAGGGCAATGTCCAGCATCATGCGCAGGGCGTAGCGGCCCCTTGTGGATAGCTTCAAGACGTTTTCCCTCCTGAGGCAACACCGCCTGCCGAAGGATGCGGTATTGTCCAAATCATACTATAACTCCTAATATACGATAGGAATGATAGGAAATCAAGTGCTATTTTTTGCGCCCCCGGGGTCCAGGCGATTGACAAAGGGCCGCCGGACTCGGTATAATGTTGGCAGCGTTACATCCGTGTTACACCTCGGGCCGGCGGGTATGCTCCGGTCCCTATCCATAAGGAGGAACATCCATGACGGTTTATGAAATGCAGCAGGAGATTCTGCGGCTGAAAAAGGAAAACGACATCTGTATTCTGGCCCATGCCTATCAGGGCCAGGAGATTTTGGACGTGGCGGACTATGTGGGGGATTCCTACGGCCTCAGCGTCCAGGCCGCCAAGGACCGGCACAGCACTGTGCTGATGTGCGGGGTGCGGTTTATGGCGGAGACCTGCAAGGTCCTGTCCCCGGAGAAGAAGGTAATTCTCAGCCATCCCGAGGCGGGCTGTCCCATGGCCGACCAGATGGACAAGGAGGACATTGAGGCCCTGCTGCCCAAGTATCCCGGCTATGCGGTGGTCTGCTATGTAAACACCACCTCCCGGCTCAAGACCATCTGCGACGTGTGCGTGACCTCCTCCTCGGCGGTGAAGATCGTCCGGGCCTTGGAGCAGAAGGACATTCTCTTTATTCCCGACCAGAACCTGGCCCAGTATGTGGCGGATCAGGTGCCGGAGAAGAACATTCAGTTCCTCCGGGGGGGCTGCCCCCGGCATGCCCTGGTGACGGCCCGGGACGTGAAGCGGGCCCGGACGCTGCATCCCGAGGCGCTGCTGCTGGTCCATCCCGAGTGCCGCCCGGAGGTGGTCCGGGAGGCGGACTATGTGGGCTCCACCACGGGGATTATGAACTTTGCCCGGGAGTCCCAGGCCCGGGAGTTTATCATCGGCACCGAGACCAGCATTGTGGAGCATCTCCAGTTCAGCTGTCCGGACAAGCGGTTCCACTACCTCACCGGAGATCTGGTGTGCCCCAACATGAAAATGACCACCCTGGCGGATGTGCTGCTGTGTGTCCAGGGCCGGGGCGGCGAGGTCATCCAGCTGGAGGAGGACGTCATTGCCGGGGCCAGACGGTGCATCAATGAAATGATTCGACTGGGAGGCTGAGATGCCAACCTGTATGATCGGCATGAGCGGCGGAGTGGACTCCTCTGTGGCGGCCTGCCTGCTGCAGGAGCAGGGCTATGACTGCATTGGCGTGACCATGAAGCTCTACCGGGGGGCCACAGAGGGGAGCTGCTGCTCCCTCAGCGACGTGGAGGACGCCAAAAGCGTCTGCCGCAGGCTGGGAATCCCCCACTACACCTTCAACTTCACCGAGGAATTTGACCGGATGGTTATGGGGAACTTTGCCGCGGAATACGAGGCGGGACGGACCCCTAACCCCTGCATCCAGTGCAACCGGCACCTGAAATTCCGGGCCCTGTGGCAGCGGGCCAGAGAGCTGGGCTGCGACTTCCTGGCCACGGGACACTATGCCCGGATCCTTACCATGGAGGACGGGAGCCTTCGGCTGGCCAAGGGAGCGGACCGGGAAAAGGACCAGAGCTATGTGCTCTATTTTCTGGACCAGGACCAGTTGAGCCACACCCTGTTTCCCCTGGGGGGCTATACCAAGGCCCAGGTCCGGGAGATTGCGGCGGCCCGGGGCTTTGTCAACGCGAAAAAGCAGGACAGCCAGGACATCTGCTTTGTGCCGGAGGGAGACTATGGGGCCTTTCTGGAGGCCTACACCGGGAAGCATTATCCCCCTGGGGATTTTATCGACCGGGACGGAAATCTCCTGGGACGGCACAGAGGGGCCGTCAGGTATACCCTGGGGCAGCGAAGGGGACTGGGAATTCCCGCAGCCTCCCGGCTCTACGTCACGGGGAAGGACATGGCCCGGAACACCGTGACCCTGGGGAGCAACCAGGAGCTGTTTACCCGGGAGCTGATGGCCTCCCAGGTGAATCTGGCCACACCGCTGCCAAGGGAGGGCCAGCCCATGGCGGCCAAGGTCCGCTACCGGCAAGGGGAGCAGCCCTGCCGGGTGTATCCTGCCCCGGAGGGGATCCGGGTGGTCTTTGAGGCCCCCCAGCGGGCCGTCACCGAGGGCCAGGCCGTGGTGCTCTATGAGGGAGAGACGGTATTCGGCGGCGGAACCATCGACGAAAGCTGGTAACACATAAAACATGAGCCCCCTGTCGAATGACAGGGGGCTCATCAGCTTGTCAAAGGACCTCGTAGAGTTTCGCCGCCGCAGCGGCGAAATAGGGTCAAATCATTTTCCGCCGGGGCGTGTACATGGCGGAAAATACATCTCGGCCTGAAAGTGTGGCTTTTGTGCGCTATAGGCGCACAAAAATGCGCGCATTAGGCCGCAAGCCCTTTGTCGGAAAAGCCTTCCGGCTTTTTCGACAGTCTCATGAGCCCCCTGTCGAATGACAGGGGGCTCATTGCGCAATTGGGTGGCTGTATTTTGGGGTGGGTCAGCGGCCCAGCTTCCGCTGGATGAGCTTGACCAGCTCCATAATGGGCAGGATGGACACGGCCAGTCCCAGAGCCACGGCGTATTCCGTCAAGCTGATGTGCTCAAAGCCAAAGGCATTGGACAGGAAGGGGACGTAGATCACCGCGGTGGTGAGGACCAGGCTGGTCACCATGGCGCCCCAGAGCCAGAGGTTGTGCTTTTTCAGGGAGAACACGGACTTCCGCCGGGAGCGCATGTTGAAGGAGTGGAAGATCTCCACCATGGACAGGGTCAGGAAGGCCATGGTGGTGCCGTCGGGGCTGTCGGTAATCTCCCAGACCCCGGCCTCCAGATAGTGGCCCACAAAGTAGGCCGCCATGGTCAAACCGGCCACCAGCAGGCCCTGGAGCAGCACGTCCACGCCCATGCCTCCGGCGAAAATACCATCCTTGGCGGACCGGGGCTTCCGCCGCATCACATCCGGCTCACTCTCCTCCATGCCCAGCGCCAGGGCGGGGAAGCAGTCGGTGATGAGGTTGATCCACAGCAGGTGGACCGGCTGGAGAATGGTGAAGCCCATCAGGGTGGCGACGAAGATGGACACCACCTCCGCCAGATTGGAGGACAGCAGGAACTGAATGGCCTTGCGGATGTTGTCGTAGATCCGCCGGCCCTCCTCTACTGCGGAGACAATGGTGGCGAAGTTGTCGTCGGCCAGAACCATGTCCGCCACGTTTTTGGTCACGTCGGTGCCGGTGATGCCCATGCCGATGCCGATGTCCGCAGACTTAATGGAGGGGGCGTCGTTGACCCCGTCTCCGGTCATGGCGGTGATATATCCGGCCCGTTTCCAGGCGTTGACAATACGGACCTTGTGCTCCGGCTGGACCCGGGCATAGACGGAGAACTCGCCAATCCGCTGGGTCAGCTCCTGGTCGGTGAGGTCGTTGAGCTGGGATCCGGTGATGGCGGACTGGCCCTCCTGGAGAATTCCCAGCTGCCGGGCAATGGCCACGGCGGTGTCTCGGTGGTCGCCGGTAATCATCACCGGCCGGATGCCCGCCTCCCGGCACTCCCCAATGGCCGCCTTCACCTCGGGCCGGATGGGGTCGATCATGCCGGACAGACCCAGATAGCACAGATCCTGCTCCAGGTCGGCGGCCTCATAGCTCGCCGGGGCGGCATCCCAATGGCGCTGGGCGCCGCAGAGAACCCGCAGAGCCTGGTCCGCCATGGCCTTGTTGGCATCCAGCACCGACTGCCGCAGAGCCTCGGTCATGGGGACCGCCTCCCGGCCGTTCCAGTAGCTGGTGCAGCGCTTGAGAATCTCGTCCGGGGCGCCCTTGGTGAACTGAATGACGCCGCCCTGGGGAGTCAGATGGACGGTGGACATCATCTTCCGGCCGGAGTCAAAGGGAGCCTCGCCGATCCGGGGATAGGAGTTCTTGGCCTCCGGCTTGGGCAGCCCCAGGGCTGCCCCGTCATTGACCAGGGCACACTCGGTGGGCTCTCCAATGGCCACGCCGGATTCGTCCAGCTCCGCATCGGAGCACAGCTCCATGGCCAGTGCCAGACGCTGGACGTCGTCTCCGGCGTGCTCCACCACGGTCATTTTGTTCTGGGTCAGGGTGCCGGTTTTGTCGGAACAGATCACCTGGGTGCAGCCCAGGGTCTCCACGGCGGTGAGCTTGCGGATAATGGCCCGGTTGGCGGACATTTTGGTGACACCAATGGAGAGGACGATGGTCACCACTGCGGCCAGTCCCTCGGGGATGGCCGCCACCGCCAGGCTGACCGCCACCATAAAGGTGTCCAGGATCCGGGGGCCGGTGATGGCGGGATAGGCCCGAATCAGGTCCACGGCGAAAATCACCCCGCAGATGGCCAGCACCAGCAGGCTGAGAATCTTGCTGAGCTGACTGAGCTTCTGCTGCAGAGGGGTCTGCTCCTCCTTGGCGGCGGTAAGGGCCCCGGCAATTTTGCCCATCTCCGTGGCCATTCCGGTGTCGGTGACCACGGCCCGGCCCCGGCCGTAGACCACTGTGGAGCCCATATAGACCATGTTCTTCCGGTCTCCCAGGGGGATGTCCTTTTCCTCCCCCAGCTCCAGCGCCTGGGTGTGCTTGCTCACCGGGACGGACTCTCCGGTAAGGGCGGCCTCCTCCACCTTCATGCTGGCGGACTCCAGAATCCGGGCGTCGGCGGGAACCGCGTCTCCGGCCTCCAGAAGAATCACGTCTCCGGGGACCAGCTCGGTGCTGTGGAGGGTGACCTGACGGCCGTCCCGGAGGACCTTGGAGGTGGCGGCGGCAATCTCCTGTAGGGCGGCAATGGCCTTTTCCGCCTTGCTCTCCTGGGCCACGCCCAGTACGGCGTTGATGAGCACCACCACCAGGATGATAATCACATCCGCAAAGGAGTCGCCGGCGTATACCGCAGTGATGCCGGAGATCACCGCGGCGGCGATGAGAATGAGAATCATGGGGTCTGCCAGCTGCCGGAGAAACCGAAGAAGCAGCGGGGTCTGCTTGCCCTCGTCCAGCTTGTTGGGACCCACCGAGGCCAGCCGGCGGGCGGCCTCCTGGGCGGACAGCCCCTCCGGGGTGGAGTCCTGGTCCTTTAGGACCTGAGAGGGGGTGGATAGATAGGTTTTCATGGGGAACCTCCTGTCATGAAAAGGATATGGAAGGTCTCGAAGGGGAATGCTCAGCCGCCGAAGAAGAGATGATCCACCAGAATCTTGCACCCCATGGCAAGAAGCACCAGCCCGCCCACCAGCTCCGCCTTGGACTTGTACCGCAGACCGAACACATGGCCGATCTTGACGCCCAGGGCGGAACATACAAAGGTGATGACGCCGATGAAGCAGATGGCGGGAAGGATTTGCACCTCCAGGAAGGCGAAGGTCACCCCCACGGCCAGGGCGTCGATGCTGGTGGCCACCGCCAGAGGCAGCATGGTTTTCCAGGAGAAGGAGGCGTCGGGACATTCCTCCTCCTGGGAGCGGGACTCCCGCACCATGTTTCCGCCAATGAGACATAGGAGCACAAAGGCCACCCAGTGGTCCACGTTTTGGATCATCCCCTGAAATTGACTGCCCAGAAGCCAGCCCAGGAAGGGCATCAGGGCCTGGAAGCCGCCGAAGTACACGCCGCAGATCAGGGCGTGCTTCCACTCCAGCTTTTGAACCGACAGACCCTTACAGATGGACACCGCAAAGGCGTCCATGCTCAGGCCCACGGCCAGGACAAACAATTCCAGCAGACTCATGTGAATTTCCCCTTTTGTATGGTATCAGGCAGCAAAAACGAGACCCATCTGCCTGATACAGATAAGTCTCGTCATTTCATACGAAGCCAGGCACAGAACTGCGCGCCGAGTTTGTTGGCTCCATCACGCCGGAATCCGGCGCTGACTACTCCCTTAGTTGAATTTACTATACCATGTTCCGGTCCCAGCGTCAAGGGGAAACCGGGGAGTTTGTCACAAACTCGAAAGGTTGTCCAGTTCCTCCTCGGTGTATACCGTGACCCCGGCGGCCTGAAGGGCCGCTGCCGTGACCCCGTCTCCGGGGACCAGGGTGCCGGTAAAGGTGCCGTCGTAGATGGCTCCCGCCCCGCAGGAGGGGCTGCGGGCCTTGAGCACCGCCTGGGTACAGCCCAGCAGCCGGGCCAGCTGGACCGCCGTCTGGGCACCGGCGGCGTATTGGGCGGTGACATCCGCCCCCTCCCGGGTGATTACCCGGTCCCCCAGACGCTCCGCAGGAGGCCGGGGAGTGGTCAGACCGCCCATCTGCTCCGGGCAGACGGGAACCAGATGAAACCGGTCCCTTAGGGCCAGAACCTGGGGACAGCGGTTGTCCCCGCCGCTGTATTTGCACCGGCAGCCCAGGAGACAGGCACTGACAAGTAATGAACGCATAGGTCCTCCTTCTGAAATCGTCGGGCCTCCCAGGGGGAGGCCCGACGGGGTGTGGTTATGGAGTGTCCCACTTGGCGTACAGAGTGAGGTCACCGCTTACCAGGTCCTGGGAGAAGTCCCAGGGGAGGTTGCAGGCCTCGTCCTGATACCAGCCCACGAAGCGGTAGCCCTCTCGGGTGGGGGGCTCCGGCTGGGCGACGGTGTCGCCGTAGTGAAGCTCCTGATAGGGGACGTCCGTTCCGCCCCGGGGGTCAAAGGTCACATGGAAGCCTCCGGTGCGGGTGGCCCAGGCAATGGCCACCACCAGCAGAATAAGCCCCAGGACGATCACCAGGTTCAGGGTGCGCAGGGAGACGTTTATGTGCTTATACAGCCCACGGAGCTGCCGGGGGGCGTTGCGGTCCTCCATCTTACTTACGGACCAGGTACTTCCGCATGTCGATGGCGCAGGCCACCAGGATCACCAGACCCTTGATGATGTACAGCGCGTTCTGATCCACAGACAGGAAGTTCAGGCCGGTGAAGATGATCTGCAGCAGCAGCACGCCCACCACAATGCCGCTGATTTTACCGATGCCGCCGACAAAGGAGACGCCGCCGATGACGCAGGCCGCAATGGCGTCGCACTCGTAGTTCAGGCCGGTGTTGGCGTTGACGGAGGC
>CAKSWT010000004.1 GCA_934512135.1 uncultured Oscillospiraceae bacterium
CCGGGTGTGGCGAAGTTTGGTATCGCGCTTGAATGGGGTTCAAGAGGCCCCGAGTTCGAATCTCGGCACTCGGACCACAAGGCTTGAAATCGTATGATTTCAAGCCTTTTTGTTGTGCCCCGAAGGCACGCCGCCAAAAAGACGTGCCGCAAAGCGCTTCCTTTGCGGCACGTCTTATTTTCTTACATTCTCGCTTCCCGTTTCTTTTCGATCAGTGCGACCAAATAAATGATCAAGCAGACCACAGCCACAATCGCATACACGATCACGGAGAGACTGACCCCCTCGAGCAGCTTCAACGCAGCGAGAATCCCGCATACGATGGCAAGAATCAGCATAATGACCACAATATCACTTCCCTTCCCGGCACTGTTCATTTACTGATGTCATGTATTATATCATGGCTCCAAGGAAAATGGAACACATATTTTGCATTTTCCCGTAAAAATTTGTGCAGTTTAACGCAACATATTGCCCAATCTCAGGAAATCGCATCTAGGGCTTGGGCGATATCCTGGATGAGGTCCTCTTTGTTCTCCAGCCCACAGGACATCCGCACCAGCTCCGCCGGGACCCCCGCCGCCTTCAGCTGCTCATCGGTCATCTGCCGGTGGGTGCTGGTGGCAGGATTCAGGCAGCAGGTTCTGGCATCGGCCACATGGGTCTCGATGGCGGCCAGCTTCAGATGCTTCATAAAGGTCTCCGCCGCTGCCCGTCCTCCCTTCAGTCCAAAGGACACCACGCCGCAGGAGCCGTGGGGCAGATATTTCTGCGCCAGCTCATGGTATTTGTCTCCAGGCAGGCCACAGTAGTTCACGTAGGCAATCTTGGGGTGAGAATTCAGGAACTCTGCCACAGCCTGACCGTTTTCACAGTGTCTGGGCATCCGCACATGTAGGCTCTCCAGCCCCAGGTTCAGCATAAACGCACTCTGGGGGGACTGGGTGCAGCCCAGGTCACGCATCAGCTGCGCCGTGCACTTGGTAATAAAGGCCCCGCCCTGGCCAAACTTCTCGGCGTAGGTGATGCCGTGATAGCTTTCATCCGGGGTGGTAAGGCCGGGGAATTTGTCCCGATGGGCCATCCAGTCAAAGTTGCCGGAATCCACAATGGCGCCGCCTACGCAGGCCCCGTGTCCGTCCATATATTTGGTGGTGGAGTGGGTGACGATGTCCGCTCCCCAGGCAATAGGCCGGCAGTTCACCGGAGTGGCAAAGGTGTTGTCCACAATCAGAGGGACCCCATGGCTGTGGGCCGCAGCTGCAAATTTCTCAATGTCCAGCACCGTCAGCGCCGGGTTGGCAATGGTTTCTCCGAACACCAGCTTGGTATTGGGCTGGAACGCAGCCTCCAGCTCCTCCGCAGTGCAGTCCGGGCTCACAAAGGTGGTTTCAATGCCCATTTTCGCCATGGTGACGCTGATCAGGTTAAAGGTGCCTCCGTAAATAGAGGAGGATGCCACAATGTGGTCGCCGCAGGAGGCAATATTGAACATGGCAAAGAAGTTTGCCGCCTGACCGGAGGAGGTCAGCATTCCCGCCGTACCGCCCTCCAGCTCTGCGATCTTCGCCGCCACATGGTCGCAGGTGGGGTTTTGCAGTCGGGAGTAGAAGTAGCCGGAGGCCTCTAAATCAAACAGCTTTCCCATATCCTCCGAGGTGGCGTATTTAAACGTCGTGCTCTGAATAATGGGGATCTGTCTGGGCTCGCCGTTTCCCGGCCGATAGCCCCCCTGCACACAGGTGGTTTCAATTCTCTGATTTGCCATAATGATTACCTTCCTTTTTCAGGTTCCAAAAAGCGAGACAGTGCCCTTGGTCATAGGCTCCGTAATGTCCACATAGGCCAATCCGCTGCTCTCTCCCTCAATGGTAAGCGCCACATAGTTGATATTATCCAAGGCCGTAAGGGTCATGACCAGGGCCCAGACCGCCTCTTGCTCCGTTTTTTGATTATCCTCCGGCGGAATAAATTTCTCCGACAGATCCACATAGCAGATGTTCCCCGAGGTACTGATGCTCAGCAGCTCTGTGCCGTAGGGCACCGGGTTTTGAAACCCCTTCGGCGGCTCATAGCTCAGGAGCTTGTTCACAATCGCCTGGTCTATCGGCTCGGAAATGCTCTGCTTCACCCGGCAGGGAAAGGCAAAGGACCCCGCCGTGGCCTCACAGCGCACATACAGATCCGCGTCGATTTCACCGCTGGTCATTCGCACCGGGCCAATGCAGTCGGTATTTTTAATTACCGGCTGGGACAGGGGGAAGATGCCATAGAAATCCACGGTCTCCCCCTCCACCAGAAACTCCACGGCGTCAATGCCGTCCAGTCCGGTGAGGGTGTTGGTAATGCCGTATATGGTCATATAGGCTCCATAGGTGTCGTCCAGCCGATTGTCATAGAATTCCCGGGAGAAATTCACCGTGCAAAGTCCGTCCGCCCCGGAGATCTCCAGCACCTCCGTCCCCTCAGGGATTACCGGCTGGAGCTGGCTGCTCTCCGGCCCCTCCATCAGCCGCCGCATCACATAGGCCATCTGGCTCTCGTTTTCGCTGAGGGTAGCGTATCTGGTCTCTGAAATCAGATACCGATTATCTCCGTCGGCAAAATAGACATTAAAGGACTGGTCCGCATTTCCCTTCATGGAGTCTGAGAGCAGAAACTGTCCCGGCTGGACCTCCATGCGAATGCTCTCCGTCTCGTCGGTCAGCACCACAGACTCCAGCTCCAGGTACCCGCAGACCGTCTTAGCCAGGCAGCAGCTGGCCAGAGACATTTCGATTCCGGCCAAGGTAAAAAACTCCCCGGACATCTGGATGGTAATGCTGCTCTCCCCCAGGGTGGCGTCCAACACGTGGGTACCGCGGGGAAAGGGCGACACCAGATTCTCCGCTTCCGGTCCGGCAAAATAAAGGTCAAAAAGGTCCCAAAGGGACACCACATCCTGCCTTCGCTGCTCGGCCTGGACCGTATCCCCCACCTCCAGGGATTCCAGGTTCCTGGCCGCGTAGTACAGGGTCACAGCCGTGCCGTCCTCCTGGCTGGACCCGGAGACTGCCGTGCAGCCTGCGCTCACCGCCAGCAGCGCCGCCGCTGTCAGAGCCGCAAAAAACCGATACCAACCGCTCATGGCTCTCCCTCCCACTGGAACAGCGGAAATTTCACGGTAAACCGGGCGCCGCCCTGGGGACGGTTGGACGCCTCCACCGTGCCGTCGTATTTCTCCACGGTCTCCCGCACAATGGCCAGCCCCAGGCCCGTCCCCCCGGCCTCCCGGGACCGGGCCTTGTCTACCCGGTAAAACCGCTCAAAGATCCGGTCTAGCTCCTCCTCCGGGATGCCAATGCCGTTGTCCTCCACAATGAGCACTGCTGTGGTTCCCTGGGAATATGCAATTAGCCGGACCTGGCCGCCGTCTTGGCTGTATTTAATCCCGTTCTCCGACAGATTCAAGACAATCTGGAATATATCGTCCTCTCGGGCCATGACACAGCAGTGCTCCTCGGAGCTCTGCTCTATGGACGCGTGGACCTCCTTGGCAAAGGGCGTCAGCATCCGAACCGCCTTTTGGCAGCACGCTCCCAGATTGACCGGCTCCAGCTCCTGCTGGGTAAACTGCTTGCTGTCCAGGGCCGTCAGATTTAGTAGCTTCGTGGTCATTCGGGTGAGCCGTTCGGACTCGCTGGAAATGTCCTGTACAAACTCCCGGACGGTATCCTGATCCAGCTCATTCTGGATAATGGAATCCGACAACAGGCGGATCGCCGCCAAGGGGGTCCGCAGCTCATGGGAGGCGTCGGACACAAACTGCCGCCGGCTCTCCTCCGTTTTTTGCAGCCGATCTGTCAGGGCGTTGAATTCGCTGGCCAGCGCCGCATACTCATCCCGGCCCTTGTCCTCGATTCGGTAGCTATAATTGCCCTCTCGAACCATCCGAATGGACTGGAGCATCCGCTGGTTTTTCTTGGTGATAATCAGGCCGGAGCCCACATAGAGCACCAGGCCGACCAACACCGCAATGCCAGACATGCGTAGGGCATTCCGCTGGATCTGCCGCAGGATCTCCGCCTGCTCCTGATCCTCCTCCGCCACATAGACGCATCCGGCAATGACATTGCCTACCATCACAGGCATGGCCGCATAGCTTTCAAAGGCATCCACGGTATAGACACAGCGGAAGGCATCGTTGCCCTTGAGCGCCGAAATAACCTCCGGGAACAGGGCATAGCACTCTACCGGCGCCGTTCCGGTATTGGTGCTGTAGAGCACCACCCCGTCGGCGTCGGTAATCACAATCTGTCCTACATCGCTGGTCCCCAGCACGGAGACCACCTCCTGGGCCCCCTCGCCGGTAAGCACCAGATTGTTGTTCAGCGAGGAGGCGATGGTCTCCGCCTTATCCAGCAGCACGGAATGCTTGTAGCTGAAGATCATATTTTCCGTGGTCCGCACCGGGGACATGGTCTGGACCACCAGAAGTGCCGTGGTCAGCACCAGGATCACCAGAACAATCCGCAGCAGCAGGCTCTCCCAAAACTGCCGGAGAAACCCCTTAAGCCTTGAAATAATAGCCAACGCCCCATTTCGTCATGATGTATTCCGGCTGTGCAGGGACCCGCTCCAGCTTTTCCCGAAGCCGCCGCACATGGACGTCCACCGAGCGAATCTCTCCCTGGTACTCATAGCCCCAGATGAGATTCAGCAGATTCTCCCGGGAATACACATGACCGGGATTCCGCATCAGCAGCTCCATCAGATCAAACTCTCTGGCAGTCAGCTCCACCGGCTTGCCATTTTTGTAGGCATTGCGCTCATCGGAGTCCAGCGTAATATCGCCACAGGTAATGCGGTTGGTGTTCTCCCCCTTCTCCTGGGGCGCACTGCGGCGAAGCAGCGCCCGGATCCGGGCCTTGAGCTCCAAAATATTAAAGGGCTTGGTAAGATAGTCGTCGGTGCCATGCTCAAAGCCAATGAGCTTGTCCATATCCTCTCCCTTAGCCGTGAGCATAATAATCGGGACATTGGAAAACTCCCGGATCTGCATGCAGGCGTCCAGTCCGCCCAGCTTCGGCATCATCAGGTCCAGGATAATCAAATCAAATCCCCCGGTTTTGGCCAGCTCCACCGCCTCTTCCCCGTCGTAAGCCGTCGAGACCTCGAAGCCGTCGTTTTCCAGGTTAAACTTGATTCCCTTCACCAGGAGTTTTTCGTCGTCTACCACTAAGATTTTCATTTCTATTCCCCCACTTTCACCAGGTCCGCCAGCTTGCCATAGATTTTCTCGCCGATCCCGGTGACATTGATAATCTCTTCTTTTGTTTGAAATCCACCGTGTTCCTCCCGGTAGTCCACAATCCGCTGCGCCAGCACCGGACCGATACCCGGCAGCGTATCCAGCTCCTCCAGGGATGCGGTATTAAGATCAATCAGTCCGTCTTCCCTGTCCGCCGTGGGCTGTTCCTCGAAGGGTTTGGAATATTCCGACGCCGTTTCCTCGGATATTTCCGCAGCAGCTTCCGCCGAAGCAGACGGTTCCACCGGAAGTCTGGACACCGTAGGTGTCGCCGGTGCGGCGGGCTCCGACGGTGACTGGACCTCCACGGTGATCTGCCCCTGGAGCTGTGTTCCCCGGTAATAATAGCCGGTTAGAAAGGCCAGCACCACCACGGTGACAAAAACGGCGATCTGTTCAATGCGTGTCAACTTCATCCAATCACGAGCTTTCCATTCCAAGAAAAGTATGCTATGATAATTAGGCATTCCACGTTTGTCCGTATTGTAACATATTTATACACGTTTTTAAATGGCAAATTGCAAGATTTTCGACCGATTCCTGGTGGGCAGCAATCGGTTTAGGAGGAATTACCATGGAATATCAGGACTGGGCCACCCTGCGTGAGGACTGCATGTCCTGCACCAGATGCCCCCTCTATGAGTCCCGGCACAATGTGGTGTTCGGCGTCGGGCCGGAGAAGGCAGAGGTGCTGTTTGTGGGAGAGGGCCCCGGAGAGCACGAGGATTTGCAGGGTGAACCCTTTGTGGGCAGAGCCGGACAGTTTTTGGATGACATGCTCTCCATTATCGGTCTGAGCCGCCGGAACTGTTATATCGCCAATATCGTCAAATGCCGCCCGCCCCACAACCGGGACCCGCTGAACACCGAGCGGGACGCCTGCTCCAGCTGGCTGGAGGCACAGATGAAGCTGCTGGAGCCCAAGCTCATTGTCTGCCTGGGCCGGATTGCCGCAACGGAGCTCATTGATCCGGACTTCCGCATCACCCGGGAGCACGGCCGGTGGTTCTCCATCGGCGGCACCCAGCGCATGGCCATGTACCACCCCTCCGCCCTGCTCCGGGATCCCTCCAAGCGCCCCGAGACCTTCCGAGATTTAAAATCGCTCCAGGCCATGGTAAAGCAGGTCTGTACAAACATCCTGTTGGAGGACTGACCCTTGGCCTTTCTTGTGATTCTGCTGGTCCTTCTGGCGCTTTTTCTGGGTTCCCTGGCCTTTGGCATCTTGGTCTATCGCAGGAGCTTTCAGTGCCGATTCCCCGGCGGTGGGGACTATTTCCCCTACTTTTCTCAGCTCCATCCCACCTGGCACCGCCGTCCGGTGGTCTTTCCCTCCAACCGCGGTGACAGGCTCCGCGGAGACCTTTTCTCCTATGACGGCCCCCAAAAGGGCCTGATTGTCCTGTGCCACGGCTATGGCATGACCCGAAACGACTATCTCCCCGAATGTGAATTCTTCTGCCAAAGCGGTTATTCCGTTCTGGCCTTTGACGGAAGCGGCACCGGCGACAGCGACGGCCTGCTCTATGGCCTGCCCCAGCACATCCTGGACCTGGCCGCCTGCCTCCGGTTTATCCGCCAGGACCCGGAACTCCATTCCCTTCCCCTGCTGCTCTACGGCCACAGCTGGGGCGGCTACAGCGTGGACTGTGTCTGTCTCACCGGAACGTATCCCATTCGCGGCATAATCTCCGCCTCGGCCTTTCAGGTAAGCACCGCCGGCATTGGCCCCTATATGGAGCGTCACTGGGGACTTGCCGCCAAGCTCCCGCTTCTGGGCGTTCGGCTCTATCAGCGGATGAAATTCGGCGCCATCGCCGGAGCCACGGCGGTAAAGGGGCTCCGGCTGACCGATGCTCCGGTGCTGATTCTCCAGAGCAGCGACGACACCATCATCCGCTACCGGGACAATTATCAGGTGCTCTACGCCGCCTTTCAAAACGACCCGAACAAGACCTTTCTTCCCCTCACCGGCCACAACCACAACATCACCACACCGCCGGAGGTGGATCAGGCCAAGCGCCGTCTTCTGAAGCCCCTCCGCAGTGGCACCGCCACGCCGGAGCAGCTCCAGGAGATGGACCGTCTCAAGGCCCAGGTGGACAAGGAGCTTTTGCGCCGCTTCACGGCGTTCTATGACCAGTGTATCCAGTGATGAAAATGGGGCTGCCTCACAACGAGGCAGCCCCATGTTTAATACTCTCCCAGCCAGCGGCCGCTGGTCTCCTCCACAGCCCTTCCGGCTGCAAGACTCTTGGGCACATTCAGCACCCGCTGATTGCAGCTTCCCCGGAAGTTCAGCTCCAGGCTCCGCTCCTCCAGAAGGAAGGGGCCGTCAATGAGCACGTCCAGCGTCTCCAGCAGCGCTCTCTGGGCCTGGGTCCCATTGAGCAGCTCCTCCAGGGTGTACCCGGAATAGGACGCCACCTCATACCCCTCCGCCTTGAGCATTCTGCCCAGCCGCGCCAGCTCCTCCCCCTGGGAAAAGGGCTCTCCGCCGGAGAAGGTCACCCCATGACACAGGGGGTTGCTTTGTACAATGTGCAAAACAGTCTCCGGCTCCATGTCTGTGCCCACGCCAAATTCCCACGTCTCCGGGTTATGACAGCCGGGGCAATGGTGGGGACAGCCCTGGCAGAACACCGTCGTCCGGATTCCCGGCCCGTCTACAATGCTGTCCTCTACGATACCGGCCAGATTAAGCATGGGTGGAAAGACCGTGCTTCACCCGGTCCCGCTCCTCAGCCCGCTTGGCGTCGTTCCACTTATCCATGGTGCCCACCAAATAACCGGTGATGCGGCGGATACGCTCGAAGCCTACCCCCTGGCCCATTTTCTCATTTACACTGGTAATTGTCATGGTAATTCCTCCTTATTCGATTCCCTGAAATGCAGGCATTTCAGGATACATTTTTCTCAGCTCCGCCACCCGCTCCGGCGGGATTTCCTCGCCCTCTTTCCGGCCGCACCGGGGGCAGACGTCGCCAATTACGCCCACATAGCCGCACACCGGATCCCGGTCCACCGGGTGGTTGATGCTGCCGTAGCCAATGCCGCAGTCGTGCATCCAGCGCACCACCGTCTCAAAGGCCTCTACGTTCTTCGCCGTGTCTCCGTCCAGCTCCACATAGCTGATGTGGCCTGCGTTGCAAAGCGCATGATAGGGCGCCTCCAGGCGGATCTTCTCATAGGCGGAAATGGGATACCACACGGGGATGTGGAAGCTGTTGGTGTAGTATTCCCGATCTGTCACGTTGGGAATCCGGCCATAGCGCTGCTGATCCATCCGAATAAACCGTCCGGACAGGCCCTCTGCGGGAGTTGCCAGCAAAGTGAAGTTCATGGTCATCTCCTGGGACTTTTTATCGCAGAATTCCCGCATATGTCCCACGATCTCCAGGCCCTTCTCCTGCATCTCCCCGCTCTCTCCGTGGTGATGACCATAGAGCGCCGTCAGGGTCTCCGCCAATCCGATAAAGCCAATGGACAAGGTTCCGTGCTTCAGCACCTCCCGAACGCTGTCCTGCACACTGAGCTTGTCGGAGTCCAGCCAGACGCCCTGGCCCATGAGGAACGGGAAGTTGTAGACAAACTTGTTGGCCTGGATCTCAAACCGGTCCAGCAGCTGCTGGGCCACCAGCTCCAGCATTTCGTCCAGCTTCTCATAGAAGGCCGCCTCATCACCCTGGCTCTCAATGGCCAGCCGGGGCAGGTTGATGGAGGTAAAGGACAGATTCCCCCGGGAATAGGCAATCTGTCGGCTGGGATCGTATACATTTCCCATAACCCGGGTCCGGCAGCCCATGGTGGCGACCTCCGTCTCCGGGTGTCCGGGCTTGTAATACTGGAGGTTGTAGGGTGCGTCCAGGAATACATAGTTGGGGAACAGCCGCTTTGCGCTGACCTTGCAGCTCAGCCGGAACAGGTCGTAGTTGGGATCCTGGGGATTATAGTTGACCCCCTCCTTGACCTTGAAAATATGGATGGGGAAAATGCAGGTCTCCCCATGCCCCAAGCCTGCGTCCAGGGCCAGCAGGATGTTTCGGATCACCATCCGTCCCTCCGGCGTGGTGTCAGTGCCATAGTTGATGGAGGAGAAGGGCGTCTGGGCGCCGGCGCGGGAGTGCATGGTGTTGAGATTGTGGACGAACCCCTCCATGGCCTGATAGGTGTCCCGGTCCGTCATCTGGTGGGCACGCTTTCTCGCCCGGGCAATCAGCTTTGCCGCATCCTTTCCGGAGAGACTGAGGCTGCCGCAGAGACCTGCCGCCACAGCCCGGTCAAAGGCCTCTCCGTTTTCCAGCCGAACCGGCTCTCCCGTGGCCTCCTCCGCTGCCGCAACGGCGTCCTTTACCACCTCCGAGGCGTCCTCCAGGTCCAGCCGGTCCTCCGTGGCCTCGGTGAGCATCCGCAGGTAGGTCCGGCGGTAGCTCTTTGTCACCCCTTCGGCCATGCCATAATCAAAGTTGGGAATGGACTGGCCTCCGTGCTGGTCGTTCTGGTTGGACTGAATGGCAATGGCCGCCAAGGCCGCATAGCTCTGAATGCTCTGGGGCTCCCGAAGATAGCCATGACCGGTGGAGAAGCCTCCGTGGAACAGCCGCAGAATGTCAATCTGGCAGCAGGTGGTGGTCAGGGAATAGAAGTCAAAATCGTGAATATGGATGTCGCCCTCTCGGTAGGCCTTGGCATGCTCCGGCCGCAGCAGGTACATTTCATTGTAGGCCTTGGCCCCTGCCGCACCAATCTGGAGCATGCTGCCCATGGCGGTGTTTCCGTCGATATTGGCGTTATCCCGCTTCATGTCGCTAATCCGGGCGTCGATATTGGTAATCTCATCAATGGTTTTCATCAGCGCGGTATTGGCTTCTCTGGCCCGGGTCCGGTTGGCCCGGTAAAGAATGTAGCTCTTGGCCGAGCCGCCAAAACCATGGTTCATCAGCTGTTGCTCCACCATGTCCTGAATGGTCTCCACCGTAGGGGAGGCCGTGGAGAATTTCGCCTCCAGCTCCCGCTGCACGTCGTTGGCCACCCGGGCCGCATCGGAGGCGTCTCCCTCCCCGGCGGCCTCCAGGGCCTTGAGGATTGCCGCAGCGATCTTATTTTGGTCGTACAAGACCACGCGGCCGTCTCGCTTGATAATGCTGTGAATCATAGCTTTCTCTCTCCTTACTTCCATTGGGCACAGGGTTTTCTTCCACGCCGGCACAATATATTGTATTGTTCTTTCTCTTGGCCACTACATTTTGACATAGCCCAATCCCTTTGTCAAGAGCTATCCCGCACATTTTCGCATAATGCACAAAATTTTGTAGTCGCAGCCACCGTGGCACCACTATATCTTGTGGTCTGTGTCTTTTCCTATTGTGCCACAGTCTGCTGGAGAAGTCAAGGTTTCTCTCCCCGGATCCCCTGGCTCTGGCCCATTTGCAGAAACCCAAAAAATACTCCTTGACGCAGAGATGAAACCGCTGTAGTATAATATTAAAAATTACATTCTAGGAGTTTTTCCATGTCTTATACCCTTTTTTCCGATTCCAACTGCAATCTCCCCGCTCGCAAGCTACAGGAGCTGGACATCCGTGTGATTCCCTTTGTCTACGAGATGGATGGGGTGCTGTCCCAGTGTCCTGCGTATCCCGACGGCTTTGATGGCCATCACTATTACACCCGGCTAAAGGAGGGTGCATTGGTCAAGACCTCCCTGATTAACACCGACACCTTTTACCAGTGTTTCCTCCCAGAGGTCCAATCCGGTCGGGATGTGATGTATGTGGGCCTCTCCTCCGGGGTCAGCGGAACCATTCAGGCCGCCCATTTGGCAGCCCAGGAGCTTATGGAGGAATACCCGGACCGTCATGTTCAGGTCGTGGACTCCCTGGGGGCAGGCCTTGGCACCGGCCTTTTGGCCTGCAAGGCCGCGGACTATCGAAACGAAGGTCTGTCTGTCACCCAGGCCGCCGTAAAGCTGGCCTACGACCGGGACAACCTCTGCGAATACTTCACCGTAGATGATCTGATGTTCCTTCGGCGTTCCGGCCGTGTCTCCGGCGTCACCGCCACCATTGGCACTATGCTTCAGATCAAGCCCATGCTCCGCGGGGACGAGGAAGGCAAGATTGTGGTCTGCGGCAAAATTCGCGGCCGGAAGCGGGCCATCGCCGAGCTGACGGAGGTCTACGCCAAAAAGGTGGTGGGGCCGGAGCATCAGCGCGTGGCCATCTCCCACGGGGACTGCCTGGAGGAGGCCCAGCTGCTGGCGGAAAAAATCCGCAAAGTCGCACCCCCAAAGGAGCTGATTCTCTCCATGCACGAGCCTCTCACCGGCGCCCATGTGGGCCCGGGCATGCTGGCGGTGTTCTTTTTCGGCAATGGAAGATAGGTTGTGTCCCGGGAGCTCTCCCGGGACATTTTTTGCCTCTCCCGCTTCCTCTGGACTTTTATTTGGAAATCTGGTATAGTTAAACGGTGTATATTGGGAAGGAGGATGCTCCATGGCAGAGTTTTTGCCGGTTTCCCGGGCAGATATGGAGGCCCGGGGCTGGACCCAATGCGATTTTGTCTACATCATCGGCGATGCCTATGTGGATCACCCGACCTTCGGCCACGCCATCATCAGCCGAATTCTGGAGGCCCACGGCTATAAGGTCGGCATCATTCCCCAGCCGGACTGGAAGGACCCGGACAGCATCAAAACACTGGGTGCCCCCCGGTTGGGCTTTCTGGTCATGGGAGGCAACATGGATCCCATGGTGAACCATTATACCGTGTCAAAGCGCCGGCGGAACTACGACGCCTTCTCTCCCGGAGGAAAAATGGGCCTGCGCCCGGACTATGCCACGGTGGTATACTGCAATCTAATCCGCCGGAGCTTTCCCAAGATTCCCATTCTCATTGGCGGCATTGAGGCCTCCCTCCGACGGCTGGCCCATTATGACTACTGGTCGGACAAGCTCAAGCGTTCCATTCTCCTGGACTCCCAGGCAGACCTGCTGATGTACGGCATGGGAGAACGAAGCATTGTGGAGATTGCCGACGCCCTGGACAGCGGTCTGGACATTCGGGACATCACCTTTATCCGCGGCACCGTCTATCGGGCGGAGAATCTGGACAGCGTCTATGATTACACCCTGCTTCCCGCCTATTCTCAGCTGACGGCAGACCGGCGGCACTACGCCGAGAGCTTTTACACCCAGTACTGCAATACCGACCCCTTCTCCGGCAGGACGCTGGTAGAGCCCTATGACAGCCGCACCTATGTGGTGCAAAATCCTCCCCAGGAGCCACTGTCTCAGCAGGAGATGGACGACACCTACGACCTGCCCTATGCCCGGACCTACCACCCCATGTATGAGAAATACGGCGGCATCGACGCCATTCGGGAGGTTAAATTCAGTCTCCAAAGCTGCCGGGGCTGCTTTGGAGGATGCAGCTTCTGCGCCCTGACCTTCCATCAGGGACGGATTATTCAATCCCGCAGCCACCAGTCGCTGCTCCGGGAGGCCAAGCTGCTGACCCAGGATCCGGACTTTAAGGGCTATATCCACGATGTAGGCGGCCCCACTGCCAACTTCCGGCAGCCTGCCTGCGAAAAGCAGCACACCAAGGGCGCCTGCCCCACCAAGCAGTGCCTATTTCCTTCCCCCTGCAAGAACCTCATCGCCGATCACAGCGACTACCTGTCCTTGCTGCGGGAGCTGCGGGCCCTGCCAGGGGTCAAGCGGGTCTTTATCCGCAGCGGCATTCGCTTTGATTATCTTCTGGCAGACAAGGATGACAGCTTCTTCCGGGAGCTGGTGAAATACCATGTCTCCGGCCAGCTGAAGGTGGCCCCGGAACACATCTGTGACCAGGTGCTCCAGCTGATGGGGAAGCCAAAAAACGCCGTATATGAGCGTTTTCTGGCCAAATATCAGGCCCTGAATCGGCAGATGGGCATGAATCAGTTTGTGGTGCCCTACCTGATGTCCTCCCATCCAGGCTCCACCCTGAAGGAGGCCATTGCCCTGGCGGAATATCTTCACGCCCATCATCTAAACCCGGAGCAGGTCTCGGACTTTTATCCCACCCCCTCCACCATCTCCACGGTGATGTATTACACCGGTCTGGACCCTCGGACCATGGAGCCGGTGTATGTGGCCACAAATCCCCACGAAAAGGCCATGCAGCGGGCACTGATTCAGTACCGCAACCCCAAAAATTATGATCTGGTCCATGAGGCCCTCACCAAGGCCGGACGGACAGATCTCATTGGGTACGAGAAAACCTGCCTGATCCGGCCCCGAAGCTCCGGGCACGGCGGCGGACGTAGCTCCGGCGGCAGGCCATCGTCAAAATCAACCCACAACCGGCGCAAAAAGCCGTGAATCCATAGGAAATGAGTGAATCAGTTTGTCTATGATCGTTTTGGACATGGAGTGGAATCAGCCTTTGAGTCCCGATTCCCCCCTGGCCATCAAGCTTTGTACGTCTCTTCCCTTTGAGATGATCCAGCTGGGGGCCATCAAGCTGGAGACCGGTGAACGGTTTAAAGCCACCTGCTGCCTCCAGCAGTATAAAGTTCTCTCCCCCCGAATCTCCAAGCTCACCGGCATCACCCGGCAGGATGTGAAAAAAGGCGAGCCCTTCCAGCAGGCCATGGCCCGTTTTCAGGCGTTTTGCGGAGCGGATCCGATTCTCCTGACCTGGGGCTTCAACGACATCCCCATTCTCCGGCAAAACCTTGCCTTCTACGGTCTGGACACAGGCTTTACCAATCGGTATTACAATCTGCAAATCATGTTCAATCAGCAGCATGACCCCGGCAATCTGGTACGGGGGCTCAGCTATGCGGTGGACTTCTTCCATCTCACCGTAGAGGACAGCTATCACGACGGGCTCAATGACGCCGTATACACCGCAGAGGTGGCCAAGCACCTGGATATTCCCAGGGGCATTGCCGAATACCCCGACTATCTGGTCCACTTTGAAGGCGACGGAGACCAGGCCTTCCTGGACTGTCTGCGGTACGCCAACTACAATCGGTTTGAATCCTTCGAGGAGATGATCGTCGATCCCAGGATTGCGGTGACAAAGTGTCCGGTCTGCGACCAGGTGATGGAAGCCACAGAGCCCATCTACCCGGAATCCGGCCGCATGATCTGGACCTGCAAGTGTCCCCAGCACGGAGAATACTTCCTCCGGGTCAGCTTTAAGCGCAACCGGGATGACAGCATGCGGGCCAACAAGGCGGTATTCCCCATGGATGAGCCCCATCAGGCCCAGTACAAAAAGTCTGTGGAAAAGGCAGCCCGCCCCAAAAAGCAGAAAAATGCGCCCTTCCGGCTCTACATCGACGCCGACGGCTGCCCGGTGATCAATCAGGCCCTCAACGCCGCCGTCCGCCGCCATGTGGAGAGCTTTCTGATCTGCGACACGTCCCATGTGTTTTCCCGCCGCGGGGCGGAGACCATCACCGTGGACAAGGGCGCCGACAGCGCGGATTTTGCCATTGTCTCCCGGCTCAAGGCCGGGGATCTGGTGGTGACCCAGGACTACGGTCTTGCCGCCATGTGCCTGACCAAGGGCGCCCAGGTCATTGACCAAAACGGTATGCGCTACACCGCAGACAACATTGACAGTCTGCTCAATCAGCGTGCCGAGGCCGGACGCATTCGACGGGCCGGCGGCCGGCTCAAGGGTCCCGCCAAACGCACCGCCGCCCAGAACGAGGCGTTTATCTCTGCCTTTCACGCCATGATCCAGGAGGCCTACGAGCATGCTAAGTCTTGCTGATATTCTCGTTTTGGCGGATGACGACGGGGCAGACATCAACGGCCTTACCGTACAGGGGGAGTCTGCCCCGGAGCTCACCCTGGGCTCCATAGACTTGAAGGGCAGCATCTTGACCGACTGTCAGCTCATAAGCTGCCGGTTGGAGGGCACCGGCTTTCAGGACGTGACCTTCGATCACTGTGACCTCTCCGGCACCGTATTTCTGGAGGGAGGTCTGAAAAAGGTCCGCTTCCGGGACTGCCGGATGATGGGCACCGTATTCTCCGGCTGTGTTCTGAGCCAGGTCTCCTTTGAGGCCTGCAGCGCCCGGTATCTCAATCTCTCCGGCTGCACGCTGAAGGGCTGCGCCTTCCGGGAGGGATGCTTTGCCGGGGGCTTCTTCTCCGGGCTGAAGTGCCAGAAAACCACGGTCTCCCGCTGTGACTTCACCCGCTGCGACTTCTCCGGCACCGCCCTTTCCGGCTTCGACTTCTCCGGCTGCACCATTGAGGGCGCGGTTTGGAGTCTGGACAAGCTAAAGGGCATGACCGTAAATCTCCAGCAGGCCCTGGAGCTTTCCCGGCTGCTGGGGCTGAACATTGTCTCCTAGGAGGTGTGACCTATGGCAGAGATCTATGTCCCCAACTACATGTCCTTCCACAATGAAAACATCTTTCTGGGCTCCTACCGGGACCTTCGCTTTAAGCTGACCCCCAATATTGAAACCATGGAAATTCTGGCGGAGTATTGGTACGGCCCCCTCTGCTATGAAAGCAGTCAAATGGACGGCACCCAGAGCTTCCCCCTCAGTGACCAGGGCATTGCGGATATGACCGCATGGCTGGTGGAGCGCTCCAGCGCCCACAAAGACAGCACCGCTGTACAAAAATCCGACCTGTGAAGCATGTCACAGGTCGGATTTTCCTTATCCCCAGGTCCGCTGAAGTCCGGCAGGGCGTTCCGCCACCTGGAGGCCCTGATTCTGCCCCTCGGTCAGGCCCCCAGCGGGCTCCGGAGCATTCGGGTCTCCCCCGGAGAGCCCCAAAAGGAAGATCGGCAGATTGTCCCGAATCAGCGAAGGAAGCTGCGCAAGGGGCAGCGGGTTTTCCCCGCTTCCCGCCTCAATGGTATAGCCCGGCCGGTCAAAGTCTTGAATGAACCAGTCCTTATATCCGGCAAACCCTGAGGCATAGGCCACATGCGCCAGAGTATAGCCGGAAGCCGCCGCCATCTGAAGTCCCAGGGTCCTGGCTCCCTCCGGCTGGAAGTCCATAAACTCCCAATATATCTCCCTTCCCTGGGTGTGCCAGGCAATGGTCAGCGCCGGGTCCAGCTGCCGGGTGGTGGCAAACATACACCGGCTCTCCGGCTCGCTGAGGGGCTCCGGTCCCACATAGTCTCTGGGTGCGGGCCCGGTAAAGCCCAGGTCATATTTAATCTGCCTGGCCTGGTCCCACTGCGCCGGGTAGTTGAGGTTCAAGTCCACCCCGCAAAGATTGGCCTTCCATCCCTCGGGGTACCGGATGTCCGGATAGGCTGCGGCAATCTCCCGGGCTGCTGCCTCCTCCCGGACTGTAGCCGCCCCGTTTACCAGATCCACGCCATCGGGATTCACCAGGGGCACCAAATAGAGGGTAGCCTCCTGATACAACGTCCGGGGGGACCAGGCCCCCAAGGGCAGGTTCAAGGCAATGGCCCGGGCGTACTGCTCCAGACATCCCAGCACCGTGGGAACGGTAATCCACTCATTGGCGTGATGGGCTGCGTTGTAGTAGACCCGCCGGCTGCCCCGGCCCAGCTTCACGCACTCCAGAGGGCGTCCTCCCACGCTCTGCCCCACGGTCTCCACCTGGACAAAGGGATACCGGGCCTGAAGCCCTCGCAGAACATAATGGGTCAACTGCCAGGTGTAGGGCGTGTCCTCCGGCACCACCGGAAAATCCATAGGTACCACCAAATACCGGCCCACCGGCAGATTCTCCGGATCCAGTCCCCCATTGGCGATTTCCAGCACAGGGGTCGAGGTCCCTGTTTCCCGGGCGATTGCTCCAAAGGTGTCTCCGGATTTCACCTGCCGAAGGTCATACCCCAGAAGCCAGGGCATCAGCCGCTCCAGCGCAGCCTCCCCATTGGCCTCCCCCTTTGCCGCCGCAAAATCCGACAAGCTGGAATAGCCCGCCCGGCGGAGCCCCAGGCGAATCAGTGCTTCCTGCATAAAAATCCCCTCCCCGAAACTCTATGCCCGGGAAGGGGATTTTATACGATTTAGACCTTTACGCAGTTGCCCACCCGGGCGTCCCCGTCGATGGTGCAGGTGCCGGTGTATTCCACCTGATCGATGTCGCAGTCGCTGCGAATCACCACATGGCCGCCTCGGACCACATGGGCCTTGACCGCCATCACGTCCACCTCGTCTCCTTCGATGCTCTCACAGCGGAGCATTCCTCCGGCAGGCTTCAGAATGGAGGTCAAGAGCCCGGCAGGCACCGACTGGGTGACCCGCACCCGGGCGCCGCCGATGGATCCCACCTTGCTTCCGCTTACCGACAGCTGAATATCCACCTGGTCGGCGTTGATCATGCCGCCCACATTCAGGGCCCCCGTGGTGGTCACGGCGTCTGCCTCCAGGTCGCCGTCCACATGGAGCCCGCCGGAGGACCGTACCGTGGTGCCCTTCAGGCTTCCGCCCACATGGAGCCCACCGGACACGGATACCTCGCCGCATTCCAGATTCTCCTGAATCTTGGTACTGCCAGAGCTGCTGAGGCTGCCGGCCAGCAGGTTTCCGGCACACTGAAGGGACCCACTGGTCCGCACCAGGCCGCTGCAGTCCACGCTGCCGCAGGCCCGGAAGGAGCCGGAGACCCGCAGCTCCCGGCACACCAGATCGCTGGAGACCTTGCAGGAGCCGGAGGCCGTAATGCGATTATAGCAGCCTCCGTCTATGGTGCTGCTGCCGGAGATGCGGTAATCTCCGATGCCGCCGGGTTTCTCCCGGCTTTCCTTGACCTCATTCCAAGCATTTCCCACGGTCTTGGCCGCATCAGCCGCCGCGCCTCCTACGGTTCTGGCCGCCTTGCTGGCCGCAGACTGGACGTTTTCCCCGACCTTCTCCAGGTCCAGGTTCTCCAGCTTATCTGCCATCTTGTGGAATCCCCGCTCCAGCAGACTGTTCAGGCGTTCCATGGCCTCGGTGATGGGATCCGGTCCCTGTTCCGCTGTCTGCTCCGGGTCCGCTCCAGACTCGGTCTCCCGGTCTGCCTGCTCCTCTTGGCGCCGGTCCTCCAGATCATCCACCTGGTCTAAAATGTCCTCCATATGGTCGCTGGCGGTATCAATGGTATCCTCCACGGCGGAGATCTGATCGTCCAGGGCGTCTATCTTCTGCTCGATTTCCTCCAGGCGAATTTCCAGCTTTTTTATGCGGTCCCCGTTTTCCTGGGCTTTGGCCTCCCGGAGCTGCGCACGGAAATATCGCCGCTGCTCCTTCAAATCAAACCGCTGCCGCAGCAGCGTATTCCGCTGCTCTCTGGCCTCCTCCAGCTGGGTGCTCATGGCATCCGCCTGGGCGGTAAGCTGCTCCAGGCGCTCCTTCCATTCCTGTGCGTTCATATCGAAACCCCTTTCTGCTTCAGCAGCGCAGACAGCGCCGCCTTCTTTGTGCTGACCACCACTGTGGCAGCCAGCGTGGCCTGTTGATCAAACCTGATGTTCTGCATTTCTCCGGCGGTGACACAGAAGGCAACGCCATACTTTCGCAGCAGATACACCACCGGCTCCGACACGTCACCGGTGTCTCTTGCCGCCTGGGACGCCTCAAAGGCCTCCTCCCGGCTGAGGCTGCCCTCCTGGAGTAGCCAAGAAAACACATAGAGGCCAAACAGCCCGTTAAAATCCAGCTGCTCCGCCGGAGCAATGGCCAAATACTGATTTACAATCGGTGCAGGGGCCACCCCTGCCTCGGCGGCCTCTCCCGCCGTCATGGAGATCTCCCCAGGTTCTCCGGGCATAAACTGCCGGGCAATCTCCTCCAGGCTCATCTGGTTCTTCATCTGCTGAATCTGCGCCACCCGTTCCAGAACCTTGTCCCGGGGGAAGAAGGTCTCATGGCCGGTCACTGTGGAACGGTGGATAAACCAGTCGTCCGGCAGCAGCTTCATCCGCTTCCAGCGGTACAGCGCGCCGTAGGAGATTCCGGCGATCTCCAGCAGTTCCTTCTTGGTAATCAGATTTTCCTCCATATTCTCACCTCCCGTAACAATGTACCATAACATTGTTATTTTGTCAACAGATTGTGACGAAGATTCACAATCTGTTAAAAAAGCTTGATTGCGTCCCCTGGATTGGGTATAATCGTCCCGAAAGGTGGAATCTCCATGAACCTCTGCGACATCAACGTCATCAAGCCGCTGCTGCAAAAGCATGGCTTTCATTTTTCCAAATCCAAAGGCCAGAACTTCCTGACCCAGAGCTGGGTCCCCCGGGAAATCGCTGAGGGCGCCGGAATTGACACCTCCTGCGGTGTGCTGGAGGTCGGCCCCGGTATTGGCCCCCTCACCCAGGCCCTGTGTGAAAACGCCGCAAAGGTGGTTTCCGTGGAGGTGGACACCTCCCTTGCGCCGATTCTTGCCGAAACCATGGCGGATCAGGACAACTTCACCCTGATCTTCGGAGACATCCTCAAAACGAACATCCCCGCCCTAGTCCAGGAGCACTTTACCGGACTGCGCCCCATGGCCTGCGCCAACCTTCCCTACTACATCACCTCCCCTGTGCTCTCTGTTCTGCTGGAATCCCGGTGCTTTGAGGCGGTTACCGTTATGGTTCAGAAGGAAGTGGCCCAGCGAATCTGCGCCGCCCCGGGGCACAAGGACTACAGCGCCTTTTCCCTGTTCTGCCAGTACTACGCCCAGCCGGAGATTCTCTTTGACGTGCCCCCTTCCTGCTTTATCCCCCAGCCAAAGGTGACCTCTGCGGTGATCACTCTCCGCTGCCGAACTGCCCCGCCCTGCCCCATTGCAGACGAGAAGCTGTTTTTCCGGGTGGTAAAGGCCAGCTTCGCCCAGCGGCGCAAAACGCTGGTAAACGGTCTGTCCTCCGGGTTCCCCGAGCTGACCAAAGGGGAGATCATCCAGTGCATCCGGGACGCAGGGTTGCCGGAAACCGTCCGGGGAGAAACGCTGGACATCCCCACCTTCGCCCGTGTCGCAGAGGCCATTGGAAATGCCCTGCAATAATCCGGCACAAAACGCAAAAAACGAGCTGCAAGGGACAGAAGCGCCAACGCTTCCCCTTGCAGCTCTTCTCTTTTAGCCCAATCGAACCTCCACAAAATTCCGGATCTCCATGGCGTCCTCCGTCACCTGGCAGTCCACCGCCAACACCTGTACCCCGGCGGCCGCAGCCTCCCGCAGCGCCCGTCCAAACGCCAGATCTGTCCGGTCATTGGGCTCCATATACGCCACCGGAGACATCTGGATGACAAACAGCACCACCGCATCCAGTCCCTGGCTCCGGACGGCCATAAGCTCCCGCAGATGCTTGGCCCCCCGCTGTGTAGGCGCATCCGGAAAACGGCACACGCCGTCCTCCTCCAGGGTGACGCCCTTTACCTCTAAGTACATTCCTCGGCCCTGGCGCTCCAGATAAAAGTCGAATCGGGAGTCTCCAAAGGTCTGCTCCGGTCTGACCACATCAAAGGGCTCCAGCCCTCCTGCCTCCAGCCACTCCCGCGCCGCGGCATTGGGGGCCTGGGAATCCATGTTGATGAGCCGGGACGCCTTGCGTACGGCCACCAAATCATACTTTGTTTTCCGTGTGGGTTTGTCCGACCGTTCACACCAAACCTCTGCCCCCGGAATCAGCAGTTCCCGGCAGCGTCCGGTGTTTTTCACATGGCAGATCTCCTCCCGGCCATCCAGCTCCACCTGGGCAATAAACCGGTTTGGCCGGGCCAAAAATCTGCCCTTGACAATATTGGAATAATGCATGCTTCCATCCTCTGAAAAAGGGACGTGCCGTGGCACGTCCCTAAGTTTGTTACTCCGTTGCAATCTCCGAGCCTTCCTCTGCCTTCGGCGTGGTCTTGGGCGTCCCGTAGTCCTTGCCGTAGGTCTCCACCCGGATTGACCGGATTACAATGTCCTCCCGGGGCTTATCCTTGGAATCCACCTCACACTGGCTGAGCTTCTGGAGCACATTCAGCCCGGAGAACACCTTGCCAAAGGCCGCATACTGCCCCTGCAGACTGTCCTTGTTGGCCATCAGGATGAAGAACTGGCTGCCAGCGGAATTATAGGCCTCCTGGGTATCGCTGCCGTTGTCGGAGAAGCGGGCCATGGCAATGACGCCCTCCTCCATTTTGATGTCGTTTTTCTTGAACCCATTGTCGGAGAACTCTCCGTCGATGGTATAGCCCGGGCCGCCGGTGCCGTCTCCGTTGGGGTCGCCCCCCTGGACGATAAAGCTCTCTACCACACGATGGAAGGTCAATCCATCATAGAAGCCGGAGTTGGCCAGAGAGATGAAGTTTGCCACGGTGTTGGGCGCCTTGTCCGGATAGAGATAGATGAGAATCTCATCCCCGTCCTCCAGCGTCAGAGTCGCCAAAGGGTTTTTCTTGTCCCCGCAGCCGGCAAGCAGGCCTGCCAGCATGGATACTGCCAAGAGGGCAGCCAGGATTCTTGTCAATCGTTTCATATCTCGTTCCTCCAGAAGCATCCCACGGGCTTACCCCGGGTCTCGCTGAGTTTCCTATAATATATCAAAAATTCATACGGTTTGCAACCGTCTTGTCGTGATTTTTCACAGAACTTTCCCAGGCCGGGCCGAATTTTCTGTCGTTTTTCCGCAGGTACTGCCGTGCCGGATTCCTTTTCTCAATCCACCCTTGAAAAGTTCTTGTTTTTGGTATATGATTGAGGTGAAATCTGCCGCGTTGTCTCAGCTACGAGGGATGCCGCGGTCCTATGGAGGAAATATTATGGCACTTACGAGCAATCATAAGGTCAACGCCTGGCTGGACGAGGTCATTGCACTGGTCAAGCCCCAGGCCATTGAGCTGATCACCGGGGATGAGGCGCAGCTCCAGAAGCTCCGCGCCGAGGCTGTCTCCACCGGTGAGTTTATCACCCTGAACCAGGAAAAGCTTCCCGGCTGCTATCTCCATCGCTCCGACCCCAACGATGTGGCCCGGGTGGAAAGCCGGACCTTTATCTGCTCTCGGAAGGAGGAGGACGCAGGCCCCACCAACAACTGGATGGATCCTCAGGAGATGTACGCCAAGCTCCGCAAGCTCTACGACGGCGCCATGCAGGGCCGCACCATGTATGTGATTCCCTACTCCATGAGTATTGTGGGCTCTCCCTTCGCCAAATACGGCATTGAGGTGACGGACTCCATCTATGTGGTGATTTCCATGACCATCATGACACGGGTGGGCACGGAAGTTCTGGATGCTCTGGGCACCGATGGAGACTTTATCAAGGGTCTCCACGCCAAGGCAAATCTGGACCCGGAGGAGCGGTACATCGTCCAGTTCCCCGAGGACAACACCATTATGTCTATCAACTCCGGCTACGGCGGAAACGTGCTTCTGGGCAAGAAGTGCTTTGCCCTGCGCATCGCCTCGTACCTGGGCCGAAAGGAAAATTGGATGGCAGAGCACATGCTGATCCTGGGCATTCAGAATCCCCAGGGCGAGATTCGCTATGTCACCGCCGCCTTCCCCTCCGCCTGTGGAAAAACCAACCTGGCTATGCTCATCCCCCCGGAGATCTATCAGAAGAAGGGCTACAAGGTCTGGTGTGTCGGAGACGATATTGCCTGGCTGCGGATCGGCCCGGACGGCCGTCTTTGGGCCGTAAACCCCGAAAACGGCTTTTTCGGTGTGGCCCCCGGCACCTCCCAGAAGTCCAACCCCAATGCGCTGGCCTCCACCTCGAAAAATACGCTGTTCACCAATGTGGTGCTCAATAAGGACGACAACACCGTGTGGTGGGAAGGCATGTCCAAGACGCCCCCCACCAACGCCGAGGATTGGCAGGGCCGCCCCTGGAACGGTGAAACCTCCACAGAAAAGGGCGCACATCCCAACTCCCGCTTCACCGCCCCCGCAAAGAACTGCCCCTGCCTGTCCCCTGAGTTTGACAATCCCCAGGGTGTTCCCATTTCCGCCATTATCTTCGGCGGCCGCCGGGCCAAGACCGCACCTCTGGTCTACCAGTCCCGGAGCTGGCAGCATGGCGTCTTTGTCGGCTCCATTATGGCCTCTGAAACCACCGCCGCCGCCACCGGTGCGGTAGGCGTGCTCCGCCGTGATCCCATGGCCATGCGTCCCTTCTGCGGCTATCACATGGGCGACTATTGGCAGCACTGGCTGGATATGGGCCAGCTGATTCCCAACCAGCCCAAGATCTTTAACGTCAACTGGTTCCGCACTGACGACCAGGGCAACTTCATCTGGCCCGGCTTCGGAGATAACCTGCGGGTTCTGGAGTGGATTCTCAAGCGCTGCTTCGATGAGGTGGACGCCCAGGAGACTCCCATCGGCTTCGAGCCCTATCCCCAGGACATCAACCTGGAGGGCACTGACGTCTCCCTGGACACTCTCACCGGTCTGCTGAGCGTGGATAAGGCGCTGTGGAAAGAGGACGTCCAGAATATTGAGGAGTTTTACAAGCCCTTTGGTGACAAACTCCCCGCCGCCCTGAAGGACGAGCTGGAGACCTTGAAGAAAAACCTGGAATAATACGCAGAAAGGAGCCCAGGCCATGGATCAGACTGACGTCATTCTCCTGTGGGTCCTCACGGCCCTGAGCTTCATCGCCGGGGTTCTGCGAATTCTTCTGGCCCGCAAAAAGGGCCACCCCCAGTCCCTTCTCTGGAGGCTCCAAGCATTTCTGTTCCCGGCGCTTCTCCTGCTGTCCCTGCTTCTGTGGCAAACCGGCAGTGCGGACATTGTGTTCCCGGCGGTTATGCTGGGGCTGCTGGAGGAGATTGTGTGCATCTTCCTCCGGCGAAAACCGCAAAAAAGATAGACAAAGATCCCTTGGACCAAAACCGGTCCAAGGGATCTTGTTTTCATCGAAGCCGCAGCTATATCCGGTCTCGGCAGACCGGCTCATGTCGGCTCAGCAGTCCGATTGCAAAGCACGGCAACCCGGGTCTGGCCCCCTACGGTACAGGTGTAGAGCACCAGGTCATATCCGCTGTTCTGCACTGCCTCCACATCCAGCGGGCTCACCGTATCAATTCTCGCCACGGCATAGTGGTTCACCATGCCCTCCGCATCGGTAAAAATCACCCTGTCCCCCACCTCCAGCTCCTTCAGGCTGCCGAAATGGGAGGCGTAATTGTGCCCCGCAATCACCAAATCGTCTGTCCGGGAGGAGCCAAACTGCCGGCAGGGTGCAATGGACAGCCGGTCATCGTCCCACTGGGCCATCACTGGCAGCTCCAGCTCCAGTGCCGGAATGGACACATACCCCACATAGTCATAGCCGTCCACCGTGACCACGGGCATCTCCTGACTCAAGGGCGCATCAGTTTCCCGGGGCGCATGGGACACTTCTGAGGTTGCCTTCCCCGGATCAGATTCCAACTGGGACGCTGTCCGGTTGGTGTTCTCCGCGATCACCGCCTGGACATCCGCCAGGGCCGTTTCCGCCTGCTGCCCGGCTTGGTCGCTTTCCTGACGGTTATGAAGGATCAGGAGCAGCGCCGCCGCCAGCAGCGCCGCTCCCAAAATCACAAGGATGATACCCAGCTTTTTAGACATGCTTCTTTTTCTTCGCCACCAGGACGCCGCCCAGTGCCAGCAGGATGACACCTGCCGCAGCAAGCACCGGAATGGGCCAATTCATCTGCCCCGTCTGAATCAGCGCCGCCGTATTGGTGATGGTCACCACGCCGTCCTTGGCGGTATAGGACGGGGTATAGCCCTTGGGCACACTGGTTTCGAGAATCTGCCAGTTGCCGTCTCCGCCCAGGTTCTTCCAGGTATAGCTCCAGTTGTTGGTGCCATCCAGCTTTACCGTTTCCACGGCGGTATTGCCATTATACAGCGTCACCGTCACAGAACCAGGGCGGCTGGCGGACTTGTCGTTGGTCCAGAGCTTCTTCACCGTCCGGTCCACCGGAGCAGCCTTCTTGGTATTGGTGATGGTCAGCTCCGTGCCGTTTCTCTGATAGGACACGGTGTAGCCCTGAGGCACCTGGGCCTCCTCTGCGTTCCACGCAACCTCCGGGTCCAGCTTATCCCAGGTATGGGTCCAGTTGTTGGTGCTGTCCAGCTTCACCTGGGCCTCCACCTTGCCGTCCTTTAGCAGATTCACCGTCACACTGTCGTTCTTGTGGGCCTCCGCCCCGTCAGACCATACCTTTCGCACAGTAAGCTCTGTGGTCGCAGGGTGCGGGTCTTTGGTGAAGGTGTTGGTAATGACGGTGTGATGGTCCTGCTGGTCATAGGAGACGGTGTACCCAGCGGGGACCTGGGTCTCCCGGACGCTCCAGCTGCCGCTTTCGTCCAGTCCCTTCCAGGTGTGCTGCCACTGGTTCGCCGCCTGGAGGGTAACGGTATCCGTCAGGGTTTGGCCGTTGTACAGCTGGACCTCCACGCTGTCCGGTTGGGCCTGGCCCTTGGTGACCCACTGCTTCTCCACGGATACATCCACGGTGTTTTTCGTATTGGTAATGGTAGTGACATTTCCCTGGGTGTCATAGGTGGCGGTGTAGCCCTGGGGAACCTTGGCCTCCTCCACCTTCCAGCTGTATTCCGTGAGCTCGCCGTTCTCCGCCTGGCCCTCTACCAGCTTGTCAAAGGTATAGGTCCAGCTGTTTTCCGCGCTGAGGGTCTTGGTGTCCACCACCTGGCCGTCCCGCAGAAGATTCACGTCGATGCTGTCGTCTGTATGGTTCTCGTTGCCGTCGGACCAGACCTTGCGCACGGTGATCTGCCGCTCCTGGAAGGCCTCCACATGGAACACCCAGTCCACCTCGCCGATCTGATTGGCATAGTCGTTGCCCAGCTCCAGCGGCACCGTCAGGGAGACCTGCAGCTTTGCGGTTTCCCCGGTACGGAAGGTCCCCAGCTGGACAAAATCCGTAAGCTGGGCGGGCTTTTCCGGGGAGGACTCATAGATCACCTGGCCGCCGTTGGTCACGGTCAGGGTGAGCTGGGAGAGAAACGCCTCCATGGGCTCCAGCTCCGTTTCCACGGCTTCGCTGATGGGATTCTCCGCCCCGTGGGGGAGGGCCTTCATATACAGGACCACATAATCGCTGTCCTTGTCGGCATTGGTAAAGGTGACGGTCTCCGTGCGGGTGTCGCCGGGCATCACGTTCTTGAAATTGCCGAAGAGGTCCGTGGCGGTATAGTCGCTGCCGGGCTGGAACCGGAATCCGTCATCCTTCCCCTGGAAGGTAATGGAGGCGTCCGTGGCGGCGGCTCCTGTGGTGAACCCCAGGGCCATGGCCAGGATCATCAGCAGAGAGAGTGCCTTGTTCCATGACTTTTTCATGTTCCCACCCCCTTAGTTTCCGCTGGATGCCGGGTAATTCCAGGCTTCCGTTCTTGCATTTGCCGGCTGACTCTGAATGGCGTCGGCGATGATTTCCACAGAGAGGTCGTAGCCTTCTGGCGCTTTCCCCGCAACTGTCGTGCAGGAAGAAATCAGCACAGGCGTTGAGCCATTCACATCCACCGGGGTATTGTAATAATAGTACCCGTCCGTGCCCTGTGTCCATTCGCTTCCGTAGGTAATCAAATAATCGCTGGACGCTGGGGCCTTGCCGTAGACATTGCCGTCTGCATCCTTCCAGGTGACCACGACCTTGGCGCGGATATAGGCAGGGATATTGCCGGTGTTTGTGATTTTTACATCGCTCTTGGTTCCGTTTTGAAAGGTTTCATCCACCTTGCAGGAGACCTTGCCGTATTCGAACTGGTTTGCGACATCTTCTGTTTTAGTGGTCAGGAAGGCGACGGTGGTTCCTGCCACGGCGCCGATGACCATGACGATGGCAATCAGCAGGACCGCTGCCTTATCCAGGCGAATGCAGTGTTGGTTTTTGGGCTTTGGCATGTGGGTCGCCTCCTTTCTCAATTCGTTGCGGGTGTCGTTGTCCAACAGTTATCGCAATATGCGCCGCCGTTGAGCCATTTATTGTTGTTGCGGGTGTTGCCGAAACTAACGTTTCCCGTGACGCTATTCTCCGCTTCGCCAAGTTTCACCGTCTGCACACTTGCGGTTGGGGTGTAGCGCCAGCTCCAGTTGGTGTCCTCGGTGACGGTGTAGGTGCCCTTGGGGAGGCCCTTCACTGTGGTACTGCCATTGCCGTGGATGACCACTTGCAGGGACAGGCCCTCTCCTGCGACCGTGAACACAAAGGACTGGTTTTCGTCGATGGTTTCTGCGCCGGATTTGGTAATGGTCAGCTCACAGGGCGTCACATGGACGATGAAGTGGGGATCAACTTCTATCCTCTCCCACTGGCAGTCGGAATCCTTCTCGCAAGGGTTGTGCGCAAAGGTGACATACTCTGTGACGTCGATACCTCCGATTTTGACTGTGACCGTGACAAGGGTATCGGTTTCGAAGGCTCCTGCCGCACAATCATAGGTGTAGGTAAGTTCGGGGGCGATGCCGGTCATGGTGACGTCAGAAGCCGTGCTGGTCCCGTGTTTCCAGCCCAAGTGGTCGTCTGTCGGCTTGTTATCCTTGTAATCTGCGGTTTCGCCCAGGATGATGGTACTGTCCTGCCAGGTCAGGGTGGGGGTAAAGACGTTGATGTTTTTGGTGTCACTATTTGTTTTCTCTGTACACGTTCCCACATTTGTACCTGTTGCAGGGTCTTGGCTTGGAGACACGGTGGCAGTGACGGTGTAGGTGCCGTCGGCGGTCATAGCCTCGGTCGGTTTCGTGACAGAAATGTCCACATTGACAAAATCGGCTTTCCAGCTATCCGCTCCTGTAATGCCGTTTATCAAGTTTGTGCCATTGCAGGTCGCTGACATGCCAGTTTTGCACTCGTCCTCCGTCATGGTGTGATTCAGGTAGACATTTTTATCGGTGGCGGTGACGGTGACGTCCGGGATGGGAACATTGACGGTGGGGACGTCAAAGGCGTGAATAGGCGTCGTTGCAGTGGCGCTCTCGTAGACGCCGGAGGCTTCCCCGTTGGTGGGCACGTTATTGCCGCCCAGGAAGCCGGCCTTGGGGGTGACGGTGAACTCAATGATGAGCTTTTTGCCGTCATGGAATGTCTCCGTACCATTTTCTGTATGGGCGCCGCACCAATTTGCAGAGAAATTGAAGCCGGAGACGGAAACGGTGTTGTTTTCAATGTTTACACTAGCATTCGTCAGCACTGTCTCGTTTGTCCAGCTACTCGCACTTCCGTTGGAATCGGCGGTTTTCACCGTAATTTTGCTCGTATCGGCGGGCATGGTGAAATACGGGGTCACCACGTCCTTGATGACGGCGGACTCTGCCAGTGTGCTGTGGGAGCCGCCGGTTTCAATATTGCTTGCAATCTGCTCAAAAATGTTGTTCAAAGAATTCGAGTCGCCGGCAGAAAGGTAATAGCTCGGTGTCCGGGGCGTTCCGTTGTTGGAGGAAACATTCTGCATAAACCAGTTGCAGGCCGCCGGAAGCTGAGAACTGTCATTGTCTAAATCACCGCTTGGTTGCGTCCCGGCAGAGGTGGCATCTGCGCCACTAAAAATGCCCACTGCGTAAACCGTTGCCTGGTATGTATTCTTTGCCGTATTTGCATAACTGATTGCATTGTTGGCCACACTCAGCTCAAATCCGTTAGAGGCTGTCGGCGCACCGTCTGTAAACACAATGACCACACGGTTGCGCTGTTCTCCGACCGGTATTGGATTCGCCGCAAAAATATCGTTTGCCTTTGCAATTCCGCTGTCAACTCGAGTGGCTCCACCCGGCTTCAGACTGTTAATGGCGGCATTGACGGTGGACGCCCCATTCGTATCCTTCATGCTAACGAAATAGTTGCCGTTCTGATTCGTCAAAATCCAGGAATCTCCACTATCGAAGATACCACCACTTGCATATTCCACCACGGCAATCCGGTGATCTATCGTCTTTCCGTCTGTCCCCTGTGCCTTACTGGCAACCTGCGTTACAAAACTGGTTGCAGCAGACTTTATGGCAACCATACGAGATTGGAATGCATGTGTCGTTGTGGTCTTTGTATAGAACTGATCTCCGCCGCTACCTTCTGATGTTTTCGGTGTTAATTTTTTTCCCCGACTCCCTATTCTGTGACTACTATGTGATTCCGTATACCAGCCTGCTTCACAATTATCAAACAAACCGGTAGTGCTGGTATATCCGGAACAATAGTGGGCTGGGTAGTATTTGCCATTACTACTTTTATAGTAATACTTGCCGGTCGTTACAATGTCATAAACGGGGTCATAACGTACAGATTCGACAGGGTGATCATCTTCCTCTTCTCCACAAACCATACAGTAACCCATCGACCCCGAGCGATCCAGCACCAGCACAATATCCGTGGGCACGTCTTTGGTGGTGGTTGTGGTAGTGGAGCTGCCGGTGGCATAGGCCTCCATGCGGATGGTATAGGAGCCATTGTCGTTGGCTGTGGCGGTTTTGCTCAGCACAAGGCCGCTGCCGCTGGTCTTGTTGTCGGCCGTCCTCAGGGCCCGCACCCGGGAGACCGCAGCGGTCCCCACCACGGGGCCCAAGAAGGGGGCCACGCTGGTCATGGAGACCGGGGGAATAAAGGCGTCCTCTTCCTCGCCGGGCTCCTGGGGCTGCGCTTTGGCGTAGGCCTGGAGGGCCTGGTATTTCTCTTGACTGATTTTATTTAGAATTGCCTCTGCTTCTTCCTCCGAAGCGTCCATGAGCAGGGCATAGAGGTCCTCCACGGCCATATTCTCATAGTACAGCGGGCACCCCTCCTGATGCTCCCCATTCAGCGTGCCACAGGTGCAGCCCTCCGGGGTGGTGCTGAGGGAAGGCTGAGGGGTGGTGCTGGGGGCGGCGGAAGGAGACGTGGAGGGCTCCGGCGTCCCAGTGGGCGTCCCGGTGGGTGTTCCAGTGGGCTCTGTGGAGGGCTCTGCAGAGGGCTCCGTCTCCTCCGGGGTGGCCGTGGGCGGCGCAATGGTGGCGCTTTCCTGGGCGGAGGTCTCCTGGGCGCTGTCCTCTGTGACGGCCATTGCCCCGGGGACATAGAGGGCCGCAAGCATGGCAAAGGTCAGGGCCAGGGCCAAAATCCTTCTTTTCATGAACTATCCCTCCTTGATTACGGATCCATGGTCGGGGTGGGCTCCGCCGACTCCGGCCAGCCCTTGGCATCCATGACGTTATCGCCGTTATTGGCCGTCTGGACCGCCTGGGCGGAGAGGTCCACAGTGGCGGTGGCGCGCTGATACTCGTTGCCCATCTCCGGCTTAAAGGTCACGGTGGTGAAAATGGGGTCGCTAAGCTCCCCGGGCGCCAGGGGCTTCTGATAGTAATAATAGCCGTCCTGCAGCTTCCAGTTTTCGCCGATGTCCAGGACAATAGGCTCCGTGGACAGGGACTCCTTGTCTGCGCCCTGAACGGCCACGTCCAGCTTCACCCGAAGCCAGGCGGCGGCACTGCCGGTATTCTTCACCAGGGCGATTTTGGTGACGGAGGTGCCGGGCATGACGCCGGTTTGATCCGCAAAGGGCTCTGTCATGGCCTCGTCGGCCCACTCCTGGACCTCAATATCCACGCCGCCGGTGGTAATCACGTTATGGGCCGTGTCCTCCTGGTTAAAGTAGGCCAGGGTTCCTGTGGCGGCGATGGCCACGCAGATGGCCACCAACAACAAAACGGTAATCTTTCGCTTCATCATCCTTGCTCCTCTCCATGGGGTTCGCCTGGTAGGCGTTTTTTGGTCCCGGTGGACCATATGAGAATATCCGGACCAGGTCCGGGTACTCTCATATGCCCTGCACCCCGGGGGGTGCAGGGTTTTATACTTTACGGTTGTGCAGTCGATTGTGCAGCAAAGGCCGCCCAAGCAGCATCTGCATCGTCAAAGCCGTCAGCCTGGATGGCGTCGGCCTCGATGTTGATTTCAAAATCATCGAGCTCTGCCAGCTGGTCGCCGGTAACCCATTCAGGCACTTTAATGCTGTTAAACAGCGTATCTAAAACAACATTGGCATCCGGTGCGGCAACAGTCCCATTGAAGTAGAAGTAATATGTAAGAGTATCTCCTTCTCTGACAAAATACTTGGTGCCGGTCAGCATGTCCTCAGTATCAACCATATTATCAGGAATGATACCATCCCACTTGGCCGCATTCGCTTCAACAAAGTTCACCATGCGAATTAGAGGATATGCGTTTTCCACACCGGTGGTTTCATCCGCATACTCAGGATCCGTGCAAAGTGCAATAATGGCATCCGCATTGTTGAAGGTGACCTTCATGCGAACATAAGACTCCTCACTGTCCTTAAGAACCGTCACAGTAGGGTCTTTGGTATAGGTGTGGCCAGGGACCAGATGGTATGCGTTTTCCTGAACGCGATTGGCGCTCGGAACAGGTGTGCCCGCTTTGTCTACCTTCGCCTCGTCCAGTGCAATCTTTACATTCCCCACGGTGAAGGTATTCTTTGCGCTCTTTGTATCCGTGAAATACGCCAGGGTGGCGCCGCCCACGGCCACAACGGCCAGCGCTACGCACAGGCACAGCGCCAGGATTTTCTTCTTCATGTAAGTCGCTTCCTTTCACATAATTGGTTATGGTCCGACGGTAGTCGCAGGGCTGGGCTGGGGGGTAACCTGATAAACAGCATCCCAAGCACCTGCCGGATTGCCCACAAAGCCGGCCTTCTGTACCGCATAGGCGGTGAAGGTGAGCTTTGGAGGGTTGTTTTTCATCCCTTCAATTTCCGTTTTCGTCAGCGTGTCAGCAACAGTGATCTGACCTGTGGTGTTCTTGCCAGTTCCACCAGCAAGGACCTGGAAATTCTGGTCTGCTTCGTTTGCATCAACAGGGCGGTAATAGACGTTTGCAGGAATGTCTGTGCCATCCCCCTGCTGCCAGTCATCAGCAATACCATACTTCACCTTGAGGGTATTATCTGTTTCTTTGAAGTTTGGCCAGTTCTCCTCGTTCACCTTGACAAACAGCCAACAGTCCTCGGAGCCCGCCACCACGGTGACCGTGGGGTCCTTGGGCAGGTCCACACCGGGAACGATTTTATAGTTGTTGTTCACTTTCGTTGTTTCTGTCGTCAGCCTATTTGTTTCAGGGACGTACTTACTCTCTTCCAGCTTAATGTTAATATCACCCACAGTGAAGGTATTTTTGACTTCCTCTGTCGTATCTGTCAGCCAGGCCACGGTTCCGCCCACGGCGCCTCCGATGACCAGGGCCAGAGCCAGCATACCCGCAAAGAGCTTCCCGCTGACGCTGTGTTTTTTCTTCATACCAGTTGATTCTCCTTTCTTTGCTCAATTGCATTTATTGGGAGCCTTTCGGCCTTATCCCCTTGTCCCGCTTCTTCTCCCCGGAAAACACGTCCGGCAGGAACACCAGAAGCAGCAAAATCGCCCCGCAGGAAATGGCCACATAGAGGCCCGGGGGCTGCTGAATATAGGCGGCCACATAGCCCAGGTACGGAATAGAACACACCGGGGTACCCAGGACGTTTTTATAGTGGACCAGGCTGCCGTCTGCCGCCTGATTGGCGTCGCCCTTGGTCCGGAAGCGGAGCACTCCGGCGTCCTCCTCATCCGGCACCACCTCCACCACCCGATGGGTGGCTACGGTGTCCTCGTCCAGCATAAAGGTAACGACCTGGCCGGGGACCACAGTGGCTGGGTCCACCTTTTTCACATAAATCAGTGAACCGGTATGATATGTAGGCTCCATAGAGCCGGAGAGCACCGCAAACACCTGCAGCCCCACCAGCCGCGCCCCCACCAGGAGCACCGCCAGCAGCACCACCAGGGCCACCAAAACCCCACTGACCACATTCCACACCGTTTTCCATGAATGCATGGCGTCACCGTCCTTGCTCCCCCCAGTCAGCCCGGCGGAGAGATGGATGATCCCGCAAAAATCGCGGAACCCGGGGCCGGCTCACCGGCAAATTTCGATGGGCCTCGCCTCGATTTACATCATTTTACCATATTGAAAATCTCTTGGCAATCCCTTTTCCTGGTTTCCAGTTATATAATTTTACAATAACTATTTACGGCATTTCAGGGTTTTCCGGGACCTTAAAATATATATGCAGCCGGGGCAGAAAATTGCCTCCCGGGGGTTGATTTTTTTCCCCCGGAGTGTCATAATAGCCAATGGTGATTTCACCAAAAATATTATTGTGAGGTGAACGAAATGGACGGCTGCGACAGTTATGGCCGAATATGGGGCTGTGGTCTGCCCGGCGGGTTCCCTTTCGTCCTGCCGCACTGCTGATACCATCGCCCTGTTTTCCCCATACACGAGCCGCTTAGGAGCGTGTCCCTGAATTTCCGCGGAACTTGGCGGTGGGTTTTTTGCGCCCATTTTCAGGGCCCCTCCACATCTGCGCACGGCGCAAGCAAGGAGGTTCTAAGTATGATGAAAGCAAAAGAGCCCATGCACGATCATCAGACCGAGCATACCGGCGAAATCCTCTCCATCATCCGCAGTGGGGCGTCTCCCCTGGCCCTGCGGGAAAGGCTGGAGGATTATCACGAAAACGACATTGCATCTGTGCTGCCGGAGCTGCAGCCCGCACAGCGGAAAAAGCTCTATCGGGTGCTGAACCCGGAATTCCTGGCAGAGGTCTTTACCTATCTGGACGAGGAGGCGGGC
This sequence comes from uncultured Oscillospiraceae bacterium, assembly GCA_934512135.1. Taxonomy (GTDB): domain Bacteria; phylum Bacillota; class Clostridia; order Oscillospirales; family Oscillospiraceae; genus HGM13006. The sequence continues at coordinate 33,878 of CAKSWT010000004.1, forward strand.
CAGTTCCTGGCGGAAATGGACGTGACCCGGGCGGTGGAGGTCATCTCCCGGATGGACTCCGACGACGCCGTGACCATGCTCCGGCAGCTGAGCCGGGAAAAGCGGGACGTGCTGCTGGACCTGCTGGATACCGAAACCCGAAACGACATTGCCCTGATTGCCTCCTTCGGCGACGATGAAATCGGCAGCAAAATGACCACCGACTACATCGAGATTCCCGTCAACAGCACCGCCAAGGAGGCCATGGTCTCTCTGTCCCAGCAGGCCCGGGAAAACGACAACATCTCCACCATCTATGTGCTGGACAAAAACCGCACGTTTTACGGAGCCGTTCCCCTGCGGGACCTGATTATCGCCGACGGCACCACCGCAGTGACGGACCTGACCGTCACCTCCTTCCCCTACGTCTACGCCCAGGAGCTAGTGGATGACTGCATCGAGACATTGAAGGATTACTCCGAGGACTCCATTCCCGTGCTGGACCACCAAAACCGCATTCTGGGCATTGTCACCTCCCAGGACCTGATCGAGATCTCCGACGCGGAGATGGGCGAGGACTACGCTAAGCTGGCCGGTCTGACGGCGGAGAATGATTTGAAGGAATCCGTGGGCAAAAGCGTAAAAAAGCGTCTGCCCTGGCTGATCGTCCTGCTGGGGCTGGGGCTGATTGTTTCCAGCGTTGTGGGCGTATTCGAAGGAGTGGTGGCACAGCTGCCGCTGATTATCTGCTTCCAGTCTCTGATTCTGGACATGGCCGGTAACGTGGGCACTCAGTCCCTGGCTGTGACCATCCGCGTGCTCACCGACGAAACCATCCCCCCCAGGGAACGTCTCCGGCTGGTTCCTCGAGAAATGCAGGTGGGCTTCCTAAACGGTCTGCTGCTGGGACTGATGTCCTTTGTACTCATCGGCCTCTATCTGATGATCGTCAAGGGCCAGACGCCCACTGTGGCCTTCTCCGTCTCCGGCTGTATCGGCATCGCCCTGATTACTGCCATGATGGTCTCCGGCCTCATCGGCACCATCACCCCGATGTTCTTCAAGAAAATCCATATCGACCCGGCAGTGGCCTCCGGCCCCCTGATTACCACCATCAACGACCTGGTGGCTGTGGTGGTCTACTACGGGCTCACCTGGATCTTCCTGATTGAAATGTTCCACCTGGCATAATTCTCCCACCCCCGGACCACATGGAGGAAATTCTATGGATCGCATTGACAAAATCAACTATTACCTGGACATCGCCCAAACCGTGCTGGAGCGCTCCACCTGTCTCCGGCGGCACTACGGTGCCATCATCGTCCGCAACGACGAAATCGTTTCCACCGGCTACAACGGCGCCCCCCGAGGGCGGCTCAACTGCACGGAGCTGGGCTACTGTGTCCGGCAGCAGCTGGACATCCCCAGCGGGGAGCGGTATGAGCTCTGCCGCTCTGTGCATGCAGAGGCCAATGCCATCATTTCCGCGGCCCGCAGTGAATGCATCGGCGGCACCCTGTATCTCTGCGGCAAGGACGCAGTCACCGGGGAGCTGCTCCAGGACACCACCTCCTGCTCCATGTGCCGCAGAAACGTCATCAACGCCGGAATTGCCCAGGTCATCATCCGCAATACCCCCACCGAGTACACCGTAGTCGATGTGGAGGACTGGATCAGAAACGACGAGTCCATCCAGGGCATCAGCTGCGGCATTCGCCCTGCTGACAGTCAGAACGCCTAGTCCTTTTGCAAAAAGATTGCGTTTTTCCAAAATTCGCTCTTGCATTTTTCTCGTAGTGTGATATAATATTTCTCGCATATGGGAAATGCGCCAGTGGCTCAATGGATAGAGCATCGGATTCCGGTTCCGAGGGTTGGGGGTTCGAGTCCCTTCTGGCGTACCAAGCAGCTGGGCCGTGAATCGCTTGATTCACGGCCCTGTTTTTGTCCGTCTGCTTCCGGCGACACAGGGCAAAGCCCCGCAGATCGCCGGATTCGCTTTACTCCCCTTAGACTTCCAGAACATTTTCCCGAGAAAATTTTTGAATCGTTCACATTTCCCCCTTACCCTTGTGCTATAGTATGCTCATTGACGATGCGGAAAGGAGCGGCAGTGTTGCTGGAACTCAGACAAATCAAAAAGGACTATGCCTCCGGAGCCCAGTCCGTCAAGGCCCTGCGCGGCATTGACATTGCCTTTCGGGAAAGTGAATTTGTATCCATTTTAGGCCAATCCGGCTGCGGAAAGACCACCCTGCTGAATATCATCGGCGGCCTGGACAACTACACCTCCGGGGATCTAATGATCAACGGAACGTCTACCAAGGAGTTCAAGGACCGGGACTGGGACACCTACCGGAACCATTCTGTGGGCTTTGTTTTTCAGAGCTACAATCTGATCCCCCACCAGAACGTGCTGTCCAACGTGGAGCTGGCCCTCACGCTTACCGGTGTCTCCAAGGGAGAACGCCGCCGCCGTGCCAAGGAAGCGCTGGAAAAGGTGGGACTGGGAGATCAGCTGAAAAAGATGCCCAATCAAATGTCCGGCGGTCAGATGCAGCGGGTCGCCATTGCCCGAGCGCTGGTGAACAACCCGGATATTCTACTGGCCGACGAGCCCACCGGCGCCCTGGACTCCGAGACCTCCCTTCAGGTGATGGAGATTCTCAAGGAGGTGGCCAAAGATCGTCTGGTCATTATGGTCACCCATAATCCCCAGCTGGCAGAGCAATACTCCACCCGAATCGTGCGGCTGCTGGACGGGGAAATTGTCTCCGACTCCATGCCCTTTGACCCAAGCAGCCAACCGCTGTCCCAGGAAGCAGCCGAGACAGTCAAGAAGCCTTCCATGTCCTTTCTGACCGCCCTGGGTCTGTCCATGAACAATCTAATGACCAAAAAGGGCCGTACCCTTCTCACCGCCTTTGCCGGCTCCATTGGCATCATCGGCATTGCGCTGATTCTCTCCCTGTCCAACGGCATGCAGCGGTATATTGACAACATGGAGGCCGATACGCTCACCTCCTATCCCATTACCATTCAGCAGGCCTCTGTGGACATGACCTCTATGATGACCGCCATGATGAACGTCCAGAAGGGCACGGCCCACGACGACGGTCTGGTCCACTCCAGCAGCATTATGACAGAGATGATCGGTTCCATGATGCAGGAGGTCCGCACCAACGATCTGGCCACCTTCAAGTCGGCACTGGAGGAAGAGGGAAACCAAATTGCCGAGCTGTGCTCTGACATTCAGTACACCTACCCCACGGAGGTTGGAATCTACACCACCTCTGAATCCGGCCAGGTGCTGCGGGTCAACCCTGTCTCCATTTTGGACGAGATTGGCTTGGGAGACGTGGCCGGCCATATGGGGATGAACAACATTCCCGTCTGCCGGGAATTGGTGGACAGCCAGGCCATGCGAGACCGGGACTACGAGCTGGTTTCCGGCGCTTGGCCGGAGGCCTACAACGAGGTTGTCCTGGTGGTCAATGAAAACGACGAGATTTCCGACTATACTCTCTATGCCCTGGGCCTGAAGGACCCTGCGGCGCTGCGGGATCAGCTCCAATCCGCCATGGATTCCATTGCAAAAACCGGTCAGACCGAAGATGATCTGGATCTGGACACCCAGGAAACCACCTACACCTATGAGAATCTGATGAACCTGGACCTCCGGCTGGTCCTGCCCACAGACTACTATGAGAAGCAGCCTGACGGCACCTATCTGGACATGCGGGAGGACACCGCATATATGGCTGGTCTGGTGGGCCGGGGGGAGCGTCTCCATGTGGTGGGCGTGGTCCGTACCACCGACGACAAGGGCTCTGAATACGGGGCCCTGGGCTACACCAGCGCCCTGACCGAATATGTCATTGCCCAGGTGGAGGCCAGCGACGTCATGCGCGCTCAGAAGGCGGATCCGGACACCGACGTGTTCACCGGTCTCCCCTTTGGGGACCCCAAGGACGCAGTAGAGGCCGATGCTGCCATGACAGAGGCCCAGCAACAGTTGGTGGCTGACGCGACGGCTGATCTCCCGGCTCCCTATCAGTCACAGCTGACGGAGATGGAGCCCCAGGACCAAGCCCAGACATTGATTTCCTACGGGCTGCTCTCCCAGGCAGACTATGACGCAGCCGGGAAGGGCCGTTCCGAAGAAAAGACAGTCTCCGACTCCACCTATGAAGCCAACCTGGATCTGCTCCACGCGGCCTCTCTGGAGGAGCCCAGCGGCATCAATCTGTACACCGCCAGCTTTGAGGATAAGGAGGCCCTGACCCAGGCGCTGGACGCCTACAACGACGAAAAAACCGATGCCGGTCTGGAGGACCAGGTCATTGAGTACACAGACTATGTGGGCGTGCTGATGAGCTCCGTAACCAACATTGTTAATATGGTCAGCTATGTACTCATCGCCTTTGTGGGGATTTCTCTGGTGGTTTCCTCCATTATGATTGGGGTAATTACCCTGATCTCCGTGCAGGAGCGCACAAAGGAGATCGGTATTCTCCGGGCCATCGGCGCCTCCAAGCGAGACGTGTCCCGGGTCTTTAACGCAGAAACCCTGATTATCGGTCTGTCCTCCGGTGTATTGGGCATCGTCATCACGATGCTGCTGAACATCCCCATCAATCTGGTGATTAACCATCTGGCCGGCATTGACGATGTGGCCCAGTTGCCTCCCTTGGGTGCGCTGATTCTGGTTGCCATCTCCATTGTTCTGACGGTGGTCGCCGGTTTGATTCCCTCCAAGGCTGCCGCAAAAAAGGACCCGGTGGAGGCTCTGCGGACGGAATGATCCTCCCACGAGGCAGGGGGTTTCCCCTGCCTCACAAAAATCAAGAAAAACCTCTTGACACCGGGGGCCTTCCATGCTATAATCTCCTGGTAAAAATGAAGTAGGAGCGGCGGCCCCGCGCCTCACCGTCAGCTAACGCGACACGGTTTGATAGCAGTTTCAGCTGAAACTGCCTTATCATTGCGGGTGCCTCTGCGGCATCCGCGTTTTTTGTTGGAGGTGTTTCATATCAGCAAACAAGACCATCAGCTCAATGAGGACATCAGAGATAAGGAGATCCGTGTCATCGGTCCCGCCGGTGAACAGCTGGGTATCATGGCCCCCCGGGACGCCCTGAGCCGCGCTTATGATCAGGGCTTCGATCTGGTAAAGATCGCTCCCAATGCCACCCCTCCGGTGTGCAAAATCATGGACTACGGCAAGTTCCGCTTTGAACAGACGAAAAAAGAAAAAGAGGCCAAGAAGAACCAGCATGTAACCGAGATCAAAGAGGTCCGCATGTCCCCCGGCATCGACACCAACGATTTCAATGTCAAGGTCAAGAATGCGCAAAAGTTCTTGAAGGACGGCAATCGTGTCAAGGTGACGGTTCGGTTCCGCGGTCGTGAAATGGCCCACACCGAAATTGGAAAGACGCTTTTGGTCCGGTTTGGCGAGATGTGTAAAGACATCGCCAATGTGGATAAGGACCCCAAGCTGGACGGACGTCACATGTCCATGTTCCTTGGGCCCAAAACCAGTAAGTAATACCCTTTATCATACGGAAGGAGTCACACCATTATGGCTAACAAGATCAAGACGCACTCCGGTGCAAAAAAGAGATTTAAGCTGACCAAGACCGGCAAGGTTAAGAAGGCCTGCGCTTACAAGAGCCACATCCTCACCAAGAAGGAAACCAAGCGGACCCGTCGTCTGCGTCAGGGCGGCTATGCCGACAAGACCAACGTAGCGGCGATCAAAGAGCTCATTCCCTACAAATAAGAAACGATTCGGTTGATACTTCTAAGGAGGATAACATAAATGGCTAGAGTAAAAGGCGCAATGATGACGCGCAAGAGACGCAATAAGACCCTGAAGATTGCGAAGGGCTATTGGGGCAGCAAATCCAAGCATTTTAAGATGGCCAAAGAGGCCGTCATGAAGTCCGGCAACTATGCATTCCGTGACCGTCGGGCCAAGAAGCGCGACTTCCGCAAGCTGTGGATCGCTCGTATTTCCGCCGCTGTGAAGCCCTACGGCATGAACTATTCCCGTTTCATGAACGGTCTGAAGAAGGCTGGCATCGATATGAACCGCAAGATGCTCTCTGAGCTGGCAATCAATGACGCCACCGCTTTTGCGGCGCTGGTTGAGACTGCGAAGAAGGCTCTTTAATCCGGCAGAACACAGGACGCCCTTTGGCGTCCTGTTCGTTTTTCAGAACACAACTTTTTGACAGTTTCAACGCCCTGGTACAGTGAAAGCTGTACCAGGGCGTTGTATTTACCGCTCCAAATCGGCCAGGGCTTCATTTCCCGCCAGGAAGCCGCCGCAGAAGGCGGCAGTCAGCGCCGACAGCACCCCCTCAATGTAGCGTACTCCCACATCTCCCGGCAGCATAATGCCGCGGATATTGTCTCCTGCCGCGTACAGGCCGGGGATGGGCCGGTTCTGCTTCAGCACTCGAAGCCGGCTGTCCGTGGACATACCGCCCACGGCGTTCTCGTGGAACAGCTTCACAAACAGTGCGTAGAAGGGCCCCTGGGCAATGGGCGTAGGCTCCGGCATATCCATCGGCCCAAACATGGAGCCGCCATCCTCCTCCGGGCCCTCCTCTCCCCCAGGGGGAGGTCCGAAGGGCATGGGATCCCGGAGATGGGCGTTGTGTTCCTCCACATTCCGCAGGAACTTCTCCCGAGGGATTTCCAGCTGATCCGCCAGCTCCTCCAAGGTATCCGCCTTTTTGATGGAGCCCCAGGCCACTTCCTGGTCGATTTCTCTCTGGAAATTGTTGTAGAGCCGGTCCATATCCACACCCACGGCGTCAGGCTTTTGCCCTTTGGCCCGCTCCATGGCGTCCTCCAGCGCCCGCTGATCCAGCACAGACCAGAGATACCGCCCCGGAATATTGGCCAGCGGACTGACCTCCGTCATCGCCATGGCGTTTTGGAAGGGAGTTCCCTCCCTGTCAATCAGCAGATTGCTCATCCCCCGGGAGGCTGTGAGACCACAGGTCCCGAAGGGATGCCGGGCAGGTCCAAAGAGATTGACCCGACGGTTCACAAAATCAATGTCTGCGCCGATCTCCTCACACATGGTGATGCCGTCTCCGGTGCAGGTGGCACAGGTAAACAGATGCACCGGCTCCGAGCCGTCGTCGGTGTAGAAAATAGGCTGGAACCGCTTCATCAGCTCCTTATTGTGGGTAAAGGCTCCGGCCGTCACAATGGTCGCCCCAGCGTGGACCTCCACCTCTCCTCCGGCGTCTCGGGCCAGAGCGCCGATCACCCGGCCCTGATCGTCGGTGAGCAAATGCTCCGCCGGGGTCCGGTACAGCACCTTCCCACCGTGCTCCTCCAGGATCCCCAGGAGCTTCCGGCACAGGAACCAGCCGTTGCCCCCAGGTCCGATGGTGGTATCAATGCGCTTATGGTTGTAGGGCACATCATAGGTTCCCACCAGTCCCTTGGAGTTGAAGGGTCCGTCCCCAAACACATAGTCCTTTCCCAGATCATGCTCTGTGATCAGCCAGTTGACAAAGTCCACATCTGCGTCCAGCATATTCCGCACCAGCTGGCCCTCCACCTGCCCTCCGGTTTTTTCCATAAACTGCTGATACAGCTTTTCCCGGGGGTCCGGAATCCCGTTTTGCGCGTGCCACAGGGACCACTGCGCCCGGAACATATGGGCATACCAGGCGCTGCCGCCGATCTCGTGATTCTTCTCCAGAACCACCACCTGTTTTCCCCGGTCCGCTGCCCGAGCCGCCGCCGCCATTCCCGCTGCGCCGCCGCCGATCACCAGCACGTCGCAGGAATAGACCTGCTTCTCATGGGGCTGCACAGGAGGCTCCGGCTTCTCCGGATTGGAAATCACGCCATTGTGGCACACGGTGACACAGTGGCCGCATTCCACACACTTCTCCGGGTCAATCCAATACTTGGCTCCCACAAAGCGGATCGCTTCGGCGGGACATTCCACCCGGCAGCGATGACAGCAGGAGCAGTGCTCCCGATCAATTACATAGGCCATGGGTATTTCTCCTTTCCATATCCTGCGATATAGAAATATTGTACGAGAAATCCCATGGCTTTTCAAATATCAATCCTGCCACTGCGGTGTGATTTCTATTGCTCCATAAAAAATCCGCCTCCGGCGTACCGAAGGCGGATTTCACGAATCAGCCAAATTTACTTTCGATGATATAGTCGCTCAAGGCGGCGGTCCACTCCTTGGGCTCCTCTACGCCGGTGATGCGAAGCATCATGGTGTCCAGCACCGTATAGTTGGGCCGCTGGTTTTCCACGATTACCGGCTCCAGCTCCAGCTGTCTATGGGTCTTTTTGAGAATCTCCCTGGCCCACTCATACCGGCTGCAGGAGCCCTTGCAGACCACATGATAGGTACCGCACTCCTCCGTGGTCAGCAGCGCCGCAATGGTACGGGCGATTTCCTTGATGGACGTGGGATTGGCCACCTGGTTGTTGGCCACCTGCAGCGGCCCCACCTGCTTGTCCGCAGCGGCCATTACCTGGTCAATGAAGTCACCCTTGCCTCCGTAGACCCAGGAGGAGCGAATAATCAGATACCGTCCCGCCAAGGTCTTCACAAATTCCTCCCCGGCCAGCTTGGACTTTCCGTAGGTGCTCCGGGGGGTGGCCGTGTCAAACTCATGGTAGGGCTTGGAGGCCGTTCCCTCAAACACATCGTCTGTGCTGAGCTGTACCAGCAGGGCCCCGGTGGACCGTGCCGCCATGGAAAGATTGCGGGCGCCCACGGTATTGACCCGATAAGCCGCCTCAAACTCCGTCTCACAGGCACTGACATCGGTGAAGCCCGCGCAGTTGATGATCACGTCCGGCAGCTGACTGTTGGCAAGCTTCATGACCGTCTCCTCCTGAGACACGTCGCCGTCCTCTATATCTGTTGCAAAGACTTTGTATCCCCAGCCGCGGAAATAACGGGTCAGGGCAGAGCCGACGCGGCCATTCGCGCCGGTGATCCAGATTTTTTTCATACAGGGCACCTCTTTCTCTCAGGCTGTGGCCCAACCGGGCTTGATTATCCCGATTATATCAAATCCCGCCCCACAGCACAAGAGCAACCTGCAAAATCCCCGGAAAAACCTTTCCCAGGCTACTGTCCCAGCTCCTCCACCAGGACCACCGCCGCAGTCATATCGTCCTCGCTGCCGCTCTCCTCTGCCCGATCGATCAGCGCCGCAGCCAACGCCTTTACGTTGTCCCCGGCAAAATCCCGGATCATCAGCTCCGTCTCCTCTCCCACTACGCCGTCGCTGACCAGCACCAGCATGTCCCCGCTCCAAAGATTCAGCCGCAGCACCTCTGCGCCATGGCCGCTGTCAATGCCCAGCCCCGGCGGCGGCCCGGCAGTCCCCAGCCGCCGGACCACATTCCCGGATTTCACATAAGTGGGGGCAGATCCCCACTTGTACAGGGTTCCCTGGCCGCTGAGCAGGGACAGCTCCAGCACGTCCAGGGTGGAAAAGCCACCGGAATCTCGGAGAATATACATGCCGTTGAGCAGCTCCATGGCGTCCTCTGTGGGCATTCCCGCCTGAATCAGCTCCACCAGAGAATCCACCGCCAGCAGGCTCTCCGACGCCGCCGGGGCCCCGGTCCCCACGCCGTCGCAGAGAATCACATAGAGAAAACCGTCCTCCGTATGAATGCTGGCCCCCCGATCTCCGCTGAGCTTCGCCCCGCGGCGGCCCCGGGCCGCCACCCCCAGCCGTGCGGTGTACGCCTCCTCGGGAATTCGCTGATCGCTGCGAAGCTGCCGGGCATTTTTCTCCAGCATCCGGCTCATGTACAGCAGGCTCTTGCTGACAATCAGTCGTTCCTCCTCACTACGGCTGCGGCATTGATTCCGGCAGGCAATGCTGTCAAGCTCCTGATTTAACGCCACCACCAGCCCCTCCAGCTGACGGCACTCCTGGGAAAAGGGCTCGGGAAAATCCTCTCGCCGTGCAGTTCCCCGCTCCGTCACCACCGCCAGCACCGGCTGAAGCATCCGATAGGTCTCCTGGGCCCCCTTGTCCCAGCACTGGCTGTACCGGGTACACCGGCGGCACACCTTTGCCGCCACCTTGTCAAACACATGGCGCTTTTCCTGATTCTCCCGAAGGGTCGGATCGATGCCAATGGCGTCATAGAGTCGGCGAAAGGCGGTTTGCCCATTGGCCAGCCGCTCCTCCACCAACTCCGAGGACTGCTCAATGGCGCTGATTTCCCGTCCCCCGATCAAACCCGCAGGCAGAATCAGGCTCAGCCCCACCCCAGCGCCCAGGGTCAAAAAGTCCGCCAGGGCCGTATGGTCTGTACAGAGATACACCGTGGTCACCGCCGCACAAAACGTCAGCACCCGGAGCACGCCATATCGCTTGGGTACCGTCCCGCCCAGCACTCCTCCCGCCCCCAGGCACAGGGTCCAAAAGCCACCGGTTCCCAGAGCGGCGTCCAGGGCCACACCGGAGCCCACCGCCATGGCCGCCGCCGTGGACAGGTCCGACCGTCTGGCGCCTACCGCCGTCACCGCCATGGCCCCTACACATCCCAAGCACAGCCCCCCAGGCAGCGGAATGGCGGCCCCGCCCACCCAGCAGCTGGCCACCGCCAGCAGGCTTCCCCCACACCGGCGCCTCTCTCGAAACAGCCGGTCATAGGCCAGCGGCATCAGTCCCGCCAGCAGCACCGTCTGTCCATACTGCACCGCCAGCAGCACCGTCAGGCGCTGGCTCAGCAAAAAGATCAGCCCCACCGCCCCGGTCATCCCTCCGGCCACCAGACAGCGGAACCAGCTGCGCCGTGTAACCCACAGATTCCCGAATATGTAGCTGCAAACGTAGATCAGAATGCCGGAGCTGGCCATCTGCAGCCCCTGGGAAAAGGGCTGCATGGTAAGGTATCCCGCCACCGTGCCCAAAAGGCAGGTCAGCCCCCGCAGGCTGCCCCCCACCGAGGCCAGCAGTGCCAGGGAAAAGGGCGCCGGGCACCCATTGAGGCTGCCACAGGACAGCAGAAAGCCCAACAGCAGCTCCATCAGGCAGGCCGCCGTCTCCCGCAGGGCCGGCCGTGTGATCACCAGCGGGGACTGGGTATAAAACCACTTCTGTAGGGCAGGGCTGTTTTTTAGTCGTTCTTTCATTCCAACCGTCTCCTCCGGGCTTTTTTGATACAAATCCTGGCCCTTGGAGCCAGGATCTCTCCAAGCGCTGGACACACCGGCCTTGCGCCGGGCCCCAAGCCAGGCCGAACATCTTCCGATGGGCCCTTCGTCTGACCATATTGTAGCGGGACAAGGGGCAGAATTCCGTCGGGAAATGTCCCGGGAAATTCCCAAGAAAAAAGGCTTGCTATTATGGGCAGAAGCGGGTAAAATGAACCCAGAATGAATTGCGGAGGCGGTTACTTTGGCAACAGAAATCGAAATGAAGCTCAGTGTTCCCGACGAGGACACCCTGAAAAAGGTACTCTCTGATCCGGAGATCATCCAGTATGCCAAGGACGACTATGAAATCCGTCACATGAAGAGCACCTATTACGACACGCCGGACAATGCCCTGCACCAGCGCCGCTGGACCCTCCGGCTCCGGGACGAAGGTGGCCACCGGGTCGCCGCCCTGAAAACTGCCAACGCCAGCGATGCAGCCGGTTTCTTCACCCGGAACGAGTGGCAGTGCACCGCAGACAATATCGAGGACGCCGTTCCCATGCTCATTGACCAGGGCGCCCCGCGGGAGCTGAAAACGCTGGTCAAGGGGAAGGGACTGGTTGCCTGCTGCGGTGCGGAATTCGACCGGGAGTCCGTGTGCCTGTACATGGACGAAGGGGTCCGCATTGAAATGGCAGGAGACCGTGGAAAGCTCTTCGGCGGCAACAAGGAGCTGCCCATTTGTGAGCTGGAGCTGGAGCTTCTCTACGGAGACGCCGGAAGCCTGCCGCCGCTTTGCGATCAGCTGGTGGGCGATTACCACCTGCAGGAGGAACGCCGCAGCAAATATGAACGGGCCAGAGACCTCGCCAGCAGCGAGGATTGAAAGTCGTGCCGGAAGGGTTGCTTCCGGCACGACTTTTTTAGGGTGCTTTCTCCAACTCCGTACCGGGATAATACCGTTCCAAAATCTCCTCATAGGAGGCGCCCGCCTCGGCCATGGCCTTGGCCCCATACTGGCTCATCCCCACACGGTGCCCGAAGCCCCGGACCGTAAAGGTCACCTGATCCGCCGTGATCTCCATGGTAAAGCAGGTGGAACGCAAATTCAGCAGACTGCGAAGCTCCGTCCCGGCAAAGGTCTTTCCCCCGATCTCCATAGTGTCAACCCCGCCCCCTTCTGTGTAGGTGATCTCCCCCACCGCCGGAGAGGATATGTCCAGCGTCTCCAGAAAATCAGCCATATCCAAGGTCACCTGGCTTTCGTAGGCCGCAGCCCCCTCCTCTCCGGGGCTCTCCACACTCACCAAATAGGGCACCGCCCCGCCCCACACCGCCTGGGCCGACTCCGTTCGTCCCCCGGAGCAGGAAAAGTATGTGGCCGCAATCAGCTCCCCGTCATAGGTCAGCACCTGGCCGTCCGTCTCCGCTACGCCTCGGCGGTACCGCTCCAAAATCTCCTCCCAGCCCGTCCCATATCTTGTCTCCGCAGTCTCAGGGTCCCCGTAGGCCTGACACTCTGCGGGATCGTTAGACAGCACGCCCCCCTGTTCCAGCCGCCGCAGGGTATAGGTCCTGGCTGCCACCGCCTGGGCCTTCATGGCCTCCAGGGCGAAATCCGCCGGCATCTCTCCCATCAGCACCCCCAGAAGATAGTCGGACAGGGACAGCTGCCGCTCCACTCCATCAATGCACACCGTCACCGTTTTCTGGGCATCTCCGGCGACTGTCTCCTCCGCCTGATGGATCACAATGGCCTGCACCCTCCGTTCCGAGGGAGCAGGCGTCTGAGCCGCAGCCTCCGGGCGCTGGGCCACAGGTCGCTCCGGCCATCCCATTCCAAGAATCGCCCCGGGAATCGCCAGCACCGTCAGGGACGCCGCCAGGCCTGCCAAAATACGCGCTCTCATCAGTACCCCTCCATTTTCCAGGTTGTAATGGATATTTACCTTCCAATCTCGTATATTTTCTGGTTTTATACATAAATATTCAGATATTGCCTGATATTTCAGTACATTTCCTGATTGACGCAGTCCATCCCATCTGCTATGATAGACGTTAACGTTAGATTTCCACTTTGGGGGTGCAGTCATTGTCCGATTTACATTCATCTTCCCTTACCTTCCTTGATACTCTATGTCAGGAGCTTCAAAACAGTACTGTTTTTGATATCAAGCCCAGTGACAATGTGGAGATCAAACGAGGACTGCGAAACGCCGACGGAACCGGCGTCATGGTGGGCTGCACCAAAATCGGCTCTGTCCAGGGCTACGCCATTCTGGACGGCGAGAAGGCCCCTATGGAAGGCCGGCTGATCTACCGCGGCTACGACATTATGCAGCTGATCTCCGGCTTCACCCGGGAGCATCGCTTCGGCTTTGAGGAAACGGCCTACCTTCTGCTGTTTGGACACCTGCCCACCGAGGCGGAGTATGCCGCCTTTCGGGAGCTGCTCTCCGATACCATGTCCCTGCCCCAGGGCTTTACCGAGGACATGATTCTAAAGGCCCCCAGCGGCAACATTATGAACAAGCTGGCCCGAAGTGTGCTGGCCCTGTATTCCTATGACGACAATCCGGACAGCACCAGTCTCACCAACATGATGCGCCAGTGCATTGAGCTGCTGGCCCGGTTCCCCATGATCGTGGCCCACGCCTATGCCGCCAAGGTCCACTACTACGATGGCGGCTCTCTGGTGCTCCACTGGCCCTTGCCCGGCTACTCCATCGCCGAGAACTTTCTGCACTCCATCCGGCCTGACTCCAAATTCACCGAGGAGGAGGCCCGGCTGCTGGATCTTTGTCTGGTGATCCATGCGGAGCACGGCGGCGGTAACAACTCGGCCTTTACCTGCCGGGTCCTGTCCTCCTCCGGCACGGACACCTATTCCGCCGTTGCCGCTGCCGTGGGCTCGCTGAAGGGCCCGAAGCACGGCGGCGCCAATCAGCGGGTGGTGGCCATGTTTGACGAAATCAAGGCAAATGTCTCCGATTGGACCGACGACCAGGAAATCACCACCTATCTGGAGAAGATTCTCCGGAAGGAGGCCGGAGACGGCTCCGGCCTGATCTACGGCATGGGCCACGCCATCTATACCAAGTCCGACCCCAGAGCCCTGGTTCTCAAGCGGTACGCCCGGACCCTGGCAGAAAAAACGGGCCTGATTCGGGAGCTGGAGCTGCTGGAATCCATTGAACGGCTGACCCCGGAGGTGTTCCAGCGGGTCACCGGGTCCAACAAGGTCATGTGCGCCAATGTGGACTTCTACTCCGGCCTGGTGTATCGGATGCTGAATATCCCCGAGGAGCTCTACACCCCGCTGTTTGCCATCGCCCGTGTGGCCGGCTGGTGTGCGCACCGCATTGAGGAGGTCATGACCTCCAACCGCATCATGCGCCCTGCCTACAAGTCTCTCAACCAAAGCCGCACCTACGTTCCCATGGCCAAGCGATAGCTTTGATATTCCCCGGCGTCTGCTGTGGCAGACGCCGGTTCTGTATTGCCAACGGGCAAAAAATATGCTATAATTGCAAGGTTAAAGCGCACTTTCCGCCGGTTTGGTACAATCCGGCTTCTATCCTATGAATAATCTGGTGATGATATGAAAAAAGGAATCGCATGGACTCTGCGAATCTGCTGCTTTGCTGTGATCGGCACAGCGGCCTTTACGCTGGGCCGCTGTCTGCTCCACATCAATGACGACCATTCCTATGCCGCCGTCATGGGCTCCACCCCCACCTCCGTAATCAGCAGTCAGACTGCGGTCACCGCCGCTTCCCCCTCTCCCATGGCTCTGATTGCCGGCACCGGGGAAAACGAGAACCCCACTGTGGTCCTCAGCGCCGACGGCAGCGCAACGGCAAACCACTCCACGGTCCGTGTCACCGCCTCCTTCAGCAGCATCGAAAACAGCATCCAGGCGGACCTGAAATGGTACGTCAACGGAGAGCTGGCCAAGGAGGAGAACGAAAAGCTCCTGGTAGAGGGTTCTACCGCCCTCTATGACGTAACCATTGACGTGGACACGGCGGAATTCGATCAGGCCGACGTCTCTCTGGAGGTGGTCTTTGCCGGAAAGTCTGTCACTGCGGACACCTCCTTCCCGGTGGCGTTGCCCGGCGGCGATACCGTGGTAATCAAAACCGAAGAAATCACCGTCACCTGCACCCAGGATTGCAGCATCTACAGCGACAACAACCTTTCAGAGGACACGGGCCTGATTATGTATGAGAACGACACCGGACTGCTTTTGGGCTATGACACCAACAGCAGCGGGCTGAGCGCCTTGAAGCTCCAGTTCCCCGACGGCTCCACCGGCTGGGTCAGCGCCCGCCGGAACCATATCACCACCGACGACTGCACCACCCAGGAGGACTACACCGAGGAACAAAAGGTGGACTTCGTCAACTCCATGAATTACGACAGCGACACCAATCATCTGGTGTGGGTCAGCCTCTATACCCAGCGGGTCAATATCTTCACCGGCTATAAGGGCCACTGGGAGCTGAAGGAGAGCTTCCCCTGCTCCTCCGGTGTCAACGAAACCCCCACCACCACCGGTGTATTTTCCATCCAGGGGCTGATTGACCGCTGGGATCTGGGCAAGACCTATGTAGAGCCGGTTATCACCTTCAACGGCGGCGAGGCCTTCACCAGTCAGCCCTACCACGCCGATACCGATAAGATTGCAGATGACACCATTGGCACCCCCTCCTCCGGAGGCGGCGTCCGGCTCCTGCCGGAGGACATCCAGTGGATGTACGACAACCTCTCCGTCTATACCATGGTGGTGGTATACTGACCGCAGCGTTCACTTTGGGCCCGTCCTTTCGGACGGGCCCAAAATTCATAGAAAAACACTTGGATATTTTCTCCGACGGTGTTATACTAGTCTCGGCAGGATCTCTGCCAGATTGCAGCAAAGGAGCCATCTAGCATGGAACGAGAAGAAGCACTTGCGCTTTTAACGCAGTATAACCACGAGCCCTTTCACATTCAGCACGCCCTGACGGTGGAAGCCGTGATGGGCTGGTTTGCCGACAAGCTGGGTTACAGCCAGGAAAAGGACTTCTGGCGCACCGTGGGTCTGCTCCACGATCTGGACTTTGAACAATTCCCGGAGCAGCACTGTGTCAAGGAGGCACAGATCATGACGGATTTGGGACTGGACCCCAAGCTCATTCACGGAGTGGCCAGTCACGGCTACGGCATCTGCATCGACGTGAAGCCGGAGCACGAAATGGAAAAGGTCCTGTTCGCCACCGACGAGCTCACCGGTCTGATCGGTGCAGTGATTAAGATGCGCCCCTCCAAGAGCACAAAGGATTTGGAGCTGTCCAGTCTAAAGAAGAAATTCAAGGACAAGAAATTCGCCGCAGGGTGCTCCCGGCAGGTCATTCGGGACGGCGCCGAGATGCTGGGCTGGGATTTGGACCAGCTGATGACTGACACCATTTTGGCCATGCGGGATGCCGAGGACGACATCATCGCCGCCATGGCCCGGGAATAAGCAGAAGGCCCGCAGGACCATCGGTCCTGCGGGCACTGTTATATCTGATTTTGGAAGAATTCCAGCATGGAATTCAAGGCGTCCAGCTCCTGGAATCCCCAAAAGCCATGGTAGCCTCCCGGCACCACCTTCAGGGTGCAATCCTGGAACACTTGGCTCATTTCAAAGCTAAAGGTGATGGGCGCAATAAAATCCCGGTCTCCGTGGAGGATCATCACCGGCCCGGAGTAGCTTCGGCAGGCATCCGTATAGTCCAGCTTTGCCGTCTCCTCCAAAAAGGCCTTTCCGAAGGTGTAGCCTGCTGCGGTCACCGAATCCGGAGGGTTATCGGGATCAAAAAACTGTCCCAGCAGGAAGCCATGCTGCACCGCGTCGGTCACTCCAAACCCCGGATACCACAGGCACATGGCCTTGATCTCCCCGGGGCGCCGCTGTGCCGCCAGCACTGCGTCCACACCTCCCATGCTCTTCCCCACCAGGAAAATGTTGTCCTGGTCGGTAAAGCTAAAGCTCTCCACCAAATCGAGAATGGCCAGTGTATCGTCCACCTCTGATGACACGGTCATATCCTCCTGTCGGCCATCGCTGCGGCCGGTTCCGCCGAAATCAAGCCGGACGCTGGCAATCCCATGCTCCGCCAGAATCCAGGCGATGTCGTCACACCATCTCTGGTCCGTGGCCAGCCCATGAAGCAAAATCGCCACCGGCACCTGACCCTCCACCTCGGTGGGCCGGGCCAGCGTTCCACGCAGTGTGTTGTTCCCGGATTGGCATGTGATCTCTGTTTCCGTAAAGGAGGACGCCCTTGAGGGCAGCTGTGGTGGCTCTCGATGCTCCCGATAGGTATCGGCGGCCCAAGCGGAGCAGGCACCTGATCCGAATATTGCTCCCGCCGAAATGGCCAGCGCCGCCAGCAGCGACACCACACGTTTTCCCTTCATCCTGCTTCCCTCCTATCTTTTGCCCTATTATATTCGGTATTTTTGACCGTTTTGCGGTGTTTCTTTGAACAGTTTATCAACAGTATATGAAGATTTTGTGAGGAGATAATTTTCAATTTATTCATGTACTTCCCCGCTCACTGTGGTATACTACGGTCAGACAGGAAAGGATGTGAGCACAATGGCCGTTACCCTCAACCCTGACCGGGAAATGGTCTCCACCATACGGCAAGGGCTCCAGCGCACCGGCGGCTACTGTCCCTGCCGCCTCCAGCGCACGGAGGAGAATAAGTGCATCTGCAAAGAATTCCGGGACCAGATTGCCGACCCGGAGTTCGAGGGGTTTTGTCACTGTATGCTGTATTATAAAACAAAAGACTAAGGAGGAACCTATATGTCCGTTATCTCTGTGACCAGTGAAACCTTTGACCAGGAGGTTCTGCAGAGCAGCAAGCCTGTTCTGGTAGACTTCTGGGCGTCCTGGTGCGGCCCCTGCCGCATGCTCTCTCCCCTGGTGGATCAGGTGGCCCAGGAGCGTCCTGACATTAAGGTCTGCAAAATCAACATTGACCAGGAGCAGCAGCTCGCCGTCCAGTTTGGGGTGATGAGTATTCCCACACTGATGGTATTCAAAAACGGTGTGGCCACCGGCACCTCCGTGGGGGTTGTACCCAAGGCAAAAATATTGGAAATGCTGTGAATTCCGGTACGGCGGTCTGCCAGGCAGAGGTCTGGCAGACCGTTTTTGTCTGCCCGGCAAAATCATTGCTCCTATCGGTTGATTTCCGGCGAAAAATCGAGTATACTTAATCTACAGACCCGATTTAAACCCATAAAGCGTTTGGCTTGAAAGGATGAATACCGCTTGAAAGAACTTTTGATTGGCAACGGCGCCGTGGCCCGTGGCCTCTACGAGGCGGGCTGCGGCCTGATCTCCAGCTATCCCGGTACCCCCTCCACGGAGATCACCGAGGAGGCCGCCAAATACGCCGAAGTGTACGCAGAGTGGGCCCCCAACGAAAAGGTTGCCCTGGAAACCGCCTTCGGCGCCTCTCTGGGGGGCATCCGCAGCTGCTGCGCCATGAAGCATGTGGGTCTCAACGTGGCCGCGGACCCGCTGTTTACCATGTCCTATACCGGCGTCAGCGCCGGCTTGGTGGTCTGCGTGGCAGACGACCCTGGCATGCACTCCTCCCAGAATGAGCAGGACTCCCGGCACTACGCCATTGCGGCGAAGCTGCCCATGCTGGAGCCGGCAGACTCCCAGGAATGCCTGGACTTCGCCAAAGCCGCCTTTTCCCTATCTGAGGCCTATGACACCCCGGTGCTGCTGCGGCTGTGTACCCGTATCTCCCACTCCCAGAGCATTGTGGAAACCGGTCCTCGGGAGGACATTCCCCAAAGGCCCTACGTCAAGGACGCCGCCAAGTACATTATGATGCCCGGGAATGCCATTCGCCGTCATCCCCTGGTGGAGCAGCGCCTGGACCGTCTCGCAGAGTATGCCGAGTCCTGCCCCTTTAACCGGGTGGAGATGGGCGGCACCGCCCTGGGAATTATCACCTCCGGCACCTGCTATCAATATGTGAAGGAGATCTTCGGCGATCGTGTCAGCGTCCTGAAGCTGGGGCTTATTCATCCCATGCCCACCCGGCTGATTCGGGATTTTGCCAATCAAGTGGATCGGCTGGTGGTGGTGGAGGAGCTGGACGGCATCATCGAGGACCACTGTCGAAAGCTGGGCCTTTCCGTGGAGGGAAAGGATCTGTTTTCTCCCCTGGGTGAGTTCTCCCAGAAAACTATCGCCCAGGCCTTTGGTCTGGCCCCCACGGCGCATCTCAGCATTGACACCCCCATTCCTCCCCGGCCCCCCATGATGTGCGCCGGATGTCCCCACCGGGGCATGTACTATGTACTTGCGAAAAACAAGGTCCATGTCATCGGCGACATCGGCTGCTATACCCTGGGGGCGCAGGCCCCCTTGCAGGCGGTGGACACCACTCTGTGCATGGGTGCCTCCGTCTCCGGTCTCCACGGCTTCAACAAGGCTCTGGGCGCCGAGGGAGAGACCAAGTCCGTGGCTGTAATCGGCGACTCCACTTTTATGCACTCCGGCGTCACCGGCCTTATCAACATCGCCTACAACGGCTCCAACTCCACCGTGGTAATTCTCGACAACTCTATCACCGGCATGACCGGTCACCAGCAGAATCCCACCACCGGCTACAACATCAAGGGAGATCCCGCCGGGAAAATCGACTTGGAGGCCCTCTGCCGCTCCATCGGCATCCGGCGGGTCCAGGTGGTGGACCCCTATGACCTGGCCACCTGTGACAGGGTCCTGAAGGAGGAGCTGGCAGCCCAGGAGCCCTCGGTCATTATCTCCCGCCGTCCCTGTGTCCTGCTGAAATATGTCAAGCCCAAGGCCCCCCTTCATGTAAACGCCGATGCCTGCCGGGGCTGTCGAAAATGTATGAGCTTTGGCTGTCCCGCCATCGCCATCCACGGCAAGCAGGCAAGCATTGATCCCACGCTTTGTATCGGCTGCGGCGTCTGTCAGCAGATCTGTCCCTTTGGGGCCTTTGAGGAGGATGCGTAACCATGGAAACAAAAAGCATTATGATTGTAGGCGTCGGCGGACAGGGCAGTCTGCTGGCCAGCAAACTGCTGGGCCGTCTGCTGGTGGACGAGGGCTATGACGTCAAAGTCAGCGAAGTTCACGGCATGAGCCAGCGGGGGGGCAGTGTGGTCACCTATGTACGCTTTGGAGACAAGGTCTACTCCCCCATTGTGGAGGACGGCCAGGCTGACCTGATTGTGTCCTTTGAAAAGATTGAGGCCGCCCGATGGCTGCCCAAGCTTAAGCAAAACGGAACCATTGTGGTAAACACCCAGCAGGTGGATCCTATGCCGGTGATCGTAGGTGCGGCAGTCTATCCCGCCGGAGTGCTGAAGGAAATGATTGCCGCCGGCGCCCATGTGGACGCCATTGATGCCCTGCGTCTGGCCGAGGAGGCCGGCTCCCCCAAGGCGGCAAACATTGTACTCATGGGTCGGGTGGCCAAGTATTTTGACATTCCCTACGACCAGTGGCTTCGGGCCATCGAAAAAACCGTGGCTCCTAAGTTCGTAGAGCTGAACCGAAGGGCCTTTGACCTGGGCTATCACGCCTGAGCCTATTATCTTCCGAAATCAAAATCCCTTGGCACGGTGTGTTTGGGGGGCGACAAAAAGGGGCTGTCTCGTCGTGAGACAGCCCCTTTCACTGTATTCCATTAGCCCGCAGTGGCAGGAATCATGCTGAGCACCAGCGTCAGCACCATAAATACCACAGCAACCCACTTGGTTGCCTTTGCCAGCTTGGCGTCCCAGGTGGTGGCCTTATTCCGGGACATAAAGCTGTCCGCAGCGCCGGCAATGGCACCGGAGAGACCTGCGTCCTTGCCGGACTGCAGCAGAACCACACAGGTCAGAAACAGGGCAGTGATCACCTGGATCACAGTAAGAATAATCCGAAGCATAACATCCTCCATCTTGCCGTTTTTCGGCACACGGCAGCCGAAATATCTAAGAATCCGCGCATCTTATCGCATTCGTACGATATATCCTATCACAGATTGTCATGATTTGCAAGGGAAATTTTCGGGATCCTCCAGCACTCCGCGGACCCACGCCGGGTCCAGCTGTCCAACGGGGATCACCGGGTCCAGCTGTCCAACGGGGATCACCGGGTCCGGCGCATCCCGGCTCTGGGAGAGCTGTAGGGTAAGATACCCCACGCCACACCACCGGCCCAGCTTATAGCCCATATGGGGCAGCACGCCAGCCAGCCGAAATCCCATGGCCTGGTGAAATCCGATGCTGGGGTCGTTGGGAATGGTCACCACCGCACAGGCCGTCTGGACTCCCTGGGCCTGCAGCAGGGCCAGCAGCCCACGATAGAGCCGTCTTCCCAGCCCTCTGCCCCGGGCCTTCTGTCCCACATAGATGGTGGTCTCCACGGTCCAGCCATAGGCCGCCCGCTCATGAAAGGCATGGGCGTAGGCGTACCCCAAAAGTGCACCGTCCTCCTCCGCCACCAGATAGGGAAACCGGCGGGAAAAGCTGACAATTCTCCTCTGGAACTCCTCCAGAGACGGGAGCTCCGTTTCAAAGGAGACAGAGGTATGCTCCACATAGGGGCGGTAGATCTCCAGCAGCTCCGGCGCATCCTCCGGCGCTGCAAAGCGCAGTGTCTCCATGGCCGTTTATTTCTGAACCCAGGTATTGGTGGCCGCGCAGGTCAGGTACGCATTGATAAACTTATCCAGGTCCCCGTCCATCACGCCGTTGACATTGGAGGTCTCACAGCCGGTGCGGGTGTCCTTTACCAGGGTATAGGGCATAAACACATAGTTGCGGATCTGGCTGCCCCATTCGATTTTCTGCTGGACACCCTTGATGTCGGAGATTTTGTCCAAATGCTCCCGCTCTTTGATCTCCACCAGCTTGGACCGGAGCATTTTCATACAGTTGTCCCGGTTCTGGAACTGGCTCCGCTCCGTCTGACAGGACACCACAATCCCCGTGGGCTTGTGAATCAGTCGAACGGCAGAGGAGGTCTTGTTGATGTGCTGACCACCGGCGCCGGAGGAGCGATAGACCTGCATTTCGATATCCTCCGGACGAATCTCCACCTCCGTGGAATCGTCGATCTCAGGAATCACCTCAATGGCCGCAAAGGAGGTCTGCCGCCGGGCATTGGAATCGAAGGGAGACACCCGGACCAGACGGTGTACCCCGTTTTCTCCCTTCAAAAATCCGTAGGCGTTTTCTCCTTCTATAAGGATATCTGCACTTTTGAGCCCCGCCTCGTCTCCCTCCAGATAGTCCATAATCTTGTAGGTGAAGCCGTGGCGGTCCGCCCAGCGGGTATACATCCGGTAGAGCATCTGGCACCAATCCTGGGCCTCTGTGCCTCCGGCGCCGGCGTGAAAGCTCAGAAGCGCATTGTTGGCGTCATATTCTCCCGTCAGGAGGGTCTCCAGCCGTGCGCTGTCCATGCGGCTCTCCAGATCCCCATAGCCGGACACCAGCTCGTCCAGCATGGAGTCATCGTCCTCCTCAATGGCCATGTCGCAGAGCACCAGCAGGTCTTCCCGCTCGGCACACATTTTCTCATAGGACTCCACCTTATTCTCCAGGTGCCGAATCTGCTTTGTGACCTTCTGGGACTTCTCCGTGTCATTCCAGAAGCCGTCAGACTCCGCCATGGCGTGGAGCCGCTCCAGCTCCGACTTGGCCGCCTCCAGCCCCAGGGACTCTCCCAGCGCCTTCAGCTTCGGGGCCAGGTCGTTGAGCTTCACCTTATACTCGTCAAATTCAATCTTCGCCATCTTTCAAAACCACTTTCGTTGTAAAATCAAATATCTTGGATCCCAGGCCCCATGGCCACGGGAACAGCCCCCAAAGGGGTTTCAGCGGACATTATTATACAGGAAATTCCCGCCGCTGTAAAGCCCCACAGCCTGAAATTCCAGGCTGTGGGGCTTCCTCTTTCATCGCTGAGATACGGCATAGTCCTCCTCCGCAAAGATCAGCTCGTCAATGTCCTCCTGGGTGTGCATATTGGTCCCTCCTAACAGTGGTTTCCAATCATTATATGCACTCCGCAGAGAAAAATGTGCCGAATCCCAGTTTTATTCCGTTTCCTCCTCCGGGGGAATCAGCTCCTCGGGAAGCTCTACCACAGGATATGCCACCGCATTCCACATGTAGTAGTTCCGCTCCTCCAGCTGAATATTCCCCATGAGGTAGTACTCCTCCCCCTGGTCCCCGGCGGCGGTGGAGGGGTCGATGTAATAGTAGCTCCCACTGATTTGAACCAGGCACCAATAGTGCAGCATTCCGTCTCTCTGGCCGGTAATCAGCTGGCAGGGGATCTCACAGGCGTCCATCATCACCCGGAAGGCCTGGGCAAACCCATAACTGGTGGCATGTCCCTCCACCAGAACCCCGTAAACACTGTTGGTCAGCGCATGGGTCCCCTCGTCCTGAGGCTCCAGCACTGCGTCCCGTCCCAGCCGCTGATAAAACCGCCGCACATTGGTCAGGGGCTGATCGGAGCTGCCGTAGATCCGAGCCAGCTGCTCGATTTGAGGCTGCAGGGTGTCCCGGCAGTCCAGGAGCTCCTGGGTGCTGTGCTCATAGCTGAGGTCAATTTCCAGGATGCGCTGGGTCCCGCTGTCCGGATACTGCTCCATGGAGCAGCTGGGCTTTTCCAGTATTTGTGCCGGCTCATCCTCGTAGATGCCGGTTATCATATTTTCCAGGTCAAAGGACTCATAGTCCCCTACCCGCACCACCAGCTTCGTCTCATAGTTTTTCATGGTCTCCCGCAGCTGGAGCTCCAGGGCGTCCAAATCCGTCACATAGACCACGGACTGAATCTCGTCCAGGCTCCGGCGGAAGGTGGTGTTGACGTGGATTTCATAATAACTGACGATTTTGGAGTAGTCATAGGTCATGCTGCTCACCGCATAGGCCCCCAGCGGGGTCTGCCGGGACACCTCCTCCACCGCCTGGCTGAGGTCCTCCGGCAGATTGCCCCCATAGGCCTCCGCCCGGATTACGCCCTCTTTGACGCCATCCTCCACCATGTTAATCAGCGCGTTTTTCAGGCTCAAATAGCTGTTAACTGTGAGCACATTGGAATCCACCGTGATTCCGTAGTCCTCGTCGTGGGGCGTCACCGCCACATAGGTGTTCTCCCGCAAAAAGCCACAGCCGCACAGGGTCAGCAGCAGCAGCGCACAGCCAAGGATCCGTTTCATGGCAATCACATTCCTCTCAGAGCCGATGTCTGGAATACCGTTCAAAGCCCTCCCCCAGCACCTGGTGGGCCTCCTGAAGCACCAGAAAGGCCTGGGGATCCACCTCCATGACCAGCTCCTTCAGCTCGGCCACCTGCTGGCGCTTTATGGCACAGTAAATCACGTTTTTCGGCTGGCCGGTATAGGCCCCCTCTCCCTTGAGATAAGTACATCCCCGGTCCAGCTTCTGGTCGATGGTATCCCGAATCTGCTCGTCCGCATCGGAGATAATCATGGCCACATAGGAATAGTCAAACCGATATACCACCGCATCCAGTGCCTCAGAGCTGACAAACAGCGCAACAATGCAGTAGAGCACCTTGTTGATGTCCCGGAAGGCAATGCCGGTAATCACTGCGATCGTCATATCCACCAGAAGCATCAGCTTGCCTATGGACAGATTCCGCAGCCTATACTTCAGCAGCCGCGCCGCAATGTCCACGCCGCCGGTGGAGGCCCCTTGCATAAACACCACGCCGCAGCCCGCTCCCACAAACAGTCCGCCGAAGATGGCCCCCATCAGCGGCTCCGTGGGCACCACCGGAATCACCGAAAACACGTCGATCATCACCGAAGAAATCAGCATTCCCGCCAGGGAGCCCCAGAAGAACTTCCGCCCCACAAATCGATAGCCCGCCAGAAACAGCGGGATGTTGACCAGCACGGTAAACACACCCACAGAGAGCACCGGTACAAAGGCGTTTACCACCATTGCCAGGCCGGAAATGCCTCCGGCGCCAATCTGGTTGGGCACCAGGAACATGTCAAAGCCCAGGGCAAACACCGACGAGCCCACGGCGATCCAGAACAAGCTCTTCAACAGGGGAATCAGTTTCTGTTTCAACCAGTCACCTGCTTTCTACATATCCAGCGACAGCTGCTTTTCCTCGTTGTCCTCTTCCTTTAAGATGGCTCCGGCCGCCGGCAGAGCCTTGCTCCGGTAGCGGGTCACATTGTGAATCTGGGTGTCCCCAAGCCGCACCACCCGGTCCAGCAGTGCTTTCTTCCGCAGGGTCAGCGTGGCCACGCCGATGGTGGTTCTGGTGGTTTTCGGCGACAAAAGCGCAGTGTCCACCACCAGGGCCCGTCCGTCGGTGGAATAGAACACCAGGTCCGTCTCCTCGTAGCAGCACAGCAGCCCGCGCAGGGGAGACTTATCGCTGTAGGCCCCGGTGAGCCGCCGCCGGTTGGATTTGGTATCGTAGGCGCTGAGGGCCACCTTTGCCACCTTGCCGTTTTCAAAGGCAAAGAGGACAAAGCCGCTGTAGTCCCCGGGCAGACACACCTGGACCACGCTCTCTCCCTCTTCAAAGCCCAGCTTTGCCGGGAGATAGTCTCCCAGCACGCTGGCCTTGGCGTCATCGAATTCCGACAGCGCAGCCTTGTAGACCTGGAATTGATCCGTAAACACCAGGATCTCTGCCTTATTGCTGGTCTCCACCGTGGAGACCAGCCGATCCCCCTCCTTGAGCTTCTGCTCACCGCTCATCCGGAGGCTCTGGGGGGTGATTTTCTTGAGATACCCGTCCCGGGTGACAAACATGGTCACCGGATAGTCGGCGGTCTCGTCCTCTTCCTCCACATCCTCCAGCGCATCGTCATAGACAATGGTGGTTTTGCGGTCCTGGCCATACTTTTTGGCCACGTTTTCCAGTTCCTTGACAATAATGGCCTTGACCTTTCGGACGGAGTTCACCGTGTCCTCCAGCTCTGCAATCTCCTGCTCCAGAGCCGTAGTTTCCTGGGTACGCCTGAGAATATACTCCCGGTTAATATTCCGGAGCTTGATCTCCGCAATATACTCTGCCTGGACCTGGTCAATGCCGAATCCGATCATCAGGTTCGGCACAACCTCCTCCTCCAGCTCCGTCTCCCGGATAATAGCAATGGCCCGGTCGATGTCCAGCAGAATTTTCTGTAGGCCCTTGAGCAAATGGAGCTTATCCTTTTTCTTGCCCAGGGTATAGTAGATGCGGCGGCGCACGCAGTCCGTCCGCCAGGCCGTCCACTCCTCCAGAATCTCTCCCACTCCCATGACCTTCGGGAAGCCGCCAATGAGAATATTGAAATTACAGGGGAAGCTGTCCTGAAGCGTGGTCATGCGCATGAGCTTGGCCATAAGTTTGTCCGGGTCTGCGCTGCGCTTTAGGTCAATGGTGAGCTTCAAGCCGCTCAGGTCCGTCTCATCCCGCATATCGTTGATTTCTTTGATCTTCCCGGCCTTAATCAGCTCAGAGACCTTGTCAATAATGGCCTCGGTGGTGGTGGTATAGGGAATCTCATAGATCTCAATGAGATTTCCCTCCTTCACATAGCGCCACTTGCCTCGGACCCGGACGCTACCCCGTCCTGTCTCATAGATATTGTCGATTTCCTGTTCTTTGTAGACCAGCTCGCCGCCGGAGGGAAAGTCCGGCGCCAGAAGATATTCCTTCAAATCGCAGTCGGGGTTTTTGATTCGTGCCACGGCTGCGTTGCACACCTCCCGGAGGTTAAATCCGCAGATGTTGCTGGCCATGCCCACGGCAATGCCGTTGTTGGCGGACACCAGCACATTGGGAAATGTGGTGGGCAGCAGCGCAGGCTCCTTCATGGTGCTGTCATAGTTGTCCACAAAGTCCACCGTGTCGCTGTCAATGTCCCGGAACAGCTCCTGGCAGAAGCCGTCCAGCTTTGCCTCGGTATACCGGGAGGCCGCGTACGCCATGTCTCTGGAATAGGCCTTGCCGAAGTTGCCCTTGGAGTCCACAAAGGGATGGAGCAGGGCCTCATAGCCCCGGCTGAGCCGGACCATGGTCTCGTAGATAGCCGAGTCGCCATGGGGATTCAGACGCATGGTCTGCCCCACAATATTGGCAGATTTGGTCCGTCCCCCGGTGAGCAGCCCCATTTTGTACATGGTATACAGGAGCTTCCGGTGGGAAGGCTTAAAGCCGTCGATCTCCGGAATGGCCCGGGAGACAATGACGCTCATGGCATAGGGCATATAGTTGACTTCCAGGGTCCTGGTGATGGGCTGCTCCAGCACCTCGGCCTTCAGCCCCAGGACGTTGGCATTTTCATGGTGTACATTCGTCTCCGTCTTTTTCTTCTTTGCCACAGGGCTTCACCTCCTCAGGATACATCCACCATTTCCATATACTTGTAGCCGTTTTCGGAGATATGCTCCTTCCGGCCGGAGAGATTGTCTCCCAGCAGCAGATTGAACATCTCCTGGGTGGCCTCCACATCCTCGGGCATCACCTTAATCAGCCGGCGGGAGGCCGGATTCATGGTGGTCATCCACATCATTTCCGGCTCGTTCTCGCCCAGTCCCTTGGACCGGGAGATGGTATACTTCTTCCCCTCCAGCTTTTTGGTGATCTCCGCCTTTTCCGTCTCGGAATAGGCAAACCAGGTCTTGTCCTTGCAGTTGATTTCAAACAGCGGGGACTCCGCAATATACACATACCCCTGTTGAATCAGCGTCGGCACCAGCCGGTAGAGCATGGTGAGAATCAGCGTCCGAATCTGGAAGCCGTCCACATCGGCGTCGGTGCAGATGATGATTTTATTCCACCGAAGGGCCGCCAGATCAAAGGAGGTCAGGTCCTTGGCCTTCTTGCCTCCGGTGATCTCCACGCCGCATCCCAGAACCTTAATGAGGTCCGTAATGACGTCGCTTTTGAAAATCCGGGCGTAATCCGCCTTCAGGCAGTTGAGGATTTTCCCGCGAACGGGCATAATCCCCTGGAACTCCGCATCCCGGCTGAGCTTGACGCTGCCCAATGCGGAATCGCCCTCCACAATGTAGAGCTCCCGCTGCTCGGCATCCTTACTACGGCAGTCCACAAATTTCTGGACACGGTTGGAGATATCCATACTGCCGGTGAGTTTTTTCTTGATGTTGAGTCTGGCCTTCTCCGCCGTCTCCCGGGACCGCTTGTTCACCAGCACCTGGTCGGCGATTCGGTCCGCCTCCTGCTTGTTCTCGATGAAATAGATCTGGAGCCGTGACTTGAAGAACTCCGTCATGGCCTCCTGAATAAATTTATTGTTAATGGCCTTTTTGGTCTGGTTTTCATAGCTGGTCTGGGTGGAGAAGCAGTTTGTCACCAGCACCAGGCAGTCCGCCACGTCCTGGAAGGTGATTTTGCTCTCGTTTTTCGAATACTTCCCCGCCTGCTTGATATAGGCGTCAATGGCGTAGACGAAGCCGGTTTTGGCCGCCTTTTCCGGCGCGCCGCCGTGCTCCAGCCAGGAGGAGTTGTGATAGTATTCAATCCGGCTGACCGCATTGGAGAAGCAGACCGCTGCGGAGATCTTCACCTTGTACTCCGGCTTATCCGCCCGGTCTCGTCCCTTGCGCTCCGCCTCCCAGAACTGGGGCATGGTCAGGGCGTTCTGCTCGGTGAGCTCTGTCACATAGTCCAGAATGCCGTTCTGGTAGCAAAACTCTTGCTCCTCAAATTTGCCCTTCTCCGTCTCATTTCGCAGCAGGAAGGACACCCCGGCATTCACCACCGCCTGACGCTTGAGAATGTCCTGGTAGTACTCCAGGGGCACATGGATGTCTGTAAACACATCCAGATCCGGCAGCCAGTGGAAGCAAGAGCCGGTCTGTTTCCGGTCCAGCTTCTCGGCCTTTAGTCCGCCGATGTTCTCCCCCTTTTCAAAGTGGAGCGTGTATTTTTTCCCGTCCCGGCGGATTACCGCATCAAAAAAGGAGGAGGCGTACTGTGTCGCACAGGCGCCCAAGCCATTGAGGCCCAGAGAATACTCATAGCTCTCCCCCTCATTGTTGGCATACTTTCCGCCGGCGTAGAGCTCGCAGAACACCAGTTCCCAGTTGAACCGCTGCTCTCCCTCGTTCCAGTCCACAGGGCAGCCTCGGCCAAAGTCCTCCACCTGGACGGAGTGGTCCAGATACCGGGTCACAATAATCCGCTTGCCGTGTCCCTCTCTGGCCTCGTCAATGGCATTGGAGAGGATTTCAAACACGGCGTGCTCACAGCCCTCCAGTCCATCGGAGCCAAAAATAACCGCGGGGCGCGACCTTACACGCTCCGCTCCCTTTAACGAGGTAATGCTTTCATTGCCATAGGTTTCACGTTTCTTCATGGAGTTCCCTCACATCATTCAAAATTCAGGACATACTTTTCCAATTTACATGTATTATATCGCAGAATGCCTTGAAAGTCAACCGATTGGGCCGCCCCGCCCAGGAAGACGGGCCGCGGACAAATTTGTCCGCGGCCCGAGGTTTCCGGTTCAGGTTTCCGTCTCGAATGTGGCTGCCGTTTCCTTCAGCAGCTGGGTAATGGGCAGATGCTGGGGACAGATTCGCTCACACTGTCTGCATCCCACACAGTCCGACGCCTTTCCATGATCCTTCGTGTTGACCTTGTAATAGAAGTCGCTGCTCCAATCCTGATACCGCCGTTTGGTATTCAGGCAGGCAAAGAGATCCGGAATTTGAATGTGCTTGGGACATCCGGGGACACAGTACCGGCAGGCGGTACAGGCCACCGTATTCTGGGCCTTCAGCATCTCCCGGACCTGCTCCACCGCCTTGAGCTCCTCCTGATTAAGGGGCCGAAAGTCCTCCATGTAGCTTACGTTGTCCTCCAGCTGGCCGATGGTACTCATGCCGCTGAGGACCATCTCGATGCCCGGGAAGGACGCCGCATAGCGGATGGCATAGCTGGCAGGGCTCCCGCCGCCCAGGGCTGCGAAAATCTCTGCCGCCTCCGCCGGAAGGTCGCTGAGTCCGCCGCCCTTAACCGGCTCCATCACCAAAATGGGCTTTTGGAACCTCCGGCACACGTCGTAGACCGCCTTGCTCTCAATGCTGGGGTTGTCATAATCAAGGTAGTTAAACTGAATCTGCACCGCCTCAATGTCCGGCTGTTCCGAAAGAATTCGCTCCAGCACGGAGGCCTTGTCATGGAAGGAGATGCCCATATGCCGGAGCTTTCCCTGGGCCTTCATCTTCCGCACCGCCTCAAAGGCATTGCAGGAAAGGAATTTCTGATACACCTCCGCAGACAGGGCATGCATGAGATAGTAGTCAAAATACCCCGCCCCGGTGGCCTCCAGCTGGGTGTCCATCAGCCGGTAGATGTCTGCCTCCGACTGGAAGCAGCTCCCGGAGAGCTTGTCCGTCAGCAGGAACGCCTCTCTGGGGTACCGCTTCACCAGCCCCTCCCGGATGGCGGTCTCGCTTTTGCCCCCCAGATAGACATGGGCTGTGTCAAAATAGCGGAACCCCGCCTCCAGATACCGATCGATCATCTGGTTGAACTGAGCCTGATCCACCTCTCCCTCAGCCCCGCCGATCATAGGAAGGCGCATACAGCCAAACCCCAGTTTTTTCAACTTCACTTCGTCTCCTCCCGTTCCAGAGGAATGTCTCCCAGATTCACGCACTGGCGGGTACGCAGCTTCTCAAACAGCTTCACCCCATAGCCCTGCATCTGAATGGACAGATCAAACAGCCCCACCGGCAAATCATTGAACCAAAAATCTCCGTACTCGTCCGTCCGGGTCTCCCAGCGCTTTCCGCCGGAATTCAGCAGACACCGTGCACCGATCACCACTTCTTTCTCAACCGGGTCATAGACGGTTCCGGCGATAAACCGGCCGGGGATATTCCGATAGTACACCCGGGGACCCGCTCCGGTCTCCGGCTTCAGCACCGAGGCCCCCTCAATCAGATCCTGCAGATCCGCTTCCTCTCCGAATTGCAGCGCATCTGTGGGACATGCCTCCACACACCGGGGCTGCTTGGCTCCGTGGTCCAGCAGATGGGCACAGCCGGTGCACTTCTGGGCGATGTGCTCCTGTTCATTGAAGAACACTGCATCATAGGGGCAGGCCGTCACGCACTTGCCGCAGCCGGTGCACTTGGCCGGGTCGATGAGGATTAGCCCGTCCTCCCGGCGATAGATGGCCTCTGGGTCACAGACCGCCATGCAGGCCGCGTTCCGGCAGTGGTTGCACAGCCGGGAGATATAGTGGATCCGCACCTTGGGAATCGTCCCCTGGACGTGATCCGTCACCCGGCACCAAAACTGCCCCGTCAGAGGCTGGGGCTTGGCGTAGGGCATCCAGTCATTTTGGGCATGCTCGTCCTTGCAGGCCAGCTGACAGTTATAGCAGCCGGAGCATTTGGCCACATCAATTACAAATGCCTTTCCCATCACTTTGCCTCCTTCTCATCCAGCAGCCAGCCCTGGAGACACACCCCTGCGTCCGGATCCACATGCCGGGCAAAGGCCTCCGGGTAATCCCGCTTCCACTGGTTCATTTCCTCCTCGGTCACCTTCTCCACCTCCACCAGGAAGCCGGAGACCGCCATTCCCGTGGCATTTTTCGAGGTGGTAGACGTGGGGGTGATGGTGTTGATGTCGCCGCCCCGGTCCAGCCATCCGGGAATAATGGGATCCAGCCGGGAGCCATGGTCCACATAGCAGGTCTGAGGGATCAGGCGCTCCGTCACATAGGCCCCGCACAGCACCACCCCTCGCTCATTGAACACCTTAACAATATCTCCGTGGTGGATTCCGCGCTTCTCCGCCTCGGAGGTATGCATCCACACCGGCTCATACTGGTATCCATCCTTCCCCCGGATCTTCATGGTCTCCACCTCGCGGTTCCACACAATGTCGTCGCACTGGGCGTGCATCCGCCAGCGGCCGTGATTGGACATACACAGCAGGGGGTATTTCTTTGCCCGTTCCGAGCTGAGCCGCTCATCGTGGCTCTCGCTCTTTTCCACCCAATGGGGCACCGGCGGCCGCTCCGGGTCATCCGGGGTGTATTTCGCAATCTCCGTGGAGTAATATTCCAGCTTGCCTGTGGGGGTACTCAAGGGATGGTTCTCCGGATCCTGATAGAAGTCGTAGAGACCGGCGGGAATCTTCTCCACCTCCTCGGACTCCTTGCAGGGCACCACAAAGATCTTTCTCCGGCGGAACTCCTCCCAGGTCATATATTCTTCACAGCCGGTGGCCTTATAGAAGAAGCGCACCCGCTCCTCCTCGCTGAGATGGCCGGTGTAGGCCGCGTAATACTCCGGCCCCAGCTTCTCCGCCACCTTGGCGCAGACGTCGAAGTCGCTGACGGATTCTCCTACCGGCGGGCAGCAGGGCTCCTCCAGATAAATGGACGTAAAGCCGCCGGAGGACATATCGTTCCCCAGATCGTTCATTTCGTGCTTGGTCACCACAGGGAAGATAATATCCGCAAAATAGCAGTCGTTTTCCAGCCAGGGATGCTGTGCCACAATGCACTCAATGGACGGGTCCTGAAAGGCCTTCATGGTCAGGTTTCCGTCGTTCCAGCAGGTGGTCTGACAGGGCGCATCCGTCCAAATCATATGGACCCGGCTGAGCCCCGGTCTGGGATACTGCATTTCCTTGAACTGATACTGCTGTGTGGGATAGCGGTAGTTGTCCCCTACGGGCTGCTGGGAGGAGGAGAAGCACTGAAGCCCCCGCCATTCCGCATGGCCCTCCAAAATAGCCTTGTGAATGCAGCACCGGGGAATAAACTGCTTGGGAGCCGGAAGCTGCCGGAACAGGTCAATCAGCTCCGGCGCCCGCTGCTTCTGGGCTTCATTGAGCTGGAACCGTCCCGCAATATTGATGTGGGGCTCCACATCTCCGTCCACCGGCCGAAGGGCATCGGCAATGGCCGTGATTTTCGGCACAAACTTTCCCTGATAGGGCACCGGGTAGTCCTTGTTCCAGAGATTCCACTCGATCATTTTGGCCTGATGGACGCCGGGCTTTCCCACCCCCCGCATGCCCAGGAGCATAACCTCCAGCCGGGCCGGCTCCGAGGAATAGGGCCCACGGATATAGCAGCCGCCGTTTCCGTGGATAATGGACGCCGTTTTTTTCGCCCAATCCCGGGCCAGCGCCTTGATGGTCCACTCCTTGACGCCGCATTTCTCGCTGGCCCAGGCCGGTGTTTTGGGTACTCCGTCCTCCCGGCCCAGAACATAGTCCTCAAACTTGTCAAAGCCGTAGGCGTGACTGGCAATATACTCCTTGTCGTAGGTGTCCTCTGTGATCCAGATATAGGCAATGGCCAGCTGCAGCGCCACATCGGTGTTGGGCAGAATGGGAATCCACTTGTCTCCATGCACCGCCGCGCCATAGTTGAGGTCCGGGCACACATACACGCTTTTCAGGCCGATCTCGCTGAGATAATAGCACAGCCGAGAGGGCATATGGCTCACCACCCCCAGCGGGGTGGTCTCCGGGTCACAGCCCCAAAACAGCAGCAGATCAGCGTGCTTGGCAATATCCGGGTACAGGTTCGCCTGCGGCGCCATTTCTCCCACCGGTTCGCAGCCCCAGACATACTTTGCGCCCCAGAACCAGCCCTCCCAGGAGTCCATATTGCGCATCTGGAGGGTGTAGCCGCCCATCAGGCTCAGCAGCCGGTTGGGGCAGCCGTGGCTGGGGGCCACGTTCTTTCCCTCGCCATGCATGTCCGCCTGGCAGAGCACCGCCTCCGGACCGTAGGTCTCCTTCTGCCGCTTCAGCTCATCCGCCACAATCTGGGCCGCTTCATCCCAGCTGATGCGGACATACTTGGATTTTCCCCGATTCTGGGGGTTCCGCGCCCCCTTAGGGTCCCAGTCCACCCGCTTAAGGGGGTACATCACCCGGTTGGGGGAGTAGACCCGGGATTTGTAGCCCAGGCCAAAGGGGGTGATGGTCACCCGGTTGGGCGCCTGAAAGGTCTTGCCCCGGGCCTCGATCTTCCACGGGTTACAGTATTTGTCCGTATACGCTGTATCGTAAAAATACGGCCGGATTCGGGTGATTTTTCCGTCCTTGGAGTCCACCTGACAGGGGGCGCCGCTTTCCGGGCCCATCAGGCTGAAGGAAACAATACTCTGCTGATCCGGTGTGAATTTATCTGACATGAAACCTGCCTCCTTTTCCGGCAATTCACCTATATTATAGCGAATTTTGGCGCAACTTGAAACAAGAAATCTCCGATTCGTCACACACGGTGGGTTGTGACCTCACAACAGGATTCCCGTTCTTTCCAGGCCGCCCGGGCCGCTTCGTACTCCTCCGGAGTATTGACGTTTTGAAGGACCCGTTCCAGGAAAACGTCCCCCAGGGTCTCCTCAGGGACCCACTGCACTTCCATGCGATCAAACATCCCCCGGAAGGACCGACGCCCCTCCTGAAGGCACTGCTCCACCGCCGCAAGGCAGCTTCGGCGGTATACCGCAAAGGTGGGCTCTAGGGTCCCGTCTCTTCTCCGGATCACGCAGGCGTCTGCCGTCCCCAGATTCTCCACCAGTCTCCGGGCCAGAGCCCGGGTGCCAAAGGGCAGATCCGTGGCCGTCAAAAACACCCCTTCGGCATCCGTCTCCCGGAACGCCGCCTCCAGCCCGGCCAAGGGTCCCTGGCCCGGATGCAGGTCCACCAACTCTCCGGCGCCGAACAGGGGGAATTTCCCCCGCTCTCCCACGGAGACATACACCGGAAACTCAGGCGCATATTCCCGAACCAGCCGGGACAAGAAGGTCCCGGCACCCAGGGGCAGCGCCGCCTTGTCCCGGCCCATCCGCCGGGACCGTCCCCCCGCCAGAATCACACAAATGGTTTTCAACGATAAAACACCTTCCCCGTCTCCCTGAGGTCATAGGCTCCTGTGGCGGCAATCTCATCCCGGAAGCCCGGCCCGGTGAGATACTCCATCATCAGCCGGAAAGTCGGCTCCTGCTGCCGCTCCCGCAGGAACACCAGGTCATACCACTCCGTCTGCAGCGGCAGAAAATCCACGCCGTCCACCTGTCGGGCCGCCATTTCCGCTCCCATGCCAAAATCCGCCTCACCCCGGGCCACCGCACCGGCAATGGACAGATGATTGTTATATTCCTGCTCGGCATATCCCGGAATGCTCCGCCGGTCGATTCCATAGGCCTTGAGCTTTTCGTCCAAAAGGATCCGTGTGCCGCTGCCCTTTTCCCGATTGACCAGGGTGATTTTTCCGGTGCCCAAGCTCTGAATTCCGGCAATTCTCTTGGGATTTCCCTTGGCAACGTAAATTCCCATGGTCCGCCCCAGCAGCCGCACCACCACCACCGGCATTCCCGGCAGGAGCCGGGTGATAAAGGGGAAATTATAGGTCCCTGTCTCTTCGTCCCAGAGGTGGGATGTGGCAATGTCCGCCTTTCCCTGATAGAGCTGATGCAGACTGTTATAGCTGCCCGCATAGCTCCGAAGCACAGGCGCCGCCCCCGGAAGCATGGACACATGATTGGCGATGATATTTAGACAGCTGTCTTGGCCGCAGAGCACAATCCCGCCGCCGGAGGTCTCTCGGTCTCCTCCGGGCTGGAGGAGCTTCTTTAGGTCCTCCCGGTCAATCCGCACCTGTTTCCCGATCTTTACCGCGGGAATTTCTCCCCGCTTGACCATCTCATACACCGTGGCCTTTTTGACCTTCAGCAGCTCCGCCGCTTCCTGGGCTGTCAGCAATTCCTGTCCCATGACCCTCCCCCTTTTCCGTTCCATTCTATACAAATATAGTAACACACTCTAAAATGGTTGTACACGGCTTTTTTCAAATGATGTAACAGCCAATTAGGTGTGGCAGCGTATCTTTTTGTTGTTTTTTATGCTGTTGCGTTTTGTTTTGTTATGTATTATAATGTGGACAGGATGAAACCACAATTACCAGGAAAGGATCGATTCCCTTGAAGAAATTTGCCTCGCTTCTGCTGGCCGCCCTGATGGTCTGCTCCATGGCCGCCTGCGGAACTTCTGAAGACACCACATCCTCTGCGCCGGCCGCCTCCCAGGCTCCCGCTGCCCAGACTGCCTCCGCCGCTTCCGAAACCCAGGCACCTACCGAGACTCCCGCCGCTTCCGTAACCGAGGAGGCTTCCGTTCAGGAGGAGACTCCGGTGCTGGACGCTGCGGAAATTCAGGTGTTCATCGCCGCCTCCCTGGGCAATGCGTTCCAGGACATTGTGGCGCTCTACAACCAGTCCCAGCCCAATGTGACCATCACCCTGAACGCAGACTCCTCCGGCACCCTGCTGACCCAGATCGAGGAGGGCTTCTCCTGCGACATCTTCTTCTCCGCCGCCACCAAGCAGATGGACGCCCTGGAGAAGGACGGCCTGGTGGTAGAGGGCACCCGTGTGGATCTGCTGAAAAACCAGCTGGCCCTCATCACCTATAAGGATTCCGGCACTGCTGTAACCGGCCTGGAAAATCTCTCCGAGGCCTCCTCCATGGCGCTGGCCGACGGCTCCGTTCCTGCCGGCAAGTACACCCGGAAGGCGCTGCAGGGGCTTGGCATTCTGGATGCCTCTCTGGAGCCCGCCGACATCACCTCTCAGGAGGTTTCCGACGCCCTGGGCGGTCTGACCATCAACGAGACCTCCAACGTCTCCAAGACCCTGGAGGCTGTGGCCGAGGGCTCCAACGAGGTGGGTACCGTATATTACTCCGATGCCTATTCCCGGATCAACGACATTGAGATTATCGAGATGGTCCCCAGCGATCTCACCGGCAGCATTGTGTATCCCATGTGCCGGGTGCAGAATGCCGAGGCCGGCGACCCGGAGACTGCCGCCGCCGACAACTTCTTCGCATTCCTGCAGACCCCTGCGGTTATGGAGATCTTCGAGACCTACATGTTCCTGAACAACGCAGGCTAATCGCCCCGGCGTTTTGGTTCCTACAAACACAAAGGGGATGGTGTCTGCCATCCCCTTTTCTCCGTAAGAGGTGACAGATTTGGATAATCTCATGGACGTACTGAAAACCCTGGACTGGTCCCCCCTGCTGATTTCCCTGAAAACCGGCGTAGTGGCCACGGTGATCTGTTTCTTTTTGGGGCTGTTTGCCGCTAGAAAGGTGCTGAAGCTGGGAGGTCGTGCCAGAGCGGTGGTGGACGGAATTCTCACCCTGCCCATGGTGCTCCCGCCTACCGTCGCAGGCTTCTTTTTGCTGCTGATTTTCTCCCTGCGGCGCCCCTTTGGCTCCTTTCTCTATCAGCAGATGGGCATCAAGGTGGTGCAGACCTGGCTTGGCTGTATCTTTGCCGCCTCTGTGATTGCCTTTCCCCTGATGTATCGAAACGCCCGGGCGGCCTTTGAACAGGTGGATGTCAACCTGATCTACGCTGGTCGGACGCTGGGTATGTCCGAGCTGGAGATCTTCTGGCGGGTCATTGTTCCCTCTGCTGGACCGGGCATTGCCTCGGGTACCATTTTGACCTTTGCCCGGGCTCTGGGAGAGTACGGCGCCACCTCCATGCTGGCCGGTAATATCGCCGGAAAAACCGGCACCATCTCCCAGAAAATCGCCACTGCCATCTCCCAAAACGGAGATTATCTCACCGCCGGCGTTTGGGTGGTTATTGTGCTGCTGATTGCCTTTTTCATTGTGTTTCTCATGAATCTGATCACAGGCGGCAAACACGGAAGGCGGTGGTAATATGATTGAGGTACAAATTGAGAAATCCTTTGGGTCCTTTCACTTAAATGTGGAATTTTCCGCAGGAAACGAGGTTCTGGCCCTTCTGGGCGGCTCCGGCTCCGGGAAAAGCTTGACCCTTCGGGCCATTGCCGGAGTGGAAACCCCGGACCGAGGCCGCATTGTGGTGGATGACATCGTATTCTTCGACAGCGAGCGGCACATCAATTTGACGCCGCAGCAGCGTCAAGTGGGCCTATTGTTTCAAAATTACGCCCTGTTCCCCACCATGACCGTGCTGCAAAACATTATGACAGGGGTCCGCACCGGGACCAAGGCGCAAAAGCGGCAGGTGGCCCTGGAGGCCCTGGAGCGCTTTGAACTCTCCGGACTGGGAGACCGCACCCCGGGACAGCTCTCCGGCGGCCAGCAGCAGCGGGCTGCCCTGGCCCGAATTCTGGTGGGTCAGCCCCGGATTCTTATGCTGGACGAGCCCTTCTCCGCCCTGGATTCCCACCTGAGAGACCAGATGGAACAGGAGGTTCTGGCCATCATCCGAGACTTTGCCGGAACCACCCTGCTGGTGAGCCACAGCCGGGACGAGGTGTTCCGCATGGCCCAACGGGTGGCGGTATACCACAGCGGCCACATTGACGCACTGGACGAAAAACACGCCCTGTTCCGGGACCCAAAAACCTATCGTGCCGCTCTGCTCACAGGCTGCAAAAACTTCAGCAGAATTTCCCACTGCACCACGACTCAGGGACAGACCCGGTTTCATGCAGACGACTGGGACCTGGACTTTTCCGTAGACGGCACCCACAGCGGGCAGGTGGCAGGCATTCGAGGCCACCACATAGAGCTTGCCTGTTCCCCCGGTCCCAACACCTTTTCTCTGGAGGTCTCCGACATCATTGAGGATACCTTTGAGTATGTCCTGCTGCTGCGAAGACCGGGACACACCGGCCCCGCCATTCACTGGATGCTGCCCAAAAGCGTTTACCCAGCCCCTCCCCAGGGAACCGTCATGGTGCGTTTCCCCCAGGAGTCCCTGATGCTGCTGGAGCCGTAAGAACCCCTCCGCGGCCATTCTTCTCTATGGGAAGAGTGGCCGTTTGGTCTGCCCTACGGGGTCAAAATCCTCCTCCGGAACTGCCGGAAAATTATTCTCCGGCATTGTGCTGAAAAACCTTCGGTTACAACCGAAAGTTTTTGGCTTGATTCCCGCCTGGTTGTGACTAGACAAGATGCATAACCAGTGATATAATAGGCCTGTTGAATATTGAAAACCAAATAAGAAGTGAAAGAGGGATTTTCATTGAAAAATCGTAAGAATCCATGGATCTCCATCGTCGCCTGTCTGGTGGTTCAGCTGTGCGTCGGTATCCTGTACCTCTGGAGTGCCTTTAAGGGCAATATCATTGCCGCTTACTCCGTCGGTGCAGACGAGGCCACTGCCGCCGGCATCAAGACCGCCGCCGGAATGGTCTCCTCCTACATGATCTTCGCCTTTGTGTTTGGCAACCTGATCGGCGGTTTCCTCAACGACAAGAAGGGTCCCAAGCTCACCTGCTTTGCCGGTGTGATTCTCTTCTCTGCCGGTGTGGCCATCTCCGCCTTTGTCAAGAGCATTGCCCTGCTGGACTTCACCTACGCCATTATGGCCGGTCTCGGCTCCGGCTTTGCCTACGGCGCCTGCATCTCCTGCATTCAGAAGTGGCTGCCTCACAAGCGGGGTCTGGCCTCCGGTCTGGCTTGCTCGGCCTTTGGTCTGTCCACCGTGGTGTTCACCCCTGTGTCCAACTGGCTGATGAACCTCAACAAGGACGCCTCCGGCATTGTGAACTTCACCCCTGTGTTCCTGACCCTGGCCGCTGTCTTTGCCGTGCTGGGTCTGATTGCCTGCTGCTTTATCTCCCTGCCTGACGAGGAGTACATCAAGAGCCTGAACCTGCCCAAGGCCGCTGCCTCTACCAATCAGAACTACACCCTGGGCCAGGCCATGAAGGTTCCCGCCTTCTGGTGTCTGTTCTTCTCCATTTTCTTCATCAACGGAACCTGGAACCTGTGCGTGCCCCTGATTAAGGACCTGGGCGTACAGCGGGGACTCACCGAGTCCCTGGCCATTGCCTGCGTATCCTTTACCGGCATCACCAATGCCCTGGGCCGTCTGGTGATGGCCTCCCTGTCGGATAAGCTGGGCCGTACCAACACCATGTATGTGCTCTGCGGTCTGACCCTGGTTGGCGCCATTTTGATGACCTTCATCGGCGGCTATGGCTATTTCGCCACCATCGCCCTGATTGCCTTTGCCTACGGCGGCCCCTCTGCGCTGAACGCCGCGCTGTGCACCGACCTGTTTGGACCCAAGAACTCCGGCACCAACTACGGCGTGGCCATGCTGGCTCTGGGCTTCAGCTCCATCTTCTTTAACTTTGTTTCCGGCAGCATTCTCCATGCCACCGTGGAAAACGTCACCTCCACCTTTGTCATGGGCGCCATCACCGCTGTGATTCCCGTGCTGCTGATGCTCTATATCACCAATTACCTGAAAAAAAGATCTGCTTCCAATTAAGCTATAGCAGCCTTCGCTTCGGCGAAGGCTGCTGTGTCTATTCTTCGGTTTTTATGGTATAATAGGAGAAAATGAATTACGGAGGCAAGATCATGATCACCGAAACCACCATTGATGTCCGCTACCCCGACTGTGACCCCATGGGGATCGTTCACCACGCCGTCTATCCCATCTGGTACGAAATGGCCCGGATGGACTTCTTCGCAAAAATGGGCTTCTCCTATTCCGACATGCACGCCCTGGGCATCAACCCGCCCCTGGTGGAGCTGGACCTCAA
The DNA here is from genome assembly GCA_934512135.1 of uncultured Oscillospiraceae bacterium. Lineage (GTDB taxonomy): Bacteria > Bacillota > Clostridia > Oscillospirales > Oscillospiraceae > HGM13006. Next base: position 74,631 of record CAKSWT010000004.1, read on the forward strand.
GTACCGCGCCCCCGCCACCTATCCCGGCACCGTCACCGTCAAGACCCGTATGACCGCCTATGCCCCCAAGAAGCTGGAACTCCAGTATGAGACCTGGTTTGAGGGCCGGCTCTGCGGCACCGCCCGGACCTTTCATATCTGGACCGGCCCCGATATGAAAAGCCTCAATATGCAGGAGGCTCTGCCTGAGATCTACGAGAAAATTCAGTGGGCCTATGAGGGGCCCTCCGACTGAGAACTTCCCCTCGTATTTCTAGCTACAACCATTTCGATGTTGTAATACCCCGGCTACGTCCTTTTCGACGTAGCCGGGGTATTTGTACATTTTACTGATGGACCTGCTCCAGCACCGAGGCGAACGCCGCAACCGCCGGGTTCTCCTGGTCCTCATGCCAGAAGCACAGCAGCTCCTCGGTCACCCCAATGTCATAGCATTTAAGCTCACTGTGCAGGCTCATCCGGGAGAGCATGGTGGACACCAGCACTCCCTGGCCAAACTCCGTGGCCATATAGGCCGACTCCAAATTGGGGGAAATCACGATTTCCGAGGGGCTGAATCCCAACTCCCGGCACTGACGCCGGGCCCGGTTTTTGCTCTCCGACAGGGACTCCCGGCTGGACGCAGCTTTAATAAAAGGCTCATGGCGGAAATCATCCACTGTAGCGTGGTCCGTGGCCTTTGGATTATCCGGAGACACCAGCAGCACCAGGGGCGTGTCCATGACCTTCAGCTTGCGCAGCCCGGTGCTTTTGGGGGCAAACTCCTTGTAGGTGATGATAAGATCCAGTTTTCGGTTTAAAAACAGCTCATTGAGTTCATATTGCGGGTGCCGTTCCCCCACAAATTTCAGGGACGGATTTCCCTGCTGGACCAGCCGAAGGGCCTTTCCAATGCTGGATGAGATCTCCAGCCACTCCAAATAGCCAATGTGGAGGGCGTTGTACATATTGTTGTAAAACTGCTTGGTCTCCTCCATCACCGCGTCATATTTCTGGCTCATTTCCTTAAAAAAGCTGTAGAACCGCTCTCCCGCCTTGGTGAGCATCACATAATGATGGGTCCGGATAAACAGCTGGAACCCCAGATCCTCCTCCATTTTGGCAATATACTTGCTCACAGACTGCTGGGTCATATACATGATCTTGGCGGCCTCTGTAAAGCTCAGGGTCTGGGCCACCGTCAAAAAGCATCGAATCGCCGCTTCGTTGAGCATTCTGACCACTTCCTTTCCCATAGAAAAATCCACGAAGTTCTATCAATAGTATAGCACAAGCTCCGTCCGGTTACAACTATTTTTTCGTTTGTAACAGCCATGTCAGGTTGTTACAAACATCGAAATAAGTGCTTGCGTTTGCCGTGCAGCATACTATAATGGAGGTGTTGAACGAATACTTATTACAAAGGAGCGTTACATTTTGAAGGAACAACACCAAAAAATCACTTGTCTGATTTCCGGCCTTCTCATCATGCTCTGTGTCGGCATTTTGTATATGTGGTCGGTTTTTCAGCCCTATGTTGTCAGCGAAAAGGGGTGGAACCCCGGAGATGTGGCAATGACCTCTGCCCTGATGATTGCCTGCTTTGTGCTGGGCAATATTCTCGGCGGTCTGGTCCAGCAGAAGGTGAAGCCTCGAATCATTTGCATTGTGGGCAGCACCATGTTTGCTCTGGGCATGTACCTGACCTCGCTGCTTCCCGCCTCCAGCCCCAGGCTGATTTATCTCACCTATTCTCTGATTTCCGGACTGGGCTGCGGCTTTGTGTACTGCACCGTGCTCTACGCCCTGCAAAAATGGTTTGCCGCCCAGACCGGCCTCATCACCGGGCTGACGGTGTCCTGCTTTGGTCTGTCCGTGGTGATTCTGTCCCCCATTGCGGAAAAAATGCTGGCCACCCTGGGCGTCTCGGAAACCTTCCGGATCTTTGCCCTGATATTCCTGGTGGTCTGCGTTCTCTGTTCTCTGGGCATCACCCAGCCGGATCCCAAGTATTACATGCACGAGGCCCAGAAGGTTCTTCGGGCGGATGAATTCAAGCAGTTCACCCCCAAGGAGATGGTAAAAACTCCGCTGTATTACTTCCTTGTGTTCTCCATGTTTCTGTCCTCTGCCGCCTATTTGGTGATTATCCCCTACATCAAAACCATCGCCACCGAGCGTTCCATGTCCACCGGCATGGCTCTGGCTGCCGTCATGTGCACCGGAATTGCCAGCGCTTTGGGCCGCATCCTGGCCCCCACGATCTCCGATCGCTTTGGCCGCACCAACTCCATTATCGGGTGCTGTGTGATCTCCGCCCTGGCGTGTCTGCTGATGATCCCTGCCACCGGCCCGCTGTACATCCTGGCGGTGTTTCTCATCGCCTTCACCTACGGCGGCACCTCCGGCATCAACCCGGTGATTTCCACAGAACTCTTTGGCGCCGCAAACTCCGGCACCAACTACGGCCTGGTAATGGTCTCCATTGCGGCCTCCTCTGTGGTTTTTGGCAAGGTGGCCTCGATAGTGGGAGGAACCGGGTCCTTTACTCCGGTGCTGATTCTCAGTGCCGTAGTCAGTGTCGTACCTATGATTCTCATGCGGGGGATGCACAACTTCTGTATGTCCCACGGCGGAAAGAACATATGACCCTTCACCGCTTTTTAAAAAACTCGTAGCGTTTCGCCGCCACAGCGGCGAAGGGGCGCATAAAAATGCGCGCATCGGGCCGCAATCTCTATGTCGGAAAAGCCGGAAGGCTTTTCCGACAGTCCCAGGGGCCGGGGTTTCCCGGCCCCTTCCTTACGCCTGCTTCAAGCTGCCGACCTTGGACTTCCGGTAAATGCCCCCACAGACCATCAGCACCACGCTGACCGCAATTCCCACAAACAGCGGGTCAAAGGGCAGCCCTGCCAGTTTTCCCACCAGCACCGCCACAGGTCCTGTGATAATCGCCACCACGGCAAATCTGGGGTCCACCTTTCCCGGGAAGAACAGTGCCGCACACAGCGGCGCAAACACCGCCGCCGCCCGAAGTCCCATGGACATAAAGGCAAAGCCCAGAATCAGATCTCCCAGGGAGCCGCTGGACAGAATGCACGCCAAGATCAGAATCAGCACAATCCAGGTTTTTCCCAGCAGTCTCTGCTTGGCTGCTCCGTCAAATTTGTGGGTCAGGCGATCCACAATATCCTCGTTGATGATAAAGGAAATTCCAAGGGCCAATCCGGCGCCGGTGCCTACCACTGCCACAAACAGCGTTCCCAGCACAATGCCGCTGAACACCGGCGGCATATACTCCATGACAAAGCTGGTCAGTGCCGTCTTTGCCACAATGCCGGGATGCGTCGCCCGCATAAACAGTCCCACCAAAATGCCGCCAATGCCAATGGGGGGAATCAGGCAGGTGGAGATCAGCGCCCCCACCCGGGCCGCCCGATCGGACTTGCTCCACAGCACCGCCTGCGCGTAGGTCTGGGTGGTGAGCACCCCCAGCAGCAGAGATACCCCGGCGCCCAGATCCGTCCCCAGGCCTCTGGCGAACAGGTTAAAGAAGTGAATCCCCTGGGAATTGTCGATGGTGTGGACCACATCCACAAAGCCGCCTACCCCTCCGGTAAGCCGCAGCACCAGAAAGCCGCTGCCGATCATGGCAATATAGAGAAGTGCCAGCTTCAGAATACCCACCATGCCTGCACCCTTTGCCCCGCCGATCACCACATAGAGGATCATAAAGACGGTGGTGATAATCAGCTCCATCTTCAGCCCCATGTCCGGGAACAGCACCGCCAGCACGGCGGATGCGGCGATCATCTGGGAAATAATATTGATGAAGGTGCCCACTGCGCTGAGAATGGAGGCAGAAACGCCTGCGGTGGCCCCAAATTCATTGTTAATCATTCCCACCAGGGTATGCCCGCCGTTGTGGCGGAAGGGCCCCACAAAGCCCAGGGCCAGCACCAGACAGGAGATACCGCCTCCCAGGGTAAACCACCAGGCCGACATACCGTAGTCATATGCCAGCTGTGCCGTACCTACCGTGGAGGATCCTCCCACCAGGGTTCCCATAATAATACCAGCCACCACAACAGAGCCGTTCTTTTGGCCAGCCTTCTTGTTTTTCATGCCGGAATAGACACTCAGACCCAGAATCAACAAAATGGTCAGAATCATTCCCGCAAGCTGCAAAGGGTTCATGTACTCACACCTCATTATCATTTCTCTAAAAAAGGCAAAAGCCGACCAAGGCCCAGACCTCAGTCTGCGCCCAGCCGGCTTTTGCGCAAGGGAGACAGCCAGTGCGTTTCCAACTGCCTCTTGCCAAAACAGCGTTACTATTTTATTGGAATCCTCTCATATGGCTTACTCTGCCCGAGTCATCTCGGCATATTGGCTGCCGATCATACGGATAGAGCTGGCCAGGGCCTTTTTCAGGTGTCCCTGGTATTTGTGCTCCAGCCGCTTTACCAGCGGTTCAATGCCTTGATTCATATCATAGCCAATGATCAGATTGCTGACGAATTCTTTCGCAAGACCGGTGACCATAGTACACTCGGCGTTGTGTACCACCCCTGTATTCATGTCAATCACCATCACCAGGGCCAGCTCCTCATAGATCTTCTGCGCCGTGGTGTTGGAGGGTAGTCTTGCGTAACCGGAAAATAAACAAAGGTCCATGGGTTTTTCCTTTCCGCACAGAATGGCGAGACGGTCTCAGGGGAATGCATCAGAGTTGGCTGTGCATGCCGGAAACCACGCAGTGTGCTTGGGTCGGGATCCCCCTTAGACAGGGTCGCCCAGGAACTTTTTCTCCAGACGGAACACCTCAAAGAGCTGCTTGTCCCGCTTTGCCTTCAGCTCCTCAATGTCCACATCGCTGTAGTCATAGAAGCCCTTGCCGGTCTTGATACCCAGCTCGTTTCGCTCCACCATGTCAGATAGCACATTGGGAATGACCTCGGATTTGGGAGGATGGGGCATTTCATAGCTGTGGTTGCGGAAGTTATTGGCGGTCATATCTACGCCGCCAAAGTCCATGCGCTTGCACAGACCCAGCACACAGGCTCTGGGAATAAAGCTCGCCTTACAGGCCAGGTCAATGGCCTCTGCGTCACAGTAGCCGTGCTCCAGCAGGTAGAAAACCTCCTGGTTCAGGCACTGCTGCAGCCGGTTGACAATATAGCCGCGGATAAATTTCTTCATCAGCACAGGCGTCTTGCCGCACTTTTTCAGCATTGCCATGGCAATATCGGTGTACTCCTGGGGCGCCTGCTCGCTTTTTACCACTTCTACCAGGGGAATCAGCTGAGGGGGCGCATACCAGTGACAGATGATCTGCTGAGGCAGCAGCTTCTCCGGAACAATCTCAAAGATGTTCAGGGCGGAGGTATTGGACGCAATGATCACATCCTCAGGCACACACGCAGCCAGCGTCTCATAGAGCTCTGCCTTGGCGTCCCGATTCTCTACGATGGTCTCCTGAATAAAATCTGCATCGGCTACGGCCTCTTCCACGGTCATAGCGAAGTCCACACGGTTGTAGATCGTCTCCACATCCTCAGCCTTCAGCTCGCCCTCTTCTACGAATGTCTCCAGCTGTGTGTGCAGCGCAGCCTTTGCCTTCTCCCGGGTCTTTTCCGACCGGGTCCACATGGTGACGGAATATCCGCCCATGGCATAGGTCTGCGCAATACCGGGGCCCATGGTTCCGGCGCCCAGCACGGCAATCTTCTTGATGTCCTCCAGGGTTTTCATCATAAACCTCTTCTTTCGCATTTTTTGTGGATCACAGTCATACAAGCCGGAGCGTTGGGGTTCCGGCTTGTATGCTGCAATCTATGTGAGGGGGTAGATTATTTACTGCAAAATCATCCTATTTGGCTTCCCTCGACTTGGCGTACTGTATTCTTGAACAAGGCAGATTAGAAGGCGCCCTCTTCCCATGCCACCAGACGGACAAAGCCGCCGTCAGCCATCTCGCAGCGGAAGGGGAACGCGGCGATGGTCATTCTCTTGCCGGTAACCGCATCAATGTCGCCGCCGGCATTCTCCACGGTGCAGACACCGTGCTGCATGTAGATACGATGGCAGGGCTCGTAGTCCGGGAAGGTCACCGTGGGATCCAGGCCGGTTGCCTTCCGATAGGCCTTATCCAGCCAAGGCATCTGCTCGGACAGGGGATCATGCCACAGCGGTGCGTCGGTTGCGCCCCAGGTGCCGGAAATGCCCTTGATGTGCTTCTCCTCCGTGAGGTAACGGGCCAGCTCGGGGCCTTCGCCGGGATAGTAGTTGTAGTACTTGTCGTTGTTGACTCTCCAATAGTGATGGAAGCCGGTGTTAATCACAACCCAGTCGTTCTCGCGGACCTCAAGGCCGTCCTTCTTGCAGGCTGCCTCAAACTCCTCGGGCATAATGATGTGCCAAATGTCGCCCATCTTTGCGGGGTCGCCCTCAGCGGCCTGCCACTTTGCCTCGAACTCGTCCTTCAGGTAGCGCATGTCCACAATGATGCCGGAGCCGATGCAGCGGGACAGTGGAATCTCAGCAAGGGTATAGCCGTTTCTCTCTCGATCCACCTCTTCCTCATGGAGCACATGGTTGGGCGCATCCATATGGGTGCCGGCATGGAGGGTGCCGGTGTAGGTCATGGTTCTCTTGTGGAAGCGGCCCAGATACTGGCCACGGGGGAACTGCAGGTCCTGACGTGCGCCGGGGAAGGGCCACAGGGGGGTGTCGGTGCCCCAGGGCTGGGACAGGTCGTAAATCTTAACCATCTTGGAATCATCCAGGTACTGATGACACTTGTCTTTGGGCATGTAAGCCATAATATACTCCTCCTAAATGATGTGATATAGTATGTTGGTCGGGTGGCTCTGATTCCGAAACACTCCGTGAAATCAGAGGAGACGCTTCTGACACCTATACTGTACACCTTGGAACTGTTCTAAGGTCAAGTGCCCTTTGCAAAATTCTTATTTTTTTGATATAATACTTTTGGGACGCAGTAATATTGCGCCCCGGTTCCTGCAAAAGCCGGAATTCAGAAAGGACGGCGGACTGTTTGAAGTATAAAATCGGCGATGTTGCGAAGATTCTGGGAATTTCCCCGGACTTGCTGCGCTATTATGAAAAAAAGGGTGTCGTCAAGCCGGTAAAGGATCGGAACAACGACTATCGCTATTATGAGCCCTGGGATATCAATTTTCTCATTGACTGTCTGTGGTATAAAAACTTTGGGTTTGGCATTGAACAGGTTGCCCGAATTGTCTCCAAAAGCAGCTATGACGACATCATCTCCATGATGGAGGACAAGGACGAGGAAATCGAAGCGGCCATCCGCAGGCAGGAGCTTTTGCTTCATCGGGCAAAGCAATATCTAAAGGAGGTTCGGCGGGCCAGATCTCTGCTGGGCAAGTGTGACCTGGTCTATTCTCCCGAAATCGTCCGGTATCTCAACCGCTACAATTTCATCTACGACAACAGCAAGGAGCTCCAGCAGCTCTCCCATCAGTGGCTCCAATATATGCCCCTGACCCACCGATGCTTTGAGATTGAGCAGGAGGACCTGGAAAACAAAACCGAGAACTACGCCTGGGGCTTCTCCCTGGGAATGGACTATGTGAACGTTCTCCATGTACCGGTGGTGCCTCCTGTGGCCCATCTCCTCTCGGAGCCCAGCGTCCACTCGGTGTTTACCAGCTCCGGAAAAGACGCCTTCTCCCCCCGGCATCTGAAGTTCCTGATGGACTACGTCCGGGCCAACGGACTGACTGTGGCCGGAAACGCCAGAGGCAACCTGATCTGCTCTGTGGTGGAGAATGATAAGCTGACGGGCTACTTTGAGGTGTGGCTGCCCATCGTCCCCAGGGACGATCTGGAAATCGCGCCCCTTCCCCCTGAAGCACCGCTGTAATCTGACCATAAAAAATCCAATGCGCAAAATGCGCATTGGATTTTTTGGTATCATTCCAATTAGAATGCGTTGTACCAGTCGGGCTCGTTGGAGTGCTCGAACACATAGGGGTTCTCGATCTCGCCGGACTCGACCTTCTTGAACCATGCAGCAGCGTTGGCAGCCATGTTGTTCCAGGACTCGAAGGTCTGAGGAGCCTCCATGTCCTTGGTAGCATAGCGGTAGTCGTTGACGCGGGAGATGTACTTCTCGTCCTGCTGAGCGGAGTTCTCGTCGCCCAGGGTGCCGTCAGCGATACGGAGCAGGGAGCCGTACTGCTCGGAAACAGTGTGCAGCTTCAGATCCTCAACCAGGAGCTTCTTCAGCGGACGCTTTGCCAGGTTGGCCATGATGGTACGGTTCTCATAGGGCATACGCTTCCACATACGAGCGATCTCCCAAGCACGCTCAATGGCGTGGCCCTTCTCAACAACCTCGGAAACCATGCCGGCATCCAGCATTTCCTTGGCGGTGATCTGACGGGAGGTCATCATGTAGTAGTTGCCGCGCTTGGTGCCCAGGTAATGCTGAGCCATCAGGCCCATGCCGTCGCCGGGAACCAGACCGCCCTGAGCATGGGGAACCTCAATCTTGGTGTCCTCAGTCACGATGGTCACGTCGCACAGGAAAGCGGAATCCCAGTGGAAGCCGGGGCCGGTCATAGCGCCGATGGTGGGAACGTCCAGATCGAACACCATGTTCTTGATGAGGTTGGTGTCGTCGAAGTACTGATGCTGGAAACGCTGAGTGGGCAGCTCGGAGTAGGTCTCCCAGCCGTTGGCGTCAGACTCGATCATCCAGTTGTCGCCGATGTGGGTGTAGATGATGATCTCGTTCTTCCAGTCCATGGACAGCACACGGGTGAGCTGGCTCATGGCACGATGGGACATGCCGGAATGATGCATGGGGCCATCGTTGGTCTTCCAGGTTACCTGCAGAATGCCATCCTCACGCTTCAGATCAGCGAAAGCCTTGAACCATTCTTTGTACTCGTCAAACTCGGGCAGCTTGACATAATCAGCCAAAGGTCTTGCCATAAAATGATTCCTCCAAAATAGTAATAATTTTAATAAACCTCTTTTGAGGATTTATCCATAGGAAGTACGTCTATATTATAGACGAAAGCCTTGCAAAAGCGAATATCCAATGCGGAGAAAATCCTTCTCCCCATTGTGTGTTTTGCCCAAGAATTTTTCCCTGTCTGCCTGTCCCGCCAGAGCGTTGCCCAGGGCAAAGAAAAATCCGGCAGAAACACCAAAAAGGCATCTCTGTTTCCCGCTTTTCGCCATGAAAATACTAACACTTTCTTGGCTCAATGTCAAGGTTTATTCCGTGCCTTCCGGCATTCCCCCCAGGGCTGAAGGGCCAAAAAAGGCTGCCAGAGTCTGTGCTCCGGCAGCCTGATTTTATTTATGCGTCGTCATCCTCGATGAGTCCATAGCCCCCGTCCTTCCGGGCATACACCACGGAGAAGGCGCCGTCCTGGGCCTCATCACGGAACACAAAAAAGCTGTGATCCAGCATATCCATCTGTAGAATTGCCTCTTCCACGCTCATGGGCTTCAGCGGAAACTTCTTCGTCCGGACGATTTCGAACTCCCGCTCCTCCTGTGCGGGCTCCGTCTCCTCCTGGGGCAGCTCTGCCGAGCGGGTGAAGGCATCGGTCCGCAGGCGCTTGGCCAGGCGGGTCTTGTTCTTGCGGATCTGTCCCTCAATGGAGTTCACCGCCGCATCCAGCGAGGCCATCATATCCGAGGTCGCCTCCTCCGCCCGGAAATACATGCTGCTGGAATGGACCGTCACCTCTACCCGGCAGTCCTTCTTTTCTCTGCGGAAGGTTACCGTGGCCTCCGCATCCTTTCTAAAGTAGCGCTCCAGTTTGCTTACCTTTTTCAGGGCATACGCTTTGGTCGCCGCATCCACGGTGCACTTTTTTTCATTCATCTTAACATCCATCGCGTTCAGCTCCTTCTCTGGTTGGGGAGCATCGCTCCCACTGCTTGCAGTATAGCACACTTTTCCCAAAAATAGAAGGGGGCATTTCCTGTTTTCCCGTGAATTTTGACGAATTGATCAAATTGTCCCATGGCGGTTCTTGGCCGTCTCCGGCCGCCCCCCTCTGCCTCGGACCATCGTCCCCTTGCCATCTGCCCCGCGGTATGCTAAAATAATTTCGCAGGAATACACACCAAACATCAAAGAAAGTTGGGAAGCTATGGTCACCATTAAAAATGTTGAACTCTACGGGCTGGACAGCTCGATCTACCGCAGCGGCTATTCCATGCTGTCTGCGCCCCCTACGGAAGCAGATTTTCAGGCGGCAGTGGCTGAGATTCGGCAGTGCCGTCTATCCGGAGATTATCAAAACCCCCACATCCGCCGCGCCATCAAGCTGGCGGGCATTCAGGAGGGCGGCCACGACCAGTTCCTTACGGGGATCCTGGTGAACTTTGACCTGACCCTGTCCAACAAGGCTTGGGTGGAGGCGGAGCGCTACACCTTCCTGAACTTTATCTCCTCCATGAGCACCATGCACCGAGTGGCCAAGTTCCAGATTGCGGAGTGCTGCAACGAATATGTGAGTCCGGCACAGCTCAGCGAGGCACAGCGGCTCCAGGATGTCTACAACGGCATCGACGCCCAGGCTGAGCCGGAACGGAAAAAGCGCGCCTATTTGGAGCTGCTTTATAATCTCCCCTCCGGCTTCGAGATCATGGCAGGCATGACCACCAATTACCGCTGCCTGAAAAACATCTATGCACAGCGTCGGAACCACCGTCTGCCAGACTGGCATGTGGTCTGCGACTGGATCGAAACCCTTCCCCTGGCCAAGGAACTAATTCTCTGCCAGCCGTAACCTATACAAATATGCCGCCGGGGCGTTTATCGTCCCGGCGGCATTTCTTTATTCCTTTTGCCCGGCGATTTTCTCCGCCAGCTCGCTTAGGTACATCCATCGCTCCATTTTTTCCTCCAGCTTCTCCTCCAGGGCTTCCTTCTCCCCGGTGAGCCGCTCCAGCGCCGTATAATCCGTGGCCTGGGCCTCCATTTCCGCCTCCACCCCGGCAATCCGCTCCTCCAGGGCGGAAATATCCGCCTCGATGGTGCCATACTCCCGCTGCTCCTGATAGGAAAACCGCAGACGCTGCTGCTTCTCCCGTGGGGCCTTTTGCTCCTTCTTCTCCCGCTTTTCTCCGGGGACCTCCTGTCGCTTTTCCAGATAATCCTCATAGCCGCCGGTGAAGCGAGTCACCTGGCCATGAATGCCCACCTCAAAAATTTGATCGGCCACCTTGTCCAGAAAATATCGGTCGTGGCTCACCGCCAAAACAATACCCTCAAAGCTGGCCAGGTAATCCTCCAAAATGGTCAGAGTTTCAATGTCCAAATCATTGGTGGGCTCGTCCAGCAGCAGCACATTGGGGGCACCCATCAGTACTCCCAGCAAAAACAGCCGCCGCCGTTCTCCGCCGCTAAGGGCGCCAATGCGGCTGTATTGCAGATCCCCGTCAAATAGGAACCGCTCCAGCATCTGACTGGCCGTAAAGGTTCCCTCCTGGGTGCGGACCGTGGCGGCAATTTCGTGGATATAGTCGTAGGGCCGCTGGTTTAGGTCCAGCTCCCGGCCCTCCTGGGAGAAATACCCGATCTTCACGGTGTCTCCCACCTCCACGGTGCCGCTGTCCGGGGAAATCCGTCCGGCAATGAGGTTTAGCAGGGTGGTCTTTCCTGCGCCGTTGTGACCAACAATCCCAACCCGGTCTGTCCGCAGAAACTGATAGGAAAAGGGTTGGAGGACCTGCCGCCCGTCAAAGGACTTGGTGACCTCCACCAGCTCCACGGTCTTTTTCCCCAGCCGGGAGGCCATGGAGGCCATTTGGGTCTGGGCCTGCTGCTCCGGCGCATCCTGGGCCTTGAGCTCCGCATACCGCCGAATCCGATCCTTGGCCTTGGTTCCTCTGGCCTGGGGACCTCGGATGATCCACTGGTATTCCCGCCGCAGCAGGGTTTGACGCTTTCGCTCTGCCGCCTGGGCGTAGTCGTAGCGCTGCTGCCGCAGCTCCAGATACCGGGAATAGTTGGCCTCGTAGAAATAAATATTTCCCCGCTCCACCTGGGCAATGCGGTTGCAGACCCGCTCCAGGAAGTATCGGTCGTGGGTCACCATTAAAACGCCGCCCCGGAATCGGCCCAGCCACTGCTCCAGCCACTCCACCATATAGGTGTCCAGGTGGTTCGTGGGCTCGTCCAGAATCAGCACATCCGCCGGATGAATCAGCGCTGTGGCCAGTGCCACCCGCTTGCGCTGGCCCCCGGAAAGGGTCCCGATCTTCCGGTCAAAGGCCTCCAGGCCCAGCTTGGTCAGCATGGTCTTTGCCTCATATTCCTTCAGCTCCCGGAAATCCGCCGGAAACCCCAGAAATACCTGCTCCAGTATGGTGGCGTCCTCCTCCATCTCCGGGTTCTGCCGCAGGAAGCTCACCTGCACATTGGGGTCCCGCGTAACGGTTCCCTGGTCCGGCGCCTCCGTTCCGGCACAGATTCGCAAAAGCGTGCTTTTCCCTGTACCGTTGATCCCGATCACACCGATCTTCTCCCCGGCGTCAAGAAAGATACTCACATCGGAGAGCAGGGTCTTCATCCCATAATTTTTACTGATGTGTTCCGCTGACAGGAGCATAATGTTTAATCCCTTCCGTTTCTATTTCACCGTTAACAGCTTCTCCCGAAACACCGTAAAGAAGCTCCGCTGACAGTTCCGCAGCCGGAGAAGCCTTCCCCCGGCGGTGTGCTTTTCCACCACCACGGTATCTCCGGCCTCCAGCCAGATCCCGTTGTTGCGCCCATCGCAGGTCACCAGACCCTCCCGGATCTGGCTGCCCTTGCTGCCGTTGAGCTCAATGGCGATTCTCGCCGTATCCGGCACCACAATGGGCCGCAATCCTGGCAGATGCGGGGCGATGGGCGTCACCACCAGCGCCGGGGTACCCGGAGGCAGCACCGGCCCTCCCAGAGACACGTTGTAGGCGGTGGAGCCCAGCGCCGTGGACACCAGGATGCCATCACACATGGCCTGATAGGCCAGCGCATCGTCAATGGTCACCGTCAGGCCCAGCACCCGGGCAAAACCCTGGCGTCCCACCACCACGTCGTTAAAGGCCTGCTGACAAAAATCCGTTCGGTCATTGTGTACCTGGGCCGACAGCAGTGGGTAGGGCTCGGTGTAATAGGCCCCTTCCAAAATGGCATCCACGGCCCGCTCCGCTTCCTCCCGCTCCACCTGGGTCAGAAAGCCCAGGGTTCCCAGGTTGATTCCCAGCATGGGGTAGCTGAGACCCTCCAAATTGAGATCGTTGGCGCATTGGAGCATGGTACCGTCCCCGCCCAGCACCAGCACCACCGCCTCCTCCACCGGAGGAAAATAGAAGTGGTAATTCCCGTAGGGGTCCTGGGTCGCCTCCAAAATCACGGCCTCCCCTCCCCGCGCCTCAATATACGCCGCCAGCCGGGCCGAATAGGCAAGCTGCGGGTCCTTGCTGCTGTTAACCGCCAGATAGAGCCTCATGGATTTGCCTCCTTGGGCAGCTTTCCCAGCTTTCGGTAGGCCGTCAGCAGGAAGGTGACAAAGCAGGTGACAGCAGAGATGGTATCCGCCACTGGCTCTGCGGCAAAGACCCCGACGATTCCAAAGCCCACCCGGGGCAGGATCAAAATCAGCGGAATCAGCAGCATCACCTTACGGAACAGGGCAAAAAACGTGGCCTTCTTGGCCTCTCCCATGGCCACAAAGGTATTCTGCGCCGACATCTGCAGGGCCATCACAAAGTTCATGCAGAAGAACACTCGGAACATGGGAACCGCTGTGGCAATCAAGTCCGGATCGCTGTTGAAAATTCGGATCAGCTGCTCCGGCAGCAGCATCAGCACCAGCCAGGCCAGAATCGCATAGATCACGCTGGACTTCACCAAAAACCAGAAGCACTCCTTCACCCGGCCATACTCTCGGGCGCCGAAGTTATACCCTGTCACCGGCTGAGCCCCCTGGGAGAAGCCCCCCAGGGGCATAATAACCAGCTGGCTCACCGACGTGGCCACTGTCATCACCGTCACATAAACGTCCCCGCCAAACCGGCTTAGGCTGGCGTTAAACACTGCGGAAATCGCCGCCTCTGTGGCGTTCATCACAAACATGGACACGCCCAGCCCCATAATCCGCCCGGAGACCTGGCCGCTGAGCCGGAGGTTTTTCCCTCGAATGGGCACCAAATTTTTCTTTCCCAGCAGGAAGGACACCACCCACACCGCCGAAACGGTCTGGGAGATCACCGTGGCCACCGCCGCCCCCCGGACTCCCATATGAAAGCCGAAAATAAAAATCGGGTCCAGAATGATGTTGCAGGCTGCACCAATGAGCACGGTCATCATGCCGGTTTTGGCAAAGCCCTGGGCATTGAGAAAGGGATTCAGACCCAGGGTCAGCATCACCGCCAGAGATCCCATCAGGTAGATGGTGATGTACTGATCCGCATAGGGATAGGTGGCGTCGCTGGCGCCAAACAGGTAGAGCACCGGCTTTTTCACCAGCAGGCAGAGGCTCGGAACCAGAATTCCGAATATCACCAGCAGAGTCACGCTGTTGCCCATCACCTTTTCTGCCCCCTCCTGGTCCTTGGCGCCCCGGAGGATGGACATAAGCGGACCGCCGCCGTTGCCCACCAGGTAGGAGAAGGCCGCAATGGCCATGGTGATGGGGTAGCACAGGCCAATGCCTGTCAGAGCCATTTGGCCCACCCCGGCCAAGTGTCCAATGTAAATTCGGTCTACCACGGAATACAGGGCATTGACCAGCATGGCCGCAATCATCGGAAGGGCCAATCTGGTGATGGTCTTTGGAATGCTGCCCTTGGAAAAGTCATTTTGCTGCGACATGATATTCCTCCCAACAATGATTCTGTTGTCAAAGCATTTAGATATTGTAACACAAAATCATTCCAATGTCACACACTTTCCGCAGACTCTGGAGCTTCCCCGAAATGTCATTTTCATCATTTTATCATAAAATTGTGTGAATTCCATCAAATCCGTGTTTTCTCTGGGATTTCCCCCTAAAAAAGTTCTTTTCTATGGGTAAAATCCACAAGATTTTTTCCCGGCGTATACACCAGAAAAAAACTATGATATAGTATGGAGTTGGAACAGTGCCTTTGGCACGAAAGAACAGAGAGGAACAACAACTATGGAAAAACGCAAGCGCGGCGACCGCCGAGACGGCCGTCGAATCCGCGACCTGGATGGTCTGCACTGCATCATGATGCATCTGATGCCCAAGCGCACCGAGGCCGAGGTCTACCTGGAGCACAGCATTGACGTCACGGAGCTGATGGACTTTGTGGCCCGAAAAAACAGCGAAGCCCCCTATAAAACCACGGTATTTCACTGTGTGGTGGCCGGCATTGGCCGGGTGGTTCAGGCCCGGCCCTATCTGAATCGGTTTATCTGCGGCCGAAAGCTCTATGCCAGAGACGACATCACCATCAGCTTTGTGGCCAAGCGGAAATTCCAAGATCATGCAGAGGAATCTCTCATGACCGTTAAGGTCCATGATCAAACCAATCTCACCTCCATTTCCAGGAAGATCACCGGAGATGTGGACGAGCTCCGCACCCAAAAAGGCAGCAATGATTTCGACGCCGTGATTAACCGCATCGGCCACCTGCCCGGCCCCATTCTCCATCTATTCATCGGTCTGCTTCAGCGGCTCAGCGCCGCCGGACGGCTCCCTGCGGTTCTCACAGAGGGTGACACCAACCACACCACGGTGCTGCTGTCCAATTTGGGCTCCATCCAGTGTGACTGCTGCTATCATCATCTCAACAACTACGGCACCAACAGCATTCTTATCACCGTTGGGGTCATCCGGGAGGAGCCCAGAATCCAGGCGGACGGCTCCCTTTCGGTCCGTAAAATCATGAAGCTGGGCTTTACCGCCGACGAACGGATCGCAGACGGATTCTATTTTGCCAAAAGCCTGAAGCTGCTGGAATATCTGCTGACCCATCCCCAGCTGCTGGAAGTCCCAATGGGAGAGGAGATCGCATATGACCTGTAAAACTCCCTGGTATGACCATTCCGAAGGGGTGCCCCTGCACCTGACCTATCCGGACTGCTCCATGGCAGCCCTGGTGGAGCAAGCCGCAGCGGAGACCCCCAAGCTCACCGCCTTTGATTTCTACGGCGTCAAAACCAGCTTTGAGACGCTGGTCCAGAAGATTCACCGCTGCGCCGGGGCGCTTCGGGCCATGGGCGTTGTCCCGGGTGACCGGGTGACCATCTGTATGCCCAACACCCCCCAGGCGGTCATTATGTTCTACGCCATCAACTACATTGGGGCCGTGGCCAATATGGTCCATCCTCTGTCCGCCCAGGAGGAGATTGCCTTCTACCTCCGGGAAAGCCACTCTGTGGCGGCCCTGACCCTGCGCCAGTTCTATCCCAAATTTCACGCCATCCGAGACAAAATCCCGCTGAAGAAGCTCATTGTCACAGATATTTCCGATGCGCTCTCCGGCCCCATCCGTCTGGGCTATTGGGCCACCCAGGGCCGGAAGATCTCCGGACTCCCGGCCTCCGATCCTCTGGTGCTTCCCTGGAGAGAGTTCCTAAAGGGCGGGGATTCCTATTCCGGCATTGTAAAATACCCGGTCACCGGCCAGAACACCGCCGCCATTCTCTACAGCGGCGGCACCACCGGCACCACCAAGGGCATTCTCCTCAGCAACCTCAATTTTAACGCCCTGGGCCTTCAGACGGGAGCCGCCGGCAACTGCCTGATTCCCGGCCACAAAATGCTCTCGATTATGCCGGTATTCCACGGCTTCGGCCTGGGGGTGTGCATCCACACCATTCTGATCCACAGCTGTACCTGCATTTTGGTCCCGCAGTTTACGGTGGACTCCTATGCAGCGCTGCTGAAAAAGCACAAGCCCAACTATATTGCCGGCGTTCCCACCCTTTACGAGGCGCTGCTGCGGCTCAAGAAGGCGGAGAATCTGGATCTCAGCCAGCTGGAGGGGATTTTCTCCGGCGGAGACTCTCTGTCCATTGAGCTCAAGCACAAGGTGGACGACTTTCTTCGGTCCCACGGCGCCACCCAGCAGGTCCGAGAGGGCTACGGCGCCACAGAGTGTGTCACCGCCAGCTGCCTGACCCCCAAGGACTACTACAAGGAGGGCTCCATCGGCATTCCCTTCCCGGACACCTATTACAAAATCGTCACCCCCTACACCCACGACGAGGTGCCCTACGGCCAGGTGGGAGAGATCTGCATCTCCGGCCCCACCGTGATGCAGGGCTACATGGACAAGCCCAAGGAGACCGCCCAGGCCCTGCAGCTCCATGAGGACGGCCTGGTCTGGCTTCACACCGGAGACCTGGGCAGCATGGACGAGGAGGGCTTTGTGTACTTTAAGCAGCGGCTGAAGCGCATGATTATCACCAGCGGCTACAACGTCTATCCTTCCCAGATTGAAAACGTCATTGACGCCCACGAGGCCGTGCTGATGAGTACCGTTATCGGCGTCAAGGACGACTATCGGATGCAGCGGGTCAAGGCCTTCGTTGTGCTGCGCCCCGGCTACACCCCCACGCCAGAGCTGGAGGCCTCCATCCGGGCGCATTTGAGCCTGCATGTGGCCAAGTACGCCATGCCCAAGGAGATTGAGTTCCGAGACGCGCTTCCCAAGACTCTGGTGGGCAAGGTGGCCTATACGGTTTTGGAGCGGGAAGAGGAAGCAAAGCACGCCACCGTATCGTAAAGGAGGACGCCCCATGCAGTGGATCGGCTGTCATCTCACCATTTCCAAGGGCTACGCCGCCATGGGCCGTCAGGCTCTGCGCCTGGGCGGCAATACCGCCCAGTTCTTCACCCGCAATCCCCGAGGCGGGGCGGCCAAGGCGCTGGACCCGGAGGATATGGCGGCACTAAACAGTCTGATGGCGGATCATCACTTTGGCCCCTTGGTTGCCCATGCCCCCTACACCATCAATCCCTGTGCCGCAGCGGAGCAGACCCTGGAATTTGCCCGGATGGCCATGGCGGATGATCTCCGGCGGCTGGAGCTGCTGGACCGGTGCTATTACAACTTTCATCCCGGCAGCCATGTAGGACAGGGCCTGGAAGCCGGAATCGCAAAAATCGCCGCCACGCTGAATCAGGTGATGCTCCCGGAGCAGAACACCACGGTTCTCCTGGAAACCATGGCTGGAAAGGGCAGCGAGGTGGGCAGTCGATTTGAGGAGCTTCGGGAGATCATTGACCGGGTGGACCATTCGGACAAGCTGGGCGTCTGTCTGGACACCTGCCATGTCTCCGACGCCGGCTATGACATTCTCCACGATCTGGACGGCGTTTTGACGGAATTCGATCGGGTCATCGGACTGTCCCGGCTGAAGGCCCTGCATCTCAACGACAGCATGAATCCTCCGGGCAGCCATAAGGACCGGCACCAAAAGCTAGGCCAGGGCTTTCTGGGCCTGGAGCCCTTTCGCGCGATGATGACCCATCCGGCCCTCCGTTCCCTGCCCAAGATTCTGGAAACTCCCAATGAGCCCGACGGCTACGCCGCGGAAATCCGTATGCTCCGGGAAATGGAGCCATAGCAGAAAAATTAGGTTTATGGTACTGTGGTTATGTAGATTTCAGTCTTGGCGGTAATCAATAGGGCTGTAATTTCTTTTACCACAATTTTGCGAAACCCGGGTTTCATTTTTTACGTTCCCCCTTTATACTGTACCTAGTATAGATATTGGCGCCCTCACCATTGGATGCGGCAGCACAGGAAACCCTTTAACCCTCAGAAGGAGGAGAGCTCTATGAAAAAAGATAACATTCCTCAAGGCACCCCTTCCCAAAAAGAACCGGTTCCATCCGGCAGCAGCATCACCG
Source organism: uncultured Oscillospiraceae bacterium (assembly GCA_934512135.1). Classification (GTDB taxonomy): domain Bacteria; phylum Bacillota; class Clostridia; order Oscillospirales; family Oscillospiraceae; genus HGM13006. The sequence continues at coordinate 93,506 of CAKSWT010000004.1, forward strand.
GTCTTGCCATCGGTCTGAGCCTTGGCGTACTCGTTGGCGTCATCATCGACAACATTGGTCTTGGCATGATGTTGGGCGTTGCCGTGGGCTTGTGCGTCGGTCCGGCAGTCGGCGCGCTGAGAAAAAGCAAAAAGCCAGAGGAGCCAAAGGACGACCATGAAACGCAATAACGGATTTTTCAAATATGTGCCGTCCATGCTGCTATTTCTGCTATTTGAAGCGGTAGCGGTCACGCTGTGGCTCACAAAGGACAACCTGTTTTATCTGCTGAATTTCAGCTACATTGGAGCCTGCCTTGGGCTGGGAACGGCGCTTTTTACTGCCGGAAAACGCTATGCCCGGCATTTTGTGCAGCTGGCGGTGGGCAGCTATATGCTGCTGTACCTGGGTGTGATTTCCCGGGAGAATATGCAGATCGAGGGCTTCTGGTATTATCTGTTCCTGGGCGTCTTTGAAGCGGCAACCATCCACTACGCCGTGGCAAAGATTTTCGGGCCGCTGCTGTTTGGCCGGGGCTGGTGCGGCTACGCCTGCTGGACGGCCATGGTGCTGGATTTTCTGCCCTATAAGCAGCCCCGGAGGCCTCGGAAGGAGAAGCTGGGCATGCTCCGCTATGGGATGTTTGTTCTATCCTTGGCATTGGTGTCCGGCCTGTTTCTGATGAAGGCGGCGAATTTGGAGCAAATTATGTTCTGGCTATTCCTCGCCGGGAATGCGCTTTATTACATCGCAGGCATTGCGCTGGCCTTCCTATTCAAGGATAACCGGGCATTTTGCAAGTATCTTTGCCCCATCACCGTGTTTCTCAAGCCGATGAGTTATTTTTCTCTGCTTCGAGTCCACTGCGACGAGGATAAGTGCGTCCACTGTGGGAAATGTCTGCGGGTCTGCCCCATGAATGTGGAGGTCAATGAGGAATCCCGCAAGCGAAAAAACGGAACGGAGTGCATTCTCTGCTACGAATGCACCAAGGTCTGCCCCACAAAAGCCCTCCACTGACGCGCGATTTGAAGAATTGCGTGAAACGGGAAATCACCGAGAAACGTCTGCAACAGACCAATCTCGGTGATTTTCTTATCCTTGCCAGGCCCGAATATCGTGCCTTTCGTACTTCGTGATCAGCCCGCAGCGGCTGGCCTGGGCGCCTTTTTACAGCAGCCACACCAGCAGCCATGCCAGCCCCAGCAGCCCCAGGCCGCAGCCCACAATCCAGCCCCGTCGTCTCCGGCGAGGCTCACCATTTTGCCGAAGATAGCTGTCCGCAGCCCGGCAGGCCTCCTCCAGCACCTGCTCCGGGGACCGCCCCTCCTCCGTCAGGGACTCGTCCCGCACCATAAAGATGGCCTGGTCAAAATACTTGATGTCCGGGCAGCGGACCACCACCACACGCTTCTGCACGCCTTTTACCACAAGAAACACCTCCAATACCAGTTTTGTCCAGATATTGGAGGGTTTATTCAGCGAATCAGCTCCTTCGGGTCCATGACAATATCCTCCCGCCGGACCCGGTCCCAGGAAAAATCCCCCACCAGCTCCGCCGGAGTCACCGGCTCCCATCGATCCATCAGCCCGCAGCGAAACGCCAGGTACCCCACCAGCATCTCCGGCTGCCAACGTGTCCGCAGAACCCCCAGGTCCAAATCCCCATCCCGTTTGCTCAGCCGACGGCCATCCGGGGCCAGGAGCATGGGCACATGGTAATACTGCGGCACCGGATACCCCAAGCACTCATAGAGCCAAAGCTGGACCGACGTGGCGGTCAGCAGATCCCGGCCCCGGACCACCTGGGTCACGCCGCTTTCTCCGTCGTCCACCACCACCGCCAGCTGATAGGCCGCCACCCCGTCTGCCCGCCGGATGATAAAATCTCCCCAGTCTCGGGCGAGATCCATGGTCTGCCTTCCCTGGAGGCCGTCCACAAAGGAGATCTCCCGCTTCGGCACATGAATCCGCAGGCAGGGCTTTTTGGTTTTCTCTGCCCGCTGGAGCGGCGTTAAGCTCCGGCAGGTTCCGGCATAGATCACCCGGCCATCTGAGGCATGTGGGGCCGAGGCCGCATGGAGCTGATCCCGGGTGCAGTAGCAGGGATAGATTTCCTCCCGGGCCTCAAGGAGCTCTATGGCCCGCTCATAGGCCCGGCCCCGTTGGCTCTGATTTTCACTGCGCCGGTCCCATGTGAGGCCCAGCCACGCAAAGTCCTCCAGAATGGCCTCGGCAAATTCTCCCCGGCTTCTGGCCGGATCCAGATCCTCCACGCGCAGCAGGATCTCCCCGCCCTGTGACTTTGCCGAAAGCCAGGCCAACAGCGCCGAAAACACATTTCCCAAATGCATTCTGCCGCTGGGGCTTGGCGCAAAGCGTCCCAGTTCCATATACACCGCCTCCGATTCTCCCCTTGATTCTACCATGGTTTCCCGGTATAATCAACGGCAGGAACAGACAAGAAGCCTCCCGGGTTCCGCCGGGGCATGGCGGAACATATCTACCGGCCTGAATGTGCGGTTTTGTGCCCGCCAGGCCGCAACTCCATGTCAGAAACAGCCTCCCGGCTGTTTCGACAGTCTCAAGAAGGATGGAATTATGGTCTCACAGCTCTCTGACAATCTCTACACCATCCCGGTGCCGCTGCCGGGAAATCCCTTGAAAAATCTCAACGTCTATGTGATCACCGGCCACCGCAATTTGCTGGTAGACACCGGCTTCCGTCAGGATGCCTGCCGGGACGCCCTTTGTGCCGGATTTGCTGAGCTTGGCATCTCCATGGACAATACCGATATTTTTCTCACCCATCTTCACTCCGATCACACCGGTCTGGCCCCGGAGCTGGCCGCCCCCGGCACCCGCATTTTTATCGGCGCCCGGGACCTTTCCCACATGCCCGGAAAGGGCAGCACCTTTTCCTGGGCGGAAACCGACCGCCGCTTCGCCGCCGAGGGATTCCCCTGGCCGCTGCTCCGGGAGCTGACCCGCAAAAATCCCGCCCAGGCCCTTTCTCCCCTCCCCTATGACCGGTATATTCCGGTGGAGGACGGCGACCGATTTTCCTACGGCGGCCACGACTTTCAGGCAATTTGGACCCCGGGCCACACCCCGGGACATATGTGTCTCTTTGCCCCTGCCACCGGCATCTGCATTTTGGGCGACCATGTGCTCTTTGACATCACCCCCAATATCACCCGCTGGCACGGAATCCCCGACTCTCTGGGAAATTACCTGCAAGCGCTCCGCCGCATCGACACCCTGCCTGTCACCCTGCCGCTGCCTGCCCACCGGGCCGTCCACTGTGCGTTTCACAGCCGCTGTCAGGCACTGCTGGAGCACCATCGACAGCGCTGCAACGAGGTCCTTCGGATTCTCTCCGGCACTGCACCCAAGACGGCGTGGGAGCTCACCGGGGAAATGCACTGGAATATTCGATGCCACAGCTGGGAGGACTTCCCCACCCCGCAAAAATGGTTTGCCGTAGGGGAGGCGCTGGCCCATTTGGACCATTTGACCGCCCTGGGACTGGTGGACCGCACCATGGATCAGGGGCTATTTCGCTATGCTCTCACAGACCAGGGGAAACAGCACTGTCTGGAGGAAACATAAAAAGCCCTGGCCTGGGCATGCTACCTGTGAGGTGAGCTTTATGCAGGGCGAGCATTCTTCGATTCCTTCTCCCCAGGCCCCATCCTCCGTCCCAGGAGGTACTCCTGCGGTGCGGATCTACCATGGCATTCCCCGCACCCGGCGGGTCTTTCCCAATGAAGTGACTGAGCCTCCGGCTCCTCCGGAGCCCATGGCGCTTTTCTAGCACCGAAAACTTCCATTTCCCAGGACAAAGAGGCTGACTTCTGCTGCAATGCAGCCGGAGTCAGCCTCTTTCTTCTTCACGATTCTTCCGGTTTCTCCTGTTTTTCCGCAGCCTTGCGCTCTGCCTTGGCCCGTCTGGCGGCCTCCTTTTCCTTCTCCTTTCGGACCTTGGGGTCCTCCTCAGGATTTTTCGCTCGAATCACCGCCAGAATCTGCTCACAGGCATTTTTGGCGGCGCAGGACGCCAGGGCCAGACGCATAGCCTGAACTGCCAGATCCTCCTCTGTCAGCTGGGGGTCCACCTCCTGGGCCACCCCGTCATAGGCGCTGTCGATTCCCTTGAGGAACTTCTCGTAAAACACCGCCTCCTGCCCCTCCTGGATCTCCATGTCCAGCAGCAGCTTCATGTCCTTCACCGTCAAGATGTTCTTCAGCAGCCCAATGGCCGTGAGATAGATCAAATGTTCCTTTCGGTACCGTTTGCCGCAGGCCCGGGGCAGCAGGTCGTCCTTGACATAGTTGTTGATCATTGCGGAGGTCATAGCAGGCACCTTTCCGCCTACGCTCTGGCGCGGCAAATAGGAAACCACCTGGTCCATATATAAGTCAATATCCGGAAGGGCATCCCAGTTGGCCGGCCGATCCTGTGACAGCCGCGTTTTGATTTCCAGTATTTCTTCCATTGTGCCGTCTCCTTCCCAGCCTGATTACATATCGGGTATTATATCACATCATTTTCAAAATGTGAAGGGCTCCAGCAAATTCCCTTGCTCCAGGCCCCGGTGGTACAGCGTCCGATGCTCCAGGATCATATATCCCCGGGTGCTGCCCTCCTTGGGAAGGGAGACGGAGCCGGGGTTCCCATAATAGTGGTTCCCCTCCCGGCGAATGGCGGGCACATGGGTGTGCCCACACAGCAGCACGTCTCCGGACTGCACAGGAAGCTCCAGTCTTTGATGTCCGTGCACCGCATAAATGGTCAGGCCGTCTACAAATATCACGCCATACTCCCCCAGCACCGGAAACTCCAGCACCATCTGGTCCACCTCTGCGTCACAGTTCCCCCGAACGCAGAGAATTCGCTCCTTCCGGCGGTTCAGCATGGAGATGACCTCCTTGGGCGCATACTCCCGTGGCAGCTCATTCCGGGGGCCGTGGTAGAGAAGGTCCCCCAGCAGTACCAGCCGCTCCGGCTGTTCCCAGTCCATGGCCTCCAGCAGCTTCCGGGTGTAGTAGGCCGACCCGTGGAGATCTGACGCAATCATCAGCTTCATTCCGCATCATCCTTTCCCAGCGCCTCCGCCCGCAGCAGCCACCCTCTGGCTGAGGCGTCACTGGGCATCCGCCAGTCCCCTCTGGGGCTGAGGCACACCGAGCCCACCTTCACCCCGTCCGGCAGACAGCTGCGCTTAAACTGCTGGGTCACAAACCGGCGATAGAAGGTCTTGAGCCACTTGAGGATGGTCTCCCGGTCAAAGTCCTCCCGGAAGGCCCGCTGGGCCAAGGCGAAAATCTTCTCTGGGGTAAAGCCAAACCGCAGCACATAGTACAGGAAGAAGTCGTGAAGGGCATAGGGCCCCACAATGCTCTCCGTCTGCTGGGCAATCTGTCCGTTTTCATCCGGCGGAAGCAGCTCCGGGCTGATGGGGGTATCCAATACGTCCTTCAACACCTCGGTGCTGTCGGGGAAAATATGATACTCCACCAGAGAGTCGATCATCCAGCGGATCAGGGTTTTGGGAATGGACGCATTGACGCCGTACATACTCATATGGTCGGCGTTGTAGGTACACCAGCCCAGGGCCAGCTCGCTGAGATCCCCGGTACCCACCACCAGGCCCCCCACCTTTCCCGCATAGTCCATAAGCACCTGGGTCCGCTCCCGGGCCTGGGCGTTTTCATAGGTGAGATCGGTGTTTTTTTCATCCTGGCCAATGTCCTGAAAGTGCTGCCGGACAGCGGCGGCAATGGGAATGGTCACCGAGGTGATGCCAAGGGTCCGCATGAGCTCCAGCGAATTGTGATAGGTCCGGTCGGTGGTGCCAAAGCAGGGCATGGTGATTCCCACCACGTCGGTTTTGGGCCGTCCCAGCTGGGCCATGGCCTCTGTGGCCACCAGCAGGGCCAGGGTGGAATCCAGGCCCCCGGACACTCCAATAATTGCCTTTCCGCCGGTGACCTCCAGGCGCTTTCTCAGTCCCGCCACCTGCATCTCAAAAATATCCCGGCAGCGTTGCTGCCGATCCTGCCGGCTGGAGGGCACAAAGGGCAGCTTTTCCAGGGGATACAATCCGCCATCGCTGTCCGGCGCCCCCTGGATGGGGACCCGGGTCCCCGGCTCCTGTCGTCCATATACCCGTGCCGCATCGGAGAAGCTGCGGTTTTTCATGCGGTCCGCCCGAATCCTTCCCAAATCCAAGTCCATGGTCAGCACATAATCCGTGTCCAGAAGCTTTTGGTTTTCCGCCAGCACCCTGCCGTTTTCCGCAAGAACACTGTGGCCGGAAAACACCAGGTCCTGGGTGGATTCCCCCGCCCCTGCGGAACAGTAGGCATAGCCGCACAGGCACCGGGCAGACTGCTGGGCAATCAGGCTCCGGCGATAGGCCCGCTTGGCAATGACCTCGTTGCTGGCGGACAGATTGAGAATCAGCTCCGCTCCGCCCATGGCCAGGAAGGTACTGGGGGGCAGCGGGGTCCACAGGTCCTCACAAAGCTCCACGCCAAAGGCCGTACCGTCCGGCAGGGTAAAGATCAGATCCCGTCCCACCGGAACTCCGTCCGCCTGGGTGACCCCTGCGGCAATCAGGTCCTCCGAGGTGGAAAACCAGCGTTTTTCGTAGTACTCCCCATAGTTGGGCAGAAAGGTCTTGGGGACAATTCCCTTCAGTTCTCCGCAGCTGAGCACCGCCGCACAGTTATAGAGCCCCCCGTGAATTCGCAAGGGCAGCCCCACCACTGCCGTCAGCAGCAGCTCTCCTGTCAAGCCTGTTAAATCTCCCAGTGCTCTGTGGCAGTCCTCCAGCAGGCTCTGCTGAAAAAACAGGTCCTGGCAGGTATAGCCGGTGAGACACAGCTCCGGGAATACCGCCAAGGTACTACCGTCCTTCGCCGCCTGTCGGAGCTGCGCCTTTATCTTTTCCCCGTTGCCCCAAACGTCTCCCACCGTAACGGTGGGAACGCAGCAGGAAACACGGATATAATCCAACATCTCGCTTCACCTCATTGAGATTGATGCCTTCATTTTACCCGGAATTCCGGGACACGTCAACAAAAATCCTTGGGCCCCACAGCAATCCATACGCCTCTCCTAAAAATATCCCGGCATCCGTTGTTTTGGATGCCGGGATATTGCACATCAATTTACAGACTCAGCACCGCGCCCTTGTCGGCAGAGGTGACCATTTTGGCATACCGGGCCAGATAGCCGGTTTTCACCTTGGGCTCCGGCATCACATGGCTTGCCTTCCGCTGTGCCAGAACATCCTCGGAGACCTCCAGGGTGATCTTGTGGTCAGGAATGTCAATGGAGATGATGTCTCCCTCCTCCACCAAACCGATGGTGCCGCCGGAGGCCGCCTCTGGGGACACATGGCCGATGGCCGCGCCTCGGGTGGCACCGGAGAACCGTCCGTCGGTAATCAGGGCCACGCTCTCTCCCAGACCCATGCCGCAGATGGCGGAGGTGGGGTTGAGCATCTCCCGCATGCCGGGGCCGCCCTTGGGGCCCTCGTAGCGGATGACCACCACGTCGCCGGGCTTGATGCCCCCGGCATAGATCACCGCAATGGCCTCCTCCTCGGAGTTGAACACCCGGGCAGGACCGGAATGCTTCATCATCTCCGGCGCCACGGCGGACTGCTTCACCACACAGCCGTCCGGGGCCAGATTGCCGAAGAGCACCGCAATGCCGCCGGTGGCAAGGTAGGGACGGTCAATGGGCCGAATGGTCTCGGGGTCCAGGTTCCTGGCGTCCGCAATGTTCTCCCCTACAGTCTTGCCGGTGCAGGTAATAAGATCGGTCTGGATGAGGCCTGCGTCCGCCAGCTCCTTCATCACCGCATAGACCCCGCCGGCCCGCTCCAGGTCCTCCATAAAGGTGGGACCCGCAGGCGCCAGATGACACAGATTGGGCGTCCGGGCGTTGAAGTCGTTTACATGGGCCAGGTCGATGTCGATGCCGCATTCATGGGCAATGGCGGGCAGATGCAGCATGGTGTTGGTGGAGCAGCCCAGGGCCATATCCACAATTTCGGCGTTATTAAAAGCCTCCTGGGTCATAATGTCCCGGGGCCGGATGTTCTTCCGATACAGCTCCATGACCTGCATTCCGGCCTCCTTGGCCAGCCGCAGCCGGGCGGAGTACACGGCGGGAATGGTGCCGTTGCCCCGGAGACCCATGCCGATGGCCTCGGTGAGACAGTTCATGGAGTTTGCGGTGTACATGCCGGAGCAGGACCCGCAGGAGGGGCAGGCGTTCATCACATACTCCTCCACCCCGTCCTCGTCCAGGGTCCCGGCGTGATAGGCGCCCACGGCCTCAAACATATCGCTGAGGCAGGTCCGGCGACCGTCAGACATATGCCCCGCCAGCATGGGGCCCCCGGAAACAAAGATGGTGGGAACGTTGATCCGCGCCGCCGCCATCAGCAGCCCCGGAACATTTTTGTCGCAGTTAGGAATCATGACCAGTGCATCAAACTGATGGGCAATGGCCATGGCCTCGGTGGAGTCGCAGATCAGGTCACGGGTCACCAAAGAATACTTCATCCCGATGTGGCCCATGGCGATGCCGTCACACACCGCAATGGCCGGGAACTCAATGGGCGTACCCCCAGCCATGCGGACGCCGGCCTTCACGGCATCGGCAATCTTGTCCAGATTCATATGGCCGGGGACGATCTCATTATAGGAGCAGACGATGCCGACCAGAGGCCGATCCGTCTCCTCCTTGGTGTAGCCCAGGGCCGCAAAGAGAGAGCGGTTGGGGGCGCGATCTACGCCCTGGGTGACGTTGGCGGATAGTTTCATAGCACAAACTCCTTGTCATGGAATCGGTAGGGGGTGTTGCAGACCTTGCAACACCCCCTGAAATTCTGTATGCCGCAGGGGCATTTCCCTTTAGTTGGAAGCGGCGTCCAGGCCCTTGTCGCCGTTGTCGCCGTCCTTCCAGAGCATATTGTTCCGCAGCTCAGCGCCTACAAGCTCCATGGGATGCTTGGCCAGCTGGTCACGCTTGGAGTTGAAGAAGGAGCGGCCGTTCTTGTTCTCGGCGATCCAGCGGCTGGCGAAGGTACCGTCCTGGATGTCGGAAAGCACCGCACGCATGTTTGCCTTGATCTGATCATGGGGCAGCACCCGGGGACCGGAGACATACTCGCCGAACTCTGCGGTATCGGAGATGGAGTAGTTCATGGCAGCCACGCCGCCCTTGTTGATCAGGTCCACAATGAGCTTCATCTCGTGGATGCACTCGAAGTAGGCGTTCTCAGGCTCATAGCCGGCCTCCACCAGCGTCTCAAAGCCGCACTGCATCAGGTCGATGACACCGCCGCACAGAACGGTCTGCTCACCGAACAGGTCCGTCTCCGTCTCGTCGTGCATGGTGGTCTCCATAACACCGGCACGGGCGCCGCCGATTCCGGCAATGTAGGCCAGCGCGATCTGCAGGCAGTTGCCGGTGGCATCCTGCTCACAGGCCACCAGGCAGGGCACGCCCTTTCCGGCCACATAGGTGCCCCGGACGGTATGGCCGGGGCCCTTGGGGGCAGCCATAAATACGTCCACATCCGCAGGCGGCACGATCTGCTTGTAGCGGATATTGAAGCCGTGGGCAAAAGCCAGTGCCTTGCCGGCGGACAGATTGGGGGCCACGCTCTCTTTGTAGATGTCGGCAGCGCGCTCGTCGTTGACCAGCATCATAATGATGTCGGCGGCCTTGGAGGCATCGGCAACGGTCATCACGGTAAAGCCGTCCTCCTCCGCCTTGTCCCAGGACTTTCCATGGCGCAGACCCACGATCACGTCGCAGCCGGAATCCCGAAGGTTCTGGGCATGGGCATGGCCCTGAGAGCCATAGCCGATGACGGCGATCTTTTTCCCGTTCAGGACGCTGATGTCACAGTCCTTCTCATAGTACATTTTTGCCATAATTATATTCCTCCTTAAGTTTATTCTGATCATATATTGTTTTCTGACCTCTTTCGAGGGCAACCATGCCGGTGCGTGCCGTTTCGAGGATTCCATACTCATCCAAGAGCTTGAGGATGGCCTTGATCTTCTCCGCAGCACCCACGACGGCAATGATTAACGTATTGGTGCCAAAGTCCACAATATTGGCCCGGAACACACTGACAATCTGCATAATGCTCTCCCGGGCATCCTTGGTCTCCGCCTTGACCTTCACCAGCACCAGCTCCCGCTGGATGGACTTCTCTCCCTCCAGCACATCCACCGAGATCACCAGCAGCAGCTTGCTGAGCTGGGTGGCAATCTGGTGAATCATGGCCCGGTCGCCGATGGTCACCACAGAGATTCGGGTGGTACCGGCGGAAAGGCCGGGGCCGGAACAGATGGACTCGATATTATACCCCTTCCGGGAAAACAGCCGGGCCACCTGGCTGAGCACACCGGGGGTATCCTCCACCAGAACCGACAGCGTATAGGCTTTCTTCTCTGTATCCATTGGGTCCCCTCCTGTCAAATCAGCATGAAGTTGGTGATGGGCTGGCCGCCGCCCACCATGGGCCGGACCATCTCATCGGTGTCAATCAGGCAGTCCACCACATAGCCGTGGCCCCACTCCAGGGCCTCGTGAATGGCCTCCTGAAGCTCCGGCACGCTGGAAACATGCTTACCCCGCAGGCCGTAGGCCTCTGCCAGCTTCACAAAATCCGGCGCAAAGCCCAAATCCGTCTGGGAGAAGCGCTTGTGATAAATGAGGTTCTGCCACTGGCGCACCATTCCCAGGGTCCTATTGTCAAAGACAAAGGTGATTACGGGAATGTCATAGTGGCTCTCTGTAGCCATCTCCTGGCCGTTCATGCGGAAGCAGCCGTCGCCGGTGATGTGGATGACCGTTTTCTCCGGGTTGCCCAGCTTTGCCCCCAGCGCCGCGCCCAGGCCAAAGCCCATGGTGCCAAAACCGCCGGAGGTGAGAAGCTGGCCGGGATAGTCGAAGTTGAAATGCTGAATGGTCCACATCTGATGCTGGCCCACGTCGGTGGCCACAATGGAGTCTCCCGGAACAATCTGCCGAATGGTCTCCAGCACCTGCTGGGGGGTCAGCTGGCCAGGCTTGTCCTCATAGGCCACCCGCCGGGGGTAGGAGAACACAAACTCCTTCCAGCGGGTGTGTGCCGCAGGCTCCACCATATCCCCCAGCAGCTCCAGCACCCGCTTGGCGTCGCCGATGATGTGGTGGTCGGTCTTGACATTTTTGTCGATCTCCGCACGGTCAATGTCGATGTGGACGATCTTCGCCTGGGCGGCAAAGCTCTCCGGATCCAGGGCCACCCGGTCCGAGAACCGACAGCCCACGGCAATCAGCAGATCACAGTTGTCGCAGGCCATGTTGGAGGCCTGGGAACCGTGCATTCCGATCATTCCGGTGGCCAAGGGATGCCCCCCGGGGAATCCGCCGCCGCCCATGACGGTGATGGCCACCGGCGCGTCGATCTTCTCCGCCAGGGCCCGGAAGGCCTCGTGGGCCCGGCCCCGAACCACGCCGCCGCCGCAGAGAAGCAGGGGCTTCTGGGCCGTCTGAATCATATCCGCCAGCTTGCGAATATCCTCGTGATTGGGCTCCGGCGTCCTGATGTCCCATCCAATCCGATGGGTCAGGGCCTGAAGGCGGCCGTGCTTGATGTGATCCTTCCGCTCCATGGGCTCGTAGTCGATCAGCACATCCGGGGCGGTAACGTTTTTGAGGAAATCAATGAGCACCGGGCCGGGCCGCCCGGTAGCCGCCACTGCAAAGGCCTCCCGCATAATATCGGGGATGGTCTGGGGATCCCGCACCAGATAGGTGGCCTTGGTGATAGGCATGGCAATACCGGTGATGTCCACCTCCTGGAAGGCGTCCTTCCCCAGAAGGTTCTCCGTGACGTTGCAGGTGATAAACACCACCGGAGAGGAGTCATAGTAAGCCGTTGCAATGCCCGTGGTTAGATTGGTGGCCCCGGGGCCGGAGGTGGCGAAGCAAACCCCCACCTTTCCGGTGGATCGGGCATAGCCGTCGGCCGCATGGGACGCTCCCTGCTCGTGGGCGGTGAGGATATGCCGAAGCCTCCCCTGGTAGCTGTATAGCTCGTCATAGATATTGAGAATCGTGCCGCCGGGATACCCGAAGATGGTATCCACCCCCTGCTCCAGGAGGCACTCCAGAATTGCTGTCGTTGCTCTGACCTTCATATGCTGGCTCCTTTCTCACATTTTCCCGCTGCCCTTCTGGACGGCAATCAGCCCGGTCCGGGCCACCTCCAGAATGGAAAATGGGCGCAGGAGGCTCTGGAACAGCTCCAGCCGGTCAGCCGTGTCGCTGAGCTCCAGGGTCATGGTCGTGGGGGAAATATCCGCGATTTTGGCCCCCATGATCTGGCAGACATTCATAATGTCCACCCGGGTTTTGGTGGTGCTGGAAACCTTTACGATCATCAGCTCCCTGGCGATCATACGATCCTCCTCCAGGGTACGGACCTTGATGACGTCCACCAGCTTATTGAGCTGTTTTTCCACCTGCTCCACCACGCTGTTGCCGCTGTCCACAATAATGGTAATCCGGGAAACGGTGGGATCCTCCGTCACCCCCACGGCCAGGGACTCAATATTAAAGGCACGGCGGGAGAACAGGCCGGTGATCCGATTCAGGACGCCTGCCTGGTTTTCCACCAGAACGGAAATGGTCTGTTTCATGGTGTTTCCCTCCTCAGTCCCCTGTCTTGGCGTCGGGATCCACCTGGCAGCACAGAAGGTAGGGCCCCTCCTGCCCCAGCATGGCATCCAGCGCCTGGTCAATGTCCCCATCCTCTGTCAGCACGCCGCAGGGGACCCCATAGGCCTCCGCCAGCTTCCGAAAGTCCGGGGAGTGGTCCAGGGCCACCCCGAAGGGGCCGCTGTAAGCGCTGTGCTGAATCTCGTTGACCAATCCCAGCACATTATTCTGCATCAGGAGAATCTTCACCGGAGCATTGAGATTTCGCAGCGTGCTGAGCTCGTTTTCAAACATCTGAAAGCTGCCGTCGCCGCAGACCACCACATTCTCCCGTTGGGGATCCGCCACAAACGCCCCCAGCGCCGCCGGGAGGGAATATCCCATGGTACCCAGCCCCCCGGTGGTCAGGAACCGGCCGTGCCGGATCCTCAGATGCTTACAGGTCCAGATCTGGTTCTGCCCCACATCGACAGAGACCGTGGCATTCTCCTGGAGCTTCTCCCCCAGCGCCCGAATCACCCGCGCCGGATGGGCAAAGCCAGGCCGGCTGGGGAGCTCCCGCACCAGCTCCGCCTTGCGTTTGGCCTTCATGGGCTCCAGGTCCTGGGTCTGCGCCACCGGGCAATGCTCCATCAGCTGCCGCAGAACCTCCTTGACATCCCCCACCACCGGAATGGTGGTGCTGACGTTTTTGCCGATCTCCGCAGGATCCACATCAATATGTATGGTCTTCATCCGCCGGCCGATCTCCCCGGGGGAGAGAATGGCCCGATTGGCCACCCGGGCCCCCACCAAAATCAGAAGATCCGAGTGAGCCAGCGTCCGATTGGCGCAGTCCGTCCCAAAGGAGCCGATCATACCCATATAAAGGGGATGATCCGTGGGAATGCTGCCCAAGCCCATCATGGTGGTGACCACCGGAATCCCGGAGGTTTCCGCAAAGGCGATGGCCTCCCGCTCTGCGTGGGCCATAATCACCCCGCCGCCCAGGCACAGCACCGGCTTTTGCGCCTGACAGATGGCTGCCGCCGCCCGCTGAATCTGCTTTACATTGCCCTTAAAGGAGGGCTTATAGCCCCGGATGTCCACGGTCTCCGGATACTCCGGGTCGATCATGGTTTTCTGCACATCAATGGGAATATCAATCAGCACCGGACCGGGCCGCCCGGTGGCGGCAATATGGAAGGCCTCTTTGACCACCTGAGGGATCTTCTTCGCATCCTTCACCAAATAGCTGTGCTTGATAAAGGGCGCCACTGCGCCGGTCATGTCCACCTCTTGGAAGATGTCCCGCCCCAGCAGATAGCTCTCCACCTGGCCGGTGATGGCCACCATAGGAATGGAATCCATATAGGCCGTGGCAATGCCGGTAATCAGGTTGGTGGCACCCGGACCGGAGGTGACCATGCACACCCCGGGCTTGCCGCTGATTCTCGCATAGCCGGAGGCCATATGGCCCGCATTCTGCTCCGTACGGACCAGGGTGTAATGGATGTCGGAATGCTTGACCGCATCCACAGCCGGGCAGATGGTGGCTCCGGCATAGCCGAATATTTCCGTGACCTGTTCCCGTCTCAGGCTCTCAATCAGAGCCTCTGCACCACTAATCATAATAAAACCTCCTTTGTCTGGGGCTGGAGCAAAAAGGGTATAAAAACAGCCTCGTCCCATCGTTTTAGGACGAAGCTCTCTCCGCGTTACCACCTAAATTCCTGCTTGCGCAGGCCCTCGGCTCCATACAGTTCTGTATGGATTCCCCGATAACGGAGGGCGCCGTCGCCGCCTAGAGCAGATTGCCTTCAGTACGAAGCTCCAAGGTGAGTTTCACCGCAGCGGGACAGACGCTTCCACCAAATACGTCCTCTCTGAACGTCTCGTGATTGCGGATACTTTTCCTTTTCACAGCCTATTTCTGTTTTGTTTTTCTTCATCATACAAAAGCGCTCTCCGTTTGTCAATGGCATTTTTGTTCTTGTGGACAATTTTAGCATTCTGCTCTTTTTTCCCGAGACCGTTGGTTCATTTTTTGGCATGTTTGCGACAGTTGGCCCGGTTTATCCCTTGTAATTTTCATGCTTCTGTGATAGAGTTTTTTTGAAAAAAACGTGCTTTCCGGAGAAAATGAAGGAGAATACTTTGAAGATTGCTATAATCTGCGACGTGCTGGGCCAGGAAAACAATGGCACCACCATTGCCGCCATGAATCTGATCCGCTCCCTGCGGGCCAAGGGCCATACCGTCCGTGTGGTCTGCGATGATCCCGCCAGAGCGGACTGCCCTGACTTTTATATTGTCCCGAAATTCGACTTTGGTCCCTTTAACCACTATGTAGAGGAAAACGGCGTCTCTCCTGCCCGGGTGGATCACGAGATCCTGGAATCGGCCATCCACGACGCGGACGTGATCCATGTGATGCTGCCCTTCGGCCTGGGAAAGGCCGCAGCGCTCTACGCCCAGGCCCATGGGATCGCCCTCACCGCCGGGTTTCACTGCCAGGCGGAAAATCTCACCGGACACCTGTTGATGAAGGACTTCTCTCTGGGCAACCACCTGACCTACGAGGTATTCTACAAGCGGCTCTACCAATACTGCGACTGCATCCACTACCCTACCCAGTTTATCTGCGACACCTTTGAGGCCGTGGTGGGCCCCACCAATCACCGGATCATCTCCAACGGCGTGGGCCGGGAGTTTGCTCCCAAGGAGGTCTCCCGGCCTCCGGAGCTGGCGGGGAAATATGTGGTGCTGTTTACCGGCCGGTACAGCCGGGAAAAGTCCCACTGGGTCCTCATTGACGCCGCTGCCCAGTCCAAGTACCGGGACCGGCTCCAGCTGGTCTTTGCCGGGACCGGCCCCCTGGCGGAGGACCTTCGGGAAAGAGCCCGGAAACAGGGCATTTCCATGCCCATCATGCAGTTCTTCAGCCGGGAGGACCTGGTGGACATCATCAACTGCGCCGACCTCTACGTTCACCCGGCGGAAATCGAGATTGAAGCCATCTCCTGCCTGGAGGCCATCGCCTGCGGCCGGGTTCCCCTGATTGCCGACTCTCCCCGCAGCGCCACCCGCTATTTTGCTTTGACGGAACAGAATCTGTTCCACTATAACGACCCGGCCAGTCTGGCAGAAAAAATGGACTGGTGGCTGGGACACCCGGAGGAGCGGGCCGCCTGCTCCCGGCGCTACCTGGGCTATGCCCGGCAATTTGACTTCCAGCAGTGCATGGATCAGATGGAGCAGATGCTGCTGGACACCTGGGAGGCCAAGCACCATGAAGTCTGACCGTGTGATCTACTATTCCGATCCCTTGGAGGATGACTTTGCCGGCCTGTGCATCTCCACCCGGGAGGTGGGCGGGGACTTTCCCTTTGTCCGCGGCTCCGGCCTGTGGAATCTGCTGGCCTTTCTCCTCTATTATCTCATCGCCGTCCCCATTGTGTTCCTGATCTCCAAATGCTATCTGGGACTGCGGGTAGAGCATCGGGAGGCCCTTGCGGAGCTCCCCGCCGGCGGCTTCTTTCTCTACGGAAACCACACCCGGTATTTGGACGCCTTTCTCCCGGCCGTCACCGCATTCCCCCGGAAGGCCTATGTGGTGGCCAATCCCGATGCGGTGTCCATCCCCTTTCTCAAAAACCTGGTGCTGATGCTGGGGGTGATTCCCATCCCTACGAAATTCGACGGCATGCGCAGCTTTCTCTCCACGGTCACCCGGCGGTACGCCGAAGGCTCCTGTGTGGCCATCTTTCCGGAAGCCCACATCTGGCCCTTTTACACCGGCATCCGGCCCTTCCAGGATACGGCCTTCCGCTATTCCGTAAAGGAAAACGCCCCCGTCATCGCCATGGTCACCACCTACCGCAGACGCACCGGTCTGTTCCGCTTTCTGCGAAAGCCCGCCATGACCGTCACCCTGTCCTCCCCCATGTACCCCAGGTCTGACCTCTCCCCCAAAAAGGCCCAGGAGGAGCTGCGGGACCGGGTCTACCGCTTTATGTCGGCCCGGGCCGCCAGTCCGGACAATGTGGAATACATCCGTTATGCCCCGGCGGCGGAAAAAGATCCGTAAATTTTTCAGATTTTCCTTTACAAAGTCAAAAAAAGTGGTATAATCCTATCGGTATGCCCAATCGCTCAGTCGCGGGACAACGCCGGATTTCCGGGCTTCACCCGCCCGCCACTTAGCATTCGGGTAACATTATTTGAAAGGTGGAAAACACTATGATCCGCAAGGAAGTCAAAGACGAAATCATCAAGCAGTACGCAACCCACGAGGGCGATACCGGTTCCCCCGAGGTCCAGGTTGCCGTTCTCACCTACCGCATCAACGAGCTCACCGAGCATCTGCGCACCCACATCCATGACGACCATAGCCGTCGTGGCCTGCTGAAGATGGTTGGTAAGCGCCGCAACCTGCTGGACTACCTGGCCAAGAAGGACATCAACCGCTATCGTGAGCTGATCAAGAAGCTGGGTCTGCGTAAGTAAATCCCGCATTGCCGCCCGGCACCTGCGGAAATCTGTCAAAAAGGGCGGCTCCTAGAGCCGCCTTTTTTATCCGTTTATTCACAACAGGCACAGTTCTGTTTTAGCAGTTGAAAGAAGGCCCGGCAGACGGGTCCTGTTTCAAGTGCTAAACGTCCTGTGCCGGAAATCAAAACAGGAGGTAACTTCATGGTAACGAAAAAAGAATTCCCCAATCAGCATGTGTTCCAAACCGAAATCGGCGGCCGCCCCTTCACCGTCATCACCGGCAAGGTGGCGGAGCTGTGCAACGGCGAGTGCATCTGCCGCTACGGCGACACCGTGGTTCTGACCACTGTGGTGGCATCCTCTGCCCCCAAGTCCGGCATCGACTACTTCCCCCTTACCATCGACTTTGAGGAGCGGATGTACTCTGTGGGCCGCATTCCCGGGGCCTATCTCCGCCGGGAGGGTCGTCCCTCCGAAAAGGGCGTACTGGTCAGCCGTCTGATTGACCGGCCTATGCGCCCCTTCTTTGACGATGACCTTCGCAACGACGTGGTCATCACCTGCACCGCACTGTCCAACGACTATGACAACTCCATTGAGGTGGTCGCCTCCCTGGGCGCCTTTATTGCCACCGCCTACTCCGACGTGCCCTGGAACGGCCCCATGGCCACCACCCAGGTTGCCTATGTGGACGGCGAGTATGTGGTAAACCCCAGCTATGAGCAGCACCAGAAGGCCGACATGTTCGTGACCATCGCCTCCACCGCGGAGAAGGTTGTCATGATCGAAACCGAGGCCAACGAGATTCCTGAGGACATCCTTATGGGAGGCATCCGTCTGGCCCACGAGACCAACCAGAAGATTGTCGCCTTCATCAATGAGATCGTGGCAACCATCGGCAAGCCCAAATTCACCTTCGAGAAGGCCGCTGTCAACTATGACATGCTCAACGACCTGATGGAGTACGGCCTTGACCAGATCGAGTATGCCCTGGATACTCCCGACAAAAATGTCCGGGAGGAGCGTCTTTCTGCCATCCGTCTGGATTTCGCCGAGAAATTCGCGGAGAAGTACGAGGACTACGACCAGCACATTGAGGTCTGCCTGTACAAGATGCAGAAGAAGGTGGTCAAGAAGTGGCTGCTGGCCGGCAAGCGTGTGGACGGCCGCCGCACCGACGAGATCCGTCCTCTGGCCGCCGAGGTCGGCGTTCTGCCCAGAGTTCACGGCTCCGGCCTGTTTACCCGTGGCCAGACCCAGGTTCTCTCTGTGTGCACCCTGGGCAGCCTCAGCATGATGCAGAAGCTGGACACCATCTTCCCCGAGGAGGGAAAGCGCTGGATGCATCACTACAATATGCCCGCCTTCTCCACCGGTGAGGCCCGCTCCAGCCGTTCCACCTCCCGCCGGGAGTATGGCCATGGCGCCCTGGTAGAAAAGGCTCTGGTGCCTGTGCTCCCCTCTGTGGAGGAGTTCCCCTATGCCATCCGGGTGGTCTCCGACGTGCTCTCCTCCAACGGCTCCACCTCTCAGGGCTCCATCTGCGGCACCACCCTGGCTCTGATGGACGCCGGTGTGCCCATTAAGCGGCCCGTGGCCGGCATCTCCTGCGGTCTGATCTCCGACGGCGATACCTTCCGCACCTTCATTGACATCCAGGGCGTGGAGGATTTCCACGGAGAGATGGACTTTAAGGTCGCCGGTACCACCCAGGGCGTCACTGCCATCCAGATGGATCTGAAAAATGACGGCCTTACCATGGAGATCATCGAGGACGCACTGGAGAGCTGCCGGAAGGCCCGTCTGGAGATTCTGGACCAGATCATGCTTCCCTGCATCCCCGAGCCTCGGAAGGAAGTCAGCGAGTATGCCCCCAAGATGATCTCCATGAAGATCCCTGTGGAGAAGATTCGGGAGGTCATCGGCTCCGGCGGAAAGACCATTCAGAAGATCACCGCAGAGACCGGCGCCAAGATCGACATCGACGACGACGGCTCCATCTTCATCTCCGCAGTGGACGGCGCCGCCTGCAAGGCCGCCAAAACCGCCATTGACAACATCTGCTTCGTCCCCGAGGTGGGCAAGCTGTACTATGGCAAGGTGGTCCGCATTATCCCCATCGGCGCCTTTGTGGAGCTGGCTCCCGGCAAGGACGGCATGATCCACATTTCCAAGCTGGAAAACCATCGGGTAGAGAAGGTCGAGGACGTGCTGAACGTAGGCGACATGACCTGGGTGAAGGTCACGGACATCGACGAAAAGGGCCGTGTCAACCTCTCCCGGAGAGACGCCCTGAAGGAAATGGCAAAGAAGCAGTAAGGAATACCGTAAGGGGCAGGCCTACGCCTGCCCCTTACTTATGATATAGGCCGTCGGCAAACCACTCTGCCGACGGCCTATATCATCCCTCTTCCTCCAGCCAGGAGAACGTGTCGTAGTACCCGTAGTAATCCTCCAGATTCTCCCGGGCCTCTTCCTCCGTATAGCCGGGCATCACCCCGGAATCGTCCTCATTGCTGAGAATCACCTCAAAGCCGGCTTCGCCTCCGGCAATTCCCATCAGGATCTCGTCTCCGAAGGTATCGTCATTTTCATTGATCTTTGCGATCCACTTTGTCATGGTCTGTCACTCCCGATTGCAGAAGAATTTTCAGCATGATTATACGCACTTCTTCCCGGAATGTAAAGAGGGAAACACAATTTTTCCCGGCGTCTGCCCCTTTCAGAAAAGTAACCAGCTCGCCTTCTCTTTTTCCGGGGATTCTTGTGGACTTTCCCAGTTGACCCGGTTTCCCCGGCTGTAATATGATTATATCACTAGGAATTCAGAGAACAAGGAATTGAGGAATCGGTATGCTGAATCAGTTTTCCAGAACAGAGCTGCTCCTGGGCCAGGCCGCCCTGGAGCGCCTGCAACATGCCCGGGTGGCCGTATTTGGCATCGGCGGCGTGGGGGGCTTCACCTGCGAGGCCCTGGCCCGCAGCGGCATAGGTGCCTTTGATCTGATTGATGATGACCGGGTCTGCCTCACCAATCTAAACCGACAGATCATTGCCACCCGGAAAACCCTGGGGCAATACAAAACTGACGTTATGGCGGACCGAATCCATGACATCAATCCCAACGCCCAAGTAGTCACCCGAAAGTGCTTTTTCCTGCCGGAAAACGCCGAGGATTTCCCCTTTTCCAGCTATGACTATGTGGTAGACGCCGTGGACACCGTTTCCGCAAAAATCGAGCTGGTGCTTCAGTGCCAGCGACTAAACGTCCCCATCATCAGCGCCATGGGCGCCGGGAACAAGCTGGATCCCACCGCCTTCCGGGTGGCCGACATCTACGACACCAAGGTCTGTCCCCTGGCACGGATCATGCGGCGGGAGCTTCGAAAGCGTGGGGTTCCCGGTCTCAAGGTGGTCTATTCCCAGGAGCCGCCCCTGCGCCCGCTGGAGGACCCGAGCATCAGCTGCCGTAGCCACTGTATCTGCCCCCCAGGCACCGAGCGCAGCTGCACCACCCGGCGGGATATTCCCGGCAGTGTCTCCTTTGTCCCCTCTGTGGCCGGGCTCATTCTGGCCGGAGAGATTATCAAGGACCTTACCGACGGTCTGCGTCCCACTTTGGAATCCTAACGCCCCGTCCCCCAGGCTGCCCCTGGGGGACGTTTTCATGGCCCGTAAATAAGCCATACGGCCACGTGCGGGCAGAGCGTCAGACCGTGGAGCATTTTTCTTCTCCCCGCCGCTTCGGGTCCTTGCCCCCGATGGCACTATGCTACGATAAAAAGCAGCAGCTCCGATACGACAGTATCGAAGCTGCTGCTTGGTGCGCGAGGCGGGACTTGAACCCGCACGTCCGTAATGGACACTAGAACCTGAATCTAGCGAGTCTACCAATTCCACCACTCGCGCATTTGAAATTGCTTGTTTATTTTACTCCTGCGCAGGGGAATTGTCAAGGACTTTTTTTATTTTTCTAAAAATTGTTGATTTCGATGGATTCCGGCAGCACAATCTCCCCGAAGGGCCCCATGGCACCCTCAGGCAGCGCCGAGAAGGTCTGCATTCCGTCTTTCCCGGGTACACGCAGCCGCATGGACCACAGTGCCAGCACCCCGGAGCCCCCGCCGTAACGCCGGTCCCCCTGCAAGGGCCAGCCTCGGGAGGCAAATTGCACCCGAATCTGGTGGGTCCTGCCGGTGAGCAGCCGGACTTGGACCAGCGACAGCCCCTGGCGCTCTGCCAGAACCCGATATAAAAGCCGCGCCTCCTTGACGCCCTTTCTCTGGCGGTCCACCACATAGGTCTTATTGCGTCTCTGGTCGTGGAACAGTAGATCCCTCATGGCTCCCTGAGACGGCTCCGGACTCCCCTGAACCACCGCCAAATATTCCTTTTCCAGCTGTCCCTGCTGGATGCATCGGCTGAGCCTTGCCGCCTCCTGGGCGGTAGCCCCGTAGACCATCACCCCTCCGGTCTCCCGGTCCAGCCGGTGAACCGGATAGATCTCCGTTCCCAGCTGGCGCTCCAGGGCCGTGACCATGGTTTTCTGCCCCGGCGTTCCGCTCTGGCTGAGTATTCCGGCAGGCTTGACGCAGACGATCATACCGTCTGTCTGACTGAGAATTCTGATCTGCTCCAACTTGTCCACTCCTCCCGCAAAAAAGGCGTGCCACCTATGGGGCACGCCTTGCAGTTTGTCAAAAACCTCGTAGAGTTTCGCCGCCGCAGCGGCGAAATAGGGTCAAATCATGTTCCGCCGGGGCGTGTACATGGCGGAACATACCTCTCGGCCTGAAAGTGTGGCTTTTGTGCGCCTCCAGCGCACAAAAATGCGCGCATCAGGCCGCAAGCCCTTTGTCGGAAAAGCCTTCCGGCTTTTTCGACAGTCTCAAAGGCGTGCCACCTATGGGGCACACCTTGATTGTACGCAAAAACCCTTCCACAGTCAAGCGGTTCGTTCGTCGCCCCAGAAGAACAGCGCCACTGTCCCCGGGCCGGTGTGGCTGCCAATGGTGGTGCCCACACTGTAGATCTCCACCTTGCCGTCCAGGTGAGGGAACCGCTCCTCCACCAGGTCCGCCACCGCTCTGGCATCCTCATCGCAGGCGGAATTGGAGATATAGCATTTGCCGTTGTAATCCCGGCCCCCCTGGGCATGCTGCTCCATCTGCTCCACAATGGCCTCAATGACCTTGGGCTTGGTGCGGACCTTGTACCGGGGAATCAGCCGTCCCAGATTGTCCATGTTGAGCAGGGGACAAATCCGCAGCACCGTACCGAACCAGCCGCTGGCCTTGGAGATTCGCCCGCCCTTGACATAGAACGTCAGATCCGTGGAGAAAAACCAATGGTGAAGCTGTAGTCGATGGGCAAGCCCCCACTGATAAAGCTCCTCCACCTCCATGCCTGCATCCCGCAGGTCCGCCAGCTTATCCATAAACAGGCCATAGCCCGAGGAGGCCCCCAGCGAGTCCAGAATCAGAATTTTCCGCTCCGGATATTTCTCCTGAAGCTCTGCTCTTGCCGCGTTGGCGGAGTTGTAGACCCCGGAGATGCCCGAGGAAAGGCAAACGTGGAGAATATCCTGCCCTGCCTCCAGCATTGGCGTAAAATACGCCAGGAACTCGTCCACATTGACCTGAGAGGTCTTGGTCTCCGCCCCCGCTGCCATATCCGCGTAGAACTTGTCAAAGGGCACCGTCTTCCCCAAGTCATCCGGGTACTGCACCCCGTTGAGCTCATAGTGAAAACAGATATACCGGATCTCCCGGCTTCTAAAATGCTCCTGGGTCAAATCCGCCGTGGAACAACAGCTGAGAACGTAACTCATAATGATTCCTCCAAGCGCCCTGTAACGGGTCCAATATTTTGTGGTATCATTATTATAATTATATTTCAGGAGAAATGCAAGTTATTTCTCCTCCCCTCTTTCGTCTGCCCGCCATTTATGATAAAATGAACTCATTCTACGAAATTGAGGAAGCTTCGCCATGCAAACCGTTTCACCGATGAAGATCATCGCCCGCATCCACAGCGATTTTCCCACCAAATTTGGGATTCCCCGCCAGGCCGGCCTGGTAGAGGCCCTGCGGGCCACCGTCGTCTTTGAGCCGGAATACCGCAACCCCGACGCCCTGCGGGGCATCGACGGCTACTCCCATCTGTGGCTGATCTGGCAGTTCTCAGAGGCCATACGCCCCAACTGGTCTCCCACCGTCCGTCCCCCTCGACTGGGTGGGAACACCCGCATGGGCGTCTTTGCCACCCGCTCTCCCTTCCGCCCCAACCCCATCGGACTGAGCTGTGTGGAGCTGGTGGGCCTCCGGGAATCCCAGGACCAGGGCCTTGTGCTGGAGGTGGCCGGCGCCGATTTGATGGACGGAACCCCTATTTTCGACATCAAGCCCTACGCCCCCTATGCCGACTGCCACCCGGAGGCCCGGGGAGGCTTTACCGAAACCGCCGGGGACTTCCTGCTGGCCGTGGAATTCCCTCCGGCTCTGCTGGAACGAATTCCCCCAGACCGGCGGGAGGCACTGATCGGCGTACTGTCCCACGACCCCCGGCCCTCCTATCAGCGAGACCCAGAACGGATCTACGGCATGGGCTTTGGGGGCTTCGATATACGCTTCCAGGTTCGGGAGAACACCCTTACCGTGGTGGATGTTACCCCATAATACCGCAAAAAGGGCTGTCTCACCATGAGGCAGCCCCTTTTCTTATCTCCAAAAAATCCAGCAGAACAGGTATCCCACAATCACCGCACACAGGGTAAAGGGAATGCCGATACGGAAAAAGTCCCGTGTTTTCACTTCATAGCCCGCCTTCCGCAGAATCCCCATTCCGGCAATATTGGCCGAGGCGCCAATGGGCGTCAGATTTCCCCCCAGCGTGGCGCCGGTGAGCAGTCCGAAGAACAGCAGATAGGGTGAGCAGCCCATGGTCCCGGCGATTTTCGCCACCACAGGAAGCATGGTTGCCACATAGGGGATGTTGTCCACAAAGGCAGAAAACAGCACTGAGCCCCAGACAATCACCGTATAGATTAGAAACAGGTTGTCTCCTCCCAGCTCCACAAAGATGTGGCTGATGTCGTCGATGATTCCCACCTGAGAGACGCCGGCAATCACCACAAACAGTCCCGCCAGAAGAATCAGCGTCTCATAGTCGATCTCCCCAATGGCCTGCTTGGGAATCTGAAAATCCCTCTTGTGGAGGTACGTATACACAAGGCCCACCACAAACACCGTCATACAAATCAGGCCGTTGGTCATCGCCGGGCGGCCATGCCAGAAGGAGGCCAGAATCAGCAGCACCACATTTCCTAACAGCAAAATCGTGGGCACATAATCCGACACCACCGTCACGTCATGGGAGGAAAAGCTCTCGCGGTTTTTCCGGAACAGCAGGATAATCACCGGCACCGTAGCCAGGGCCCCCAGCTCCACCCCAAAGAATATGCTGGGCTTTCCATCCATCACAAAGAAGTCCAGAAAGTCCATATTGGCATATCCCCCCAGCATAATGGAGGTGGTGTCACCCACCAAGGTGGCCGCCCCCTGAAGGTTTGAGGAGACCGCAATGGAGATAATCATCCCCACCGGGGAGATATTCAGCTTTTTGGCAATGGCCAGTCCCACCGGCGCAATCATCAGCACCGTGGCAACATTGTCCACAAAGGCGGAGACCACCCCGGCAAACAGGGACATGACCACCACCACCCACATTACATTGGGCGAGTGCTCCAGCAGAACCTCCGCCATACGGTTGGGCATTCTGGATTCAATAAACAGCGATACCGTTCCCATGGTACCTGCCAGCATCATCAGCACATTAAAATCAATGGCCTGGGGAAGTTCCCTCAGGGGCACCACACCGGTCACCAGGATAATTCCGGCGCTGATGGCCGCCACCCAGGGGCGATATTTGGGCAACAGGATCATCAGAACATAGGTTGCGATAAACAGTACAAGCACAAACAGTTTCAAGGCGTTCTTCCTTTCCGGCGGCTTTCCTTCCATTTTCCCAGGAAAGCTCCTCAGGTAGTATAATCACCCAGGGAGAGATTGTCAACGTGAATCTTGCCGAAGGTCCCGCCGGGGCAAATATTCTCCCGGACCCTCGGGATTCTCTTTCTCCCACCTCTTCCCATTTCCCTTGGAATCTGCTATAATGTCAATAAGCTGACTCTGGGCAGCACTCCATCCCTGGAGGTGTTTTTTTGAATACACACTCAGACCGGCTCAGCAGGGGAATCCTTCTGCTGTGCGCTCTAGTCTCCATTGTTCTTGCAACCTTGATGTCCAGCGCCGCCATGACCTACTCTGGCGCGCTGGCCTGTAGCCTGGCGGTTATTCTGTTCTGGCTGGGCGGGGCGGCCCTGCTGATGGTTCGCCCTGTTTTTTCCGATCTATCCCATATGATCTGTGCCATGGTGGGGCTGTATCTCTGTCTGTGCCTGCGGCTTTGTCTGTTTGACTATGTCTCTCCGGACTATGTGACCTTTCTGAGCCAGTGGATCTCCTCCATGAACACCATGACCCTCCGGGAAGCCCTCTCCACCCCCATCGGCGACTATAATATGCCCTATCTGTACCTTCTGCTGCTGATTTCCCGGCTGCCAGGCTACGATCTCTACTGGATCAAGCTGGCCTCGGTGCTGGCGGACCTATTCCTGGCCCTGGCAGTTTTGAAGCTGGCCCGTCTGCTGACGGCCCGTCCCATTGTGCTGCTCTTCGCCTTCTTCGGGGCGCTGCTGGCGCCTACCGCCTTTCTAAACAGCGGATATTGGGGCCAATGCGACGGCATCTACGCCGCCCTGTCCCTTTGGGGGCTGTACTTTGGCCTTCAGCGACGCCCCATCTCCTCTATGCTTCTGTTTGCCCTAGCGTTTGCCTTTAAGCTCCAGGCTATTTTCCTGCTCCCCACTGTGATTTTCCTGCTGGTGGGAAACTATCTCCGTCTCATGCATCTTCTGGTTTTCCCGGCCACCTTTTTCGCCGCCATGCTTCCGGCGCTGCTGGCCGGACGGAGCTTTGCCGACACCTTTGGAATCTATGTGAACCAGACCAACGCCTATCCCTATCTCAGCCTTAGCGCCCCCTCCTTTTGGTCCCTGGTTCCCAACAGCTTTTATGACGACCTGACCCCCATGCCGGTGCTTTTGGCGGGAATTCTGGTGCTTTTGCTTCTCTACTGTTTTCTACGCCGATTTCCCGCCCCCACACCTGGGGATCTGGTGGTCCTGGGATATATCTTCTCCCTGGCCATTCCCTGGCTGCTGCCGAAAATGCACGAACGGTATTTTTACCTGGCGGAGATGCTGTCGATTCTCTATGTGGCACGGTATCCCCGGCGGCTTCCTGTGGCGCTGATTCAGCTGGGAGGGGGCTTTCTGGCCTACTGCTCCTATTTGTTCGGCGGCATGCGCATTCTCTCCACCGAGCTGGTGGCCGCCATACTGGGGCTGCTGCTGGTCTATTTAATCGTCTCTGAACTCCGGCCCCGGCAGGGGTCCGGCTCACTCTATCCATTATATAAGGAGGAACACCATCATGATGAAGCTTGAATATCTCTGGCAGGACCGGAAACGCCGTTTGGGGCTGCCCCTGTCCTTCACCCGCTACGCCCTCAGCGACGACCGTCTGTTCCTGGAGACCGGTCTGCTCACCACCCGGTGCGAGGAGGTTTTGCTGTATCGGGTCCGGGATCTCTCTCTGAAGATTTCCCTGGGACAGCGGATCTTCGGCGTAGGCACCGTCACCGTTCAGTCCTCGGACAAAAGCGCTCCCATTCTGGAATTGAAGAACATCAAACACCCCCGTGAGACCAAGGAGATCATCCACCAGGCGGTGGAGGACATGAAGCTCTCCCGGCGTATGCGGGTGGGGGAGATTCTCAGTGACGAGCATGACGTCCACGACGAAGATTATGACGATGACGGCCGGGATTTCTGAGAAAAAATCGGATTTTTCCCTTGACAGACAAGGCATTTGGATGCTATAATCTGCATGCCGCATCAAAGAGGCTTTTCAAGTTGCGCCCTTTTTTAAGCGCCGCCTCCCGAGCGAGTCTAATGTAAAGGCAGGTGCAACGCACATGCAGGCAATTATCAAAACTTGTGGCAAGCAGTACACCGTCTCTGAGGGTCAGCTCGTCTACATGGAAAAGCTGAACGCTGAGGCCGGCGAGACCGTGGTTTTCGACCAGGTTCTGGCTATCATCGACGGCGAAAACAGCAAGTTCGGTACCCCCGCCATCGAGGGCGCAAAGGTCGAGGCCAAGGTCGTTCGGAACGGCAAGGGCAAGAAGATCACTGTTTTCAAGTATCGTCCTAAGAAGGGCTCCGCTTCTAAGAAGGGTCATCGTCAGCCCTACACCGCAGTTCAGATCGAGAAAATCGAGCACTGATGACTACCATCCGGTTTTATTGCGCCCAGGGTAGGCTCTCGGGATTTTCCTGCCAGGGGCACAGCGGGCATGCTGAGGCCGGCCACGACATTGTCTGTGCCGCCGTCACCTCTGCGGTCCGCCTTGCGGAGTGCACCATCAACGATGTGCTCCACGCCGGTGCAGCGGTTTCCGTGAATAATCGTACCGCTGAGATCAGTCTTACGCTTCCCGCCGGCCATTCCGGCGGTGAGCAGATCCTGCAGGGTCTGCTTCTCTACATGCGTGAGCTTTCCAAAGAGAATCCCAACCATCTAACGGTTTTGGAGGTGTAAATCATGCTTAAGATTGGCATTCAGTTTTTCGCGCACCATAAGGGCGGCGGCTCCACCAAGAACGGCCGTGACTCCGAGTCCAAGCGCCTGGGTGTAAAGCGCGCCGACGGTCAGCACGTTGAGGCCGGCAACATTCTGGTGCGCCAGAGAGGCACTCATATCCACCCCGGCAAGGGCGTGGGCATCGGCAGCGACGATACCATCTACGCTCGTGTAAACGGCGTGGTTCGGTTTGAGCGTCTGGGCCGGGACCGCAAGCAGGTCTCCGTTTACGAGGCTCAGGAGCAGTAATTTGCTGAAATTAGGAGGGTGCTGTAGAGCACCCTCCTTTTCATCCCTGCGTCATTGATCCACACAAAGGAGAACGTTTTATGGCACAGTTTGTAGATAAAGTTCGAATCTTCGTCCAGGCGGGCCACGGCGGCAACGGCTGCATGTCCTTCCGCCGAGAAAAATATATCGCCGCAGGGGGACCGGACGGCGGTGACGGCGGCCATGGCGGTAGCGTCATTCTCCGGGTCGATACCGGCATGACCACCCTGATGGACTTCCGTTATAAGCGGAAATACACCGCAGAGCCCGGCGGCAATGGCGCCGGCAGCAATATGAAGGGCCGGAACGGCCAGGATCTTATCATCCAGGTGCCCTTGGGTACGGTGGTCCGGGATGCGGAAACCGGCGAGGTCATCCAGGACATGTCCTCTCAGGAGGATTATGTGCTGGCCAAGGGCGGCCGAGGCGGCTGGGGCAACCAGCACTTCGCCACTCCCACCCGT
Organism: uncultured Oscillospiraceae bacterium; assembly: GCA_934512135.1. Lineage (GTDB taxonomy): Bacteria > Bacillota > Clostridia > Oscillospirales > Oscillospiraceae > HGM13006. The sequence goes on from CAKSWT010000004.1 coordinate 122,206, forward strand.
CAGGCGCCCCGCTTCGCAAAATCCGGCCTGCCCGGAGAGAGCCACGATGTGGAGCTGGAGCTGAAGCTACTGGCCGATGTGGGGCTGGTGGGCTTCCCTAATGTGGGCAAATCCACCCTGCTGTCCGTGGTGTCCGGCGCACATCCCAAAATCGCCAACTACCACTTCACCACTCTGTTCCCCAATCTGGGCGTGGTCTATTTAGGCGAGGGCGAGAGCTTTGTGATGGCCGACATCCCCGGTATTATTGAGGGCGCCTCCGAAGGCGTGGGGCTGGGCCACGATTTTCTGCGGCACATTGACCGCTGCCGCCTGGTGGTCCACGTGGTGGATGTCTCCGGCAGTGAGGGCCGGGATCCGGTGGAGGACTTTATCACCATCAACAACGAGCTGGCGCAGTATTCCCCTGATCTGGCCAGCCGTCCGATGATCGTTGTGGCCAACAAGGTGGATATTCTCCAGGATCCCGACAACATGACCCGCCTGCGGGACTATACGGCCTCGCTGGGGCTGCCCCTCTACGAGATGTCTGCCGCCACCCACCGAGGCACCAAGGAACTGATGCGGATTGTCTACGACCGACTCCAGGCGCTTCCGCCCATCACCGTCTATGAGCCGGAATACGTCAAGCCCCTGGCCGAAGCGGGCAGCGCCGACGAGCTGACCATTCAGGACCAGGACGGGCTGTGGCTGGTTTCCGCCCCCTGGATGGAACGTCTAATCGCAGACATCAACTTCGACGACTATGAGTCCCGGATGTATTTCGACCGACAGCTGCGAAAGAGCGGTCTTTTTGAGCGGCTGGAGGAAATGGGCATCCAAAAGGGCGACACCGTCAGCATCTACGATTTTGAGTTCGACTACGAGCCCTAACGTTCCCCCAAAAATATTTTGTTTTTTCGAAAAATTACTCTTGACATTTCCGTTTTTTCGAGTATAATAAATCATGCGTTTTGGAGCAAGACGCATGAACATAGGGGATTAGTGTAACGGTAACACACCGGACTCTGACTCCGTTTTCGGGGGTTCGAATCCCTCATCCCCTGCCAAGAGCCTGACGGTTTTGCGTCAGGCTCTTTTCGTTTCTCCCAGCAAATGATGAAAGGACTGTCGATTATGTCACTGAAAAAAGCAGAAGATTATTTGGAGGCCCGGGGCTTCCTGGACCGTGTCATCACCCTGGATGCCTCCACGGCAACCGTCACGGAGGCCGCAGAGGCCCTTGGGGTGGCCCCCGGCATGATCGCAAAAACCATGTCCTTTCTCCAGAACGATCGAGCTGTTCTGATTCTCACCGAGGGCACCGCCAAGGTGGACAATCGGAAATATAAGGCCACCTTTCACACCAAGGCAAAAATGATCCCCTTCGACCAGGTTGAAGCATGGATCGGCCACGCCCCAGGCGGCGTCTGCCCCTTCGGCATTCAGGACGGGGTGGATGTCTATCTGGACGAAAGCCTGAGGCACTTTGAAACTGTTTATCCCGCCGCCGGCAACGACCACAGTGCAGTCCGGCTCACCATTGCCGAGCTGGAGCAGGTCTCCAGCGCCAAGGGATGGGTGGACGTCTGCAAGGAGCCGGAGGCGTAACCCCGATTCTCTCCGTTTCCGCCCTTGGCGGCGGAGGGCATTGCATCTTTCCAAAAATCCCGGTATAATCACAGGGAATCCAATCCTTTCTGGAGGTGTCAGTCATGGAGATCCGACAGCTTCGCTATTTTATCGCCGTAGCGGATACCCTGAATTTCAGCCGTGCCGCAGAGAGCGTGTATCTCTCTCAATCCGCCCTATCCCGCCAGATCATGGACCTGGAGCAGGAGGTCGGTATGCCGCTGCTGAAGCGTAGTACCCGCCAGGTAGAACTCACCAGCGCCGGTCGCGCTCTGCAAAAAAGCGCCAAGGAGCTGATTTCCCGGTGGGAGAAGATGCTGCCGGAGATCCGCAGTCAGGCCGCCGAGGACGCCCAGGCGCTCTCCCTTACCATCGGAACCGATGCCCGTGCTTTGGAGCATCCCCAGCGCCGAGCCTGGTTCCTCACCATGCTCTACCGCCTGCGCCGGACCTACCCCGGCGTTCGCATTCTGCTGCGGCGGTGCGACTATCAGGAGCTGATTCGTGGCCTGTCCGACAAAACACTGGACTGCGCGTTGGTCCTGGATCGGGAGTTGGAGCCCAAAAGCGACATCTGCCAGGAGGTCTATGACACCGAGGAAATGGTACTGGTGTTCCGCAGTGAGAATCCCCACCAGGACGGCGATTACCCGGACGTCATCACCAACCGGGGCCTGATTTTGGTGGACAAAGAGCCCCAGGGGCTTTATCACATCATTCACATTCTGGGCGATCTTCGTCTGGAGCCGCAGATTCGCTTCTGCGAAAGTCTGGACGACATGACCATGACGGTCCAAACGGGAGAAAGCGCCGCCATTTTGCCGGAGTCCGTGGTGGCCAAGCTCAACGACCCCAACCTTCAGGTGCTCCGTCTCCCCTCTCCCCGGGCCAAGCTGTCTCTCTGCCTGCTGTGGGCAAAAAGTCAGACCAATCCCCTGCTGCCGGAGCTTCGGGACAGGCTTTCCCGGTGGCCCAAAGTCAGTCACGCCTAGATTCCTCTGCCAATCCAGACAGATTGATGCATCGTGGGAATCAGTTTTAGAAAATATAGAGAAAACCGAGATTTCACTTTTCCTTTTGGGTATCGTATGATGGAGACAAGAACACAAAAGGAGAGTTGCCCCCATGAAGCAGGGTTTTCTAACACAATATCAGGAAAAGAAGCACACCATGCAGGAGGTTCTGGCCTCCATTCGCTCCGGAGATGTGATCTTCACCACCAATAATTATTCTGAGCCCGGGGAGATTCTCTCCCATCTCCATGAAATTGCCCCCCATGTGGAAAACGTGAAGGTCTGGAAGGGCCGCAGCGGTCTGTACCCCTTTATGGTGGACCCCAGTATGAAGGGCCACATCGAGATGTACAACTTTTTCTTTGGCCCCACCTTCTATCAAAACTCCCTGCCCATGGGCCTGGTGGAGTATGTCCCCTCCGACCTTCAGAGCTACTACACCGTGGCAGTGTCCGGCCACCCCTCCAACGTGGCCATTGCCGCCGTGACCCCCATGGATGAGCATGGCTTTTTCCACGTCCCCATGAACCACGCCGCCGACGGCCTTGGGATGCTGGCCGCCATGGAGCAGCACCAGCGGATTATCCTGGAGGTGAACCCCAACCTGAAGCACATGCACGGTTCTGTGGCCATTCCCATTGGAGATGTGGACATGCTGGTGGAGGTAGACCGTCCTCAATATGTGATTCCCAACATGGCATCCACGGAAACCGAGAAAAAAATCGGCGAAGCGGTGGCCTCCCTGGTCCATGATGGGGACACCATTCAGTTGGGCATCGGCGGCATCCCCAACGCTGTAGGCTCCTTCCTGACGGATAAGCACGATTTGGGCATCCACTCGGAGATGTTCACCTCCTGCATGATGGATCTCATCAACGCAGGCGTGATCACCGGGAAGAAGAAAACCTACGACAAGGGACTTCACATCTGCGCCTTTGCCGAGGGCGTCCCGGAGCTCTATGACTTCCTCTCCTCCCGGGAGGACTGCATCCTCCGCACCGGCCGGGATGTGGTAGACCCCTTCCAGATTGCCAAGCAGGACAACATGGTGTCCATCAACACCCTGGTGGAGATGGATCTCACCGGCCAGATCTGCGCAGAATCCATCGGGCCCAAGCAGATCTCCGGCTCCGGCGGCGCCTTTTGCTTTGCCTACGGCACCTACCGCAGCAAGGGCGGCCGCAGCATCCTAGCCTTCCCCGCCCGCAGCGGCAAGGGACACAGCAAAATCAAGGCCACGCTGACCCCCGGCGCAGTGGTCACCACTCCACGGAATTATGTAGACTACATTGTCACGGAATTCGGCATTGCCCAGCTTAAAGGCAAAACCATCCGTGAGCGGGCCGATGCTCTCATCGCCATTGCCCATCCCGATGACCGGGCGGAGCTCCGGCGGCAGGCAAAGCATTTGCTGTATCTGTAAGGTCCCGGCTTTCTGCCCACAACACCAGGGCGTTTAGATTTCCTAATTCTGTTTTATTGCATAATATTACAAATCATATCTCCCGTAATTCCGGCCACACTATGGATGGTCGAAAGGCCAGAGAAAACAAAGGAGATGTAACACCATGAAGTCTAACAACAATGCAGTTGTGCCTGAGGCACGGGAAGCTCTGGACAAATTCAAGATGGAGGCCGCCTCCGAGGTTGGCGTCAACCTGAAGGAGGGCTACAACGGTGACCTCACCTCCCGTGAGGCCGGCAGCGTCGGCGGTCAGATGGTCAAGAAGATGATCGAGGCCTACGAGCGCGGCATGAAGTAAACCACCCCCTGACAGACCGGCGAAAAACAGGCAAACGCCTATTTTTCGCCGGTCTCCTCTCCCCTTTGGATTTTTTACGCAGTTTTTACATACAGGGACTTTTGTTTTTACGCAGTGCTGTTATACTAGACTCATGAGGTGAACATCATGAGGATTTATATTGTAGAGGATGACGCGGAGATTCGGGAGCTGGAGCAATATGCCCTGGAAAGCAGCGGCTTTCAGGCCGAAGGCTTTGAGCGTGCAGCCCCCTTTTACGCCGCAATTTCAAAAGCCCTTCCCGATTTGGTGCTGCTGGACATTATGCTCCCCGGGGAGGACGGGCTGACCATTCTTCGGCGGCTCCGCACCCAGGCGGAGACCCGGGATGTTCCGGTGATTCTGGTCACTGCGAAAAGCTCCGAGCTGGACACCGTCCGGGGCCTGGATTTGGGGGCCGATGACTATCTGGCAAAGCCCTTTGGCATTATGGAGCTGATCAGTCGGGTCAAAGCACGGCTGCGGAGCGCTCCCTCCGCCCGTTTCCCGGTGCAGTATCAATACGGCGGCATCCTTTTATCCGAGGAAAAACACCAGGTCACTGTGGACGGCGTGCCGGTGGAGCTTACATACAAGGAGTTCGAGCTGCTGAAGCTCCTGCTCTCCGCACCGGGCACGGCCTTCACCCGGGACGTCATTATGGAGCGCATCTGGGGATATAACTATGAGCTGTCCAGCCGCACCCTGGATATGCATGTCAAGACCCTTCGGCAGAAGCTGGGGCCCAAGGGCGCCATGGTGCAAACCATCCGTAACGTAGGCTTCAAGTTGGAACGTCAGGAGGTGTAATCTATGGAAGAAAAAATCACCCTGAACCTATTTTATATGGGACTGATTTCGGCGATTTTGGCGGTCATTTGCTCTGGTTTGGCTTTTTATGGGTCCTATCAGGAGCAGGTCCAGGCGGATCTTAGCCACCAGGGCCAGCTGATTGCCGAGGCCTACCAGTCCACAGACGATCCCTCTTCCCTCTCCCGCTTCTCCCAGCAGGGCCTTCGAATCACCTTGATCCAAGCGGACGGCACCGTGCTGTACGAGAGTGCCGCCGACGTAGGGGCCATGGAGAATCATCTGAGCCGCCCCGAGGTGCAGTCCGCCCTGTCCAGTGGCTCCGGCAGCGCCAAGCGCACCTCTGAAACCCTGGGCTCCGAGGACTACTACTACGCCATGCGGCTGCCCAACGGCAATGTGCTCCGGGTCAGTCAGGCCGTCAGCAACATCTATCAGATTTACGGAGACGCCGTACCCTACCTGGTTCTGGCCATCTGCATTTTGATGATTCTGGCTGTGGTATTTGCCGTGCTGCTGACCCGTCGGCTGTTGGTCCCCATTAAGCGGCTTCCCGAGGAGCTGGATGACCCGACCCTGGCCGATGATCGCACCCGGGTCTATCCGGAGCTTCGCCCCTTTGTCCTGGAGATTCAGAAGCAGCGGCGGGAACGAGATTCCATGCGCCAGGAGTTCACCGCCAACGTGTCCCACGAGCTAAAGACGCCCCTTACCACCATTTCCGGCTATGCGGAAATGATTGAAAGCGGCATGGCCCGGGAGGAGGATGTCAAGCGCTTCGCCGCCACCATCCACCGGGAATCCGGCCGGCTGCTGACCCTAATCAGCGACATCATCCGTCTGTCCCAGCTGGACGAAAACGACGCCCCTGCGCCCATGGTCTCAGTGGATCTTCGCAATCTCGCCACGGAATGCATGGACTCTCTGGTCCCCGCCGCCAAGAAAAACGGGATTTCCTTCTCCATTGAGGGGACGGAATGCACCGTCCACGGAGACAAGGGGGAGCTTTGGGAGCTGGTTTACAATCTCATTGACAACGCCATTCGCTACAACCGGCCCAATGGCTCCATCCGCATTCTCCTCACGCAGCACAGCATTTGTGTCTCCGACACCGGCATCGGCATCCCGCCGGAGCATCAGGACCGCATCTTTGAGCGCTTTTACCGGGTGGACAAAAGCCACAGCCGGTCCACCGGCGGCACCGGCCTGGGTCTCTCCATTGTCAAGCATGTGGCGGAGCATCACGGCGCCAAGATTCATCTGGAAAGCACCGTAGGCGTGGGCACCTCCATCACGGTGACCTTCCCCGACTAAAGGGAATTTTACATAGGTTTTACACAAATTCATATGCAGCCTTTACAATCCTTTGATAGACTTTACTCTGCAAGCAATTGCACACGATTAGGAGGCGCTGCATATGGATTTGTTTTCTGTCTTTACGCTCTGCGGAGGTCTGGCTTTTTTTCTGTTTGGCATGCACATTATGTCTTCCAGCCTGGAGAAGATCGCCGGCGGCCGGCTGGAGCTGACCCTGAAAAAGCTCACGTCCAACCCCTTTAAAAGTCTGCTGCTGGGTGCCGGCATCACCATTGCCATTCAATCCTCCTCGGCACTGACTGTGATGCTGGTAGGCCTGGTGAATTCCGGCATTATGGCGCTGCCCCAAACGGTGGGCATCATCATGGGCTCCAACATCGGCACCACCCTCACCGCCTGGATCCTCAGCATGACCGGCATTGAGACGGACAGCATTTTCCTGGCACTGCTGAAGCCGGAAAACTTCTCTCCCCTTCTGGCCCTGATCGGCGTCATTATGCTGATGGCCTGCAAAAGCGACAAGCGGAGGGACATCGGCTCCATTCTCTGCGGATTTTCGGTGCTGATGTTCGGCATGAACCTGATGAGTGACGCCGTATCTCCCCTGGCAGAAATGCCGGAATTTGAATCCATGCTCACCCGGTTTAACAATCCTCTGGTGGGCGTGCTGGTAGGCGCCGTATTCACCGGCATCATTCAGTCCTCCGCCGCCTCGGTGGGCATTCTACAGGCCCTGTCTCTCACCGGCTCTGTCACCTACGGCATGGCGATCCCCATTATTATGGGACAGAACATCGGCACCTGCGTCACCGCTCTGCTCTCCTCCATCGGCACCAACAAAAGTGCCCGGCGTGTGGCCGCCATCCATGTGAGCTTCAACTTCATCGGTACCGTGGTGTGTCTCGTCCTGTTCTATGGACTCAACACCTTCCTTCATTTTTCCATTGTCCCCCAGCCCATCACTCCGGTGGCCATTGCCGGCGTCCACTCTATTTTCAATCTGGTCACCACGCTGATGCTGCTCCCCTTCTCCAACCAGCTGGTAAAACTGGCAAACATTCTGGTCCCGGAGAAGGCAGGCTCCAAGGAGGAGACCGTATTCCTGGACGAGCGGATCATGAACGCCCCCATGCTGGCGGTGGAGCAGTGCCGGGAAAAGGCCATCTCCATGGCCATGCTGGCCCAAAGCGCCATGCAGGATGCCATGGGGCTGATCACCAACTACACCCAGGCCGGTTATGATGCCATCGAGCAGAAGGAGCAGGCCCTGGACAAGCTGGATGACGAGCTGGCCACCGCCCTGGTCAAGCTCTCCGCCCGAGAGCTGCGGGTAGAGGACAGCCACCAGGTGTTTGAGCTGCTCCACGCCATCGGCGATTTTGAGCGCATCGGCGACCATGCCACCAATTTGGCAGAAAGCGCCATGAGCATCCATGAAAATGGCTACACCTTCTCGGATGCCGCAAAGGCCGAGCTGTCCACGCTGTTTGCCGCCCTCAGCGAGATCCTCGCCATCACCCTAGAAGCCTTTTCCAAGGATGATCCCGCCATTGCGGGCCGGGTGGAGCCCCTGGAAGAGGTCATTGACGACCTCACGGTGGACATCCGCAACCGGCACATTGTCCGGCTCCAGAAGGGCGAATGCGCCATTGGCATCGGCCTGATTCTCACGGACATTCTCACCAACTGCGAGCGCGTCTCCGATCACTGCTCCAATGTGGGCGTGTGCATCATCCAGATTCGGGACAGCAGCTTTGAGGTCCACGATTATCTCACCGAGCTCAAAGCGGACAAGGCCCCCACATTTGTTCGGGAATTTTCCCAGTTTCAGCAGAAGTACCGTCTGGGCGCCCCCTCCTGAGACCGCCCCAAAGGTCGGGGGCTTAGGGGACGGGTTGCCGTCTGAACGTGATGTGATTTCGCCGCCTCGGCGGTGATGCGGCCTTTTTGACAACACAGAAGCCCTGCTGCAAAAACAATTTTGCAGCAGGGCTTTTCTTACACACGGAGCAGCACGTGGGCGATGTTAAAATACAGCAGCATGGACACGGAATCCATAATGGTGGATATCACCGGAGAGGCCATAATGGCCGGGTCCACATGGATGAGCTTCGCCAGCATCGGCAGCAGACACCCAATGACCTTCGCAATAATGATAATCAGCAGCAGGGACAGGGACACCACCACGGTAATCACCGACTGGCCCGGATAGGTCATCAGCAGCCGGGCGGTGTTGACTGCGCACAGCGCCACACCGCAGAGCATGGCCACCCGCAGCTCCTTCAGGGCCACCCGGAGCCAGTCCTTCAGCTGAATATCCCCCACGGACATACCGCGGATAATCAGCGTGCTGGCCTGGGATCCGGCGTTTCCGGCAGTGCCGGTGAGCATGGGCATACAGGTCACCAGTAGAGGGAAGGCCACAAAGGCCGCCTCGTAATGGCTGAGAATGGAGCCGGTAAACATCGCCGAGATCATCAGAAACATCAGCCAGACGATCCGGTTCTTTGCCAGGGAAAACACGCTGGTCTTGAGATACGGATGGTCCGACGGCGCAATGGCGGCCATCTTCTCCATATCCTCCGTGGCTTCCTCCTCAATGACGTCCATCACATCGTCTGCGGTGATAATCCCCACCAGACGATTTTCCTGGTCCACCACTGGCATAACCATAAAGTCGTATTTCATCATGGTCTGGGCCGCCACCTCCTTGTCCTCCAGGGTGGAGGCGGTAATGACCTCGGTTTCCATGATATCTTCCATCAGCGTGTCATCTGCGCTGAGCAGCAGCTCCTTGACGGTGACCACGCCCTCCAGAATCCGCTTGTGATTGGTAACATAGCAGGTATAGATCTGCTCGGAGTCCTCTCCCCGCTTTCGGATCCGGTCAATGGCCTGGAGCACGGTCATATCCTTATCCAGGTCCACATATTCTGCCGTCATAATGCTCCCGGCGGAGTCCTCAGGGTACTGCAAAAACTGATTGATCAGAGATCGCGTCTCCGGCTTTGCATTTTTCAGCACCCGCTTGACCACCATAGCCGGCATTTCCTCCAGCATGGCCACCGCGTCGTCCACAAACAAGTCCTCGATAATGGACCCCAATTCCCGGTCGGTAATGGCCGAGATAATGGTCTGCTGTGTCTCCGGCTCCAGCTCCGCGAAAATATCGCTGGCCTGATCCTTGGGCAGGGTGCGAAAGCAGGTAATCTGCTGCAGCGGCGTCAGCTGCTCCATAAAGGCCGCCACATCAATTTCATTGGTCTCGCTGATCAGCTCGTGGAGCTGCTGAAACCGTTTTGCCCGCAGGAGCTCCGAAAGTTCCTCGATTCGCTCCTGGGTATCGGTATAATTCGACACGAAAAAATCCTCCTATCATCGATCGGAATAGGAGAAGTGTCAGGTCCGGCGTCAGGCCGGTCCCATTGTGTCCGTGTTAGACAGGATGTCCAGAGCCGGGGCACAAGGGAACCGCTGTGTCGTCCGACCTGGTACTTCGTCCGCTGATGTCCACTTGTTTTCCCCCCTTTTTTCATCCTGGTATATTTTTGTTTAGCATATCACGAAACCTGCGGAAATGCAATCCCCACTGGAATTCTTCCCGGTTTTCCCCCCTTGCATTCCCCCAGAGGGAATGCTATACTGACTCCATCCAACCCAGCAAGGAGGCCCTGCCATGAAGAAAAAACCTTCCGCCGAACCGGGTCAGCTGCTGTTCCGGCGCACGCTGCTCTGGCTGACTGTATTCACGCTGCTGAATCTGCTTCTCAGCGGCTCGGTGGTCAGCCTTGTAGGCGCCATTGTCATTTTGGTCATGGTGTGGGGCATTCGCCGGGGGGACTATCCCCTGACCAAGGCGCTGGGTATTGTCCTCTATGTCCTCGGGGCAGTCAATCTTTCCGTGCTGGCCCTGGTCATCGGCAGCGGCACCGCCGCCCGGATTTCCTCCCTGATTTGGCTGGGGCTCTATTCCCTCAGTCTCATTGCCATAGGCACCATACTTCGCAGCCACCAGCTCCAGGATTTTCTCCGAACCACCGCTCCGCCAAAGGAGAAGGAAAAGAAAATTCACTTCTTCCATGGGGGCTGGCGAGATCTATAACAGCAAAACCGGACGCAGATGCGCCCGGTTTTGCTGATGAAGGAGAAAAAGAAACACAAAGAAATCTTTTGCATATCCAAGGCGGTCTTGCCGCCTGACCACCTTGGATGGTTATAGTATATTCGCGAAATTTGTCTAAGGTTTGAATGGACCCTGTTGTTTTGGTAAAACGTCCGAGAAGCCTATGTAATGCCGGCTCAGCCCTTTTCTGCCGCCAGCTCTGCCGCCGTCTTCACCGGGGTATAGCTGTGCTCATTGTCCAGCGTCTGGTAGGGCTCCGGCCAGGGCACGGTGTCCTGGGGCGGCATGATGACGGAATAGGGCAGGTGCAGGGGGCCGGGATCGGTGACATCCGGATCCTCCCCCAGGGTGACCGGGCCGATTCCTCGCTCCTCAGGGGCGGTGAGCCGTTCGTAGTCGTCGTGGGCGAAGTTGACCATATCCAGCTTGCCCATAATATCCGGGCAGACCTGCTCGTGCAGATAGAGCCATTTCCCCTTTTCCAACACAAAATCAGAGCCGTACCGCTCCCACATCACATTGCAGTAGGGGTACAGATGGCGGTTCAGACGGCAGAAGATGGCGCCTGGGGTAATAAAGCTGCCCCGGGCAGACTTTCCGTCGTCGGCCACCTCAATGATGTCCGTAAACAGGGTGTGCACCGATGCCTCCATCAGGGGACGGGGATCGTGTCCGCCGATTTCGGGATAGATCTTCTGGACATTCAGCATATTCTGCATGGCCAGAGTGTCATATTGGACCACAGAGCCCTTCCACACCTGGTCCCATCCCCGCATCCGTCCAAAAATGTGGCCCCAGGAGCACCAGTCATCCTGGCTCCAGATGGTTTCCCACTCGCCGGAGGCGTCTGCCCGGCCGTGAAGATAGGTATGCATTGCCTTTACGTTTTCCACTTCCTGACTGGCAGCGGCGTTGGCAATCCGCTGGTGCAGGTCCAAATGCTTCTTTCTCATGCCTCTGCCCCCTCCTCGTAGTCAGGATGACCCTCCGGGCCGTAGCTGTTGTTCTCGTCAAAGGTAGCGTAGGGAGCCGGAGGCGCCGGATAGTTATCCAGCCAGTTATAACGCTCATTGTGGGTCCGCATAGGCAGGGTGGGAGTGCCGAACTCCACAAAGGCCCGGTTCTCCTCATCCGGGAGGTCCACCGGCTGCTCCATGTAGTTCTGTCCGGCCTCACTCTGGAGGTCTGTGGCCACCACCACATGCCAGATCTTCCACTGACCGTCCTCCTTCAGGAAGTCAATGGCCAGCTTCTCCATATACCAGCGGGCGTCGGCCTCGCCGGTGCCGTCAGGCAGAGTCTCCTGGGAGATGCAGTACCAAAGGCCCCGGGCCGTCTTTCCGTCGTAGGCCTCCCGGACCAGTCCCGTAGACGCAGGATGGAAAAACAGACAGCCGTCCCCACGGTGCTCGCCGGGCAGGGCGTCGAGAAGCTCGTTGTGGTGGTTCACATAATATTCCCGAATGGCATCCATGCCCACATAGTATCCCCAGTTGCGGCCAAAGGAAGCCGTTTTCTTGGCCGCCTCTCCGGTGACCCACAGCTCCTCTAGCTCTCTCTCCCGCCAGTCATTGGCGATGTAATAGCAGCGCTTGGCGCAGAGCTTTTTCACATTCTCCACGTCCCAGACCCGCTGAATGGTCTCCAGATCAGAATAGTTAGGCGCTCTCATACTGTAGCCTCCCTTCCATAGGAAAAGGTCTCTGCAAAGGTCCGATAGGGCTCCGGAATCCGGGGCGCCTGGGCCAGAGGGCGGCTGGGGGTATACAGCTCCCGCACCGTCTCCGTCACCGTATAGGGCGGCAGCGCCACATCCTTCAGCGGGGCAAACTCCGGAAGCTCCGGATAAGGGGTCACCTTCCGGCCCCAGCTCTGCCCACACAGGGAGTCCACATCGTTGAGATACTGGAGATGCCAGATCTTCCAGTGGTCGTTTTCATAGACAAAGTCCCCGGCGAAATAGCCCCAGGTCCAGTTCGCCGCCGGGCCGCATTCCGTGACCTCTGCGTCACAGCCCATGCAGATCCAAAGGCCCTTTGCAGTCTCTCCGTCCTCTGCCACCTCGATAACCGGGGCGGTAAGGGGCTTCACATGGAAGGGACCGATTCCGTAGATCTCCTCCTCGGTCTTGCCCCCCAGCTTCTCCGGAAACCGCTGCTGGATGAGCTTCGCCACCAGCTTGTTCCGCTCCACGATTGCGGAAAAATACCCGCGAACCGCCTCCGGTCCAATATAGCTTCCGTCGTTAAACGTCAGGCTCACATCCTCCCGTCCGCTGAAAAAGGAGTCAAAAATCTCCCCCTGGCGGTTCAGCAGCAGGCAGTTGACATACTTGCCCATGAGATTTTTGACGGTCCGCTGATCCTCCCAGCGTTCCACCAGAAATTCTGCCGTCATGTCGCATCCTCCTTGATGGCTGGTCTTCCGACCACCTGAATTCTCCTGTTATCATACCTGATTTTCCGTGAAAAAGACAATACAGAATTTCTATATTCTATAACCTCAGGTTATCTTTCCATAAAAATCGCTCCGAAACGGCCAGGCCGCCTCGGAGCGATTTTCATTCATCAGATTTCCATAATCACAGGCAGGATCATGGGGTTGCGCTTGGTATGCTTATAGAGGTAGTTGGACAGGGAGGACTTGATGCTGGCCTTGATGGTGGCCCAGTCGGTGATCTTCTGATCCACGCAGTCCTCCACCGCATCTGTAGCAATCTCCTTGAGCTCCTCCATCAGATCTCCGGACTCCTTCACATAGATGAAGCCACGGGTGATGATATCGGGACCCGAGAGGATTGCGCCGTCCTCCCCGGAGAGGTTCACCACCACCACGATCATGCCGTCCTGGGCCAGATGCTTCCGATCCCGGAGCACCACACTGCCCACGTCGCCGACGCCCAGACCGTCCACCAGCGTCTTGCCTGCCGGCACAGTCCCTGCCAGCTTGCAGGAGTTCCGGGTCAGCTCGATCACCCGGCCGATGTCGCTGATGATAATGCGGTTGGGATCCATCCCCATCTCCTGCGCCAGTCTGGCGTGGCGCTTGAGATGGCGCTGCTCGCCATGGACGGGAATAAAGAACTTGGGCTTCAGCAGAGCGTGCATGATCTTCAGCTCTTCCTGGCAGGCGTGTCCCGACACATGAAGGTCGGCCAGCTTGTCATATACCACCTCTGCACCCTTGCGATAGAGCTCATTGATCACCGCGGAAATGGTTTTTTCGTTGCCGGGAATGGCCGATGCGGAAATCAGCACCCGATCTCCCGCGCCAATCTCCACCTGACGGTGTCCGGAGAAGGCCATTCGGTACAGGGCCGACATATTCTCCCCCTGGGAGCCGGTGGTAATGATGACCTGCTTATTCTTCGGCACGGACTTAATGGCGTTGATGTCCACCAGGGTGTTCTTGGGCACGGACACATAGCCCAGCTCCGTGGAGACCCGCAGCATATTCTCCATGCTGCGGCCTGTAATGGCCACCTTTTTCCCGTATTTCGCAGCCGTATTGATGACGGTCTGAATACGGTCTACGTTGGAGGCAAAGGTGGTGACGATAATTCGCTGGTCACAGCCCTTGAACATCTCATCGAAGGTGTGGGCCACCTTCCGCTCCGAGGGAGAAAAGCCCTCCCGCTCCACGTTGGTGGAGTCGCACAGCAGCGCCAGCACGCCTTTGTTTCCCAGCGCGCCCAGCCGAGCCAGGTCGATGATGCTGCCGGTGATGGGGGTGGAATCGATTTTGAAGTCGCCGGTCATCACCACTACCCCCACCGGAGTGTGGATGGCAAAGGCCACCGCATCGGCGATGGAATGGTTCACATGGATAAACTCCACCTTAAAGCAGCCGGCCTTCACCGTCTCCCCTGCTTCGTGGGTGATGATGTTGGTGGTCTCCAGCAGGCCGTGCTCCTCCAGCTTGATCTGGACCAGGCCGGCGGTGAGCCGGGTGGTGTGGATGGGGGCGTTCACCTGATCGAGGACATAGGGCAGGCCGCCAATATGGTCCTCATGGCCATGGGTCAGGAAGAAGCCCCGGAGCTTATTCTGGTTTTTTACCAGGTAGGTCACATCGGGCACCACCAGGTCCACGCCATACATGTCGTCCTCCGGGAAGCCCAGACCGCAGTCCACCACGATCATATCCCCGCCGTATTCCAGCACGGTGATGTTCTTGCCGATCTCGTTCAGACCGCCCAGGGGAATAATTTTCAGTTTTTCAGCCAAATTAAATCACTACTCCAATCCAGGCCGCCGGTGGCTTACCGGCGTGCCAAAAATCTATCATTGCGGGCAGAGCACCGCTAGGTGTCCCCATATGGAAGCACCTTTTTTTGCTTATGAACCGGAACAGAACAAGCCGCAGAAACCCAGCGCCGCCGTTTTTGGCCCCGTCTCGCCAAAAATCAGCCCCGCTTTTTCCTCCGGGATCCTCTGATCCATATAGAATACGATTCTATTCAGAATGCGCTTCCGCACATAAAACAACAAAACAAAGCCGCACAGCAGCCATCTTCTGATAGTATAACACAGTCTCCGAAAAAAGTATACACAAATTTTCCAAGGATTAGACCTCCGCCGAGAAACTCCCTCCCCCACACGTTTTTTTCACACAAACACGGCTTTATGCTTGAGTTTATGGCCTTGGATATGGTATAATGTTCTGGAATACGCTGTCGGACTTTCCCGACCAATCATGGGGCAGAACGGAGTTGATCTCTTTGAATAAAAAGCTTTCCCGGCTATTCTCTCCCGGCTTGACCGTCTACTTCGTCATTTTGGCGATATTCTGTCTGCTGGGCTGGTGTGCGGCGCCTCTCTGGATCGCCATTCCTGAGACCATCGGGGCCATTGGCACGCTGATCTACTACCGCATCCGGGCGGGACGCCGAAAAAAGGAGATCGCTCGATACCTCCAGGACGCCAACTTCTCTGTGGACTCCGTGTCCAACGAGCGGATGAGCATTCCCCTGCCCTCTATCATTCTAAACGTCTCCGGCGGGGAGATTATGTGGTGCAACGACGCATTTATGCAGATTGCCGACGCGTCGGAAAGCCTCTTTGAGGTGAGCCTTACCGATATTTTTCCGGACATCACCACGGACTGGCTCACCGAGGGCAAAACTCAGTGCCCCGATGCCGTCACCCGGGGCGGCGCCCGATACCGGGTCTACGGTGATCTCATTCGCACCAACGACGACGCCCCCTATCTGGCGGCCATGCTCTACTGGGTAGATCTGACGGAGCTGCTGGATCTTCGGGACGAATTTGAGAACTCCCGTGCCGTGGTGAGCATTATTCTGGTGGACAACTATGACGAGCTCACCGCCAACCTCCCGGACAAATCCATTTCCAGTCTCTCCGCCCAACTGGATGACGCCATCACCGGCTGGGCCTGCGAGGGCGGCATTCTCCGCCGCCTGGAGCGCAACCGCTATCTATACCTCTTTGAACAGCGGGAGCTTCCCCGGATCATTGAGGATAAGTTCTCCATTCTGGACGCCATTCATTCCATTACCAACGATTTCGGCACCCCTGCCACCCTGACCATTGGCGTCGGCAAGGACGGCCAAACCCTCCAGGAGAACTATGACTTTGCCTCGTTGAGTGTGGAGATGAGCCTATCCCGAGGCGGCGATCAGGCCGTCATCAAGGACCGCTACAACTTCGCCTTCTATGGTGGACGCGCCCAAGAGGCGGAACGGCGCACCAAGGTCAAGTCCCGCGTTATGGCCGGTTCCCTTTCCGAGCTGATTTCCCAATCCTCCTCGGTGTATATCATGGGCCACAAAAGCGCAGACATCGACGCCGTCGGCGCCGCCGTCGGTGTGATGGCCATCTGCCGGAAGCTGGGCTGCCCGGCACAGATTCTGATTGATCTGGAGCAGAACTCCGCCAAGCCTCTGCTGGAAAAGTTCCTGTCCCTACCGGAATACGACGGCTGCTTTGTCACCGGCCAGGAGGCGCTTTCCTCCGCCGATGAGGACAGTTTGCTGGTGGTGGTAGACACCAACCGCCCCGACCAGGTGGAGTCCCGGGCGTTTTTGGACGCCTGCGCCCGGGTGGCCGTAATCGACCATCACCGACGGGCCGCCGATTACATTGAGGACGCCCTGCTGAATTTCCACGAGCCCTACGCCTCCTCCGCCGCAGAGCTGGTCACTGAGCTGGTACAGTACCTGCTGGAGCGGGAGGATTTGCTCCCCGAGGAGACCATGGCCCTTTTGGCCGGCATTGTGCTGGATACGAAGAAGTTCTCCGTACGCACCGGCGCGCGGACCTTCGAGGCCGCCGCATGGCTCCGAAAGCACGGCGCCGACACCGTGGCGGTGAAGCTGCTATTCCAGAACGACCTGGGCGCCACCCTCTCCCGCTATGAGATTCTTCAGCACGCAGAGCTGTACCGGGGCGACATCGCCCTGTGCTGCCTAGACTACACCTCGGACCGCATCATCGCCGCCCAGGCGGCGGATGAGCTGCTCAACATCTCCGGCATTCAGGCCAGCTTTGTGTTCTATCCCGACGGCGACCGTGTGATCTGCTCCGCCCGCTCCATTGGCGAAGCCAACGTCCAGATGATTCTGGAGCCCCTGGGCGGGGGCGGCAATCAGGCCACCGCAGGGGCGCAAATCAAGGGAATGACCCCTCAACAGGTCAAGGCGGCCATTGAGGAATCTATCGACAATTTCTTCAGCGAATAATTCGCGTTTCACTTTGAAAGGAGTCACATACCATGAAAGTTATTTTATTGCAGGACATTCGCGGCAAAGGAAAAAAGGGCCAGATGATTGAGGCCTCTGACGGCTACGCCCGGAACTTCCTTCTTCCCCGGAAGATGGCGGTGGAGGCCACTGCCGACAATATCAACACCATGAAGATGAACGACAAGGCCAAGGCGGAGCAGATGGCCAAGGAGAAGGCCCAGGCTCAGGAGTTTGCCGCCAAGCTCAAGGATATCACCGTGGAGATCACCGGAAAATCCGGCAACGGCGGCCGTCTGTTCGGCTCCATCACCTCCGCTGAGGTTGCCGAGGCGCTGAAGCAACAGTTTGGCATCGCCATTGACAAAAAGAAGATCGTCCAGGACGAGCCCATTAAGGCCTTCGGCACCTACACCCTCAAGGCCAAGCTGGGCTACGAGATTACGGCGAACATCACCGTTCATGTAGGCGAGGGCTAATTCCACAAAATTCCGCATTGGGAGGTGAACCCCATGGATGAGCTGCTGTCCCGCCAGCTTCCCCACTCTCTGGAGGCTGAACAGGCCGTGATCGGCTCCATGCTCATTGACAGCCGGTGTGTCGCAGACATGCTGGAAATGCTGAAGCCGGATGATTTCTATCTACAGCAGAACAAGGACATTTTTTCCACAATCTACTCCATGTTCAGCTTTTCCATGGAGATTGACCCGGTAACGGTTCTGGACCAAATGAAGCAGGCCGGGGTCTATGAGGAGGAAAAGACCCGGGATTATCTGCTTCAGATTCTGGACGTGACCCCCACCGCCGCCAACGCCAAGCAATACGCCCAAATCGTGGCGGACAAGTCCCTGCTGCGGCAGGTGGCCCAGGCGGCCTCCGACATCTCGGAAATCGTCTCTCAGGGGGTAGGCTCCGCCCAGAGCATTCTCGACTCCGCAGAGCAGAAAATCTACGCCATCCGAAACGGCCGCAGCAGCCAGGACCTGGAGCACATCGGCACCATTCTGCTCTCCGTCTACGAGCAGCTGGCCGAGCGCGCCCATTCCGACAGCGCCATTCCCGGCCTTTCCACCGGCCTCCGGGACCTGGACAGCAAGATCAACGGGCTGAATAAATCCGACCTGCTGCTGATTGCCGCCCGTCCCGGCATGGGCAAAAGCTCCATTGCACTGAACATCGCCCTGTCTGTGGCCAAGCAGTACAAGAAGGCCGTGGTCATCTTCAACCTGGAGATGAGCAAGGAGCAGCTGGCCTCCCGTCTGCTCTCCAATGAGAGCTTTGTGGATTCCCAGCTGCTGCTCACCGGAAAGCTCTCCGAGGAGGAATGGGAGAAGCTAGGTCTGGCCGCCGCATCTCTGAGCCAGACGGACATCCGCATCGACGACAACCCCTCCATCACCGTAACGGAGATGAACGCCAAGTGCCGCCGGGTGGACAATCTGGGGCTGGTCATCATCGACTATCTACAGCTCATGACCTCCGCCACCGGCAAGGTGAACGAAAACCGTGTCACCGCCGTGGGCGAAATCTCCCGCGCCTTGAAAATCATGGCCAAGGAGCTCAACGTCCCGGTGATCTGCCTGAGCCAGCTGAGCCGTGCCAACGAAAGCCGCGCCGACAAGCGTCCCATGCTCTCGGACCTGCGAGAGTCCGGCTCCATCGAGCAGGATGCCGACGAGGTTCTCTTCCTCTACCGGGACGACTACTACAATCCCGACACCGAGGAGAAAAACGTGGCCGAATGCATTGTGGCCAAAAACCGCCACGGGGAAACCGGCACGGTGAAGCTCCAGTGGCTGCCTCAGTTCACAACCTTCTCGGATCGGGAGTGGCGCCACAGTGAGGAATAAAATTTCGATCTTTCTTCAGCAGCATACCGTCCCCGGCGGGACGATGATCGTTGCCGTCTCCGGCGGCAGCGATTCCATGGCGCTGCTTCATGCCGTGTCCCAATTGTACCCCTCCGGGGTTCTGGGCGCCCACTTCAACCACGGCCTGCGGGGAGATGAGTCCCAGCGGGACGAGGACTTTGTGCGCACCTACTGCAAAGCTCATGGGATTCCGTTGGAGGTGGGCCAGGGAGATGTGGCCGCCTACGCCCGGGCCCAGGGTCTGGGTCTTGAGCAAGCCGCCCGGGACCTGCGATATGACTTTCTACAATCTCTGTCTCCAGATGCGTACATCCTGACCGCCCATACGGCGCAGGACAACCTGGAGACCTTTCTCATGCGTCTCCTGCGGGGCAGCGGCCTCCACGGCCTCACCGGAATTCCACCCCAGCGTGGGCGGATCCTGCGTCCCATGCTAAGCGTAACCCGCCAGGAGGTGCAGGATTATCTCACCACATACGGAATTCCCCATGTGGAGGACTCCACAAACGCCCAGGACGACTACCTTCGAAACCGTCTCCGGCATTCTGTGCTTCCTCTTTTGGAGCAGGAGAACCCTGCCCTGGCCCCCGGGATCACCCAGCTCTGCGCCACCCTTCGCCAAGAGGACGAGTATATGCAGGCTCAGGCGCAGGCTGCGCTGGCCCGGATTCGAGACGGCAACACGCTGGACTGCACCTCCTTGGCAGCTCTGCCTTCGACACTGAGGTATCGGGTTCTGGGGCTGTTCTTGGCCCCGGTGCCGGAATTGAGCCGGACCCATCTGGAAGGGGCGGTTCGCCTGCTGGACAGCGGCCCCTCCGCCTCCCTGGCTCTGCCGGGGCATTGGTCCCTGGACCGGCAGTATGGCCGACTGTTGCTGGCCCGGCGTAGCCCCGGAGTGGATGTGCCGGAGCAGGTGGCGCTTTCCCCCGGCCAAACGGTTTTCTTTGGCCCCTGGCGTGTCACCTGCCGTCTTGGCCCTGCATCCACCCAGCAGGGCACTGTGGCATTGGACGCAGGAAGGGTCACGTTTCCCCTGACTCTGCGTCCCCGCCAGCCTGGCGATGTGATCCGGCTGTCCGGCGGCGCCAAAAAGGTCAGCCGTCTGATGATTGACGAAAAAATCCCCGCCTCCTGGCGGGATCAAATGCCGCTGGTATGGGACTCCCACACTCTGCTGGCGGTTTTGCCCCTTCGGGCTGCGGCGTTTTGCCGCCCCACAGAGGGAACGGATAGCGTTCTGCTGTCGGCAACACGAATGGAGGATGGAACATGAACAAGGATCTGGAATATGTGATGTTTACCCGGGAGCAGCTCCACCAGCGGGTACAGGAGCTGGGCCGGGAGCTCACAGAGGAATACCGAGGCAAGGCGCCTGTGCTGCTGTGCGTGCTCAAGGGCAGCCTGGTCTTTACCTCGGACCTGATGCGGGAGATCAATCTTCCCTGCACCCTGGAGACCATTACCCTCTCCTCATATCGGGCTATGGCCACCCGCCCCGGGGATTTGGCCCTTACCGAGCCTTTTGAGGTGGATGTGACCGGAAAGGACATTATTGTCATTGAGGACATTCTGGACACCGGCCGCACCCTGAGCTTTGTTATGGATCTGCTGAAGCGGCAGAATCCCGCCTCCTTGAAGCTGGTGGTCCTTCTGGACAAGCCCAGCCGCCGAGAGGCTCCGGTGGAGGCGGACATGGTAGGCTTCACGGTTCCGGATGCCTTTGTGGTGGGCTATGGCCTGGACTACGATCAAAAATATCGCAACCTGCCCTGTATCGGGGTTCTAAAGCCCTGCATTTACAGCTAACCTCTACTACGCAAGGGAGTGACCCCAGTGAAAAAAAGCCGAAGCAATCTTGTTTTCTTCTTCCTCATTCTCGTGATTCTGGGCGTTTCCGTCTGGGCCATGGGGCTGTCCACCACAGATACGGAGGAATACTCCTACAGCGACATCCGGGATCTGTTTGAGGCCCACCAGGTAAAGTCCTTTACCCTGACGGACAACACCCTGACCTTGACCCTCCGGGACCAGGACGCCAACGGAAGCAACCAGCGCACCTTCCACATTGCCAGCTTCTCCGTGTTCTATCAGGACTTTAACGACCTGGTCACCCAGCAATACGAGGACGGAATTCTGGAGCACTATGACTATTCTGCCGCTGCCACTACCCCGGTGTGGATGATGTTTATTCCCTATCTGCTTATCGCCCTGCTTGTGCTGGGGGTTTGGCTGTTTATGGTCAGCCGGCTGTCCGGAGGCACCGGCGGCGGAGAAAAGGGTGCCATGAAGTTTGCCAAGGCCCGGGCTACCGTCGGGATTGACGAGAAGAGCAGAGTCACCTTCCACGACGTGGCCGGAGCCGACGAGGAAAAGGCCGAGCTGGAGGAGGTTGTGGACTTTCTGCGCAATCCCGAAAAATACACCCGGCTGGGGGCCAAGATTCCCAAGGGCATTCTGCTGGTGGGCCCGCCCGGTACCGGCAAAACCCTGCTGGCCAAGGCTGTAGCCGGAGAGGCGGACGTCCGGTTCCTGTCCATTTCCGGCTCCGACTTTGTGGAGCTGTATGTGGGTGTGGGAGCCAGCCGGGTACGGGACCTCTTTGACCAGGCCAAAAAGCAGGCCCCTTCCATTGTATTCATCGACGAAATTGACGCCGTAGGCCGTCAGCGGGGCGCCGGTCTGGGCGGCGGACACGACGAGCGTGAGCAAACCCTGAACCAGCTGCTGGTGGAGATGGACGGCTTCAACAGCAACGAGGGTGTCATCGTAATGGCCGCCACAAACCGCGTGGACATCCTGGACAGCGCCCTGCTGCGGCCCGGCCGCTTTGACCGGCAAATCTATGTAGGGGCGCCGGACACCCATGGCCGGGAGGAGATTTTGAAGGTCCATGCCAGGAATAAGCCGCTTTCCGACAACGTCCAGCTGGGTGTGATTGCAAAGCAGACCGCCGGCTTTACCGGTGCTGATCTGCAAAATCTGCTCAACGAGGCCGCCCTCCGCGCCGCGAAGCTGGGCCGTCCCGTCATCACCATGGGCGACATTGAAAGCTCTATGATCAAGGTCATTGCAGGCCCGGAAAAGAAGAGCCGTGTTGTGCCGGAACCGGAGCGAAAGCTCACTGCGGTCCACGAGGCGGGCCACGCCATTGTGATGAATGCCCTTCCCCACCACGACCCGGTCCATCAGATCACCATTGTGCCCCGGGGCATGGCCGGCGGCATGACCATTTCCCTTCCCACAGAGGATCACAGCTATATGAGCCGGAACGAAATGCTGGAGCAGATCGTCTCCCTGCTGGGCGGCCGGGTGGCCGAGGCGCTGACGCTGGACGACATCTCCACCGGCGCCTCCAACGACATTCAGCGGGCCACCTCCATTGCCCGCAGCATGGTCACCAAGTACGGCATGAGCAGCAAATTGGGCCCTGTGTCCTTTGATTCCGACAGTCAGGTGTTCATCGGCCGGGACTACGGTCACACCAAGTCCTATTCCGAGGAATCCGCCTCCCGGATCGATCAGGAGGTACAGGCCATTCTCCAGCAGAGCTATCAGAAATGCGAGGAGATCCTCAAGGCCCATCTGACCGAGCTGCAAACCATTGCAGACTATCTTTTGGAGCATGAGACCATGGACGGAGAGACCTTCCGTCAGGTCATGGAGCGCCCCCAGGAGGCGCAGGCCCCTGAGGAGAATCCCGCCCCCGCTGACCAGACCTCTGCTGACCAGGCCGCAGAATCGGATGAATAAACAAGTTCCCCGGGCCAGGCGGCCCGGGGAGTTTTTCTTCGCTTACAGCAGCTTTGTGTTCAGATACTCCATAAGCATGTCTATGCCCACCTTGTTCTCGCCGCCCCAGGGAATGATGACGTCGGCATAGTACTTACTGGGCTCCACATACTTGTCGTGCATAGGCTTTACGGTTTCCCGATACTGGGTAATGATGGAATCGATGCTCCGTCCCCGTTCCAGGGTGTCCCGGCTGATGCGCCGCATAATGCGCTCATCTGCATCGGTGTCCACATACACCTTCAGGTCCATCAGGGACCGCAGCTGAGGGTCCTCCAGCACCAAAATCCCCTCTAAAATCATAATCGGCTTTGGCTGAACGGTCACCGTCTCCGGGCTTCGGTTGTGGTCGGCATAATCATACACCGGCAGCTGAATGCTGTTTCCCGCCTTCAGCTGCAAGACGTCCCGAACCATTCGATCCGTTTCAAAGGCGTCCGGGTGATCGTAATTGAGCTTGCAGCGCTGGGCGAAGGGCATGTCATCATGGGCACGATAATAGCAGTCGTGGCCGATTACTTGGATTTGATTTCCAAAATGATTGCGGATCTGCTCCACAATGGTGGTTTTCCCCGAGGCGCTGCCCCCGGCAATCCCGACAATATAGGTTTCTCCCACAATACCTCTCCCCCTGTTGTTCCGTTTCCTCTGTTATACCAGAACTCTCCCAAAAAATCAACCGAAAGCACCAAAAGCCGCTCCGATCGGAGCGGCTTTTTCGACAGTCTTTTCGTCACTTCATCCACTGATTCACTTCGTCATCGGTGCCCAGCACGTAGTGCGTGCCCTCCACCAGATGGCGGGTCCCCTGATTGTAGTCGATCCCCGAGGTGGCATAGTCATAGGACAGCGCCACACGGTTCTTTTCCAATCTGGGATTGGGATGGGGAATGGCACTGAGCAGGCTCTTGGTGTAGGGGTGGACGGGATTGGAGAAAATCTCATCCTTGGTCCCGCTTTCCACCAGGTGGCCCAGATGGAGCACACCGATGCGGTCCGAGATGTACTTGACCATGGAAAGGTCGTGGGCGATAAACATATAGGCCGTGCCGGTCTCCTTCTGAATATCCTTCATCAGGTTGACCACCTGGGCCTGAATGGACACGTCCAAAGCAGAAATGCACTCGTCGGCAATGATGAGCTTGGGATTCATAATCAGCGCCCGGGCAATGCCCACCCGCTGGCGCTGTCCGCCGGAGAACTGGTGGGGATAGCGCTCTGCGTGCTCCGGGGCCAGACCGACCTTTTGGAGGATCTTGGCCACCTTCTCCTCCCGCTCTGCTCTGGAGCTGTAGAGGTGATGAATGTCCAGGCCCTCGGCGATGATGTCCACCACCTTTTTCCGGGGGTTCAGGCAGGCCATGGGATCCTGGAAAATCATCTGCATTTCCGTGCGCAGCTTCTCCCGCTTCTCCTTGGTGAGCTTGCCGGAGATGTCCATTCCGTCGAAGGTGATGGTTCCGGCGGTGGGATTATACAGGCGGATCACAGACCGTCCAATGGTGGACTTTCCGGAGCCGGATTCTCCCACCAGACCGTAGGTCTCCCCAGGCCGGATCTCGAAGGAAACGCCGTCCACCGCCTTCACCGTGAACTTTCGGCTGACCGGGAAGTACTGCTTGAGCCCCTCCACCTTTAATACAGGCTCTGACATTTATACTCCCTCCTTCTTCATCCGCTCAATACGGGCCTGGAGCTCCGGCGGCATCTCCACCTTGGGGGCTCTGGGATCCAGCAGCCAGGTGGCTGCATAATGGGTATCTGTGATCTGGAACATAGGCGGCTCCACGCGGTCGTCGATGTTCAGGGCGAACTCGTTTCTGTCCACAAAGGCGTCGCCCTTAGGCTCCCGCAGCAGGTTGGGAGGGCTGCCGGGAATGGTATACAGCCGGTCGTCCGCAGTGTCCAGATCCGGCATAGCCGAAAGCAGGCCCCAGGTATAGGGATGCCGGGGATCGTAGAAAATCTCGTCAATGGTGCCCCGTTCCACGATTTTTCCGGCATACATCACATTGACAAAGTCGGCCACCTTGGCCACCACGCCCAGGTCATGGGTGATATAGATGACGGAAATGCCGGTTTTGGCCTGAATCTCCTTGATGAGCTCCAGAATCTTGGCCTGAATGGTAACGTCCAGCGCCGTGGTGGGTTCGTCGCAGATCAGCAGATCCGGGTCACAGGCCAGCGCAATGGCAATGACCACCCGCTGCCGCATACCGCCGGAGAGCTGATGGGGATAGTTCTTCATCCGCTTCTCCGCATCGGTAATGCCCACCAGCTCCAGGAGCTTTACCGCTTTTTGATAGGCTTCGCTTTTGGACGTTTTGTAGTGCCAGATCATGCCCTCCATAATCTGCTTTCCAATGGTCATGGTGGGATCCAGCGAGGTCATGGGGTCCTGGAACACCATGGCAATCCGCTTGCCGTTGATATGCCGGCGAATCCATTTCTTGTCCTTTTTCAGGATGTCCACGGTTTCCGCGGTACCGTCCTCGTGGTGATACGAGAATTCAATGCTGCCGCTGCCCACCGTGGCGTTTTTGGCCAGAATACCCATGGCCGCCTTCATGGTCACAGACTTGCCGGAGCCGGACTCTCCCACCACAGCCACGGTTTCCCCCTTCATCAGGTCAATGTTCACGCCTCGGATGGCGTGGACATAGCCAGAGGTGGTCTTAAAGCTGATGTCCAGGTCGCGAATTTTGAGAATCTGTTCTTTTTCCTTCATGATTCGCGCCTCCTTACGCTTCCTTCATTTTGGGGTCCAGGGCCTCGCGGAGACCGTCGGCCACAATGTTAAAGCTCAACATCAGCAGGGCCATGACCACAATGGGAGGAATGATCTGATAGGGGTGAGTGGTAAAGCTGTTAAAGGCATCGTTGATCAGGGAGCCCAGGGAGCACTCCGGCACGGGAATGCCCAGACCCACAAAACTCAAAAATGCCTCGGTAAAGATGGCAGTGGGAATGGAGAGCATGCACTGGGTGATAATGGGCCCGATGATATTGGGCAGGACTTCCTTAAAGATAATGAAGAAGCTGCCTGCGCCCAGGGTCCGGGAGGCCAGTACGAACTCCTGCTCCTTGAGCTTGAGCATTTCCGCACGGGCAATGCGGCTCATGCCAATCCACTCTGTGAGCATCAGCGCAAAGATGATGGTCCAAAGGCCGGGCTTCAGCACCAGCAGCAGCAGCGTCACAATCACCAGCCGAGGAATGCTGTTGGCAATTTCCGCGATACGCTGCATGATGTTGTCCACTGCGCCGCCGAAATAGCCGGAAATCAGGCCATAGCTCATCCCAATAATCATATCAATAATGGTGGCCACCACCGCAATAATCAGAGACACCCGAGTGCCGGACCAAACACGGGTCCAGATATCCCGGCCCAGAGTGTCGGAGCCGAACCAGTAGTAGGTGTCGTCCAGTCCCTTTTCCTCGTAGTAGTTCACCGTCTTGGTGCCGGTGGTGGTGGACATGGTTTCGCTGCCGTCAAATATTCCAAGCTCCTCCACCCCAGGGATCCGAGGGGCCAGGTTTTTCTCTGCCAGGGTCTGACCGGAATAGGTGTACTGGGTCATGTGGGGACCTACAATGGCCATAAGGGTAATTAGGAGAATCAGGATCAGTCCCACCACGGCGCTTCTCTTGGAGAAGAAGCGCTTCCGCACATCCTTCCAGTAGTTCTGAGAGGCAAAATTGGTATCGGTATGGGCGTCCTTCAAGGGCTTCCGCTGGAAGTCATCGGGGCGGTATTCAATGGCCTGAAGATCCACCGGGCCGCCAGCCACAATGGGGGTTGCTTTCTGCTTCGCCATACTCAATCACCATCCTTTGCCAAACGAATTCTGGGATCGATGATACCGTAGAGCACATCCACCACCAGCATAATCACAATGTACATCAGCGAATAAATAAAGCTCAGGGAAATGACCACGTTGTAGTCGTTGGACTGGATTGCCGTCACCAGCAGACTGCCCACACCGGGAATGGAGAAGATTTTCTCCACCACCAGGGATCCGGTCATCAGATCCACAATCAGCGGCGCCAGCACCGTCACAATGGGAATCAGCGCATTCCGCAGGGCATGGCGGAAAATCAGGGATGCGCCGCTGATGCCCTTGCTCTCTGCCAGAAGCATATAGTCGCTGTCCAGCACCTCCAGCATTTCACTGCGGGTAAACCGGGCAATGGACGCCATGGTAAACATGCTCAGGGAAATAGAAGGCAGCACCGAGGAATCAAAGGCCTTGCTGGTATCGTAGAGCATGGGGAACCATCCCGCCTTAAAGCCCATGGAATAGCTCAGGGTCAGCGCAAACACATAGGAGGGCACCGCAATACCGATGACGGAGATCAGGGTACAAATGGAGTCCACAATGGTTCCTCGCATCAACGCAGAGACAATACCCAGGAGCAGTCCCACCAGAGCGCCCAGGAACACAGCCTGTCCGCCGATCCGAATGGATACCGGAAGACGGGACTGAATCAGCTGGCTGATGGGAGTGTTTTTGCTGATATTGTAGCTGACACCCAGATCACCCTGCATCATGTTGACCACATAGCGTCCAAACTGCAATACCAGAGGCTGGTCCAGTCCATACTTTGCGTTTAAGGTCGCACGCTGGTCATCTGTCAGCTTTTCATCATTAAACGGAGAACCCGGCATCAGCTGCAGCAGGGTAAACAGCACCAGGAGAATCACAAGCAGCGTACAAACAGCCATTGCCACTCGCTTGAGGATATACTTTAACACGCTTTTGCCTTCCTTTCCACCGTCGGGTCAAATGTAGGTCCATACTGAAAGGCCGCACAGCGGAATGGGATAACCACTGTGCGGTCCTGTCTCCAGTATGAAAACGTCCTTGCGATTAACCCTTCGTGGCGTTCTTAAATACGCGGTTCAGGGCAACGGGATGGAACTCAATGCCGGAAACATTGTCTGCAATCATGCAGGCCTCAGCCTTGGTATACGCAGGAGCAATGACGGCCTCCTCCATGATGATCTGCTCTGCATCATACAGGGCGTTCCAGCGGCCCTCAGGATCGGTGCACAGATCACCGGTGGTGCACTGGGCAATGATCTCGTCGTACTTGGTGTTGCTCCACAGACCGTAGTTGTTGGAGCAGCCGGTGGTCCACATGTTCAGATAGGTCATGGGATCGGCGTAGTCAGGGCCCCAACGGGTCAGGCACACCTGATAGTTGCCCTCTTGGATGTCGGAAACACGCTGCTTCTTGGGCTCCACCTTCAGGTTCAGGGTCACGCCGGGCAGCGCACTCTCGATCTGCTCCTTGATTACGGCGCCCACGTTCTGGGTCTCGGTCTGGTCCTCTACCAGCAGCTCAAAGGTGAACTCGGTCTGTCCCAGCTCCTCGCAGGCCTTGTCGAAGTACTCCTTGGCCTTGACGGCGTCATCGGCGCAATACTCCTTGAACTTTTCCTGATCTGCGGAGAAGTCGGAGCCGTCGGGGCCGGTGGCAAACTGAGGCGGCACGGCGGTATAGGTGGCAACGGAGCCGTCCTTCACCACGTCGTTGACAATGGCCTCACGGTTGAGGGCGTTGGAGATGGCCATACGCATATTCACGTTGGACAGGGCCTCCACATCATGGGCGTTCATGGTCAGGTACCAGAGGTAGCCAGCGCCATGGACCTGGAAGCAAGGATCGTCCTTGACCTGGTCAACCTGGTCGCCGGAGAGCTTCATCACGTCCAGCGCACCGGACTGATAGCTCATCAGCGCCTGCTGGGAATCCTTGATGACCTGGTAGTTCAGGCCGTCCAGGGAGACGTTGCTGGCGTTGTAGTAGTCGGGGTTCTTCTTCAGAGAGAAGTTCAGGGTAGCGGGCTCATAGCTCTCGAGAATAAAGGCGCCGTTGGACAGCACAGTCTCGGGGCTGGTGCCGAAGGTTCCCTCGGACAGGGAGTTGTAGAAGTTGCGGTTGATGGGATAGAAGGTGGGGAAGTACATCAGGGACAGGAAGTAGGACACGGGGACGTTCAGGGAAACCTCCAGGGTCTTTTCATCCACAGCCTTGATGCCCAGCTCGTCCACGCTCTTCTCCCCTGCGATGATCTCTGCGGCGTTGACCACCTGGCCGATGTCGCTGAGCATGTAGGAGTACTCGGACGCGGTAGCGGGATCCACCGCACGCTGCCAGCCAAAGACGAAGTCATCGGCAGTGACAGGATCTCCGTTGGACCACTTGGCATCCTCCCGGAGCTTAAAGGTGTAGGTCTTGCCGTCCTCGGAAAGCTCATAGCTCTCCGCAATGGCGGGAACCGCCTTGCCGTCGGCATCCATCTGCATCAGGCCGTCGGTGTAGTCGGCGATCACCTCAAAGGAGGTGCCGTCGGTGGCAACCTGGGGATCCAGGGAGGACACCTCAACCTCAACCATCACATTGAGGTAGTTGCCGGAGGTGGTGGTAGCAGCAGTTCCATTGGCCTCGGCGCCGGATGCCGCGGTGGAACCAGCGGTCTCACCGGACGCAGCGGTGGAAGCCTTGTCAGAACCACAGGCGGTGCAGCTCACAACCATCATGGCAGCCAGCAGCAGCGCAAGCGCTCTTTTCTTCATGCAAATCTCTCCTTTACCGTCCGCCGGGCTTGTCTCCATCCCATGAACACAATGCTTCCCAGCGCGGACATTTAATGCCCTAATTATAATCGTTTCCTGGGCAATCGTCAATGAGAATCTTGACAAGAAATCCTGCATTTTTTCAATTACTTTTGTCAAACTATACAACACCCATTTTAAATACTGCCGAAATAGCGGGATTTTCGTGCTTTTACGCGTCAAATCATCACTTGACTGCTGGACAGATGTTCTGGACAATCCTGCATATTTGTCCATCTGAGAGCATATTTTTCCCCGGAGGTGTTTCCATGAAGCACAATTCCGGCCCCTTTGGGCCACAGAACTCCATCTTTTACGGGGCAATTCTGCTGACTTTGGGCTCCATTGTCATCCGTTTTGTTCAGATGGTGTTTCAGATCTACATCTCCGGGATTATGGGTGCGGCAGGTCTGGGCCGAATGCAGCTGATTATGGCTGTGGGCGGACTGGCCGCGGTCATCGCCTCCGGAGGGGTGCGCATTGCCGCCACCTGCCTTGCCGCCGAGGAGGCCGGCCGGGATAGTGCCGCCGGGGTACGGTCCGCCATCCGCTGCTGCTGCCTCTACGGCGGGCTGCTGAGCACCTTGGCCGCTGCGGCGCTGTACCTGCTCTCTCATTTGCTGTCCGCTCGCTGGATCGACGACCCTAGTGCCGCCCTTCCCCTGCGGCTGTTTGCCCTGGGGCTCCCGCTGAACTGCCTTTGGTCCGTGCTGGCGGGATATTACACCGCCGCCAGCCGGATCACCGAGCTGGTGCTGCTGGAATTTGCCGAGCGCCTGGGTTCTATCGGCCTGGTGATACTGCTACTTCGGACAAACCCGGGCGCATCCGATCCCTGTGCCGCCGTCATTTTAGGTTCCACCCTGGCCACACTGGTGAGCTTTCTGATTCTGCTGGAACGGTATTACCGCTCCATTTCCCAAACTGCCCCGTTGCCTCTGCGGCCCATGATGGGGCGGCTGCTCCGGCTGACCCTCCCTCTGGGCTGCAACGACATTCTTCGCAGCGGACTGGGCACCCTGGAGCAGATTCTGGTTCCCCAGGGGCTGCGGAAAAGCGGCAGCTCCGGTCCCCAGTCTCTGGCCTCCTATGGTACCATCTGCGGCATGGTCTTTCCCGTGATTACCTTTCCCAGCGTGATTCTCTATTCCCTCAGCGACCTGCTGGTCCCGGAAATGGCCCGCAGCCGCGCCAAGGGCTGGCAGCCACGGATCCTGTTTCTCACAGAGAAATGCCTGCGGCTGACCATGCTGTTTGCCGCCGCCACCGCCGGGCTCTGCTTTCTCCTGGGGGACGATCTGGGCATGCTGCTCTTTGGAAGCCGGGATGCTGGAATGTATCTTCGCATTTTTGCCCCCTTGATTCTTATTTTGTATATCGATACCATCACCGACGGCATGTTAAAGGGGCTTTCTCAGCAGCTCCATTCGGTGCGGTACAACACCTTCACCTCCCTTTTGGATGTTTTGCTGATCTATCTTCTGCTGCCCCGGTGCGGAATTCGCGGCTTTTTGATTGCCTTCACCCTGTCCCATGGCGTGAATTTCTTTCTCTCCCTTCGGCGGCTGATTCTGGTCACCGGATACCTTCCCCGATTTCGCGCCACCCTTACCGCCAGCGGCTGCTGTGTGCTGTGTCTGCTGCTGTTCCGCCACTGGCCGGGGGCGGGACTTGGGGGCGTTTTCCTTCGAGGCTGCGGCTTCCTTCTGTCCTATCTTCTGCTGATCCGCCTCACCGGAGCCCTGAAGGCAGAGGACCTTCGCTGGCTTCGGAGCCTGGTGGCAGGGCACTAGAAAGCGCCCGGGAAAAGCAAGGCTCTTCCCAGGCGCAAACCAGTTTCTTCGTATTCTTTTATCCGCAGAGGCTCACAATGGCATCTGCAAAAATCTTGGCGGAGGTCACAAGCTCCTCCACTACGGCGAACTCATCGTTGCCGTGCATCCGGTTGTCCGTACCGGGCATGGTGCAGCCAAAGGCCACACCGTTTTTCATCTCATGGCAGTAGGTGCCGCCGCCAATGGCCAGGGGCTTGGCATCCTTGTCCCCGGTATACTTCACATAGGCACCCAACAGCGTCTGAATAAAGGGACTGTCCGCCGGCACATGATGGGGCTGCTTCATGGGCGTGTCCTCCAGATGCAGGCCATGCTTCCGGCAGTTCTCCGCCACCACCTGCTTCATGTTCTCATCGTTGGCGCAGATGGGGCTGCGGGAATCAAACTGCGCGGAAAGCCCCGTGGTGGTCACATGGATGATGTTCAGGCTCAGGGTCAGCTCCCCGGAAATCTCATCCTCCATTTTGACCCCCAGGCCCTCGCCCAGGCAGTCCCCATGGGGCAGCAGCTCAGCCAGGGCACAGAGCTTCTCAAACTGCTCACAAGGAGCTAAATGCATAGTGGCCACCAGATGCAGCGTAGCGGTAATGGCATTGTTGCCGTTCTGGGGCGAGGCCGCATGGGCACCGGCGCCCAAGGCATCCACGGCGATCAGGTTTTCTCCCAGCTCCGTCACGGTAAACTTGACGCCGGTTTCCTCCTGGGCCTTGGCACAGTAGATTTCCGCCACCGTCTTGCGCATGCCCTCGATCTCCAAATGGCACTTGTCCGGCACCACGTTGATCTTCAGGCCGGCATCCATGACCTTGACCCGGGGCAATGCCTGAGACTCCGGATAAGCTCCGGTGATGGTGCCGTTCAGGCCGCCCTTTTCGATGTTAATCAGAGGGAAGTCTGCGTCCGGCGTAAAGGTATAGGCCGCCTCCGGCTCCTTTTTATAGTAGTACGCAATATCACTGCTGCCGCACTCCTCGTCGCAGCCCCAGATCAGCCGCACATTGTGCTTCAGCGGGATTCCCAGCTCCTTGACGCAGCGAGCCGCATACAGCGCCGCCACACCGGGGCCCTTATCGTCTGCGGTGCCCCGGCCATAAATTTTGCCGTCCACCACAATGGGATCAAAGGGCTCTGTAACCGTCCAGCCCTCCGCCACCGGTACGCAGTCCATGTGGCTGAGAATGTCCAGGTGATGATCGTTCTCCGGCTTCAGGTCCACCGTCCCCACATAGTTGTCATAGTTGGTGGTGTGGAAGCCATAGCCCTCCGCCAGCTTCAGGGCTTCCTCCAATACCCGGGCCGGTCCTTCCCCGTAGGGCTTTCCCGGCTGGGCAGGGCCCTTATCGCTCTGGATCCGCACCAGCTTCTTCACATCCTCAATGAGCTCCTCCCGATGGTCCTCCACCCATTTTGTAATCTGTTCCTTATACATTGCCGTTTCCTCCTCCATAGGCATAAATAATCTCCAGCAGCACCTGAGGCATCACCTCAAGAGCCCGCACCGGGATAAACTCGTAGATTCCGTGGAACTGGTATCCGCCGGTGGACAGATTGGGGCAGGGCAGTCCCATAAAGCTCAGTCTCGCGCCGTCGGTACCGCCCCGAATGGGCACCGATACCGCCTGGATACCCAGGGACTCGAAGGCCTCCCGGGCGGTTTCGATCAGGTGCATATGGGGCTCGATTTTCTCCCGCATATTGTAATAGGTCTCCTGAAGGGACAGCTGGACCGTCCCCTCCCCGTATTTGGCATTCAGGTACTCCGCAGCCCGGGTCATTATGTTTTCCTTCTCCCGGAGCTTGGTCAAATCATGGTCCCGGAGAATATACTCCATGGTGGTACCCGTGACCGTTCCCTGGATCTCCATCAGGTGGATAAAGCCCTCGTAGCCCTCGGTGCACTCCGGAACCTGCTCCTTGGGAAGCATGCTCTGGAACTCCATAGCTATGGTGCAGGCATTTTTCATGGTGTTTTTTGCGCCGCCGGGATGCACCCCCACACCGGCCACCGTTACCCTTGCGGAGGCCGCATTGAAGTTCTCATACTCCAGCTCTCCAATGGGACCGCCGTCCACAGTGTAGGCAAAATCACAGCCGAACCGCTTCACATCAAACAAGTCCGGGCCTGCGCCGATCTCCTCGTCGGTGGTAAAGCCCACCTTTACCACTCCATGGGGCCGGTCGGCATGGAGCAGCAGCTCCGCCATCGTCATGATCTCCGCCACGCCGGCCTTGTCGTCTGCCCCCAGCAACGTGGTGCCGTCTGTGACGATCAGATCCTCTCCGATCACGTCTCCCAGGCAGGCAAAGCCGGTTTCCGGAGACATGGACACCTTGTCGCTAAGCCAGATGGTCCCGCCGTCATAGTTCTTCACCACCCGGGGCGTCACATGGGCGCCGGATGCCGATTCCGAGGTATCTACGTGGGCCAGGAACCCCAGGGTAGGCAGCTTCGCCGTGGTATTTGCCGGAATGGTACCAAAGGCCGCGCCGTCGTCCTCGGAAATATACACATCCTGCAGTCCCAGCGTTTTCATTTCCTCCGCCAGGCGCTCCGTCAGGACCCGCTGGCCTGGTGTGGAAGGCCGAACGTCGCTTTTCTCGCAGGACGTAGTGTCCACCGCGATGTATTCATAAAATCGCTCTAATGCAGTCATGATTGCACCTCCTGCCTGTTATTCTACCACAAGGGCGGTAGATGTCAATCAGGCAAATAACATTCCCCGGCGCAGGTTTTCATTGACCTTTTTCCGCTGCTGATGTATATTGATGATTGACAAAATAAACGAAGTGGATGTGTCCATATGTACTATTTGAAAAACGACTACTCCCAGGGCTGTCACCCCAAGCTGCTGGAGGCCCTGACCCAGACCAATCTGGAGGCCACCTCCGGCTATGGAATCGACCCCTATTGTGACCAGGCCGCCGCCCGGATTCGTGAGACATTTGCCTGTCCCCAGGCAGATGTTCATTTTCTGGTGGGCGGTACCCCGGCCAATCTCATTCTCATCGATCACGCCCTTCGGAGCTACGAGGCTGCTCTCACCGTCTCCACCGGCCATATTGCCGTCCACGAGGCCTCCTCAGTAGAGGCCACCGGCCACGAGGTCCTCACCTACCCCGCCCAGGACGGGAAGGTGACTCCGGCCATCATTGAGCAGGCTCTCATTGACAACCCCGACGAACACACCGCTACTCCGGGCCTGGTCTACATCTCCGACGCCACGGAGATCGGCACCATCTATACCAAGGCGGAGCTGGAGGCCCTCCATGCCTGCTGTCAGGCCCATGGGCTCTATCTCTATCTCGACGGCGCACGGCTGGGCACCGCCCTGACCAGCCCGGAAAACGACCTTCGTCCCCAGGACCTCCCCCGGCTCACCGACGCCTTTTACATCGGCGGCACCAAAAACGGAGCCATGTTTGGGGAGGCAATGGTCCTTGTCAACGATCAGCTGAAGCGGCACTTCCGCTCCAGCATGAAGCAGCACGGAGGTATTTTGGCCAAGGGCCGGCTGCTGGGCGTTCAGTTTTCCGCCCTGTTTGAGGACGGGCTCTGGTTCCAGCTGGCCACCCATGCCAATCAGCAGGCCAGAACCCTTCAGGACGGTTTGATTGCAAAGGGCGTTCCCCTGATGGTCCATTCCCCCACCAATCAGCTGTTTCCCATCTTCTCCAACCGGCAGATTCAGCAGCTCTCCGAGCACTTTGCCTTTGAGGTCTGGGGTCCCTGGGACGAAACCCACAGCGTCATTCGCCTGGTCACCTCCTGGGCCACCACACCTGAAACCGTCAGTGCCTTCCTTCAGGCCATCTGACCTACAGAGGTCAGCACTGTCAATAGACAAACTATGCGCCGGACCAGTCGGTCCGGCGCATGCTTTACGCTATAACACTGCCGCTGGCGGTGACGCGGGCCACCAGGGCCCCGGTCTCATCGGTCACGGAGACCTCCCCGTACACCTGCCGTCGTCCCTCTCGCAGCAGCTCTGCCCGGGCCGTCAACGTATTCCCACGGGCGGAACAGAGAAAGGTGATCTGGCTGGTACCAGACACTGTGGGCCGCCGCTGAAAATTTGCCGCCACAGCAAAGGCAAAGTCCGCCAGCATAAACACCACGCCGCCCATGGTATTCCCCATGGCATTTCGGTGGTGCTCTGTCAGAGCCAGGGTACAGACGGCGTAATTCGCCCCAATTTCGTCAATTACAGCCCCATTTTCCGTGGCAAACCGGTCCTTTTGGAAAAAGGCTCGGGCCTCCTCCAGCTTTGTCATCCATGATCCTCCCAAATATCCCCCAGGAACTGCCGGAAGGCCGTGGGCAGCGGGATCTCCCGGCCCACCGTCTCCCGGTCCGCCCAGAGGAACTCCCGGTTTTCCCGGTCGCAGAAAATTCGCACGCCTGTCATATTCCACTGAATGTGGGTGAACACATGGGTGCGGCTGACCAGCTTCTCCAGCCGTCTCGGATGTAGGCCCCAGGCCTCCGCCTGACGGATCGCCTCCTGGGCCGACAGCACCCCGTCCACATGGGGAAATTCATACAGCCCCGCCAGCAGCCCCCGGGCGGGACGCTGCCGCAGTGCCGTCCGGTCTCCGCAGGTCAGCAGGAACACCGTCATATTCTGCTGCTTTCTGGGGCGCTTCTCCCCCCGCACCGGCAGCTCCTCTATGGTGCCCCGCTGCCGAGCCAGGCACAGATCCCCCATGGGGCAGCTCTCACACTTGGGTGCTCCGTTGGGCAGGCACACGGTGGCTCCCAGCTCCATCAGTGCCTGGGTAAAGGCCCCCGCCTCCTCCGGGTATATCTCCCTGAGGTCCTGGGAGATCCGGCGTTTGACCTTTCCGTCATCGGTGCAGCTGTGGTCATCCAGCACCCGGCTTACCACCCGCAGCACATTACCATCCACCGCCGGCGTCTTTTCGTCAAAGCAGATAGAGGAGATGGCCCCGGCCGTATATTCTCCGATTCCGGGCAGCGCCCGAATGGCCGAATGGTCCCTGGGAAACACCCCTCCGTGCTCCCTCTGGATCACCTTGGCCGCCTTTTGAAGATTCCGCACACGGCTGTAGTATCCCAGCCCCTCCCAGAGCTTCAGCAGCTGGGTCTCCTCTGCCTGGGCCAGATCGGCAATGGTAGGCAGCTGCTCCAGGAACCGCCGGTAATACCCCTTTACCGCCTCCACCCGGGTCTGCTGGAGCATAATCTCCGACAGCCAGACGTGGTATGGCGCCCGATCCCTTCGCCAGGGAAGGTCCCGGCGGCACCGGGCAAACCAGGGGAGCAGCCGCTCCGGCATCCGGCACAGCAGGTCCTCCATCAGCGGTTGTCCACCTTTTCCGGATAAAGGTCGTGGTTCTGAAGCCGGTTCCAGGCCACCTCTTCCCAACGGGTGCCGGGCCGGCCATAGTTGCAGTAGGGATCAATGGAAATGCCGCCCCGGGGGGTAAATTTCCCCCACACCTCAATGTACTTGGGCTCCATCAGCCGGATCAGGTCCTCCATGATGATATTTACACAGTCCTCGTGGAAATCCCCGTGATTTCGGAAGGAGAACAGGTAGAGCTTCAGGCTCTTGCTCTCCACCATGCGCACATCGGGCACGTAGCTGATGTAGATGGTGGCAAAATCAGGCTGGCCGGTCATGGGACACAGGGAGGTAAACTCCGGGCAGTTGAATTTCACAAAGTAGTCGTGGTCCTGATGCTTGTTAATAAAGGTCTCCAGCATCTCCGGGGCGTAGTCCGTGGGGTATTGTACCCCTCTGGCTCCCAGCTCGGTGATGCCTCCCAGCTCTTCCTTGGTTCTTCCCGACGCCATTATATTTCCTCCTTCAGCAGTGGGTCCGTGACCCCGTTTTCCTCAAAGGCAGCCTTCCGATCAATGCAGGTGCCGCAGCGCCCGCAGGGCTTGTCCCCTCCCTCATAGCAGCTCCAGGTGAGCTGGTAGGGAACGCCCAACTCCAGCCCCGTCTTGACCACCTGGGCCTTATTGACGCTGACAAAGGGAGCCTCCAGCCGGAGCTGGCCGCCGGTTCCCTCTACAATGGCCCGGTTCATGGCCGTTACAAAGTCCAGAGAGCAGTCCGGATAGGCCGCCCCCGCCGCATCGTCTGCGTGGGCCCCGTACATGATTTTTTCGCAGCCATGGCTCAGGGCGATACTGGCCGCCGAGGAGAGAAACAGTCCGTTGCGGAAGGGCACATAGGTAGAAACCGGATGCGCCCCGCCGGTCTCCCGAATCTGCTGGGCGTAGCTTTCCTGGGGAATCTCCTCTGTAGACTGCTTCAGCAGGCTACAATTGCTGCCTGCGAAGATGGTGCTGAGATCCAGCTCCATCCGGGCCACCCCATAGTATTCCGCCACAGCCTTGGCTGCCCGGATCTCCTTGTCGTGCTTCTGCCCATAGTAAATGGACAGGGCCAGCACATTTTCCGCCCCGGCCTCCTTCACCGCCAGTCCCAGGCAGGTGGTGGAATCCACGCCTCCGCTGGACAACACTAGAATCTTCATTTCAGCAGCGCCTCCATTCGCATTTGCAGCGCCGGCTCCCGCTGGAACCGGCCCCGATAGGTCTCCGTAATGGTTCTGGTCCCGGGCTTCTGGATACCCCGGGCGGTCATACAGCTGTGGCAGCCGGAGATCACCACCGCCACATCCTCTGTTCCTGTGACCATGGTAAGGATCTCCGCAATGTCCCGCCCCAGGCGCTCCTGAAGCTGGAGCCGCCGGGCGGCCATGTCCGCAATCCGGGCGATTTTGCTCAGACCAATGACCTTTCCCTTGGGAAAATACCCCACGCTGACCTTCATGTCATACATCAGCGCCAGGTGATGCTCACAGTAGGAGAACACGTCAATATCCCGGACCACCACCAGATCGCCGGACTCCCCCGCCTCCTCAAAGGTCTTATCAAATATCCGGGCGATTTCCTCGTTGGTGTAGTTCATCCCCAAAAAGACCTCTTCATACATCTTTGCCACCCGCTGGGGCGTCTCCCGCAGGCCCTCTCGGTCCGGGTCATCTCCCAGGGCCTCCAGAATGCCGCGGATATGCGTCTCTATGGCTTTTGTATCGATCATGACTCACACCCCCCGCTCTGCCGGGTCCCAGATGAATTTATGCATCTGAAGCTGCAGCGTCACACCGGTCAGCCGGTGTTCCTTCATGAATTCTACCATGTCCGCAGGCTGGATGCTGTCAAATACCGGGCTGAGATACACATGGGTCCGTCCCACCAGACGGTACTCCTCCATAATCTCCACCGCCCGGAGCAGGTCCTCCCGGCTGCCGCAGACAAACTTCACCGTGTCTCTGGCGTCCAGGTATTGAAAGTTCTCCCGGCACATAAACCGTTCCATCCCGCTCCCCGGCAGCTTGTAGTCCATGGTAAAGGACGGCCGGTTGGGAATGTCCAAAAAGGGAGCCAGCGGAATGCTTCCGTTGGTCTCGATCTCCACATAAAGCTGGGGATCCCGGCTAAGCAGTGCCAGCAGCTCCTTGACGTTTTGCTGAAGCAGCGGCTCCCCGCCGGTGACGGTTACATTTTCCGCGCCGCTCTCCTTTACCGCCACATAGAGCTCCTCCTGGGTCATCGGCGTACAGGGGGCCTCCGGGCCGCTGGCCCACTTGGTGTCGCAGTATCCGCAGGAGAGGTTGCACCCGGTAAACCGGATAAAAAAGGCCAGCTGACCGGCCCGGGTTCCCTCTCCGTTGATGCTCAGAAAGGTCTCCGCCACATTATAACTGGACAAGGGCTGCCGCCTCCTCTTCTCCTGTGTAGCAGGCACAGTTGGTAGGGGTCTCATAGACCTGGACCTGGGCCACCGGGAATCCCTGTGCCCGGAGCCTGTCGTAGAAAAACCGGGCCATATTCTCCGCCGTGGTCCGAAAGGGCAGCGTCACCATGCGAAACGCCTCTGCCGTCAGGGCCTGGACCGTTTCCTCCCGCAGGGTTCCCCGCTCCACCAGCAGCGCATGGTCAAATTCATCGGTCATGGCGCTTAGCGCTGCCTTCAGCTCCCCAAAATCCAGCAGCATACCTTTGGTTGGTCCCTGCGCCTGGAGTCTTTGGTCCTTCAGCTGGGCCACCACCCGCCAGCGGTGTCCATGGAGATTGCTGCATTTCCCCTGGTAACCCTTGAGAAAATGGGCCGCGTCAAAGCTGGCCTCCGCCTGTAAATAATACATAATAAACCTCCCAGCGGCCCCAAAGACAGCAAAAAAGGGCGCAAAGCGCCCCCTAACGTTCCGCAGAACGTCAACCTGGTTTTGTTTTCTGACAGGAGGGCCGCGAACTGTCACACAAATTGAGGACGTACCACCTGGTACGTCCTCAAGATTATAGCACATTTTTGAGAAAATGCAAGCCTTCAGTTGGTGCCAAGTTCCTCTGCGTAGCACTCCGCCAGGCGTCTCGCATCGGCCATAAACCGTGCAAGCTCCTCCCGGCCCATTTTATCCATGACCCGCTGATTGACCGCCACATTCCGCCCCGTCTCCTCCTCCAGAAGCGCCTGCCCTGAGGCCGTCAGGGAGACAAAGGTATTGCGTCGGCTGCCCGGGTCCACAGTCCGCAGAATCCAGCCATGCTCCTCCAGGGTCCGGAGCAGTTTGGAAGCCATGGACACGGAGATCATCAGCTCTGCCGCCAACTCCGAGACGTAGATTCCCGGCTTGTCCGGCTCCCGTCGCATTTGGGCAGCAATGGCAGACATGGCCACAAACTCTCCTTGGGTCATCTCCCGCAGCTCCGCACCCCAGCGAATCCGCCGAAACTGCTGCAGCAGCTGAAAAAATCCCGATTGAACAAACTCCTGGCTCATGCCGTCATCCCCTTTCCGGGCCATTTTACAACAGAGAGTTTCCGTTGTCAACGGTTTCCTCCGGCAAGGGTTTCTCCTGTGTCAGGCTCCTGGGAATCAGGCGCCCTGGTCCCCGGCGAGAATCTGGTCGATTCGGCTGTTCACTTCCTCCAGGACATCGGGATTATTGATGCCGCCCACAATGGGATCCCCGATGATATTTCCGTTCCGGTCCACCAGAATGCTGGTGGGGTAGGAGAAGATCTGGGAAATCAGATTGCCTGCGTCGGAATCCCAGGCGAAATAGATGTTGGAGTAGCTGGCGCCCTTTTCGCTGAGAATGCTCTTGGCCTCCGCAATGGCATCCTCTCCCCCGTCCAGGGTATCGGTATTGATGCCAACAACTGCGCCGCCCTTGGCCTTCAGCTCCTCATTGAGCTGATTCAGGTCCCCAAGCTCCTCCACACAGGGCTTGCAGCCGCTGAACCAGAAGTTCACCAGCGTAACGGCATTCTGGGAGAACAGGGTGTTGTCCACGTCGTTTCCATCCAGGTCCTTGCCAGAGAAGGCCGGGAATGCATTCATGGCCACGGACTGCGTCTGATCCGCTTCACTGGGGTTGTACTGGGCCAGGAGGACACTCATCCGCTCCTCCATGGGGCGAATCAGCTCCACATCGGCTTTCAGGGTTTCTACCTCCTCCTGGGAGAGATCCTCGGTCAGTCCCTCAATGGTGCTCAGAAGAAAATCGCAGTAGTCTGCGTCGGGGTCCACGGTGTTCTTATTCATGGCGGCAAACACCTTTTCCCACAGCTCCTTGTGGGAGTTGAACACCTGATTCTCCTGGTCCGTCAGGTCGTTGATCTCCGCCAGCAGGGCGTCCTGGTCCACTGCAGAATCCGCCTGGGTGGTTTCCGACGCCACTTGGGCGGTTTCCGCCGGTGCGCTGCTCTGGGTCTCGGCAGAGCTGGTTTTTTCCGTTCCACAGGCGGTGAGGCTCAGCGCCATTGCACCGGCCAGAAGAAT
The DNA here is from genome assembly GCA_934512135.1 of uncultured Oscillospiraceae bacterium. Classification (GTDB taxonomy): domain Bacteria; phylum Bacillota; class Clostridia; order Oscillospirales; family Oscillospiraceae; genus HGM13006. The sequence goes on from CAKSWT010000004.1 coordinate 163,509, forward strand.
CGAGAGCCATTTTGTTTGTTTCATAGGAATTCCCTCCAATTATCATGTTTCCTTTTTCTTTGTGTCTTTGGGAGTGCCGAAGCCGTAGCGGTAGCGGATGGCCCCGGTGGGGCAGGATTTCATGCATTTTCCGCAGCGAATGCATTCGGCGTGATTTGGGGTCTTTGTCACGTCCACATCCATGCCGCAGACCTTTTTGCAGGCCCCACAGGAGACGCATTTCCCCCCATCCACCTGAATTCCCAGCAGGGACACCCGGTTAAACAGAGAATAAAACGCGCCCAAGGGGCAGATCCATTTGCAGAAAGGGCGATAGAACAGCCACGACAGCAAAATCACCGTGACCAGGATCACACTCTTCCAGGCAAACAGCTTTCCCAGCGCTCCGCGGATGCTGGCATTGACCAGGGACAAGGGGATTGCTCCCTCAATCACTCCCTGCGGACAGATGTATTTGCAGAAGTAAGGGTCACCCATCCCCAGATCGTTGGTAATCAGCATGGGAAGCAGAATCACAAATACCACCAAAATGCCGTATTTCAGAAACCGCAGCGGCCCCAGCTTTTTGGTGGACAGCTTCTTTCCCGGGATCTTGTGGATCAAATCCTGAAGCCAGCCAAAGGGGCATAGAAATCCGCAGATAAACCGCCCCAGCAGCACACCAAGGAGAATGAGAAAGCCGGTGATATAGTAGGCAAATTTAAACTTCGAGGAGCCAATCACCGCCTGCATGGCCCCAATGGGACAGGTCCCCGCCGCTCCGGGACAGGAGTAGCAGTTCAATCCGGGCACACAGACCACTTTCCCGTTGCCCCGATAGATGGTCCCTTTCCAAAAGTTCGGAAGATGAATATTGGTTCCCAGGGCAGCAGCCGCCTGAATCCATCCCCGAAAACAGGCCAAAAAGCCCGAAACGCCTCGTACCCTTCTATCCAATGCCAACACACTCCATACATAGCCGGATGGCCTTCCCCAGCACCGTCTGAACCTCGCCTCGATAGACGCCCAGCAGAACCATGGCGGCCCCTGCCGCCAGAAGGCCAATTTGCAGACAGATTTTCGTGCCTGATCGCATCGCTCCACGCTCCTTTCCCGTTGTGCAGGAACAGTATAGCAGAGGGAGGATAAATTCTCTGTTAAGAACCGACGAAAATTAACGCAGACTTTATGGCGGTGTGGTATACTTATAAAAAGCGAAAAAGGAGGCGCAGATATGAGACTTCTGATGATAGAGGACGAGCAGGCCTTGGCGGATACGGTGGCCCAGCACCTGAGAACCGCCGGATACGAGATGGATGTGCGCTACGACGGGGACACCGGACTGGAGGCAGCCATGACGGAGTCCTATGATTTAATCATTCTGGATCTAAATCTTCCCGGAATGGACGGGATGGAGCTGCTGAAAACCTTTCGCGCCCAGGACGGGGAAACCGGCATCCTGATTCTCTCCGCCCGCAGCGGAATTCAGGACAAGGTGGAGGGGCTGGACGCAGGGGCCAACGATTTCCTGTCCAAGCCCTTCCATATGCAGGAGCTGGACGCCAGGATCCGGAGCCTGACCCGGCGGCGGTTTATTCAAAACAGCATGACGCTGACCCTGGGTGCTCTGACCTTTGACATCAAAAGCCGGGTGGCGTCGGTGGACGGCGTTCCCCTGCAGCTGACCCGGAAGGAGACAGGAATTCTGGAATATCTGCTGCTGCATCAGGGCCGTCCGGTGAGCCAGGAGGAGCTGATCGACCATGTCTGGGACAGCAGCGTAGACGCCTTCAGCAACTCCATTCGGGTGCATATCTCCGCCCTGCGGAAAAAGCTCCGGGCCGCTCTGGGCTGCGATCCCATTCGAAATCGAATCGGTGAGGGATATGTCATGGGAGGAGATTCCTGATGAAGCGGCTTTCCCTTCAGTGGCGGCTTACCCTGATGACCGCCGCCTTAATTGCCGCCGCCTGTGTGCTGCTGAATCTGGCGGTCCTCTACTCCGGCTCCTCTCATATGGACGCCCTCAATGAATATGTGGCGGAGAACGGGTCGGAAAACACCATCTATATTGATTTATCCCAGGCCCAATGGGAAGAATTCGCAGGGAAGTTCTCTCTGCAGGTCCAGGGGAGTAAGGCCGGGTTTCGGCTGGAGGCCTGGATCATCACCGTTCTAATCACCCTCTTGTCCGGAACCATCACCTACTTTGTCAGCGGACGCTGTCTGCGGCCTCTGCGGGAGCTCTCCCGGCAGGCCGAGCAGATTCAAACAAGGAACCTTATGGACAGCCCTCTGCCCGAACAGGCCATTGAGGAATATCAGCAGCTGTCCTCCGCCTTTAACAGCATGCTGGCACGGCTGGGCAGCGCCTTTGAGGTACAGCGGCGCTTTACCGGAAACGCCGCCCATGAATTAAAAACGCCCCTGGCCGTGATGCAGGCCCAGCTGGAGCTCTGGGCAGAGTCCGAGACGCTGTCCCAGTCGGACCGAAAAAACATCAAGAACCTGCAGGGGCAGCTGGAGCGCCTGACGGCCCTGGTACGAACTCTGCTGGACATGAGCGAAATGGAGACCGTTCCCCGGACGGAGCAGGTAGAGCTGACTCCCCTGGCGGAGGAAATCCTCCAGGATCTGGACCCTGTGGCCCAAACACGCCAGATCACCATGGACGTATCCGGGACGGTACCTCCGGTGACCGGAAGCGACGTGCTGCTGTACCGCATGCTCTACAATCTGGTGGAAAACGCCATCAAATACGGCCGTCCCGGAGGAACGGTGTCGGTGACCCTGCTGGAGCGCCACGGCACCACTGAGATTCGCGTAGCGGACAACGGTGCCGGGATTCCTCCGAATATGCAGGCCCAGATTTTTGAGCCCTTCTTCCGGGTAGATCAGTCCCGCAGCCGTGCCTCCGGCGGCGTGGGCCTTGGCCTGGCCCTGGCCCGGCAGATTGCACAGCTCCACGGCGGCAGCCTGACCATTGAGAAAAGCGACGAAACCGGAACGGTGTTTCTGTGCCGGCTGTAGTATTCCGCAGATGCGATGGCCCAAAGCTCCCAGCTTTCGGTTTCCCATTTCCCCGGGCTGTGATACAATGAACCCCAGAACATCACCGTTTGGAGGCATTTCCTATGCAATATCGTAAGATCTCCGATTTCCCCCAAAGGGAACATTTTCTCTACTATTCCGCCATGGAAAACCCCTATGTCACCGTCACCGTTCCGGTGGACCTCACGGCCCTTTGCCGCGCCTGCGACGCCACGGGCACATCCTTTTCCCTGGCCCTTGCCTACTGTGCCGGCCGGGCGGCCAATGCGGTCCCCGCCCTGCGCCAGCGCATTGTGGAGGGTCAGCCGGTGGAATTTCACCGCTGCAACATCTGTCAACGGGTACTCCGGGAGGATGGCACCTACACCCACTGCCAGCTAAACCCCGTTGTGCCCTTCCGGGTCTTTGCCGCCCAGGCGGCCCGTCTACAGACGGAGCCCCGTGAGAACGACACCCCGGAGGAATGTGACACTCTTGGACTGCTGTATCTCTCCCCCATGCCCCAGCTTTCCTATCGTGCGCTCCAGCTTCCCGCCCCGGCGGACGGCAGTCCCCGGATCTCCTGGGGCAAGGCCACGGTGACCGATGGACGCACGGAGCTGCCCATCACCCTTCAGGCCCACTACGGGCTGGTGGGCGACGGGCACATCGCGCAGTTCTATGGGGCGCTGGCCCATACCCAGCAGGCCTTTGCCGAAAAGCTCCGCGCCGACCGAGCAGAAGGAAAGGTTCCTGAGGTCCCGGCCTCGCCTCAGGCCCCCGCTCCAAAGACGACAGCATCGGGCAGGTATCTGGTTCTGCAGCGCCAGCGGGCCCTGATGGGCTTTGGCATTTGCTATTACTGCGCCCTGGATCAGTCCCGGGAGGACCTTCTGGCACGACTGGAGACGCTGAGCCGTGCGGAGTGCTGCGCCCTGCCGGAGATGACCTCCATCTCCAACGGCGGAACCGTTCGAATTCCCCTGGATTCCGCGGCCCATAGCTTTCTCATCGCCCTGTTTCCCGACGACCGGCGAATGGTTACTCGGGAAATTCCCATTCCCGCCGGAAACGAGGACGCGGTTTTCCGGATCAAAACAGACATGGACATGCGCCGGGGAATCCTGGTCTCTGTGGGACCGGCAGCGCAGGAGCCCACCTGATTTCGCTGCCCCGGCGACAAAGCTCAACAGGTTTTTTGACAAACTGAACGGACGGTACAGATTGTACCGTCCGTTGCTTTCACTGTATAACAATGGGTTAGCAAATAACCTGGCTCCAGCCATAGGGGTCCTTTACCCGGCCCCACTGAATGCCGGTAAGGGTGTCGTACAGGTCCTGGGCCACCGGGCCGATCTTCCCGCCGGACACCACATAGTCCTTGCCGTGATAGGACAGCTCTCCGATGGGGGAGATCACCGCAGCGGTTCCGGAGCCAAAGGCCTCCTCCAGAGAACCGTTCTCCGCAGCCTCCACCAGCTCCTCTACGCTGATGCGGCGCTCTTCCACGGTGTACCCCTTATCCCGCAGCAGCTGCAGGCAGCTCTTCCGGGTGATGCCGGGGAGAATGGAGCCATTGAGCATGGGCGTGACGATTTTCCCGTTGATCTTAAAGAGGACGTTCATGGCGCCGACCTCCTCAATATACTTCCGCTCCACACCGTCCAGCCAGAGCACCTGGGAGAAGCCCTTTTCCTCGGCCTTCTCGCCGGCCCGCAGAGACGCCGCATAGTTGCCGCCGCACTTGGTAAAGCCGGTGCCGCCCCGCACTGCACGGACGTCATCCTCTTCGATCATAATATTCACCGGCGCCAGGCCTGTGGCGTAGTAGGGGCCCACAGGGCTCAGGATCACGGCGAACTGATAGGTATGGGAGGCATGGACGCCAATGTGATTGTCCGTGGCGAAAATGAAGGGCCGGATATACAGGGAGGTGTTGGGCGCACTGGGGACCCAGTCCTTCTCCAGCTCCACCAGCTGCTTCACCGCGCTGACGCAGAAGTCCACATCCACCTTGGGAATGCTCATACGCTCGCAGGAATCATTGATTCGCTTAAAGTTCTCCTCGGGACGGAACAGTCGAATATGGCCCTGGGCATCCCGGTATGCCTTCATCCCCTCAAACACCTCCTGGGCATAGTGCAAAACCATGCAGGCGGGATCGATCTGGAAGGGCCCATAGGGGACAATGCGGGGGTTATGCCATCCCTTCTCCGTATCATAGTTCATCAGGAACATATGATCCGTCATTATGACGCCAAAGGGAATATCAGGACCCGCAGGCTTGGGCTTGTGGGTGGTGGTCAGGGTGACAGAAATTTTTTCCATAAAATTCGACCTCCAGTAGTTTGTTACATTTCGTAGGTATTATTATAGCAATCCGTTTCCGAGGCCGCAAGATAAAAAACCGCCTGTTTTTTATTGCTTTACTCCGTTGAATTCCGGCAATGTGCCAAAGATACGGCGCATCCGGGCTTGGCCCCGATGCGCCGTAGAGATTTACGCCACTTCCTCGTCCACCATACTTGCCTCCTGGGTCTCCTGGACGTCAGGGAACGCCGAGAGCATGGGCTCCACGGATTTTCCTCTCATCTTCCGATCCACATAGTTCTTGGTGCATTTGGCCACCATGGGAGAAAGCACCAGCACACCGATCAGGTTCGGCAGCATCATCAGACCGTTAAAGGTGTCCGAGATGTCCCAGGCCAGCTGGGTCTTCATCACGGAGCCGGCCAGCACAATCAGGCAGAACACCACCCGATAGGGCCACACTGCCTTTTCTCCAAAGAGGTACCGGCAAGCGGTGGTACCATAGTGGCTCCAGCCCAGCACCGTGGAATAGGCAAACAGCAAAATCGCAACGGCCACAAAGCCTGCCCCCACCGGTCCAAAGACCATCCGGAAGGATTCGCTCATCAGAGAGTTCTGGCCCACCGCCTCTCCTGCGGCCGTAAGCATACCGGTATCCAAATCCACCAGGCCGGAGGTCAGAATGCTCAGCGCCGTCAGGGTGCAGACCACAATGGTGTCCGCAAAGACCTCAAAGATTCCCCACATTCCCTGGCGCACCGGCTCCTTGACGTTGGAGCTGGAGTGAACCATCACAGACGAGCCCAGGCCCGCCTCATTGGAAAAGACGCCCCGCTTAAAGCCCATTTTCATGGCCGTGGCAATTCCTGCGCCCACCACGCCGCCGCCGGCGGACCGGAGGCTGAAGGCTCCCTTGAAAATGGAGACCAGCACTGCGGGAATGGTGGTGATGTGCATGACAATGATGACAATCGTACCCACAAGATACACAATGACCATCAGGGGCACCAGCTTTTCCGTAATGGCCGCCACCCGCTTCAGGCCGCCCAGAATGACCACGCCCACCGCAAGGAACAGGAAGATTCCGGTGGCCAGTGTGGGAATCCCAAAGGCCGACTTCACATTGGAGACCATGGAGTTCACCTGGCTCATATTGCCGATGCCAAAGGAGGCCAGCAAACAGAAGAAGGAGAACAGCACCGCCAGGGCCGCGCCCACATGCTTGCAGTGCTTCTTGCCCCCCAAGCCGTCCCGAAGGTAGTACATGGCGCCTCCGTGCCACTCTCCCTTACTGTCCTTCCGGCGATAGAGAATTCCCAGGACGTTTTCGGAGTAGTTTGTCATCATACCGAAAAACGCAATCAGCCACATCCAGAACACCGCACCAGGGCCACCTACGGCAATGGCCCCTGCCACGCCCACAATGTTGCCGGTGCCCACAGTGGCCGCCAGAGCCGTACACAGGGACTGGAACTGGGAAATGGTCCGGTCCTTGGTGTGGCCGGTCACATGCTTATCCCGAAAAATCGCCCCAATGGTGTGTCTCATCCAGTGGCCCAAATGGCTGATCTGGAAGAACTTCGTCAGGCAGGTCATCAGGACTCCCACAAAGCCCAGCAGAATCAGCGCCGGCCAGCCCCAAACCACATTGTTCACTGCGCCGTTGATGTTTGTAATCGCTTCCAACATGTCCATCACTCCTCATGCCGCAGACAAAAAACGGACCCGCCAAAGGCAGATCCAAATGCAAAAACACAGGGAGTTGACTCTGTCCTTTTGCCTGAGAGATTACAGCTCACGCTGTTTGCACCTTCGGCACCCGTTATCGGGATTCTCCAGAGCACGGCCCGGGGGCAGTCATCCTTGACTCCTGACGCCGGCATTCCGCACCATATTTCATTGCAGCAAAAATTATGGACTGATTGTAGCACGCCATTTTTTGAAATGCAAGAAAAACTTCTCAAAATTCTTAATTTGACTGGTTCTTCCACAAAATACTGGGGTTTTGAAGATTTATTTTCAAAAAATCCGGGTCTGGATGCATCTCCAGACCCGGATTCCTGCAAAATTCAATATCCCACCGCTGTGGAACCGCCGTCGATCACAATGACCTGACCGGTGGTGTTCTCGCTCCACTCGCTGAGCAGATAGGCCGCCATCCCCGCAATCTCCTCGGGATCGGACAGCCGCCCGGTGGGAACGCCGGTGGTGGGACCTCCCCCAGGACCGCCCCCCGGCGCCCCCGGTCCCCCGGGTCCCGGCTGGTTGGGATTGGGAAGATGAACCCCGGCTCCGCCGGACATCACGCCTCCCGGGGCGATGGCATTGGCTCGGATCTTGCACCCTGCCCATTCCACCGCCGCCTGCATGGTCACCGCCACCACGGCGCCTTTGCTGGCGGAGTAGTGGGCAGAGCACATCGGTGGAGTCATCCCGCGGATGCCCGCCATGGAGGCAATATTCACAATGGCCCCGAACTTTTCAGGCAGCATGGACTGTTTCACACACTGCTGCATCATAAAGAACAGTCCCTTGGCGTTGGTATTCATCACCCGGTCCCACTCCTGGGGCTCCAGGTCCACCGCAGGGCCTCCGGCCATAATGCCGGCCGCCTGGATCAGAAACCGAATCTCGCCCAGATCCTTGCGAATCTGCTCCACCACCCCGGGGATGGCCTCCACATCGGACACATCCAGGGCATAGGCGTGGACATCGCCGCTGTCCTTCAGCATCTCTGCGGCCTTCTGGATCTTCTCCGGATTCCGGCCGATCATGGCCACCGTAGCGCCGCTTTCGGCCATAACCTTGGCGCAGGTGAAGCCGATACCGGAGCCAGCCCCGGTGACCACACAAACTTGCTTGTCAAAACGAATATTCATAAGACTTCCTCCTATGACAGAATTATAACAGAATACTGCACTTCCCCAGGGAATAGAGCTTGGCGGGCTCCGGCAGAGGCATGGGAGGGACCGTGGGGGCAATGGACCCCTCCAGCGCTCCGTCCACCACGCCCATCAGCGCCGGCAGTACCGTCAGGGACACCGGACAGGTATTGTGGCAGGGATACACCGTGTCGAAGCCGCCCAGCGCCATCAGCATCCCCAAGGTCTCCCGGTATGTCGAAACGTCCCGGTGGGCTCCGAACAGGAACACCGGACCATAGGACACCGTATCCCCGGAAAACAGGATTCGGTGCTGCCGGTCCAGGAGGCTGATGCTCCCCGGGGTGTGTCCCGGCGTCTCCACCACCTGAACGATTCTCCCGCCCAGATCAAAGGCGGAGGACCCGGTGATGGGGTGGAGATGGACCTTGAGCCCCGGGCGGAACTGCCGGATCACGGGAAATTCCTCGGGATGGGCATAGATGTCGGTGAATTGGCCGTCATTGGCGGTGTGATCTCCGTCCCCGTGGGTATGGAGCACCAGCACCGGCAGCTTCGTCACCCTGCGGATCAGCGCCATCATATCGCAGGGCTCCGCTCCGGTGTCCAGGAGTATGGCCCTGGTGCTTCCTACAATCAGGAAGCACCGAACCATCTCCTGTTCAATGCCGTATACCCCGGAGCTGATCTTCCGAATTGAGGTCGCCATTGGACTTCCTCCCTAAAATCAGCGGAAATAGTCCACGCCGGCCTGGAAGATCGGCTGATATTTATTTCCGTAGATATTCTTGCCCACCAGCGCTCCGGCACGCTCCGTGTGGCCCATTTTACCGAAGACCCGGCCGTCCGGGGAGGTAATGCCCTCAATGGCCATCATGGAGCCGTTGGGATTAAAGCGAATATCCATGGTGGGATTACCCACCAGGTCCGTATACTGCGTGGCAATTTGGCCGCCCTCCACCAGCTGATGGAGCATCTCCTCTGTGGCCACAAACCGGCCCTCTCCGTGGGACACGGGGATATTGTGGAGCTCTCCCACCTGACAGTGCATCATCCAGGGGGATTTTACCGAAGCCACTCGGGTGGTGACATACCGGGACTGGTGCCGGCCAATGAGGTTATAGGTCAGGGTGGGGCAGGTATCGTCCATGGGAACGATCTCCCCAAAGGGCACCAGGCCCAGCTTAATCAGCGCCTGGAAGCCGTTGCAGATGCCCAACATCAGGCCGTCCCGCTGCTTGAGCAGATCGTGGACTGCGTCGGACAGCAGCGGATTCCGGAAGAAGGAGGCAATAAACTTGCCGGAGCCGTCGGGCTCGTCGCCGCCGGAGAAGCCGCCGGGGAGGATAATCATCTGGGCGGAGCGGATGGCCTTCTCCATGGCCGCCGCCGTCTCCGTGAGGGCAGCAGGGGTCAGGTTCCGCACCACAAGAATCTCCGGCTGGCCGCCGGACTTGGCCACAGCCCGGGCCGTATCATATTCGCAGTTGGTGCCGGGGAACACGGGAATCACAGCCTTAGGCTTGAGATGCTTGTAGGCCGGAGCCTGATTGTTCCGCTGATCGTAGAGCACAGTGGCCACAGCCTCCTCCGTGCCGGCCTTGGTGGCAAACACCTGCTCCAGAGGCTTCTCCCACAGGCTGCGGTATTCCGCAATGGACACCGGGCCGTCTCCCAGATCGATCTCCGGAGCCTGGGTGGTATATCCCACCAGGGTCCCCAGCTCCAGCTTCTCTCCGCACTCGCAGAGGATTGAGCCATAGCTCTGCCGGAACAGCAGGTCCGCATCCAGGCAGTCCGCCGCCAGGAAGCCGATCTCATTGCCCAGGGACATCTTCAAAATACCCTCGGCGGCACCGCCTGCCGTCAGGGACCAGGCGGAGAGGATCTTCCCCTCCTCCATCAGGCCATGGACCTGGCGGAAGATCTCCTTGGTGGCGGCGTAATCCTCCCGTCCGGGAACGGAAATCAGGTAAACCGGATGGTCCGCTCCCTTGAACTCCGGCGAAAGCACCTTGTGGGCATCCTGGGCCGAGATGGCAAAAGATACCAGGGTCGGCGGCACATCCAGATCGTTAAAGGAGCCGGACATGGAATCCTTTCCGCCAATGGCCGCCGCTCCCAGCCCGATCTGGGCGGTAAAGGCCCCCAGCAGTGCCGCAAAGGGCTTGCCCCAGCGCTCCGGCTCCGTACGGAGACGCTCGAAATACTCCTGGAAGGTGAGATAGACCTTGTCCGGGTCACAGCCTGCGGCCACCAGCTTAGAGATGGACTCCACCACCGCATTGGCGGCCCCCACAAAGGGGTTCTGCTGGGAAATCTGAGGGTTGAAGCCGTAGCTCATGACAGAGCAGGTGGCAGTTTCCTTGGTGCCGGAGGGCAGCAGCGCCGCCATAACCTGAGTGGGCGTCATCTGCTCTGCGCCGCCAAAGGGCATGAGCACAGAGGCTGCGCCGATGGAGCCGTCAAACCGCTCCACCAGTCCTCGCTGAGAGCAGCAGTCCAAACTGGAGGCCAGGTCCTTCATCCGCTGGGACGGGGTCTGTCCCTTCCACTGGGCAGCCTGGACCTGGGGCAGCGCCTCCACTGCCACCCTGGCGTGCTTGTCCGCGCCGTTGGAGCTGAGGAAGGCCCGGCTCAGATCCACAATGGTCTTTCCGTTCCAGCGCAGAACCATTCTGGGCTCCTCGGTGACGGTGGCCACCAGGGTGGCCTCCAGATTCTCCCCTGCTGCGGCAGCCAGGAAGGCATCCACATGCTCCGGCGCCACTACCACGGCCATACGCTCCTGGGATTCGGAGATGGCAAGCTCTGTGCCGTCCAGGCCGTCATACTTTCTGGGCACGGCATTGAGGTCAATATCCAGGCCGTCGGCCAGCTCGCCAATGGCCACAGACACGCCGCCTGCGCCAAAGTCATTGCAGCGCTTAATCATCCGGGTGACCTCCGGGTTCCGGAACAGCCGCTGGAGCTTCCGCTCCTCCGGGGCATTGCCCTTCTGCACCTCTGCGGAGCAGGTTTCCAGGGACGTGGAGGTGTGGCTCTTGGAGGAACCGGTGGCACCGCCGCAGCCGTCCCGCCCGGTACGGCCACCCAGGAGAATTACCCGATCCCCCGGTGCGGGAGTCAGCCGGATGACGTTGGCCGCAGGCGCTGCGCCTACCACGGCGCCGATCTCCATACGCTTGGCCACATAGCCGGGATGGTAGAACTCGTGGACCAGTCCCGTGGCCAGGCCGATCTGGTTGCCGTAGGAGGAGTAGCCCGCCGCCGCCGTGGTGGTGAGCTTCCGCTGGGGGAGCTTTCCGGGCAGCGTCTCAGACATGGGCACCGTGGGATCTCCCGCTCCGGTGACCCGCATGGCCTGGTAGACATAACTCCGACCGGACAGGGGATCCCGAATGGCGCCGCCGATACAGGTGGCCGCGCCGCCGAAGGGCTCGATCTCCGTGGGATGGTTATGGGTCTCGTTTTTGAACATCAGGAGCCAGTCCTCGGTCTGTCCGTCCATATCTGCGTCCACATGGACCGAGCAGGCGTTGATCTCCTCAGACTCGTCCAGATGCTGCATTACGCCCCGCTTTTTCAGGGTCTTGGCCGCCAGGGTGCCGATGTCCATCAGGGTCACAGGGCGGGTCTTGGCCTTCTCTCCGTAGACCTCCTCCCGGCAGTCCAGATACTGCTGATAGGCCTCCTTCACCGCCTCATCCTTCAGCTCCGCCCCGTCAATATGGGTGGAGAAGGTGGTATGGCGGCAGTGATCGGACCAGTAGGTATCCACCACCTTGAGCTCCGTGATGGTGGGATCCCGATGGGCCTCATTTTTGAAGTAATCCTGGAAGAAGATCAGATCGTCCAAATCCATGGCCAGGCTGTATTTCTCCAGATATTCCGTCAGGGCTACCGGTTCGGCCTCCAAAAATCCCTCCAGGGTCGCCACCTGGGTGGGGATGGGATAGGTCTGCTGAAGGCTCTGGGGCTTGTCCAGGCTGGCCTCCCGGGACTCCACCGGGTTGATCACATAGCTCCGAATCTTGTGCAGATCCTCCTCTGTCAGGTCCCCCATCAGGGCATAGACCGTTGCCGCCGCAACCAGCGGCCGCTCTCCGCAGGTGAGGATTCCGATGCACTGGGCGCAGGAGTCAGCCCGCTGATCGAACTGACCGGGCAGCGCCTCCACCGCCAGGAGGGTGCAGGGCTCCAGCTCCGGCAGCGCCTCATCGTAGCAGTGATCCACCATAGGCTCGGAGAACACCGTCTCTCTGGCCCGCTGATAGATCTCCTGGCTGATGCCCTGGGCATCATACCGGTGGAAGAGTCTCAGGCTCTTGAGGCCCTGAATCCCCAGCTGCTCCCGCAGGTCCCGCAGGAGGTTGTTGGCCTCCACCTCAAATCCGGGTCGTTTTTCCACAAAACAGCGAAACACTTGTTCCATTGGATATACCTCCGTTTTTCATCCTGGTTAATTTTGATTCACATGAACATCGGAAATGTGATAAAACAGTGCGTCCGGCGTAGGGTCCAGCCCTGTAAATACGCCGCGGGTGGTAAACACCGCATTGTTGATAAATAACACGGGGCACAGGTAACCGCGCTCCATAATGTACTGATAGAGATCATAGCTGTTGCCGCTGTTCTCCTTGGCGCTGTCCATCAGGGAAAACAGCTCCGTGGGACCGGTAAAGCTGCCGTAGTTCAGGCTTCCGTCCAGATTCAGCAGCGGCCCCAGATCAAAGTCCGGCTGCAAGGTCACCTCGCCGTAGTAGATGTCCCAGTTGCCGCTGAGCAGGGCGGATTCAAAGGCGCCCCCCTCATAGACTTCCAGGTTTACGGTAAAGCCCACATCCGTAAGGTTCTGTGCGGCCTGCTTGGCCGCCGCCTCCCGGTTGAGGTTGCCCCCCTTCACCACCATGGTGATATTGTTGTAGGTGACCGCTTCGGCCTTTCCGCTGACCTTAGGTGATGCCTCCGGGTCCGTTTCCTCCTGGGCCTGCTCCGTGGGCTCCGGCGTGGGAGATTCCGCAGCCTCCGGGGAGGGAGACGCAGCATCCGCCCCGGGAGAAGGCGAGGGATTCAGCTTTTCCTGGGGAAGATAGAAGGAGTCGGTTTTCGCCAGCTCCTCCATGGCGGAACGGGAGGAGGTGAACGCATACTTTTGGGCCAACTCCTCCTCATACATGGTGCTGGCCGGCGCCACCGGCAGAGATGCGGCATCTGCGAAGTTGTGGTACACAGACTCCGCAATGCTCACCCGGTCAATGGCATGGCTGAGGGCCACCCGCACATCCCGGTCTCCGAAAATCTCCGAATTGAAGTTGCAGCCGATATACTGCATCACGGTGCTCCGGCTGTTCCAGAGCTCGTAGTCGCAGTGGAAGGTGGCCGCCGTGGACGACGTGGGATTGTTGTAGACAAAGTGGATGTTGTCGATCTCAAAGTTGTCTCGGGTGTCCTCGGCAGAGCTGCTGGCGTAGAGGGTCACGCTCTGGAAGTTCAGGTTTTCCGGCCCCTGCCACCACTGGGTGTTGACGGTGAGCACATTGTTCGTCCGGACAAAGGGCCCTGTTCCCACCGGGGCATTGGTTCCTCCGGCCGCCGGGATAATGGGAAAATCCAGCAGACAGGGCAGCCGGTCATTGGCCTGATACATCTCCACCGTGACGGTTTTCGTGTCCGAGGCGTAATAGGTAGCGATGTCGGAGAACCGTCCCATGTAGAGGTCCGACTGGGCGGCCTGCTCCATGGAGTAGACCACGTCGGCGGCGGTGAGGTCCTTGCCGCTGGAGAATTTGGCGTCTCGCAGCGACAGCGTATAGGTCAGGCCGTCGTCGGACACGGAATACTCCTGACAAAGCAGCGGCTCCGGCTCAAACTGGTTGTTCATCACAAACAGGCTCTCATAGATGAGCTGCATCACTGCCCGGTTCTCCATTCCCCGGCAGTTGTAGACCTCCCAGCCGTAGGCCTCGTTATAGGGCATGGAAAAGGACCCGGTGGAGGAACGCTCCGTTCCCGAGGCCATCTCCTGGACCGTAGGGGTAGGCGAAACGGACTCCGTACCAAAGCCCACGGCACTGTCATTTCCGCCCTCCGCCGTATCCCCGCAGCCGGTGAGCAGTCCCGCCGTCAGGCTCAGCGCCAGCAGCAGGCCCACGGCTCGGCGGCTCATCTGACGCCTCCGGCCACAATCACAGCCCCCAGGGACCCCCGCTTTTCTCCGTGACGGCGGTGGGACCAGAAGATCTCCGTCTCACAGGCCGTACAGTGGCTGCTGACATCAATATGCTCCGGCAGCAGCCCTGCCCGCTCCAAAAACAACCGGTTGATGTACTTTAGGTCCACATGATACTTCTCTCCCACCTGGTCGATGGCGGGCCTCGCCCCATCTCCCAGCGCCCTGCTCATGGCCTCCGGCACATCCCCATGGGTCTCAAAGCAGCAGCGGCCGATGCAGGGCCCCAGCACCGCACACAGGTCCTCCGGCCGGCTGCCAAAGGCCTCCATCATAGCCCGGGCCGTCTTTTCGGCAATTCCCAGGGCGGTGCCCCGCCAGCCGGCGTGACAGGCCCCCACTGCTCCCGTGGCCCGGTCCTCCAGAAGGATGGTGCCGCAGTCGGCGGAGTAGACAAACAGCGCCGTTCCGGGGGTATTTGTAATCAGGCCGTCTGCCTCATAGTCCGTGTGGACATACAGGCCCTTGCCCCAGTCCTCCTGGGTGGCCAGACGGATGTCGTCTCTATGGACCTGCACGGCGCAGACCACCTGATGGGGATCAAAGCCAATGGCTTCTCCCAGAATT
The DNA here is from genome assembly GCA_934512135.1 of uncultured Oscillospiraceae bacterium. Taxonomy (GTDB): domain Bacteria; phylum Bacillota; class Clostridia; order Oscillospirales; family Oscillospiraceae; genus HGM13006. The sequence goes on from CAKSWT010000004.1 coordinate 178,509, forward strand.
TCATAGTTTTTCAGGACGTTTTCCATGGTGTCCCCACGCCGCTGGCCCAGGTTCATCGAGGCCAAATATCCCTCGGACACCCCGCCCAGGCGGGTGGTAAACCCGTGGGCGCTGGAGAGCAGGTCATTTTGGTAGACCAGAAGCGTGTCTTTTCTCAGTTCATGAAAGTGCATGAATCCTCCTCAGGACTGAACGTTCTTTCCTGCGGCCATATCCTTGTCCAGGCAGCAGTTTTTGTATTTCTTGCCGGAGCCGCATGGGCAGGGATCATTCCGTCCCACCTTGATTTTCTTCTTCATGGGCTCCCGCTTTACCGACTTGTCGTCTCCCGCCCCGGCGGCGGTGACCTTGGCCACCTTCTCCCGCTTCAGGGGCTCATTCTTCCGGATGCGGAACAGGAACATCCGCCGGGTGGTCTCCTCCTGAATGGCGCGGATCATGTCCTCAAACATGGCATAGCCCTCGCGCTTGTACTCCACCACCGGGTCGCTTTGACCGTAGGCCCGAAGCACAATGCCCTGGCGCAGGTCCTGCATGGCGTCGATCTGGTCCATCCAGTATTCGTCCACCACCCGCAGGGTAATGACCCGCTCCGCCTCTCGCATGAGGGGGGCACCGTACACGGCCTCCTTGGCGGCGTAGACCTTGTCGGACAGATCCATCACCGTGTCCAGCAGGCTGTCCGCCGTAATGGAAGACAGCTCCTGATCCGTGGGGTTGTAGGCTCCCTTGGGGAAGTACAGCCCCTCCATGTTTCCAAGAATCGCCTGGAGCTCCTCCCGGTTTTCCAGATAGCCCTTTTCGCCCATAACCCCGTGAATCTCCGAAGCGAGCACCGTCTTGCGCATATTGTGAAGATAGGTCTGCAAATCCGCCCCGTCCAGCACCATCTGGCGCTGCTCGTAGATGACCTTCCGCTGGGTATTCATCACGTCGTCGTATTCGAGCACGTTCTTTCTGGTCTGGAAGTTCAGGCCTTCCTTCTTCTTCTGGGCGTTCTCAATGGCCCCGGAGAGAATCTTCTGGTCGATGGGGGTGTCCTCATCCAGTCCCAGCCGGTCCATCATGGCGGAGACCCGCTCAGAGCCGAACAGCCGCATCAGGTCATCCTCCAGGGAGATGTAGAACCGGGTCTCGCCGGGGTCTCCCTGACGGCCGGACCGTCCCCGCAGCTGGTTGTCAATCCGGCGGGACTCATGGCGCTCCGTGCCGATGACGAACAGGCCGCCGGCGGCGCGGACCTCCTCGGCCTCCTGGGAGGTGATGGCGTGATATTTGTCATAGAGCTCCTGATAGGCCTTCCGGGCCTCCAGAATCTCCTCGTTGTCGGTGTCGGCATAGGAGGTAGACTCGGCAATCAGCTCCTCCTCCATGCCCTGCTTGCGCAGATCGTTCTTTGCCATGAATTCCGGGTTGCCGCCCAGCATAATATCTGTACCACGTCCTGCCATGTTGGTGGCAATGGTCACCGCACCCAGCTTGCCGGCCTGGGCCACGATCTCCGCTTCCTTCTCGTGGTGCTTGGCGTTCAGAACATTGTGGACAATGCCCTCCTTTTTCAGGAGCTTGGAGAGCACCTCGGACTTTTCAATGGAAATGGTACCCACCAGCACAGGCTGGCCCTTGGCGTGGGCCTCCTTGATCTGGGCAATCACTGCCCGGAACTTCCCCGCCTCGGTCTTATATACCACATCGGGATGGTCGATTCGGATCACCGGCTTGTTGGTGGGGATCTCGATGACGTCCAGATTGTAGATCTGCATGAACTCGTCCTCTTCCGTGAGGGCGGTACCGGTCATACCGGAGAGCTTGGTGTACAGACGGAAGTAGTTCTGGAAGGTGATGGTCGCCAGTGTCTTGGACTCATTGGCCACGTCCACCCCTTCCTTGGCCTCAATGGCCTGGTGCAGACCCTCGGAGTACCGGCGGCCATACATCAAACGGCCGGTGAATTCGTCCACAATGATAACCTGGCCGTCCTTCACCACATAGTCGATGTCCCGCTTCATGATGCCCCGGGCCTTCAGGGCCTGGTTTACATGGTGAGCAATGGTGGTGTTCTCCGGGTCGGAGAGGTTTTCGATTCCGAAGAACTGCTCCGCCTTCTTGATGCCGGAGGCCGTCAGGGTGGCCACCCGGTCCTTTTCATTGACAATATAGTCACAGTCCAAATCGTCCTGGGACTCCTTGTCGTCGGTATCGGTAAACACCATCTTCTTCATCCGGGCCACCAGGGAATCCGCCTGGGTGTAGAGGGCCGAGGATGCCTCGCCCTTGCCGGAGATAATCAGCGGCGTTCTGGCCTCGTCGATGAGGATGGAGTCCACCTCATCCACGATGCCGAAGTTGTGGCCCCGCTGGACCATTTCGGTTTTGTAGGTGGCCATATTGTCCCGAAGGTAGTCAAAGCCCATCTCGTTGTTGGTACCGTAGGTAATGTCCGCAGCATAGGCTTCCTTCCGCTGCTGATTGGTGAGGCCGTGAATAATCAGACCCACGGTGAGGCCCATATACCGGAACACCTTGCCCATCCACTCCGAGTCACGCTTGGCCAGATAGTCATTGACGGTGACAATGTGGACGCCCTTGCCGGTGAGGGCATTGAGATACGCCGGGAGGATTTCCACCAGGGTCTTGCCTTCACCGGTTTTCATCTCGGCGATTCGTCCCTGGTGCAGGATAATGCCGCCGATCAGCTGTACCCGATAGGGCCGCATTCCCAGAACCCGGTCCGCCGCCTCCCGGATGGCCGCAAAGGCCTCCGGCAGAATGTCATCCAGGGTCTGTCCCTGATCCAGCCGCGCCTTCAGCAACGCAGTCTGCCCCTTCAGCTCCTCCTCGGACATATTCCGGTAGGTGTCGCCCAGTCCCTCGATTTTATCCACCAGAGGCGTAATAGACTTTACCTCCCGCTGGGAGTGGCTGCCGAAGAGCTTGGACATGGTGTTGGAAAAAAAGCTCATATTTCAAAGGTCCTTTCCATACGATTCTTTAAATTTTGATGGGAGCCCAATTTCCCCATCTTAATTGTTTCATTATAACACACTGTTCTCCATAAAAAAAGTAGAAAAGCAAAAAAAGCCGTCCTCCTCTCCGAGGTTTTCCGCCGGGGGAAATGCTTCTTGCAATTTCCGCTGCAATCCGTTAAGATAGCAGTATCAAACTCCGATTTAAAAGGATGGGATGCACTTTGATAGAAACTGACATTTCTAATATCTGGGGCGACATTGACTTCTCCAGTTTGATGGGCATGGAGAGCCGGCTCAGCGCCGCCCACGCCAAGCTGGCCGACGGCACCGGCGCCGGAAACGATTTCCTGGGCTGGCATCATCTCCCCTCCGGTACCACCGAGGAGGAGCTGGACGCCATTACCGCCGCCGCCAGAAAGATCCGCCGGGATTCCAAGGCCCTGGTGGTCATTGGCATCGGCGGCAGCTATCTGGGCGCCCGGGCCGCCATTGAGTTTATCAACGGCGTAATGCATAACGACACAGACCCGGTCAAGATCTACTTTGCCGGCAATCACCTCTCCACCCGGGCGCTAAACGATCTGGCGGCTCAGCTGGAAAACGTGGACTTCTCCATCAATATTGTCTCCAAATCCGGCTCCACCATGGAGACCGCTCTGGCCGCCCGGATGTTCCGCTGGCTGCTGAACCGGAAGTACGGAGCGGAAAAGGCCCGTCAGCGGATCTATGTGACCACCGATCCCCACAAGGGCAAGCTCCGTGCCCTCACCACCGAGGAGGGCTACACCAGTTTCCCCATTCCCTCCAATGTGGGAGGCCGCTACAGTGTGCTCACCGCCTGCGGCCTGCTGCCCATGGCCGTGGCTGGCATCGATATCCGCTCCGTAATGGCAGGTGCACGGCAGGCCGAGGGAGATCTGGACGTCCGCAGCATGGAAAACCCCGCTTGGCTCTACGCCGCTGCCCGGAACATGCTCTATGAAAACGGCAAGAAGATTGAAATGCTCTGTAGCTATGAGCCGGACTTTGAATATATGGGCCGCTGGTGGCAGCAGCTCTTTGGGGAAAGCGAGGGCAAGGACGGCAAGGGCATTTTCCCCGCCTGCGCTCAGTTCACCACCGATCTTCACTCCATGGGCCAGATGATTCAGCAGGGCGAGCGGAACCTCTTTGAGACGGTGGTCCGGTTTTCCCCGGCCGCCCAGGAGCTGTCCATTGAGATCGACTGGAAAAACCTTGACGACCTGAACTATCTGGCCGGAAAAACCATCAGCTATGTGGAGGAGAACGCCTACGAGGGCGTGCTTCAGGCCCATGTGGACGGCGGCGTGCCGGTGATCGTCCTTCGGTGCGGCGAGATGAACGCCCGGACCCTGGGATACCTGATGTACTTCTTCCAGCTCTCCTGCGGCATCAGCGCCTATACGCTGGGGGTCAATCCCTTCAACCAGCCCGGGGTAGAGGCCTACAAAAAGAACATGATGACCAATCTGGGCCGGTAAGGCGTTTTCATCGAAATTCTCGGAATATTCACAATTCTGTTTTGCAAAATTCACAAAAACGGTTGAAAAATTATCTGAAAAATGATACTATAATGCCACAGTCGGTTTCGGCCGACAAAACGAAAGGGGTAATCTTCTATGGTCAAGGTTATTATGGGCGTCAAGGGCTCCGGTAAAACCAAGCAGATGGTGGACACCATCAACGCCGCAGTGGAAAATGAAGCCGGCCACGTTGTCTGCATCGAAAAGGGCAGCAAGCTTGTTTACGACATAAAGTCCAGCGTCCGCCTTGTGGAGGCCAGCGACTATCCGATCGGTGGGTACAGCTATCTGAAGGGTTTCGTCAGCGGTCTGCATGCCGGCGATTATGATATTACACACATCTTTATTGACAGCCTGTACAAGATCTCCGTGTGCAACGACACCATGGAGACCGAGGCTTTCCTCCAGTGGTGCGATGAGTTTGGCAAGGCCAACAAGATTGACTTTACCATCTCCATCTCCGCAGACATCAACACCGCCACTGAGGGCATTAAAAAGTTCTTCTAAACCATTGGACCGTCCGGTTTTTCCCGGACGGTCTTCCTCACCCCTTAGAAGGCAAATTATTCCATATTTAAAGGAGGTCTTTCCTCTGGCGTATTTCTTCACCCCGGAATCGGATATTCCCCAGGGGATGGGCTTTTCCCGGTTCTCCCCGGGGCATCTTTCCATGCTGGCCCTGCTGACCGTTCTCAGCGCTCTGGTGGTGGGGTTGGGCTGTCGCCTCTCCCCTGCCCGGCGGCAGCGGCTCCTGCGCACTATGGCCGGGGCCATGGTGGTCATGGAATTCTGCAAGGACTTGATTCTGGGCCTCATTGGCGCATTCTCGCTGGGGTATCTGCCCCTGCATCTGTGCAGTCTGGCCATGTTTATCTGTCTCTATGCCGCCTGGCACCCAAATTCCGATGCCGCAGGCCAGCTGCTTTGGAGCCTGTGCTTCTCCGGCGGGCTGGCCGCCCTGCTGTTCCCGGACTGGACCAGAATGCCTATTATGCACTTTCAGTCCCTCCACAGCTTCCTTTACCACGCCATGCTGGTGCAGTTCTCCCTGATCTCCGTGATTTCCGGTCAGGCACGGCCCAGACTGGGCCGTGTGTGGAAGGTCTGGGTATTTCTCCTGTGGGTTGCCCTACCGGTGTACGGCTTCAACGCCCTGTTCCACACCAACTATATGTTTCTGAACCATCCCGTTGCCGGAACGCCGCTGGCCTGGTGCGCCCAGCGCCCCGGAGGCTATCTTCTGAACTACGGGCTTTTGGTGGCGGCAATTCTGGCGCTATTGAACCTCCCCTTTTCTTTTTGCCACAGGATCCGCCACAGAAATATGTAGAAATTCTCCAGGCCACTTTTGGTATTTTTCGTGAAATTTCACATAAATCATTTCGAAGCATGAATTTCCCCTCACACCAACCGTCTCATTTGAGACACAATCTGTCCATTTCTCTCCGGGGTTGTGAAAAAAGTAACAGACTTTTTTTGACCCCGGATTTTTCCCTTTGCGTCGATTTTTCCGACTGATTTTAGGGATTCCCAACGGGCAAAAATTGCGTTATAATAAAGAAGCGAACTGTCAGCGCTACGTTGGCAGCGCTGTTACGGTACACTGCGGGCCATCGCCCGAAAAGGAGGAAATCTTTTATGCCAAACACAAAAACGGTTGTTCCCTATTCCGGCACCCCGGAGCAGGAAGCAAAGCTGAAGGCTGTGATCGAGGAGTATAAGGATGTTCCCGGCGGCACCATGCCTGTGATGCAGCAGGCTCAGGAGATCTTCGGATACCTGCCGGAGGAGGTCCAGATTATGATTGCCGAGGGACTCGGCATTCCTCTGGAGGAGGTCTATGGCATCTCCACCTTCTATTCTCTTTATAATCTCAACCCCAAAGGAAAGTACAAAATCACGGTATGTCTTGGCACCGCCTGCTACGTCAAGGGATCTCAGTCCATTCTCGACAAGGTTGTGGCCCGTCTGGGATGTCCCGTGGGCTCCATCTCCCCGGACGGAAAGTATTCCGTGGATGCCACCCGCTGCGTGGGCGCCTGCGGCCTGGCTCCGGTTATGATGGTCAACGACGACGTGTACGGTCGTATGACCCCCGACCAGGTGGACGACGTTCTGGCCAAGTATCAGTAATGAAAGAGCTGAGCCTCAATATTCTGGATATTGCCAAAAACTCCGTCACTGCCGGAGCCACCCTGGTGCAGATCACCGTGGAGGAGCTCCCCCACCGGCTGTCCATCACCGTCTCGGACAACGGCTGCGGCATGACCCCGGAGTTTGTGGCCCGGGTCACAGACCCGTTCACCACCACCAGAACCACCCGAAAGGTGGGGCTGGGCATTCCCCTGCTCCAGATGGAGGCCCGGATGGCCGGCGGCGACCTGACCATCACCTCAGCGGTGGGCAAAGGCACCACCCTTACGGCCTGGTTTGACCCCGGCAACATTGACATGCCCCCCCTGGGTGATCTCCCCTCGTCCATTGTGACGCTGATCCAGGGCAGCCCGGACATTGACTTTCTCTTTACCCATCTGCGGGATGGGGAAGCGTACAGTCTTGACACCCGGGATATTCGGGAGATCATGGGAGACATCTCCCTGGCCGAGCCCGAGGTATTGGGCTGGGTGAGCGATTATCTTATCGAACATGAATCCACTTTAGAAGGGAAGCGTTGAAGCAATGAAATCTTTGGAAGAGCTGAAGGCCCTCCGCGAAAGCATGCAGAGCAAGATGAACCTCCGCAAGGAGGACGGCAGCACCATTCGCATCGTTGTGGGCATGGCTACCTGCGGCATCGCCGCCGGTGCCCGTCCGGTGCTCAATGCCTTTGTGGAAGAAATCAATAAACGTCAGCTGGACAACGTCCAGGTCACACAGACCGGCTGCATCGGCGTATGTCGACTGGAGCCCATTGTCGAGGTCTATGTGCCCGGTCAGGAAAAGGTCACCTATGTGAAGATGACCCCTGACAAGGTACCCACCATCGTGGCCCAGCACATTGTCAACAAGCAGGTGGTGACCGAATACACCATCGGCGCCGCAGAATAAGGAGGAGCATTTACTATGGATTTTATCAGAGCCCACATCCTTGTCTGCACCGGCACCGGCTGTTCCTCCGCTGGAGCAGACGGCATTCTCACAGAGTTTGAAGCCCAGCTGAAGAAGTTCAATCTGGACAAGGAAGTACGGGTCGTCAAGACCGGATGTCTCGGACTGTGCGCCAAGGGCCCCAATGTGGTGGTCTATCCCGAGGGCGTATATTACAGCCACGTCTCCGTGGAGGACGTGCCCGAGATCGTAGAAGAGCATATTCTCAAGGGCCGCAAGGTGGATCGTCTGATCTACAGTGAGGTAGACGAGGGCGGCAAGGCCACCTCTCTCACCGACACCGCCTTTTACAAGGACCAGGTGCGTATCGCCCTGCGGAACTGCGGCATCATCAATCCCGAGGACATTGACGAGTACATCGCCTATGACGGCTATGCCGCCCTGGCAAAGGTCCTCACCTCCATGACCCCCCAGCAGGTCATCGACGAGATCAAGGCCTCCGGCCTGAAGGGCCGCGGCGGTGCGGGCTTCCCCACCGGGATGAAGTGGCAGTTCGCCGCCAACTCCCCCGGCCCTGTCAAGTACGCCTGCTGTAACGCCGACGAGGGCGACCCGGGCGCCTTTATGGACCGCAGCGTGCTGGAGGGAGATCCCCACTCCGTACTGGAGGCCATGACCATTGCCGGCTACGCCATCGGCGCCACCGAGGGTTATATCTACGTCCGTGCCGAGTATCCCATTGCCGTGGAGCGTCTGAAGAAGGCGCTGGAGCAGTCCCACGAGTACGGCTTCCTGGGCAAGAACATCTTCGGCACCGACTTTAGCTTCGACATTGGCATCCGGCTGGGCTCTGGCGCCTTCGTCTGCGGCGAGGAGACCGCTCTGATGGTCTCCATTGAGGGCAAGCGCGGCGAGCCTCGCTGCCGTCCTCCCTATCCCGCAGTGAAGGGGCTCTTTGGCAAGCCCACCATCCTCAACAACGTGGAGACCTATGCCAACGTCTGCTGGATCATCAACCACGGTGCGGCGGCCTATGCAGCCCTGGGCACCGAGGGTTCCAAGGGCACCAAGGTCTTTGCCCTGGGCGGTAAGATCAACAACACCGGCCTGGTGGAGATCCCCATGGGCACACCGCTCCGTCAGATCATCGAGGAAATCGGCGGTGGCGTACCCAACGGCAAGAAGTTCAAGGCCGTTCAGACCGGCGGTCCCTCCGGCGCATGTATTCCCGCCTCTCAGATCGACGTTCCCATCGACTATGAGAACCTCACCCGCATCGGCGCCATGATGGGCTCCGGCGGTATGATCGTTCTGGACGAGGACGACTGCATGGTGGACATCGCCAAGTTCTTCCTGCAGTTTACCGTGGACGAGTCCTGCGGCAAGTGCTCTCCCTGCCGGATCGGCATCAAGCGGATGTATGAGATCCTTGAGCGCATCACCCAGGGCAAGGGCACCATGGAGGACCTGGACACCCTGGAGGACCTGGCGGCCCATATCAAGGGCAACGCCCTGTGTGGTCTGGGCCAGACGGCCCCCAACCCGGTGCTCTCCACCATGAAGAACTTCCGGGACGAGTACATCGCCCATGTGGTCGAAAAGCGCTGCCCCGCAGGCTCCTGCAAGGCGCTGCTCAACTACACCATTGACCCCGCCAAGTGTAAGGGCTGCTCCGCCTGCTCCCGTGTCTGCCCCGCAGACGCGATCTCCGGCGTGATTCGTTCGCCCTTCAAAATCGATACATCCAAGTGCATCAAGTGCGGAAGCTGCATGGAAAAATGTAAGTTCGGCGCTATTTCCAAGGGTTAAGGAGGCTCAGGCAAACGATGGATACTGTGAAATTAAAGATCAATGGCATAGAAGTGGAGGCCCCCGCCGGGTCTACCATCATTCAGGCCGCAAATCTCGCAGGGGTCAAGATTCCCTCCCTGTGCTACCTGAAAGACCTGAACGAGATCGGCGCCTGCCGAATCTGCATGGTAGAGGTCAAGGGCGCCAAGGGCCTGGTGGCCTCCTGCGTATACCCTGTCAACGAGGGCATGGAAGTCTGGACCAACACTCAGAAGGTCCGGGATGCCCGGAAGATGACCCTGGAGCTGCTGCTCTCCAACCATCGGATGGAGTGCCTCACCTGCCGCAGAAACGGCACCTGTGAGCTTCAGGAGCTGGCTCAGGAATTCGGCGTAAGCCAGGTCCGGTTCCAGACTCCCGACATGAAGCCTCAGATCGAGGACTCCGCCATCCACCTGGTTCGGGACAACTCCAAGTGCATTCTCTGCCGCCGCTGCGTGGCCGCCTGCCAGGAGCAGGGGGTTGGCGTCATCGGCTGCAACGAGCGTGGCTTCGCCACAGAGATCGGCAGTCCCTTTGGCCGCGGTCTGGCAGAAACCGCCTGCGTGTCCTGTGGCCAGTGCATTGTAAACTGTCCCACCGGCGCACTCACCGAGCGGGATGACACCGGCAAGGTCTGGGCCGCACTGGCTGACGAGACCAAGCATGTGGTGGTCGCCACGGCGCCCTCTGTCCGTGCCGGCCTGGGCGAGTGCTTCGACATGCCCATCGGCACCAACGTAGAGGGCAAGATGGTCGCCGCCCTTCGCCGGCTGGGCTTTGACGGCGTGTTCGATGTGGACACCGCCGCCGACATCACCATCATCGAAGAGGGCTCTGAGCTGCTGGACCGCATCAAAAACGGCGGCAAGCTGCCTCTGATCACCTCCTGCTCTCCCGGCTGGGTCCGCTACGCAGAGCAGTATTATCCCGATTTCCTGCCCAACCTGTCCTCCTGCAAGTCCCCCCAGGGCATGTTCGGCGGTCTGATGAAGACCTATTACGCCGAGAAGATGGGCATCGATCCCAAGAATATCTTTGTGGTCTCCGTGATGCCCTGCACCGCCAAGAAGTACGAGATTCATCGTCCCGATATGGAGGCCGCAAAGGGCTGCCAGGACATCGACGTGTCCATCACCACCCGGGAGCTTGGAGAGATGATCAAGCGGGCAGGCCTGGACTTCCCGGCGCTGCCTGACGAGAAGTTCGACCCGGTATTCGGCGTTTCCTCCGGTGCCGGCGACATCTTCGGCGCCTCCGGCGGCGTAATGGAGGCTGCCCTCCGCACGGTTTCCGCCATCCTCATGGGCGAAGAGGACGCTCCGCTGGAGTTCCATGAGGTCCGTGGTCTGGAGTCCGTGAAGGAGGCCACCTATGAGCTTCCCGGCAAAACGGTCCGTGTGGCAGTCGTCTCCGGCACCAAAAACGCCGGCAAACTGCTGGACGCCATCCGCAGCGGCGAGAAGGAATATGACTTTGTGGAAGTCATGTGCTGCCCCGGCGGCTGCATCAACGGCGGTGGCCAGCCCTATGTTCCCGCCCGCATCAAGAACTTTGTGGATTACCGGAGTCTGCGTGCCAAGGCCCTCTACGACGAGGACGCCGGCAAGACCCTGCGGAAGAGCCATCACAATCCCGTGGTCCAGGAGATTTACGCAAACTACCTGGGCGCTTGGGGCGGCGAAAAGGCCCACCACATTCTCCATACCTCTTATCAGGCACAGCCCAAGTATCGGCTGTAATCGAGGCCACTGACAAACAGCGTGAGCCGGACGGAATCCGTCCGGCTCACGTTTTGTTTTCCCGGTGCTCCTGCCGCCTGGTTATTCCAACGTCAGGTCGCCGCAGAGCTCCGCCAGCGTGGCCTCTCCCCAGCTATAGTTGGTCAAATAGCTTCCTCGGAACAGATGTCCCTCCTGCCTTTTCCCGGCAAGATAGTCAAAGAGATCGCACTGGACCCGTTCCGGAACGATCCGCCGTCTGCCGTCCACGGTTTCCACAATCTCGGAAATTCCGTACTCCTCCAGGGTATTTTTCAGCCGCAGCGCCACCTTGCGATATCGGGCCAGGGTCACCGTACTGACCGGCTCGTCCTCCCACAGGAAGGAAATTGCCTCCCCTGAGGAGATAAACCCGCCACGGCGGTCCACCATCAGCGCCAGCAGCTCCTTGGCCTTCCCGCTGCGGAACACCACGGCCTGGTTCCCCACAAACACATCAAAATACCCAAAGGTCCGAAGGGACACCTCCGTTTCCCCATGGTCCTCCCCCGGGCTCATTCGATAGAGCATCACATACCGCGGGGCCCCCGGGTCCTCCCCTCGGCGGGAGCAGATGGCCTTGATCTTCCGCCAGCACCCGGCAGAAAAGTCCTCATAGGAAAACTCCGCCTCTCCGTCCTCCAGCAGCGCCGCAAATCGCGCATAGGGAACATGGCTGTGGGCAACAAATTCCTCCATGGGGGTGCTCTTTTTTCTCAGCGCCTCCCACTGTTCCGGGGAAAATCCAAAGAACCCCCGGACATTGTCGCTGGCATACAAGGGCGTAACCCTTCTCCCCGTCACCACAAAGGCGGCCCCGCCGTCTGTAAACCGGTCCATCAGCGCCTGGACATTCTCCCGAAGGGTCTCGTTTTCCAGCCGCAGGGCGTCAGTTTCCCGTTCCTCCGAAAGGCTGCGGCAGCAAAAGAGGATGCAGGAGGATTCCGTGGGCAGAAGGGTCCCCCGGTACCTGCACACCTTTCCATTTTGGCACACTTGATAGGTAATCTGAGGTGGCGGCGCTCCATCCCGTCCGAAGTCGGCTCTGCGGTATCTGGAAAAAAACTCCCGCAGCTCCGGCTGATCCTCCGGGCGCACCGATTCCTGAAGCCATTTTTCCGTGGCCTGCTCCAATCCCAGGGGGATATGCCGGATGGCGCTGAAATGGGACTCCGGGGGACAGTGCAGACACATGGCCGTACCGGCGGCAACGTCAAAGGAAAAGATCCGGTCATAGACGGTTTTCAGCGCCCCCAGATACCGGGTCAAGGCCCGCTGCTGCTTTCTCTGGTGGCTCCGGCTGATGTCCACACAGGCGCACTGAAACTCTTGATTTCCCTGGGCGTCCTGACGCCGCACCACCCAGCCAAATACCCGGATCTTCGTCCCGTCCCAGCGAAGCAGCGTCATCTCTCCGGCCAGCGGCTCCTGGGACAGCGCCACCTGCTCCAGATACCGGGCGAATCTCTGGCGCTCCTCCTGGGGGATCAGAAGGAAAATATTGCTGCGGTATATAGACCGGTCCCAATGGGCCCACTCCTGCTCCGGCAGCCGAAGCAGCTCCGCCATGGTCTGATTGAGATAGGTGACGCTTGGCTGGGGCTGGCAGGTATACCGCAGAAACCCACAGGGCACCGTGTCGCTGAGAAAGCGCAGCGCCTGATTTTCCTCCCGCAGGGGGGTGATATCCGCAAGCACACTGGTGGCAATCCACTGTCCCTGCCGGTCGCAAGCCGTGGATATGGTATCCTGCACAGAGAGAATCGTGCCGTCCTTGCGGCACAGGCGATATTCCAGCGTACAGGTTCCCCCGGCGGAAAGTCCTGCCAAGGCCTCCCGATACCGGCCCCTGTCATTGGGATGCACCAACCGGCCATAGCCGTCGGCCTGATCGCCGCAAAGCTCCTCCCGGGAATAGCCGGTCATCTGGCAGAGGCTCCGGCTCACATAGCACAATCTGGCTTCCTCTCCCAGCGTATATTGATGGAGTCCTGGTACTGCGTCCTCCAGGAAAGACGGAAAAAGAACTGGCTGCATATTCACACCTTCTACTGCCGCAAATTACCCCCACCCGCAGGTGGAGGTAATTAAATTTGTTCACTTAGTGTACCATATTGCCAGAGAAAATGCAATCCATATGCCGCTCAGGCCGGCTCTCCCCGGAGACGTTTTTTCTGAATCTTCCCGCTGATGGTTTTTGGCATCTCCCGGACAAACTCCAGGGTACGGATCCACTTATAGTCCGCCAGCCGCTGGTTGCAGAATTCCCGAATCTCCCTGGCCAGGACCGGGGTGGGGGAATATTCCGCCCCCGGGACCACCACAGCCTTAATGGACTGGCCGCGAAGGGGGTCCGGCACCCCCACCACGCTGCATTCCAGCACCGCCGGGTGCTCCATCAAAATATTTTCGATCTCATAGGGTCCCACCCGGAAGCCTCCGGTTTTGATAATGTCATCAAATCTGCCGTGGAACCAGTACCGTCCCTGGGGGTCCTGATAGGCTGCGTCACCGGTGTGATATACGCCGCCCCGCCATACCTGGCGGTACTGCGCCTCTCCATCCAGATACCCGGAAAAGACACCCGGAATTTTCTTCCCATCCCTGGGCAGCAGCACCACCTCGCCGATCTCACCGGCAGGCACCACGTTGCCCTGTCGGTCCTGAAGCTGGATTCGATACATGGGAGAGGCGGTCCCCATGGAGCCGGCCACCGGCTCCATCCCCTTGAAATTCGCCATCAGCAGGGCCGTTTCCGTCTGACCGTAGCCCTCGCACAGGGGAATCCCCGTGGCCTCCGTAAACCGCCGAAACACCTCCGGCGCCAGCATTTCCCCGGCAGTGGTGGCGTGCCGAAGGGTGGGCATGTCCGGAATCCCCTTTCGCACCAGATACCGGTAGACCGTGGGAGGCGCACAGAAGGAGGTCACTCCGTATCGGTTGATGACGGCGGTCAGCTGCCGGGGGTCAAAATTGTCGAAGTCAAAGACCATCACGGCGCATTCCATCAACCATTGACCATAGAGCTTGCCCCAGGAGGCCTTGGCCCAGCCGGTCTCCGCCACAGTGAAATGAAGGCCCCCATCCTCCGCTTGATGCCAGTATTTCGCGGTGACAATGTGGCTCAGCGGATAAGTGTGGTCGTGAATCACCCCCTTGGGCAGTCCCGTGGTGCCGGAGGTGAAATAGAGCAGCATCGGGTCTTCGGCGCAGGTGGGGATTCGCTCCAGCCAATCCCGGGCCTCTGCCATTTCCCTGGTGAGATTCCGAAAGCCGGGAATATCCCGCCGGACACACCAGCGCAGAATGGGCCGCCGGACCCGCTCCATCGCCTGGGCGAGCTTCTCCGGCACCCCGTTGTCCGGCGTGCAAATCACCCCACGGATGTCTGCCCGCTCCAACCGATACTCCAGGTCGCCGCAGGTGAGCATATGGGTGGCAGGCACCATAACGGCGCCGATTTTGTGGAGTGCAATGGCACAGGGCCAATATTCATCATGCCGCTTGAGCATCACCAGAACCCGGTCTCCCGGCCGAATTCCCCCCTGCAATAGCGCATTTGCCGCCTGATTGCTGAGCCGTGACATATGGGCAAAGGTAAAAATCCGCTCCTGCCCCTGACCGTCACACCAGACCAGGGCCCGCTTCTCCGGGCTTTTCCGGCCCAGCACATCCACCACGTCATAGCCGAAGTTGAAATTCTCTGGATAGTCCAGGGAAAACTCCCGGAGCACCCCCTTGGCGTCTATGGTTTCCCGGCAAAATGATTCATAGATACTCATAGCTTCTCCTTTGTGACAGCGCTGGTGCCCAGGCTCCGAATGCGGTCATATCGCCGGCTCAGCAGCTCCGGATCGGACGAGAGCTGCCGCAGCGCCTCCTCCAGCTGGGTGCGGATCCCCGCAAAAAACTTCTCACTACCAATCTGATTTTCCGGAAGAACCCGGGAGACAACCCCCAGCTCCAGGGCATCCTCTGCCGTCAGCCGAAGGTGGGTCGCCGCCAGCTCCGCCTTTTTTGCGTCCTTCCAGAGAATGCTGGCGCAGCCCTCGGGAGAGATCACCGAATACACCGCATGCTCCAGCATCCACACCTGATCTCCGGCGGCCAGGGCCAGGGCCCCTCCGCTGCCGCCCTCTCCGATCAAAATGGAGAGAACCGGTACACACAGGGTGGACAGCTCCATAAGGCTTTCCGCAATGGCCTGTCCCTGGCCTCGTTCCTCTGCGCCGATGCCGCAGTAGGCCCCGGAGGTATCCACAAAGCAGACCACCGGCCGTCCAAATTTCTCCGCCTGAGCCATGAGCCGAAGGGCCTTCCGGTATCCCTCGGGGTGGGGCGCTCCGAAATTACGGGAGGCCCGCTCCCGGGCCGTATGCCCCTTTTCAATGGCCAGAACCGTAACCGCCATGGGGCCCAGTCTGGCAATTCCGCCCACCACCGCCGGGTCGTCCCCGCAGCGGCGATCTCCATGGAGCTCCAGAAATGTATCAAAAATCCCGTGAATATAGTCCAGGCCGGTGGGTCGCTTTCCACTGCGAACCTGCCGTACCCGCTCATAGGGTGTGTTGCCCATAGGTTCCTCCTCCAGAATGTAACGCCAGCAAATCGGCAATCTGCTGCTTCTGCCGGCTTCGTGGGACAATGGCATCTAAAAATCCGTGCTCCAGTACGAACTCGGCGGTCTGGAACCCCTTGGGCAGAGACTTTCGGGTGGTTTGCTCCACCACCCGGGCCCCGGCAAAGCCGATGGTGGCCCCCGGCTCCGCCAAAAGGATGTCCCCCTCCATGGCAAAGCTGGCAGTGACCCCTCCCGTGGTGGGATCAGTTAAAATCGCCATATAGAACAGCCCCGCATCGCTGTGCCGCTTCACTGCCGCGCTGGTCTTGGCCATTTGCATAAGAGACAGCAGTCCCTCCTGCATTCGTGCGCCGCCGGACACGGTAAAGCCCACCACCGGCAGCCGCTGGGCCAGTGCGTATTCAAACAGGCAGGTGATTTTCTCCCCCACCGCCGTGCCCATACTGCCCATCATAAAATAGGGCTCCATAACAAACACACAGCACCGATGTCCGCCGATCTCCCCGGTACCGCAGACCACCGCCTCGACCTCTCCGCTGACCCTTCGCACGGTGGACAGCTTCTCCTCATAGCCGGGGAAGGACAGGATGTTCTCACTGTGGAGCTCCCCCATCCGCTCCTGAAAGGTCCCGGTGTCCACGATCATGGCGATGCGCTGGCGGGCGTTCATTCGGAAATGGTACCCACAGCCGCAGACCAGATGGTTGCTCCACAGGGTGCTCAGCGGAATCTCCTTGCGGCAGTTGGGGCATTTTTTCTCCGGCTCTCCGGGATCCTGCTGTACCGGGGCGGCACTGCGTCCGCCCTCCTCCAGTTTGTTCTGGGGTTTGAGAAAATGTAGCTTTGGCATATCGTTCACCTTAAAAATGTCAGATTGTAGGTCCCACCGGTAAATCGCTCGTCGTCCACGATTCGAATCTGTTCCTGAATATTGGTGGGGACCCCTTCAATCACCAGCTCACACAGGGCCGCCCGGAGCTTCCGCAGCGTCTCCTCCCGGGTGGGACTGCATACAATCAACTTCCCCACCAGGGCGTCATAATAGGGCGACACCTGGGTGCCGCACAGAAGATCGGTATCAAAACGGACCCCCGGGCCCCCAGGGACATGGACCTCTGTCACCGTGCCGCAGCCTCGGGCATTGATGCGGCATTCCACGGCGCTGCCCTGTAATACCACCTCCTGCTGCTTCTGCTGTAGCGGGATTCCTGCGGCAATCCGAATCTGCCATTTCACCAAATCCACCCCGCAGAGCATCTCCGACACGGCGTGCTCCACCTGGAGCCGCACGTTCATCTCCATAAACCAAAAGTTCCCCTGGGCGTCCATGAGAAACTCCATGGTCCCCACACCCACATAGTTGAGGGTCCGGAGGGCATCGAGCACCTGCGGAATCATGGCGGCTCTCTGCTTCGCAGAAACGCCAGGCGACGGGGTTTCCTCCAGCAGCTTCTGGTTGCGCCGCTGGAGAGAGCAGTCCCGCTCCCCCAGGCAGAGAGCATTCCCGTATTCATCCGCCAGAAGCTGAAATTCAATGTGTCTGGCCGGGGAAATGTATTTCTCTAAGTAGAGGCTTCCGTCTCCAAAGGCGGAGATTGCCTCCGTCCTTGCCTGGGGATAGGCCGCCGCCAACTCCTGAGGCGTTCGTACCAGGCGGATTCCCCGGCCCCCGCCTCCGGCGGCTGCCTTTAGCATCAGCGGATAGCCGATGTTCTCTCCGGCGGCCAGGGCTTCCTCTTGGGAGCCCAGGATTCCGGTGCCCGGAATGACCCGAAGGGATGTTTTGGCCATCATGGCCTTCAGCGCAGCCTTATCGCTGAGCCGCTCCATGGCCTCCGGGTCCGGTCCGATAAAAACCAGGCCGTTTTTTCGGCAGAGCCGGGCAAACTGGGCATTCTCCGATAAAAAGCCGTAGCCGGGATGTACCGCCTGGGCCCCGGAAAGGCAGGCAGCGCTGATGATCCGCTCCTGGCAGAGATAGCTCTCTGCGGCCTCCGGGCCTCCAATGCAGTAGCTCTCGTCGGCCAGGGAAACATGCAGTGCGTTCCGGTCTGCCTGAGAATAGACAGCCACGGTGGAAATGCCCATTTCCCGACAGGCCCGGATAATCCGCACGGCAATCTCTCCCCGGTTGGCCACAAGGATTTTGGAAAACATCGTCCTACCCCTCCACCACGGCGAAGGAAAACTCCGCTGTGACACAGAGGCGCTCTCCCACATAGATACTACCCTCCGCAAAGTAGAAGGGTTCCTTCACCCGGCGCAGCCGGCATCTGGCTTCTACCGTATCTCCCGGCCGCACCGGCCCCCGGAACCGGACCCGATCCAACCCCGTATACATGGGCAGGGTCCCCTCCTTTAGCCGGTTTTTCAGCAGCACACAGGCAGACTGGGCCAGAATCTCGCAGAGGATCACCCCGGGAACCACCGGTGCCTGGGGAAAGTGTCCCTGGAGAAAGAACTCGTCCCCCCGGACCCTGTAGTGTCCCACTGCGGTATCCTCCACCAGCTCCGCCTGATCCAGCAGCAGCATCGGCTCCCGGTGGGGCAAAAGGCGCTTTAATTCTTCCCGATTCATGGCTTCCTCCTGACCCGGAACAGTTCCGTTCCATATTCCACCATTTGTCCGTTGGACACCAGGACCTCCAGGATCTCTCCGTCACAGTCCGCCCCCAGCTCGTTCATCAGCTTCATGGCCTCGATAATACAGACGGTTTGTCCTGCGGTGACCTGGCTGCCCACCGTAACATAGGGCTCTGCGTCCTCGGCCGGTGCGCCGTAGAAGATGCCCACCAGGGGCGAGGTAATGGTAACGCAGTTCTGGGGTTTTCCGGCCTCTTCCGGCTCCGGATGTTCTGCCGCCGTGGCCGGGGCCGCCACTGTCTGGGTGCGCTCCAGCCGCACGACTTGGTTATCCTGGGTGATCTCCAGACCGGTGAGCTCCAGCTCCCGCATCAGCGCAGCATATTTTCGGATATCTGATTCGTTCATAAGCTATACCTTTCTGAAGGCCAGGGAGGCATTGTGCCCGCCGAAGCCAAGAGAATTGGACAATGCCAGGGTGACCTTCTGCCCAATGGCCTGGTCTGGAATATAGAACAGGTCGCATTCCTCGTCGGGCTCTTTGAGATTGATGGTGGGGGGAAGCACTCCGTCCTCCAGGGTCTTTAGGCAGACCATGGCCTCCAGGGCCCCCGCTGCCCCCAGCATGTGTCCCGTCATGGACTTGGTGGAGCTGACAAATGCCCTTGGGGCCGCCTCTCCCAGAACCCGGTGAATGGCCAGGGTCTCCGTGGAGTCGTTTTTGGGGGTTCCGGTGCCATGGGCATTGATATAGACCAGGTCCTCCCGAGTATAGGCCGCCTCCTTTAGGGCAAGTTCCATGGCCCGGGCGCCTCCGTCTCCCTGAGGCTGAGGTGAGGTCATATGATAGGCGTCGCAGGTGGCGCCATAGCCACAGACTTCTCCGTAGATGTGGGCGCCCCGCTGTTTTGCGTGCTCATACTCCTCCAGCACCAGCGCCGTGGCTCCCTCTCCCATGACAAATCCCTCCCGGCGGCGGTCAAAGGGCAGCGAGGCGGCATTGGGATCCGTGGCGGTGGACAGGGCATGCATATTCATAAACCCAGCCACCGCAGATGCGGTGATGGCCGCCTCTGCGCCTCCGGCAATCATGGCGTCCACATAGCCGTGGCGTATCATGCGCATGGCCTCTCCAATGGCATTGGCGCCGGAGGCACAGGCCGTTACCGCCGGCATGGCCGGTCCCTGACAGCCAAAACGAATGGCAATCAGCCCGGAGGCCATATTGGCAATCATCATGGGGACAAACAGCGCCGAAACCCGCCGGGGCCCCCGATCCATCAGCTTCTGATGCTCCTTCTCAAAGGTCTCGATGCCGCCGATCCCGGTTCCGAAGCACACCCCGATCCGCTGCGGCGGCAGCGTTCCTATGATTCCGCTCTCCGTCACGGCCTCCTGGGCCGCCGCCACCGAGAACTGGGCATATCGGTCCGTCCGCAGGCTCTCATTGACTTCCAGGCAGGAAAGCGGGTCAAAATTCTTCACCTCCGCCGCCAGCACCGCCTTAAAGCCGGTGGTGTCAAAGCGGGTGATGGGGCCGATTCCATGGACCCCGGCTTGGAGATTCTCCCAGGTTTCCGACACATTGCTTCCCACCGGGGTAATGGCTCCCAGCCCCGTCACAACAACCTTTCTGTTTTCCGTCATATCTCTGTCCTCCTGCTATATGGCGATTCCGCCGTCCACCTGAAGCACCGTGCCGGTGACATACCCCGCCTGGGCCAGGTAGGCCGCGGCCTCTGCAATGTCCTGGGGTGTTCCCATCCGGCCCAGAGGAATCTGGGAAATCACGCCCTCCTGGGACGCCGTCATATCCGTGGCTACAAATCCAGGGGCAATGGCATTACACCGGATTCCCTTGGGCGCCAGCTCCTTGGCCACGGTCTTTGTAAGGCCGATCAGCCCCGCCTTGGCAGATGCGTAATTGCACTGACCGGGATTTCCAATGATTCCGGACACCGAGGAGATATTGATGATGCACCCTTCCCGGTTTCGAATCATCAGTCCTGCCGTGTGGCGAATCATATGGAACGCCCCTTTGAGATTGACGGCAATCACCCGGTCAAAGTTCTCCTCTCCCATCATGGGAATCAGCCCATCTCGGGTGATGCCTGCATTGTTCACCAGAATATGCACCGTTCCGAAGGTCTTTCGAATTTGAGCCACCGTATCCTTTGTGGCGGCAAAGTCAGCCACGTCACAGCGGTAGGCGGCGGCCCTCCCCCCGGAGCGTCTTTGGCAGTCCAGGCGAACCGCCTCGGCCCCTTCGGCGTTGCCGCTGTAAAGCAGCGCCACCTCCGCTCCCAGGTCCGCAAGCCGTCTGGCAATGGCGGCGCCGATTCCCCGGGATCCCCCGGTAACCACGGCAACCTTTCCCTTTAACATATGGGACACCCACCTTCCTGCGCCGTATAGGCCACGGCCTCCGGCAAAATCTTTCGAATCAAATTGGTAAGGGTACGTCCCGGACCAATCTCCACAAACTCCTCTATGCCCGCTGCCGCCATATTCCGAATCAGCCGCTCCCACAGCACAGGGCTGGCAATCTGCCGGGAAAGGAGCGCCGCCGGAGCCTCGTCATCGAAGCCATAGGGGGTTCCGGTGGCATTGGCATAAAGGGGCATACGGGGCCTGTGCAGAGGCACCTGCTCCAGCTCCCTGCGGAAGGCCTCTGCGGCCTCCTGCATATAGGGCGAGTGAAACGCTCCGTTGACCTTCAGCGGAACGCTTCTGCCGCCTGCATTCCGGACCTCCCGGCAGAACGCCTCCATCCGGCCGACCTCCCCGGACACGGAAATCTGACCGGGGCAGTTGAAATTCACCGGATAAACTCCACAGGCTCCGGCAATCTCCTTCACCTGCTCCTCGGTTAATTTCAGCACCGCGGCCATGGTGGTGGGCTGCTGCTCCGCGCAGACCTGCATCAGCGTGCCACGGCGGCACACCAGAGAAAAGCCATCCTCCAGGGACACCAGGCCGCTGTATGCCGCAGCGGCAACCTCTCCCAGGGAGAATCCGGCAACGGCACTGGGAACAATCCCACGCTCCCGGAGGGCAGCGGCAGCGGCCAACTCCACCGCAAACAGGCAGGGCTGTGTATTGGCCGTTTCCCGCAGCTCCTGCTCCGTGCCAAAAAAGCACTGGGCCGATGTGCCGGGGCGCAGGGCGTCACACTGGGCAAACACCGCCTGCGCTCTCTGGGAGCTCTGGGCCAGCTGGCGGCCCATGCCGGGTCGCTGATCTCCCTGGCCGGAAAACACAAAGGCTATCTGACCCATGCCGCCGCTCCTCTCAATATCGGTTCCGCTCCCGTTACCACGTCCCGGATAATCTCCGCCGCAGGCTGCTCCTGCCGCACCATGGCGGCGACCTGTCCGGCCAGGAAAGAGCCTCGCTCCAGATCTCCCTCCTGCACCGCCCGGCGCAGGGCGCCGGTACCCAGAGCCTCCAGCGTTTCCTCGGACATACCCCCATATTCCGCCGCCTGATAGCTTCGGGCAAAGGGGGTCCGGAGACTGCGGACGGGATGGCCCAGGCGTTTTCCCGTGACCATGGTACACAAATCGGTAGCCTGAAGGATTTTCTCCCGATAGACCGGGTGAATGGAGCACTCCTTGGCGCTTAAAAACCGGGTCCCCATTTGCACGCCGCAGGCCCCCAGCATCAGTGCCGCAGCAAATCCACGGCCATCGGCAATGCCTCCTGCGGCAATCACCGGAAGATCGGTGGCGTCACAGATCTGTGGCACCAGCACCATGGTGGTCAGCTCCCCCACATGGCCGCCGCTCTCTCCGCCTTCGGCAATCAGCGCGGTGGCACCCAGCCGAGTCATCAGCTTCGCCATGGCCACAGAGGCCACCACGGGGATGACCTGGATCCCCGCCGCCAGCCAGCGCTTCATATATTTCCCGGGATTTCCGGCCCCGGTGGTAACTACGGGAATCTGCTCCTCCACCACCACCTGGGCAACCTCCTCTGCAAAGGGACTCATCAGCATGATGTTGACCCCCAGGGGGCCGGAGGTCTGCTCCCGGGCGATCCGAATTTGCTGCCGAACCAGTTCTCCCGGCGCATTTCCGGCTGCAATAATGCCCAGGCCGCCACCCTCGGTGACGGCTGCCGCAAGGGTTCCGTCGGCGATCCACGCCATACCGCCCTGGAGCACAGGGTACCGAATCCCCAGCAGCGAGCTCAGCGGAGAGGCAATCATCGCTCCGCCTTTTTCCGCTGGATGAACTGGTCCAAATCTCCCACCGTCTCCAGCTTCTGATCCAGCTCCAGCTCCATGCCGATTTCGTCCTCCAGATTCATCAGCAGCTCCACCGTGTCCAGGGAGTCAATGCCAAGCTCCGAGAACTTCCGCTCCGGGGTCACCTCAGCGCAGGCGCAGCCGGTGCGCTGGGCAATGATTTTTGCAATAGCGTCTAAATACATAATTGTACCTCCTCAATGATGCGGCGGCGCCGCGTTTGAGGGTATTATATGCCCTGCACTGTTCCTCGAAGTGTGCCAGACCGTTCCAAAACCGTTCCAAAACCGAGGATTTTCCGCTATTTTTCTGCATATCGGCGCCGGGCACTGATTTCTCCCGTTCCCAGGCGGGGATTATCTGGTCCCCACCATGCAGAAAAACCGCCCCGGGCGCGAAATGCGCACCGGAGCGGTATGGCAGGATCACAAAAATTGGGCAAACACAGAGGCCCCCACCACGGTCAGCAGGCCGGAGACCGCAATGGACAGGCTGCTCATGGCCCCCTCCACCTCCCCCATCTCCATGGCCTTGGCGGTTCCCAGGGCATGGGCAGAGGAGCCAATGGCAATTCCCTTGGCAATGGGGTCGTGAATGCGGAACAGCTTCAGCACCAGTGGGGCAAGTACATTGCCCAAGATGCCGGTGATGATAATCACCGCCACTGTCAGGGTCACATAACCTCCCAGCTCCTGGGAAACCCCCATGCCGATGGCCGTGGTAATGGACTTGGGCAGCAGCGTCACATACTCTGCATGGGACAGATGGAACAGCACGCTCATGGCAAGAACACTCACCAGCGTGGTAAGCACCCCGGAGAGAATCCCCGCCAAAATGGCCTTCCAGTTCTGTTTCAGCAGCTCCAGCTTCTCATACAGCGGCACCGCCAAACAGACCGTGGCAGGGGTCAGCAAAAAGCTCAGATACTTCGCCCCGTCGTAGTAGACGTCGTAGTCCACATGGGCCACCACCAAGATCAGAATCGTGGCGGCAATGGAGATCAGCAGAGGATTCAGCAGAGCCAGGTGAAACCTTCTCTGGAGCAGGCAGCCCAATCCATAGGCCCCCAGACTGACCACCACCCCAAAGCATACGGATTGCTCAAACAGCTCCATGGTCCTCCCCCTTTCCGCGGCTCCTGCGGAGCACCAGCTGGGTCATATGTCCGCTCACCAGCATCACCGCCAGGGTGGAGATCACCGTGATGACTCCATAGGCCAGCAGGTTGGCCCGGATAATCCCCCAAGAGGTCATCAGGCCCACCGCCGCCGGGATAAACATCACCGGCATAATCTCAATGAGAAAGTGGGCCGTGTCCTTCACGTCCTCCAGCGCCAGAAGCCGGAAGTGGAGGCAGAGAAACAGCAGCACCAAGCCGTAAATGCTGGCCGGAATGGGCAGCGGGATCAGGTAATTCAAAAGCTCTCCCACAAAGGAGATTCCCAAAATCACCGCAAATTGCTTTAAAAAATTCATAAATATTTCGCCTCTGGGAATAAATTCGATAACCCCAATTATACTGCGGCGTTCTGGGCCTGTCAATTTGGCAGAATGACCCAGGTTCCTCTGCCATTCCGGGGAGCCTTGGTGTATTTTGCACCATCCCTCCCGGCGCAAATTGTAGCACGTCGCACAAATTGTCGCTTCGAAATGTTTGATTTCTCAGCAAATTGCATTGACATTGCCTCCGGGAATGGTAAAATGAAAATGACCAATCTTTGCCTCCGGCAAAGGGAAGAAAGGAGAAGCATTGAAATGAAAAAATGGCTGACCATACCGCTGGCCCTGGGCCTGCTGGTGGGGCTCTCCGCCTGTGGCGAGGCGACCGGGGAATCCGTCCCTGCCGCTCCCACCGCCGCCCAGACCGAGGCTCCCTCCGCCGCCCCCTCTCAGGCCCCGGAGCCTCCCGCCTCTGCGCCCGACGCCTCCTCCCCGGAGGACAGTGCCGTGGATTCCGCCCTGGAGGTCCCTGCCGACGGCCCCACCATTGAACACGTCACCTACGGCGCAAACTATGTAGAGACCACCGCCACCAAGGATGACACCGTCAACAGCCCCTCCGCCTCCTCCAACGTCTCCGGCGTAACGCTGTCCGACGGCACTCAGATCACCGCCGAGGACGACGGGGTGCTGACCCTGGTCATCGACGGGGCACAGTACGATATTCTGGACTATTATCACCACAAGACGCCTCTGCCTGAGGGACAGTTCTCCTTTGAGAGCACCGCCGGCACGGCGGTCTGGACTGAAATGGGCAAGTTCATGAACATGGCCGGGCAGACCGCCCAGTACACCTACCGCTCCGCACTGAAAATCGACGACAGCGGCATTGTGGACCGGGAGACGATTCCTGCTCTGCTGGGCCATGTGGATCTCTACACTGCCTCGTCCCTCCGGGGGGGCACACTGACCTCCAACGGTGCCTTCTTCAATGGCGTAATCGTGGATTCCGCACCCTATGACATCGGCCATGTAACCATCACCGGCAAGGGCGACGGCGCCAACGACTTCCAGGGCTCCGCCGCCATGATCTTGGCGGAGGGCTCCGCCGACGTGACCCTGCACAATGCGGTGGTCCTGACCTCCGGCGTCATCCGCACGGCAGCCGCCGTCCGGGACTCCGGCATTCTGCGAATCCGCAACACCGTAATCTATACAGAGGAAACTCAGGACACCCAGGAGGAATACGACGCACTGGTGGTCCCCATGATGAAACGTACACCCTTTGCCCTGGGGCTGGAGGGTGTCGTCCGTGCCACCAATGTGCTGGGGGCGGGACAGGGCATCTATTCCAACTCCTTGATCGTCTCCTCCGGCTGGGGCGTCCTGTCCACCGACTCCGGCAACGGCTATGACCAGACCGGCACCTATGCCCTGGACGTAAGCAACACCGTGGCCGGCACCGGCACCGTGGAGAAGGTCAAGGCCGGCACAGATTACTACGCCACCCGTACCGTGGACGGCGTGGAGTACGGCTACCTTCCCGGCGGCTCCGGCTATGTGGCCTATGCAGACTCCGGCGTGTGGGATCGGTTTGACAACGTGGACTTCTATGGCGGCAATGAGGTCCAGATCATGGCCTCCTCCAACTCCTCCGCCTTCTACACCAACTCCACCCTGACCTCCGGTCACATCGGCGTCATGACCCAGCAGAACGCCGGCGGCACCATTTCCATTCAGGACTCCACCCTGAATGTGGCGGAAACCGGCGTCCAGATTAAGTCCGGCGCCGCCAACAACGGCTACACCAACGTGATTCTGGACAACACCGAGGTGAACTTTACCGCCGACTCCAAGTGGGGCAAGACCCTGGTGGAGCTGGTGGAATCCGACGACGCAGGCAACCCCGGCAACACCTCCTTTACCGTCAACGACACCGGCGACGAGGCCACCACCGCCACTGCCACCGCCGCCGTGGACAATTCCTCCGCCACCCTGAAAAACGGTGTCTACACCGGAAACATTTGGAACAACATCTATAACAAATATCAGATTCTGGACGTGACCTTGACGGAGAACACCACCCTCAACGGCACCATTTCCTCCTCCTATGGCTATCACCTAAATGATGACGGCACCCGGATGAAAAACGGCACCGAGCTTCAGTGCGACACCACCGGCAACTACCTGACCTCCGGAGTCAGCGACTATCACAAGATCGGCGCCCAGTACAATGTGGCCAATCCCCAGATCAACAACCCGGTGAACGTCTCCGTGGTGAACGGCTCCGTATGGAACGTGGTGCTGGCAGACGGCACCTGCGGCGAGGCGGACGCCTGCTACATCGGCGATCTCACGGTGGATCAAACCTCCTCCCTCACCGCCGACGAGCCTGTGACCATCCATGTCTACGGCAAAAAAGACATAAAGGGCGAAATCAGCAAGAACATCACCATTGTAGAAGAGGAATACACCGCCCCTGACTGCACCACCAACACCCTCACCGCAGTGGACATGGCCGATCCCCGGCACACTGCCACCTTTGTATTCGTGGATGAGGACGGCGCTCCTGTAAACGGCGCGGCAACCTTTGGCGCCTACAAGGCCTTCGCCACCAGCTATTTCTCCCTGTCCTTCAACGGCTATGAGATGATCTCCATGGACGTCACCGAAGGCTCCGCCACCATCCGCCCCATCACAGAGGACGACCCGGACGGCTACTACGGCGAATATGACTACAACATCGCCATGGACTCCGACTGCACCGTCACCGTGGTGGTGAAGGCCGCCTCCGGCGGCATGGGCGGCCCCGGTGGCCCCGGCGGCCCTGGTGGCCCCGGCGGTCCTCCTGCTCCCTAAGCCATATTGCTCTGTCCCCTGCCGGAAGCTGTTCCGGCAGGGGACAGATTTGCTTTTTTTCGGGGCTTTCGGTATAATATAAGACAGTAGACGATCAAAGGGGCATCGGGCAGAAAGGAAGGGATTCCCATGGATAAATGGTATCTGGCCATTGACTTAAAATCCTTCTTTGCCTCGGTGGAGTGCGTGGAACGGGGACTTAACCCTCTCACCACCAATCTTGTGGTGGCAGATCCCAATCGCACGGAAAAAACCATCTGCCTGGCGGTCTCCCCCAGTCTCAAGGCCTATGGCATCTCCGGCCGAGCCAGGCTGTTTGAGGTGATCCAGCAGGTGGAGCAGGTCAACCGTCAGCGGCTGGCCCACGCCCCGGGACAGCAGTTCACCGGTTCCTCCTCTCATGATCCTGATGTGCAGTCCCACCCGGAGCTGAAGCTGGACTATATTGTGGCTCCCCCCCGGATGTCCTATTATATGGCCTATAGCTCCAAGGTCTATCAGATCTATCTCCGCTATGTGGCGCCGGAGGACATCCATGCCTACTCCATTGACGAGGTGTTCATTGATATCACGCCCTACCTCTCCACCTACCGATGCACGCCCCATGAGCTGGCCCAGCGAATGATTCACCACGTTCTGCGTGCCACAGGCATCACCGCCACTGCGGGCATTGGCACCAATCTCTACCTCAGCAAGGTGGCCATGGACATTGTTGCCAAGCACACAGCGCCCGACGCCCAGGGCGTTCGTATAGCGGAGCTGGACGAGGGCCGCTATCGGGAGCTGCTGTGGAATCATCAGCCCATTACCGACTTCTGGCGGGTGGGCCGTGGCTATGCCCGGCGGCTGGATTCCGTGGGAATCCACACCATGGGAGACATCGCCCGCTGCTCCGTCAGCCCTCCGGAGACCTATCCCAATCGGGAGCTGCTTTACAAGCTGTTCGGGGTCAACGCCCGGTTCCTGATCGACCACGCCTGGGGCTGGGAGCCCTGCACCATTGCAGACATCAAGGCCTATCGGCCCAGGACCAAAAGTCTCTCCTCGGGACAGGTGCTCCAGACCCCTTATCCCAGCCAACAGGCCCGGCTGGTAACCCAAGAGATGACCGATTCCCTGGCGCTGGAGCTGGTTTCCAAGGCGCTGGTAACCAGCCAGCTGACCTTAACCATCGGCTATGACATAGAAAACCTTCAGCGGTCGGACATCTCTTATTCCGGCCCGGTGGTCACAGACGGCTATGGCCGGCGGATTCCCAAGCACGGCCACGGCACCGTAAACCTCAAGCCGGCCACTGCCTCGGGCAGGACCCTCTGCCGGGAGGTGCTGGCGCTGTTCGACCGAATCGCAAACCCTGCGCTGCTGGTCCGCCGAATCACCCTGTCCGCCAATCGGCTGCTGCCGGAATCCCAGGCCGCCGTCTCCGAGCCGTTCCAGCAGCTGGACCTGTTTGCCGAGGAATCGGCACAGTCCCGAGAGGCATCCGGCCAGGAGAAGGAGCGCAGCGTACAAAATACCATCCTCACCCTGCGAAAAAAGTATGGGAAGAACACGGTGCTCAAGGGCATGAACTTCAAAAAGGGCGCCACCGCCATCGCCCGAAACGGTCAGATCGGCGGGCATAAGGCATAGGCACACAAAAATTCCCGCATCAGGCCGCCGTCCCGATGTCGAAGACGCCCCCCGGCGCTGCGGCGCCGGGGGGCGTTGATCTAATTTCGGTCAGCCTGCCAGATAGGCGTCATAGGCCTCCTGGTAAAGCTCTGTCATACGGGTCAGACCCATGCCGTTGGCGTCCTCAATGAGCGCCCGGTAGCCTGCCTCGTCCAGGTCGCCGGTGACCACCCGTACAGCTCCCTCGGAGAAGAGGGTCAGCACATCACTGGCCAGGTTGTTGAACTCGGTGTTGGCCTCTGCGGTAAGGCTCACCCCAGCGGGCAGCCGCATGGCCTTGTCGCCGCCGTGCTCCGTCCAATACTTAATGCCCTCCACAGACTCCTTGGCGCCGATAAGCTCATAGTACTCCATGTCCGCGCAGGTGGGCATCCACTGGGCAGCGCCGTACCACAGCAGGGCGTTGTTGATGGACCAGTCAGGGTTATTGGTGAGGCCGTCTGTCAGCTCCACCTTTCCGTCAGCCGTCAGGGTGTAGCCCTCTCCCTCCATGCCGTACAGGCCGTTGCGTCGGCCCTCTGTGGTGTAGCAGTAGTTGATCATTTCCATGGCCAGCTCCGGCTTTTCACAGGCGGTGGTCAGGAACAGCATGCCGTTTCTGGAAGCGGTGGACCGCTCCGCCACATGGCACTCATAGTCAGTGAGGGCAATGGGCGAGACCCGATAATCGGGGTCGTCGGCGTTGCTGCGGTTGGCGGGATCCAGCTCCCGGAAGCCGTCAGACCATACGCCGCACTTGCCAGAGTAATAAGAGGACTCCCAGTTGCCAAATTCGCGGCCGGTGCTCATAAAGTCATCGGTGATGAGCTTCTCGTTGTAGAGATGGTTCAGATACACCAGATATTCCACAAAGTTGTCCGAGGCGAAGCAGGCCACAACCTCCTTGCCCTCCGGCTCCGTGAGCTGATAGTCCATGCTGCGCATCCCCGCATAGGACACATTGAAGGAACCGCTGAGTCCCGTCTCCAGACCGAAGTTCATGAGAATCGGCATGGCCGCCCCCATTTCCGACTGGAACTGGTGCAGAATATCCTCCAGCCCCTCCCGGTTGGTGGGAGCCTCCAGGCCCAGCTTATCCAGCCAGTCCTGACGGATGACGATTCCCTTTTCCACCACGTCCGCCGCCTGGCTGACAAATACACAAACGGTGCCGTCCGGATTTGTGGCGCTTGCCGCAAGCTCCGGATCTCCGTCCATCAGTGCCTTGTAGTCCGGCGCATGCTCCTCCAGCAGCGGAACCATGTCAAAGAGGATCCCGTCATGGATCGCGCCGGTGAGATTGTTTCCATAGCTGCCCAGGCCGGTGTAGAAATCGGTCATATCTCCGGAGGCCAGCATAATATTGGTCTTTTCCTCTGCGGTGGCCTCTCCCAGCATATTAAATTCAATGGCGCAGCCGGTGGCCTCTGCCAGTCCCCGATATGCCGAGGTCACGGAGAAGTCATCGTCCCCCAGCACCTGGAGCACATTGTTCCGCAGGGTGGCGGTCATGGTAAAGGTGTAGCTTTCCTCCAGGGGATACTCAATCACATGGGCAGGCGTCGCTTCCTCCTCCATGGAGGCCTCCTGGACACTGGCAGGCGCCGCAGTTTGGTCAGAACCGGGGGCTGCCTCCGTGGGGGCGGGCATTGCCTCTGAGGCCGCCGCTTCAGGGGCCGAGACGCTGCCGACAGAGGGCGAAGCCGTCTTACCGCCGCAGGCGCACAGGGACACCAGCAGGGACAGGGACAGGAGTGTAGCAAGAATCTTCTTCATTTGTAATCCTCCAATCTGGTTTCATTGATACGGATTCCCCATGCTGTTTTCTCTGCCGCAGTCTCGAGAAAACGCCGGGTTTCCAGACGAAACCGCATGGTCGGTACGGTCCGCCTCTATGCCCAATATACCATGCTCGGCACCCCTGTGCAAGGACTCCCATCTATCAAAAGTTGCGGATTGTATTATAAAAAATGAGGCATCCTGGCATTTTTTGTGCAAAAAAGCAGGGAACTGTTCCCCTGTCAGTTTCCGGGCCAATCCGTTTCTCCGGAGGAATTTCCCCTTGCGTTTTTCGCACATCTGCTGTATAATCGGTATATACCGAAAACAAGGAGGCGTATCCATGGCCAGACCACCGCGATGTCGAAGAATATGCGGCACCCCCCAGGTGGAGCGTTTCTGTCCGGACGGTGGCGCACAGAGAGAACCCATCCTGCTGACCCTGGATGAATTTGAGGTCATCCGGCTGGTCGATTTGGAATCGAAAACCCATGAGCAATGCGCTGTGCAGATGGATATTTCCCGGTCCACCGTACAGGAAATCTACGAAAATGCCCGGCGCAAAATTGCCGCGTGCCTTGTCTACGGGAAGCCGCTTCACATCACCGGGGGAAATTACCGTGTCTGTGACGGCCAGGAGCATCCCCGATGCGGCGGCTGCCCCACAAAGACACCCATGCCCGGGAAATCCAATCATCTATGCAAAGGAGATTTTATGATGAAAATCGCAGTTACCTATGAAAACGGCCAGATTTTTCAGCATTTTGGCCACACCCAGCAGTTTAAGCTCTACGATGTTGCCGAGGGCAAGATTCTTTCCACCCAGGTGGTGGACACCAACGGCAGCGGCCACGGAGCCCTGGCCGGCTTCCTGATGCAGCACGGCGTAAGCACGCTGATTTGCGGCGGCATCGGCGGCGGTGCCCAGGTTGCGCTGGCCAACGCCGGTATCCGGCTCTACGGCGGCGTCCACGGCGAGGCTGATGCTGCGGTGGAGGCTCTGCTGGAGAATCGTCTGGGCTACAATCCCAACGTCCACTGCGACCACCACGACCAGGGACACGGCGCAGGCGGCCACAGCTGCGGCAGCCACGGCTGCGGCCAGCACAGCTGAGACGGACCTATGCCTCCTCCCCTTTTGGCCTGCCCCGCCAGGAGTAGATTGCTCAGCCCATCTCCTCCGCCTGGGAGGCCGTGGCACAGATGCTGAGGGGCTTGCCCAGGAGGGCCTGGTGGCGCGAAAACGGGGAACAATTCTGCTGCGAGATATTGACGGTCCCAGAAAATTAAGATAAAATGGATATGTCCCAGAATGAGAATCGTCATGCGGCTAACGCAACATGGAAAGGAGCATCCACCATGAAGGAAAACAAGTACGCAGGGACTCAGACGGAAAAGAACCTGATGACGGCCTTTGCCGGTGAGTCGGAAGCCCGCAATAAGTACACCTATTTTGCCTCCACGGCAAAAAAGGAGGGCTACGAGCAGATCGCAGCCCTGTTTCTGAAAACCGCCGACAACGAAAAGGAGCACGCAAAGCTCTGGTTCAAGGAGCTAAACGGCATCGGGGACACCGCCGAGAACCTGCTCGCCGCCGCCCAGGGAGAGAACTACGAATGGACGGATATGTACGAGGGCTTCGCAAAAACCGCCGATGAGGAGGGCTTCCACGAGCTGGCCCAGCGGTTCCGTCTGGTGGCCGCCATTGAACGGCACCATGAGGAGCGCTACCGGGCGCTGCTGCACAATGTGGAGATGGCCCAGGTCTTTGCCAAAAGCCAGGTCAAGGTGTGGGAGTGCCGCAACTGCGGTCACATCGTCATTGGGGAAACCGCCCCGGAGGTCTGTCCCGCCTGCAGTCATCCCCAGAGCTACTTTGAAATTCACGCGGAAAACTACTGATGGAGGACTTACCATGGAACAGAAGTTTTATATTTGCAAGCATTGCGGCAACATCATCGCCAAGGTCAAGGACAAGGGTGTTCCTGTGGTTTGCTGCGGGGAGAAGATGACTGAGATCATCCCCGGCACCACCGATGCCGCCCTGGAAAAGCACGTTCCCGTCTGGACGGTGGAGGGCAACATCGTCCGTGTGAAGGTCGGTGCAGCCGAGCATCCCATGCTACCGGAGCACTACATCGAGTGGGTGTCCATCCACACCATGGAGGGCAACCAGCGGAAGGAGCTGCATCCCGGGGAGAAGCCCGAGGTCTGCTTCGCCCTCTGTCAGGGCGATGAGGTGAAGGCGGCCTACGCCTACTGTAATCTCCACAGTCTGTGGAAGGGATAACAATTAAAAATCCGGCGCCGAGCTCGGCGTCGGATTTTTTTGCTGTCGAAGCGCCTTCCGGCTCAGCAGTACCGCTCCATCAGTTCCTCCAGGGCGGGAATTTGATCCGCCCGCCAATAGCGGCTGCAATCCACAGTTCTGTTCAGCAGCGCCTTGTTGTAAAGCTCCCGCCGAAGGGTGGCCGGGTCGTGAAACAGCGTCCACCGGTCCAGCAGATCGTTGAGCTCCGGCTCCGTATAGGACTGCCCCGGCTGAATTTTCCCCGCCAAATACCACAGGGCCATTAGCTTCTTTTTGTGCTTTGCAGGAAGGGCAATCAGCCGCCCCTGGGGATCCAAAAACGGGGTCAGCTCCCATAATTCATGGTTCACCTTTATTCTCCTTTGAGATTGTTCTCGGTCACCCCTCGACTTCCGGCGGCGTGCTTCTGGGAAAATCCGCCCAAAAGACCACACCCTCCGAGACGTTTTCCACCCCGAAACCGCCTCCCAGCAGCTCCATATTGCTTTTCACAATAGACAGCCCCAGGCCGGACTCCCGATGGGACCGCTTTCGGGACTTATCCAGCCGATAGAAGCTGTCCCAGATCCGCGGAAGCTCCTCCTCCGGAATGGGCGGGGCGGAGTTAAAAACGGACACCCGGTAGTAGTTCCCCTGGGGGCGAACCGTCAGAGAGATTTTGTTGCCACCGCTGATATGGGAGATGGCATTTTGCATATAGTTGGTGACCACCTGCTCGGCAGAGAAATAATCTGTGGTCACATACAGGCGGTCGGAGAAGTCCGTGGTAAAGTCAATGCCGGACCGTTCGATCTCAATGGCGAAGATCTCCGCCTCATAGCTGAGCAAATCGTACAGGTCAAATTCCTCCGGCTCCAGCTGCACCGTACCGCTTTCCAGCCGAAACAGCTCCATCATCCGCTGAATCATGGTCATCATCCGGTCCGATTCGTCGCAGATCACGTCGCAGTATTCCCGCACCTCATCGTCGGTTTTTGCCATGCCGCCTCGGAGCCCGTCTGCATATCCGGCAATCAGACCAATGGGAGTTTTAAGGTCGTGGGACAGATTGGCCACCAGGTTTTTCCTGGCCTCCTCCTGCTCCTTCTTCTGCTGGATGTCGTATTTCAGCTGTTCGTTGGCCTGTTGGAGCTGTGCGATATAGTCCTGCATAAAGTCAGACATGGTGTTGACGCTCTGGGCCATATCGCCGATCTCTCCGCCCATGTGGACATTACACTTCTGGGAGAAATCCAGATGGGCAATCTGGTTGGCAATGCTGGTGATCTGGGAAATGGGCTCCACCACCATGGAGCTCATTCGGGAGAAGGCCAAAATGGCCAGAATCATCACCATCAGCCCCACAATCAGCGAAAACTGCATGGAAATCTCCGTGGCCTGGGAAATGGAGGCATAGGAGGTGCTGATCTCAATGACGTAACGGTCGGTAACGCCGCCCAGAATCACCCGCTTGCCGCTGGTATAGTCCGCCCCGGAGGCGGTGTGCTGATGGAGCTCATCACTGATTAGGTTGTAGCCGGTACCGGAGTTCCGCGCGTTTTCCTTGATAAAGGGAAGCACCCGATCCGTCATGTCGTGCATAAACCGCTTCTCCTCCCGGCTGTTGTAGAGGATCTCGTCGGTCTCCAGGTCCGCAATGACAATGGAAAGGTTGGACTTCTCCAGGGAACTCACCGTTTCCAGGGAGTATTCTCCCTCCTGATTCAGCGTCTGGTAGGCATTGATCAGCTCGTTTTCCACCTTGTGCAGGTAATACGGCTCCATAAACAGGGCGCTGAAGAGAAACACCAGCACATAGTACAGCACCAGCACCCCCACAGACAGCAGGATCAAATTGCGCCGGAGGCTGCTGTGAAAGCCCATTGTCATCCCTCCAGCTTATAGCCCCTTCCGCGGACGGTTTTCAGGGCAGCGCCATGGTCGCCCAGCTTCATCCGCAGATTTTTGATGTGGGTATCCACGGTGCGGGCATCGCCGTAGTAGTCAAAGTTCCAGACGGCGGAGAGAATCTGCTGGCGGCTCAGGGCAATGTTCTTGTTCTGGGCCACATAGAGCAGCAGCTCAAACTCCCGTGGGGTCAGGAATACCTCCTTGCCGTCTACGGTGACGGTGTGGGCGTCGGGGTCAATGCAGATCCCCGCCACATCCACCGTGGTGTGAACGGAGACAGAGCGCTTCAGCAGCGCCTTGACCCGGGCGATAAACACGGGGAATTTCACCGGCTTGGAGATATACTCGTCCGCTCCGCAGACAAAGCCCATGACCTCGCTGTCCTCGTCGCTTTTCGCCGTGAGCATAATAATGGGAAGCTGGGAAAAGCCACGGATGGTCTGACAGGCCTGCACACCGTCCATCACCGGCATCATAATGTCCAGAATCACCAGACAGATGTCGCTGTCGTTTTTCACCATATCCACGGCCTCCTGGCCGTTAGACGCCTCAATGACCCGGTATCCCTCGTTGCGGAGAAAATCCCCCACCAGCCGGCGCCAGCGCTCTTCATCGTCGGCAATCAAAATTTTGACGTGATTATTCATACATTACCTCCTGAGAAAACTGCCTCCAGCCGGCAGATCGGCGTCCCAAGGCCGTAGAACTTCTCCTCGTACCCGGTCATAATCCCCACGGGGCCGTCCTTGTGGAGATCGTGGGTGACATGCTTCAGCGTGTATCCCCCGCAGAGTTCAAACTGCTCCAGAGAAAACGCAAACAGGCTGGCATTGTCCGTTTTGAAGTGAATCTCTCCGCCGGGCTTCAGCACATGCTGATAGCGCTTCAAAAAATCCTGATGGGTCAGGCGGCGGGGGGCGTGCTTCTTATGGGGCCAGGGGTCGCAGAAGTTGATATAGAGGAGGTCGACCTCTTCCGGCGCAAACAGCTCTTCCACCTGGGCCACATCCTCGCCGATGAAGAACACATTGGTCAGGCCCATGGCCTTAACCTTCTCCATGGCCATGACCATGGCCTCCGGCACCCGCTCCATGGCGATCAGCAGCACATCCGGCTCTGCGGCGGCAGTTTCCGCGGTAAATTTCCCCTTGCCGCAGCCCACCTCCAGCCGAAGCTCCCGGGCCTGGGGATACAGCTCCCGCCAGCGGCCGCGATAATCCTGGGGCTGACGGATCCAGATGTCGCTGCAGGCCTCCATTCTGGGAATCAGATTTGGCTTTTTGCGCATTCGCATGAACATCAGACCTCTTTCTTTGTTGTGATCAGCGCTATTATACCAAATTTGCAGGAGCGCGTAAAGCGATCTAATTTGTGATTTTTGTGTATTTCCCGGGGTGCGACTGGGAATTTTCCCGTCCTGGCGGAATTGGACTTGATGAACCGGGAAAACTGTGCTATAATACTCGGGAAATCCGGGTGTGGCGCAGCTGGTAGCGCGGGTGGTTTGGGACCATCAGGCCGCAGGTTCGAACCCTGTCACTCGGACCACGCCGCCGCAGGCGACACAACGCATGCGGCGGCGTTTTGCATTCCATCCAGGTTTGCTCCCTCCCCAGTGCTGCTTCAGGCCTAGGAAAGCCTCCCGCCTTGGCGTTTTGTGCGTCTTCTCGAGGGGTGTACGTCATGGAACGTGCTGTACACGGAGAAAGCCCAGGTACCCGGACAAGTCGGGTTTATCCAGGGCCGCACAAAATAAATGCGCCGGAGCCTACCCAATGTGATATAATGTTGATAACACGTCTGGGCGGGGCCCCACACCTCGGGCCACCGGAACCCAGGCGATTATTCGGACAAGGGAGCATGGAGATCATGTGGATACTATTTGCCTTCGGCTCGGCGCTGTTTGCGGGCCTGACGTCCATTTTGGCCAAGTGCGGCATTCGGAAAACGGACTCCACCGTGGCCACTGCCATCCGCACCATTGTGGTATTGCTGTTTTCCTGGCTGATGGTGTTTGTGGTGGGTTCCCAGAAAACCATTTCCCAGCTCAGTGGGAAAACGCTGCTGTTTCTGGTTCTGTCTGGGCTGGCCACCGGCGCCAGCTGGCTGTGCTATTTCAAGGCGCTCCAGCTGGGGGACGTCAACAAGGTCGTGCCCATTGACAAATCCAGCACTGTGCTGACCATTGTACTGGCTGCCCTGTTTTTGCGGGAGGGTGTCAGCCTCCCCAAGGGCATCGGTGTGGTACTCATTGCTCTGGGCACCTTCCTGATGATCGAAAAAAAGCAGAGCACCGGCGAAACCAAAAGCGCTGGGTGGCTTTGGTACGCCCTGGGCTCTGCGGTATTCGCCAGTCTGACGGCCATTCTGGGGAAGGTGGGTATCTCCGGAGTGGAATCCAATCTGGGCACTGCCATCCGCACCGGCGTGGTGCTGGTGATGTCCTGGGTGATGGTGTTTGTCACCGGGAAGCAGGAGGAGCTCGCCGGGATTCCAAAGCGCGAATTGGGCTTTATCTGCCTGTCCGGGCTGGCCACCGGGGGCAGCTGGCTGTGCTACTACAAGGCACTCCAGGACGGCCCCGCCAGTGTGGTGGTTCCCATTGACAAGCTGAGCATTCTGGTAACCGTTGCCTTTTCCTATGTGGTGTTTCATGAAAGGCTCACAAAAAAATCCGGCGCCGGGTTGGTTTTGATTGTAGCCGGTACCCTGCTGATGCTAGTTTGATTCGATGTCTCTTCCCACAGAACATCTTGACTCCCTCATCGGCCAACACAAGGAGGACCTCCCATGGAAAAACGGATGCAGCAGATTTTGGACCGTCTTCACCAGTACAACTCTGCCAATATGGCCGAAGCCTGCTTTGGATTGGATCGAAACATTCTGTACGACGCCCTGGTGGTAGCCCCCTCATACAGCCCCCCGAAGCTCTTGAAGGACGGGAGCTTCCGCATCACCTTGCTGCGGTCCGGCAGTCACTGCGACGGATATCTGGTGGAGAAAGACGGTCTGACCATTGCCTGGATCACCACCGCCTCCGGAGCCTGCAACCTGCTGGATTATCTGCTGATTTGCGGAGAACTGCAATGCAAGCAGCTGATCTTTCTAGGGGCGGTTGGCGCCCTGAAGGCGGACTTTGAGGTGGGAGAGATCTGCACTCCTACCTACTCCATCGCCGGGACGCTGGCCAACACCTATTTGAAGGGCAGCTTGCGGGACTACATCCCCTTCGAAGCGGTGTACCCTGACCCGACCTATCTGGCCCAGGTTCTGGCGCTGGCAAGGGACTGCGGGCATCCCATCCGAGGGGCCAGCGTCTTTTCCACGGATTCTGTGGTCATGGAGTACACCCATCTGGAGGAAATCAAGTCCTTCGGAACGGACCTCATCGAAATGGAAACCGCCACCTTTTATGCGGTGGCGGCTCTAATGGAGCTTCCTGCTGTGGCGCTGCTGGTGGTGTCCGACAACTCCGCCACAGGCGCCCCCCTAGTGGGTCGGGCAGACCAGGCCCAGCGGCGCTACGAACACGCCAGAACCGTAGTCCTGCCTACGCTGCTCGAGGCGCTTCTGCGGAAGCAGGCGCCCGACTAAGGCTTGGGCGTCCCCAGGGCCTCTGCCAGGGTCTGAATCTCTTCAACGGTGTTATAAAAGGCCGGAGAGAGCCGAAGGCTATAGGAAATTCCCAGCCTTCTGTGGAGAATCTGGGCACAGTGATCCCCGGACCGCAGGGCAATACCCAGCTGATCCAGGGCCGCTGCCAGATCAAAGGCGTCCTTTCCGTCTATCGTAAAGGACAGGCAGCCTACTCTGGTGCCGCTACCGAGAAAATGAATCCCCGGAATCTCGCCCAGCATTGTTTCTGCATGGCGAAGCAGAGACGCTTCATGGGTTTGCCAGCCCTCCGGCAGCTCCATCCGATACCTAAGCGCCGCCGCCAGCCCCACCGCCCCGGAGACATTGGGGGTCCCCGCCTCCAGGGTGGGAAGGAAGGTGGTGTCCTTCACCGCTACCCGATCCACCATGCCGCCGCCGTATATCATCGGCGGCAGCTTTTTTTTGCAGTAGAGCAGGCCAATGCCAAAAGGAGCGCCCAGCTTGTGGCCGGAGCAGACGTAATAATCACAGTCCAGCGCGGTTAGGTTCACTGTCATATGGCAAGCTCCCTGTGCTCCATCCACCAGCACCGGGATTCCACGGCTATGAGCCATTGGAATGATCTGCTCCAGCGGAATTGGCATCCCCAGCACATTGGAGCACTGGCTGATGGCCAGCAGGGCGGTTCCCTGGGTGAGCATGACCTCCAGCGCCTCCATATCCAGGGCTCCATCCGGCTGAATGGGACAAACCCGAAATTCCCGCCCTGTTTTTTTGCACAACTGCTGCCATGGGACGAAGTTGGAGTGATGCTCCAATTCCGTGACCACAATGGCCCCCGGCCTGTCCGCAAAGGCCGCCGCCACTCGATTGATCCCGTCCGTAGTGCCGGAGGTAAAGGTGATATGCCCGGGCTCGGTTCCAAAGAACTGGGCGCAGACAGCTCTGGCCTGCTCATAGGCGTCGGTGCAGCGACTGGACAGGCTGTGGATGCCCCGGTGGACGTTGCCCCGGAGCAGCTCCACTTCCCGCACGGCCTCCATCACCTGAATTGGCATCTGCATGGTTGCGGCATTATCCAGATATACAAGTGGATGACCGTGGATGGTCTGGAACAGGGCGGGAAAGTCCCGGCGAATCCGCTGTACGTCGAAGAAATTTTCCGGTTCTTCCGTGCATTTCACCGGTATCGTTGGCCCCTGCGTCGGATTCTCCTGCGGATGGCCGCAGATAAACGCCGCCAGCTCCGAAACCGTGCTGATTTCCGCAAATTCCGCCGGAGTCATGGAGACACGGAATACCTCCTGCACCGCCTTCATCAGCAGCACCTTTTTCGAAATCACCGAACTGGCCCCGGAGCAGGACCGGGAAATCTGCCCCGGATCAATGCCCATGCGCTTCAGGGCCAGCATATGCCGCAGACTGATGTCCGCCAGATCCAGCAGCTTTTCGCTGGTACACATCTCCTTTGTCAGCAGAAAGCGATCCAGGATATACCCCTGAACCAGTGGGAATACATGGTCATAATCCCGCCGGTCCAGGTTTTGATATCTGCTTTCATACTGTGGAAGCCGCTGAGCCGCAGCGTGGAGCTGTGCCAGAATCGCTTCCCGGTGTTCCATCAGGCCGTGATAACCCGGAGGCCCAGGTGCTCACCCAGAGCGCAGACCTGGTCGAAGCAGTCGCCATAGACCAGCGGCACATGGTTGCCTGCATCCAGCTGCTTCTGGAAGAAGTCGTTGCCGTCCTTCACCCGGAAGAACACGCCCTCGGAGCAGGAATAATCTCCAAAGCCGACGCCGCCAACGATTTCGCCCTTAGCCACAAACAACGTCTTGCAGTCGGGAGAAATCCGGCACATGGTGATCTCCTGGCCCACATCCCGGTTGAAGTCGTAGCGCAGGGTCACTCCGAAGCCACTGGCCGCAAAGGGACGGATGGCATAGGGCGCCTTGGGGGCATCCCAGCCCTGCATATTCCGCCGGGGAACCGCATGCCAGGTGAGAATCACATTGTCCGGGTCCGCCTTCACCACATCCAGACAGGAATCGTTGATGTCCGTATGGAAGAAGGGGGACAGGCCATAGCGCCCGGTGGCAATGGCCTTGGCGTCATGGGTGGTGTTGCCCATATA
>CAKSWT010000005.1 GCA_934512135.1 uncultured Oscillospiraceae bacterium
GGCAGCCAGGGGGATCTGTATCTGGAGGCCAACAACTGCGATGTGGTCTGCGACACCATCGGCTACGGCACCTATGCGGACAATGGCTGCCATAACGTGCTCAATGACTGCCGAATCACCGTGGACACCCATGTTGCCATCATCGCCGGGGATGCCTGGGTGAAATTCAATGGCGGCACCGTGAAGTCCGGCCAGTACGGCGCTATGCTCCACGGTGTCCGGGGACACTACACCGAGACCACCGAGTGCCACATTACCGGCGGCGACTGGACGGTGGGCGAGGCGCTGTTCTTTGTGAAGTCCGAGAACGTCTATTTGAAGGTGGACGGCGCAAAGGTGAAGACCGGCAAGTATCTGGTCCATGCCATTGTCAACGATGATGACGCTGCCACCAAGGTGCCCGATGACATGAAGCTCAAGTGCTACGGTGTCAACGCGGTCATCGCCAACGGTGACTATCAGGGCGACATCGTCAACGACGATACCGATCGCACCATGAACGTCTCCATCCTCAACGCCACGGTGAAGGGTGTTATCACCGACGCCTATATCTCCCTGGAGGGCAGCCGCTGGACCGCTGCCGGGGATTCCTCCGTGTGCCTGGTGGGAGATGTGAAGGAAACCCAGATCGACGCGCCTGCCGGTGTCACCGTGTCGGCGGTGGCCGGCGAGGGCTGCGGGTTGCAGGGCGAATATGTCCTGGCCTCCGGCGGAAAGCTGTTGGTTTCCGAAGGAAGTGTCTAAAACAGGAATGCAAAAAAGGGACGTATGCGGCTGCATACGTCCCATTTGGCGCCTTTATTTGGAAAGATAGGCCCGGAGCTCCTGCTCCCGGGCGTGGACCTGGTCCACACCGGACTGCCACAGCGCACGGATTTTTTCCAGATTCTTTTCGGTACGGGAAAAGCCCTCTGTATTATAGGGGAGAAACAGGAAAATGTCTCCCTGCCGTTCCAGCTGGAACAGCTCCTCCCGCTGCCGGTTGTAGATCTCCGCCCGCTGCTTCAGCGCATCTACAAACTGGGGATACTTTCGGTACATGTGGATGGCTGCGGTCATCAGCTTTTCCTGCTTCTTTTCGTAGGCACGCTCTCGGGTGGCCACCACAATGACCTTGTCACAGCCGGCCTCCATGACATGACGGAAGGGAATCGGGTCGGTGACGCCGCCGTCCATACAGGAGATGCCGTCGGCCTCAATGATGGGAAACAGCATAGGCAGAGCGCAGGTGGCCCGAAGCGCCATAAACTTGTCGTCCCGTTTGGGAAGCGTCAGATAGGCGGGCTTTCCGGTGTCCACGTCGGTGACCACGGCCTCTGCCACACCGGGATAGGCTGCAAAGGTGTCGTAGTCAAAGGGGATGAGCTTGTTGGGAATTTCGTCGTAGACGAAGTCCAGATTGAAGTAGCAGTTGTTCAGTGGGTTGAGCATGTGGCTGGAACCCATATAGCGGTCGTCGTTGACATAGTCCTGTAGAATCTGGAGATTCCGTCCCCGCTGCCGGGAAATGTAGCTGACGCCGTAGGCGATGCCTGCGGAAACACCGGTGATATGATCGGCCATGATCCCGAGGTCCAGGAGACCGTCGGTTACGCCGCTGGAGAAGATGGTGCGATTGGCGCCGCCTTCCAGAGCAAGTCCTAATTTCATGGAGTATGCCGTCCTTTCTGTGAACATCATTTCTGTCTCTATTATACTACCAGAATTCCGGAGAAAATGAAAAATATTTTTGAATTTAACAGGTATATTATTCCATATCTCCGGAGACAATAGCCTCGGAGGTGCAAAAGCATGAAACACGAAGATTCCAAAAAACGCTTTGCAGGCCGGGGCTACTACATAGCCCTGATCGCCTGCATTGCAGCAGTCGGTATTTCAGGCTATGTATTTGTAAAAACTGCCCGGGAGTCCGCCGTGGAAACCGTGGCCAGCGTATCCCCGGCAGCGGTGTCTCAGCAGGTGGAAAAACCGTCGGCCAAGGCCGGGGTCACGCCTGCGCCCAAGGGGCCGGAGACCGCCGCCGATGAGATGGAGGACGCCTACGAGGAGACGATGGAGGAGATGGCTCCGGTGATCTGCTGGCCGGTGCAGGGGGACGTCATTGCCGCCTTCAGCCGGGATACGCTCACCTACAGTCAGACCATGGCAGACTGGCGGACCCATGAGGGACTGGACATTGCCGTAGAGCTGGGGACACCTGTCTCGGTGACCCAGGACGGCACCGTCACCGCAGTGTATGCAGACGACTATCTGGGAACCGTGGTGGTGGTCTCCCACAGCGGCGACCTGGCCACCCGATATGCCAATCTGGCGGAGGAGCCCAATGTGGTGGTGGGAGAGCATGTATCTGCCGGACAGACACTGGGCCAGGTGGGAGACAGCGCACTGCTGGAGACGGCAGAGGAGCCGCATCTGCACTTTGAGGTGTTCTCCGGGGGAGAGGCCATGGATCCCATGGACTATCTGGAGGGCTAATCCGTAAGAAAATGCCGCGGGCAGGGGACCAATCCTGCTCGCGGCGTTTTCCGTAGAAAAGAGAGAGAAAAAATGAAAGCAAATCGGGTTTCCCCTGATTGCTCTTTTAGCATACAGGGAAGATTTGTGGATTCGTTGTGTGTTTTGTGGCGATTCTGTTAACATTTCAGGAGGATCAAGTGCTTTTTTCAGAGAACTGTAGGGGATGGCCGGGTTTCAGGAAGAGAATTCTGTGAAAAATCACAAAAAAACAGTAAAATTCCCGTGACTTTTTTATATACAGAGGCTTGCCGAACTCTAAAATATCTTGTAGAATAAAGCCGTTAGCTGCTTTCGTCTACCGGGAAGAACTGGTCATGCTTGGAAGCGGCTAATGTTCGTTTTGCCGGAAACGGCATCATGTACCATTTCATGTTTGGAGGAATCGCAAATGCAGAAGAAAATTTTTGCACTGGTCCTGGCCCTGGCAATGGCGCTGGGTATGACCGCCTGCGGACAGAGCGTCGGCGGAGATACCGCTGGCTCCGCTGCCGGCAGCGCGGCTGGTGCAACCGCTGGTTCTGCTGTGGAAGCCGCAGGCTCGACTGCCGAGGCTGCTCCCGCCGCAGAGGGTGCCATGAAGGTTGGGTTTGTGTACATCGGCGACGAGAGCGAGGCTTACACCGCAAACTTCATTGCCGCTGAGAACGCCATCAAGGAGCAGTTCGGCGACAAGGTGGAGTGCATCGCAAAGTACAACGTGGCAGAGGATGCCGTGGAGGATCCGGTTCGTGAGCTGTGCGAGTCCGGCTGCAAGATCATCTTCACCACCAGCTTCGGCTACGGCGCTGTGGTCAAGGAGATTGCCCAGGAGTATCCTGACGTGCAGTTTTGCCAGGCCACCTGTGCCGACGCCGCCGAGGAGCCCATTGTGGAGAACTACCACAACTACATGGGCGCGATCTATCAGGGACGCTATGTTGCCGGTATTGTGGCTGGCATGAAGCTCCAGGAGATGATCGACGCCGGCACCATCACTGCGGATCAGGCAAGGATCGGCTATGTTGCTGCATTTGATTATGCCGAGGTTATCTCCGGCTACACCGCCTTCCTGATGGGCGTGCGGT
The DNA here is from genome assembly GCA_934512135.1 of uncultured Oscillospiraceae bacterium. Lineage (GTDB taxonomy): Bacteria > Bacillota > Clostridia > Oscillospirales > Oscillospiraceae > HGM13006. The sequence continues at coordinate 3,582 of CAKSWT010000005.1, forward strand.
CCATTGTGCCCAGCGCAACCATGGAGGTCCAGTATGCCGGCACTTGGGGTGACTACGACATCGAGAAGACCATGGCTACCGCGCTCATCGAGGACGGCTGCGTGATTATTTCCCAGCATTCCGACACCGAAGGCCCCGCTGAGGCCTGCGAGGACGCCAAGGCCAAGGGCACCGAGGTCTACTGTGTTGCCTACAACCAGGATATGACCGACATCGCCCCCAACACCTGCCTCATCTCCTCCCGTCAGGACTATGCTCCTTACGAGATCGCTTCCGTGCAGGCTGTGATGGACGGCACCGAGATTGCCCGGGATCAGTGGGCCGGCTTTGACAAGGGCTGGGTGGCCATGACCACGCTGAACACCGCCATTGCCGCCGAGGGCACTCAGGAGAAGATGGACGAGGCGGAGAAGGCGTTTAAGGACGGCACCCTGAAGGCCACCGACGTGTTCAAGGGTGACTTCACCGCGACCAACCCCTATACCAACGAGACCATTGATCTGAAGGACGGCTTTGAGGAGAACGGCACCCAGTCCGCTCCCGCCTTCAGCTATGTCATTAACGACATCATCACCATCAAGGGCACCAACTAATTAGGGCTTCTACAGGCGGAGCCGGGAATTCCCGGCCCCGCCTAAGGTGCGTTTTCGGGGCTTTTGAATTCTGGGGAGGAAGACTCCTCTGTGGAATTGAGCAGCCCTTTGGGTGCCACCAAAAGAGAAAGGATGAGGCATTTGGAAAAGGAAGTTGCCATCCGGCTATCGAATATCACCAAGCGGTTCGGGGATGTCGTGGCAAACAGCGCCGTATCCCTGGAGGTTCGCCGGGGAGAGATCCTGTCCCTGTTGGGGGAGAACGGAAGCGGAAAGACGACCCTGATGAATATGATTTCGGGTATCTACTTCCCGGATGAGGGCCATATCTTCGTGGGCGACCGGGAAGTGACCATCCGCTCCCCAAAGGACGCCATTGACTTAGGGATCGGGATGATCCATCAGCATTTTAAGCTGGTGGATGTGCTGACTGCCGCGGAAAACGTGGTGCTGGGGCTCCGAGAGCCCGGAGGGTTCGATAAAAAGGCCGTCGGGGAAAAGGTGCGCCAAATCAGCCAGAGATACGGATTTTCCATTGATCCGGAGAAGAAAATCTACGATATGAGCGTGTCGGAGAAGCAGACGGTGGAGATCATCAAGGTTCTCTACCGGGGAGCGGACATTCTGATTTTGGACGAGCCCACGGCGGTACTGACGCCCCAGGAGACGGAAAAGCTCTTTGCGGTGCTCCGGGCCATGCGGGATGACGGCAAGGCCATCATCATTATCACCCACAAGCTCCAGGAGGTGCTGGAGCTGTCGGATCGGGTAGCCGTGCTGCGAAAGGGCGAGTTTATCGGCATGGTGGAGACAAAGGACGCCACGGCCCAGTCTCTGACGGACATGATGGTGGGCCAGGCCACCACCTTGAACATCGACCGGCCGGAGCCGGTGGATCCCGTGAAAATGCTCACGGTGACAGGGGTCACTGTGGTGGACAGCAACGGCGTCAAAAAGGTGGACAACGTCAGCTTTGACGCCTATGGCGGAGAGATTCTCGGAATTGCGGGAATCTCCGGCTGCGGCCAGAAGGAGCTGCTGGAGGCAGTGGCGGGACTGCAGCGGGTGGAGTCGGGCTCCATTGTCTATCATGCGCCGGAGGGCGACCAGGAGCTGGTGGGGAAATCCACCATGGCAATCCGAGAGCTGGGCGTCCGGCTGAGCTTTGTGCCGGAGGACCGGCTGGGCATGGGCCTGGTGGGGAATATGGACATGGCAGGCAATATGATGCTTCGGTCCTTTAAGCGCGGAAGATTTGGCCTGGCGGACCGGAAGGGCCCGGAGGAACTGGCGGAAAAGGTCAAGGCGGATCTGGAGGTGGTGACCCCCAGCATCCAGACCCCGGTGCGCCGGATGTCCGGCGGAAACGTTCAGAAGGTCCTGGTGGGCCGGGAGATTGCGGCGAATCCCAAGATTCTGATGACGGCCTACGCAGTGCGGGGCCTGGACATCAACACCTCCTATACGATTTATCGTCTGCTGAACCAGCAGAAGAAAAAGGGGGTCGCGGTGATCTACGTTGGCGAGGACCTGGACGTGCTGCTGGAGCTGTGCGATAAGATCCTGGTGCTTTGCGGTGGAAAGGTCAGCGGTCTGTTGGACGGCCGGACTGCCACCAAGGACCAGGTGGGGCTGATGATGACAAAGGTAGGGGGTGCCTCATGAACAAGAAAGAGCCGTTGATTCGTCTGGCCAAGCGGGACGATGTGGGGCAGCTAAAAGCATGGGCCATCCGAATTGCCTCCATTTTTGCGGCGCTGGTGCTGTTTGCCGGACTGATCGTATCTGTGGGATACAGCCCGATTTCCGTCTACAGCGCTATGCTGGGCGGTGCGCTGGGCAGTGCACTGAATATTCAGCAGACCATTAAGATTATGATCCCCCTGCTGGGCGCGGCGCTGGCCATTGCCCCGGCCTTTAAAATGAAGTTCTGGAACATTGGGGTGGAGGGACAGATCACCATGGGCGGAATTTTCGCCACCTATTTTGCCCTGACCTTTCAGCACACCTGGCCCTCAGGGGTGCTTCTGCCGGTGATGTGTGTGGCGGCGGCCATTGGCGGCGGCCTGTGGGGCATGCTCCCTGCAGTGTTCCGGGCCAAATGGGGGACCAACGAGACGCTGTTTACCCTGATGCTCAACTATATCGCCATTGGAATCGTCAAGTATCTCCAGGGCGGTCCTTGGGAGAAGGTACCCAAGGGGACCCAGATGATTGAGCGCTTTTCCCAGACGGCCCGTATGCCGAATATCTGGGGGGTCACGGTGGGAGGCCTGCTGGTGCTGGCCCTGGTGATTTTTATGTTCTGTTACCTCCGCTATACCAAGCATGGCTATCAAATCGCCGTGGTGGGAGAGAGCGAGGCCACAGCCCGCTATGCGGGGATCCGGGTGGGCCAGGTGATTATCCGGACCATGTTTGTCTCCGGGGCCATAGCCGGGATTGTGGGCTTCATTGTGGTGTCGGGCATCAACTATACCCTGTCGGATTCCGTCGCCGGAGGGGTGGGCTTTACAGGCATTACCGTGGCCTGGCTGGCGCAGCTCAATCCCATTGGTATGGTGTTTATTTCCTTGCTTCTGGCAGTGCTCACCAAGGGCGCATCCACCATCAATACGCTGACCCATAATGCGCTGCCGGAGTCCATGAGCGATATGCTCACCGGCCTGATTCTGTTTTGCATGTTGGCCAGTGAGTTCTTCATCCGTTACCGAATGATTTTCCGGAAAAAGCAGAAGGAGGCGGCAGAATGACATTCTTTGTGAACTTCTTTGTGGCCGCCGTGCTTATGGGTACTACGCTGATGTATGGCACCCTGGGAGAAATCCTGACGGAGAAGGTCGGCAATATGAATTTGGGCGTGGAGGGCCTGATCTACATGGGCGGCTCTTCGGGCCTGATTGCGGCGTTTCTCTATGAGCGTGCCGCGGGAGACGGTGCGGTGCCTATGGTGGCGGTGCTGCTGGCCTTTGCGGCGGCGTTCCTGGCTGCTGCCCTGGGAAGCCTGCTCTATGCCTTCCTGACCATTACCCTGCGGACCAATCAGAATGTGACGGGCCTGGCGCTGACCATTTTCGGCGTAGGCTATGGAGAGTTCTTCGGGGAGTATTTCCGGGGCATCGGGGGAGGCCGGCTCCAGATTTCCCAGGCTGCCGGGACAATTTTCTCCCAGCCGCTGCTGCCCGGGTTTCTTCGGGACATTCCGGTGCTGGGGAAGCTGCTGTTCTCCTATAACTTTATGATCTACCTGGTGCTGGCCATTGCCGTTGTGATGGCCTGGTATTTCGCCCGGACCCGCAGCGGACTGAGCCTTCGGGCGGTGGGTGAGGACCCGGCCACGGCAGATGCCGCGGGCATCAATGTCACACGGTACAAGTATCTGGCCACCTGCCTGGGCGGCGGCATCTGCGGCCTGGGAGGCCTGTATTTCACCATGGTCTCCGGCGGCGGCAACTGGTCTGCCGGCGCCATGGACGGCAAGGGCTGGCTGGCGGTGGCGCTGGTGATTTTCGCCCTGTGGAGGCCGCTCCGTGCCGTGTGGGGCTCCATTGTATTTGGCGCCCTGATGATTATGTACATGCGGGTGACCCAGCTGCCCATTCCCACGGAGATCTACAAGATCCTCCCCTATGTGGTGACGGTGATTGTGCTAATCAGTATTTCCGTTCGCCAGAAGCGGGAAAACCAGCCTCCGGCCAGCCTGGGCAACGCCTATTTCCGCGAGGAACGATAAAACCACCCGGGAGACGCCTTTGGGCGTCTCCTTTGGCGTAAATTACAGGAGTTTTACAGAAATCCTGTGGTAGAATTTATATTCTCGGGGTACAATCTTTCATGGTGAAATGGAGGCATGTGTCATGATAACAGTATGGCGCGAGGTGCTTGGCAATCCCTGTGTGATGGCCCCGGTGATTGCGTGGCTTCTGGCCCAGCTTCTAAAATTTCTGCTTACGGCGCTTCAAACGGGCAATTTTCTGCCGGAACGGCTGGTGGGCAGCGGTGGAATGCCTTCGGCCCATGGGGCCACGGTATGTGCCCTTACCACAGCCATTGGCATGACCTCCGGGGTAGGCGGGACGGACTTTGCCCTGTCGGTGGTTTTTTCTCTGGTGGTGATGTACGATGCCCGAGGGGTACGGCTGGAGGCGGGGCGCCACGCCAAGGCGCTGAATCAGATCGCCAAACTGGCAGCGGAACGGGGATGTTCCCCTCCGGACCACAAGCCCTTCCGGGAGCTGGTGGGACACACCCTTCCCCAGGTGCTGATGGGAGCGCTGCTGGGGATTTTGGTGGCCGTGGCCGTGTGTACCTGGATGCGTTAACAAAAGACTACGGCTTTTTCCACAGGCGTCAGCGCCCTGGGTCACGGCGTGACCCAGGGCGCTGACGCTTACTTCTCAGGTACGATGATTTTGTGGGGCATATGCTCGACGGTGTCGTAGGGAACGGGAGGCTCGGGCTCATGGGCGGGATAGACGGCAGTTTTGCTCCACTGCCAGAAATCCGGGGCCTTCTGGCCGGTCATGGGATTGGTCTGGCCGGGCTTGGTCTGATCGGCATCAGGATTGATGGCCTGCTCCGTCTTGGGGTCCGCCTCTGTCCAGGCGGTGTGGTACCCGGTTTTAAACAGAGGATAGAGCACCATGTGCCAGAGCTTCCACTGGCCATCCTCGTCCTTGATGAATTCCACCTCATACTTGGACCAGGCCCACATGGGGTCGGGCACCAGCTTATCCGGCTCCTGGGCGGGATCTACCTGCTCGGGATTCCGCAGGAAGGTTTCGTGGCCCGGAGAAATCCAGACGCCTTTGGCGGTTTTGCAGTCGGCGGCGACCTCCAGAACCTCGGTGTCCAGCTGGTGCATGGTCATAATGCCCCGGAGCTTCTGGTCCATGCCGGGATCGTCCCGGTCGCCGTGCTCCACCAGATAGCAGTGGGCGATGGCGTCGTAGCCCACATAGTATCCAAAGGGAAATTTGAAATAGCTGTCAGGGCGCTGAGCCCACAGGGTCATGTAATCCTTGTTGCGGAACGCAGTGTGATAGTAGGAATACCGCCCCATAAGATTCCGGCAGGCCTGTGCGGCCTGGAGACGCTCAACCTGGAGCGCCAGTTCTTCCATGTTCATAGCAATACCTCCTTGATGTTACAGGAACTATCCTTATGGTTTCATTATAAAAGCCGGGAAGCATTTCGTCAAATATAGGATTCTCCATGGAAGCATGAAGCGGACTTCATGGAAAACGAAGCCGCCGGAGCAACGCTCCGACGGCTATCATGTTACGCCTCTGCGCCCAGCAGCTGGGCCAGAACCTTTTGGATGACCTGGGGATTGCCCTTGCCATGGGTTTTCTTCATCATCTGGCCCACCAGGGCGTGGAAGGCGTTTTTATTGCCCTTCTGGAAGTCGGCGACGACCTTTTGGTTCTGCTCCAGCACCTCCCGGGCCATAGGCAGGAGCAGCGATTCGTCACTGATCTGCTGAAGTCCCTGGGACTCAATGAGGGCGGCAGGGTCCTGATCCTCCTGGAACAGCAGGGCAACGACCTTTTTGCAGGTGCTGCCGTTGACCTTCCCATTGCCGAGAAGATCCGCCAGAATTGCGATGTGCTCCGGGGCCACCGGGATGGCCTGCTCCTCCGGGCACAGCCGGGCGACCTCTCCGGAGACCAGGTTGGCGGCCAGCAGGGGATAGCGGGTGTTCCGGGCGGCGGTTTCGAAGTAATCGGCAATGTCCTTCCGGGTCACCAGGGCTTCGGCGGACAGGGCACTAAGGCCATACCGGGTCTGATACTGCTGCTTCCGCTGGTCCGGGAGCACCGGGATCCGATCCGCCATGTTCTGGCGAAATTCCTCGCTGATTACAATGGGAATCAGGTCAGGGTCCGGGAAATAGCGGTAGTCATCGGCGTTTTCCTTGGAACGCATGGAGGAGGTCTTGCCGGTATTCATATCAAAGCGGCGGGTCTCCTGAATCACCTCGCCTCCCTCGTCCAGCACACTGACCTGCCGGGCGAATTCGTATTCAATGGCCTTGACCACGCTTTGGAAGCTGTTGAGGTTTTTCATCTCCGTCCGGGTGCCCAGGGTATCGCTGCCCTTTTTGCGGATGGAAAGGTTTACGTCACAGCGCAGAGAGCCCTCGTTCATCTTGCAGTCGGAGACACCGGTGTAGAGAATGATGGCCCGGAGCTTCTGGAGATAGGCTCTGGCCTCCTCGGCGGAGCGCATATCCGGTTCGGAGACGATCTCGATGAGGGGGACTCCGCAGCGATTGCAGTCGATGAGGGTGCCGTGGCCCTCCACATGGGTGAGCTTGCCGGCGTCCTCCTCAATGTGGATCCGGGTGATGCCGATGCGCTTTGTTCCGGCCTCTGTCTCGATGTCCAGATAGCCGTTGGTACACAGGGGAAGATCATACTGGGAGATCTGATAGGCCTTGGGCAGATCGGGATAAAAGTAGTTCTTTCGGTCCTGCTTGGAGTAGGTGGCAATGGTGCAGTTGGTGGCCAGGCCGGCCATTACTGCGTACTCCACCACCTTGCCGTTGAGCACCGGCAGGGATCCGGGCATTCCGGTGCAGACCGGGCAGCACTGGGTGTTAGGTGGTGCGCCAAACTTGGTGGAGCAGCCGCAGAAGATTTTTGTGGCGGTTTTCAGTTCCACATGGACCTCCAGGCCAATGACCATCTCATAGTCCTTTAGCATGCCTCCACACCTCCTTCCTGTTCAAAGGCAAATCCGGCCCGGTACAATGTGGGCTCGGAGAAGGGCTTTCCGATCAGCTGCATCCCAATGGGCAGCCCCTGGGAATCGGTGCCACAGGGCATGGACAGCGCCGGAAGTCCTGCAATATTGATGGGAACGGTGTACATGTCTCCCATGTACATTTCCAGAGGATCCTGGGTTTTCTCGCCGATTTTATAGGCGGTGGTAGGGGCCACCGGGGAGAGAATGGCGTCATATTGAGAGAAGATCCGGTCAAAGGACTGCTTTAGCAGGGTCCGGACCTGAAGTGCCTTTTTGTAATAGGCGTCGTAATATCCCGCGGAGAGCACAAAGGAGCCCAGCATAATGCGACGCTTGACCTCTGCGCCAAAGCCCTGGGAACGGGTCTCCTTGTAGAGGGCGTGAATCTCCTTGACGTTCTGGGCTCGGAACCCGTATTTTACGCCGTCAAACCGGGCCAGATTGGAGGATGCCTCCGCAGAGGAGATGACATAGTAGGCGGGAAGGGCGAAGTCAAGGCCCGACAGGCTCACCTCATCCACCTGCGCGCCCAGCGTTTCCAGTCGATGGGCCGCGGCACGGATGGCGGCGGCGATTTCCGGGTTCAGGGCGTCGGAGAAATATTCCCGGGGCAGAGCAAAGCGCATGCCCTTGACGCCACCCTCTATCCCGCCGGTCATGGAGCCGTGGGAATCGGGCAGGGAGGTGGAATCCTTGGGATCGTGGCCACAGATGGCCTCCAGAACCATGGCGTTGTCATAGACACTGCGGGTCAGAGGACCAATCTGATCCAGAGAGGAGGCAAAGGCGATCAGACCGTATCGGGAGACCAGACCGTAGGTGGGCTTCATGCCTACAACACCGCAAAAGGCGGCGGGCTGACGAATGGAGCCGCCGGTATCGGAGCCCAGGGTAAAGGCAGCCTCCTTGGCGGCCACAGCCGCGGCAGAGCCTCCGGAGCTTCCCCCGGGAACACAGGCAAGATCATGGGGGTTGTGGGTCAAATGAAAGTAGGAGTTCTCCGTGGAGGAGCCCATGGCGAACTCGTCCATGTTGAGCTTACCCAGCATTACGGTGCCCTGGGCATGGAGCTTTTCCATCACCGTGGCGTCATAGGGGGGGACGAAGTGCTCCAGCATTTTGGAGGCGCAGGTGGTGGGGATGCCCTTGGTGCAGATGTTGTCCTTGATGCCGCAGGGGACGCCTGCCAGCAGAGGGAGATTCTCTCCGGCGGCCCGGCGCCGATCAACGGCCTCTGCCTGGGCCAAGGCCTCCTCCTCGGTGACGGTCAGGTATGCCCCAATTTCCGGCTCGCTGGCGGTGATCTGAGCCAGGTAGCTGTGGGCGGCGTCCCGGGCGGAGATCTCCTTTCGGCAGAGGGCATCCGTCAGTTCTTTCAGGGTCAGTTCTGTAATATGCATGACTAGTCCTCCTTACTCCACCACCTGGGGGACGAAGATATATCCGTCCTCCTTGGCAGGGGCATTTTCCAGAAGCGTGTCCCGGTCATTGACACCGGTGACCACATCCTCCCGCCAGACGTTCTGCAGAGGGGCAATGTGGGCCATGGGCTCCACGCCGGTGGTGTCGATTTTCTCCAGCTGACCGGCAAACTCCACCACCTCCATCAGGTCCTTCAGCATGGAGGCCTGCTCTCCGGGGGCAATCTTCAGCATGGCCAGGTCGGCAACATGGGCAAGGTCAATGCCGCCTGCCACCGGCTCAGTGGCCTTGGCGCCCCGCATTCTGCCGGAGGCGTCCCGGGCGCCGATGCCCAGCACCTCCAGCTGCTCCTCATCTACGGTGTTGGGGGCGTCGGTCAGGGGGCAGGAGGCATCCTTGAGCTTCGGGAAGGCGATAACATCCCGAAGGGAGGGGGCTTCGGTCAGCTGCATCACCAGCCGGTCCAGGCCAAAGGCAAAACCGGCATGGGGCGGGGTTCCATATCGGAAGGCGTTGACCATAAAGCCAAACCGCTGGTCAATCTGCTCCTGGGTGAAGCCCAGGGCCTCAAACATTTTATTTTGGACGTCCCGCTGGTGAATTCGGACGGAACCGCTGCCCAGTTCAATGCCGTTGAGCACCACGTCGTAGGCCTGGGCACGGACACGGCCGGGATCCGTGAGCAGGTATTGGACATCCTCAGGGTAGGGCATGGTAAAGGGATGGTGGGTGGATACCCAGCGGTCCTCCTCCTCGGAGAACTCAAACTGAGGGAAGTCCGTGACGAAAAGGATATTCCACTCCTTCCGGCGGAGTCCCAGATGGTCGGCCAGCTTCAATCGCAGCCCGCCCAGGACCTTCCGTACGGTGGAGAGCTTATCCGCAGAGAACAGGATAAAGTCTCCGGGGGCGGCGCCCATGGCCGAGAGCAGCTGATCCATCTGTTCCTGGGTGAAATACTTGGTGAGGATGGAATAGATCTCGCCGGTAGACCGCCAGGCGATCCAGGCCATGCCCTTGGCCCCCAGGTGCAGGGCCTCGTCGGTGAGCATCTCAATTTCGGTACGGGTGAAATCTCCGTGACCCGGCACATTGATGCCGCGGACCACGCCGCCTTTTTTCAGGGCGTTTTTGAACACGGAGAAGCCGCAGTCCCGGACCGTGTCCGTCAGATCTACAATGGGCAGGTCAAAGCGCAGATCCGGCTTGTCCGAGCCGTATTTGTCCATACATTCGGTCCAGGTGATTCGGGGGAAGGGATGGTCAAATTCCACGCCCATGAGCTCTCGGAACAGATGGCGGAACATGTGCTCCAGGTGCTGCAGTACGTCCTCCTGGTCCACAAAACTCATTTCCATGTCCACCTGGGTGAACTCCGGCTGCCGGTCGGCCCGCAGGTCCTCGTCTCGGAAGCATCGAGCCACCTGATAGTACTTGTCGATGCCACCCACCATCAGCAGCTGCTTAAAGATCTGCGGGGACTGGGGCAGAGCATAGAACAGGCCGTTGTGGACCCGGGAGGGAACCAGATAGTCCCGGGCACCCTCGGGGGTGGACTTTGTCAAAATAGGAGTCTCCACAGAGAGAAAACCGTGGGCGTCCAGATAGTCCTCGGCGCACTTCTGTACCCGATGGCGGAATTTCAGCCGGGCAATCATGTCCGGGCGGCGCAGGTCCAGGTACCGGTATTTCAGCCGCAAGGCCTCGTTGCCGGTGCCGTCCTCCACGGAGAAGGGCAGGGGATCGGCCTCGGAGATCACCTCCAGCTCCTGGGCCCGGAGCTCCACGGTGCCGGTTTCCAGCCTGGGATTGATGGTTTCTGCATCCCGCTGCCGGACATAGCCCCGAACCGCAATGACCGTCTCGTTTTTCAGCCGGTCGGCGGCGGAGAACTGGTCCTCCGGCAGATTTCGGGCATCAAATACCACCTGGAGGATCCCCTCGCGGTCCCTTAGGTCAATGAATACGACGCCGCCCATGTCGCGCTTGGTCTGGACCCAGCCGGTGACAACGGCATCCTGGCCAATATGCGTCTCTCGCAGTGCGCCGCAGTAAATGGTGCGCTTTAACATGTTATCATCCTCTCTGATCGTCCCCGAAAAACAAAAAAGCCCTTCGTCCCGTCTCCCTACGAAGACATGGGACGAAAGACATCAAACCTTCCGTGGTACCACCCATATGAATTCTTGCGAATCCGCTCATTGCGATTAAGCATCAGCTGTAACGCGCTGACCGCGGCACACCCTACTGCTGGAGACCAGGTTCGAGCTGCGGCTCCGGGATGTTCTTTCGTGGAATGCGCCTGCCGGTTTTCAGCTGCCCCGGCTCTCTGGACGGCGTAGGATCCCATTACTTCTTCCCATCATTGCCTTTTGGAATATCAGGTTAGTGCTAATTATACAGACAAAGTGAAACCGGGTCAAGGGGCTAATTGCATAAAGTTTGCGGAAATCCAGGGGCTCTTCTGGGAAGTATCCGCAAAAAACACGGAATTATACGTGGAAAAAAAGATGGCCAAAAGCGGGCGCCAAGGACCATAGGGCGGGGACTGCGCATAGAATAGAGCAGAACCAAATGTGAAAGGAGCCTACAATGCCCAAAATCTTTTTGAGCCCTTCCACCCAGGAGGGCAATCTCTATGTGACGGGAAACTCGGAAGAATACTGGATGAACCGGCTGGCAGATGCCATGGAGCCCTACTTAACCGCCTCAGGCATTGACTTTTCCAGAAACTCTCCCAACGGCTCGGCCTCCCAATCCATTCGCCAGAGCAACGGAGGAAACTATGACCTGCATTTGGCGCTCCACTCCAACGGAGCGCCGGAGAGCCTGTACGGCCAGGTCAGAGGCAGTGACATTTACTACTACCCCTCCAGCGTAGAGGGGAAGCGGGCGGCAAACCTGGTGGCCGAGGCCATCAAGACCATCTACCCGGATCCCAACCGGGTCCGGGCCCTGGGAACGACAGCCATTGGTGAGGTGCGGCAGACCAGAGCCCCCTCGGTGTTTGTGGAGCTGGCCTACCATGACAACCCGGAGGATGCCAACTGGATCATCTCCAATCTCGATCCCATTGCCCGGACCATTGTGCTGGCCCTTACGGAGTACTTTAATATCCCCTTCCGGGCCCCTGGGGAGAACTTTCCCCGGAAGGGCACGGTACGCCTGAGCTCCGGCACCCTAAATCTCCGGGAATATCCCAGCCTGGAAGCGGCGGTGCTGGGGTCCATTCCCAATGGGGCCCAGCTGGACGTGCTGGGAGAGCAGGGAGAGTGGTATGCGGTGGAGTACCGGGGGAAAGATGGCTATGTGTCCAAGGCTTTTGTGGATGTGACATAAAAGAGACTGTCTATTTCGCCGCGGCGGCGAAACGCTACGAGGTCGCTTGACAAGCTGAAAAAATGCGCTGCCAAAATGGCAGCGCATTTTTGCGGATTGAATTTACAGCAGGCCCATCAGGTTGAAGGCCACCACCAGGCCGGAGAACACGATGGAAACCGTGGAAACCAGCTTGATGAGGATGTTCAGAGAAGGACCGGAGGTATCCTTGAAGGGGTCGCCCACGGTGTCGCCGACGACAGCGGCCTTATGCTGCTCACTGCCCTTGCCGCCATGGTTGCCTCTCTCAATATACTTCTTGGCGTTGTCCCAAGCGCCGCCGGCGTTGGACATAAACACAGCCATGGCAAAGCCGGTGACGGAAACGCCGCCCAGCAGGCCGACCACGCCGGTGGGGCCGAGGATCAGGCCGGTGAGGATAGGAACGATAATCGCCAGCAGAGCGGGGACGACCATCTCATGGAGGGCACCCTTGGTGCACATGCCGACGCAAGCCTGATAGTCGGGCTTTGCCTTGTACTCCATGATGCCGGGGATCTCCTTGAACTGGCGGCGAACCTCGGTGACGATGGTCTGGGCAGCGGTCTGCACAGCGCCCATGGTGAAGGCGGAGAACACAAAGGTCAGCATAGCGCCGATGAACAGGCCAACCAGAACCGTGGGGCTGGTCAGGGTGAAGTTCAGGACCTCGGTGGTCTTGGTCTGCACGATGCTCACATAGGAGACCAGCAGAGCCAGAGCAGTCAGAGAAGCGGAGCCAATGGCGAAGCCCTTGCCGGTAGCGGCAGTGGTGTTGCCCAGGGAGTCCAGCGCATCGGTGCGGTCACGGACAAACTCAGGCAGCTCGGCCATCTCGGCAATGCCGCCGGCGTTGTCGGCCACAGGACCGTAGGCGTCGGTGGCCAGGGTGATGCCCAGAGTGGAGAGCATACCAACACCGGCGATGCCGATGCCGTACAGGCCCTCATAGAACGCAGTGGTAAAGGCACCGTTGCCGTCCACAATCTCCAGGGAACCGCCGGCTGCGAAATAGGAAATCAGAACAGCGGCGCCCACAATCAGAATGGAGGAGGCGGTGGACTTGAGGCCCAGGGAGATGCCGCCGATGATGATGGTGGCAGAGCCGGTCTCGGAAGCCGCAGCCAGCTCCTGGGTGGGTTTGTAGGTGTCGGAGGTGTAATACTCGGTGAAGTAGCCGATGGCACAGCCGCCGACCAGACCGCAGAGAATGGCCACAAAGATGCCCATGTTGCCCATGATGACATAGGTGAGCACGGCGGCGCAGATGGCTGCCAGCACGGCAGCGGAATAGGTACCGGTACGCAGGGTCCGGAGCAGAGACTTCTGGTCGGCGTCTTCCTTGGTCTTGACCATGAAGGAGCCAATCAGGGAGCAGACCATGCCGGCCACGGCGATGAGCAGAGGCAGCAGCATGCCCTTGAACCCGTAGCCGGCGGTAGCGGCCAGGGAGAAGGTAGCCAGGATGGAGCCAACATAGCTCTCGTAGAGGTCGGCGCCCATGCCGGCCACGTCGCCCACATTGTCGCCTACGTTGTCGGCGATGGTGGCGGGGTTACGGGGGTCATCTTCGGGGATGCCGGCCTCGACCTTACCAACCAGGTCAGCGCCCACGTCGGCGGCCTTGGTGTAGATGCCGCCGCCCACACGGGCAAACAGAGCCATAAAGGAAGCGCCCATGCCGTTCATAACCATGATGTTGCCCAGCTCCACGGGGTCGGTGATGCCGAAGGCAAAGTGCAGAATGCAGAACCACATGGTCACATCCAGCATGCCCAGGCCCACCACGGTAAAGCCCATGACGGAGCCGGAGGAGAAGGCCACCCGGAGACCCTTGTTCAGGCCCTCATAGGCAGCCTGGGCAGTACGGGCGTTGGAATTGGTGGCAATCTTCATGCCGATGAAGCCAGCGAGCATGGAGAAAATACCACCGGTGATGAATGCGAAGGGGGTGAACTTGGACAGCATCTCGCCGCCCGTGGCAAAAGCCATGATGAGAAGGATTACGAACACAACGGCAAAGACCTTGCCCACGGTCATGTACTGATGCTTAAGATAAGCGTTAGCACCGTCCCGAATGGCCTGTGCGATCTCGACCATCTTGTCGTTGCCTTCAGAGTGCTTCATCACGATGCCGCGCTGCACAAATGCAAAGACCAGTGCCACAACGGCGCCGACGAAGCCCAGAAGAAACAGGTTTTCCAACAACAAACAACTCCTTACGTAGAAAATATGTATTGCCAACCTATTCTACCATATTTCCGTGGGATTGCAAGTGGTTCTGCAATAAATTCGAGAAAAACGCGAAAGCCTGAGACGGCGGCGCATATTCCGTGTTTTTGGAAGTTCTCCTTGCAATTTCTACGGAAATGGGCTATAGTGAGCCTATCCGGGAACGAGGAGGAATTGTTCGTGGCAAAAAGCAGTATTACAGCCTTTGCGGTGGCCAAGGTGGAAGAAAAGGCCGGCCTCTGGGGAAATAAAACCGTAGAGGAGGAGGTCCTGCGCATGGATACCGCCGGTGGCTCCATCTATTTAAAGAGAAGCGCGGTAGAGCGGGCCGGGGACAGCTGGACCCGGGTAAAGCGGCGGTTTTCCAATCTGGCAGGAGAAAAGAACATTCCCTTTACGGACCAAACAAAATAAAAAAAGAGGCTCGGAGTCTGTTGGCTCCGGGCCTCAGTTTGTCAAAAAAACCTCGTAGAGTTTCGCCGTCACAGCGGCGAAATAGGGTGAAATCATTTTCCGCCAGGGCGTGTACATGGCGGAAAATACTGCCCGGCCTGAAAGTGTGGCTTTTGTGCGCCGGGGGGCGCACAAAAATGCGCGCATCAGGCCGCAGCCCCTTTGTCGGAAAAGCCTTCCGGCTTTTTCGACAGTCTCAGGCTCGGAGTCAGTAGGCTCCGGGCCTCCGCCTTTGTTCCGGGGTGGACAGGGGCGATTCCATGAAATTCCGATGGGTTTTGCGGCAAAGGGGTTTCCTGACCGGAAAAAGTGTGGTACAATAGATATTCAAAATCGGGAATTGTACCCTGCGGCCTGTTGGGCCGGGATTCTATAGATAATGAGGTAACAATATGCTGGAAGTATTGTCTCCCGCAGGCTCCAGTGATGCGCTGATTGCTGCGGTGCAGAACGGCGCGGATGCGGTATACTTAGGTTACGGCGCCTTTAACGCCCGGATGAACGCAAAAAACTTTACCGAGGAGCAGCTGCGCCAGTGCGTGAGCTACTGCCATGTCCGGGGGGTCAAGGTCTATCTGACGCTCAATACCCTGGTTCGGGACCGGGAGCTAAAGGCGGCCGGTCAGGTGGTGCTGGAGGCGCGGAGAGCCGGTGTGGACGCTGTTTTGGTGCAGGACCTGGGGGTGCTGCAGCTGGTGCGGCAGATGGCTCCGGACATGCCCATCCACGCCAGCACCCAGATGTCCGTTCACAACCTGGAAGGGGTGCGTAAGGCGGCGGAGCTGGGGATTAGCCGAGTGGTATTGGCCCGGGAGCTGAGCCGGGATCAGATTGCCGCCATCTGCCGGGAAAGTCCCATTGAGCTGGAGGTATTCGTCCACGGCGCCCTGTGTATGTGCCACTCGGGACAGTGCTACATGTCGGCGATGATTGGCCGGAGAAGCGGCAACCGGGGCCAGTGCGCCCAGCCCTGCCGCATGACATATGGCTTTGACCGCAATGAAAACCGCTACCCCCTGAGCCTGAAGGATAACTGTCTGGTGGGGTATCTTCAGGAGTTGGAACGGATGGGTGTGGCCTGCGTGAAGATTGAGGGCCGGATGAAGCGGGCGGAATATGTGGCCATCACCACGAAGATCTACAAGGATGCGGCCCTGGGCCGCCCGGTGACGGAGCAGCAGCTCCAATCCCTGCGGAAGGTGTTTTCCCGCCAGGGCTTTACCGACGGCTATTACACCGGCCACCGAGGGAGCGCCATGTTTGGGACCCGCCAGGAGGAGGAACAGGACAGAGCGCTGTTCGCCAAGGCTCGGGCCACCTATGAAAATACGGAAAATCAGCGGGTGCCCGTGCGCTTTCATATGACGGTTCGCTACGGCGCTCCGGCGGCGCTGACGGCCATGGATGAGGGCGGCGCCTGGGCCCAGAGCACCGGGCCTTTTCCGGAGCCTGCCAGGACCCGGGGCCTTACGCCGGAGGATCTGATGGCGCGGCTCCAAAAAACCGGAGGCACACCGTACTATCTCTCGGATTTGCAGCTGGAGCTGGAGCCCGGTCTGACTCTTTCCGCCTCGGCCATCAATGCCCTGCGGCGGGATGCCCTCAGCAAGCTCTCCGCAGTACGGGGACAGGTCCCCGTGACCCGGGAGGGAGCCTTTGTGCAGCCCACGGCCTACGCCTCCTACCAGGGAAAACCGGTGTATACCGTCAGCGTCCAGGACTCAAAACAGATTACTCCGGCGCTGCTGGCCTTTCAGCCGGCGCTGCTGTATGTGCCCCTGTCCCTGGCGGTGTCGGGGCATCCCAGCGTGACGGCGGCCCTGGAGACGCTGCCGGTATGCGTGGTGCTCCCCAGGGTGATTACCGAGGAGCAATGGGATCCGGTGCTGCGCCAGCTGACCAGGGCAAAAGCACTGGGAATCCAGAATGCCATCATGGGCAATCTGGGGATGATCGATCCGCTGCGGCGCTTGGGCTTTACCATTCGGGGTGACTTTGGACTCAACGTGTTCAACTCCGGCAGCGCCAATGTCTATGCGGCCCTGGGAATTGCGTCCCTGACGGCGTCCTTTGAGCTGACCCTGCCGCAGATTCGGGATCTGTCCAAGCCGGTGCCCATGGAGATGATCGCCTATGGGCGGCTGCCGCTGATGATTACGGAGAACTGCATCATTCACAGCCGTACCGGCACCTGTACCTGCGGCAGCAGCCGCACCGGGCTGGTGGACCGCACAGGCAGCCGATTCCCGGTGCTTCGGGACGGAGACACCTGCCGCAGTGTGATTTACAACAGTCGAAAGCTCTACTGGGGAGATAAGCTCTCTGAGCTTACCGGCCTGGGACTTTGGGCGCTGCGGCTGAGCTTTACCACGGAAAACGATCAACAGGTCAACGCCGTGCTTCAGAGCCATCTTCGGGGAGAGGGGTTTGACCCCGGCGTCAGCACCCGAGGGCTCTATGTCAGAGGCGTGGAATAACCAATTAGCAGCGATGGAGGATTTGCCATGGAACAATATAATCTGATTTTGGCGTCCGGGTCCCCGCGGCGCAGAGAGCTGCTGGAGCGGGTGGGGCTGAGCTTCACCGTGCATCCGGCGGATGTGGACGAGACGCTGGTGCCGGGGCTGACGGCCCAGGAGCAGGTCATGCGCCTGAGCCAAATCAAGGCAGAGGCGGTGGCAAAGGAGCTGACGGGGGACGGAGTGATCCTTTCGGCGGATACCGTGGTGGTGCTGGACGGAACGATTCTGGGCAAGCCGAAGAATTCGGCGGATGCGGAACGGATGCTCCGGGCGCTGTCCGGGCGAGGCCATCTGGTGCTCACGGGAATCACGGTCCGGCGTGGCCCGGAGATCGAGACCCGCTGTGAGGAAACGGAGGTCCATATCCGGCCGCTGAGCCAGAGAGAGATCCAGACCTATGTGGCCACGGGAGAGCCGCTGGACAAGGCCGGCGCCTATGGAATTCAGGGCTATGCGTCCCTGTTTGTGGAGAAGCTGGTGGGAGACTATTATAATGTAATGGGACTGCCCCTCTGCACAGCCGGACTGATGCTCCGGGCGGCGGGGATTCCCGTGCTGGAGGCCAAGGCATGAAGAAGTTATTTAGCACCCGGCTTCGGGTGGTACTGGTAATTGCGGTACTGCTGGCACTGGGGACCATGGGCTTTCTGCTGCTGCGGCCGGGGCAGGCGTCACCGATGAACAACGGCGTCTCTACGGTGATGTCGCCGCTGAAAAACGCCGGGACCATTCTGGTCCGAAAGGCGGAGGACCTCTACAATTATATCTTCGGCTACGAGATGCTGGAGGCGGAAAATGAGCAGCTCCGGGTGGAAATGGCCCAGCAGAATCAGGATATTCGGGATTCCCAGACCTATAAGCAGGAAAACGAGCATCTCCGCAGTTTGCTGTCGCTCCAGGAGAAGCATACGGATTACACCTTTGAGATTGCAAATGTGGTTTCCTGGGACAGCTCCAGCTATGGCAGCGTTATGACCATTTCCAAGGGATCCTCTGCGGGCCTGGAGGCGGGGATGTGCGCCATTACCGCAGACGGACAGGTGCTGGGCCTGATTTCGGAGACCGGCGGAAACTGGGCCACCATTACCACCATTCTGGATACCACCTCGGAGATCGGCGCCTATATCTTCGGCAGCGGCTACAGCTGCATTGCCCAGGGCAACTTTGAGCTGATGCGCCAGGGAAAGCTCCGGGCCAGCTATATCAGCTCCTCCGCAACCATCCGAAACGGCGACCAGCTGCTCACCTCCGGCGACGGCGACATCTATCCCGCCGGATTGGTGGTGGGGAAGGTGACCGACGTGGGAGACGATGAGGTGAATGTGGCGAAGTACGCCGTCATCACCCCCACCATAGACATTGGCAGCGTGGAACAGGTGTTCATCATCAAGTCCTTTGACGTCAACGATTAAGTCTGGAAAGGAGCAAGCATGTCCAGCAAAACACGATTTCGCCTAAAAATGGCGCTGTATGGGCTGCTGCTGGTGTTGGCCCAGCTGCTTGAGACGGCCCTGTTCGGAAGCCTGGGCTTGGTTCCGAGCCTGATGCCGGTGGCGGTGGCGATGATCAGTCTGTTTGAGGGGGCCCAGCGCGGCTGTATTTTCGGACTGGCAGGAGGCTGCATTGCCGCCTGGAGCACTGAACTGAGTATTTACGGGGCCTGGTGCATTGTAATCCTCACGGTGATCGGCGGACTGGCGGGGCTGGTGACTGAGCGATTTTTGCTCCGGGGCATTAAGACGGCCCTGTGTATCAGCGCCCCGGCACTGGTGCTCACAGAGGGCGTGTATGTTCTGACATCTATTTTTATCGGCCGGCTGCCGGCCATGGCGCTGCTGGACACATTCCTGCCGGATGTGGCCCTGGCCCTGGCCTTCTGCCTGGTTTTTTATCCCTTGACCGCTTGCATTTCTCGAATTGGAGGATTCCATGGATAGACTTTACCGGTTCCGGACAGGAGTTGTCATCGCACTGATTTTTCTGGTGGCGGCGATATATTCCATCCGGCTGTTTGGACTACAGCTTACGAAAAAGGACAACAGCACCTATAACAGCTCCAATACCACCACCTATACCCAGACGGTGTCTGCCGCCCGAGGAGAGATTCTGGACCGCCACGGCAATATATTGGTGCGCAACCGTGCCACCTATAACGTGACCCTGGCCAGCTTTGTGCTGTTTAACTCCGACGACCCCAACGGGTACCTGCTGAAGCTGGCGGAGACCTGTAAAAAGAACGGCATTGAATATGTGGACAGCCTTCCGCTGTCCGCCACCACGCCCTATGTCTATACCGGCGAGGAAACCGGCTATACCTTCAAGCGGTTTCTTCTGGGCCGGGAATGGGACGCGGATATGACAGCGGAAAATCTGGCCAAAAAGCTCAAATCGGTCTACCATATTCCTGAGGAGTATACCGAGGAGCAGGCCCGAATGGTGATGGGCCTTCGCTACGAGCTGGATCTTCCCACCTACGCCTACACGGACACCTATACCCTGGCAGAGGACGTGTCCGCAGATCAGCTGGCCATTCTCAAGGAACTGGGCGTTCCCGGCATGGACGTGACCACCACCACGGTTCGGGAGTATAACACCAGCTTCGCGGCGCAGCTTTTGGGTTATGTCCGGGCCATGGACAGCGAGCAGTATGAAAACACTTACAAGGCCCTGGGCTACGCCATGGATGCCAAGGTGGGCCAGGAGGGCATGGAGGCCGGATTTGAGGAGTATCTTCATGGAACCGACGGCGTCAAGGCTGTCACCGTGGCCTCAGACGGCACCGTTTTGGATGAGCACTGGGAGGTGGAGCCGCAAAGCGGCGCCAACGTGGTGACCACCATTGACATCGGAATGCAGGAGGTGGCGGAAAAGTCCCTGGCCACCCATATTCAGGCGTTGGCTGAGGGCAAGGAGGAGGGCCAGGACGGCTACGACGCAGACGCAGGCTCCGTGGTGGTGATGAACCCCCAGAACGGAGAGGTTCTGGCGTCGGCCAACTACCCCACCTGTGAACCCAGCGACTACTTTACCAAATACGAGGAGCTGTCCCAGGAGGAGGTTTCCCCCCTGAGAAACCGGGCGCTGCTGGATGCCTGGGCTCCGGGCTCCACCTTTAAGATGGTCACCTCCATTGCCGCCATGCGGGCGGGGATCAGCGCCAATTACACCGTAGACGGCGAGGGCTACTATGAGTTCTCCGACGGTACGGTGCTGGGATGCTGGATTGCAAAGCAGGGCGGCGTTCATGGGGTCCTGGATATGCGGGGGGCACTGGCCCAGTCCTGCAACATCTATTTCTATACGGTGGGCCAGATGGCCGGCATTGACCGGATCGATCAGGTGGCCGCCTCCTTCGGCGTGGGAGAGGACACCGGGGCAGAGGTCTACACCAGCAGCGGCCAGATGTCCTCTCCGGAGCTGCGAAAGGAGATCTACGGGGAGAATACCAGCTGGTATGACGCCGATACCGCCACGGCGGCCATCGGTCAGTCCGACACGCGGATGACAACGCTGCAGCTGTGCCGCTATGTGTCTGCGCTGGCCAACGGCGGTACGCTGTACAAGGCCACCTTCCTGCGCCGGGCAGTATCCTCGGATTTTCAGACCCTGGTGAAGGGAAACGACTATATTCCCACCGGGACAAACTTGCTCAGCGCCAGCGAGTATCAGGTGATCTACGAGGGAATGCGCCTGTGTGTCACCGAGGGCACCGGCCAAAAGCTCAACGACTATGAGGTGGCGGTCTGCGCCAAAACCGGCACAGCGCAGCATGGCTCCGGCGGCTCGGACAACGGCGCCTTTGTGTGCTGGGCGCCGGCGGATAATCCGGAGATTGCCATTGCCATCTATGTAGAGCACGGCGCCTCCGGCGGCAATTTCGCCGATGTGGCGCGAGAGATTATGGACTACTACTTCAACGCCCAGTATCCCTCCCAGGAGGTGGAACTGGAGAACGAGATGACGGAGGACTGACGTGGGACCACTGGAATATATCACCCTGACGCCCCAGGAGACGGGAAAGCTTCTGGCGGCGGGCAGCGGGGATGCGGCTTTGGTGTATTTGTATATGAAAGCCAGCGGCGACACCCGCCTGCTCCACGCCCAGGAGCAGCTTCATATCAGCACCCAGACCCTGGGGTGGGCGGAGTCCCTGCTCAAGCAGCTGGGACTGATGGAAATGAAACCCAGCGGCAGCCGCTATGAAAAATCCAAGGCTCCGGCCTATACCGGAGAGGCGGTGACGGCCTTTGCCGCCAGGGATCCCTCCTTTTCCCTGCTTCAGGGGGAGGTCAGCCGGAGGCTGGGCCGGGTGCTCACCACCGAGGAGCTGAAAACCCTGCTCTCCATTCGGGACTATTTGAAGCTGCCTCCGGAGGTGGTGAGCATGGTGCTCACCTATTGCCTCCAGCGGAACGAATACTACAACCAGACCCACGGCACCAATCGGACGGTGACCATGCGTGTCGTGGAAAAGGAATGCTATGCCTGGGCCAATCAGGGGATTGTGACCTTGGAGCGGGCCTCGGATTTTATCAGCCGGAACCTGGCCATGATGACCCCGGAGGCCCAGGTGAAAAAGCTGCTGCAGCTGGACCGGCCGCTGGTGGATATGGAGCGCAAATACATCAAGGCGTGGCTGGAAATGGGCTTTGCCCCGGAGGTCATTCGAGCTGCCTATGAAAAGACGATTATGGCCACCGGAAAGCTGGCGTGGAAGTATTTGAACAAGATCCTGCTGAACTGGCACGAAAAAGGTTTGCACACCCTTGCCGCAGTGCAGGAGGGAGATCAGCCTCGGGGACAGCAGCCCTCTGCCGGCACCGGGGAATACACCCTGGGACAAAGTGAGCTCAGTGCCATTGCAAGGCTGCAGGAGCTGCGGGACGCCATGAAGGAGGAGTGACGCTGTGGGATATGAGAAAGAGGTGCTGGCCAAGGCAAGGGCCAGATATGCCGAGGCGGTGGAGCGGCACAAGCAGGCCCGGCTCCGCCGCCAGGAGGAGATATACCAGGCGCTTCCGGAGGTGAAGCAGCTGGATGTTCAGATCCGTCAGACCATGGCGGACGTTATGGCCCAGGCCTTTCGCCATGGGGAGGATCCCACCCAGGCGGTGGCAGAGATCCGCCGGAAGAATCTAGAACTCCAGCAGCGCCGGAATTCGCTGCTGCGGCGGGCGGGCTTTTCCGGGGAGGAGCTGCAGGATGGCCCCATGTGCCGGCTGTGCAGTGACACCGGCTATGTGGGAGAAAAAATGTGCGCCTGCCTGGAGCGGTTTTGCCAGGAGGAGCAGCGCAAGGAGCTGACCAGCCTGCTGAGTCAGAATGTGACCTTTGACGACTTTTCTCTGGAATACTATCCCACAACGGTGAACCCCGCCACCGGACTCTCCCCGCGGCGTCAGATGGAGCTGATTTATGAGACCTGCGTCAATTATGCCAGCCACTTTGTGCCCAAGCGAGGGAAAAACCTGCTGATGAGCGGGGAACCGGGACTGGGAAAGACCTTTCTTTCTGCCTGCATTGCCCGGGAGGTGGTGCTTCGGGGGTACAGCGTGGTCTACGACACGGCCATCCATGTGTTTTCCTGCCTGGAGAAGCAGAAGTTCGGAGGCGGGACGCCGGAGGATGTCCGTATGGCGGAGCGGGTGATGGAATGTGACCTGTTGATTCTGGACGATTTGGGAACCGAGATGCCCACCAGCTTTATTGCGCCGGCACTCTACAGCATCATCAACGGCCGCCTGATGGAGGAGAAGCCCACCATTATCTCCACCAATTTTAACGTTCATCAGCTCTCTGCCCGGTATACCCCTCAGATCACCTCCCGGCTGGCCGGAGAATATAATATTCTCAGCTTTGCGGGCCAGGACATCCGGCGGCTGAAATCCCGGCAGTGACCGGGCTTACAGCCCCAGCAGCTGGGCCAGATCGGGGCGGAGGCTGCGGGACTGCCAGCCGTGACGGCCCGGGGGCACAGCATAGGAGCGGACCCCGTCGGTGACATAGACCGCCTCGTCTCCCGCATAGCCTGCGTCCCGGAGGAACACGGCAAACAATGTGGCCTCCCGCCGGGAGAGGGGACAGGGAAGGCCGTCCAGATCCAAAACCATGACGCAAAAGGGCCGGGACAGACACACAGGACCCAACAGCAGAATGTCCACCGGAAGCGTCAGACTGCGGCAGCACATCAGCTGCCGTGCCTTGTGGTCCGGCAGAATGCCGCCGGTGTCCAGAATCAGGGCACTGCCCTGGGAGTCGGCATATTGTGAAAGCTTCATTTTGATCACCGACCCATTCTATGCGGGGGAAAATCATCGGTTAGGCATTTCCTTTTTGAAACAGCTGTGGTATACTCTTGGTGAAAACTTCATGGAAGGAGTCCTTTACATGTCCATTCTGCTTACCGGCGGCGCCGGGTTTATCGGATCCCACACGGCGGTGGAAATGATCCGGGCCGGCTATGATGTGGTGATCGCTGACGATCTCTCCAATTCCAGCCCAAAGGTGTTGGATCGTGTTGAGACCATCTCCGGCACAAAACCGAAATTTTACCGGATCGATGTGGCAGACCGGGATGCCCTGGAGCAGGTGTTCCAGGAAAACAAAATCGAAGGTGTGATTCACTTCGCGGGCTTTAAGTGTGTGCCGGAGAGCACAAAGCTGCCGCTGAAGTATTATCGAAACAATCTGGATACGGCCCTGACGGTGCTGGAGACCATGGAGGCCCACCACTGTAATGCCTTTGTGTTCTCCTCCTCGGCCACGGTGTACGGCGAAGTCAATGAGGCCCCCTTTACGGAGGACATGCCCACGGGAACCGCAACCAATCCCTATGGCACCACCAAGCTGATGATTGAACAGATTCTGATAGACGCCTGCAAGGCCAATGAGAAGCTCTCTGCGGTGCTGCTCCGGTATTTCAATCCCATCGGTGCCCATCCCTCCGGCCTTATCGGCGAGGCCCCCAATGGAATCCCCAACAATTTGATGCCCTATATTACCCAGGTGGCCATTGGCAAGCGGGAGCATCTGTCGGTGTACGGCAGCGACTATCCCACGCCTGACGGCACCGGGGTTCGGGACTATATCCATGTGGTGGATTTGGCAGAGGGACATGTCAAGGCCATGGATTACGCCCTGCACCACACCGGCGCGGAGCCCATCAATTTGGGCACCGGCAAGGGCAGCAGCGTGCTGGATGTGGTCCATGCCTTCGAGCAGGCCAGCGGCGTGAAGATCCCCCTGGAGATCACGGACCGGCGTCCGGGAGATATTGCCACGTGCTTTGCCGACGCCGCCAAGGCGGAGCGGCTGCTGGGGTGGAAGGCCCGGTATTCCCTAGCGGATATGTGCGCCCACTCCTGGAATTGGCAGAAAAACAACCCCAAGGGGTACGACGATTGACTGGAATGCAGGCCGGATCTCCGGCCTGCATTTTTTGTGGATTCTTCCGGCTGTTTGTGGTATGATAGCAGAAACGGAAAGGAAAGGCTGTTTAGAATGGATAAGATTGATATGCATGTACACACCACGGCGTCCGATGGTACCATGAGCCCCAAGGAGGTGGTTTCCCTGGCGGCTATGCTGGGGATCAAGGCCATTGCTCTGACAGACCATGATACGATGGCCGGCATTGAGGAGGCAGGAGAGGCCGGAGCGCTGCTGGGGGTCTCTGTGGTGCCCGGCATTGAGATCTCGGCGGAGTATCAGGGCAGGGAGGTCCATGTGCTGGGCTATTTTCTGGACCCGGATGCGCCCAAGCTGGCAGAGTACAGCCAATGGGTCCGGCAAACACGGAGGGACCGCAACGAGCGAATTCTCGAAAAGCTCCGGAAAAAGGGCTATGACATCGCCCTGGAGGAGCTGGAGCAGGCCCATCCCGGTGCTGTGCTGGGGCGGCCTCAGATTGCGGAAAAGCTGGTGGAAATGGGCGCGGTAGAGTCGGTCAAAGAGGCCTTTCGGCGGTACCTGGACGTGGGGCGCAGCTGCTATGTGGCCCGGGAACGGATTTCCCTGGAGGATGGTGCAAAGCTCATCGGAGACTGCGGCGGCGTGTCGGTGCTGGCCCATCCCCTGAAATACGGCTTTACCCGGTCAGCGCTGGACGACCTGGCAAAGGCGGCGGTTCAGGCCGGCGTCACCGGCATAGAGGTGCTGTATTCCGGCTACACCAAGGCCGACGTCAACAAGCTCTATGATTTGGCGGAGAAGTACACCCTGCTGCCCACGGGAGGCAGCGACTTCCACGGAAAAAACAAGCCGGAGATTCAGCTGGGCAGCGGCGACGGGAACCTGGCGGTCCCGGCCTATATGCTGGCTATGTTGGCCATGAGCCAGTACCGGAAATGAATAGAGAAAAAGCAGACGGAAGAAATGCCTTCCGCCTGCTTTAATATTACAGAGTCACGGTGATGGCGCCGGTGTAGGTGCCGGGCACTGCGTCTACGTCCTTGCCGTCTACGGTGAGGGTACCCACCAGGGAGGCGCCCTCCTCGATGGTCAGGGCGCTGAGGTAAGAGGTACCGGCCACATTCCAGACAGAGCCCTGCTTCAGGGTGACGATTACGCCGTTGTTTACCACGGGCTGGGCGGTGTTGAGGACCTCACCCAGCTCCTCGCAGTTGTCCTTAAAGACCTTTTCCACACGGTGGAGGGCCTTGGAGGCGGAGATGATGCCGGTGATTACGGTGTTCTCAAAGGTCAGCGCCATATTGCGTACGCCGTCGTAGCCGTTGCCACGGCTGCCGGGACCGCCACCGGGACCACCAGGACCACCAGGACCACCGGGACCCTCCGGGCCGGGGCCTTCCATGTCGGGAGGAGGCGGAAGCTCCATTTTGGGGCCGGTATCGCCCTTTTTGCCAGTGGAGCCGTTGTAGAAATCGCCGTTGACGGTCATGTTTTTAAAGGTGGCAATCACGTCGTAGGTCTCCCGGGCCACGGTGTTGTCGTGGGTGGAATCCGGCTCGTCGTCCTCCTTGGGGTCGATGTAGTAGCCGCCGGGGTTGCCGGGGTCGTCGGAGTTCATCACCTGGAGAATGATGCCGTTGCCGGGAGAGAGCACGGAGCTGTCGGCTTCGATGATGGGGGCGCAGCCCTTGACCACTACGGTGGTCTCGTCGGTGTTGAACACAGAGCCCTCTGCGATGGTCAGCTTGCCGCCCTCGTTGCGGAAGCACATGACGCCAAACCGGCCGGCGTCTACCTTGGTGTTCCGGAACACTCCGGAGGCGGTCTCATTGGCCATAATCAGGGCGTAGTCCGGCACGTCGATACGGCAGTCCTCAAAGGTGTCAATGCAGTCGCCGATGGAGAAGGCGCCGTAGCCGCTGGGGCCGGTAATGGCCACGTCGCAGTTTTTCAGGTTCAACCGGCAGCGGCACACTCCGTCGGTGGACATAACGCCCCAGCCCTCGGAGGTAATGGTGCAGTCCTCATACCAGGCGTCGGCGTAGTCCGCCAGGTTGGTGGCACGGCAGTTGCCCCGGAGGCCAAGCATCCAGGGAACACGGCGCATATTGCCGGGCATGACGTTGTCCTCGTAATCTGGGGGCAGCACGCCGTCCTGTGCGGAGATCTCGCAGTTCCGCACATAGAGCTTGCTGTGGCCTCCTGCAAACAGGGTGCCGCGGGCAGCGCCCTGGGTGGAGATATAGGAGTCCTCCACGGTGAGCACGGCGTCGTCGCCGGACATAATACCGGCGCCATAGCCGATAAAGTCGTTGCCGCCGTTGCCCTGCAGGGTCACGTCGGCGCCGGAGACGGTATAGGGGCCCTTGCCGCCGACGGTGATGCCGTTAAAGTTCTCGTCCTGGGACTCGATGGTCACATCCAGCGCCTCGCCGTCCTTGATCTCTCCGTCGGTTACGGCGGAAAGGGCGGATTTCTCTTCTACCACAGTGCCGCCGTCCACATAGATGGCAGAGCGGAACTGATATTTTCCGTTGGGAATGGGATCCAGCACCTCCAGAACAATGTCGCCCTCATAGTTGCCGGGCTTGGGCGCCACGCTGCGGCCGTTCCAGGTCATGACCAAGGTTTTCCCCTCCGGGGCGGAAAGCTGTGCGCCGGGAAGAATGGTCAGGCCAAAGAGCTCAGTGGTCTCGGGAACGATCCACTGACCTTCGACTTTCTTGAATGTTTTCAAGGGAATGCCTCCTTTACAGTTAAGTCTAAGGTAAGCATACGATAAATCAGTATGGATTGCAAGTATCATTGCAGAGAAAAATTTCTCAAAAGAGAGGAACGGTGCTGGAAATGAGAAGCGCTCCGACACAGCAGCGCTGCGCCGGAGCGGCAAATCATGCGGGGACCACGTTGGCGGCCCGGAAGCGGCCGGTGTCCTTGGGATCAGGCTCCACGTCGTAGGTCACCTTCTGGCCCTCCTCCAGCGTCCGATAGCCGTTGGTGGCAATGGCGGAAAAGTGGACGAACACATCACCGCTGCCGTCGTCGTTGGAGATAAAGCCAAAGCCCTTCTCTGCGTTAAACCATTTTACAGTACCGTGATTCATAATCAGTACCTCCTCCATAGAATTTGTACCCATAGAAAAACAAAACCCGCAGGAGACGTGTATCAACGAACCAACATTGATCTACGTCTTTCCTGCGAGAACAAAGCAATTATCCTGAATACAGAGCCTATTATATCGCGGGGACCGGGACCTGTCAAGAAAAAAGCGGCGTGGGAGGCTCCCACGCCGCAAAATAAATTATCCCACATGAACCACGCTCAGCGGAGGTTCCGGAGTTTCCACCCGGGTAAAGTCTGCCCCCAGAGCCTGGAGCTTTTCTACGATGTTCTCATAGCCGCGTTCCACATATTTAATGTCGCTGATGGTGGTGGTGCCCTCTGCGGCCAGACCGGCGATTACCATCGCGGCCCCGGCCCGAAGGTCACAGGCCTTCACAGGGCATCCACGGAGATGCTCGGTGCCCTCAATTACGGCAACCTTTCCGTCCACCTGTACGTTGGCTCCCATGCGCCGGAGCTCCCCAATATAGCGGAAACGGTTGTCCCATACGCCCTCGGTGACCACGCTGGTGCCCTGGGCCACGGCCATGCACACGGCAATCTGCGGCTGCATGTCTGTGGGGAACCCGGGATAGGGCATGGTTTTGACCTTCGTCTTCCGAAGCCGGCTGTTGGACTCTACCAGCACCGCGTCCCCTTTGTCAATGACGCTGACGCCCATCTCCCGGAGCTTAGAGGAGATGCACTCCAAATGCTTGGGAATGACGTTCTGGACCAGTACACTGCCGCCCACGGCCGCCACTGCGGCCATATAGGTCCCTGCCTCGATCTGGTCGGGAATAATGGAGTAGCTGCCGCCCCGCAGGTGACGGACGCCCCGAATCTTGATTACGTCGGTACCTGCGCCGGAGATGTTGGCGCCCATGGCGTTGAGGAAGTTGGCCAAATCTACAATATGGGGCTCCTTGGCGGCGTTTTCAATCACGGTGGTGCCCTCAGCCAACACGGCGGCGATCATGATATTCATGGTGGCGCCCACGGAGACGATGTCCAGATAAATCCGGCCACCGTGGAGGGGCTGAGCCGAGGAGGCAACAATATCGCCGCTGATAATCTGTACGTCGGCGCCCATGGCGTTAAAGCCCTTGATATGCTGGTCAATGGGCCGGACCCCAAAGTCACATCCGCCGGGCATGGCCACGGTGGCCTTGCCGAAGCGGCCCAGCAGTGCTCCCACCAAATAGTAGGAGGCACGAATCTTACAGGCCAGCTCGTGGGGGACGGAGGTGGTGTGTACCGCGGAGCAGTCCAGCTCGAAGGTGGTCTTGTTGAGCATCTTCACGGTGGCGCCCATCCGGGTCAGAATATCAAAAAACAGCTGGATATCAGAGATGTCCGGCACGTTCTCAATGCGGCAGACGCCGTCTACCAGCAGCGCAGCCGGGAGAATTCCCACGGCGGCGTTTTTCGCACCGCTGATATTGACTGTGCCGTGCAGCGGCTTCCCGCCGTGTATCACATATTGTGCCATAATGCACCCTCACAATCTAAAAAACTTCTTGGTATATAGTATGCCGCACAGACGATGAATGTATCGCGGCGATGGATTTACATAACGGCTAAAACCTTGCATAGTATAGCACACGGTTTCCGATCTGTAAAGAATATGAATCGAAAAAACGCCGGAAATCCATCAAAAAACCACGATTTTTCCGGCAAAAACCCATAATTCGCAGGAAAAATGGGATTTCTTACCGAAAAGCCTCTCGGAGCTGCTGAATGATGGGCCGGAGCTGCCGCTGGAGATTGGAGGCGGATTGAACACCGGTTTTTCCCAACTTCAGCCATTCCGGCGTGGGAATGGGCAGACGCTCAAACCGCCGGGCGAACCGTCGATCGACGCCCAGGGCGACGGCGCTGGGCAGCTGGGTCTGGAAGAAGCGGGAGCTTTCCCCCTGGAATACCTGGAGCCGCTGCCAGGCGGCCTGCCGGTAGAAGGTGCGGCATCCCTTGGTCTGAACCATAATGTCCGTACCGCGGGAGCTGCGCCGGGGACCGGGGGCGGTGGCCATGGCAGAGAAGAAGCAGGCGATCAGGCCCACCAGCATTTCCGTCAGGGAGCCGGCCACCAGAGACAGAATCAAAAACAGCAGAGCGCCAACCCAGCAGAGCATAGAAACGGGGGTCACAGTCCGCAGTGCGGCAAACGCAAGGGTATTTCTGTGGAGAATGACACTGTAGACGGCACCTGCAAAGCCGGCCAGCACGGCCAGAATCACAAAACCGGCGCCCTCCGGCAGCAGGTGATAGGCCGTGGAACCAATGGCAACGGCCGGTAGCAGCTGGCACGGGATTTGAACGATGGAGACATTGCCGCCCTTCGGGTCAAAGATCACGGGGTAGAGACTGCGGCGGGAGGAGGCACGAAATCGTGCGGCTCCGTGGGAAAACCGGCCCGGAGTAGCAGCCACCCGGTAGCGGCGTCCAAAGATGTGGGCAAACAGAATCTGCTCGGGGCCGCTGCGCTCAGAGCCCATGGCCATCCGGCGGGTCAGCACCACGGTGCCGTTTTTGGACTGAGACAGGGACAGGTAGCCCAGATTAGCCCACTCCAGTACCAGCGCGGCAATGTCACAGGTGCTTCCGTCCAGCGCCATAGGCAGCTGACAGGCCATAATCCCCTCGGGGGTCAAAAGCCGGGGAGTGCTGTGGGGCAGCGGGAACCGGAGCTTCAGCCGCCAGTAGATCATGGCCAGCAGCAGCAGAATCCCCATGGCCACGGTGAGATAGCTGATGGATATGCCGGGGAGCTTGGTGCTGCGAACGGAGAAATACTGGTCCGGCAGGGTCAGAGACAGGGCGAGAGAGTCATAGGCCATGCGGTTTGTCAGAGAGCCGCTGAGGCTGGTATCCGTGGACACCAGGCTGCAGTCCTCCGGGGTGAGCAGGCCGTAGTAGCCACTGGTGAGCTGGGGCTCCGCTTCAAAGGCAGCGGGAAGAATCACCTGAAAGCTGCAAGTTCCCACCGGGCGGGCCCAGCGGGAGCTGAGCAGTCCCAGAGAAAATTGGTCCGCCTCAGGGTCGCCGTCGTCGGTGTAGGAAACGGAATAGGAGACAAGAAACGTCTGGGTCCCCACAAAGCCGTCGTCTTTTTTGATGACCACGTCGGTGGTGGTGTCGGTTTTCTTTACGGAAAAGCGGTAATCTCCGGCGGAAATATGGCTGACGTCGGCATCCGCCAGGGGAATGACAACCTGGTCCGTAGAGGCGTCAAAGGTCAGCTGAATGGTATTTGTGACCTGCGCCCGGCCCTTGGCGGAGACCTCCGCAGACACGGACACGCTGTCCACCTTGTAGTCCGCCAGTCCCGGAATCATAAAAAGACATATAAAAAACAGGGAAAAAAGAACTTTTTTCATCTGTCACACTCCAATTTATAAGTAGCCTAAGAATACCACATTTATGGAATAAATACAACCTTCCCGATGGAATTCCGGAAAAGCAGCCCCTTTTGGGGGACATTTTTTCAGAACTGGCGGGAAAACCGGTGGTTTGCTTTGACTTTTTTTCGTGGATGCGATAGTATGTAGCCAAATAAAAGGAGGCGCGTCATGAAAAAAATCCTGCAAAAGCACCGGGAGCTTCTGCTGTATGTGGCCTTTGGCGCAGGAACGGTTGGGGTGGATATGGGCATTTACACCCTGCTGGTGGGGCCTTTGGGAATCCGATGGGCCAACGCCTGGAGCTGGTGCGGCGCCGTGCTGTTTGCGTTTCTTACCAATAAGTATTTTGTGTTCAGCACCGGAGGTAGGGGAAAGGGCGCATTCTGGCGAGAATTCGCGGAATTTATCGGGGCACGGCTGCTGTCGCTGCTGGTGGAGGTCCAGGGGGTGGAGTACCTGGTGCGCCGCGGACTGAACCAGACCATTTTGGGAATCACCGGCGGCGTTGCAAAAGTGGTAATCACCGTGGTGGTCATTGTGATGAACTATTTGCTCAGTAAGTTTTTGGTGTTTCGTACCAGAGAGGTGGAGCTATGACCCGGGACGAGAGATTTATGGAGGAGGCGCTGAAGCTGGCCCGACAGGCGGCCGCAGAAGGCGAAGCACCCATCGGCTGTGTGATTACCTTGGGGGATGAGATTGTGGGCCGGGGCAGAAACTGCCGGGAGACCGAAAAAACGGCACTGGGCCACGCAGAGATCATGGCCATTGAGGAGGCCTGCCGGCGGCTGGGTGGCTGGCGGCTGTGGCAGTGCCGGCTGTATGTGACCCTGGAGCCCTGCCCCATGTGCGCCGGCGCCATGATTAACGCACGGATCCCCACGGTGATCTATGGGGCCAAGGATCCAAAGGCGGGGTCGGTGGACTCTCTGGTTCAGATGTTCCGGCTGGGATACAATCACCATCCGGAGGTGATCTCCGGCGTTCTGGAGGCGGAGTGCGCACAGATTTTGAAGGACTTCTTCCGGGAACTTCGCGCCCAAAAAGCCCGAAAGGCCAACACAATGGAGTGCACAGAATGTTGACAAAAAGCGCATTTCAGGATATTATAGTATGACTGCGCAGTATGTTTGTGATGTTTGTGGAAAAGCGCAGGGCATTACTGTGCGCTTACGACGCGAAAGGATGACATATATGAAAGGCATTATTCTGGCTGCCGGAAAGGGCACGCGGCTGTACCCCATTACAAGACCTGTGTGCAAGCCGCTGCTGCCGGTTTTTGATAAACCCATGATCTATTATCCCCTGAATGTGCTGATGACAGCGGGAATCCGGGATATTCTCGTTATCGTCCCGCCGGATGATCAGGAGCCCTTTGTGAATCTCTTGGGGGATGGAAGTCAGCTGGGGATTCACATTGAATACCTGGAGCAGAAGGTCCAGCGGGGCATTGCAGACGCCTTTGTCATCGGAGCGGATTTTATCGGAGAGGACTCTGTGTGCCTGGCCTTGGGGGACAACATCTTCTACGGCCCGGCCTTTCGGCGGAAGCTCCGGCAGGCCATAAGAAATACGGAGGGCGCCACCGTTTTCGGCTATTATGTGGCGGACCCCAGAGCCTTTGGCGTGGTGGAATTTGACGGAAACGGAAAGGCGATCTCCATTGAGGAGAAGCCGGCACATCCCAAGTCCAATTATATTGTCCCCGGCCTCTATTTTTATGACAACAAGGTGATAGAGCTGGCACGGAAGGTCCAGCCCTCGGCCCGGGGAGAGCTGGAAATTACCTCGGTGAACAATGCCTATCTCGAGGCCGGTATGCTCCATGTGGTGACCCTGGGGGACGAGTTCACCTGGTTTGACACAGGCAATGCAGACAGCCTCTACGAGGCGGCCGGGGCCATTCGCGCGGCCCAGCGCAGCGGCAAGATGATTGGCTGTCTGGAGGAGACCGCACTGAAAAACGGCTGGATCGACAGGGAGCAAATGCTGAATATCGCCAAGGAAATGGAAAAAACCAGATATGGCCAGTATCTTACGGCTATTGCGGGGGACCTAGACTGACGGGAAGTGACGTCGTTGGAGAGAGAAAAAGAGATTGGAGGGGCACGGCTGACCTACCGGTGCCTTAAGCGCCTGTTTGACCTGATTGTGTCGCTGGTGGGGGTGGCGGTGCTGTCCCCGCTGCTGTTGGCCATTGCCATTGCGGTGGCGGTGGAGGACGGATTCCCGGTGCTGTATCGGGCCCAGAGAGTGGGGCTGCACGGACGGGCCATCACGGTCTACAAATTCCGCAGCATGCGGAAGCACGCAGACCGACTGGAGGAGACCCTTTCTCCGGAAGAGCTGGAGGAGTATAAAAAGAACTTTAAGCTGGCACGGGACCCGCGTACCACCAAGGTGGGACGCTTCCTGCGGAAAACCAGCTTGGATGAGTTGCCCCAGCTGTTCAACATTATCGCCGGAACGCTGTCTCTGGTGGGCCCTCGGCCAGTGCTCCAGGAGGAGACGGAGCTGTATGGGGCTGATCGGGAGCTGCTGCTGTCCTGTAAGCCGGGACTGACCGGCCTGTGGCAGACCAAGGGCCGGAGTAATGTGACCTATGAAAACGGGGCCCGTCAGGCGCTGGAGCTGAAATATGTCCGGGAGCGCTGCTTCCTGCTGGATTTGAAGATACTGCTTTGGACCGTTGGCGCTGTGGTTCGAATGGATGGCGCCCGATAGGAGAGGAGATTTCTATGAAGTATGACTTTCTGGTGGTAGGCGCCGGGTTCTTTGGCGCCGTCTTCGCCCATGAGGCCACGGCCCGGGGAAAACGCTGCCTGGTGATAGATCGCCGGGAGCATATCGGCGGCAACTGCTATACGGAAACCGTGGAGGGGATCGCGGTACATCGCTACGGCGCCCACATTTTCCATACCTCGGACCGGAAAATCTGGCAGTATGTCAATCAATTTGCAGAATTCAATAATTATGTAAACTCGCCCGTGGCCAACTACAAGGGCGAGATTTACAATATGCCCTTCAATATGAATACCTTCAGCCGCCTTTGGAACATTGCCACCCCGGCGGAGGCCAAGGCCATCATCGAGGCCCAGCGGGGCACCGTTACGGAGCCGAAAAACCTGGAAGAACAGGCAATCTCTCTGGTGGGCCGAGACATCTATGAAAAGCTGGTAAAGGGCTACACCGAAAAGCAGTGGGGCCGAAGCTGTACGGAGCTGCCGGCCTTTATTATCCGTCGGCTGCCGGTGCGGTTTACCTACAACAACAACTATTTTACCGACCGCTATCAGGGAATCCCGGAGGGAGGCTATACGGCCCTCTTTGAAAAGCTCCTGGAAGGGGTAGAGGTCCGCCTGGGCTGTGACTATCTGGCGGATCGGGAGGCCCTGAGGGCGCTGGCGGATCAGGTGATCTACACCGGTCCGGTGGATCAGTATTTCGCATACTGCTACGGGCCGCTGCAGTTCCGCTCTCTGCGGTTTGAGACGGAGGTGCTGGACACAGATAATTTCCAGGGCAATGCCGTGGTCAACTACACCGATCGGGAAACCCCCTATACCCGGATCATTGAGCACAAGCACTTTGACTTTGGAACCCAGCCCAAAACGGTTATCACCCGGGAGTACCCTGCGGATTGGCAGCCCGGTGATGAGCCCTATTACACCGTCAACGACCAGGCAAACAATGCACTGTACCAGCGGTATGCAGCCCTGGCGGCCCGGGAGCCGGGAGTTCACTTCGGCGGACGGCTGGGAGAGTACAAGTATTATGACATGGATCAGGTGATCGCCTCGTCTCTGAGGCTGTGCGGGGAACTGCTATGAAGATTTGTATGCTTGTGGCGGCCCACAAGGCCTATCGTATGCCGGAGGATGCCATGTACCTGCCCCTTCATGTGGGAAAAGCGGGGAAGAATCTGGACCTGGGCTTCCAGGGAGATGACACCGGGGAGAATATTTCCCGAAAGAATCCTGCGTTCTGCGAACTGACGGGGATTTACTGGGCCTGGAAAAACCTAAACGCAGACTACATCGGGCTGTGCCACTATCGCCGGTATTTCCGGGGAAAGCGGGGCCGGGATAAATGGGACTGCATCCTGACGGAGCAGCAGGCGGAAGCCCTGCTGCGGGAGTATGACGTGCTGCTGCCCCGCAGACGGAACTATTTTATCGAGACGGTGTACGATCAGTATGTCCACGCCCATCCCAAGGAGGGGCTGGATCTGGCACTGGAGCTGGCTGCGGCCGGTGGACCGGACTATGAGGCGGCTGTGGCCCGGCTCAAAAGCCGGACCTGGACCCATATCTACAATATGTTTCTGATGAAGCGGGAGATTTTTGAGGGCTACTGCCAGTGGCTGTTTGACATTCTGTTTCAGGTGGAGCAGCGCATTGACACCTCAGGGTACAGTGCCTATGATAAGCGGGTCTTTGGATTTCTCAGCGAGCGCCTATTGGATGTCTACCTGGAGGCCAACGGCATTGCCTATCGGGAAGTGCCGGTGATGTTTATGGAGCATCAGAACTGGCTGAAAAAGGGCGGGAACTTCCTCAAGCGCAAATGGAAAAAAGGGGACTAAGGGATGGAACATACGCTCAGAGAGCTGCAGCTGTGTGAGCTGGAGATTGTCCGGGATGTGGTGAAGGTCTGTCAAAAGCACGGACTTCAGCTCTATATGATGGGCGGCACATTTCTGGGGGCCGTGCGGCATCAGGGGTTTATTCCCTGGGATGACGATGTGGATCTGGCCCTCAGCCGAGAGGACTACGAGACGTTTTTGCAGGTGGCCCCGGAGGAGCTGAAGCAGGGCTATGGACTGCGGCATTTTGCCAAGGATCCGGACATGCCCTATTACCCGGCCCAGGTGGTGGACCCCTCCTTTGAGATCCTGGACACCTCTGCCCAGGTGGAAAAAACCCGCTGTGCCTGGATCGACTTGTTCCCGCTGGACGGCCTGCCCAAAGGGAAGATTGCGTTTTTTCTTCATAAATATCGGCTGCTGTATCTGCGGCTGATGCTGAAATACAGCCAGTTTTCTCAGGTGGTGGCGGTGAATTTGGCCCACCGGCCCCTACACGAGCGGGTGCTGATTGCTCTGGGGAAGCACCTCCACTTGGAGCAGCGGCTGGATACCGGCAAGCGGATGCGGCTGATTGATCGGTGCCTGAAAAAATACCCCTTTGCAGGGGCGGACCGGGTGGTCAACTTTATGGGGGCCTATAAATTCCGGGAGATGTTTCCCAAGGCCATCTATGACAGCACAGCAGACTATCCCTTCGAGGATATGACGCTGCCCGGCCCCAGAGATTACGATACGGTGCTCCGGCAGATGTACGGGGAGTATATGACTCCGCCGCCAGTGGAGGAGCAGAATAAGCACGGTACAGTGACAGGAGAAAATCCATGAA
The DNA here is from genome assembly GCA_934512135.1 of uncultured Oscillospiraceae bacterium. Lineage (GTDB taxonomy): Bacteria > Bacillota > Clostridia > Oscillospirales > Oscillospiraceae > HGM13006. Next base: position 40,242 of record CAKSWT010000005.1, read on the forward strand.
ACGTGTCATCACCTACGGAACATTTGACCTTTTGCATTATGGCCACATCAACCTCCTCCGCCGGGCCAAGGCCCTGGGGGATTATCTGATTGTGGCCCTTTCCACGGATGAGTTTAATCTCAGAGAGAAAAATAAGGTGTGTTATTTTTCCTATGAGGAGCGCCGGCGGCTGCTGGAGGCGATCCGCTATGTGGATCTGGTGATTCCGGAGGAGAGCTGGGACCAGAAGCGGTCCGATGTGCAGCTATACCATGTGGATACCTTTGTCATGGGGGACGACTGGACAGGCAAATTTGATTTTCTCAGCGACCTGTGCCAGGTGGTCTACCTGCCCCGGACGCCGGAAATCTCCACCACCAAAATCAAGCAGGAGCTGGGACGCACATGAAGCGAATCAGTCTGATTGTCCCTGTATACAACGGGGAAGCCTATCTCCTGGATATGGCCCGGAGCGTGTTGGAGCAGGATTGGGAGAATCTCCAGGTCCTGTTCAGCGACGATGGCTCCACCGACGGTTCCGCTGACCTGCTGGAGGAGCTGGCCGGCCGGGACCCTCGGGTGCAGGTTATTTCTGGGGAAAACGGCGGTGTGTCCGCAGCCCGGAACCGTGCGCTGGAGCAGGCGGACGGGGACTATATCGGGTTTGCCGACGCAGACGACCGGCTGCTGCCGGGGTATCTTCGGACCCTGGCAGAGGCGCTGGAGCAGACCGGCGCGGATATGGCCTGCTGCGGCTTTGACCGGGTCTATGAGGCCTCCGGGGCTAGGGACCATCTGCCGGGAGAAGCCTACGTCCGGGAGGTCGTAGATCGAGACGGCATGGCTCAGCGGCTGCTGCGGCCGGACGGATATACCACAGTGGTGTGGAATAAGCTGTTCCGCCGGGAGGCGGTGTCCCAATCGGACGGAAAGCTGCTGAAATTCGACGAGGACCTTCACATTGTGGAGGACGGAGAGTATATTTTCCGGAGCAACGTGAAACAGGCGGTGTTTCTCCCCCAGCGGCTCTACCGCTACAGCGTACGGACCAGCGGGGCCATGTACGGCAGGCTGACGGAGCGGAAGCGGACGGAGCTGGCGGCCCGCAGAAAGATTGTGGCGCAAACCGGGGACCTCAGCCCGGAGACCCGGGACCTGGCGAAAATGAAGTACCAAAAAGGGGTTCGGGACTTGCTGTTCCACAGTGTCATCAGCGGCGATGGGGCCGCAGTGAGGGGACTGAAACAGGAATTGAAGGTCTATAGGCGGGAGTTGTTTGCCTCTCCGGCCCTTTCCCCAAGAGAAAAATTAAAATATCACATCTATCGCCCCATCATCTGCCTGAATCTCCGGCATGTCGGCGCATTCCTGATGGATAAGTTCAGCGGGCATTGAAGGAGACTGGTCTATGAATCACAAAACCCTGCGGCAGTGGCTGTACTATTTTCTGCTGATTCCCTACTTCAAGCCTGCAATTTTGGGGGTGCTGGAGGGGACGGAGCTGCTGGAGTCGGTGTTTGATATTTGGCGTATGGGGGCGGCAGGGGGAATCTGCCTGCTGTTCCTGTGGAATATGGGAAAGAAAAGGCGCTGGCCCTCGCCGGTGCTGGGCTGGCTGTGCGTCTATCTGGGCTTTATTGGGCTGGCCACATTGATCCGGGAGAATAATCTCTGGGGTCTTGTGAATTATGTGTTCACCATTGTGACCTTTGCCATGCTGGTGGAGCTGTCGGTCCGGGAGGACCCGGAAATGGCCCTGGACATGCTGGTATGGCCCCTGACGGTGCTGATTTTGGTGAATTTTGTGCTGCTGTGCCTGTTTCCCATGGGGCTGTGCGCCGGCGGGAGCTACAACTACAAATACAATTTCCTGGGGATCGACAACTTTCTGGCACCGGTTTTGATTCCCTATATGTTTCTGGTGGCGCTGCGGTCTACCATGCGCCATGGAGATTTGAACTGGTTTGCCTACGGGATGATTTTTGTCTCTGCGGAGAGCCTAGTGCTGGTATGGTCCGCCACAGGCCTGATGGGATTGGCAGTGGCGCTGATTTTTCTGCTGTTTGTCTATCAGCGGCGGGCTCAGTCGCTGTTCAACTTTACCGCGGCCCTGGGGGTGGGCAGCGGGATGTTTTTCACCATTGTGCTGTTTCGCCTTCAGAATCTGTTTGCGTTCCTCATTGAGGATGTGCTCCACAAGGGGCTGAGCTTCACTGGACGCACGGACATTTGGGACAAGGCAATCCGGATGATTCTGAAGTCCCCCTTCCTGGGCTATGGAATCGCCCAGTCCGGCAAGGTCTACCGGCTGGCCAAGCACAAGTATTACCATGCCCACAATGCGTTCCTGGAGGTTATGGTGGAGGGAGGCGTGTTCTCCCTGATGGCCTTTTTGATGATGCTGGCCACGGCGGGACGGCAGCTCCTGATCTATCGGAAGCACCCCTATGCCTGTCTAATCTCTGCGGGGCTGATGTCCGTGGCGGTGATGACCACCATGGAGCCCTTTCTCGACAGCAACGGTCTGCTCATCTATGCCCTGGTGGTTTTGGGATACCATGTGGGCACGCTGATCTACGGCAAGGATACCGCCCCGGCTGGGGCGCACTGATAACGAAGCAAGTTCGGAGGTTGCTCATGGCCCGTACACAAAATTCCATACGCAATGTCGCAGCGGCCATGATGGGGCAGCTGGGCGGCGTGCTGGTCAATCTGCTGGCCAGAGTGTTTTTCCTGCACTATCTAAACCAGACCTATCTGGGCCTTAACGGCCTGTTTACCAATGTGCTGACCATGCTCTCCCTGGTGGAGCTGGGAGTGGGGCCGGCCATGGCCTACAGCCTCTATAAGCCTTTGGCGGACGGTGACACGGGGAAGATCAAAAGCCATATGGCCTTTTACAAGCGGGCCTATGTCACCATTGGCCTGGCGATTGCGGCCCTGGGGATGCTGTTTCTACCGTTTTACACCGTCTTCATGGATGAGGTGCCGGATATTCCCCATCTGAATGTGATCTATCTGCTGTTTGTGGCCAACACGGTGGTGTCCTATTTCTACTCCTATAAGCGGAGCCTGATTGTCTGCGACCAGAAGAAGTATATTGAAACGGGAATCCACTATGGGGCGTATTTCCTGCTGAATGTGGTGCAGATTATTTTCCTGGCGCTGACCAAAAGCTATGTGCTGTTTTTGGTGCTCCAGGTGATCTCCACCTGGGGAGAGAATTATCTCCTGGCTCGGAAGGCGGACAAGCTCTACCCTTATCTCCGGGAGAAAAAGGTCCAGCCCATGAGCAAGGAGGATTCTCAGGTTATCTTCCGAAATGTTGCCGCCATGAGCATGCACAAGGTGGGGGCCGTGGTGGTCAATTCCACGGATAATATCCTCATCTCCAAGCTCATTGGACTGGCCACAGCCGGCCTTTACAGCAACTACTATACCATCATCCACCCCTTGCAGACGGTCACAAATCAGATCTTTGAGTCCATTGTGGCCAGCGTGGGCAATCTCTCCGCCACGGTAAAGGGGGGAGATGTGGCCCGGCTCAAGGAGACCTTCAACGATGTGTTCTTCTTTGCCTTCTGGGTGTTTACCTTCTGCTCCATCTGCCTGCTGAATCTGCTCCATCCCTTTATTGAGTTTTTGTGGCTCCGCAACAAGGGCTGGCTGCTGGACGAGCAGACGCTGATTGTGCTGGTCCTCAACTTCTACCTTTATGGGATGCGGCGGCCGGTGCTCACCTTCCGGGACGCCTCCGGCGCCTTTTGGAACGACCGGTTCAAACCGATTTTTGAATCGGTGATCAACTTGCTGGCCTCTGTTGCGCTGGCCAACCGGTTTGGCCTGGTGGGGATTTTCCTGGGCACCCTGGTGTCCACGGTGACCACCAGCCTTTGGGTGGAACCACTGGTGCTCTACCGAAATGTGTTCTACCTGCCTCTGCGGGACTACTTTATCCGGTTCTTTGGCTATACCGTGGTGGGGGTGGCAGTCTGCGGAATCACCACCTGGCTGTGCCATCTGGTGGGCTACAGCCTGCTGAGCCTGATTCCCCGGGGGCTGATTTGTCTGGCGGTGCCCAACGGGCTGTTGTTTGTGGTGTTCCGGGGGACAAAGGAATATCAGTATTTTAAACGCCTGGGCAAGGAATTGCTGGGCAAGGTACACGGCCATGGCACCCACTAAGCGCTCCGGCCGGGAGACCTGGCTGGACGGGTTAAAAGGATTTGCAATTCTGCTGGTGGTGTTGGGCCATGTGCTCAGCGGCTATCTGGACGCAGATACCTTCCCGGATGCCTACTGGAGCTTTTATCAGGTCCGGACGCTGATCTACAGCTTCCATATGCCGCTGTTCTTCCTGCTCAGCGGGTTTACCTTCACCCTGGCCTATTGGCAGGACGGAAGGCTGCGGAAGGCGGGATATCTCCCGCAGCTGGGGAATCTTCTGTGGATCTATGTGATCTTTGCCCTGGCCCAGTGGGGAATTAAGCAGGTGGTGCCGGAGCTGGTGAACGAGTCCTATGACCTGGAGGACCTGCGGCGGATGTTTGTGGAGCCGCTGGGGAACTTCTGGTATCTCTACGTCCTGCTTGTACTGTACCTGCTGGGCGGCGTGCTGCGGGTGCCAAACTGGAAGCTCCACTGGCTGCTGCTGCCCGGGGCCCTGGCCATTGTGGCGGCGGATACGCACCTGGACTGGACGGAGCTGACGGGCTACCGGATTGTGTACCACTTCTTCTTCTTTGGCGTGGGATGTGCGCTGTGCCGGGAAAGACGGCTCCTCTCAGGGGGAAAGCCGGCGGGGATTGCGGCCATGCTGCTGTCTGTGGCGGGGTATCTCCACCTCTGCTGGGGAATCTGGAGCTGGTATGGAAACTGGAAGCTGGGCATTGCCCTGTCGGCCAGTTATCTCCTGGTGGTGGCGTTTTTTCGATGGAAGCGCCTGTCCGGGTGCCGGCTTTTGCAGCTGTGCGGCAGATATTGCCTGGAGATCTATCTGCTTCACACGTTCTTTACGGCGGGCCTTCGGACGGTGCTGCCCCGATGGGGGGTGGTGGATCCGTGGATCAGCGTTTGGGTGAACTTTTTCCTGAGCACTGCCCTGTGCCTGCTGCTGGCGTATCTGGCGGGGAAGGCGTCTTGGACAGATTTGATTTTCCGACCGGCCCGGTTTTTCCGGCGGCATTGGCGAAGCCATACAAAATAAATGCGAACGCCCCCGGACAAGGCAAGTCCGGGGGCGTGTCGCATTACATGAAAGAAAGGAGAAAAGTAAGGAGATGTATTTGGAAATCGCCATCGTTGGATGTGCGAACGTTTTCTCTTTGGATGGGTCTATCATACAGGAGGAGTTTTGCAGAATCCTGAACAGAATTTGAACCGTTTGTAAAGAAAACAGGCAAAACCGGAAAAGTGTGAACGGAGTGTAAACGCCCGGAGAAAAATCAGCCCGGGGCTTGACTTGGGCCGGACCTGCAATGGTATAATGGCAGGGAACATGGAACGAGGCGTACTTTGGAGGAGCATATGACACTAGAACAGTTTTTTCACGAGCATTCCAGCTGTGCCCTGGGGTTTTCGGGAGGAGTGGACTCCTCTTATTTACTCTGGGCGGCATTGCAGGCAGGAATCCAAATCCAGCCCTATTTTATCAAAACCGCTTTTCAGCCGGCGTTTGAACTGGAGGATGCCCAAAGGCTGGCCCAGATGCTGGGCGTGATGCTGAAGGTGGTCCCGCTGGAGCTGCCGGAGTCGGTGCTGGACAATCCCGGAAACCGCTGCTACGTCTGCAAGAGAGCACTGTTTGGGACGCTGAGGCAGATGGCGGCCCGGGACGGCTTTTCCGTAATACTGGACGGGACCAACGCCTCCGATGATCCGGGCGACCGGCCGGGGATGAAGGCACTGGAGGAAATGAGGGTGCTTTCCCCGCTTCGGCTGTGCGGGCTGACCAAGGAGGAGATTCGGCGGCGATCCCGTGAGGCGGAACTGTTCACTTGGGACAAGCCTGCTTACGCGTGCCTGGCCACCCGCTTTCCCACGGGTACAAAAATCACAGAGGCGGGGCTGGCCCAGGTGGAGGCAGCGGAGGGACTGCTGATTTCCATGGGCTTTCGGGACCTTCGGGTGCGGGTGTTCCAAGGGGCGGCCAGGATTCAGCTGCCGCCGGAGCAAATGGAACGGCTGCTCCAAAACCGGGAGCCGGTTCTCCGTGCCCTAAAACAAAACTTTTCCGCAGTGATGCTGGATTTGGAGGGACGAGCATGAATCAGACGGCACTAAAATCCCTGCTGCGGCAGGTGGCGGAGGGAACCGTAGATGTGGAGTCGGCGGCGCTGGCTCTGCGGGAGGCCCCCTATCGGGACCTGGGATATGCAAAGGTGGACAGCCATCGGGGCATTCGCCAGGGAGCAGCTGAAGTGATCTACGGAGCCGGAAAAACAGCGGAGCAGATTTCCCAGATTGCGGCGGAACTGTTGGAGCACGGGGAGAAAACCGTGCTTATCACACGGCTGGACCCGGAAAAGGCTGCACTGGTCCAAAGGGCGGTGCCCCTTCGGTACAGTCCGGAGGGACGGATTGCCGTGGCGGGGACAATGCCGAAGCCTACCGCCGGGGGAACCATCCTGGTGGTTACCGGGGGAACCAGCGACATCCCTGTGGCAGAGGAGGCGGTCATTACGGCCCAGGCCTTGGGAAATCCGGTGGAGCGGCTCTATGACGTGGGAGTGGCAGGGCTGCACCGGCTGCTTTCCCATCTGGATGAAATGATGTCGGCCCGGGTCATCATCGCCATTGCGGGAATGGAGGGGGCGCTGGCCAGCGTGGTGGGAGGTCTGGTGGACTGCCCGGTGATTGCGGTACCCACCTCCGTGGGCTATGGAGCCTCCTTTGGAGGCGTCAGTGCGCTGCTCAGTATGCTCAACTCCTGCGCCAGCGGTGTCAGCGTGGTGAATATCGACAACGGGTTCGGAGCCGGATTTCTGGCCAGCCGAATCAATCATATGGGAGGATGAAGATGAAAATACTGTATTTGGAATGCGCCATGGGCGCAGCGGGAGACATGCTGATGGGGGCGCTGCTGGAGCTGCATCCGGACCCGGCAGGGTTCCTGAGGCGGCTCAACGGCCTGGGGATTCCCGGGGTCACCGTGACGGCGGAGCGGACCCACACCCAGGGAATTGCCGGAACGCATATGCACGTGCTGGTCCATGGCCAGGAGGAAGAATTCCACCATGACCATCACGACCATCATGACCACCACGACCATCATGACCATCAGGGGCATCCCGATCATCCGGATCATGACCATCACGACCACCATGACCATGACCATCACCACTCCGGCATGCATGAGATTACCCATGTGATTCAGGCGCTGGAGCTGCCGGATCAGGTGCGCCGGGACGCGGTGGCGGTCTACGAATCCATTGCTCAGGCCGAAGCCCATGCCCATGGGGTGCCGGTGACGGAGGTGCATTTCCACGAGGTGGGAACGTTGGACGCGGTGACGGACGTGGTGGGTGTTTGCCTGCTGCTCCATGAGCTCCAGGTGGAGGAGGTCCTGGCCTCTCCGGTGCATGTGGGCAGCGGCACGGTACGGTGCGCCCATGGCATTCTGCCGGTGCCGGCTCCTGCGGCGGAATTTCTCCTGGAGGGGATCCCCAGCTACGGCGGAGAGATTCAGGGAGAGCTCTGCACGCCCACGGGAGCGGCGCTGCTGCGGCACTTTGTCCGGAAATTCGGGCCACGGCCCCTGATGCGGGTGGAGCGCACCGGCTATGGATTGGGTACACGGGAATTTCCCCAGGCCAATTGCCTGCGGGCCATGCTGGGCCAGACGGAGGAGGGGGGACAGGAGCGGATTTGTGCACTGTCCTGTAATCTTGACGACATGACCCCGGAGGACCTGGCCTGCGGCATGGATGTGCTCCGGGAATCCGGCGCCCTGGAGGTATACACCACCGGGGCGAATATGAAAAAGGGCCGTCCTGGCGTGGTGCTTACCTGCATCTGCCATGAGGACCGGCGGACGGAATTGGTGACGCTGATGTTCCGGCATTTTACCACGCTGGGCATCCGGGAGCAGCAGCTGACCCGGTATGTGCTCCACCGGGAGATCCGTGCCCAGGAAACGGAGCTGGGGACGGTGCATATGAAAACCGCCTCCGGTTGGGGGGTAACCCGGGAAAAGCCGGAGCTGGAGGACCTGAAGGCCATTGCCCGGGAGACGGGAATGAGTATCCGGGAGGTCCGGGAGAGCTTAACCCTTCTGACACAGAGATAAAACAGCGGAACCGCCTTGCTCCAAGGCGGTTCCGCAGACTTTATGGGGCCAGATTGACGGTAATTCGTAGGAACAAAATGGCCAGCACAGTGAGCACCACAGGCCGGACGACCTTTTTTCCATCCTTGGCCACCATGCCGGCGCCGGTATAGTGGCCGGCAATGGAGAATAGGGAGGCGGCCAGACCAAGAGGCCAGTAGACCTGTCCATGGTAGATAAAGGTGGCCAGGGCCGCCACATTGGAGGAGAGGTTTACCACCTTGGTGGTGCCTGCTGCGGATTTCAGCTCCATCCGTCCCAGGCCTGTGAGAATCAGAATCAGAAAGGTTCCGGTGCCCGGGCCGTAAAGACCGTCGTACATCCCGATGACAAAGGCGGAGCCCATGGTGATCAGCAGCAGCTGGCGAGGCGGACGGGTGCCGGTCAAGGAATTCTCTCCCATATCCTTGTTGCGGAGCACATAAAATGCCACAATAGGCAGCGCCACCAGCAGCATTCCCTGAATGATCCGCTCGGAGAGAAGCAGGGAAATACTGGCTCCAATGGTGGAACCGATCAGGGCCATGGGGACGGCAAACAGGGAGAGCTTCAGGGGGACAAATCCGTTTTTCAGGAATCGCCCCGTGGAGACTGCGGTCCCAGTGGCGGAGGAGAGCTTATTGGTGGCCAGGGCAGTATGGGCGGGGATGCCTGCAATGAGGTAGGCGGGGAGAGAGATCAGACCACCGCCGCCGGCAATGGAATCCACAAATCCCGCCAGAAATACCAGAGGACAGACAATGAAATAGGGCAGCATGGGAGCACCTTCCTTAAGGACAAAGTTACTTTAACATTATACTACGGTAATTCGACGTCGCGCAATGAATAAAGCGACAAAAAGCTTGCATATATTCCCCAAAAAATCTTGATAAACTGCCCAAATTTGAATTTTTGTCGAGACAGATTGCAGTTTTGCTTGACGGATGAAGGGTTAGAGATTATAATATGCATAGAAAAGCGTTAGACGCGTCAAAAGATACCGTTGCGTCCTCTGGCAGAACCCGCAGCAGGGTGAGCCGCTATTTTTTAATCTTATTGAGAGGGGTATCCGCTGTGATTAAACTGGTCAATGTCAACAAATATTTCGGCGATCTCCATGTTTTGAAGGATGTTAACCTGGAAGTTGCAGAAGGTGAGAAGCTGGTCATTATCGGGCCCTCCGGTTCTGGCAAGTCTACCACGGTGCGCTGCATGAACTTCCTGGAGGAGCCCACCTCCGGTGAGGTCTGGATCGACGGGGTCCGGCTTACCAATAAAAACAAAACCCAGATGAACCGTACGATGATGAGCATGGTGTTCCAGCAGTTCAACCTCTACCCCCACAAAACGGTGCTGCAGAACCTGACGCTGGCCCCCATGAAGCTCCACCATAAATCCAAGAAGGAGGCGGAGGATCTGGCGTTCCACTATTTGGATGTGGTGGGACTTCGGGATAAGGCCCATGTCTATCCCACGACGCTCTCCGGCGGACAGCAGCAGCGGGTGGCCATTGCCCGGGCCCTGTGCTGCCAGACCAAGATCATTCTGTTTGATGAGCCCACCTCTGCCCTGGATCCGGAGACGGTACAGGACGTGCTGGACGTTATGATTAAGCTCTCCAAGGAGAATATCACCATGGTGGTGGTGACCCACGAGATGGGCTTTGCCCGTCAGGTGGCGGACCGGGTCATCTTTATGGCCGACGGCACCATTATTGAGGAGGGCTCCCCGGAGCACTTCTTTGAGAATCCCACCCACGAGCGGACTAAGCAGTTCCTCTCGAAGATTCTCCGCTGATTGAGCAGGCAACACGCCTGGCGTGTTTCAGGACATAGATTTTGTCACACTATGAATGGAGGAATAACTTATGAGCAAACTCAAGAAACTGACTGCAATGGGGCTGTCTGTTGTCATGGCACTGGGCCTGCTGGCCGGCTGCGGCGACAGTGCCGCATCCGCTTCCGCAGTGGCGTCTGCCCCTGCTGAGGCACCTGCTGCTTCCCAGGCCCCTGCCGCTTCTGAAGCTCCTGCCGATCCCGCTGCCTCCGCTGCTTCCGCTGTGGAGGCGGGCGCTGCCGCCGGAGATCCCGCTTCCTATGGCGCCGGGGTTCAGGCTATTATTGATCGTGGCGTGCTGAAGGTTGGCGTCAAGAGCGACGTCATCGGCTTTGGCTATATGGATCCTCTCACCAACGAGTATTCCGGCCTGGAGATCGAGCTGGCTAAGAAGCTGGCGGAGTACCTGGGCGTGGATGTGGAATTCACCACCGTCACCGCCGCTACCCGCGGTGAGCTCCTGGATTCCGGAGACATCGACTGCGTTCTGGCTACCTTCACCATCACCGATGAGCGCAAGCAGACCTGGGATTTCACCACCCCCTACTACACGGACTATGTTTCCGTGCTGGTGAAGGATGCTTCCAACATCACCACCCTGACCGATCTGAAGGATAAGACCGTGGGCGTGTCCTCCGGCTCCACCTCCGCCAAGGCTCTGGTCAAGGCCATGATCGAGGACGGCCAGATCTCCGGCGACGGCTTCAACGAGGAGTCCTTCGATCCCGCTACCTGGACCGACGGCATCCAGTTCAAGCAGTATGACGACTATCCCTCCATCTCCACCGCCCTGGAGGCCAACGAGGTGGACGCCTTCTGCGTGGATAAGTCCATCCTGGCTGCCTATAAGACCACCGGTCGTTCCTACATTGATGCGCAGTTCTCTCCCCAGACCTATGGAATTGCGACCACCAAGGGCTCTGACTTCTCCAAGCTCTGCGAGGACAAGGTCACCGAGTGGCTGGCCGATGGCACCATCGACGGCCTTATCGGGGAGTTCAACCTGGGCTAATCATGAAAACAACGAGGCAGAGCGGCTGTCCTGGCGCTCTGCCCCGGATCAGAGGGCCTCGGAGATCCCGGGACCCCCTGATCTGGGAAATTTGTTTATGGAGGCGATTACATGGCGGGGATTTTTTCGGAAAGAGCCTGGAATAAGGTCTGGCTCTACCGGGGCGGCTTTCTCAAGGGCCTTCTCACCACAGCGGAAACCGCATTGTTCGGCCTGATGTTGGCATTGGTGCTGGGGATTGTGTTTGGATTGATGGCCACCAGCAATAAGAAGGTGCTTCGAGCCATCAGTCGTGTCTACGTGGAGTTTATTCAAAACACGCCGGTGCTGCTGCAGCTGTGCTTCCTCTACTATGCTCTGGCGTTTTCCGGCAACAGCATTGGAATCCTGGCCACCGGCTTTATCGCCCTGGGAATCTACCACGGCGCTTACATGTCTGAGGTGGTCCGAGGCGGCATTGAGGCGGTGCCCAAGGGACAGTTTGAGGCGGCCCAGGCTCAGGGCTTCAACTATGTGGAGCGGATGTACTATATCATCCTGCCCCAGTCCATCAAAATCATTCTACCCCCTATGGTGAACCAGGTGGTGAACCTCATTAAGAACACCTCCTGCCTGTACATCATCGGCGGCACGGATTTGATTTCCATCACCTACAGCTTTGTGACCGGAGAAAACACCGGCGGCGCCTATGGCCCGGCTTATCTGGTCAGCGGCCTCCTGTTCTTTGTGATCTGCTTCCCCCTGTCTACGCTGGCCAGCCGCTGGGAGCAGAGCCTGAAAAACCGCGACAAGCGCAACAGTGCGGCGCAGAAGCCCAGTGAGGAGGTGGAGGCATGAATACCCTCGGCGCAAGCTTCAGCATTCTGAAAAATCCCGCAATCATTCAGTTTATTCTCAAGGGTGTGGCCTTTACCGTGGTGGTCTCTGTGATTGCCGTGGTGATTGGAATTCTCTTTGGCAGCATTTTGGCCCTGGTCCGGAACTACTGCACAGGCAAGACCCGGGTGTTCAAGTGGCTTGCCACGGCCTATATTGAGATCTTCCGCAATACACCGCTGCTGCTGTGGATCTTTATCTGCGTGGTGTTTTGTCCCACCCCCAAGCTGCTGAATAAGCCTATGTTCACCTTGACCTCCGTGGAGGTGGGCCTGCTGTTTAAGGCCTGTGTGGCACTGGTGCTGTTTACCTCCTCCGTCATTGCGGAGATTGTCCGAGGCGGTCTGAACGCCGTGGCCCATGGGCAGTTTGAGGCGGGGCATTCCCAGGGCTTCAACACGGTCCAGATTATGGTCTATATTGTGCTGCCCCAGGCCTACCGCAGCGTGATTCCCACCCTGCTGGGACAGTGCATCACCACCATTAAGGACTCCTCCTATCTGGCCAACGTGGCGGTGATTGAGCTGATGAGCCGGGTGAAGAAGATTCTTTCGGCGGCCAATGTGTATAACGGCACCGGCCAGATCAATGTGTCAGACGTTTTTGTGCTGTTCGGCACGGCCTTTGCCATCTATTTTATCATCAATTTCATCCTCTCCTGCACGGTCCGCTACCTGCAAAAGCGGTCAAAGCGGAATAAGCAGGTTACTGTGGAAATGCTCACAACGGAATAAAATTCGCCCGCCGCACAGCTTGTGCGGCGGGCATTTTCTATGGGACGTGGAATTAGGAGTTTAGCGTGTCCAGCTTGTGGAGATAGCGCTCGTAGGCGGCTTGATACAGCGCCTCCATTCGGTCACCGCCCATGGAGAGGATGGTGTCCTGGAAGGCCTGGAAGGTCTCCGGAGTCAGCTCCGCCTGGCCCATGATAAATTTCATGATTTCCGTGGAGGCATAGGTGGTGACATCCGAGGAGATGGAGGCGTATTCCTCGTTCTCCTGCTCATTCAGCGCCACGCCGTTGGGCAGATTGTAGCTGCCGTCGGCATCACAGGTCCGGAAGGTGTCGAAGATGTTCCACTCCTCCTCACCGAAGTAGTAATATCCCGCCCGGACGTCCAGAATGCTGGGCATATGGCCGCTGGCCACGGCGGAGGCATAGATATAGCAGGCGTCCTTGTAGCTCAGCCCGTCGGGATTGTTGGTAATCAGCTCGGTATACTGGGGGTTGCCATTTTCATCGTACTCAAAGGAGTGGCCCTCGTCACCGTAGTTGTACATCAGCTGGCCGTCCTCGGAGAACAGATAATTCACCATCTGCATAATGCCCTCAGGATCCTGACAGGCCACGGAGATGGCCCAGGAGTCCTGCTGCTTGATCCGGGAGAAGATGTCGGTCCAACTGAAGTGCAGCTGGTCATCTGCATTCTGCTTGGGAGCATTCAGCGGCAGCAGCTCGTAGGTATAGCTGGGATCCCGATAGCTCTCGATGGTGGCAATGTTGGCGGCGGTGCCGGTGTCAACGGCGCTGTCCCCTGCGGCGAACCACTTGTCGGTGGCACCCATTTGGGCGTTGAAGAAGTCGGAATAGATGGTGCCGTCGGCGTACCAGTCGGCCAGCATCCGCAGATAGTCATAGTAATTCTCGTTCAGATAGGAGTAGACCACCTTGCCGTCGATCACGTTATAGCCGCCGGCATAGAGGTCGTAGCCGTAGCTGTAGAGCGCATCGTCTCCCTTGTTGCTGGCCATGGCGTTGCCGATGCAAATGCCCTGACAGCCATAGGTGGAGATGCAGCGCTGGACATAGTCGTGGAACGCATCATAGGTCTCCGGCTGGTCCATGCCCAGCTCCCGGAGCCAGTCTCCCCGGATGAGAATGCCGCCGTTTTCGCAGCCGGCCTCCTTGTAGATGGTGGCCAGCGTGGGGAGACAGCCGTTGTCGGTGATCAGGGCGGCTTTCAGCTGGGGATCCGTGTCCAGATAGTACATGTAGTTGGGGGCATATTCCAGGGCAAGGTCATAGAGATCGATGATGATGTCATCGGTGATGGCGGCATCGTAGCCCTTGGAGTAGTGGCTCAGGCCGTCGGAGATAATGTCCGTATAGTCACCGGAGGAAACCATCAGGTTGAACTGCTCGGAGACAACGCTGTCGCCTACGGCGGTGACGTCCAGCTTGACGTTGCAGTATTCCTGCAGCAGCCTCAGGTTGTTGATGTCTGTGGCCATATCGGACACCAGATTGCTCATAAAGAAGGGCAGCATGGTCCACATGGTGTAGGTGCGGGTCTCCTCAAACAGAGGCAGGGCCACCTCCTCCAGCTGAGGCGCCGGTGCGGCATCCGACTGACTGTCCTCCAGGGTAGAGGAGGCGGAGGCGGGGGAGCCCTCCGGCTGTACCGCAGCCGTTGGCGCAGGAGCCTCAGGAACAGCGGAGGAGGCCGAGGCAGCCGAGGACGTCCCCTGACCGCAGCCGGCCAGCAGACCGAGCACCATAGCCAGGGCCAGCAGTAGGCTTAGTAAATTCTTTTTCATGGACAGATTCTCCTTTCTGATGGGGCTTCCGAGAGGGGCGGAAGGAACGGTGGTCTGGGCCGCAGTTTTTCTTGACTTCCGCGGGATTCTCCCGTAATATGAAACCTAGATAGAACCATCTTATGACAGGATGACAGGACATGCAATTCTAAATTCTCCTTGTTTTATTCCGAAATCGAATGATTGGGGGCCTAGCCATGGAAGTTGAATATCTCTATGAGTTTACCGTGATTGCCAAGCTGGAGAGCTTTTCCCGGGCGGCGGAGGAGCTGTGCATTTCGCAGTCCTCCCTGTCCAAGCATATTCTGGCCCTGGAGCGGGAGCTTGGGGTGTCCCTACTGCTGCGGAACTCCAGAAATGTGGCCCTCAGTCCGGTGGGGGCCCAGATTTTGCCCCTGGCGGCCCAGATTGCGGAATTAAAGAATAAGATCCGTGTGGCGGCGGATAAGCAGTCCTCCCGAGACAAGACCATTCTCGGCATTGCCTCCATTCCGGTGATGGCCCAATACAATATCACCGGGCTTTTGGCTCGGTTCCAGCGGGAGTATCCCAAGGTGACCCTGGAGATTATGGAGCGGGAGCAGCAGGAGCTGGGGGAGCTGCTGGAAAGCGGCAAGTGCGAGCTGGCATTTACCCGGCGAATGCTGGAAAAAGAGGAGAATCTGGAGTATCTGGAGCTGTGCCGAGACAATCTGGTGGCGGTGCTGTCCAGGGAGCATCCGCTGGCAGACCGGGAGACGGTGACGTTGGAGGACCTGCGGGAGGAGCAGCTGCTGTTTCTGGACCAGCGGACCGGGTTCCACCATCTGTACAGCAGCCTGTGCCGCGGGGCAGGGATTGTGCCGAATATTGCGTATACCGGGCACCGGCCGGAGAACATTGTGGAGATGGCGGCCCAGAATATGGGGGTGGCCCTGCTGATGCGGCGGCATACGGACTATATCGCCAATCCCGAGGTGGTGTGCCTGGACGTGGCCCCTCTGGTGGAGACCACCATATGCCTGGTGCGCCGGCGGGACCGGGGGCTAACGCCCTGGGCGGCCCGGTTTTGGGAATTTGTCCACAGTCATCGGCCGGAGCAAATTCATTCCCAGACGGAATAGCCGTGCTTGGAATCGGAATTGCAGGTGGAAGCCGGACTTGCTAGAATAGAGAAAACGAACACTGGGAGTGTGAATCGAGCGATGAAAGTAACAGATCTGCGGAGTGCCCTGGCACTGCTGCAAACCATGCCGGGGCAGCTGGTGGAGACAGACGTTATGGTGGATCCCATGGCGGAGCTGGCGGGAGTCTATCGTTATGTGGGAGCCGGCGGCACAGTCAAGCGGCCCACCCGAGAGGGGCCCGCCATGATATTTCGTCAGGTCAAGGGCCATCCGGAGGCCCGGGTGGCCATCGGTGTGCTGGCCAGCAGAAAGCGAGTAGGGGCCATGCTGGGCTGTGATCCCAAGGAGCTGGGCAAACGGCTCTATGAGGCGGCGGCCCATCCCATTGCCCCGGAGGTCCGGGAGGGACCGGCGCCCTGCCAGGAGGTGGTACACCGAGCGGAGGACCCGGATTTCGATCTGAACAAGCTGGTGCCTGCGCCTACCAATACCCCCCAGGATGCGGGACCCTACATTACGCTGGGCATGTGCTATGCCACCCACCCGGACACCGGAAGGTCCGATGTGACGATCCATCGGCTTTGTATTCAGAGCAGGGATGAGCTGTCGATTTTCTTTACCCCTGGGGCGCGGCACATTGGGGCCATGGCGGAGCGGGCGGAGGCGCTGGGACAGCATCTCCCCATTTCCGTGAGCATCGGCGTGGATCCGGCCATTGAGATCGGCTCCTGCTTTGAGCCGCCTACAACGCCCATGGGCTACGACGAGCTGAGCATTGCCGGAGCCCTCCGGGGGGAGCCGGTGGCCCTGACCCAGTGCCTGACGGTAAAGGAACGGGCCATTGCCAATGCGGAATATGTCATTGAGGGCGAGGTCATCCCCGGACGGCGCATCCAGGAGGACCAAAATACCGGATCCGGCTATGCCATGCCGGAGTTCCCTGGGTATCTGGGTGTGGCCAGCGGGGATTGCTGGGTCATCAAGGTCAAGGCGGTGACCCATCGGAAGCATCCCATTATGCAGACCTGCATCGGCCCCAGCGCCGAGCATGTGAACATGGTGGGAATCTGCACCGAGGCCAGCATTTACGGCCTGGTGGAAAAGGCCATGCCCGGAAGACTGAAAAATGTCTATGCCCATCCCTCCGGCGGCGGCAAGTATATGGCGGTGCTGCAGGTGGAGAAAAAGGTGCCCTCTGACGAGGGACGGCAGCGGCAGGCTGCCCTGCTGGCGTTTTCCGCCTTTACGGAGCTGAAGCATGTGATCCTGGTGGATGAGGATGTGGACCTGTTTGACAGCGATGATGTGCTGTGGGCCATGAATACCCGGTTCCAGGGGGATCGGGATATTATCACCATTCCCGGTGTCCGGTGCCATCCGCTGGATCCCAGCGCCGCGCCGGAGTATGATCCGTCGATTCTGGACAAGGGGATCTCCTGTAAGACCATTTATGACTGCACGGTGCCCTACGGTCAGAAGGCCCGGTTCCAGCGGGCGCCTTTCCTGGAGGTAGACCCCAAGCATTGGCTGCCGGACTTTGACATTTCCTAAGGGAGGTGGATACCGTGGGAAAACGGCTTCTGGTGGGAATCTCCGGGGCATCCGGGGCGCCTTTGGCGGTGGCACTGCTGCGGGAACTGCAAAAGATCCCCCAGGTGGAGACTCATGTGATTTTGTCCCACTGCGGGGAGCTGACCCTGGCCCAGGAGGCCGGTATGACCCGTGAGGACATTGGGGCCATGGCGACCCGGCTCTATGACAACCAGGACTATGGCGCGGCTCCGGCCAGCGGCAGCTTTCAGACCATGGGAATGGTGATTGTGCCCTGCAGCATGAAGACCCTGGCCGGGGTAGTGTCCGGCTACTGCGACACCTTGCTGCTTCGAGCTGCAGATGTCACCTGGAAGGAGCGTCGCCGACTGGTGCTGGTGCCTCGGGAGTGTCCCTTTAGTACTCTGCACCTTCGAAATCTCGCCACCGCCAGCGAACTGGGGGCTACAATTATTCCCCCGGTGCCGGCCTACTACAACCATCCGGCCACCATCGAGGACGTCAATGGACAGATTGCTCGGAAAATTCTCAACCAGTTTGGTTTGGGAGAGGTGCCGGAATGGAGGGGAATGCCGTGAGACGGGAAATTCAATGCTTGGATGCGCCCATTGTGCTGGAGACGGTGGAGCTGGACGAGGGCATGCTGGTGTGCCTCACCGGAGGCTGCCGAAGCCATATTGGAGCAGTCTCCACGGCGGAGCCAGAGGGGACGGTCCGGACGCAGGAATTCCCGGGACATCGGGATCAGGCAATTTCGGCGCCCTGGGCCCAGCGGCTGGCGTCGGCCCTGGGACAGCGGGTTACCGTGGTCTGCGGCATCCACTACGATAGTGCGACCCCAGAGCAGATTCGGGAGATTCTTCAGCAGACAGACGCCCTGCTGGGAGAGCTACTGGAGACATTGAAATGAGAAAGATCGGACCGGGAGACCCGGTTCGATCTTTTTTCCGCCGGAGAGGCGAAGGTGGTTGCGCAGGAGGGGATTCCCGAGTATAATACTAGTATTATTTCCCGGGAGGACTGCCATGGAACCGCGACTCACAGAAATCAATGATAACGAAGTGCTTTTGTACCTGGGATATCGGGGCGGGGAGATCCCCCAGGAGATGCAAAGGGATATTGCCCGCTGTCAGGAGACGGTTCTGAACACGGCCCGTCCCAGAATTGTGTGGCGGGAGTTTGACCTGTGTCCCGACGGCACCCTGTCGGGCACGGATTTTCGGCCGGCGGGGAAGGATGTTCAGGCCCTGCTTCAGGACTGCAAAAAAGCGGTGCTTCTGGGGGCAACGCTGGGCACGGAGATCGAGGTGCTGCTTCGGCGGGCGCAGGTGCAGAATATGGCGGATGCGGTGATTTTAGACTGCTGCGCCAGCAGTGCCATTGAAAATGTCTGCGATCATTTCTGTGAGGATTTGCAGCAGGCGGTGGCGCCAAAGTATTTGACGGATCGGTTCAGCCCGGGCTATGGAGACCTGCCCTTTTCCCAGCAGCCGGATTTTTGCCGGATTTTGGACCTGGGGCGGCGTATTGGGGTGACCCTGTCTCCGGGCGGCATTATGATCCCCCAGAAGTCGGTAACGGCCATTTTGGGCATTGCGGACCGGCCCCAGACCAAGCGATTTCGAGGCTGCGCCCACTGTAATTTGTTCCAAACCTGTACCCTGCGAAAGGAGAACCGTACCTGTGGAAAATTCTGAGTTTATCATATTGGATGGGGCCATGGGCACCATGCTCCAGGCGGCGGGGCTGCCTGTGGGCCAGCTGCCGGAGCTGTGGAATTTGACCCATCCGGACATTGTGGCGGACATCCAGCGAAGCTATGTGGAGGCCGGCAGCCAGGTGATCTACGCCAACACCTTCGGAGCCAACCGGCATAAGATCGCTGGCTGCGGCCACAGCGTGGAGGAGATCATCGCCGGAGGCGTCCGGGCGGCCCGAATGGCGGCCCGGGATGCCGACGTAAAGGTGGCCCTGGATATCGGACCCATTGGACAGCTGCTGGAGCCTCTGGGGATCCTGTCCTTCGAGGAGGCCTATGACATCTATCGGGAGATGGTGGTGGCCGGGGAACGGGCCGGAGCGGATCTGGTGATCTTTGAGACCATGAGCGATCTTTATGAGGTGAAGGCCGCAGTGCTGGCGGCAAAGGAGCACACCAAGCTGCCGGTCTGGGTGACGATGACCTTTGAGGCCACGGGACGGACCTTTGTGGGGGTTACGGTCCCGGCCATGGCCCTGACCCTGACGGGACTGGGAGTGGACGCCATGGGCTTTAACTGTTCCCTTGGCCCAAAGGAGCTGCTGCCCATGATGGAGGAGCTGTGCCATTGGACTGAGGTTCCTCTGATTTTGAAACCCAATGCGGGATTGCCGGATCCGGCCACGGGGGCCTATACCATCACCCCGGAGGAGTTTGCCTGGGAGCTGGCCCCGGCGGCAGAGCTGGGCGTACAGATTTTCGGCGGCTGCTGCGGCACCACGCCGGAGTTTATTGCGGCCCTTCGCCGGGAGTTGGCCGGAAAAACTCCGGTACCGCGGAGTAAGCCGGACCGGCACGGCGTCTGCTCTCCCACCAATACCGCAGAACTCTCCGGGGTTCGGGTCATTGGAGAGCGCATCAATCCCACCGGGAAAAAGCGATTTCAGCAGGCGCTCCGGGAGGGAGACATGGGCTACATTCTGGAAAAGGGAATGGAGCAGCAGGACGCCGGGGCAGAGATCCTGGATGTGAATGTGGGTCTGCCGGGGCTGAACGAGCCGGAGATGATGACCCGGGTGGTGAAATCCCTGCAGGCGGTGGTGGACCTGCCCCTTCAGATCGACTCCTCGGATCCGGCGGCCATTGAGGCGGGGCTGCGGGCCTACAACGGCAAGGCCATTGTGAACTCCGTCAACGGAAACCGGGAGGTGCTGGAGAATATCCTGCCGCTGTGCAAAAAATACGGCGCGGCGGTGGTGGGCCTGGCCATGGACCATGAGGGAATCCCCCAAACCGCAGAGCAGCGAATCAACATCGCAAAGCGGATTTTGGATGCGGCGCTGGAGTTCGGCATCCCTAAGGAGGATGTATTCATTGACTGCCTGACCCTGACGGTTTCCGCGCAGCAGGAGCAGGCGGCGGAAACCCTAAAGGCCGTGGGGTATGTGACGGAGGAATTGGGACTGCACACGGTATTGGGCGTCAGCAATATCTCCTTTGGCCTTCCCGCCCGGGAACATATCACCGTGAGTTTTTTGACCCAGGCCATGTATGCGGGGCTGGATCTTCCAATTGTGAATCCCAATCAGACGGCGATTATGGATGCGGTGGCCTCCTTCCGGGTGCTTTCCGGCCAGGACAAGGACAGCGCCGCGTACATTGAGCGGTTTGCCAATGCGTCCGGCGGAGAGGCGGCGCCGGCGCCGGTGTCCGCCCAGATGACCATTGAAACGGCCATTGCCCGAGGCCTCAAGGAGGAGACGGCGGCCCTGACCAAAAAAGCCCTGGAGGCCATGAGCGAGCTGGATGTGGTGAACACTCAGCTGATTCCGGCGCTGGACCTGGTGGGGGATCGATATGAAAAGCAGGAGATTTTCCTGCCACAGCTGATCAACGCGGCCAATGCGGCCTGTGAGGGCTTTGAGGTCATCAAGGAGCGCATCGCCCAAAAGGGGGCGGGCTCCGTGAGCAAGGGGAAAATCGTCATTGCCACGGTGCAGGGAGACATCCACGACATCGGAAAGAATATCGTCAAGGTGGTTCTGGAGAACTACGGCTACACCGTAATTGATCTGGGGCGGGACGTGCCCGTTCAGAGGGTGGTGGACGCGGTGATCCGGGAGGACGTCAAGCTGGTGGGACTGTCGGCACTGATGACCACCACGGTGGTGAGCATGGCCGAGACCATTGAGGCCATCCGAAAAAGCGGCCACGACTGCAAGATCTGGGTAGGCGGCGCAGTGCTGACGCCGGAATACGCCAGGGAAATCGGGGCGGACTTCTATGCCAAGGATGCCAAACAGAGCGTAGACATTGCCCGGCAGGTGCTGGGATAAAGGAGATACCATGGAGATTCAAAGCTATTTAGAGAGACATATTCTGCTGTTTGACGGAGCCATGGGCACCTATTACGCAGAGCGAAACCCCCAGGCCGAGGGAGCCTGCGAGCTGGCCAACCTGACCAGTCCCCAGGAAATCCTGGCCATTCACAGAGCCTATCTGGAGGCGGGCTGCCGGGCCATCCAGACCAATACCTTCGGAGCGAACCGGCAGACCATGGGGCAGGCGCTGTGTGAAAAAGTTCTAAAGGCGGGCTATGAGCTTGCCCGGGAGGCGGCAGGGGAGGAGGCCTTTGTCTTTGCGGACATTGGACCGGTGACGGTGACGGACAACGGAGACCTGCTGGAGGAGTACCGCTTTTTGGTGGACCGCTTTCTGGAGATGGGGGCCAAGTATTTTCTGCTGGAGACCAACGGCCAGGACACCGGCCTCCATGAGACGGCGGCGTACATCAAGGCGCGTCAGCCGGATGCCTTTGTCATTGTTTCCTTTGCGGCCCAGCCGGATGGATTTACCCGGTCCGGTCAGCTGGTTCAAACCCTGTACCACAGAGCGGTGCAGGATCCCAATATTGATGCGTCCGGCCTGAACTGCGTGTCCGGGGCCAGGCATATGGAGAAGCTGGTGGATACCCTGGAGCGCCCGGAACGGGGAATCCTCTCGGTGATGCCCAATGCGGGGTACCCCACGGTGCTGGGGGGACGGACCTACTATGACGGCGACCCCAAGTATTTTGCCCACCAGCTGGGTGAACTGGCCGGGAAGGGCGCAAGGATTCTGGGGGGCTGCTGCGGTACCACCCCGGTGCATATGGCCGAGGCGGCCAAGGTCCTGGCGCTGGAACGGCCCCGAAAGGTGACGCTTTCGGCGACGGCAGCGGCACCGGAGAAGCGCCAAGGGGAGAACCGCTTCTGGGAGGCCCTTTGCGATCCCCATCGCCGCCCCATTGCGGTGGAGCTGGATCCCCCGGAGGGCGCCGACGTGACCAGATTTATGGCCGGAGCCAGGGAACTTCAGGAGAACGGTGCGGCGGCCATTACCATTGCGGACTGCCCCATTGCCCGGGCCAGAATGGATTCCAGCCTTCTGGCCTGCAAGCTCCGGCGAGAGCTGGGGATCGAGGCGCTGCCCCATATGACCTGTCGGGACCGCAATCTAAACGCCACCAAGGCGCTGCTCCTGGGGCTTTGCGCTGAGGATGTCCACAATGTGCTGGTGGTCACGGGAGACCCCATTCCCTCAGCCAGCAGGGATGAGGTGAAAAGCGTCTACAACTTCAACTCCCGGATGCTGGCAAACTTTGTGACAGCTCTAAACGACACGGTGCTGCCCCAGCCCTTCCAGGTCTATGGGGCGCTGAACCTCAATGCGGTGAACTTCCAGGTGCAGCTGCGGCTGGCCCGACAGAAGATGGACCATGGAGTCTGCGGCTTTTTGACCCAGCCGGTGCTGACCCGGCAGGCGCTGGACAATCTAAAGCTGGCCCGGGAGACCCTGGAGGGCAAGATTTTGGGCGGGATTATTCCCGTGGTCAGCCAGCGGAACGCCCTGTTTATGAACAGCGAGGTGGCCGGCATCACCGTAGACCCCCAGATTGTTGCGCTGTACGAAGGCAAGGACCGGGCGCAGGGGGAGGAGCTGGCGGTAAAGATCTCCACGGAAATCGCCAAGGAAATCGCCCCCTATGTGGACGGCTTCTATCTGATGACGCCCTTTGGCCGGACGGGGCTGATGGCCCGCATTATGGCCTCGATCCGGGAAAATCATCTGACAGAGTGACATAAAAATCTTGAAAAGGAAGGAAGAAAGAATCATGAACAAGGAAATCAATCAGGAATTTTTGAATCAGGCGGCAGAGCAGTTTGCCACGGAGACCAGAAACCGCATTGCCATGAACGCCACGGTGTCCTCCGGAATTCGGAAGGCCGCAGAGAATCCCCTGACGGCCCGGGAGGACCGGCACACCTTCTCCATCAGCCTGGAGCAGGGGGACATCACCAATCAGAAGCAGAGTGGCCGGTGCTGGATGTTCGCAGCCCTGAATACCATGCGCTTTCAGGTGATGCGGCATCTGAACCTCAAGACCTTCGAGCTCTCCCAGGCCTATCCGCTGTTCTATGACAAGCTGGAAAAGAGCAACTACTTCCTGGAAAACATTCTGGAGACCCTGGAGGAGCCCACAGAGGGACGCCTGATTGCCTTTCTGTTGTCCTTACCGCTGGGGGACGGCGGCCAGTGGGACATGTTTGTGGGGCTGGCGGAGAAGTACGGCGTGGTGCCTAAGGAGGCCATGCCCGAGAGCTTCTCCTCCTCGGCCACGGCGGATATGGACGCCTATATGACCGAAAAACTCCGGGAGGATGCCTGCATTTTGCGGACGGCTTATCAAAACGGTACATCCAAGGAGGCCCTTCGGGAGAAGAAGGAGCAGATGCTCCAGGAGATCTACCGGATGCTCTGCATTTGCCTGGGAACACCTCCGACCCGGTTTACCTTTGAAGCCCGGGACAAGGACGGCAAGTTCATCCGGGACACGGATATTACGCCCCAGGAGTTCTTCCGGAAGTATGTGGGCATGGAGCTCCAGGACTATGTGAGCCTCATCAATGCACCCACCCAGGATAAGCCCTTTGATCGGACCTATACGGTGAAGTTCCTGGGCAGCGTACTGGAGGGGCGGCCGGTGAAGTATCTGAACCTTACGGCGGAGGAGCTGAAGGCGGCGGCCATTGCCCAGATGAAGGACGGCCTGCCGGTTTGGTTCGGCTGCGATGTGGGCAAGCGCTCTCTGCGGGACGGCGGCGTGATGGATCTCCACGCCATTGCAGTGGAGGATCTATTTGACGTCCGCTTCGGCATGGATAAGGCCCAGCGCCTGGATTATGGACAGAGCCTCATGACCCACGCCATGGTGCTTCAGGGAGTTAACCTGGACGAAAACGGAAAGCCCAACCGCTGGCGGGTGGAGAACAGCTGGGGCAAGGATGCGGGCCAGGAGGGCTACTATGTGATGAGCGACCAGTGGTTCTCGGAGTACACCTATCAGGTGGTGGTCAACAAAAAGTATCTGACCCCGGCCCAGCAGAAGCTCTGGGAGCAGGAGCCTGTGGAGTTGGAGCCCTGGGATCCCATGGGTTCGCTGGCATAAAGGCTTCCCTACAATCAAGCAGAAGGCCGTGCATTCCCGGGAATGCACGGCCTTCTGGGACATAGAGACTGTGGGCTGATGCAGGCAGTTTATACGCCTAGGGCGCACAAAATCCCGCCTTCATGTACACGTCCGGCGGAAAATGATTTCACGTTATTTCGCCGCCGGGGCGGCGAAACGCTACGAGGGTTTTTGACAAACTGAAAAGCCGCCCATATGGGCGGCCTTTGGATACAGCAATCAGCTGTGAACATACGGCAGGATGATGTACAGGATTACACAGGCGAACACCAGCACCACCAGGTTCGCAATAAAGCTCACCTGCAGAAGCTTGTTCCGAGCCTGAGTGCCCTTGGACCAGGCATTGGCCTGGAGACCAAACAGTCCGCACAGCAGAGTCAGCAGGGAAAGATACTTGTTGTTGTCAGGCAGCAGCGCAATGATACCAATGGCGGCGCCAACAACCACAAACAGGTAGCTGAAAATCAGCCAGAACCAGTACTTAAATCCTCCACGCGCATGGTCAGCGAACTCGCTGTTGAGCTTGTCAAAACTATTGTCCACGAAAGATACCCCCTAAAAGTCAAACCCATCGGTTCGTTTTGCTACAGTAAATATACCACAAAGGGTCAGGGTTCGTCAACCAATACTTTTAGTCAAAGTGTAGAATTTGACAGGCGTTCTTTATGAACTTTTACCGCTGTACTGGTCTAGTACGTCAGCCAGAGCCTGGGAAAAATACTGCCCGCCCCGCAGCGCCTCCTCCAAGGTGTTGCCGGAGGTCCCCACCTCCACCAAAAGACTCAGCGGGGCCAGATCCTGATTAAAGCGCTCTGATCGAAGGTTGATGGGCCGCATGAGACCGGGACAGGTCTGGGTGAGCCGGGCCTGGAGCACAGCGGCCAGGGAGAGGTTTTCCTGCCAATCCGGGTGCTCCAAACCGCCGTCGTCGGTGCCCACCACCAGCATGACCTGGGCGGTGTCCTGGCCCTCCAACGGGACCGCCAGCCGGAGCTGAGATCCGTCTGTGTCGGCCACGGCGTCCCGGTGGACATCCAGCACCAGGCACAGTGAGGGATACTGCTCCAAATCAGAGACAATGACATCCCGGCTGCGGCTGTAGGCACCGTTGTACTCCGGATAATCGCAGAGGGTTTTGTCGTGGAGGACGTGATATCCCCGCTGCCGCAGCACCTCTGCCATGGCGTCTCCCACGGCCATGACGCCTTCGGCCTCGGACTGCGAGCGGTAGATCTCCGGGGCGTCGACGTTGAAGTAGGATTCTGTGGTGTGGGTGTGAACGATGGCAATGGCGGGGTCCTGCTGAAAGTCCAGCCCCTGAGGCAGTGCGGGAAGCTGGGTGAAGTCCACGGTGTAGTCGGTGCTGTTGCGGAGCTCCAGAGCGGGCGCGTCCTCCAGCCGGATTTCGGAGGGAGCCGGCTCCGGCTGCGTCTGCCGGGCGTCCTCATCCCAGGCCTCCGAGACGGTCTCCACAGGAACAGGCGCCGGGGAGGCATCAGCCGGAGCGGCGGAGGGACCCGGGGAACGGCTGGGAGCCGCCGAGACCACAGCAGCGCCCAGCTGCCGGGTCACCACCCAGGCCGCGGCGGTATGGGCTGCCTGGCAGGGGGTGCGAAATCCCGCCAGATACAGCAGGGCTCCTGCCAGAAGGACCACAGCAGCCGCAGTCAGAATGGGAGAGTGCCGCTTCATTTGTACCACCTCGGAACAGTATATGCCGGGAAGGAAACAGGTATGCCGGTTCGGAGAAAAGCTCATGTGTTTTTCTGGCCCCGGAAGGGGGCCGGAGATTGGAATTAGAACCGGGATTCGTTGACGGAGGGTGGTTTTTATGGTATACTCAGCCCAAATGAAACATCAGAAAGGCAGATCAGTATGAGTATTGTTCGAGATATGTCCCTCCAGGACCATGGCCGGATGAAAATCCAGTGGGTCCAGGATTTTATGCCGGCGCTGGGCGCCATCCGGAAGCAGTTTGAACGGGAAAAGCCCTTTGCAGGGAAGAAAATCGCCATGTCCATCCACATGGAGGCCAAAACTGCCTACCTGGCCCTGGTGCTGAAGGCGGCAGGGGCAGAGGTCTACGCCACCGGCTGCAATCCCCTTTCCACCCAGGACGATGTGGCGGCGGGGCTGGCCTCGCTGGGCGTCCATGTGTTTGCCTGGCATGGGTCCACACCGGAGGAGTATAAGGAGCACCTGACAAAGACGCTGTCCTGCCATCCGGACCTGTTTATTGACGACGGGGGAGATTTGATGGAGCTGCTCTGCTCGGACTGCCGGGAGTTTGGGGACCGCATTCTGGGGGGCTGCGAGGAGACCACCACCGGGGTTCACCGGCTTCGTGCCAGAGCAAAGGCCGGGGCGCTGCCTTTCCCCATGATGAATGTCAACGACGCCAAGTGCAAGCACTATTACGACAACAAATACGGCACCGGTCAGAGCGTGTGGGACGCCATTATGCACACCACAAACCTGCTGGTGGCAGGACGGACCGTGGTGGTGGCGGGATACGGCTACTGCGGACGGGGAATTGCCATGCGGGCCAAGGGAATGGGGGCAACGGTAATTGTCACGGAGATCGACCCCATCAAGGCCCTGGAGGCCACCATGGATGGCTATCAGGTGATGGATATGGACTCCGCTGCGCCGTTGGGGGACATCTTTGTCACCGCCACCGGCTGTCGGGACGTGATCACCAAGAGGCATTTCGCGGTAATGAAGAACAATGCGTTTCTGAGCAACGCCGGTCACTTCAACGTGGAGGTCAACGAAGTGGAGCTGCGGGAGATGGCCAAAAGGGTCTATCTCCGCCGGGATGAGATCATGGGATATGAGCTGGCGGACGGCAGAACGCTGAACCTGCTGGCGGAGGGACGGCTGGTCAACCTGGCCTCCGGCAATGGGCATCCGGCGGAGATCATGGACATGAGCTTTGCCATCCAGTCCATGAGCCTGAAATATCTCATGGAGCACCGGGGGGAAATGCAGGCGGAGCTGTATGAGGTGCCCCAGGAGATCGACGACCTGGTGTCCCGGATCAAGCTGGATGCTATGGGCCTAAAGGTGGACACCCTTACGGAGGACCAGGTCCGCTACTTAAACGGCTGGGAAGTATGATGCGGTGCCGCCCCGACCAGGGGCGGCATTTTAAAACCGGGTTCTATTGGGCCAAATTCGTGGTACAATTTTCGTGCAGACGGACATAAGGGGGGAACATCCATGAAGGAAGTGTCAGGACAGCTCAAGCGGGTGCCGGGACAACTCAAGCGTATGTTCCAGCGGGTGGTTATGGTGTCCATCAGCCTGCTGGTTCAGCTGATCTTTTTCGTGCTGATGATATGGAAGTTCAAGGACAGCAATGAGCTTTTTTATCTGATTCTGCTGCTGCTGAGCCTTGGCGCGACGCTGTTTATTATCAGCAAAAACACAAATCCCGCCTATAAAATCGCATGGCTGGTGCCGATCCTGACATTCCCGGTGTTTGGCGGGCTGTTCTATTTGATGCTGGGCGGCAACCGCCTGTCCCGGCATCAGCGGGAGAAAATGAAGCAGGTGGAGCTGACCATGGGCAGACATCTGCCTCAGAATCCGGAGCTGGCGGAACAGCTGGCGAAGGAAAATCCTCAGGCCGCCGTGCAGTCGTCCTATATCCGAAGCGTGGCGGGGTGCCCGGTGTACCGCAATACGGAGACCCGATACTTTCCCCTGGGAGACGAGGCCTATCCCGTGATGCTGGAGGAGCTGAAGAAGGCAAAAAAGTATATCTTCATCGAGTATTTTATCATTGGAACCGGCGTCATGTGGGACGGGATTCTGGAAATTCTGAAGGAAAAGGCCGCCGAAGGGGTGGACGTCCGAGTGATGTACGACGATTTTGGCTGTATTACCCTGCTGCCGGCAGGCTACCACCGGGAACTGGAGGATATGGGCATCAAATGCTGTGTGTTTGGGCCCTTTGTGCCCATTGCCTCGGCCCGACTCAACAACCGGGACCACAGAAAGCTGATGATCATCGACGGAAAGGTCGGTTTTACCGGGGGCATCAATCTGGCGGACGAGTATATCAACCGGAAGCTCCGGTTTGGGCACTGGAAGGACAACGCCATTATGCTTCGGGGGGAAGCGGTCTGGTCCATGACGGTGATGTTTCTCTCGTTGTGGGACTATGTTCGGAGAGAGGAAAACAGCATCCCCTCCTTTATTCCGCCGGAGCCGGTGGTGGACGGAAAGGGGTATGTTCAGCCCTACACGGACAATCCCCTGGATGACGAGCCCGTAGGCGGCTCGGTCTATATGAACCTGATTTCCCGGGCAACCCGGTACATCCACATTATGACGCCCTATCTCATCATTGACTACGGCATGATGCAGGCGCTGACCAACGCGGCCAAGTCCGGCGTGGAGGTTGTGATTCTGACGCCCCACATTCCGGATAAGTGGTATGTCCACGCGGTGACCAGGGCCCACTATGAGGACCTGGTGAAGGCCGGGGTCAAGGTCTATGAATACACGCCGGGCTTTCTCCACTCCAAGGTCTTTACCATGGATGGACAGTATGCCACAGTGGGAACCATCAATTTGGACTTCCGCAGTTTGTATCTACACTTTGAAAACGGCGTGTTTCTCTATGACGCAGATTGCGTGGCGCAGGTGGAACAGGATGTGCAGAACACCATTGCGGTCAGCCAGGAGGTCACCCTGGAGCAGTGCCGGGCCACCAGTGTGCCGGTGCGGCTGATGCGGGCGGTGCTGCGGCTGCTGGCGCCGCTGATGTAACTGGAATACCCCTCCCTGGACAGGCATAGAGTCCATGGGAGGGGATTTTGCAATGTGGATGACCATAGAGCTAAAAAAGCTGTTGGGGGGCCTCTGCGTTCTTTTGGCGGTACTGATCCCGGCGGCACTGTATCTGAGTTACCCCGAGGGCGATGTCCTGGAGACAGGGGCCTGGGGCCTGAGCTTCCAGACGCCGGGACAGCCACCGGTGGGAAACGCCACAGAGGCGGAGCTGGAGCAATATGACGCCCGGTTTATCGGGGACACCCAGAAGAATGTCATATATCTGACCTTTGACTGCGGCTATGAAAATGGAAACACGGAAAAGATTCTGGATGTGCTGCAGGCGCACCGGGCCCCGGGGGCGTTTTTTGTGGTGGGGAGCTACATAGAGTCGGCGCCGGAGCTGGTGCGGCGTATGGCACAGGAGGGACACATTGTGGGAAACCACACCTGGAGCCATCCGGACATGTCGGCCATTTCAGAGGAGACGGCCTTCGCCCAGCAGCTCCAGCGGGTCCGGGAGGCCTATAAGGACTGCACCGGCCAGGAAATGCCGAAGTATTATCGGCCACCCCAGGGGGTGTTCAGCCAGGATAACCTGGTGATGGCAAAAAAGCTGGGGTACCGGACGGTGTTCTGGTCCCTGGCCTATGTGGACTGGAAAACCGACGATCAGCCCTCGGAGCAGGCGGCCATGGAGAAGCTCACGGCGCGAATCCATCCCGGGGCCGTTGTGTTGCTGCACAACACCTCCTCCACCAACGCCGCCATTTTGGACCGGCTGCTGACCCGGTGGGAGGAGATGGGATATTCCTTCGGCAGTCTGGATCAGCTCTTTGCAGATTGACATTTGCAGAAAACGGTCGTACAATGAGTCAAAAAGGGGGGAGATCCAATGAAAAAAGACCGTATTTCCAACCCGGTCATTGCCCGGCTGCCCAAATACTACCGCTGTGTGGAGGAGCTGTATCTGACCAACTGCATCCGGGTCTCCTCTGCCACGCTGGCCCAGCGGCTGGGCTTTACGGCCAGCCAAATCCGCCAGGATTTCTCCTGCTTCGGAGAGTTTGGACTGCAGGGATATGGGTACAACGTGAAGAAGCTCCGCTATGAGATTCGGGAGATTCTGGGCCTCAACAGCCGGAACACCGCCATTTTGGTGGGCTGCGGCAACATGGGCCGGGCAATGCTGCGAAATTTTGACTTTGAGACCTGGGGCTTTTTTATGCTGGCTGCCTTCGATACGGATCCCGCCATTGCAGGGACCACAGTGGGCTCTGTGCCAGTGATGGAGGGGCGGAAGCTCCGTCCCTTTGTGGAGGCGGAAAAGCCCAGTATGGCGGTTTTGACGGTCTCCAGAGGCAGCGCCCCCGAGGTGGCCAAGCTGCTGGCGGAGCTGGGCGTCGAGGCTATCTGGAATTTTACCGACTGTGACCTTCATGTGGAGGAGCAGGGAGTGCTGGTGGAGCGGGTCAACATTGTGGACAGTCTTTTGACCCTGAGCTATCGGCTCAACGAGAAGCGAGAGACAGACCAGGAGCCTGAGAGGAACCAATTGCCCCCTGGCGAATAAGATAGAGTAGCGCAGCGAAATGCGGCGTGAATATCTCTCAGGAGGTTCTATTATGAATTGTGGTTGCGGAAACGGTAACGGCATGTTTGGCGGCGGCTGCTGGTGGCTCATTATTCTGCTGATTATCATCTGCTGCTGCGGCGGCGGAACGAATACGCTGGGCTGCGGAAGCTGCGGCGGATGCGGCTGCGACAACGGATGCGGCTGCTGAGCAGCGAAGGATCCTATAGGGATTGGGGCCGCTTCGGCGGCCCCAATTTGCGCAGCCGGTTGATTTTCCACAGAGGCCGTGGTAGAATACGGAACAGGACGTGCCGCCTCGGCGGCCAAAGGAGATGAGGACGTGGAGCCCATGGAACCGATGCTGCTGGACAGCCTGGCGAAGCTCTATCCCCTGTGCAAACGGTTTCTGCTCAATACACCCTGGCAGTCCAGGGAGATCACAGGGACCCAGCGCCTTTGCCTTTTGACCCTGGAAGGACAGGGAACCATGACCATGACGCTGCTGGCGGATGCCATGGCCTGCTCCCGAGAACAGGCCACCCGAGCAGTGGCGCCCTTGGTGGAGCATGGCTATGTGCGGCGAAACTATGATCAGGACAACCGAACCAGAGTATGGGTGGAGCTGACCGATCAGGGACGTCAGCTTCTGCGGCAGGAGTACGCGGCGGCTGTGGAGGAGCTGCATAAGCTCTCTCCGGAGGAGCGGAAACGGCTCCGTGCCGCGGTGCGGGATATTGGAGAGCTGCTGGAAAAACGATGATCACCATAGAAGCCCGGAATCCTTCAGTGAGAGGGATTCCGGGCTTTTCTACGGAGTTATGATTTCAGATCCAAGCAGGATAGCCAGCGGAAGCGCAGCCGTTGGCCACGGGTCAGGGCGGCCATGGTGCTCCGGGACAGAGATTGGACGGATCGGGTGAACTTCGTCAGCTCCTCCTGGGAAATAGTATGCTGGCTGAACTTGGCCTTCAGCGCCAGCGCCTCCATCTCCTCGGGCAGCACTGCGCCCCAGGGGACCAGCTGTTCCAGATAGGCCCACTGGCGGACTACGGCGTCATTCCGGGTTCCTGAATGGAACTGCTTCAGCCTGCGGCCCAGCACAAGGTGATGCCGCAGAAGCAGAACGATCAGTGCCAGAATCAGGGCCAGAGGGATCAGCAGCAGAAGCCACAGCCGGGATCCTACCCCGGTGGCCGGTTCCGGGGCGGCCTCGGGAGAGGGCTGGGCCTGACTGGGCTCCTCCGAGGGCTCCGCAGAAGCGGGGGCAGGAGAAGGCTCCAAGGAAGGCGAGGGCTCCACAGAGGGGGAGGGCGCCGGATCGGCGGAGGGCTGAGGCTCCCGCTGGACGTCCGGCAGGGTCACCGAATCTCCAAAGCCCGGGGTGGTTTCCAGGGGGATCCAACCAAGGCCGCTGATATAGGCCTCGGCCCAGGCATGGGTGTCCTTGTCGATGATGTCTGTGACGGTGCTGGTCTCCTGGATGGTTACCCGGTAGCCGGAGGCATAGCGGGAGGGAACCCCCAGGGCACGGAGCATAGTGGCGGCTGCCGTGGCGAAATGGACGCAGTATCCGGATTTGCTTTCCGTGAGGAAATAGACGGCAAAGTCCTGGTCGCCGGGCTGCCGGGAGACATCCAGCTGATATGTCCCCACGGACCGGACAAAGGCCGCGACCCACGCAATGGTGTCCAAGGTGGACAGCGACGGGTCATAACCATAGGAAAGGGCCAGCTGATACAAGGTCTGCCTGGTGTCCTCGGGGAGCTCCAGACAGGTGCCTTGGACGTAGCTGTCGTAGTCTGGGTTCTGTTCTCCCACAGTGGTCAGGTCCAGCGTCTGGATTCCGGGCCAGAAGTAGGAGATATAGTCGTCTTCGTAGCAGGGGACCCGGAGATCGTTGACAATGGAGTTGGCCCCGGCGCAGCTGATAAAGCCGTAGGGGACAAAGGCCACGGTGGCCTTGTCATAGTAGTTGTGGATTTGAATGGCCGCCTGATAGCTTCCGCCAAAGGCGGTGCCCAGGGAGGTGTGGGCGTAGACGCTTTCTGCGGTGGTGGCCTCTCCCCGGGATTCCCAGCTGGTGCCGGTGTAGAGGTCCTTGGCGGCGCCACGGAGATAGAGCACGCCGGTTTCGGTGCTGCTGATCTGCATCATCACCGTGTCCTTGCGGTCACGGGCCCCCTGCTTGGTGAGGTCCAGGGTTTCGCTGGTGTCAGCCCCCAGCTCCTCATCCTGGAAGCCGCTGGAGTTGGGGGACAGGACTCGCTGAACAGGGCCGGG
This sequence comes from uncultured Oscillospiraceae bacterium, assembly GCA_934512135.1. GTDB lineage: Bacteria > Bacillota > Clostridia > Oscillospirales > Oscillospiraceae > HGM13006. Next base: position 73,291 of record CAKSWT010000005.1, read on the forward strand.
AAGATGGTCCAGCAGCTCCTGAAGGGGGGCAGGCAACGCCTGATTGTGGGTGTCCATCTTGGGGTAAAGCGCACCGGCCACGGTAAACACCAGAAGAATGCACAGTAGGGTCAGCCCGAGCCGGGCGGCGTCCATGGTGGCCGGTTCATTGGGACGCTCCTTTGCCAGCAGAATCGAGGTCCAGGCAGTCAGCAGCATCACCAGTGGCACAATATGGGGCGGGGTGTCGTTGATCATCACGCACAGCAAAAGAAAGGGCAGTGAGCCTGCAATGGTGATTAAACCGGACCGGTATCCAACGCCCCAGGCCATCCACACGGAAAGCAGAACGGCCAGCACGGAGAACAACACCGTGTAGTTGTCGGAGACGTAAGCCGTAGGCTCCGGGGGAATGGAGAGACTGAAGCTGGGATAGGCGCTGGAAAATCGGGTGAGAATGTCGTGGAGCAGCTGTTGAAGGGCGTCTCCCACAGAGGAAAACAGCTGGGTGAAAAGGCCCAGCAGCACCACGGCGGCAGCTACGGGAATCAGCAGCCAAAGGGCCTTCTTCCAGAGAAAGCAGCTGGTGAACAGCAGAGCGGCTACCAGAGTGACGCCAACCAGAACCAGCGGGCTGACGGTGAGGGAGAAGGCCGTGGTCAGGCAGAAAATCGTCGCCAGCACGGCAAGAACCACCACCGTGGCATCCATCAATAGCCGAGGGAGCTGTTTCATGAGACGGCCTCCTCTCCAAAGCCGGCGGAAAGCAGGATCTCCCGGGGCTGCAATGCAGAGACAGGGACCCGACAGCCGGCCTTCTGGGCGAGAATCTGAGGCATAACCCGATCCAGCTCACCCTGGGCGGCATAGATGCTCTGGGTATGCCCCTGGGCGTCCAGCCATTGCAGCAGGATTCCGGCATTGTTTTGTTTGAGATAGATGATGCACCAGGCCAGCTGGTCCAGAGCCACGTCCCGGCCATGGGCGTCCCGGGGCCAATCAATCCAAATGGGGGCCACCCGGACGGCGGGCTCCAAGGTGTCCCGGACCACGGTCTTGTCCAAGGCGGCGCTTTTTTTCCAGTGGACGGCCTTCAGCGTGTCTCCGGTGCGGTAGTCTCTGAGATCATAGGGGTTTTCGCTGCCGGAATAGGGCTTGGTCACCAGAGTGCTGGTGCCGGCCCAATCGGGGTGCTCCGGAGGCTCCTGCGGGTAGGGCAGTATCGTGACACTGGCGCTTTGAGGGCGCTTTGTGGGCATGGGAAGCAGACCCATCAGGTCCAGCACTCGGAGCTTGGAAAAGGAGCATTCATAGACGCAGCAGTGCTCCGTATTCAGGGGAAAGCCGCCGGTGATACGTTTGAGCTTGGTATAGGTGACTTCACCGGAGACGACGCTTTGGGTTTTCAGCTTGCCTCGAATGGCCCCGGTGGCGAACAGCCGGCTCTGCTGTAGGGACAGGGTGACGGCGGCATCGCTGCCCCGGGTCACCTGATCCGGGACGGACAGGGAAATATGTGTCCCCAGGGCCCCGGGAAGGCTGATGAGCCAGGAAAACACCGGGAGGATCAGCGCCATCAGCAGCAGAAAGCCCGCCACATAGCCGGTGTAGGAGATTCGAAACAGCACCAGAAGCACCAACACCAGCAGATAGATCAGTCTGTTTTTCAGCATGGGTGCCTCACTTGACCCGGGGCGCAGGGGTCTTTTGCAGGATCGCCGTGCAGATGTCCCGGGCGTTTTTCTGTTCCTGCTCGGCCTGACGGGTCAGCAGCAGACGATGAGCAACGGTATCGGCAAAGATAAACTGCACATCGGAGGGAATCACATAGTCCCGGCCCTGGACCCAGGCCACTGCCCGGGACATGGAGGCCAGGGCCACCGAGGCCCGGGGAGACGCACCCTGACGCAGATCCGGGTGGCTCCGGGTGGCAGTGGTGAGCCGGACGATGTACTTGAAAATATCGTCGGAGGCGTAGGTGTCGGCCACCTCATGCTGGATGGCGGCCAGCGTAGACTGATCTGCCACCGGGGTGATATTGTCCAGAGGGTTGCAGGCCTGCTTCCGGCGGAGAAGCTCCAGCTCGCTTTCCGGGGCGGGATACCCCATGGTGAGCCGCACCATAAACCGGTCCATCTGAGAGTCCGGCAGCAGCTGGGTGCCGGAGGAGCCGTAGGGGTTCTGGGCGGCGATGACCATAAAGGGCTTGGGCAGAGGGTGGGTTTCTCCGTCTACGGTGACCTGTCCCTCCTCCATGGCCTCCAGCAGTGCAGCCTGGGTCCGGGAGGAGGCCCGGTTGAGCTCGTCCGCCAGGAACAGATTGCAGAGGATGGCGCCCTGCTGATATTCCGTGGCGCCGGTATTTTTGTTATAGATGGTAAAGCCGGTGACGTCTGTGGGCATCACGTCGGGGGTGAACTGCATACGCTTGTAGTCCAGCTGGAGGGCGCGGGAAAAGGCCAGCGCCAGGGTGGTTTTGCCCACGCCGGGCTTGTCCTCCAGCAGCAGATGGCCGCCGGCCAGCATGGTGAGGAAGGTCTTTAAAATCATATCGTCCTTGCCGACAATGGCCCGGCGGACTTCTGTGAGAACCTGTTCTGCGTAATTCAAGGTGAGTTCCTCTTTTCATTACATAGTGTACCGTTATCATACCATAGGAGCCCTTTTCATTCAAGGGGATTGTGACAAAAAGGTATCAAGCCGTTACGGAATGCCCAGATTTTGTAATAGGCGACGCGCCGGGCAAAGGGACAAATCGGCAAAACAGATGAAAAATCGGCGAAGAATTGGAAAAATCCACAATGGTTCTGGGAACGCTTTGTGTTATAGTTATCATGGTATACGCCATAGCTTTTGCTGGATTCCTGCGTATAAAGGAGATATGAATCATGAGCAGACTAACCATTATGTCGGCCAGCCGTGCCCAGACCACCGTTGAGGGGCTGTACACGGATATGGAGCGCCGCATTATTGCCAGCCCTCCGGGGATCTGTCCGGTGGACCTGGTGGCGGCGTTTTTGAAGATGTGCCGTGCCCAGACCTGCGGAAAATGTGTGCCCTGCCGAATCGGATTGAAGCAGCTGGACAATATGTTTGAGGACGTGCTGGAAAACAGAGGCACCATGGAAACCATTGAGAAGATCCGAAATACCGCCTCCACCATCGAGGATTCCGCCGACTGCGCCCTGGGCGTGGAGACGGCCCGGCTGGTGCTGCGGTGCCTGGAGGGCTGCTACGAGGACTTTGTGGAGCATGTGAAGCACCATCGGTGCTCCTGCCAGATCACCCAATCCATTCCCTGTGTGGCGAACTGTCCTGCCGGGGTGGATATTCCCGGCTATGTGGCCCTGGTGGAGCAGGGCAGCTATGGGGATGCGGTGCGGCTGATTCGCAAGGACAATCCCTTCCCCACGGCCTGCGCCATGATCTGCGAGCATCCCTGTGAAAGCCGTTGCCGCCGGACCCTGCTGGATGCCCCAATCAACATCCGGGGCCTGAAGCTGGCGGCGGTGAACCATGCCGGGAAGGTCCCGGCTCCGGCCTGCGCTCCGGCCACAGGAAAGCGGGTGGCCATTATCGGCGGCGGTCCCTCCGGCATGTCCGCGGCATATTATTTGCAGCTGATGGGCCATCAGTGTACGGTGTTTGAAAAGAGAAAATATTTGGGCGGAATGCTCCGCTACGGCATTCCCAGCTATCGGCTGCCCCGGCAGCGGCTCCAGGAGGACATTGACTGCATTCTCTCCACCGGCGTAGAGGTGCGGACGGAGACCTCCGTAGGCGGCGGCAACGGAATGATCTCTATGGAGCAGCTACGGAAGGAATATGACGCGGTGTTTATCTCCATCGGCGCCCACGACGACAAAAAAGTGGGCATCCCCAATGAGGATGCCGAGGGGGTTCTCAGCGCGGTGGATATGATGGGTGCCATTGGCGACGGCATTATGCCGGACTTCCAGGGAAAGCGGGTCTGCGTCATCGGCGGCGGCAACGTGGCCATGGACTGCACCAGAAGCGCCATTCGCTGCGGAGCCAAGAAGGTGTCCATCGTCTATCGCCGGCGTACCGTGGACATGACGGCCCAGCAGGAGGAGGTCCAGGGCGCCCTGGAGGAGGGCGCGGAGATGCTGGATCTCCACGGCCCGGTCGCCGTGGAGGTCAACGGCCAGGGCCAGGTTACAGGGCTTTGGACGGAGCCGAAGCAGGTGGGACTGATCCACGATCGGCGTTCGGACGTGATCTCCAGCGGAGAGCCGCCGGAGCTGATCCCCTGCGACATTGTGATTGTGGCGGTGGGACAGTCCATCGAGACCCAGTATTTCGAGGAAGAGGGAATTCCCATTAAGCGGGGCGTCATTGCGGCGGAGGATTGGACGGCGGTCGATCAGGCGCCCGGTGTGTTTGCCGGCGGAGACTGCGTCACCGGTCCCAAGACGGCCATTCGGGCCATTGCCGCCGGCAAGGTGGCGGCGGCCAATATTGACAATTATCTGGGCTACAATCACCAGATCACCGTGGATGTGGAGATCCCGGAGGTGAGCCTGCGGGATCACAAGTACTGCGGCCGGGTCAACCTCCACGAGCGCAGCGCGGCGGACCGCAAGCAGGACTTTGCGCTGATGGAGCGGCCAATGAGCACCCGTGCTGCCCAGCAGGAAGCCAGCAGATGTCTCCGGTGCGATCACTTCGGCTGTGGAAACTTCAAGGGAGGGCGCAGAAGCGAATGGTAAATGTAACTGTAAACGGGATTCCGGTGAGTGTGCCGGAGGGCGGGACCATTCTGGACGCCACGAAGCTGGCGGGATGTCCGGTGCCCACACTGTGTTTTCTGAAGGACATCAATGAGATTGCCGCCTGCCGGGTGTGTGTGGTGGAGCTGGAAGGCGCCGACCATCTGATTACCGCCTGCAACAATGTGTGCATGGAGGGTATGGCCATTCGCACCAACTCTGTAAAGGTCCGGGAGGCCCGGCGCACCAATATTGAGCTGATTCTCAGCCAGCACCGGCTGAACTGTCCCGCCTGTAACCGGGAAAAAACCTGTCAGCTGAAAAAGGTGGCCAATTCCATCAATATGGACGACACCATGAATTTTCGGCACGAGTACCCAGCGGACAACTGGGACGAGAGCTTCCCGCTGATTCGGAATGAAAGCAAGTGCATCAAGTGTATGCGCTGTATCTCCTTCTGCGATAAGGTCCAGTCCCTGGGGGTCTGGGACGTGGTGGGAACCGGCTCCCACACCACGGTGGGAGTCTCCGGGGGACGCACCATTCAGGCCGCAGACTGTGCGCTGTGCGGCCAGTGCATCACCCACTGTCCCGTCAATGCCCTTCGGTCCCGGGATGACACCAAGGCCATTTTTGGCCTCAACGGGGCGCTGAACAATCCGGACAAGATCGTGGTGGTCCAGGTGGCGCCTGCGGTTCGGGCGGCCTGGGGCGAGGTGTTTGATCTGCCTCCGGAGGTGGCCACGGAAAAACGGCTGGCCACGGCGCTTCGCCGCATCGGCTTTGATTATGTGTTCGACACCAATTTCTCGGCGGACCTGACCATTATGGAGGAGGGAACGGAGTTCCTGCATCGGATGCAGGATGGGGTGCAGCACAAATACCCCATGTTTACCTCCTGCTGCCCCGGCTGGGTCCGGTTCCTGAAGTCTCAGTACCCGGACATGGTGGATGAGCTGTCAACGGCCAAATCTCCTCAGCAGATGTTCGGCGCGGTGACCAAGAGCTACTTTGCCAAAAAGATCGGCGTGGATCCCAACAAGATCGTCTGTGTTTCGGTGATGCCCTGTGTGGCAAAAAAGGCGGAGCTGGAGATTCCCAATATCAACGATGCCGGCGCGGGAAAGGACGTGGACTTCTCCATCACCACTCGGGAAATGTGCCGGATGATCTCCGCAGATCAGCTGGACGTGGCGGCGCTGCCGGAGACGGACTTTGATTCCCCATTGGGAACCGGAACCGGCGCGGCAGTGATCTTCGGCGCCACCGGCGGCGTGATGGAGGCGGCCCTTCGAACCTGTACTTATGTGCTCACCGGGGAGAATCCGGACCCGGATCAGGCGTTCCTGGGGGCAAGAGGCCAGGACGGCTGGAAAGAGGCGGACTATGACGTGGCGGGAGTCAGGGTGCGTACCGCCGTGGTCAGCGGACTGGGCAACGCCCGGCGGCTCATCCGTGCCCTGCGCCGCGGAGAGGTGTCCTATGACTTTGTAGAGGTCATGGCCTGTCCCGGCGGCTGTGTAGGCGGCGGCGGTCAGCCTATCCACTACAACCAGGAGCGGGCCGAGGACCGGGGGGCGGTGCTGTACCAGTACGACGCCCACAACGGAATGCGCTTTTCCCATGAGAACCCCGATGTGCAGGCACTGTACCAGGACTATCTGGGAGAGCCCTGCGGTGAGAAGGCCCATCATCTTCTGCATACAGACCACCAGGGCTGGCAGATGCCCCCTGCGGCCAGCTACGACGAAGACGTGATTGTCCTGCGGAAACAATAAAACCTACGCTCTCTCCGAAGTGATACCGTTCCCATAGCGCTCGAAGGACAAGGCTTCGAGACGACACCAAGGGACTGTGTCAAAGGATTTCGGAGAGAGCGTCTTGTTTTTCCCTGCGGGCCGTGGTAAAATGACGGAAACAAACTAATTAGGAAGTGATCCATATGGCGTTTGATTTCACAACAGTCAATACCGGGGGCGGGGTCCATCCCTTTGTGGCGGAGCGCGGGGTGACAGACCCTGCCATCATCAGCTTCTCCGTGGCAGAGATGCGGCTGAATTTGGCCCCGGGAATCACGGCAGGTATGCACGAAATTGTGGACAAGGGCTGCTTTGGCTATGCCCCTCCGGAAAAGGCCCGCTATGATGCGGCACTGAAAAACTGGATGTGGACCCGCCATCGCTGGGAGATCGACCCGGCCAAGGCTATTCAGATTGCCGGAGTTGTAACGGCCATGGGCGTGGCGGTCCGGGCTCTGACGGAGCCGGGAGATGAAATTATCATCCAGACGCCGCTGTATCCGCCCTTTGCCCGGACGATAAGATCCAACGGCCGAACCGTTGTGGAGAATCCGCTGAAACTCCAGGATGGCCGGTACACCATGGATTTTGAGGACCTTCGGCAGAAGGCGAAAACGGCAAAAATGCTGATGCTCTGTTCGCCCCACAACCCGGTGGGCCGGGTCTGGACAAAGGAAGAGTTGGAGACCCTGGGAGAAATCTGTCTGGAGCATGATCTCTATGTGGTCTCTGATGAGATCCACTTTGACCTGGACTATACCGGGCGGCATCTGGTGCTGACCCAGGCGGTTCCGGCGCTGAAGGCCAAAAGCGTCATCTGCACGGCGCCCAGCAAGACCTTTAATCTGGCGGGCAATGCCCTGAGCAATATCATCATTGAGGACGAGACGGTCCGGAAAAGGTTTATTGCGGATCAGGAGGTCCACTGCGGGCACTATTTGGGGACCTTCCCCTATGCGGCGACCACGGCGGCCTACGAAACCGGCGGCCCCTGGCTGGACGCCCTGCTGGTCCACCTGCAAAAGAACCGCCAGGTGCTGCTGGACCGCCTTACGGCTCTGGTCCCCGGTGCGGTGCTGACGCCGCTGGAGGGAACCTATCTCCAGTGGGTGGATCTCAGCTGCCTGGGCCTTTCCCAGAAGGAACTGATGGAGAAGCTGGAGTCGGCGCTGATCTTTGTCAACAACGGCCAGGAATTTGGCCAGGCCGGAACGGGACACATCCGGTTCAATTTGGCCTGTCCCACCCGGTGCATTGAGGATGCCATGGACCGGCTTGCCAAGGTGCTATAATCAAGAGGGCCTCCGATCCCGGTGGATCGGAGGCCCATAAAACTTTTCTCAGGTGGTGAGGGACTGTGGACCGGGCGCCGCTAGGCTCAGTTGTTGCGGATCTCCACAGGACGGGCATCCCGGTTTCGATCGTAGATCAGCTGGAGACCATCCAGGGTCAGGCGGGTGTCCACAATGGTGATCCGGTCTGTCTGCTCGGCAATCATCCGGGATAGACCGCCGGTGGCGATGACCTTGATGCCGTCGCAGTCCATCTCCTCCATGACCTGGTGGACCAGATACTCCATATTGCCCACATATCCGCCCACGACGCCGGCCTGAATTTGCTCCACGGTATTCCGGCCCAGTACGGTGGGCGGCATTTGCAGCTCCACCCGGGGGAGCATAGCGGTCCGGGAGACCAGTGCGTCCAGGCTGACCTGAAGGCCGGGACCGATGGTGCCGCCTAGATAGATGCCGCCCGGGCCCACCGCATCAATGGTGGTGGCAGTGCCGAAGTCCAAAATCAGAAAGGGAGCGCCGTATTTCGCAATGGCAGCGATGCAGTTTACGGCGCGGTCAGTACCGAGCCGACCGGTTTCGTAGCAGCGGGGGTCAAACTTCAGCCCGCAGTCCACGTCGGTGCCCACCACAAGAGGGGCTACCCCAAAGTATTTGATAATGGCACTGGTGAGGGAATACATGACCTGGGGCACCACAGAGCCGATAATGCAGGCCTTTACGTCCTCGGCCCGGTAGCCGAACCGTTCAAAGTATGCCACTGCCATAATCCCCACCTCGTCCGAGGTGGCAGTGGAATTGGTGGAGAGCCGGAAGGAACCCAGCATCTCCTGATCTTTAAAAATTCCGAATACCATATTGGTATTTCCAACGTCGATGGTCAGCAGCATGGCAGACACTCCTTTTTCTCAGACGGATTTCAGACAGCATTCGATCCTGCCATCCGTCAGCTGGATGACGCCGTAGCTGCCCCAGGCACCTGCGGCCCCGGGATTGAGAATCCACAGACCCTGCTCGCAGTAGCATTCGGCCTGATGGGTGTGGCCGAACAGCAGAATCTGGGCATCCTCGCCCATGGCGGCATAAATGGCGCGCTGGTACATGGTTTTGACACCGTGGAGGTGTCCATGGGTCATATAGATTCGGGTACCCTCCAAGTCCAGGATCCGGATTTCCGGCTCTGTGGAGCCGTAATCGCAGTTCCCTGCAACCTGCAGAAGCGGAATGCCGAATTTTTTCAAAGCCTGGGCGTCTGGAACGCAGTCGCCCAAATGGAGGATCTGGTCCGGCTGTTCCAGACGAATGGCCCGCTCCATGGAAGCGACCCTTCCGTGGGAGTCGGAAAACACAAGGATTTTCATCATATTGTACACCTTCTCTCCGCCCCCGCATACAATGAGTAGGGAAAGGGGGATGCGGAGTATGAATCAGTCAGAGCAGCAGAAACAAATCCAGAAACTGTTGTCCACAAGGGAAGGCCAGACTCTCCTGGCGCGATTTTCCCGGGAGGGGAAGATACACCTGGCGGGAGCGGCCCTGCGCCAGGGGGATACGGAGCAGGTCCGGCGGCTGCTGGAGCCGCTGGTGTCCGAGCCGGAGATTCAGCAGCTGCTGAGGTCTCTGGAACAGGCCATGGGCCATGGATGATCTTGGCGCTGCCGTAAGCAGCTTTTTGGCGCAGCCCGGCGCCATGGAACAGCTGGAGGCTGTGGCAAAGCAGCTGGGACTGGGCGGCAGTTCGGAGCCCCCTACCCAGAAGGAGAACAAGCCGGAGCCCTGGGGAGAAATCTCTCCGGAACGGCTCCAAGGGCTGATAACGGCCCTTCAGCATGGTACAGCGGAGAACGCCACAGCGCTTCTGGAGGCGATGACGCCGCTGCTGGGCCAGGATAAGCGGGAAAAACTTCGCAGGGCGGCAAAGGCCCTTCGGCTGATGGGCGCCGCCAAGGCGGTGGCAGGCACCATAGAACTGTGAGGCGAGACTATGTTCAATCCCTATGTAGAACAGTCGGAGCCATATCCTCTTTCTGCGCCGCCGGGCGCCGAAGGAAAACCATCCCGGCAGACAGAGGGCCTGCTGGGACGCCTGGGGCGGCTGGACAGCGACGATCTGCTGATTCTGCTGCTGATTTTTCTCCTGGCCAGAGAGGGAGAGGGGGATGCGCTTTGGCCCCTGGTGGCTGCCGCCCTGTATCTGATGCTGTAGGGGAGGAAACGGGGCGGCAGGGCTGCCCTGTTTCTATTTTACCGGAGAATCCTGATCCTCATGGGAATCAGACTTATCTTGCTGGGATGTGTCCAATTCGGTTTCAGCCCGGCGGGTGATGATCCGAAGGGAGATGACCCCAATGGCCACCACCGCAACCAGCACCATCAGGGCCTTCCTGGGACCGCTGGTGCTGACCATCACGGCACAGACGCCCAGCAGAGAAGCTGCCACATAGAGAATGGCCACGCTCTGGCGCTGGTTGAAGCCAATGTCAATGAGCCGGTGATGAATGTGGCTCCGATCGGGCTTCATTGGGCTGACGTGGTGCCACAGACGGCGGATGCAGGCAAAGGAGATATCGAACAGCGGGACCCCCAGCACAAGGATGGGGACGGCAAAGGAGATCACCGTATAGAGCTTAAACAGGCCGCTGACAGACATACAGGCCAGCATAAAGCCCAAAAAGGTTGCACCGGTGTCCCCCATAAAAATCTTTGCGGGGTTTAGATTGTAGGGCATAAAGCCCAGACAGGCCCCCAACAGCGCCCCCAGCAGCAGCGCCTCCTGGCCCTGACCCAGAGACAGGGCGATAATGGCCATGCTCAGACAGCTGATGGAGCAGACTCCCACACTGAGTCCGTCCAGACCGTCGATGAAGTTCACGGCGTTGGTGATGGCGACAATCCAGACAATGGTCACCGGAATGGCCAGTACCCCCAGAGACAGGTAGGGGCCGCCAACGGGAAGGGGGTTGGAAATATAGTCGATCATGCAGCCCTGAGAGACCGGGACCGCAGCGGCCAGAATCTGTACCACAAATTTCAGCTTTGCATTTAAATCGTATTTATCATCCACAACGCCTAACAGCACAACGATGGTGCCGCCGGCCAGAATGCCGCCCAGTTCTCTGGTCAGGCTCCCGAGAATCAGAATTACAAACAGGAAGGCAGCGTAAATGGCCAATCCGCCAATGGTGGGAATGGGCTTGTGATGCATACGGCGGGCGTCCTTGGGAACGTCCACAAAGCCAAAGCGAATGGCAAAATGACGGACCAGCGGGGTCAGCACAAATGCCACCACCCCAGCGGCCAGAACGGCGATCAGCACAGTGAGAAGCTGTTGCCGGGTTGCCATGAAATCATCCTTTCTCAGCGGGCGACAAAGCCCACCTTCTTGTAGACTTTCCGCAGGGTCTTATTTGCAATGTACCCTGCCTTCTCTGCACCGGCCTTGTAGATGCTCTCCAGATAGGACTTGTCCTGGAAGATCCGCTGGGCCTCGTCCCGGATGGGGGAAACCACGGAGACCACAGCCTCGCCGACGGCAGGCTTAAAGTCGCCGTAGCCCTTGCCGTCAAACTCCCGCTCAATCTCCTCATAGGAGTTTCCGGTGCAGGCGGAATAGATCTCCATCAGGTTGGAGATGCCGGGCTTGTGCTCCCGGTCAAAGCGGACGCAGGTCTCGCTGTCGGTGACGGCCCGCTTGAACTTCCGCATAATGGTGTCATTGTCATCCACCAGGTAGACGCAGCCGTTGGGATCCTTGTCAGACTTGGACATTTTGCTGGTGGGACTCTGGAGACCCATGACCCGGGCGCCCACCTTGGGAATATAGGGCTCGGGCATTTTGAAGGTTTCTCCGTAGACGCTGTTGAACCGGGTGGCAATGTCCCGGGTCAGCTCCACATGCTGCTTCTGGTCCTCGCCCACCGGGACAAAGTCCGGCTGGTACAGGAGAATGTCCGCGGCCATGAGGCAGGGATAGGCAAAAAGGCCGCCATTGATATTTTCCGCATTTTTCGCGCTTTTATCCTTGAACTGAGTCATACGGGACAGCTCGCCGAACATGGTGTAGCACTGAAGCACCCAGCCAAGCTCCGCATGCTGATGAACATGGGACTGGATAAACAGGGTGTTTTCCTTGGGATCCAGGCCGCAGGCAATATATTGGGCCAGCTGCTGGAGGGTGTGCCGCCGCAGGTCGGCAGGGTTTTGACGGACCGTAATGGTGTGCATGTCCGCCATAAAATAATAGCAGTCAAATTCCTTGGCCAGATCCGCCCAGTTTTTGATGGCACCGAGATAGGAACCCAGAGTCAAATCGCCGCTGGGCTGAATACCGGAGAGCAGGACTTTCTTTTCTTCCATTTATAATAACCTTCTTTGTTGACAAAAATGAATTTCGGCAGTATTCTTGATACACCTAATCCAGTACATCCTAACACAGAACCTTTGCTTTTTCAATGATATTCTGCGGCGGCAGGCAAAAAATACCGAGGATCGGCCGTGACAGCGGAGGGATGGAACACCACGAGACAAAAGGAGAAACGGACATGAACTTCTTTGAAGAGATGGAAGCGAGAATTCCCAAAGGAAAGGTGCGCACCCGATTCGCTCCCAGTCCCACGGGACATATGCATGTGGGCAATCTGCGTACGGCCCTTTATACCTATCTGATCGCCCGCCACGCAGAGGGCACCTTTATTCTGCGGATCGAGGACACAGACCAGAAGCGTAAGGTGGAGGACGCCGTGGCGGTGATTAAGCGGACCATGGCGGGCTGCGGCCTCACCTATGATGAGGGACCGGACGTAGGCGGGCCTGTGGGACCCTATGTTCAGACAGAGCGCCGGGAGCTGTACCGGAAATATGCGGAGCTTCTGGTGGAGAAGGGGGCGGCCTATCGCTGCTTCTGCTCGGAGGAGCGGCTGCAGGCGCTCCATGAGAAGGACCCCAACGCCAAATATGACCGGCACTGTCTTTCCCTTTCTCCGGAGGAGATCCAGCGGAAGCTGGAGGCTGGAGAGCCCTATGTAATCCGGCAGAAGATCCCCGAGGGCAGCACCACCTTCCACGATGCGGTCTACGGAGACATTACGGTGGACAACAGCGAGTTGGACGATCAGGTGCTGCTGAAATCCGACGGCCTGCCCACCTATAACTTTGCCAATGTGGTGGATGACCACCTGATGGGCATTACCCATGTGGTCCGCGGCAGCGAATACCTCTCCTCTTCGCCGAAGTACAATCTGCTCTATGAGGCCTTTGGGTGGGAGATTCCCACCTATGTCCACTGCGCCAGTGTGATGATCACCGACCCGGAGACCGGGAATGTCCGGAAAATGTCCAAGCGACATGGGGACCCCTCCTATGAGGACCTGCTGGCCATGGGCTATTTGCCCCAGGCGGTGTGCAACTATGTGGCACTGCTGGGCTGGAGCCCCCGGGGGGAGCTGGCGGAGCAGGAGTTCTTCACCATGGAGGAGCTGATTGGGGCCTTTGAGCTGGAGGGGCTGTCCAAGTCGCCCTCTGCCTTTGACCTGGAAAAGCTGAATTACTTTAACAGCACATATCTCAAGGCCCTTCCCCCCCAGGAGTTTGCGGAAAAGGCCGAGCCGTGGATTGATCGGGCCATTACCGCCCCCTATGTGGACAAAACGCTGATTCCGGCGCTGCTCCAGACCAGACTGGATCGTCTGGACCAGATTCCGGAAATGGTGGACTTTTTTGAGACGCTGCCGGAGTATGACACGGCGCTGTACACGAACAAGAAAAATAAGCTCACCGGTGAAAGTGCCCTGGCGCTGCTCCAGAAGGAATATGAGGCGCTGGAGGCCCTGCCGGTGTGGAGCTATGACGCCATTCATGACGCCCTCTACGCCCTGACAGAGGCGGAGGGAATCAAAATCGGCAAGGTCATGTGGCCCTTGCGGATTGCGGCGGCAGGCAAGGCGGTCACCCCTGGTGGTGCCATTGAGATTGCGCAGATTCTGGGCAGAGAAGAGACGCTCCGCCGTGTGAAGCTGGGGCTGGAGAAGCTCCAGGGATAATAACCAAAAGGCGCCGCACTGCGGCGCCTTTTTCGACAGTCGCCCAAATAATATTTTGCAGCGTTTTTGCAATATTCCCGGAGAAACTGCGTCCTATCTCATGAAGGACTTTGAAAGCGAGGAACTTTCTATGGAAGACACAGAGATCTACCAACTGTACTGGGATCGAAACGAGGAGGCCATTGCTCAGACCAATCAAAAATACGGCCCATGGTGCCGAGGAATTGCTCTGCGAATTCTGGAGATCCGGGAGGAGGCGGAGGAGTGCGTTTCCGACACCTATCTTCAGGTGTGGAACAACATTCCGCCCCAGCGGCCCAATGTGTTCCGGGCCTGGCTGGGGCGCATTACGCGGAATCTGGCGCTGAGCCGGTATCGGAAAAACCATGCGGTCCGGCGAGGCGGCGGCCAGACGGCCTTGGCGCTGGAGGAGCTGGGAGAGTGCGTATCTGGTCGGGAGACCATTGAAACAGAACAGGAGCGTCGGGAGATCGAAACGGTGATCAACCGCTTTTTGGAGACGCAAACGGCCCAACAGCGTCATATTTTTCTCCGGCGGTACTGGCATCTGTCGCCGGTGACGGAGATTGCGAAAAACTGCGGAATCAGTGAAAGCAAGGTGACGTCAACGCTGTACCGTCAGCGGAAAAAACTGCGAGCGATGCTGGAACAGGAGGGAATTGCGCTATGACGGATTTTGATTTGCTCTATGCCGTGGGACAGGTAGAGGATCGATATATTCTGGAGTCCCGCCGCCGTCCGCCTAAGGCCAAATTCCCCTGGAAGCAGGTCCTAGCAGCCTGTCTGGTGCTGGCGGCCCTGGGCGGCGTGGGCCGGTGGGTGTGGTTCCGGGGCAGCGGGTCGGCGGAACAGACTGGGACTGCCGGGGAAACGGTTCAGGCCACGGTGCCTCCGAAAAATCCGGCTGAGCAGAATCCGGGAATTACGGAAACAGGGGAGTATCCGGTGGATCTTCTGGCGGCGGCGGAGTATCCGGCCTCTGTCGGTTGGGAGCAATACGACGATTTGAGCCGGCAGTGGCAGGACAATCAGGTCTCCGACAGCACCAAAACGGCGCTGAATTCCTTCGCCTACAGCACCGCCGCCGCGGTGCTCCAAGGGAATGGGAAAAGCGGCTGCTATTCCCCCTTGAGCCTCTATCAGACCCTGGCCATTTTGGCCTCCGGCGCCCAGGGACAGACCCAAAGTGAGCTTCTGAGCCTTCTTGGACAGCCGGATGTGGAGACGCTGGCGCAGGAGACGGGGAAGCTCTACCGGGTGAACTATTTCGACAATGAGATCAACCAGCTGAAAATCGCCAACTCTCTCTGGCTGGATGACACCACGGCAGACGGAAGCAAGGTGGACTATCGCCAGGACTGGGTGCTGTCCGCGGCGGCGAACTACTATGCCTCGGTTTACCAGGGAGAGTTCTCCCAGGAGGACACGGCCCTGGCCCTGGGCCAGTGGATTGCTGACAACACCGGGGGACAGCTCCATCCGGACCCGGAGGAGCTGGGCTTCGACGAAAATACGGTGATGGCCATTGTGAACGCCCTGTACTATAAGACCCAGTGGGTCAATCCCTTCGGAGAGGGCAGTACGGCCACCGGGGACTTTACCACCCAGAGCGGACAGAAGGTTTCTGCGGATTTTATGCATACCACAGAGGAAAGCGCTTACTATTTGGAGACGGAGGAGTACCTGAAAAGCTCTCTGGGACTGGATCGGGGGCAGATGACCTTTGTATTGCCCAAGGAGGGGGTGGACGTGGACAGCCTGCTGACGGAGGAGAAGCTCTGGGAGATCTTTGAGAACGGGGACTATCAGAAGGCGGATGTAATCTGGAGCATTCCGAAGTTTGAAACCAGCACCACCTACTCCCAACTGGCGGAGACGCTGCAGCGTCTGGGTGTCACCAGCGCCTTTGACGCCCAAGGGGCCGACTTCTCCGGCATTTCCTCGGACACGCCGCTTTATGTGGGGAAGATCCAGCAGGGAACGCATATTGCCATCAACGAGGACGGAGTAGAGGCGTCGGCCTATTCCATGGCGGAAATGGAGGCGGGGGGGATGGAACCAGAGGAGTGCCCCCAGATCGAGATGAACCTGAACCGTCCGTTTCTGTACCTTATTACCGCCAATGACGGATCAATTTTGTTCCTGGGTGTGGTGCGAAATCCCGGGGAGTAAGGGGAAAAGGCGCCGAAAAACAGGATTTTCCGGCGGCTGCGTCTTGATTTTTGACCAAAAACAGGGTATAATCATAAGATATTATGCTTGTTATGATTTTGATGAGATCTGAGATATAGACGCGGCATCACCGCGAAAGGAGCAAATTTATGTGTGGTATTGTAGGGTTTGCGGGGCACACACCGGCGGCACCGGTGCTGCTGGACGGCCTGAGCAAGCTGGAGTATAGAGGATATGATTCCACGGGCATCTGCACCTGCTATGAGGGAAAGTTGCTGGTGGAAAAAAAGCAGGGGCGCCTTTCCAATCTGATCGAGGCGACGGACCAGGGAAAGAAGCTGCCCGGAACCATTGGCATCGGGCATACCCGGTGGGCCACCCATGGGGCGCCGTCGGATATCAATGCCCACCCCCATATGAGCAGCGACGGGAAAATCGCGCTGGTGCACAACGGGATCGTGGAGAACTATCTGGAGCTCAAGGCCATGCTGCTGGAGGAGGGCTTTACCTTCCTGTCTGAGACGGACTCGGAGGTGGCCTGTAACCTGGTGGCCTACTGCTACCGCCAAACCGGGCGGCTGCTGGATGCCATGGAGATGGCGCTGGACCGGATCGAGGGCAGCTATTCCTTTGTGGCGCTGTGCCGGGATGATCCGGATACCATCGTCGCTGCGAAGAACTCCAGTCCCATGGTGTTTGGCTTCGGCCAGGGATGCAACTTTGTGGCATCAGACGTGACTGCGGTGCTCCGCTATACCCGTGAGGTGGTGTACCTGAGTGACGGGGAGCTGGTGGAGATGACGGCGGATTCCGTCCGATTCTTCGATCGGCAGGGCAATGAACTGGAGAAAACGCCGGAGCACATTGACTGGGAGCTCTCTGCGGCGGAAAAGGGCGGCTATGACCACTTTATGCTCAAGGAAATCTATGAGCAGCCCTCTGCAGTGGCAAAAACCATCTCCCCCCGGATTCGAGAGGGCCGGGTGGTGCTGGATGATGTAACGTTGGACGGGGAGTATCTCAAAAAGGTCTCCCGCATCTATATCGTGGCCTGCGGCAGTGCGTATTATGTGGGATGCCTGGGCAAATATATTATGGAGAAGCTGTGCCGGGTGCCGGTGGAGCCGGTGCTGGCCTCTGAGTTCCGGTACTGTGATCCCCTCTGTGATGAGAATACCCTGGTGCTGATTATTTCCCAGTCCGGGGAGACGGCAGACACCTTGGCGGCCCTTCGGGAGGCCAAGCGCCGGGGTGCCAGAACGCTGGCCATTGTCAACGTGGTGGGATCCTCGATTTCCAAAGAGGCGGACGATGTAATCTACACCTGGGCCGGCCCGGAGATCGCTGTGGCAACCACCAAGGCATATTCCACCCAGCTGGCGCTGGTGTATCTTCTGGGGCTGTATATTGCAGACGAATTGGGTACCATTTCCCGGGGAGACTATGAGGAGATGCTCCGGGGCGTTCAGGCGCTGCCGGGACAGATCGAGTCCATACTCACCGAGGAGATGGCGGAGCAGATTCGGCAACTGGCAGATCGGTTCCATCAGGCGGAGGATGTGTACTTCATTGGCCGTCATGTGGACAATGCCACCTGCCTGGAGGGCAGCCTGAAGCTCAAGGAGATCGCCTATATCCATTCGGAGGCCTACGCCGCCGGAGAGTTGAAGCACGGCCCCATTTCGCTGATTGAGGAGGGAACTCTGGTGGTGGCGGTGGCCACCAGCGCAAGACTCTTTGACAAGACCATGTCCAACGTCAAGGAGACCAAGGCCCGGGGGGCGGATGTGCTGGCGGTTACCACGGAGCGCTTCGCAGATAAAATTCTGGAAACGGCGGACCACCGGATCACCGTGCCGGAGACGCTGCCGCTGCTGCAGCCCAGCCTCAGCGTGATCCCGCTGCAGTTGCTTTCGTATTATGTTTCTTTGGCCCGCGGCTGCGACATTGATAAGCCCCGGAACCTGGCGAAGTCCGTGACAGTGGAATGATTGGAAGGGGGCAGGAGATTCCTGCTCCCTTGCTGCTGTGAGATGGAAAGGAATGCGTATCATGGAAGCAATGGAAAACATCTATACCAGAAGAAGCGTGCGGGCCTATGCGGACAGACCGGTGACCAGAAAGACGCTGGACCGGGTGCTGTCTGCGGCGCTGATGGCGCCCTCCTGGAAGAACACCCAGACTGCCGGCTATCTTGTGATTCAGACGCCGGAGATGAAGGAAAAGCTGATGGAATGTCTGCCTGCCTATAATGCCAGGACGGTATCCACGGCGCCGGTGGTGGTGGTCATGACCACCAGAAAATCCCGGTGTGGCTATGAGCGGGACGGCAGCTATTCCACGAAAAAAGGGGACCGCTGGGAGATGTTTGATGCGGGAATCGCCTGTCAGACCCTGTGCCTGGCGGCCTGGGCCCAGGGCCTTGGGACCTGCATCATGGGAATCTACGACGAGGATCAGGTTCCGGCGCTGCTGAAGGTCCCGGAGGAGCAGATGGTGACGGCCCTAGTCGCCATGGGGTATCCGGCCGAGACCCCTGAGGCGCCAAATCGGAAGTCTTTGGAGGACAAGGTGCAGTATGTTTAAGGGATTTACCGGGGAAACCGTGGACTTCCTGTGGGGAGTGCGGTTTAATAATAACCGGGAATGGTTTTTAGAACACAAAAAGGAATATGAAACGGCACTTTACCGGCCCATGCTGGCTCTGGCGGAGGAGGTTGGAGCATTGGCTCCAGTGGAGGGGACAGTGGTCAAGACCTCCCGAATTTACCGGGATGTCCGGTATTCCGGCGGTATTCCCTACAAGGACCATCTATGGTTCTGCGTTCGGGAGGACCAAGTGTTTTGGAGCGAGCATCCCTCGTTGTATTTCCAGATCGAGCCGGAGGGAGGCTCCCTGGGGTTTATTCTCTATTCCCCCAAGGCGCAGCTGATGGCGATGCATCGCCGGAGAATGCAGGCGCACCCGGAGGAATTTCCGCGGCTGATGGAGCAGATTCTGAGCACAGGACGGTTTCAAGACAGGTCCCAGCGGTACAAGCGCCCTAAGGAGGGAGGCCGGCCGGAACTGGAGCCCTGGTATCAGCTGAAGGGCTGCTTTTTGGAGGAGACAATCCCGGTCGGGGACGAGCTGTTTGACCGGGAGCTGCCTAAGCGCATTGCCTCGGCCTTTCAGACCCTGATGCCCTTGTATCGCTATTTCAGGACCCTTGAGGAAACGCTATAATTCATAAAAATTTTCAAAGCCTTCGGGAAACTGACATTCCCGGAGGCTTTTTGCCGTAATTCCGTAGATTACAAGGAGATGATTCGGCTACTTTCCGGGAAACAAGGCATATTAAAGCCGTGGAACCCATGCGGAAAGGAGCGAAATCAGGTGAAAAATTCAAGAAAATGGGCAGTAATGCTGATGATGCTGTGGACTGTATTCTGCACCGGGGTACAGGCGGCAGAGCAGCCCCAGCAGGTGGTGGCGGTGGGAAAGGCCGTGGGAATCGATGTACGGTGCAGCGGATTGTTGGTGGTCGGCTTTTCAGAGGACAGCGCCGCCAAGGACAGCGGAATGCACCCAGGAGATTTGATTGTCCGGGTGGACGGAACGCCGGTGGAGGAGCCGTCCCGGCTGCGGGAGCTGCTCCAGGACAAAAGCCAGGTGACCCTGACGGCCCTGCGCAGGGAGCAGGAGCAAAATTTTCTGGTCTCCCTCCAGGAGGACCATGGCGTCAAAATGATTGGGGCCAATGTCAGAGCGGAGATGGCGGGGATCGGAACCATCACCTTTTATGATCCGGTGACGGAGGTGTTTGGGGCCCTGGGGCATGGAATTACCGACGGCGGCTCGGCGCAGCTGTTCCCAATTCGGGATGGATTTCTCTGTAAGGCCACCATTGTAAGTGCAGAGCGGGGCCGGGCGGGAGCGCCGGGGATGCTCCAGGGGGCCTTTGACGGCAGCCAGCTGCTGGGCGATGTGGTGAAAAACACCCCCTGCGGAGTATTTGGCAGACTGTACCAGCCTCCGGAGGGTGAGACGGTGGAGGTGGCGCACCGCAGTGAAATCCAGACCGGCCCGGCGGAGATTCTGTGCAATGTGGAGGGAGATCAGGTGGAGCGGTTTTCCGTGGAGATCCAGCGCATCTACCCTGTGGACGACGGGACCGGGCGAAACCTGATGCTGAAGGTCACGGACCAGCGGCTACTGGCCTGTACCGGAGGAATCGTTCAGGGGATGAGCGGCAGTCCAATCCTTCAGAACGGAAAGCTGGTGGGTGCGGTGACCCATGTGCTGGTTTCGGATCCCAAAGTAGGATATGGAATTTTTATGGAGTCTATGCTGGCGGCGGCAGAGACGTAAAAGATGTCAAAATGTGACGGCGATGTTATATATGTAACTATTTGTTTCTTTTTGCGCGCTTTTGGTTGACAAAGTGTAACAATGGAATTATATTGTAAAGGTGAGAAAAAAGGAATGATGCAGAAACTGGCAATTACCGGAAGCGAAATAGGCGTCTGACTGCCAAACTGGCGGATAACCAACGCGGAGACTGTCGAAGGAACTCGAAAAGTAAATGACAGAAAATGTATTTTAACAGTTGAAAAGATGGTTATTTATGGTAGAATGTAGACGTAAGCTTACGGCAAATCATTTTGTATCGGAAAAATGTAAGGAGGACAAAGTTTTATGCAGTCCATGTTGCATGTTGTCATTGCAGACACAGACGAAGCCTATGCATCCAATCTAAAGGAGGTCCTGGAGGGGACTGGCAACTACCGGGTTGACGGCGTCTCCGGCAACGGGGAGGAGGTGCTGGAGCTGGTGCGCAAGCACAATCCCGACGTGCTGGTGTTGGACTCGCTGCTGACCCAAATCGACGGCGTCGGAGTGCTTCAGCAGCTCAAGGAGCGGGGACCGCACCCGCTGATTCTGGGAACCTCCGGATATTTCAGCGACTACCTGACCCAGCGGTTTGTCTCCCTGGGAGTGGCCTGCTGTATGCTGAGGCCCTGCCACCCCAATAGCATTCGGGAGAACCTGGATATGATGCAGCTCAGCGCGGAAAGCGCCCAGACGATTCCGGGAATGCAGCGGCAGAACGCGGTGGAGACCGTGGTGACCAATGTCATCCATGAGATTGGGGTCCCGGCACATATCAAGGGGTACCAGTACCTGCGCTATGCCATTATTTTGGCGGTGGAGGATATGGATGTAATCAATTCCATCACCAAGACCCTGTACCCCAAGGTGGCCGAGGAGTTTGACACCACGCCCTCCCGGGTGGAGCGGGCAATCCGGCACGCCATTGAGGTGGCCTGGGATCGGGGAGACCTGGAGACGCTGCAGAAGTACTTCGGATTCACGGTATCCTCGACAAAGGGCAAACCGACCAACTCGGAGTTCATCGCTCTGATTGCAGATAAGCTGCAGCTTCGGCTGCGGAACAGCGGCATGATTCGGCTGTGAGAGATAATATGACGGGGCTGCCTCGTAGTGAGACAGCCCCGTTCAGCGTGTCAATAAACCACATGTTCAGACCAAGATGCATGCTCCGCCAGGTACACGCCTCAGCGGAACATGGTTCCCCCTGTTTCGCCGCCGGGGCGGCGAAACGCTACGATTTTTTTGACCAGCTGTATGCCCCAAAAGCCTTCCGGCTTTTGGGGCAGTTCGTTATTCAACCGTTCCGGACAGAAAGGCAATGGAGGACTCTACTGCATAGCGGGCCTCTTGGGACAGGGGCTTACCGGCGTTTTCATGGTCAAAGCTCCGGCAGAAGGTGGTGACGTTTGCTCGGAGGGTATCGAGATGCCCTCGCACCAGGGTCAGCACGTCCTGGGAGAAGGAGAGGTAGTTGGCTTCGGAGAGCTCCTGCTGTGCAGCTTCCAGCAGCAGACCGGCGTGCTCCAAACAGAGATAGGGCTGCTTTCGGAGCTTTTCCGGGAAGGCGGGGTCCTTTTTGTAGATGTACACCACATTGGAGACATATTTCCGCTGAAACTCCTCCACTCTGGCGCAGACGTAGCAGCGCTTTGTCTGGGCCAGCATCTCCTCAGCGGGAGATGCTCCGTCGTATTTCTTGAGCTTTCCCAGACGGCCGGGCTTCTTGCCATCGGGTTCGGGGATTTGCTCTGCCACATATTGGAGATGACTCTCCAGCATCAGGGCTAGACTGAGGCGATTTCCCATGCCCAGCATTTTGTGAAAATGATCCCGGCAGAACCCCAGCTTGTTGGTGACAATGCGGATGTCGGGCTCCATCATGGCGGCGCCCATAATATAGGTCAGGCTCTGCTGCTCCAGCTTGGCCCGAAGCCGGCAGAGCGGACAGCCGTCATATTGGTCGAATGCCTCGTTGATGGGGATGGTATAGAGCTGTTCAGCCATGAATTCCTCCGCCTTTCTTGATAAATCCAGGAAACTTGTGTATAATGAGACTAACTAAGATACATTATACGAGTTTCTTTGCGAAATTACCAGTGATAATTGGAGGCAGCGCTTCATGCAGGAATACTTAGAGAGAACCTTTTCCATCACCTCCTCGGAGGTGGACATCTACGGAAACTGCCGGCCGGCGGCGTTCCTGAGCTTTTTTCAGGATCTGGCCACAGAGCACTCTGAGATCTTTCACACGGACTGGCACAATCTTTTCCAGGAATATCATGCGATCTGGATGCTGGTACGGGTCTGGTATCAGATTCGGCGGCCGCTGAACATGGGAGAGGAGCTGACCATCCGGACCTGGCAGCGGGGAACCGGTGGCCTGATTGTCTACCGGGACTTTGATCTCTATGTAGGGGAGGAGCAGGTCGGGGAGGCCGTCTCCGCCTGGGTGGTGGCAGATGCGGAGACCCGCAAGATGCTTCGCCCTGGTTCCCTGGAGCGGCTGGCGGCAGCGCCGGTGCCGGAGCAGGTGAAGGAAAAACAGCTCAAGCTCATCCGCACGCCGAAAAACCGGAAACTGGTCTACACCAGAACGGTCCGTTATTCGGATTTGGACCAGAACGGACATATGAACAACACAAAATATGCGGATGTGCTGATGGATGCTCTTTCTGTGGCGGACATGAAGGGCCGATTTGTTTCTGCCATGCAGCTGAATTACTCCATGGAGTGCCTGGCGGGAGAGGCCATGAATGTTTCCCGGGAGCTGGGCGAAAACGCTTGTTATATTGACGGATGCAGCGAGGATGGTACCCGCCGGTTTGAGGCAATTCTACAATTTCGGCCAGATTCCGGTTCCAGCCTTGACGGGATGGCGGATTATGAGTAAAATAGGGTAATCATTCGTTTGAAACGGACTTTATAAAAAGGAGAGGTTTGCATGATGGTAAATGACAATCCGGCGCAGAAGTTTTGCAAAGAAGGACTGACCTTTGACGATGTATTGCTGATCCCTGCGGCCAGCGAGGTGGTTCCCCGCCAGATTTCCCTGGGGACCCAGCTGACGAAGAAGATTCACCTGAACATCCCCCTGCTGTCCTCTGCTATGGATACTGTCACGGAGTATAAGATGGCCATTGCCATGGCGCGGGAGGGCGGCATCGGTATCATTCATAAGAACATGACCATTGAAGATCAGATTGAACAGGTGGACATGGTCAAGCGGTCTGAAAACGGCGTAATTACCAATCCCTTCTATCTTGCTCCCGATAACACCCTCCAGGATGCGGACAACCTTATGGCAAAGTACCGCATCTCCGGCGTGCCGATCTGTGTAGAGGACCGGAAGCTGGTGGGCATCATCACCAACCGGGACATGAAGTTTGAGGAGGATTTCTCCCGTCCCATCTCCGAGGTTATGACCCACGAAAACCTGGTCACCGCACCGGAGGGCATCACGCTGGAGGAGGCCAAGCGGCTTCTGGGAAAGCATAAAATCGAGAAGCTCCCCATTGTGGACAAGGATTTCCGGCTCAAGGGCCTCATTACCATCAAGGACATTGAAAAGGCAGATAAATATCCCAACTCCGCCCGGGACGAGTCCGGCCGGCTGCTGTGCGGCGCGGCCATCGGCGTGACGGAGGATGTGGTACAGCGTGCCGGCGGCCTGCTGGAGGCCGGTGCGGATGTGCTGGCGCTGGACAGCGCCCACGGCCACTCCAAGAACATTATTCAGTGTGTCCGGAACATCAAGAAGCAGTTCCCCCATGCCCAGCTCATTGCAGGCAACGTGGCCACAGCAGGCGGCACCCAGGCCCTCATCGAGGCCGGGGCAGACTGCGTCAAGGTAGGCATTGGCCCCGGTTCCATCTGCACCACCCGTGTGGTGGCGGGCATCGGTGTGCCTCAGATCACCGCCATCTATGATGCGGCCTGTGCGGCGAAGAAGTATGGGGTGCCGATTATTGCCGACGGCGGCATCAAGTATTCCGGTGACATTGTCAAGGCTCTGGCAGCCGGTGCCTCCACGGTGATGATGGGCTCCATGCTGGCAGGCTGCGAGGAGAGCCCCGGAGAGACGGAGATCTATCAGGGCCGTCAGTTCAAGGTGTACCGGGGCATGGGCTCCCTGGCGGCTATGGCCAAGGGGTCCAAGGATCGGTATTTCCAGGAGGGCAACTCCAAGCTGGTGCCTGAGGGCGTTGAGGGCCGCGTGCCCTACAAGGGAAGCCTTTCCGACACGGTGTATCAGCTGCTGGGCGGCATCCGCTCCGGCATGGGCTACTGCGGCTGCCCCACCATTGGCCAGCTGCAGGAGCGGGGACAGTTTGTGCGCATTACCAGCGCCGGCCTCATTGAGAGCCATCCCCATGACATCACCATCACCAAGGAAGCGCCCAACTATTCAAGAGGTTAAGGAATTGGAAGGCTGCCCCAAAGGAGACTCCTCTGGGGCAGCTTTTTCTGATAAGGTAGAATATTATGGTTGACATTTATGTAAAAGATTTGGTCAAATCCTTTGAGGTGGGAAAAAACCTGCTGGACGGCCTGAGCTTTGAGGTCCGAGCGGGAGAGCGGGTCGGGCTCCTGGGGAAAAACGGTGCGGGAAAAACCACAGTATTCCGAATTCTCACCGGAGAGATGGACTATGACGAGGGAACCGTGGAGATTGCCCCCGGCAAAAAGATCGGCCTGATTTCCCAGATCCCCAAGTATCCGGCGGGCTACACGGTGGAGCAGGTGCTCCGCTGTGCCTTTGGGACGCTGGATGCCATCCGCCGGAAGATGGAGCAGCTGGAAGGACAAATGGCGGAAAATCCCACGGACCAGGTGATGAAGGAATATGATAAGCTGTCCACCCGCTATCAGGTGGAAGGCGGCTATGATATGGATGTGGACGTGGATAAGATCTGCAACGGTCTGGGGATTCCTGGGGAGATGCGGAGCCAAGACTTTTCCATGCTCTCCGGCGGAGAAAAGACCCGGGTGAATCTGGCCCGGCTGCTGCTGGAAAAGACGGATATTCTTCTGCTGGACGAGCCCACCAACCATCTGGATATGAAAAGCGTGGAGTGGCTGGAGGAATACCTGCTGAAATTCAAGGGAACGGTGCTGACCATCTCCCATGACCGGTACTTCCTGGACCAGGTGGTCACCCGGATTGTGGAGCTTCGAGGCGGCCGGGCGGAATACTACAGCGGCAACTACTCCTTCTATGTGGAGGAGAAGGAGGCTAGATTCCAGCTGCAGCTCAAGCAGTATGAGCAGGAACAAGCCAAGGTTCAGCAGCTGTCCTATACCATGGAGCGCATGAAGGGATGGGGCATCAACAACCGCAGCCTCTACCGCCGGGCCATGAGCATCCAGAGCCGAATCGACCGCATCCAAAAAACAGAACGTCCCACCCGGGAAAAAACCATGCATGCCAGCTTTGGGCAGCGGGAGTTCCACGGAGATGAGGTCCTGGTGCTGAAGGATTTGGCCATGGGCTTCGGCGCGCGCACCCTGTTTTCGGAGGTCAATCTGCTGGTTCAGGGGGGAGAGCACATTGCGCTGTTGGGGGACAACGGCACAGGCAAGTCCACCTTTTTAAAGCTGCTGCTGAAGGAGGAGATGCCCACAGGGGGAAAGATCAAGTTTGGCCCCTCGGTGAAGATGGCCTACCTTCCCCAGATCATTCACTTTTCCCACCCGGAGCGCAGTGTGCTGGACACCATGATTTACGAGAAGGACTATTCCACCCAGACCGCCCGGAATCGCCTGGGGGCGTTTTTGTTCTCCGGAGAGGATGTCTATAAGCCGGTGTCCGCCCTGTCCGGCGGAGAGCAGAGCCGTCTGCGGCTGTGTATGCTCATGGACGAGGAGATCAATCTGCTGATTCTGGATGAGCCCACCAACCATCTGGACATTGCCTCCCGGGAGTGGATCGAGAATGCTGTGGCGGAGTTCCCGGGGACGCTGCTGTTTGTCTCCCATGACCGGTACTTTATCGACCAGTTCGCGGACCGAATCTGGGAGCTGGAGGAGGGACATATTTCCGATTTTAAGGGGAACTACCGCCAGTTTAAGGCCATGAAGCAGGCCCAGGGACAGCAATCCCAAAAGCAGGAGAAAAAGGAAAAAAAGCAGCGGGAGATCACGCCGGAGGCCGCCCAAAAGAAAAATACCAAAAGCCTGGAGAAGCAAGTCGCCCGGCTGGAGCGGGATATAGAGAAGCAGGAGGCGCTGCTGGAGGAGTACGACGGTAAAATACAGGAGGCCGCCACGGACTACACGGAGCTCACCAGGCTGATGGAGGAGAAGCAGCAGGCGCAGTCTGCCCTGGAGGAGATGTATGCCCGGTGGGAGGAGCTCTCCGGGGCCTTGGAGTCATGAAGGCGCTGTGGGTTCCCGGGGGAGCCATAATTCTTCTGGGACTGGTGATGCTGGTCTTAGCCTATGTGGAGATGACCGGGGCGGTGCTGGTGCTGTTGGGAGCGGCAGTGGTCCTGGAGGCTGCCCTGTGGGACCGGGCCGGCCATGGAATGCGGAAAGCCCTGCGAATTCTGGCGATTTTGGCCGCCACGGGAGTGATGTTATTGATGAGCGCCATGAGTCTCATTACCGGGTACGGACACACAGACTGGAACCGGGCGGAGCGGTCGGAGTATGCGGTGGTACTGGGAGCGGCGGTCCGGGAGGACGGCAAGGCCTCCCGAATTATGAGACAGCGGCTTCGGGCAGCCCAGGAGCTGATGGAGCGGAATCCGGGCGTTACGGTGATCCTTTCCGGGGGACAGGGCGGTAACGAGTCCATCTCCGAGGCGCAGTGCATGTACCAAACGCTGACGGAAATGGGGGCGCCGGCGGAACGGCTGCTGCTGGAGGACCAAAGCGCCACCACCCGGGAAAATCTGATTAACAGCTGGAAAATCATTCAGGCCAAGGGCGGGACCAGCCACGCAGTGGCCATTGTGACCAGTGAATTTCATCAGCGGCGGGCAGCCTATATTGCCGATACTCTGGGAATTGAGAGCTGCCCGGTGTCCGGAAGCACGGACCAGTGGTTCTATCGGGTCAATTATACCCTCCGGGAGGCCTTTGCCTTTGTGAAGGCGGTGGCCCAGGGGGAAATGGATTGACTTCCCTGAGAACGGGCAGTATAATAATGCCGGAGCAAACCGAGTCGCGGCTTGTTCCGGCATTTTGACATTTGGCATGGTTGCTTTATGAAGAGGAAAACAGGGAAAGGACGAGATCAAATGAGCGAAAACTGTAATGGAAATTGCAGCGGATGCAGTGAATCCTGCGACAACCGCCAGGCGGAGAGCCTGCTGGCCCAGGCAAATCCGCTTTCCAATGTGAAGAAGGTCATTGCGGTAGTCAGCGGCAAGGGCGGTGTGGGAAAGTCCACCGTCACCTCGATGCTGGCGGTGGAAATGAACCGGCGGGGCTATCACACCGGGGTGCTGGATGCAGATATCACCGGTCCCTCCATTCCCACGGCACTGAATATCCATGGCCGTCCCACCGGCTGCGAGGAGGGGATGCTGCCCATTCGCTCGGAGACAGGCATTGACGTGATGAGCATCAATCTTCTCCTGGAAAAGGATACGGACCCGGTGCTTTGGCGGGGCCCGATTCTGGGGGGCGTGGTCAAGCAGTTCTGGACCGATGTGGTGTGGAAGGACGTGGACTATCTGTTCGTGGATATGCCGCCCGGAACCGGCGATGTGCCCCTGACGGTGTTCCAGAGCCTGCCCATTGACGGGATTGTAGTGGTAACCAGCCCCCAGGAGCTGGTTTCCATGATTGTGAAAAAGGCCGTGAATATGGCGGAAATGATGAACGTTCCGGTGATTGGCCTGGTGGAGAACTACAGCTATCTCAAGTGCCCCGACTGTGGAAAAGAGATTCCCGTGTTCGGAAAAAGCACCATTGACGCGGTGGGGAAGGAGCTGGGCATTCCCGTGCTCTGCAAGCTGCCCATAGACCCCCATTTGGCGGAGGCCATGGACGAGGGACTTTTGGAGCATGCCAAGGTGGACGCCATCGCCCCGGCGGCGGACGCCATCGAAAAAGCGGAATAACACAAAACCGTCAGACTGCGCCGCAGTCTGACGGTTTTTGACGTTTTATTGGCCCCGGCGCAGGACCCGGCCCAGCCGGTCCTGCTGGATCACACCGTGGTCACAGGCAATTTCACCGCCCAGGAACACATAGGAAAGGCCCTCTGGAGCCAGATCCGGAGCCGCAAAGGTGGCCCTGTCCTGAATGGTCTCCGGATCAAAGATCACCAGGTCTGCGTCACTGCCGGGGTGCAAATTGCCCTTCCGGGAGAGTCCCAGGCGACGGGCCGGCATGGCGGTCATCTTCTCTATGGCGTCGTAGAGGGAGAGGGTGCCGCCGCGGACGTACTCCGCAAGAAGCCTTGGAAAGCTGCCTGCGGCCCTGGGATGGCCCTGGCGGGCATGCATCAGGCCGTCGGTGCAGAGCATCACCCCGGGGTGATGCAGAGCCATGGCCACATCCTCCGGCTTCATCACATGGGCTACGGTGATGGTGTCCGGGGCGGTCCGGCGAAGCTCCTCAAAAATCTCCTTGGTGCAGCGCCGGCCCTGGTAGGGACCGTCGCACAGGACAATGGCGTCATAGTCACAGTGATACCGCTGGAGAAATCCCGGGTCGTAGGTGGTCTCTCCGATTTCGGTGCTGAAGGCGCTGTAGGGATAGCAGTCCGCCATCACATCCAGGCCCTGGAGCCTGGCCTCGTCCAGCTGGGCCAGCACGCCGGCCATCTGGCCAAAGCCGCCCATGGAGCCCAGGTGACTGATCTGCATGGGAAGGCCATAGGCCCGCCCCACCTCCAGAAATTCGTCAATGGATTCAAAAATGTAGGCGGCGTCGTCCCGGACGTGGGCGGCGGTGAGGAGATGGTCCCGCTGGCAGAGCCGGGCGGTCTCCAGCAGCTCCTCCCGGTTCATGCCGGGATAGTACCGAATGCCGTAGGAGATGCCAAAGCAGCCCGCATCCAGCCAGTCCTGGAGAACGGAGGATACCTGACGAATTTCCGAGGAGGACAGCGTGGCGTATTTATCCCGGAACCCGGCGGTCTCCCGGGCGCTGCCGTGTCCGGCCAGCATACAGAGATTCACCGGCAGACCGCCGGAGACCAGACGGAAATACTCCCTGGGAGGCAGGACATTTTCTCCGCAGTTGCCTGCCAGCACCGTGGTGACGCCCATCCGCAGCATACAGCCGAAAATGGAGTGCTCCAGGTCCTGAAGATCGGCGGCCGGAGCCTCGTGCATGTGGATGTCCAAAAAGCCCGGGCAGACCACCTGGCCGGTGGCGTCAATGGACCGAAATTCTCCCTGGGGGCGTTGTCTGGTCAGGGCGACAATCCGGCCGCCCTCCAAAATGACATTCAGGGGGCTTTGAATGTGGTGCGCCGGGTCCAGCACCAGGCCGTTTTCAATCAGCGTTCTCACGGGAAATTACTCCTGATCCAAAATCGTGCTCTCCCGGAGCAGCGTGTAGGCCTTCTGGTTTACGATTTCGGCGGTGAGCTCCGCATCCATTTCAGGACCGGCATACTGGCGGAGCTGCTCCTTGGGCATGCCGTACTGCTGAGACATCTGATCCCAGCACTGCTCCAGCTCCTCCGGAGCGGCGGTGAGGCCCTCGGCCTCCGCAATGGCGGAGAGCACCAGCCGCAGCTGGATCCGGCGGCGGGCCAGGGGGAACATTTCTCTGCGCATACCGTCGATGGTCTTGCCGGTCTGCTGGCAGAATTGGTCGATGGTCATGCTCTTGGCGGCAATCTCTGCGGCAAACTGCTGCAGGCAGATGTTTGCCTCGCTTTCGATCATGGCCTCGGGCAGTTCGGCCTGCGCCTCCTCCAGGACGACCTGGAGAACCTGATCCTCAATCTCCTGATCCGCCTGGCTTTTCCGGTGCTGGGTGGCCTGGGCACGGACCTGCTCCTTCTGGGCGTCGGTCAGAGGAGCCTGCTTCTTCTCCTGGACCTCCTTGACGGTGACCTGGAACAGTGCGGGCTGTCCGGCCAGCTCCGGGGCCTGGTACTGGGCGGGGAAGGTCACATGGACTTCCACCTGGTCTCCGGCCTTGGCGCCCACCAGCTGCTCCTCGAAGCCCGGGATAAACTGGCCGGAGCCCAAGGTCAGGGGATAGTCGCTGCCGGTGCCTCCGGCAAAGGCGACGCCGTCCTTGTAGCCGGCAAAATCAATGAGGGTGGTATCCCCCAGGGCGGCGGGGCGGTCCACGGAGACGGTGACCAGGTTCTGGGCCTCTGCGGCCTGAAGGGCAGCCTGAATCTCCTCCTCGGTGGGGGTGAGGCGGGGCATTTTCACATGAATCCCCTTGTAACGCCCCAGCTTCATATTGGGACGGAGGGCAAAGGTCAGGGTGAACGCCGCACCCTCCTGCTCACTGGCCTGGAGCACGGCGACCTTGGGGTCGGAGGCCACCGGCAGATCGATCTGCTTCATGACATCCTCGTAGATTCCGCCAAACAGCTCCTGAACGGCCTCCCGAAGGATGGCACCTCCCTCGGGGTTGGTGTCAAGACCTTCCCGGGGAAGGGAGAAGCCCTCTTCCTTGCTGTGGGCTTCGTAGGCCTTGTTAAGCGCCTTGGTGAGGTCCTCACCGGGCAGGGTCACGCCGACCTGGGCCATGCCGTTTTCCTGAGACAAAATTTTAATTTCCATAGTAATCTCCTTTAACATCAACCCACTTGCAGGAGACGCAGGATCAGTGGCCGCCTGCAAATGATAAAGAATGCGTAATTGCTAATACTATAACAGATTTTTGCCGTGGGTACAATGATTCTGTTTGAAAAACCCCAAAAGATGCGATATGATAAGGGCACCTTAGGAGGGAGTCGCGATGGACAGTCTGGAGCAGAAGCTCAATGATGCGCTGGATATTGGAGAGGGGCTGCTGAAAAGCGGCGCAGAGGTAGGCCGTGTGGAGGATACCATCACCCGAATCCTCCGGTCCCAGGGAGCGGACCGAGTGGACGTGTTTACCATCACCTCCAGCATTGTGGTCACCGGCCATTTTGGAGAGGAGATTCGAACACAGACCCGGAGAGTTCGGGAGGGCAGCTACAATATGACGGCGCTGACGGCCTTCAACGGGCTGAGCCGGGATCTGTGTCAGGGAAAGCTGACCCATGAGGATGTGGCAGCGCGGCTTCAACGGATTGCAGCTGGTCCCACCTATGGCTTCGGCATCTCGGTGCTGTGCTACGGAATGGCCAGTGTGGCCTTTTCTCTGTTCTTTGGAGGGAGCTTTTTGGATGCGGTGATCTCCGGAGGAATCGGCATGTTGATCCGGCTGATGCTCTGGGGCATGAATAAGCTGCAGGTGCCGGGCATCGCCACCACACTGCTGTGCGCCATTGTAGGCGGCTTCCTGGGCCATGGGGTGATGCTCCTGGGGGTGCCCTGCGCCCCCGGAAAAATCGCCATCGGCAATATTATGCTGCTGGTGCCGGGGATTGGAATGACCAACGCCATTCGGGACATGTTTACCGGAGATACCATTTCCGGACTTTTACGGTTTTTTGAGACACTGCTTTTGGGGCTGGCGCTGGCCTGGGGGTTTGCGCTGCCGTCGCTGCTATAGGGAGGGAAGGAAAATGACGCTTTCTACTGCGCTGTTGCAGCTGGGAACGGCGGCCCTGGGTTCTTGGTGTTTTTCCATGATATTCAATGTCCGGGGGCGGCAGCTTTGCTACACCACCCTGGGAGGGCTGTTGTCCTGGGCCATATTTCTGGCGCTGATGCCTCTGGGCTGGGGTACGGTGCCTCGGTTCTTTATCTCCAGTGTGGGGATTACCATCTATGCGGAGATATTCGCCCGGCGGCGGAAAACCCCGGCCACGGTGTTCTTGGTGCCGGCGGCGGTGCCGCTGATTCCCGGGGCCGGCCTCTACAATACCATGCTCTGCGCGGTGCATATGGACGGAGACGGATTTATCCGTCAGGGGCTCAATACGCTGCTGCTGGCGGGGGCCATTGCGGCGGGAATCATCCTGGTGTCCACGGTAATGCATGCGGCGGATGCTTATCGCCGGAAAAACAGCCCGGCCAACGGGGCCAAAGGGAAGAAATAGATGAAACCACCCAAAAAAGGACTTGTAGAAATCGCAGTTTTGCACTATAATAGGAGAACATCAGAAAAACTTAGGAGGATTACACGATGAAACATATTGAAGCCGATGTTGTACTCGTTGGCGGCGGCATGTCCGGCCTCTGCGCTGCAACCCAGGCCCAGGAGTCCCTGAACGCCACCGGCGGCGGCTCCGTTGTTGTTTTTGAGAAGTCCGGCACCATCGGCGGCGCAGCCAACATGGGCATGGCCTTCTTTGCTGTTGAGTCCCAGCTCCAGAAGGAGACCATGACCAACGACTACACCAAGGACGACGCCTTTAACTTCTTCATGGAGTATACCCACTGGCGTTCCGACGCCAAGCTGGTCCGCCGCTGGTTCAATATGTCCGGCGACACCGTGAAGTGGATGCAGGATAAGGGCGTTGAGTTCCTGGGCGTGTTTAAGTACTTCAAGAACTCCAAGGCCACCCAGCACATGGTCAAGCTCCCCGGCTCCAACAAGCCCACCGAGCGCTGCGCTTCCGTGATGATTAAGACCGTTACCGAGTATGCCCGGGAGATCGGCGTGGAGTTCAACCTGAACACCCCTGTGAAGCAGCTGCTGGTTGGCTCTAAGGGTCAGGCCCGGGGCGTCATCGCAGTGGGCGAGGACGGCGAGGAGATCGAGTGCCTGGCCAATGCCGTGATTGTCACCACCGGCGGCATCGGCAACAATGTGGACATGATCGAGAAGCACATGGGCTGGAAGTGGGGCGTTGATATGTTCACCTTCCGGATTCCCGGCCTGGACGGCGACGGCATGAACATGCTCTGGGCTCTGGGCGCAAAGCAGGCCAATGTCAACATGGAGGTCACCTACAACACCCCCGGCACCACCGACGTGTTCAAGACCCTGTCCGAGACCATGCGTCAGCCCAACCTGATGGTGAACCTGGACGGCAAGCGTTTCATCAACGAGGCCATTATGGACAACACCACCTACACCGGAAACTCCCTGCTGCTCCAGAAGAAGCACATGGGCATTTCCATCATCGACTCCACCATTGTGGACTACTACAAGGAGCACGGCCTCGACTATATCACCTATCACCACGGCATCACCAACCTGGACAACTGGGAGCGTGAGAAGGAGCTGTATTTCTCCGGCGCACAGTCTGCCGGCGGCAACTCCGTTTTCGCCAGCGAGGACAAGGAGGTTTCCTACGGCGCCGACAACCAGGAGCACAACTTCTTTGAGTGCCAGACCATCGAGGAGATCGCCGAGAAGACCGGCGTGAACCTGGAGAACCTGAAGAAGACCATTGAGGAGTACAACGCCATGTGCAACGGTGCTCAGGCCGGCTATGACTGGCAGTTCACCAAGCCCGCCAAGTTCCTCAAGCCTCTGCTGAAGGGTCCCTACTATGTGGCTCGTCACTTCCCGTCCGGCTACGGCTCTCTGGGCGGCATTCAGGTCAACGAGAACATGCAGGTTCTCGACACCGAGCTGTGCCCCATGCCCGGCTTCTACGCCTGCGGCACCGACACTGCTACCGTGTTCGCTGATTCCTACTGCTTCTATCATCCCGGTTCCACCATGTCCTACGCCATCAACTCCGGCCGTATCGCCGGTATGGAGGCCGTTTCCTACATGGATTCCGACGAGTTCATCGATCCTGAGGACTAATCCGCAAGCCCTACAGCAATCCATAACAACCAGACCGGGCCGCCTTTGGGCGGCCCGGTTTTGTCACCTTGGAAAAGGTGGGAAGCAGTATCATTTTTTGCGGGTAGGGCGCAATCATTTACTCTCTTTCAAATTTGATACCTGAAGTTGGAATTTGATGCTTGTGGCATTATTTCGAGTTCTCTATACTAAAACCATTGGAACCTGTCATCCAAGCATTTCGGCTAGAAAGGAGTGCGAATATGAAAAAGAACCCTCGGATATTGTCCCTGGTGTTGGCTCTGGGCATGGTGCTGGGGCTGATGACTGCCTGCGGCAAGGATACGGCGTCTTCCGGCACGGCACCGGCGCAGCCTGCCTCATCGGCGGTGGAGTCGAGCCAAGGGCCGGAAGCCCCGGCCCCTGTGGAGACCCCTGGGTCCCAGGAGGAGCCGGGCTCTCAGCGGGAGACTGCCGCAGTGGGCTGGCCTGCCAATCCTCTGGGCAATGTGGAGCTTCCCTTAACCGACGAGCCGGTTGATGTGACCATGTGGATGGGCGTCAACCCCAATGTGCTGAAGATCACAGAGGACATCGGAAATGACTGTGCCCTGTGGAACGAGCTGGCCACCAGAACCGGCGTCAATTTGATCTTCACCGTGGTAAACCCCGACACCGAGTCGGAAAAGTTCAACCTGATGGTGGCCTCCAACGATCTCTCGGACATTATTTCCAATGCCACCACCCTCTACACCAACGGCGGCGAGGCCGCCATTGCGGACGAAATCCTCATCGACCATCTGCCCTATCTCACGGAGGAGCTGACGCCGCAGATCTGTAAGCTCATGGAGGCGTATCCCGATGCGGTGCCCAATGCCCTTACGGACAGCGGCTGGCTGGCAGGTATGCCCCAGCTGAGCATGCAGACCGAGGCCACCCAGACCTTCGGACCTCAGATCCGGCAGGATTGGTTGGACGACCTGGGACTGGATACTCCGGAGACCTATGACCAGCTCCACGATGTGCTGAAGGCCTTCAAGGAACAGAAAAACGCCGATGCGGCCCTGGCCCTTAACTATGCGGCCACAGGCATCAACAACGGCCTGGTGCAGGGCTATGGTATCAACGGCCTGGTGGCCGACGCCGCCATGAGCGAGCCTTACTATCAGGTGGATGACAAGCTGCTCTATGGTCCCATTCAGCCGGAGTTCAAGGAATACCTTACCATGGTCCACGATTGGTACCAGGAGGGGCTGATTTGGCACGATTTTATGTCCTATCCCGACTTCCAGAATCCTCCTACGGACATCATCCTGGGGGACCGCTGTGGTGTGTTCTACGGCGAGGTGACGTATATCGCTACCCTGCAAAACTCCTCCAGTGACCCGAAGTTTAATCTGGTGGCGGTTCCCGACTTTGTTCGGAACGCCGGGGATACCATCCCCTTTAAGGAGGAGCGGAGCTATACGGCGTCCACCCCTTGGTCGATTTCCAGCCAGTGCGAGTGCCCGGAGCTGCTGATGCAGTGGTGCAACTATATGTACACCGATGAAGGCGCACTGCTCTGCAACTATGGCCTGGAGGGGGAGAGCTTCACCTTCGATGAAAACCATGTGCCGGTGTTCACCGACCTGGTGTTGAACAATCCTGACATGTCCACCACTGTGGCGCTGTTTATGTACTGCCTGGACCGGGGCCCCTTCTATCGGGATGAGACCCGGGAACAGTCCGGCTATACCCCTGCCCAGAAGGAGGCCAGTGAGATTTGGACGAGCAATCTCTCTGTGGGCCGGGGCATCGGCTCCACCAACCTCAATACAGAGGAATCCGACAAGGTGAACCAGTTCTATGGGGACATCAAGACCTATATTGAGCAGTCGGTGCTGGAGTTTGTCATTGGCAACCGGGATCTGGCCGAATTCGACGCCTATGTGGAGCATATCCAGCAGATGGGCATTGACGAGGTGACGGCCTGCTATCAGGATGCCTATGAGCGGTATCTCAGTGGCGATGTCTCTGCGGCCCCTGCCGGACCTCCCGGGCCGCCGCCGGATGGCGCGCCCCCACCGCCCTAACCCCATTCCATAACCAATACACCCCCTAGGAAGCGGCGCCCCAAACCAGGACAGGCTGGTTTGGGGCGCCGCAGGTATGTGGAAGGGCTCAGTCCTCCTGGATGGCACGGAGAAGCTGAGGAATAAACTGCTTTTTTCGGGAGACCACGTCCGGCAGCAGCATTCCGCCGTCCAGCCGCTGGGCATTAAAAGCCTTCTGAAGCAGCTCCTCGGAGCCGCTTCCGGCGGAGAGCACCAGGGTGGACTGATCCGGCAGACTGGTGAGCATATAGAACACCATATCCATGCCGGTCTTGGCCAGGGCCTCCTGGAGATACCCGGAGACCATTTCCTTGGCCTTGTCATAGTTGACCTGGCTGACAAAGCTGCCCTGGCCCACTCCGAAATGGATTTTCTCCGCATCAAAGGTCTTGTAATCCTGCTGGAAGATCTCCTGGGGGCTTTTGCCCTCCAGAGCTTCGCCGGCCTCAAACATGGCCGTGGCCAGCTCGTCGATGTCCACGCCGGCAATCTGGGCGAGGGTTTGGGCGGTGCGCCGGTCCAGAGGTGTGCAGGTGGGAGACTGGAACTTCAGCGTGTCAGACAGAATGGCCGACAGCAGCAGCCCGGCAATATCCGGAGCGATGGTCAGGTCCGCCTCCTGGTACATCTGGAAGATCACCGTGGCGGTGCAGCCCACCGGCTGATTGCGGAAGTAAACAGGGCCGCTGGTTTCCAGATTGCCAATGCGATGGTGGTCGATGATCTCCAGAATCTCCGCCTCCTCCCAGCCGTCTACGCACTGGGTTTTCTCGTTGTGGTCCACCAGGATCAGCTGCTTCCGCCGAAGATTCAGCAGATTTCGGCGAGAGATCACACCCACATATTTTCCGTCGTTGTCCAGAATGGGAAAGTATACAAAGCGAACCCGGCTCATGACCTCCTTGGCGGCCTCCAAATCGTCTGTGAGCTTGAAGGTCAGCAGATTGTTCCGCAGCATATGGAAGGCGATGGGGACGCTCTGAGAAATCAGACAGGCGGCGGGATAGGTGTCGTAGGCGGTGGAGATAATGGCGCAGCCATGCTTCTCCGCCAGCCGCACAATGGTCTTGGGAACGGCGGAGCCGGTGCAGACCACAATACAGGCGGCACCCATTTCGATGGCGCAGTACTGGGACTCATAGCGGTTGGCCACAATCACCAGGTCTCCCTGATCCACTACGGACTCCATGGTTTCGGGGCTGGCGGCGCCTACCACGATTTTTCCGGACTGGACAAAGCCCTTGGGGTCTCCGGTGATGAGGGTTCCCTCCAGGGTCTCCAGAATGTTTTCGTAGGGGGTGTGGGCGTTGGCCAGAAATTGGGTGTCCAGGGAGTCCATGTTGGCCATGGCCAGGTCCTTCAGGGTGATGATGCCCAGGAGACGGCCCTCCTCGTCGGTAATCGGCAGCGTGGAGATCTGTTGATCCCGCATGGTCTCCCAGGCTCTGCGAACGGTCATGCGTCCCGCCACCCCGGGCATCATGCGGATGTCGATGTCCTGGACCTGGGCGCTGACGTCCATGCAGAGGTCCGGGGCCGAGTGGCCAAAGCGCCGGAGCACATATTCCGTTTCGCCGCTTAGGGTGCCGGCCCGAAGGGACTCGTAGCGGTTGCCGTCGGTGCGGTTTTTCAGGTCCGCATAGGCGATGGCCGAACAGATGGAGTCCGTGTCGGGGTTTTTGTGGCCGATGACGCCGATTTTTCTGACTGTATCCATAGAGAAACTCCTTTGGTTTCGTAAATATTGCTCATTGGTTAGAATATTCTACCACACCTATGTATAAATGAACAGAAGGAATTTTGTTCTCTTCGTAATTCCTGTGTGAATTTGTGTGGTGGGGGGTGGAAAAGATTATGGAAAAAAGTTAGCCATACCAAATCATTTTTTCGGCTGAAACCAGACAGAATGGGAAAAATTAAGGTGAAAAAACGGTTGAACGTACTGGGATGGTGTGATACAATGTCATAAGAAAATCTCTGCCTCCGGGGGCATTGCGCCCTTTGGCAGAAATTCCAGATAAGGGAGTTTGACAAGTATATGGGCAAAATTTCTCTGTTTATAGATGGAATCCAGATCCAGGCCGAAGAGGGCATGAGTGTCCTGGAAGCGGCTCTGGCTGCGGACATCTATATTCCGCATCTGTGTTCTCATCCGGACCTGCCTGCCACCGGCGGATGTAAGATGTGTGTGGTGGAGATCGACGGCGAGGCCGCGCCGGTTTCCTCCTGTGTCACAGAGGTTCGTGAGGGCATGCATGTCACCACGAAATCTGAAAAGCTCAAGCAGCTCCGGAAGATTGCGCTGGAGCTCATTATGGCCGGACATCCCCATGACTGTACCGGCTGCCGTGCCTACGGCAACTGTGAGCTGCAGGCTATGTGGCAGTACCTGGGCGTTCTCCATGCCCGCATGAAGGACGAGTTCCCGGAAAAGACTACCCTGAAAATCGGCACCGGCACCCCTGTGATTATCCGAGAGAATGACCGCTGTATCCAGTGCGGCCGCTGCGTCCGTGCCTGCGGCTCCCTACGGAAGGTCGGCGCCATCGACTATCAGAAGAAGGGCCTGGAGACCTACATCTCTACCCCTGAAGACCTGCCTCTGAACCAGTCCACCTGTCGGTTCTGCTCCGCCTGCGTGGAGGTCTGCCCCACCGGCGCACTGGTGGATATGGAGGGACTGTTCCGGTCTGATATGCCCCGGGAGCAGGCGCTGGTGCCCTGCCAGGCGGAGTGTCCGGCACACATTGATATCCCTGCCTTCCTGCGCTTCATCGCCCAGGGCAAGTATGACGAGGCCCATGCGGTGATGCATGAAAAGGTGCCCTTCCCCCATTCCCTGGGATATGTGTGCAACCATCGCTGCGAAACCGGCTGCAAGCGGGAGAAGCTCAACCGGGCCATCTCCATCTGCTCCATGAAGCGCTTTGCCGCAGAGCATGACGAGACCCAGCTGTGGAAGCAGAATGGCTTCCAGAAGCCGGACACCGGCAAGAAGATCGCCGTGGTCGGCGGCGGTCCCTGCGGCATGACTGCGGCCTATTATCTCAAAAAACTGGGTCATGACGTCACCGTCTATGAGAAGGATCCCATTGCCGGCGGACATATGGCCAAGGGCATGCCGGAGTTCCGGATTCCCGGTGCTGACGTGGCCAAGGAAATTCAGGACATCACCGACATCGGCGTGAAGCTGCTGGTAAACTCCCCTGTGGAGAACGTGGCAGAGCTCAAGAAGGACTATGACGCCGTGCTGGTCACCATTGGCACCTCTGTGGGCAAGAAGCTGAACTATCTGCCCGGCTCCAATTTCCGCAATGTCTACACCGCAGTGCAGCTGCTCAAGGACAACCGGCTGAAGCTGGCGGTTCCCGGCTATGAGATGAAGCTGGACCTGGGCAAGCAGGTCTGCATCATCGGCGGCGGCAACGTCTCCATTGACTGCGCCCGGACGCTGCGCCGTATGGGCTGTGAGGTCAACATCGTCTGCCTGGAGAAGGGGGAGAAGATGCTGGCGGACAAGCAGGAGATCCAGGAGGCCCTGGAGGAGGGCGTGAAGTTCTACGACGGTCACTCCAACGAGGCCATTGAGGGCACTGAGGAGCAGGTCACCGGCCTGCGAGTCCACGAGGTGGAGAGCTTCTACTTCGATGAGAACCGCAATCTGGTTGAAAACCAGGTGCCGGATTCCACCAAGGTCCTGCCCTGTGACTCGGTGGTGTTTGCCTCCGGCCAGGTTACCGGCCTCACCGCTGACTTCGGCCTGGAGCTCAACCGCTTTGGCTACCCCATTGATCCCGAGACCGGCAAGTCCGGCTTTAAGACCTCGATTCCCGGGGTGTTTACCGCAGGCGACGTGATCACCGGCACCAAGTTCGTCATTGACGCCATTGCCGGGGCACGGGAGGTCACTGCGGTGATCGATCAGTTCCTGGGCGGCGACGGCAGCATCGACGAGAGACTGGTGGAGCGCACCCTGAATCCCGAGCTTGGACCCATTGAGGGCTTCGGCCTGGAGCCCAGAGTGGAGACCATTGTGGTGGATCCCGAAACCCGCATGAGCCCGGAGCATCTGTGGGATAAGGTGGATCAGAACTTCACCTGTGAGATGGCCCAGTGCGAGGCCGGCCGCTGCCTGCAGTGCGACCTGCGTGTGCCCATCCGCAAGGTGGAAAACTTCAACGCCTACAGCAAGAGATAAGGGAGGTTTTATCAGATGATTAACAAGGAAATGCTGGCTGAAAATCAGCAGAAATGCCAGGAACGCGCTGACAAACTCCCGGAACTCTCTGCGGCCCGCGCTGTGCCGGAGGGTACCTGTCCTCTGCATTGGTGTCTGGACCTGGTGAAGGCTGCCCGGGCAGAGGCCTGCGGCAAAAGCGTGATGTGCCGGGATGGCCTGTGGCAGCTGCAGCTGATGATCGAGGGCTGCACCAAGGGACAGTCCGGTGAGGAAGATCTGGAGGTTCTGAAGGAGACGCTGGACGCCATGGAGATGGTGGGCTGCGCCAACACCCAGAAGGTGGCACAGCTTCTCAAGGCCAATCTTGAGACCTATGCCGAGGAGTGGAGTCTGCATGTTCGCCGGAACCGCTGCTCCAGCCTCACCTGCTACTTTGATCTGTACATTGATCCCGCCACCTGTAATGGCTGCGGCGCATGTCTCAAGGCTGCGCCCTCCGGCGCAGTGCTGGGCGGCGAGGGCATGATCCATGTGATTAAGAATGACAGAGAGCTGAAAAACGACGGGTTTATCGGCACTTGTCCGGTGGGCGCCATCAAAAAGTGCGGCGCCATTAAGCCGCCTGTTCCCCCGGCACCTGTGCCTGTGGGATCCTTTGGTGCGGCAGCCGGCGGCGCAGCTGGCGGCGGACGCCGGAGACGCAGAGGCTAATACATTCTTACGGAGGCCGGGGGGAATCCTCCGGCCTCCTCCGTTCTGTCAGGGAAACCGCCGGGACGATGCCGGAGACCCTGCAATAAATTCTTGGAAAAGGAGCGCCAATATGGTCATCATCCATGCGTATATTGATCCCGTGGTGGGTCAGCCAATCCAGGACGGCTTCCTGCGCTTCGGCGAGACCATTGAGGCCATGGGCCCCATGGAGCACTATGTGCCGGTGCCGGGAGAGACGTGCTTCGATGCCCGGGGGCGGTGGCTGCTGCCGGGGCTGGTGGACATTCACACTCATTTAGGACTGTTTGGCGACAGTGTGGGCTTTGAGGCGGAGGACTGCAACGAGTTGGGGGATCCCATTACGCCGCAGCTTCGGGTCATTGATGCTATCAACCCCATGGACCGGAGCTTTCAGGAGGCCCGGGAGGCGGGAATCACGTCGGTGGCGGTGGCCCCCGGTTCCTCCAACCCCATTGCCGGGCAGATTGCGGCCATCCACACCTGGGGACGGCGAATTGACGATATGATTCTCCGGGCGCCTCTGGCCATGAAATTTGCCCTGGGAGAGAATCCGAAACGGGACTACCACAGCCGGAATGAAAACCCGGTGACCCGTATGGGCACTGCGGCGATGATTCGCCAGGCGCTGCTGGAGGCGAGACAGTACGGACAGAAGCAGCAGGCGGCCCGGGAGAATCCCTGTCTGGAGCCGCCGGAGTTTCAGATGAAGCACGAGGCACTGCTGCCGGTGCTGCGGGGAGAGATCCAGGCCCATTTCCATGCGCTGCGGCTGGATGATATATTTACGGCCATGCGGATCTCTCGGGAGTTTGGGCTGGATTATGTGATCATTCACGGGACGGACGCCCACCTGGCGGCGGACATCATGGCCCAGGAGGGCACCAGAATCGTAACCGGACCAAACCTGACGGACCGGGGAAAGCCGGAACAGCGAAATATGACCTTCGCAGGTGTGGCAGCGCTCCGCAAGGCGGGGGTGCTGTGCGCCGTATGCACGGACCACCCGGAGACACCCCTGCAATATCTGCCGCTGTGCGGAGCACTGGCGGAGAAGAACGGCCTGGGACACCGGGAGGCCCTGGAGGCCATCACCATCCAGCCGGCCAGAATTGCGGGACTGGATCGGGAAATCGGCTCCCTGGAGCCGGGGAAACGGGCGGATTTGGCGCTGTTTGACGGGGATCCGCTGGTACTGACCAGCCGGTGCCAGGGGGTATGGATTCAAGGAAGGAAGTGCGTATAAATGCGTGAGGTGTCATGTGCGGATATTGCGGCACTGGTGGAGCGGCTCTGCGTTCAGGCGGCTACGGTGTTGCCGGAGGATCTGTGCCGGTGTATTGAGACGGCAAAGGAGCGGGAGGAAAGCCCGGTGGGCCGGGGGATCCTTCAGGATATTGCGGACAACTTTCATCTGGCCCGGGAGCGGGGAATTCCCATTTGCCAGGACACGGGCATGGCAGTGGTATTTGTGCGGCTGGGCCAGGAGGTCCACCTCACTGGGGGTGGCCTCCGGGAGGCGGTGGATCTGGGGGTCCGAAAGGGCTACGTCAACGGGCGGCTGCGCTGCTCCGTGGTGGGGGATCCG
The DNA here is from genome assembly GCA_934512135.1 of uncultured Oscillospiraceae bacterium. Classification (GTDB taxonomy): domain Bacteria; phylum Bacillota; class Clostridia; order Oscillospirales; family Oscillospiraceae; genus HGM13006. The sequence continues at coordinate 116,057 of CAKSWT010000005.1, forward strand.
CTGCGGCGAGAGAACACCGGAGACAATACCCCTGCGGTGCTCCATGTGGAGCTGGTGGAAGGCGAGGAATGTACCATCACCGTTGCGCCCAAGGGCTTTGGCAGCGAGAACATGAGCGCCATGAAGATGTTCACCCCGGCGGCTACCCGAGAGGATGTGGAGGACTGGATTGCCTCCTGCGTGGATCAGGCGGGGAGCAATCCCTGCCCACCGGTGATTGTCGGGGTGGGCCTTGGAGGAACCATTGAGCAGTGTGCCCTGGAGGCCAAAAAGGCGCTGCTGATGCCCATGGACCAGCCGAATCCAGACGCATATTACGAAGATATGGAGCGAAGCACCCTGGAGAAGATCAACGCCCTGGGCATCGGTCCCCAGGGAATGGGAGGCAGAATAACGGCGCTGGGCGTCCACATCCGGCCTACGGCAACCCATATCGCAGGGCTTCCCTGTGTGGTGAATATGAGCTGCCATGTGACGAGGCATGCGGCCGGAAGCCTGTAAGCCGGAAAATATGAGCCTTATTTTTTCCAGCTTCTCTGGAAAACCCCTTGCATCTTGCGGGAAAGGGTGCTATAATGGCATTGTAAGTATGGTAGATTGGAGAGTGGGCCGGGCGGCCCACTCTTTCTTGCTGAATCATGCAATTTTCAGGGAGGCAATATATGAGCAAGAAGATCACACAGCAGGTTTGGGAGCTGGCTCAGCCTGTGGTAGAGAGCTTTGGTCTCCGGCTATGGGACGTGGAATACGTTCGGGAAGGCGCCGATTGGTTCCTGCGGCTGTACATCGACAAGGATGGGCCGGTGGACATCAATGACTGTGAAAAGGTCTCCCGGGCGATTGACCCGCTGCTGGACGAAAAGGACCCGATCCCCGACAGCTATTCTTTTGAGGTTTGCTCCGCCGGATGCGAGCGGGTGCTGAAGCGCCCCGGCGATTTTCAGCAGTTCCTGGGCAGCAAGGTTCTGGTGAAGCTGTATCGTCCCCGGGAGGGCCGGAAAGAATATGTGGGCGTCCTGAAGGCGTATGCCGACGGCGTGACCACGGTGGAGACGGATCAGGGAATCATGGAATTTACGCCGGAAGAGACCGCACTGGTGCGGCTCTATGCCGAGTTTTGAATGGAGGAATCGGAAAAATGAATGCCGAAATCATGGGAGCTCTGGAACAGCTGGAGCGGGAAAAGGGCATCCCCAAGGATTATATGCTGGAAAAAATCACCCAGGCCCTGCTGGCCGCCTATAAAAAGGACCACACCGGCTACACGGAAAATGTGGTGGTGGACATTGTGGACGGGGAGATGAAGCTCTTTGTTCAGAAGGAAGTGGTGGAGGACGTGATGTTCCCCGGCACGGAAATTTCCATGATGGATGCCCGGAAGCTGGATCCTGCGGCCACAGAGGGAGACGTAATTAACGTGGAAATCGAGGCCAAGCAGTTTGGCCGGATTGCCGCCCAGACCGCCAAGGGCGTGATTATTCAGGGAATCCGCGAGGCGGAACGGGGGGTTGTCTTTGACAAGTTTAACTCCAAGTCCCATGAGATGCTTACCGGAACGGTTCTGCGGATCGAGCCGGATACCGGGGATATGACCATCCAGATTGGTACCGGCTCCGACAAGACCAATGCCCTGCTGGCAGCGGGGGAGCAGGTGAAGGGCGAGAGCTACACCGAGGGACAGACCATCCGTGTGTATGTGGTAGACGTGCGCCGGAGCAATCACGGTCCCCAGGTCATTGTGTCCCGGACCCATCCTGGTCTGGTCAAGCGGCTCTTTGAGCTGGAGGTTCCCGAAATCGCCGACGGTACAGTGGAGATTAAGTCCATTGCCAGAGAAGCGGGAAGCCGCACGAAAATTGCCGTCTGGGCTGCGGACCCGGACATTGACGCCGTGGGTACCTGCGTCGGCCTTCGGGGCGCCCGGGTAGGCGCCGTGGTGGACGAGCTGGGCGGCGAGAAAATGGACATCATCAAGTATTCTGAGGATCCGGCGGAGTTTGTGGCGGCAGCCCTTTCCCCGGCCAGCGTAATTGAGGTAAAGACCCAGGCCGGCAGCAAGAACTGCCGTGTGGTGGTGCCGGATGACCAGCTCTCTCTCGCCATCGGCAAGGAGGGGCAGAACGCCCGGCTGGCGGCCCGGCTGACCGGCTATAAAATCGACATCAAGTCCCAGAGTGCCGCAGAGGCCCTGGAGCAGGAAGAGGCCCTGGCGCAGGAGGAGAACCTGGAGGAAGAGCTGCTGCTGGACGACGAGCAGGAGGCCACCCAGGAGACCGCGGCGGCCGACGAGGCACAGCCTGAGTAAAAGCCCCTTCCCCATTTGACATAAGAACCATTTTTCTGAAGAGGTGCGCTATGAAAAAAATCCCTATGCGACAGTGTGTGGGCTGCCGGGAAATGAAACCGAAAAAGGAGTTGGTCCGGGTGGTGAAGTCTCCCACGGGAGAGATTGCCATGGACCTTCGGGGCAAAGCACCGGGCCGCGGCGCATATGTGTGCCGGAACCTGGAGTGCCTGCGGAAGGCCATCCGCTCAAAGGCTCTGGAGCGGGGATTTTCAACTGCCATCCCCCAGGAGGTCTACGACCGCCTGCTGAAAGAATTGGAGGCGGAACCTGATGCTTGAAAAGGCCCTCGGCCTTCTGGCCATTGCGCAGAAGGGCGGTAATCTGGAGATCGGCGAAGAGCCGGTGGGAACGGCGGCCCACGGAGGAAAGGCGAGGCTCATCATCCTCGCTTCCGATGCCGCAGACCACACCCAACGCAGAGCCAGGTCCTATGGGTCCCTCCATGAGACCCCCATTGTGACGCTGGAGACGGATAAGCAGACGCTGGGCAGTGTATTTGGCCGCAGCTCGGTGGCCATGGCGACACTGACGGATGTGTTCCTGGCCAAGGCGTTTTTGGAGCGCCTGGAGGACCGGGAGCGCTATGCCCAGCAGCTGGCGGCAGTGACGGAGAAAGCGGCCGTTATGGCAAAGCGCAAACGGGAGAAGCCGCGGCGCAGTCGGAAAAAAGGAACGAGATAGAATTTGGAGGTGGCTCTATGAGCAGTTTTGTGAAATATAAGATTCGTGAGGTCGCAAAGGATTTTGACCTGCCCCCCAAGACCGTGGTGGGCCTGGTCGGAGAATATTTTGAGGCGCCCAAGTCCAGCGCTCAGGTGCTGACGGACGAGCAGCTGAATGTGGTGTTTGACCGGATTACCCGGGATCATCAGATTGATTCCATTGAGGAGGTATTCGCAGCGGCGAAGCCTGCGCAGCCCGATGAGCCGGAGCTGCTGGTGGTGGAGGATGCCCCGGCCCAGCCGGAGGCGAAGCCTCAGGCCCGTCCCCAGGGCGGTCAGCAGCCCCAGGGCAATCGTCTGCAGGGGGGCGCTCAGGCCACCACACGGCCCCAGACCGGCAGCCGGCAGAATACCGGCCGGCCGCAGCAGGGGGCTCGTCCCCAGGGCGGTCAGCAGGGAGCCCGTCCCGGACAGCCCGCAGCGTCTGCCGGGGCCCAGGACCAGCAGCCTAAGCGCAAAAAGGAGCGCCGGGTGGTGGATACCTCCCGGGTGGTGGTGAATGCGGAGCGTTTTGATGACCGGGTGGATGCCCTGGTGCCGGAGCGCGCCCAGAAGTACACCAACAAAAAAGAGCGCGTGGGCAACAAGAACAACAAGAAGCGGGGCAACTTCGGGACGAAGCGCCGGGACGAGGAGCAGGAGAAGATGCGCCGGCTCCAACTGGAGATTGCCAAGAAGGCCCCGGTGAAGGTGCTGATTCCCGACGAGATCAGCGTAGGGGAGCTGGCGTCCCGAATGAAAAAGACCGGGGCAGAGGTGGTCAAGTGCCTGATTAAGAACGGCATTATGGCCTCTGTTTCCGAGGTCATTGACTTTGACACCGCGGCAATCATTGCCGAGGAAATGGGCTGCAAGGTGGAGAAGGAGATCATTGTCACCACCGAGGAGCGGCTGATTAATGACCATGTGGACACCGAGGAGGAGCTGGAGAACCGTCCCCCTGTGGTGGTGGTTATGGGCCACGTTGACCACGGCAAGACGTCCCTGCTGGATGCGGTTCGGAAAAGCCATGTGGCGGCCGGTGAAGCCGGCGGCATTACCCAGGCCATCGGCGCCTATCAGGTGGAAGTGGGCGGCAATGTAATCACCTTCCTGGACACCCCCGGCCATGAGGCGTTTACCTCCATGCGTGCCCGGGGCGCCATGTGCACCGATATTGCAATCCTGGTGGTGGCGGCAGACGACGGCATTATGCCCCAGACGGTGGAGTCCATCAACCACGCCAAGGCCGCAGAAATTCCCATTATTGTGGCCATCAACAAGATGGATCTGCCCGGCGCCAACCCGGACCGTATTAAGCAGGAGATCATGAAGTACGACCTGATTCCTGAGGAATACGGCGGAGACACCATTATGTGCCCCATTTCCGCCAAAACGGGCATGGGCATCCAGGAGCTGCTGGAGATGGTGGTTCTGGCCGCTGAAATGCGGGAGCTGAAGGCCAATCCCAACCGGGAGGCCTCCGGTACGGTGATTGAGGCACGACTGGATAAGGGCCGCGGCCCGGTGGCTACGCTGCTGGTGCAGAACGGCACCCTGAATCAGGGAGACGTAATCATTGCCGGTACAGCGGTGGGCCGTGTTCGGGCGATGACGGATTATCGCGGCAAGGCCATGAAAAAGGCCGGTCCCTCTGTGCCGGTGGAGATCATCGGTATGGCGGAGGTCCCCCAGGCGGGAGATACCTTCAATGCGGTGGCAGACGAGCGCATGGCTCGCCAGTTGGCCGAGGAGCGGAAGCAGGCGGAGAAGGACTCCAAGGTTAAAAGCCTCACCGGCTCCGTCACCCTGGAAAATCTCTTTGCCCAGATGCAGGAGGGCAGCATGAAAGAGCTGAATATCATCGTCAAGGCCGATGTTCAGGGCTCCGCGGAGGCGGTGAAGGCCAGCCTTCAGAAGCTGTCCAATGACGAGGTCCGGGTGAAGGTGATCCACTCCGGCGTAGGCGCCGTCAACGAGTCCGACGTGCTGCTGGCCTCTACCTCCAGCGCCATTATCGTGGGCTTTAATGTGCGTCCTGACAGCACTGCGGCTGCCAGTGCGGCCCGCAGCGGCGTGGAAATCCGCACCTATCGGGTCATCTACGAGTGCATCGAGGAGATCGAAAAGGCCATGAAGGGCATGCTGGATCCCAAGTTCAGAGAGGCTGTGATCGGTCACGCCACAGTGCGTCAGGTCTACAAGGTCTCCTCTGTGGGAACCGTGGCAGGCTGCTATGTGAACGACGGACGGATTGAGCGCAACGGCTCTGTCCGTGTGGTCCGTGACGGCATTGTGGTCTATGACGGCGCCCTGGGCTCTCTGCAGCGGTTTAAGGATTCCGTCAAGGAGGTCACGGCGGGCTTTGAGTGCGGCATGACCATAGAGAAATACAACGACATCAAAGAGGACGACGTCTTTGAGTGCTACATTATGGAGCAGATCAAGGAGTAAGTCCTGTAAGGAGCGATTATTATGAGTTCCAGCCGAATCGGCCGAATTAACGAAGAGATCATGCGGGAGCTTAGCTCCGACATCCGAAATCTGAAGGATCCCAGAGTCCAGGGGATGATTAGCATCACCGGGGTGGAGACCGCCCCGGACCTTCGGACCGCCAAGGTCTATGTCTCCGTGTTTGACAAAAGCCGGAGCCAGGAGGTGCTCAAGGGGCTGAAGTCCGCCGGCGGATACCTTCGCCGGGAGCTGGGCGCAGCCCTACAGCTCAGATATACCCCGGAGCTGACGTTCCTGGAGGACCACTCCATTGAGCACGGCACGAGAATTTTTGATATTCTTTCCACCCTGGACATTCCGGAGGACGACCATGACGAACAGGGAAACGATTGATTTTCTCGTCGCCCATGACAACTATCTGATTCTGAACCACCGCCGGCCCGATGGGGACGCGGTGGGCTCCGCAGCGGCGCTGTGCCTAGGTCTGCGGCAGATGGGAAAACAGGCGGCGGTGTGGAAAAATCCGGAGACCACGGAGCGTTTTCAGCCCTATCTTGCGGGGCTGGAAACGGAGACGGTGCCGGAGCAGGCCACCATCGTCTCGGTGGATCTGGCCACAGAGGGGCTTCTGCCTCTCAACGGGGCAGACTTTGCCGGGAAAACGGTGCTGTCCATTGACCATCACATGTCCAATGAGGGCTACGCCCAGAGGACCAATGTGCATCCGGAGTGTGCCGCCTGCGGCGAGCTGTTGCTGGAGATTTTGAAGGGCCTTGGTTCTGTGACCCGGGCCATGGCGGAGGCCCTGTATCTGGCGATATCCACGGATACCGGCTGCTTTCAGTATTCCAATGTGACCGGGAACACCCTGCGGGCTGCGGCGGAGCTGAAGGACCTGGGAGCCGACACCTATCCCATCAACAAGGTGATGTTCGGCACAAAGACCATTGCCCGGCTGCGGCTGGAGGCGGCGCTCACCGAGTCTGCGGAGTTCTATGCCGGAGGGCAGGTGTGTGTGTGCTGCCTGAGCCGGCAGATGATGGCGGAGCTGGGGGCGTCGGAGGACGACGCCGATGACATTTCCGGCTTTCCCCGAGGAATTGCAGGGGTACAGATCGGCGTGATGATCCGGGAGCCCAAGGAGGGCGGCGCAAAGCTCTCTCTGCGGACCGGGGAGGATTACAACGCCTCGGCCATCTGCGGGGAGCTGGGAGGCGGCGGCCACAAGGCGGCAGCCGGTGCATCCGTCTCCGGAGATATGCAGGAGGCCAAGCGCCGGATTCTCCTGGCCATTGCCAAGCATGGCGTGGTGCTGGAATGAACGGGGTTATAGGAATCGACAAGCCCCGGGACTGGACCAGCCACGATGTGGTGGCCAAGCTTCGGGGAATCTGTCAGGAGCGGCGCATCGGACACTCCGGGACGCTGGACCCCATGGCCACCGGGGTGCTGGTGGTGTTTCTGGGCCGTGCCACCCGGGCAGTGGAGCTGTGCGAAAACGATGAAAAGGAATATGTGGCGGGGTTACAGCTGGGAAGAATCACCAATACCCAGGACATCACCGGAGAGACGATCGAAACGCATCCGGTGGACGTGACGGAGGAAACGCTCCGCCGGACCCTGGAGCAGTTTGAGGGAGTCCAGCAACAGATTCCACCTATGTATTCCGCAGTGAAGATCGGTGGGAAGAAGCTCTACGAGCTGGCCCGAAAGGGACAGAGCGTGGAGCGTAAGCCCCGGGAGATCACCGTTTCCCGGATGGAGCTGCTGTCCTTTCAGGGGACGGAGGCCCGGCTTCGGGTGCGATGCTCCAAGGGGACCTATGTGCGAACCCTCTGCCATGATATTGGGATGACGCTGGGCTGCGGCGGCTGCCTGTCATCTCTGCGAAGGACCATGGCCGGACGGTTTTCCTTGGAGGACTGTGTGACCCTGAAACAGGTTCAGGCGGCCCGGGAACAGGGGAATCTGGCAGAATTGGTGCGTCCGGTGGACAGCCTGTTCCGAGAGGTCCCGGCGCTGACCCTGGAGGAGCGCTGGACGGTCCGCTGTAAAAACGGCGGGGAGATTCCCATGCCCACAGCGGCAGAGGGACCATACCGGGTCTATGGCCCGGGAGGGGAATTCCTGATGCTGGGCCAGGTCCGGCAGGGGACCCTTCGGACGGTGAAAAGTTTTTTTGAGGTGAAATGACGGGTGAAAGAACATACACGGGTGATTGCCCTGGGTTTTTTTGACGGAGTCCATGTGGGACACGCCAGCCTGATCAATATGGCCAAACAGCGCGCCGGAGAGCTGGGGCTTCGTCCGTCGGTGATGAGCTTTGATCTCCATCCGGACACACTGGTGGCCAATAAGCCGGTTTGGCTGATCAATTCCATTCAGGATCGAAAGGAAATCCTGCACCGATGCTTTGAAATCGATGATGTGATCCTGGTACACTTTGACCAACGCATGATGCGTATGCCCTGGGACGAGTTTGTGGAAAACTATCTGGTGGGAGAGCTGGATGCGGCCCATCTGGTCTGCGGCTATGATTTTCGCTTCGGCGACAAGGGACAGGGAAATCCCCAGCGACTGGCGGAAAAATGCCGGGAGCTGGGAATTGGACTGGACGTGATGCCCCAGGTGTCCCTGGAGGGAATCGTGGTGAGTTCCACCTATATCCGGACGCTGGTTGAGCGGGGGGACATGGAGACCGCGGCGCGGTTCCTGGGTCATGCGCACTGCCTGTCGGGGCCTGTGGTCCATGGCCGGGCCCTGGGACGCACCATCGGCATTCCCACGGCCAATCTGCTGATCCCGGAAAATGTACTGGTGCCGGCCCATGGGGTCTATGCCACCAGGGTGACGCTGCCGGACGGAAGCGTCAAGCTGGCAGTGACCAACGTGGGGGTTCGCCCCACGGTGGATGACTCTCGGAAGGTCACCGTGGAGCCGTGGATTCTGGACTTTGAGGGGGATCTCTACGGACAGCATATCCGTGTGGATTTCTGCAAAATGCTTCGGGGTGAGATGAAATTTTCGGGACTTCCGGCTCTGCGCCAGGAAATCCTGAAAAATGCCCAGGAGACCAGAGCCCTCCTGTCGTAAATTAAACGTCCCCGAGGCGGCACTTTACTTTGCCGTCTCGGGGACATTTTCGGCCTGTGGGGAAGAAGTTGATGAGGCTACAGCCGGTACCACTGAGATTCCGTGCCGGAGACGGTAAACCCCAAGTGGTCGTAGAGCGCAAGGGCAGAATCGTTGTCGGACACCACCGTCAATGTGAGCTCCGGGCCGGGACAGCGGGAGAGTAGGGCCAGGGTCAGCGCCTGCCCCCGGCCGTGACCACGGAATTCCGGGAGAAGCCCTACGGCGGCCAGCTCGTTTCCGTGAAGCTCCCCCATTCCCCAGGGAACCTCGGCGGAGTCCAGGGCCAGGAAGCCCCGGTGGCCGGAGCGGTAGATTCGCTGAATCTGCGCTCGGTCATAGGTGAGGGCGTGAGACACATCCCGAAAGCAGATGTTGTAGATCCGCTGATAAATGGGGTCGTTCTCCGGGGAGATGGGAATCAGGGAAAGGTCATGGACGGGAGAGGGCAGCATATTTTTTTTGATATGGAGACGGTAGATGTCATAGGCGTGGGGAAGGGAAAGGACGCAGCCGGTGTCTCCCGGGGAGACAAAAACCTGCTGGGCGCCGCACCCACGGCAGAACCTGCCGCATTCCTCCAGCAGCACGGGAAGGCCCTTGGGCAGAACCGTGCGAAGCAGGACGTAGGCGGTGTGTTTGTGGGGGATCTCCTTGAGAATCAGGGTGGCGGTGCCCCCCTGGGAGAGAAATACGGGAATATTTTGCATGTATATCACCGGAGAGAGTATACCACGAATCGACCGGGCGGGCAACTGTGGGAGAAAATTCTTGTTGCGAAATGGGGAATTGCGTGGTAGAATAAACCGATTTGAAATATTGTGGGAGGATACAGCAGTGAAACTAAGGAATCTCATTGATATTGAAGACCTTGCGTTAGAGGAATGGAACGAGTTATATGGGCTGGCTAGTCAGATCATCGCACATCCCAAAGATTTTTCGGATGCGCTTCACGGTGATGTGATGGCCAGCCTGTTTTTTGAGCCGTCCACCCGGACGAATTTCTCGTTTCAGGCGGCCATGATGCGGCTGGGCGGCAGCGTATTTGGGTTTGCCGATCCCAAGTCCTCATCTACCTCCAAGGGGGAGACGCTGAAGGATACGGTAAAAATGGTCTCTGGGTACGCGGATGTGATCGTGATGCGGTCACCCAAGGAGGGCGCGGCCAAGGCGGCGGCGCTGTATTCGGAGGTTCCCGTGGTCAACGCGGGAGACGGCGGACATATGCATCCCACCCAGACGCTGGCGGACCTGACCACCATCTCTACGCTGCGGGGAGGAATTGAAAACCTGAATGTGGGCTTCTGCGGAGACTTGAAGTATGGAAGAACGGTGCATTCCCTGATTAAGGCGCTGGCGAAATTCCCCGGGATCCGCTTTTATCTCATTGCCCCTCGGGATTTGGCGATTCCCAGCTACATGGTGGAGTTTTTGAAGGAACACCACCTTCCCTTTGTGGAGGTCACCAACCTGGAGGCTACCATGCCTCAGCTGGATGTGCTGTACATGACCCGAATTCAGCGGGAACGGTTTACCGATCCGCTGGAGTACGACCGGCTCAAGGGCGTCTATGTACTCACCCGGTCCAAGCTGAAGCTGGCCAAGGAGAATTTGCTGGTGATGCATCCCCTGCCTCGGGTGGACGAGATCCATCAGAATGTAGACGACGACCCCAGGGCGGTATACTTTGACCAGGCCCGGTATGGCATGTTCGCCCGGATGGCGCTGCTGATGAAGCTGGTGGAGCAGGGCCGGGCAAAGCCGGAGCCTCAGCCGGTGGGAAATGGCCCGGTCTGTCACAATCCCAACTGCATCACGCAGACGGAGCTGTATCTGCCGCCGCTGACCAAGCAGACCGGCGGGAAAACCTGCTGTGCCTTCTGCGATAAGGAGATTTAAATGGAAGTTTGCCTGAAACGGGGAGAGGAACAGGATATTGCGGCAGGCTCCCTCTGGATTTACGACAATGAGATCGATTGGTATACGGATACTTGCCGGGACGGTGGGGTGGTGGATGTGCTGGACAGCCGCCGGCGGTTTGTAGCCAGAGGCTTTTTTAACGCCAAATCCAAAATCGTCGTCCGGGTTCTCACACGGGATAAGGAGGAGCAGGTTGACCGGGAGTTTTTTCGGAGACGGCTTACGGCGGCCTGGGAATACCGAAAGTCCATTGGACTGACCAATGCCTGCCGGCTGGTGTTTGGGGACTCCGACGGTCTGCCGGGGCTGACAGTGGACAAGTTTGGGGCGTATCTGTCCTTTCAGATTGTGTCTCTGGGGATGGAGCAGTGGAAGCAGGACATTCTGGATATTTTGGTGGAGCTGCTGCAACCCAAGGGAATTTACGAGCGAAATGACTTGCAGGTCCGGGAGAAGGAGGGGCTGGCGCAGCGGACCGGCTGTGTCTACGGCACGGTGCCCCCGGAGGTGGAGATCCTGGAGCATGACGCCAAAATGCTGGTCAATATTCCTGCGGGACAAAAGACGGGACATTTTCTGGACCAGCAGGAGAACCGCGGCATTCTGCGGGACTACGTTTCCGGAAAGACCGTGCTGGATCTGTGCTGCTGCACCGGGGGATTTTCCGTCCATGCGGGACTGTATGGTGCGGCGTCGGTGGAGGCGGTGGATGTCTCCCAGGAGGCGCTGGAGCTGGTTCGGCGCAATGCGGCCCGCAATGGCGTGACCTGTATCGAGACGGTTTGCGGTAATGTATTTGACGTGGTGCATCAGCGGTGCGATCAGGAGAGGCAGTATGATGTGGTCATCCTGGACCCGCCGGCCTTTGCCAAGTCCAGAAGGGCCCTGGAGGGGGCACACAAGGGCTATAAGGAGCTGAACTATCGCTGCATGAAGCTCACCAAGCCCGGCGGATTCATGGTGACTTGCTCCTGTAGCCAGTTTATGACCCGAGAGCTGTTTTTAAAGATGCTGCGGGAGGCGGCGGCGGACAGCGGCCGTCAGGTGCGGCTGATTCGGGAGCTGATGCAGTCCCGGGATCACCCTGCTGCCATCGGTGAGCCCTCGGCACTGTATCTCAAGGGCTGGGTGCTGAGCATTCTGTGATAGGGCGAAAGATTTCTGGGAGCGCTGAAAAAAATCTTGACAAAATCCAGGGAATGTGGTACCATCTAAAGGCTGACATTTCAGCCCTGTGCGGGTGTAGTTCAATGGCTAGAATCCCAGCCTTCCAAGCTGGTCGTGTGGGTTCGATTCCCATCACCCGCTCCATGATCTGCGCCAATAGCTCAGCTGGATAGAGCAACTGCCTTCTAAGCAGTAGGTCGGGGGTTCGAGTCCCTCTTGGCGTACCAAGGCAGCCTCTAGCGGCTGCATGGCGCAGAAGAAGATGAATACGGTGGGTATAGCTTAGCTGGTTAAAGCGCCAGATTGTGGCTCTGGAGACCGTCGGTTCGAATCCGATTACTCACCCCACTTCTTCTACTCTCGCGGTGTTTGATGCTGCCGGTTTGCATTTAGGGATGTGGCCAAGTCGGTTAAGGCACCAGACTTTGACTCTGGAACCGTGGGTTCGAGTCCCGCCATCCCTGCCACTCGATCCGCTAGCTCAGTCGGTAGAGCACCTGCCTTTTAAGCAGGGTGTCCGGGGTTCGATCCCCCGGCGGGTCACCAGGCAGAGCGTTTGAAACCCTGAAACAATTGTTTCGGGGTTTTATTTTTTTAATTTGCGCCGGAATAGCCGGTGGCATGTCCGGCTTCGCCTGTCCCTTCCCAAACAGACAAGGCAAAGCCGCAGGATGTTTGGCAGGCGTACAAAGAAGAAAAACCCCGGGAACCCATAACGGATTCCCGGGGACGCAAAAATGGTACGCCGGAAGGGACTCGAACCCCCGACCTACTGATTCGTAGTCAGTCACTCTATCCAACTGAGCTACCGGCGCATACTTCATTTCCAAAGCGCCCTAAAATTATATCATCCGGGAAAGGAAAAAGCAAGTACTTTTTTGAAAAAAGATTAAAAATTAAGGGAGAACCGATTTCCTCCTTGTATTTGAGGGGAAACATGATATACTACAATCGAATTATGTACCGGCAAAGCCTTGCCGGTGCTGGGATTTATTGCATTTTGCGCTCTACGGTGTTCACAGCCCGGGTGACGGTGTCCGCGGCGGCGCTGGAAACATTGCGGCCAAGCTGACGCATGGTCCGATTGCGGGGCATCATCATTCCGACGGCAGTGCCGGCGGCGGCGCCCAGGCCCATGGCCATGAAAAATGTTTTGGCTTCCATGTGCGATCCCTCCCGGTAACAAGTCTGCCCCGGACGATCTCGTCTCATTCAGAAAGGAACCAAAATCTTATGGGAATTTTGCTGAAAAATGCTGATTTTGTAGACCCCACTGCCGGAACCGTCACAAGACTGGATGTTTTGGTGGAACAGGGGCATATTGCGGCCATGGCGCCGGAGCTTTCGGCGCAGGGACATCAGGTGGTGGACCTGACGGGAAATTATCTCTGCCCGGGCCTAGTGGATATGCACGTCCATTTCCGGGATCCCGGCCAGACCTATAAGGAGGACATCCTCACCGGTGCGGCGGCGGCAGCAGCCGGCGGGGTTACCACGGTGGCCTGTATGCCCAATACCAAACCGGTGATCGACTGCCCGGAGCTGGTGGACTATGTACTCCGGCGGGCCAAGGAGGCAGGGGCCAGCCGGGTGCTGCCCATTGGCGCGGTGACTGTGGGGCAAAAGGGAGAAGCGCTGACAGACTTTCAGGCCCTGGCCCAGGCCGGTGCGGTGGCATTTTCCGACGACGGCGTGCCGGTGGATTCGGCCAAGCGGATGCGGGATGCGCTGCTGGCGGCCAAGGAGCTGGGGAAAATTGTGATCTCCCATTGTGAGGACGGGGAGATGGTCCAAAACTACGCAGTCAATGAGGGAGAGGTCTCCCGGGCACTTGGGCTGCCGGGACGGCCTGCCATTGCCGAAGAGCTGATGGTGGCACGGGACCTGATGCTGGCCCAGGAAACCGGGGCCCACGTCCATATTGCCCATGTGTCCACGGCAGGATCTGTCCGGCTGATTCGGGAGTACAAGGCCCGGGGAGTCCATGTCACAGCGGAGACCTGCCCCCAGTATTTCACCTTTACCCAGGAGGAGCTCCTGACCCAGGGAACCATGGCCCGGGTGAACCCTCCCCTTCGCACAGAGCAGGACCGGAAGGTGGTGCTGGAGGCGGTGGTGGATGGCACACTGGACTGCATTGTGACAGATCACGCTCCCCACAGTGCCCAGGAGAAGGCGCGGCCTCTTGCTGAGGCGCCTAGCGGAATGGTGGGACTGGAGACCAGCCTGGCGGCGTCCTACACGGCGCTGTGCCTGCCGGGATATTTGACGGTGCCGGAGCTGCTGAAACGGATGTCCGCCGCGCCTGGGGCCATCCTGGGGCTGGAGACGGCGGGGAAGGTAGGCGACACGGCGGACCTGATGGCCTTTGATCCCAAAGCACAGTGGACGGTGGAGCCGGAAAATTTCCGGTCCAAGGGGCGCAACACGGTCTTTGGAGGGAAAAAACTGACCGGCCGTGTAATGCTGACCATGCGAGAGGGAAACATCATATTCCAGAGATAAGGAGAAGGGGGGATCCCCCTTCACCTTTTTCTCCCCAGAGGGGGCCGGATTCCTTTACTTTCCCCGGGGAATGTGCTACACTTACTCTGTGTAAGTCTCGAAATCAATGATTTCTATAAAGGAGTGTCCCTTATGTCGATGGATGTGTTACAGGAGAAGATCCGGCAGAAAAAGAACCCCACAGTGGCCGGTCTGGATCCCAGACTGGACTATATTCCCCAGCACATTTTGGAGGAAGCCTATGCCAAGTATGGCCAGACCTTGCAGGGGGCGGCGGAGGCATATCGGCTGTTCTGCCGGGGGCTGATTGATGCACTGAAAGACGTGGTTCCGGCGGTAAAGCCTCAGAGCGCCTATTTTGAGGTGCTGGGCAGCGCAGGCATTGCGGCACTGGAGGAGATCTGCGCCTATGCCAAGGAACAGGGACTATATGTGATTATGGACGCCAAACGGGGAGACATTGGATCCACCTGTGAGGCCTATGCCAAGGCGTACCTGGGGTGCGTAGAGGTGGGTGAGCACAGCTTTGCGCCCTTCGACTGCGACAGCATAACGGTCAACGGGTACCTGGGCACCGACGCCCTGAAGCCCTTTACCGCCCTGTGCAAGGAGCGGAATAAGTCCATTTTCCTCCTGGTCAAGACCTCCAATCCCAGCTCCCGGGAGCTGCAGGATCTCATTGCCGGAGATCGGCTGGTGCACACGGTGGTGGCGGATCTGGCGGTGCGCCTGACGGATAAGGAGCAGCTGGAGGGAACCTCAGGCTGGTCTGCCATTGGTGCGGTGGTGGGGGCGACCCATCCCCAGGATTTAAAGGCCCTTCGGGAAAAGTATCCCCAGACGTTCTTCCTGGTGCCGGGCTATGGCGCCCAGGGGGGCAAGGCCAAGGACGTTCAGTACGCCTTTGACAAGTTTGGCCACGGAGCCATTGTGAATTCCTCTCGGGGCATTATGTGCGCCTGGAAGAAGACGGAGGACGGTACCGGCCGGGACTATCAGGAGGCGGCACGGAACGAGGCAATCCGTATGCGCAAGGACATCTGCACCTATGTGACGGTGCTGTAAGCAGTGGAGGGGACGATGGAAATACTCACAAACGCAATGGTCCGGAAAATCGAGACCGAACCGGCCTATACCACCATGGTGCTGGAGCAGCGTGAGCTGGCCCAGCTGGCGCAGCCAGGCCAGTTTCTGCATCTTCGCTGCGGAGATTTGCAGCTCCGCCGGCCCATATCCATTGCCGGCGTCACGGGGGACTGTCTGACCCTGATTTTTGAGGTGAAGGGGAAGGGAACGGTCTGGCTTTCGGCGCGTCGACCGGGCGACACCATCGATGTGCTGGGCCCTCTGGGACACGGATTTCCGCAGATTTCCGGAGAGGTACTGCTGGTGGGAGGCGGCGTCGGGGTTCCACCGATGCACTTCGTGGCCCAGCGGATGGAGCAGACCGACGGGGTCCTGGCCTTCCGGGGGAAGGACCGGGCGCTGCTGATTTCGGAGTTCCAGGCGCTGTGCGGCCAGGTCCTGGTGATGAGCGACGACGGGACCGTTGGAACCCGGGGCTTTGCGGCCCAAGGGGTACAGGCTATGCTGAGGGAGAAGCGGTATGCGGCGGTCTTTGCCTGCGGCCCGAGGATTATGCTCAAAACCACCTTTGAGGCCTGCCAGAAGGCGGGAGTCCCCTGCTATGTCTCCCTGGAGGAGCGGATGGGCTGCGGCGTGGGGGCATGTCTCACCTGCGCTACGGCCATTCGGGGGGCGGACGGCAGCCCCACCATGAAAGAGGTCTGCAAGGACGGCCCGGTATTCCGGGGCGAGGAGGTGATCTGGGATGCCTGAGAACACAGTCCATATGGGGGTGACCCTGGCGGGAATGACCATGGAGAACCCTATTGTGGCGGCCTCCGGCACCTTCGGGTTCGGCCGGGAATACGCCAGATTTTATCCGCTGCGCCGACTGGGCGGGGTCTGCGCCAAGGGATTGACCCTCCATGGCCGGGCAGGGAATCCCGGGCCCCGGATTGCGGAGACCCCCTCGGGAATGCTCAACAGCGTGGGGCTGCAAAATCCCGGTGTGGAGGGCTTCCTGCGGGAGGAGCTTCCCTGGCTGCGCCAGCAGGGAACACGGGTCATCGTCAATCTGTCCGCCGGAACGGTGGAGGAGTTTGGACAGATGGCCAAGATGCTCTCTGTGGATGGGGTGGACATGCTGGAGGTGAATATCTCCTGCCCCAATGTGAAATGTGAGGGTCTGGCCTTTGGCACCCGGCCGGAGACGGCGGCTGCGGCCACCAGGGCGGTGAAGGAGAACACCCATTTGCCGGTGATGGTGAAGCTCAGCCCCAATGTCACCTCTATTTCGGAGATCGCCCGGGCGGCAGAAGATGCCGGAGCGGATGCGCTCTCTCTGATTAACACACTTCTGGGTATGCGGATCGACCTGAATACCCGTCGGCCGATTCTGAAGAACAACACCGGCGGCCTCAGCGGTCCGGCGGTGCTGCCGGTGGCGGTACGCTGCATTCAGGAGGTCTATCGGGCGGTGAAGGTGCCGCTGCTGGGCATGGGCGGCGTCCAGTCCGGAGAGGATGCCGCAGAGCTGATGATGGCCGGCGCCTCTGCGGTGGCGGTGGGAACGGCCATTTTGTCAGATCCCATGGCCCCCTGCCGGATTGCCCGGGAGCTGGAGCAGTTTTGCCAGAGCCACGGAGTGGCGGAGGTACAGTCCCTCACCGGCACCCTGGAGGTCTGGTAAGCGGTGACGACGATCTATCTCATTCGCCATGGAGAGGCGGAGGGAAACCTCTACCGCCGGATGCAGGGACAGTATGACAGCCGTATTACAGAGCTGGGGGCAAGGCAAATCGCGGCACTGGGAGAGCGGTTTCGGGATACGCCCCTGGATGCGGTATATTCCAGTGACCTGTGCCGGACCATGGAGACGGCGGCGGTACTGTGTCGCCAGAAGGGGCTTCCGCTGCATGCGGATCCAAGGCTCCGGGAGATCGACGTGGGCATTTGGGAGGATCGGACCTTCGGCGATGCCACGGCGGAGAACCCACGGGAAATGGATCAGTTCACCAACCATTTGACGGAATTTTCTCTGCCGGGGGCAGAGAGATACTGCCAGGTGGCTCAGCGGATGGAGGCCGCAGTCCGGGATATTGCCTCACGGCATCCCGGGGAGCAGGTGGCCATTGCCTCCCACAGCCTTTCTATTGGGGCGCTGCTGGCGGGGCTGTTCTTTGGACTGGACCACCCGGAACGGGCCGGACGCAGCACCAATACGGCGGTGACCAAGCTGACCTATGAAAAAGGCGTGTTTTCCATGGTGTACTGCCATGACAGGTCCCACCTGTCGGAGATGCTTTCGCCCCTCCATCCCCGGGCCTCTATGAATATTCGGCCCATGGAGGACAATGCGGTGGAGGAGTATATTCGCTATCGCAGGGATGCCTGGCAGGTGGTGTACGGCTCTCTGGAGGGCTTTAACGGCTCCGGCTTCTGGCTGGACGCCAAGCGCACCATGGGGTCAGATCCCATGGCCATGGCGGTGGGCTATTTGCAGGGAGCCCCTGTGGGGATGATCCAGCTGAGCCCTGACCGGGACCGGGAAAAAGGAGTGGGCTATATTCCCTTCCTCTACCTGCGGGAGCCATATCGGCACCAGGGCCTGGGGATTCAGCTCATTGGCCATGGGGTGAGCTTTTACCGGAGGCTGGGCCGGACCAGGCTGCAGCTCTCCGTGGCGCCCACCAATGAAAAGGCTCTGGGATTCTACCACAAATACGGCTTTTACCAGGTAAAAAAGCAGCGGGGCCGTTTTGGCCACTTGCTGCTTCTGGAGAAGGACATTGCACCGGCAACGCCCCCCGGAGACATTCAAATCATCCACGGATCATAGGCATAACGGGAGCCCCGCACGGTAATGCGGGGCTCCCGTTTAATTGGCAGTGAAATATTTACGGGATGGAAATACCATCAAGACTGCTCCAGGGCCGTGATTTTGTCCACACGGCGCTGATGCCGGCCTCCCTCAAATTCCGTGGTGAGCCAGGTATCCACAATGGCCAGCGCCAGATTCTGACCGACGATGCCGGCTCCCAGAGCCAGCATATTGGAATTGTTGTGCCGGCGGGTCAGCTCAGCGGAGAGGGAGTCAGCGCACAGGGCGCAGCGGATTCCGGGGATCTTATTGGCGACAATGGAGACGCCGATTCCGGTGGTGCAGATCAAAATGCCCTTCTCACACTGACCGGCGGCAACGGCCCGGGCGGCGGGGGCGGCATAATCGGGGTAGTCACAGCTGTCCAGAGAGTTGGTGCCAAAATCCTGGACCTCATAGCCTGCCTGGGTCAGATGAGCTTTTACGGCCTCCTTCAGGTGGTAGCCGCCGTGGTCACAAGCGATTGCGATCATAATAGTTCCTCCAATTTTAGTTGTTGGGGCACACGGTTTTGGTACAGCGTAAGGTAGCGGAATCCGCACTGCTGGATCAGGGCCATGCCCTGAGATAATCCGTCTGCCATATGTTTGGGCTCGTGGGCGTCGCTGCCGATGGTGATAAGATCGCCGCCCAGATCCCGATACATCCTTAGAATGTAGGCCGGAGGCAGGGGCTCGCCCCCTGCTCTGCGATAGCCTGAGGTGTTGACCTCCAGAGCCTTTCCCCGTTCCACCAGAACCGTGAGAATTTCCCGGATCAGGTCGTCAAAGGGGTGAAAGTCCACATCCACCCCGTCCCGGAAGCGCATATAGCGAATGGGATAGGTGAGGTGGGCCAGAGAGTCCAGATAATCCGTATGGCTCAGCTCCAGCAGGCTCAGGAGATAGTCCTCCAGCAGCGGAAGGCATTGCTGCCGACTGGTGAAGTCCATGTAGTAATAGTCCGCTCCATCTCGCCGGGTGTGCATGGAGCCCAGCACAAAGTCGATCCCCGGCTCTGCCAGAATTTTTGTGGCGGCCTCCGGGCGAATCAGGGCCTGTCCCAGTTCCACCCCCCGGCGAAGGTCCAGGTCCGGGAACTGTGCCCTGGCGGAGGCCAACTCTCGGTCCTCCAGGGACCAGTCAAAGCTGTCGTCAGGCAGCCCCCACTCGTTGATGAGGTCACAGTGATCTGTAAGGCACAGATGCCGGACTCCGGCGGCCACCGCAGTGCGGCACAGCTCCGTCAGGGGATAATCCGCATCAAAGGAGCAGCGGGAATGAAAGTGATAATTGACCAGCAAAGGCATGCCTCCCTTCCGGCGAAATCTTCGGTCAGCCCCAGGGCCATCCGGGCAGCCATTTCAGGAAATTCAGACAATAGGAAATGCTGACCTCTGCGCCGGAGAGTACCGGATAGAACAGGGCAAACAAGCCCACCTCCAGGCCGGTAAAGCCATAGACCAGCCGGTCGTTTCTGGAGCGCCGGGAAATGAGCTCATCAAAGACAAAGCTGATGGCCAGCACCAAAAACAGACTGCATCCAAAGTAGTGATAGGCAAAGGTGGTGCGGGTGATAATGACCCAGGGAATGAACTGGCAGAGATAGCCGATCCAGACGAACACCGGGACGGGACTCTTTCGCTTCCAGAAGGCGGGGATCATGGCGATCAGGGCCGCAAGGCCGGCCCAGGAGATCAGCGGGCTATTAAAGGAGCCAAAGGCGGACTTGGTGGTTCCTCCGTACTGGAGATAATAAAGAATGGGACGAAGATCAAAGAGCCACTGATACCAGCGGGAGGAGTAGGGATGAACCTGATTGACGCCGCTGTGATAGGTGAGCATATAGACCTGGTTGTCCCAGATAAGCTGATAGTAGTCGCTGCGGACGAGCATGTCCGGGAAACCCATTCCCTTGGCCAATCCGTAGGGAATATAGCTCAGACAGTAGATTACGCCAGGGACCAGCACAAAGAATACCACAGAGATGCCGATGGTGCCCATCAGCTCTGTCCCGGCCCCGGAAAGGCCCTTGGCCCGGTATTTCATCAGGAGCCGCAGGAGCCACAGCAGGGCCAGTCCCACCCCGCCGTAAATGACGGTCCATTTGCAGGCACAGCCGATGCCGAAGAACAGACCGGAGAGGGCCAAATCCCACCAGGTTTTTCGGAACTTGGCGGCATAGGGCGCAGTAATCCACCGCCACATAAACAGAAAACTCACCAGAAGGAAGAATACGCCATAGGTGTCAATGGTGGCAATCCTGGTCTGGGTGTAGTGCATAAATTCAAAGGCAAACAGGGTTGTTCCGCAGAGGGCGACCCGTGTTTTTCCAAACATGTTTTTCAGCAGGATATACAGAGGCAGCAGCATCCATACCCCGAAGAAGGTCCCCATAAACCGGTAGCCAAAGGGGGTCATGCCAAAGATCTCAATGCCCAGGGCAATGATGAGCTTGCCCAGCGGCGGGTGCGTGATCTCATAGGGGTAGACGTTTTTGATGTTCTCATAGGCGGTGCGCCCGTGGTAAATCTCGTCGAAATACATGCTGTTATACCAGCTGGGGGCATCGGGAACGGTGTCCTGTTCATCCAGCAGCATACTGTCTACGCCGGTGACATCCAGCAGCTGGCCGTCTGTTCCATAGAGGGCCAGCTCACCCAGTTCCATGGGGAGGTTTCGGGCCGAAATGCGGATATACCGGGCGTTGATGTTGTCCCGGTCCATTTTGGCGTACTGCCATTTGAACAGATCAGCATAGCTCTGGGGCATGGCCGCATCGTCTTCTTCTCCGTCGCTGTCGACGGTGGCCTCGGGATTGCAGACCCGAATCCAGTTGCTGCCGTTGCCGGAGAAGTAGAGGTCGTAGTCTCCCGGGTACAGGCCAGTGTAATACATAATGGAGGAGATGGTCTGGCGGCTGCCCAGGTCGATTTCCACGGAGCTGCTTTCTGTGGTAAAGGTATAAAAGCTCTTGGGGGCCTCTGTGCTGCCCAAGTTGGTGAAAGCCACCACCGTGTAGACCACCATTAAAATCACCAGGGGCAGCAGATCTCGCCGCTCCATGGGGAACCGTCTGCCGTCCAAGGTGAACTTGGGACGGTCATAGGTTTTGATCCATTCCAGGGTGCCCATCCGCGGGGCCATCTCCCTGCGGTAGATCAGAAAAAACGCCACAATCAGCCCGATGAGTAACAGCATCAGCGCCATGGCAGAGGGCCGGATGGTCTGCACATAATCCCGCAGCGCATCTATCATATCCCACACCTCCCGTGTGAACAATCTCAAGCTTATCTTACCATTTTTTCGGTGGGATTGCAATCACGGCAGACCGGGAAAATAGGTTTCGGCGAAATCCACCTGCTCCACCTGAAAGGACCTGCCGTTTAAGTACTGAAGGAGGCCGGCGTCGGTGTTAAAGGTAAAGGTCAGCCGATAGGAGTAGAGCGCCTGGTATTTCCGGTCATATTTTGTTTCGGTTCTGCCGTATTTTCCGTCGCCCAGAAGGGGATGGCCTGCAGAGGCGAACTGGGCGCGGATTTGATGGGTCCTGCCGGTGATGAGCTTGCACTCCACCAGAGACAGGTCCCCTTCGGTGGCCAGGGTTCTGTAGCGGGTCTCGCAGGTTTTTGCGCCCTTTTGGGGCTGCTGGGTCACATACACCCGGTTTTTGACGGCGTCCTTGAACAGGTATCCGTGAAGGGTCCCCTCCCGGGGGGTCATGGCGCCGTGGATTACGGCCAGGTATCGCTTGTCGATCTCCCGGTTTTTGATTTTTTCGTTTAGAATCCGCAGCGCCTCGGCGTTTTTTGCAGCGATGACGATGCCGCCGGTGTTGCGGTCAATGCGGTTGCACAGCGCCGGGGCAAAGGCGTTTTCCTGCCGAGGCTTCCACTCGCCCTTGGCGTAGAGATAGGCCTGGATGTGGTCGATGAGGGTCCGGCCGTATTCCGCCCCGTCGTGGGGATGGACGGCCAGGCCTGGGCGCTTATCACACAGCAGAATGTTTTCGTCCTCGTAGACCAGGTTCAGCCGGGGGGCGGACACGGTGAGATAGGCGTTTTCTGCCTTGGGCTTGTCAAAGAATTCGTCGTTGATATACATCTCCACCAGGTCCCCCGCCTGGAGCCGGGTGTCCCGCTGGGCTCTGGCCCCGTTGACCTTGATCCGCTTCAGCCGGATATACTTCTGGCTCAGTGAGGCGGGGAGCAGGGGGACGGTTTTTGCGATAAACCGGTCCAGCCGCTGATCCGCATCGTTTTTTCCGATGGTAAATGATTTCATAGCGTGGTTCCTTATCCGTTAATTTGTGGCCTTGGCGTTGGGATAGATCGTCTGCATCCGCTGCTTGCCCGTGGCAACGACGGTCTCCGCCGCCCACCCCAAAACGGAGTAGGTGAAAACGGCCAGAGCAGCTGGTAGCCGGAATATGTCGTGGCGAAACACACTCCCACAGCACATCTAAATATCATACCGGGAACGCGGCGGGTTGTCAACCGGCAGGGGACGAGAAAGGCTGATTTTTGGGGTCGGACGCCGGACAAAGTTTAGATTGATTTATAACGGAAAAAATGAGATAATAAATAGAACCCTGCCTGGATGCAGGTGCAACAAATGAAATTAGGAGGTGGCCAAAATGGCAAAACCATTGGTTGCCATTGTAGGGCGGCCCAATGTGGGCAAATCTATGCTCTTCAATAAACTCACCGGCCGCCGCACCGCCATTGTGGAGGACACCCCAGGGGTTACCCGGGACCGCATCTATGGCGACTGCGACTGGAACGGCCGGGATTTTGAGCTGGTGGATACCGGCGGCATCGAACCAAAAACCGACAGTGAAATGCTGAAGTTTATGCGCCGGCAGGCGGAGATCGCCATTGAGACGGCGGATGTGATTGTTATGGTCTGCGACATCAAAACAGGCCCCACGGCGGCGGACCACGAAATCGCCAATATGCTGCTGCGCAGCAAGAAGCCCGTGGTGCTGGCGGTGAACAAGTGCGACAGCACCGGTCCGGTGAACCCTGACATCTACGAGTTCTATGCTCTGGGGCTGGGAGACCCGGTTGCGGTTTCCGCCTTCCATGGCCACGGCACTGGCGATTTGCTGGATCTGTGTGTGGAGAGCTTTCCCCCTCCCGTGGAGGAGGAGGAGGACGAGGACGTGATCAAGGTGGCCATTGTGGGCAAGCCCAACGTGGGCAAGTCCAGCCTGCTGAACCGAATTTTGGGGGAGGAGCGGGTGATTGTCTCCAATGTGGCCGGTACCACCCGGGATGCCATCGACAGCTACTTTGAAAACGACCAGGGAAAATATGTGTTTATTGATACTGCGGGCATGCGGAAAAAGGCCCGGGTGGACGATTCCGTGGAGAAGTTCTCCAATATGCGGACGGTGGACGCCATTTCCCGGGCGGATGTATGCCTTATTATGATCGACGCCGGAGAGGGCATCACCGAGCAGGATACAAAGATCGCAGGACTGGTCCACGAGGCGGGAAAGGCCGCGGTGATTGTGGTGAACAAATGGGACGCCGTGTCCAAGGACAGCAAGACCATGGATCATTTCACCAAGTCTGTCCGGGAGGGGCTGGCCTACATGACCTATGCCCCGGTTCTGTATATTTCCGCGCTGACGGGCCTTCGGGTGGACCGAATCTATGACACCATCAACGCGGTGGCCAATCAAAACGCCATGCGGATCTCCACAGGTACCCTCAACAACATTCTGGCAGACGCCACGGCCCGGGTGCAGCCGCCCACGGACAAGGGCCGCCGGCTGAAGGTCTACTATATCACCCAGTCCGGGGTCAAGCCTCCTACGTTTGTGCTGTTCTGCAACAGCGCCAAGCTCTTCCATTTTTCCTATCAGCGGTATCTGGAGAACCAGCTCCGGGCGGTATTTGGCTTTGAGGGAACGCCTATTAAGCTGATTATCCGGCAAAAGGGAGAGGACGGTGACAAGCTGTGATCGGCCGTGTTTTTGGGGTGATCCTGGGGGCGCTGCTGCTTACGGTGGTCCCATATGTTCTGGGATGCTCCAATGGTGCGATTCTGGTGTCCAAATATATTCTGCGGGACGACATTCGAACCCACGGCAGCGGCAATGCGGGGCTGACAAACTTTTACCGGGTGTTCGGTGGAAAGCTGACGGTGCTGGTCATTGGGGCCGATGTGCTCAAGGCGGTGTTCTCGGTGCTTTTGGGCGTGCTGGGAGCCCATCTGATTACCCGGGCGGGATATGGCGGATTCACCGCCCTTCGGGCCAAATATATAGCGGGATTATTCTGCGAGCTGGGCCACATGTTCCCGGTGATGTTTGGCTTCAAGGGGGGCAAGGGCATTATGTCTGGCGGCATTATTGCCATAATGATCGACTGGCGGCTGGCTGCGGTGGTCTGGGGCGCCTTCCTGGTGTTGACTGCCTTGACCCGGTATGTGTCCCTGGGGTCGGTGGCTACGGGCATTTTGTTCCCGGTGATGGCCTGGGTGCTGTTTCGGGACCCGGTGTGCCTGGCGTTTGCGCTGCTGGTGGGCGGACTGATTGTGTTCCAGCATCGGGGGAACATCAGTCGGCTGATCCACGGGACGGAGAGTAAGTTTTCATTCCATCATCATAATAAGGAGTAAGACATATGAATATTGCAGTGGTTGGCAGCGGCGGCTGGGGAACGGCTCTGGCCATTTTGCTGCACAATAACGGCCATCAGGTGGCCATGTGGTCCTTTAGCCAGAAAGAGGTGGATTACATCCAGGCTCATCATGAAAATGAGCTGCTCCGGGGCGTCGTGATTCCCCAGGAGATTTCCCTGACCACGGACATTTCCGTGGTGGCGGGAAAGGACCTTGTGGTGTCGGCGGTACCTTCCTTTGCGGTGCGGCAGACGGCGGAAAAGATGAAGGAACATCTAACGCCGGGGACCGTTTTGGTTTCCGTGACCAAGGGTATTGAGCGGGACACCGCCAAGCGGATGAGCGAGATTCTCACGGAGGTCACAGGCCATACGGTGGCGGTGCTGTCCGGTCCGACCCACGCCGAGGAGGTGGGCCGGGGGGTCCCCACCGGCTGTGTGGTGGCCTGCCCGGACCGGGCTGTGGCAGAGCGGGTCCAGGACGTGTTTATGAGCCCATCCTTCCGGGTCTATGCCGGTCAGGACATCGTAGGCGTGGAGCTGGGAGCGGCCCTGAAAAACATCTATGCCCTGGTGGCGGGCGTTTTGGACGGGGCCGGCTGCGGCGATAACACCAAGGCGCTGATGATGACCCGCGGCCTGACGGAGTCTGCCCGGCTGGGGGTGGCTCTGGGGGCACAGCGGGAGACCTTTGCAGGGCTCTCCGGCGTGGGAGATCTGATCGTCACCTGCTGCTCCATGCACTCCCGGAATCACCGCTGCGGCATTTTGATCGGTCAGGGGAAGAAAACCCAGGAGGCCATGAAGGAAGTGGGGGCCGTGGTGGAGGGCTACTATGCCGCCGCGTCGGCCCATGACCTGGCCAGGAAGACCGGCATTGAGATGCCCATTGCGGAGGCGGCCTATCAGGCGCTCTATGAGGACCTGGGAGTAGAGGATGCCATTCGGATGCTGATGGGACGGAGCCGCCGCCATGAGATCGAGGAAAACTGGCTGCAGCGATAAAAGAGGGTTGCCTCAAAATAGCTTTTCCTAACCAGAAAAAAGTCGTGAAAATTCGGGTTTACCGGATTTTCACGACTTTGTCTAACGTTTACGGAAGCGGCGCCAAAATATAAAAAAGCACGATAGTACGAAACTATCGTGCTTCACTGGTGCGGATGGCGGGACTTGAACCCGCACGCCCATACGAGCACCAGCACCTCAAGCTGGCCAGTCTACCGATTCCAGCACATCCGCAAATCAGCATGGTTCATTATAGCACAGCTTTCAAATTTGTCAATGAAATTTTTGCGTTTTCCTGCGGTTCTTTTGAATTTCCGTTGCAAAACGCCGGGGATTCTGATAGAATGACGTCATATGTACAAAGGTACAGGATCCCGGATACATAACAGGAGGGGCGGAGCATGACACGTTTTTTTGTAGAGGGAACCCAGATCGGACCGCAGTTTGCGGTGCTGACGGGGGAACCTGCCGCCCATGCCAAGGTGCTTCGGCTGAAGCAGGGGGATGCCGTGGTGCTTTGCGACGGCCGGGGCACGGATTACCACTGTGTCATCTCGGACATCAGCGCCCAGCAGGTCTGCCTGGTGGTAGAGCGTCAAATTCCCTCGGAGTCTGAGGCGAAGGTGGCGGTCAGTGTCTATATGGGGTTTGCCAAGGGGGACAAGCTGGAGCATGTGATCCAAAAGGCCACAGAGCTGGGAGCGGCGGAGATCGTGGGATTTCCCAGCAGCCGCTGTGTGGCGAAGCTGGACGAAAAGACCGTCCAGAAAAAGCTGCCCCGATGGCAGAAAATCGCCGCTGCCGCGGCGGAACAGTCCGGCCGGGGGAGAATTCCCCAGGTGATTGCCCTGCGCTCCTACGGGGAGATGCTGGCCCGGGCCAGCCAGGCGGACAAGGCCCTGTTCTTCTATGAAAACGAGCAGGAGCACAGCCTTACCAGGGCCCTGTCCGGGGCATTCCAAACGGCGGCACTGATCACCGGCCCCGAGGGGGGATTTTCCCCGGAGGAGGCCCAGCAGGCCCAGCAGGCCGGCATGGATATCTGCACCCTGGGACGGAGAATCCTGCGGTGTGAAACGGCGCCGCTGTGCGCCCTCTCTGCGGTGATGTTTGCTGCAGGGGAATACTGATTTTGTTGGAAACAATCTTTAGATACGTCAGGTGAAACAAATGAGTTTGAAAATCGGAATCGATGTGGGTTCTACCACGGTGAAGGTCATTGTGCTGAGCCAGGACAATGACCTGCTTTATCGCTCCTATGAGCGGCACTTCTCCATGGTCCGGGAAAAGACCTGTGAGCTGCTGAAACGCGCGGAGGACATCCTGAAGGGACAGCAGGTGCGGGCGGTCATCACCGGCTCGGCAGGTCTGGGCATGGCGAAGAGCGCCAATGTGAACTTTGTCCAGGAGGTCTTTGCCACGGCAGAGGCAGTGGAGAAGTTTATTCCCGACACGGATGCCGTCATTGAGCTTGGCGGCGAGGATGCAAAGATCATCTTCTTTGGCGGCTCTCTGGAGGAACGGATGAATGGCTCCTGTGCCGGCGGCACCGGCGCCTTCATTGACCAGATGGCCACCCTGGTGGGGGTCACGGCGGACGAGCTGGACAAATTGAGCCTGGGCTATGAGAAGATTTATCCCATTGCCTCCCGCTGCGGCGTGTTTGCCAAGTCGGACATTCAGCCCATCCTGAACCAGGGAGCCCGGAAGGAGGACGTGGCGGCGTCCATTTTCCAGGCAGTGGTGGATCAGACGGTGGCGGGGCTGGCCCAGGGCCGTGACATCGCCGGGAAGGTGGTGTTCCTGGGGGGGCCGCTGCACTTCCTAAAGGGGCTGCGGCAGCGGTTCCAGGAGACCTTGAAGCTGGACGACGATCATGCCATTTTCCCGGAAAACGGCGACTGCTTTGCGGCCATTGGCGCAGGTCTCTGCGCAGAGGGCTATCAGCCGGAGGAATATGAGATGCTGCTCCGCCGTCTGGAGCGGGCGGTGGAGGATCGGGGGAACACCCAGACCATGGAGCCGCTGTTCCACGACCAGGGGGAGTATGACGCCTTCCTGGCCCGGCACAACGCAAACAAGCCCCCGGAGATCGACATTGCCTCCTATTCCGGCAAGGCATACCTGGGCATTGACGCAGGCTCCACCACCACGAAGCTCTGCCTGATCGCCCCGGACGGCGGGCTGCTCTATACATATTACAGCTCCAACCGGGGCAATCCCGTTTCCGTGATTCTGGAGCAGCTACACCACATCTATGGGCTGTGCGGTGACCGGATCACCATTGCCGGCAGCGCAGTCACCGGCTACGGCGAGGACCTGATTACCTCGGCCTTCCAGGTGGATGCCGGACTGGTGGAGACGGTGGCTCACTTCCGGGCGGCGGCACATTTCTCCCCCGGGGTGGACTTTATCATCGACATCGGCGGCCAGGACATGAAGTGCTTTAAAATCCGCAACCATGCGGTGGATTCCATTATGCTCAACGAGGCCTGTTCCTCCGGCTGCGGCAGCTTTATTGAGACCTTTGCCAAGGCCCTGGGCTATTCCATTGCGGATTTCTCAAAAATGGGCCTGATGGCCAAGCATCCGGTGAATCTGGGCTCCCGCTGCACGGTGTTTATGAACTCCTCGGTGAAGCAGGCCCAGAAGGATGGCGCCACAGTGGAGGACATCTCCGCCGGGCTGTCCATTTCCATTGTTAAAAATGCCGTCTATAAGGTCATCCGTGCGGCCTCCGCCGACGACCTGGGACAGAACATCGTGGTCCAGGGCGGCACCTTCCTCAATGACGCAGTGCTTCGGGCCTTTGAGCTGGAGCTGGGGCGGAATGTGACCCGGCCCACCATTGCAGGTCTGATGGGTGCCTACGGCGCAGCGCTGCATGCCCAGGAGCTGGGACTGGAGCGGTCCAACCTCCTGTCGGCTCAGCAGCTGGAGCATTTCACCCATAAGTCCAATCCTGCCACCTGCAAGGGCTGTACCAACCACTGCTCCCTGACCATCAACATCTTCGACGGCGGACGCCGGTTTATCTCCGGCAACCGCTGCTCCAAGCCCCTTGGCAAGCAGAAGGTGGAGATGCCGGATATGTTCCACTATAAATACCAGAAGCTCCGGGCCATGGAGGGAAAGGGCCGGGGCGACGGCAGCCGGGGCCGTATGGGGATTCCCTTTGGCCTGAATATGTATGAAAATCTGCCCTTCTGGTACCGGTTCTTTACGGATCTGAACTTTGAGGTGGTACTGTCCCCGGAATCCTCCCGGGCGCTGTACCTCAAGGGACAGCACACCATTCCCTCGGATACGGTGTGCTATCCGGCAAAGCTGCTCCACGGCCATGTGGAGGCCCTGGTGGAGGCGGGGGTAGATGCGATTTGGTATCCCTGCATGTCCTATAACAACGACGAGGGCATCGGCGACAACCACTACAACTGCCCGGTGGTGGCGTATTATCCCGAGCTGCTGGCGGCCAATGTTCCGGCCCTGCAAAAGGTGCGGTTCTACGACCCCTATGTGGGACTTTGGCGGAGAAAGGACTGTGCCAAACGGCTGGCGGAGTTCTTCCACCAGGAATACCAAATTCCCAAGAAGCGGGTGGAGCAGGCAGCGAAGGCCGCCTATGAGGCCTATGACGCCTATGTGGCGGACATTCACGCCACCGGAGAGCGATATATAGAGGCGGCGAGAGCCAATGGGAATCCCATCATCGTTATGGCCGGCCGGCCTTACCATATTGACCCGGAGATCAGCCACGGCATCAATGACCTGATCACGTCCTTTGGCTTTGTGCTCATCACCGAGGATGCCCTGGCCTATCGGGAGGGGTATGCGCCTCGGACGGTGCTCAACCAGTGGACCTTCCAGAGCCGGATGTATAATGCTGCCCGGTACGTCTGTACCCAGAAGGATATGCAGATGGTTCAGCTGGTCTCCTTCGGCTGCGGGACAGACGCCATCACCACCGATGAGCTTCGCCTGATTCTGGAGTCCGGCGGCAAGCTGTATACCCAGCTGAAGATCGACGACATCTCCAATCTGGGAGCGGTGAAGATCCGGATCCGCAGTCTTATGGCGGCGATGGACGCCAGAAAGGAGGAGGACTGAGATGGCAGAGCTTGTATACGATAAAAACGGGCGGCTTCTGTTTACCAAGGAGATGGCCCAGGAATATACCATTTTGGCCCCTCAGATGCTGCCGGATCATTTTGCCATGCTGGAGAGCATTCTCCAGGAGGCGGGGTACAAGGTGAAGATGCTGGATACCAATGCCCATACCATTTTGGAGGAGGGCCAGAAGTATGTCCATAACGATGCCTGCTATCCGGCCATCCTGGTAATCGGTCAGCTGATTGATGCCATTCACCGGGGAGGATATGATCCCCATAAGGTGGCGCTGTTTATTACCCAGACCGGCGGCGGCTGCCGTGCCTCCAACTATCTCTATCTGCTGCGGAAGGCACTGGCCCGGGCAGGACTGGAGTATGTGCCGGTGGTCTCCTTGAACCTTTCGGGCATGGAGAAAAACCCCGGCTTTAAGCTGACCCTTCCCATTCTCAGAAAGGCCGTGTTTGCCGTGATCTACGGCGATCTGATGATGAACGTGGGATGGCAGGTGCGGCCCTATGAGGTGAACGCCGGAGATACGGATCGATGCCTGGCCCGATGCAGAGAGTATCTTTTGGCGGAAATGCGCGCAGGTCGGGGCATGACCTTCAAAAGCATGGTGAAGAACTTCGACTACCTTGTTGAGCAGTTTAAAAACGTCCCGGTCCAGGGAGAGCAGAAGGTCCGCGTGGGCGTGGTCGGCGAGATTTACGTGAAATACGCCCCGCTGGGAAACAACGACCTGGCCAACTTCCTCCTCAGCGAGGGGGCGGAGCCGGTGATTCCGGGGCTGATGGACTTTATTATTTTCAAGGTCTACAACCGGGACGTGGACGTGGATTTGTATGGCGGTCATTTGGCCAAGAAAAAGGTGTGCCAGTTCCTGGAGAAATACCTGATGAAATATCAGCATGCGATGATCGATGCCCTGAAGCGCTCCGGTCGGTTCCGTGCCCCGGGGGATTTTAAGGATCTTCATCGCCTGATCCAGGGCTATCTGGGAGACGGCAACAAAATGGGCGAGGGGTGGCTGCTGACGGCGGAAATGCTGGAGCTGATCCACTCCGGGGTGCCCAACATTGTCTGTACGCAGCCCTTCGGCTGCCTGCCCAATCACATTGTGGGCAAGGGCATGATCCGGCGGCTCAAGGAGGACTATCCGGATTCCAACATTGTGGCCATTGACTATGATCCCGGCGCCACCCGAATCAACCAGGAAAACCGCATCAAGCTGATGCTGGCAAATGCTCAGAAAAAGCGGCAGCTGGCAGAGGAAAAAAAGACGCCTGCAACCGTATAACAAGTGCCCCCGGAACTTTGGTTCCGGGGGCGTTTGCACTGAAATCATGGAATTGTATCAGAGATCCATTGCGGCGTGGTAGCCGTCGAAGATGGCGCCGTTGGTCTTGCCCACCTGATGGCAGTCTCCGATGATGCGAATCACCGGGACATCCAGCGTCATGAGGTCGGATACGGGAACGGCACGCTGGCCGAAGGCATAGACCTTGCTTTCCGCGGGAATCACTACGGTGTTTCCCTCCTTGTCCTGGGTCTCCACGCCCTGGGCGGTGACGGCGGTGCAGCGGAGGCCGGTGCGGATATGGAGGGACGGCGTCTCGGCAAAGCTCTGGAGCATGGCAACCCGATGCATCCAGTTGGCGTCCGGCGCCACGGCATCCTGCATCTCGATGATGGTGACGTCACGGCCGGTCTCCGCCAGGAACAGGGCGGTTTCACAGCCCACCAGACCGCCGCCCATCACGGCAACGGTCTTGCCCAGGGCATCCAGGTTGGTGTAGGCCGTGGTGGCGTGCTGTGCGGTTTCGATGCCGGGCAGGGGGAATACCACCGGGGTGGAGCCTGCGGCAATCAGCAGGGCGTCCGGATGGATTTGCGCCACCAGCTCAGCCGTGACCTCCGTATTCAGGCGGATCTCCACACCGGCGGCTTCCACCCGATGGACAAGATGATCCTTCAGACGCTTCAGGTCGGCCTTGAGGCTGTCATAGTCGGTGAATTTCAGCAGGCCGCCGAGACTGTCGGACTTCTCCGCCAAAATGACCTTGTGGCCACGGGCGGCGGCAGTGGCTGCGGCCTCCAGTCCTCCGGGCCCGCCGCCTACCACCAGAACGGTTTTCTGAGCCTTTGCGGGCTTTTCCGTGGCGTCCAGCAGGAATTCATGGCCGGTGCGGGGATTGACGGCACAGGCAAAGCGGGTTTTGGTCTGCATGCCGGTAAGGCAGTCCAGACACCGCAGGCAGGGACGGATGTCAGCGTCCTTGCCCTCCCGGGACTTCTGGGGCAGGAAGGGATCTGCAATCAGGCTGCGGACCATGGCCACGGCGTCGGCCTTTCCTGAGGCAATGACCTCCTCTGCCTCGGCAGGTGTCACAATGGAGCCCACGGAGACCACAGGACACTTGGTGACGGCGGCCTTTACGGCGGCGGCGTACTTGACGTTGGGCATATGGGGCAGGAACATGGTGGGGTGGGTCTTGACGGCGAAGTTGGGATCGGTGTCAAGACCGGCGGAGACGTGGATCAGCTCTACCTTGTCCTCAATCATTTTACAGAACGCCACGACCTCCTCCACGGTCAGACCGCCCTCTATGAGCTCCGGGCCGACTCGATACTCCACAGGGACCTTCCGGCCCACTGCGGCACGGACCTGGTCAATGACCATCAGGGGGAATTTTGCTCGGTTTTCCAGGGAGCCGCCAAAGTCATCGGTGCGGCGGTTGAACTTGGGGGAGAGCATTTGACCCAGGAACCAGCCATGGGCGCCATGGAGCATAACCATGTCAAAGCCGGCCTGGATGGCCAGCCGGGCAGCGTCGCCGTAGGCCTTTGCCACCTCCTCCAGCTCCGCAGGAGTGGCGCCCTTTACGGTGGTGCCGTTGGCCTTGACCTCGTCCACGGGGCCAAGGGTCTGGTAGCCGGTCACCAGGGAGTTGGAGATCCGGCCGCCGTGGTTGAGCTCAATGGAGGCAATGGCGCCGTGCTGGCGAATGGCCCGGGCCACCTCGGACCACTTCTGGACTGTGCCGCTGGAGAGAATGGGATGCCGAGGCGTGGTGAAGCCACGCTCCTCCACCGGGGTGTCTCCCACGGTGATCTGGGCTGCGCCGCCTTTGGCCTTTTCCTCATAGTAGCCGATCATCACATCAGAGGGGCTGCCGTCGGGGTTCAGGGCGCACATCATATTGGGGGCAGAGAGAAGCCGATTCCGGAAGGTCAGCGTGCCCACCTGGAGAGGGGTAAAAAGATGAGGATATTTCATGTTCCACGAGTCCTTTCTGAAAAATGCTAAGAAGTCTACTTACTTTCCTCTCTTATTATGACTGGGAAACTGAAAAATGTCAAACGGATTGTAATTTATTTTACAATGAATTTGAATTCATACTTTTCGAGGAACCTGGGGAAAAGGGTAGTTGGCCCCTTGCAAAAGCCTTGGAATATGGTACAATGCAGAAAAGAACGCACAAAAGGAGAACCGATATGAACCTATTTGACATACTGGGTCCTGTGATGGTGGGCCCGTCCAGCTCCCATACGGCGGGGGCGGTGCGGATTGGCTACACGGCGAGGAGGTTGCTCAAGGAGCCGGTGCGGCAGGCGGAGATCCTGCTGTACGGGTCCTTTTTGGCCACAGGAAAGGGACACGGCACCCCCCAGGCTCTGGTGGCGGGGCTGCTGGGCATGGAGCCGGATGACAGCCGGATTCCCCACAGCCTGGAGCTTGCCCGGGAACAGGGAGTCGAGGTGCGGTTTGGGGAGGCGGAGCTGAAGGAGGCCCATCCCAATTCGGTAGAACTCCATCTGGTGGGGACCTCCGGGCGAAGGCTGTCCCTTGTGGGAGAGTCCATTGGCGGGTCCCGCATCAACATCGCCAAGCTGGATGGACTGTCCGCGAACTTTACAGGGGAGCGTCCCACGCTGATTGTACACAACCTGGATCAGCCGGGGCATGTGGCGGAGGTCACCGAGCGGCTGGCTCAGGATGGGGTGAATATCGCAACCATGCAGCTCTACCGGGCCAGCCGGGGAGGCCATGCGGTGATGGTGCTTGAGTGCGACCAAGAGGTGCCGGAGGACTCCGTCCAGTGGCTTCGGCAGCAAAGCGGCATCGAAAAGGTGACGTATTTTAGCCTGGAGGAGGGAGATATATGAGCATCACGCAACTGAATGAAATCGCCGAGGCGGCGGAGCGGGAGCGAATTCCCTTTTGGCAGGTGGTGCTGGAGGCACAGTGCCGGGAGCAGGACTGTTCCCCCGCTGTAGCCATGGAGACCATGCTGGGGATGTACCGGGCCATGGAGGCGGCAGATCGGGACTATGACCCGGGGCTCCGCTCCATCAGCGGTATGGCAGGAGGAGACGGAGAAAAGCTCCGGCGGTACCGGCTGGAAGGCGGCCTGTTGGGACCCTATCTGGGGGAGGTAATGGAAAAGGCGGTAAAAATGGCGGAATCCAACGCCTGCATGAAGCGAATTGTGGCGGCGCCCACCGCAGGCTCCTGCGGGGTGATCCCGGCGGTACTGCTGACCTATCAGAGACAGAAGCAGGTGCCTGAGGAGCAGATGGTGGAGGCACTGTTTACTGCGGCGGGGATTGGAGAGGTCATTGCCTGCAACGCCAGCATTGCAGGGGCAGAGGGAGGCTGTCAAGCGGAGATCGGCGCAGCCTGCGCCATGGCCGCCGGGGCGGTGATTCAGCTGGAGGGCGGCAGCCCGGAGGCCATTTGCCACGGGGCGGCTCTGGCGATTAAGAGCCTGCTGGGGCTGACCTGTGACCCGGTGGCCGGACTGGTGGAAGTGCCCTGCATTAAGCGGAACGCCTCCGGTGCGGTGCTGGCGGTGACGGCGGCCCAGATGGCCCTGGCGGGGATTCGCAGCGCAGTGCCTCCGGACGAGGTTATCGATTCCATGCGGCGGATTGGACGGCTGCTGCCGACCTGCCTGCGGGAGACCAGTCAGGAGGGCCTGGCCATCACGCCCACGGCCATGGAGATTGCAAGGCGGCTTCGGGGAAACGGAGAAAACCATCCAGATGACACCTGACGGCGTGAAACGGGGAAGGCCGTTAACATTTTATTCATTCTTCTTGACATCCATCCGGCCAGGCTATACAATATATGTTGCAAATTAGTATGGTTCCGCTGTAAATTGTGTTGAAATTTGCATGACGACCTGTATATTTGTTCCATTATTGTATAAGGAGGTGTTTTAGAGAGAATGCTCATAAGAATTATATTGACGATTGTGGGATTTCTGGTGGGCGCCGCCGTGATTTTCCCCGTGGCGGTGAACTACCGAAAGCGTACCGCTGAGAAGGAAATCGGAAGCGCAGAGGAAGAGGCCAAGCGCATCATCAACGAATCCATCAAAAGCGCGGAAAACAAAAAGCGCGAAATGCTGGTGGAGGCCAAGGAAGAGATCCACAAGAGCCGTACCGAGTATGAACGGGAGGTCCGAGAGCATCGCAGCGAGCTCCAGAAGCAGGAGCGCCGGCTGCAGCAGAAGGAGGAAACTCTGGACCGCAAGACCGATCAGTACGAGCGCAAGGATGAGGAGCTGACCCGGAAGCTGGCCAATGTGGCCACCACCCAGGAGGAGGTTTCCGAGATCAAGCGTGCCCAGCTGGAAATGCTGGAGAAAATCTCCGGTATGAGCACAGACGAGGCCAAGGAATATCTGCTGAAAAATGTGGAGTCCGAGGTCCGTCATGAGACGGCCATGAAAATCAAGGAGACCCAGACCCAGCTCCGGGAAGAGGCCGACGAAAAGGCGCGGGAGATCATTGCCACCGCCATTCAGCGCTGTGCTGCCGACCACGCGGCGGAGACCACCATCTCCGTGGTGCAGCTGCCCAACGATGAGATGAAGGGCCGCATCATTGGCCGAGAGGGCCGGAATATTCGGGCGCTGGAGACCAAAACCGGTGTGGATCTCATCATTGACGACACGCCGGAGGCCATCACCCTGTCGAGCTTTGACCCGGTCCGACGGGAAATCGCGCGGATCGCCCTGGAAAAGCTCATTGCCGACGGACGCATTCAGCCTACGCATATTGACAACATGGTGGAGAAGGCCCGCCGGGAGGTGGAGCAGACCATCAAGCAGGAGGGCGAACGTGCGACCTTTGAAACGGGCGTCCATGGACTGCACCCGGAGCTGATTAAGCTGTTGGGCCGGCAGAAATACCGCACCAGCTATGGACAGAATGTGCTCAACCACTCCATCGAGGTGGCACACCTCAGCGGCCTGATGGCGGCGGAGCTGGGAGAGGATGTCACCCTGGCGAAGCGGGCCGGACTGCTTCATGATCTGGGAAAATCCGTGGACCATGAGATGGAAGGCAGCCATGTTGCCCTGGGTGTGGAGCTTGCCAAAAAGTACAAGGAAAGTCCCCAGGTGGTTCACGCCATTGAGGCCCACCACGGCGACGTGGAGCCCCAGACGGTCATTGCCTGTATTGTTCAGGCGGCTGACGCCATCTCCGCGGCCCGGCCCGGCGCCCGGAGAGAAAACGTCGAAAACTATGTCAAGCGTCTTGAAAAGCTGGAGGAGCTCACGTCCTCCTTCCCCGGCGTGGAGAAGTCCTATGCCATCCAGGCCGGCCGCGAGGTCCGTATTATGGTGAAGCCCGAGGAGGTATCCGAGGACAACATGATTATCCTGGCCCGCGACATTGCAAAGAAAATTGAAAATGAGCTTGAATATCCCGGTCAGATCAAGGTCAACCTGATTCGTGAGACCAAGGCCGTTGAATATGCAAAATAAGTGTCATTTTACCCGGCGCCCTGTGGGCGCCGGGTTTTCTGCCTGCCGGAATATTGTAATTCCCGGGGAATTCCGGTATAATGTTAGGGAAACACCAAGGAGAAGGAGATCAGC
This sequence comes from uncultured Oscillospiraceae bacterium, assembly GCA_934512135.1. Lineage (GTDB taxonomy): Bacteria > Bacillota > Clostridia > Oscillospirales > Oscillospiraceae > HGM13006. The sequence continues at coordinate 152,847 of CAKSWT010000005.1, forward strand.
TATGCAGGAAAATATTCTGGCAGTGGGAGATGTGGTGGGAGCCCAGGGACTTCGCTATCTGCGGAAAAAGCTCCCGGAGCTGCGCCGGACCTGGAATGCGGCGTTTACTGTGGTCAACGGAGAAAACGCCTCCAATGTAGGTCTGACGCCTCAGCAGGCCGAGGAGATGTTCCAGGCGGGAGCCGATGTGGTGACGCTGGGCAACCACGCCTTCCGGCAGCGGAGCATTCACGACTATTTGGATGACACCCCCTATATCCTTCGGCCTGCAAATTATGCGCCCCAGACCCCGGGACGGGGGTATGGGGTCTTTGACTCCAGAATTGGGCCTGTGGCGGTGGTGAATCTCATTGGCCGGTGCAATATGGATTACGGCCCGGATAATCCGTTTCTGCTGATAGACCGGATTCTGCCGGAGCTGGAGGAGGCCAAGTATGTGCTGGTGGACTTCCACGCGGAGGCCACCTCGGAGAAGCTGGCCATGGGCTATATGTTGGACGGAAGAATTACCGCTCTGTGGGGGACCCACACCCATGTTCCCACGGCGGATGCCCAGGTGCTGCCCCAGGGGACAGGCTACATTACGGATCTGGGGATGACCGGACCGAAGCATTCCGTAATCGGGATCCAGCCGCAGCTGTCCATTGATAAGTTTCGGGGCAATGTATACAGTCCCTATCGGGCGGCGGAGGGCCCCTGCGTACTCTCTGGGGCGGTATTTACGGTGGACACGGAGACGGGACGCTGCACCGCAGTGGGGCAGTTTACGGTGTAAGGAGGGATGACTATGGAAGTCGCAATACTGGTACTGCTGATTGTTGCGGTGGGACTGTTGGCTTTGGTGCTGTGGAAGCTCAGCCGCAGAGATGACGGAAAAATTCAGGCTGAGCTGACCCAACTGGGACAGCAGACGGCCTCGGACACCCGCCAGGCAGTGGTGGAGTCCATGAGTACCATGGGCCAGGGACTGACGGCCAATGTGAACGCCCTGGGCGACAGCATCGGCACCCATGTCCGGGCCCTGGGAGAGACGGTAAACGCCAATCTGTCTGCCATGAAAACCACCATGGCAGACAGCCAGAAAATGGCCTCCCAGGTTCAGGGAGAGAAGCTCGACAGCATCGACCGACATGTGATGGCCCGGCAGGAGGCGATGAATCAGACGGTGGAGAAGCAGATGAAGGCCATGGAGGAGCGGCTTACCCATCTGGATCAGATGAATGAGCAGAAGCTGGAGGCGCTCCGCCAGAGTATGCAGGCGTCCATGCTGGAAATGCGCCAGGAGAATGCCAAAAAGCTGGACGAGATTCGGGGTACCGTGGATGAGAAGCTCCAGGACACCCTGCAAAAAAAGATCACAGACTCCTTCCGAACGGTGTCCCAGCAGCTGGAGCAGGTTTATAAGGGCCTGGGAGAGATGCAGCATCTGGCCTCGGATGTGGGAGGACTCAAGCAGGTTCTTTCCGGGGTTAAGACCCGGGGAATTCTGGGGGAGATCCAGCTGGGGGCCATTTTGGAGGAAATCCTCTCCCCGGAGCAGTATGATACCAATGTGGCCACGGTGCCTGAGAGCCGGGAGCGAGTGGAGTTTGCAGTGAAGCTCCCCGGCAGCGACGGCGGCCATGTCTACCTCCCCATAGACTCCAAATTCCCTGGGGATACCTACATGCATTTGCAGGACGCCCAGGCCTCCGGAGATGCCGGGGCCCTGGCGGAGGCACGAAAAGCGCTGACTGCGGTACTGAAGAAAAGTGCCAAGGACATTCGGGAGAAGTATGTGGAGCCGCCCTATACCACAAACTTCGGCATTTTGTTCCTGCCCTTTGAGGGGCTGTACGCCGAGGTGGTGAATCAGGGACTGATTGAGGTGCTTCAGCGGGAATACCAAATCAATGTGGCGGGACCCAGCACCATGGCGGCACTTCTCAATTCTCTGCAAATGGGCTTCCGCACTCTGGCAATCCAGAAGCGCAGCAATGAGGTCTGGCAGGTGTTGGGGGCGGTGAAGACGGAATTCGGGAAATTCGAGGACGTCATGACAAGAATGCAGGGGCACCTGAAGCAGACCAGCAGCGACCTGGAAACCCTGATGGGAACACGAACCCGTGCCATCCACCGGAAGCTCCGGTCCGTCCAGGAGCTAGATGAGCAGAGTACCCAGAAGCTACTAAACGACGGCAGCACGGAATAAAAAGCGGCCCTGCGGAGCATCTCCGCAGGGCCGTAATCGGTTACTTGTGCAGCAGGGGCGACAGGGGCTTATAGATCAGGAAGCAAATCAGCACATCCAAAAGCCCCTTTACAAAGGTGAAGGGCATATTGAATACAATCAGGCACTGGAGCAGGTTCTTCATGGCGGGGAGAATGGCCTGGTAGGCGCTGACGATCAGATCCATGCCGCCGAAGAGCTTGGCGTAGATGGGATAGGTGACAAAGTAGTTCAGGGGCACAGAGGCGACAGCCATAATGACATTGCCCACCAGGGCGCCGATGACGGCGGCCTTCAGGCCCTTGGCCTTGATCTCCTGACGGCTCATGTGCTCGGTGTCCTTGGGCTTGAGCTTCTGATAGAGCGCGCCGGCGGGAGCGACGAAAAAGACGCCCAGCAGGAAGTTGCACAGCTCTCCGGCGCCCCCGGAGGAGGTGCCCTTGATGATGATGTGGAGCAGGTTCTTAATCAGGCATACAACGCTGCCGTAGACAGGGCCCAGGGCAAAGGCGCCCAGAAGCTCCGGCAGATCGGAAATGTCCATTTTCACAAAGGACGGAATCAGCGCCGGAATGGGGACCTCGATAAACATCAGGGCAAAGGCCACGGCGGAGAGCATGGCGGTGACCACCAGCTTGTGGGTGGTGGAAGCGCGGGGCGTGGATACAGTGTTGGTCATGAGAAAAACCTCCTAAAATAAAGAACACCTGAATGCCGCCGTGCATTCAGGTGTCACAATCATCAATAAGGGAGGTGTGAGACACATCTTCTTTCATCCAGACTTGTGGCCCAAAGGCCAGTTACTGTCGGTACCGGAATCACACCGGTTCAGCACCTGTTGGCGCACGCGGACTGTGCAAACTGCAATCACCGCCGGTCGGGAATTATGGCAAACGCCACGCACCCTGCCCTGAAAACATGGTTCATCAGATATTCGATTCGTCTACAGTATAGCCACGCCAGCAGGAAATGTCAACCTTTTTCTTTTGGGGTTTTTATGCTATACTGAAAAAGAAATGGAAGGGGGCGGCCTGTATGGAACTGACCTGCGCCTTCTCCGGCCACCGCCCGGAGAAGCTCCCCTGGGGAGAAGATGAGCTGGATCCACGGTGTGTGGCGTTGAAGATCCAGATGGAACGACAGCTTCGGGCCCTGTGCCGGGAGGGCTGCCTTCGGTATCTGTGCGGCATGGCCAGAGGCACGGACATATACTTTTTGGAGATTCTGGGACAGCTTCGGGAGGAGTTCCCGATTCATGTGAAGGCTGTGATCCCCTGTATAGACCAGACGCGCCTGTGGCCGGAGCATCAGCGGAAACGCTACCTCCGGGGGCTGGATTTCTGCGACAGCATGGAGGTGCTGGAGGACGGCTATTCCCAGGGCTGTATGCTCCGGCGGAATTACTACATGGTGGACCATGCGGATATTCTGATGACGGTATTCGACGGCACCCCTGGGGGTACGGCGGCTACGGTGCGCTATGCCAGAGCCAGGGGCAGACGAATTCTGTCTATCTGGCGATAGCTCAGGCGGAGAGCAATGGCCGAAGGAAGCCCTCCGGGCCGCCACGGCTGAGGTCGGCGCCAATGAGCTTGTTTTTATAGAGCAGCAAGGTGGCGTAGACCGGCTCGCTGCCCTCCCCGGGGTAGTCCGGGACAAGGTAGACATACTGCATGACGCGTTTGCCCTTGTACCGGCTCAGATCAAAGCCCTGGGACTGCTGGATGGCGTTATACTGAGTGTAGACCTGGGTCCATTCCTTGGGGATGGCCACCTCCTGGGTCCGCGCGGGCTCCTGGGATACTCCGTAGCCGCAGGAGGCGAGAAATTCGACCCGGGACGCCGGGGTGTCCAGTTTTTTCCCGGCAGCGGTTTCGACTCCGTCTCCGCCTCCACGGTTGGCCAGAACGATGATGAGCAGCAGAACCGCGGCTGCCCCGCAGAGAATGCCGATGAGCTTTGGCTTGGATAGCTTTGTTGTGACAATGACCATAGAGGGTCCCTCCTGTCTGGATGATCGGGTTTATCTGCTGGTCCAGTCTATGGGAGAGATGGACAGACTAGAACCGAAAGGAACGGAGTTTATGACACGACTGGATAAGTTTTTGTCCGAGGCCGGAGTGGCCACAAGAAAGGAGCTGCGGGAGATCATACGCAGCGGGCGGGTGACGGTGGATGGACAGACGGTCAGAAGTCCGGAGAGGAAGATTCGGGAGGAGCAGCAGGTGGCCTTGGATGGGCTGCCGGTGACGCCAATGGGCCGGGTGGTGCTGATGCTCCACAAGCCCGCAGGGTATGTGACCTCCACCGCAGACCCCAGGGATCCCACGGTGATGGAGCTGCTGCCGCCGGAGTATCAGCAGCTGTTCCCGGTGGGGCGGCTGGACAAGGAGACAGAGGGACTGCTGCTGTTTACCAATGACGGGGACCTGGGCCACCGGCTCACGGCGCCCAAGCATCAGGTGGAGAAGGAGTACTTTGCCCAGGTGGAGGGGATCCTCAAGGAGGAGGACAGAAAGGCCTTTCGAGAGGGGATCGTCCTCCGGGACGGGACTCGGTGCCTCCCGGCGGATTTGACCCTTTGCCCGGAGGGCTGCCATGTTACGGTCCGAGAGGGAAAATACCATCAGGTCCGCCGAATGCTGGCCTCCCGGGGGAAGCCTGTGACCTATCTCCGCCGGGAACGGGAGGGAGGCGTGGCCTTGGGAGACCTGGAACGGGGGCACTTTCGATTGCTGACCTCGGAGGAAATAGACAAATTGCTGTAAAACCCCACGGGATTTCGATGCATTTTTCGCCCCATGGTCAGAATCACCAAAGGGATTTGTAAACCTTTGGTGAATCGGATACTATACAGACGGTGTTTCGTGTGCTAAAATAACACCATCTTAAACAAGCAAAAAGATGGGGGTATATTATGTCCAGCGTAACTATGAAGCATATTTATAAGAAATATGCAGGCGGCGTCATTGCTGTCACCGACTTCAACCTCGACATCGAGGACAAGGAGTTTATCATTCTCGTCGGCCCTTCCGGCTGCGGTAAGTCCACCACCCTGCGTATGATTGCAGGCCTGGAAGAGATCTCCGAGGGTGAGCTGTACATCGACGGCAAGCTCTGCAACGATGTTCCGCCCAAGGAGAGAGATATTGCCATGGTGTTCCAGAACTATGCGCTGTATCCTCACATGACCGTGTATGAGAACATGTCCTTCGGTCTGAAGCTCCGCAAGACGCCCAAGGATGAGATCAAGCGCCGCGTGGAAGAGGCTGCTCAGATCCTGGAGATCGAGCATCTCCTTGACCGTAAGCCCGCCGCTCTGTCCGGTGGTCAGCGTCAGCGTGTTGCCCTGGGCCGTGCCATCGTCCGGAATCCTAAGGTCTTCCTCCTTGACGAGCCTCTGTCCAACCTGGACGCAAAGCTCCGTACCCAGATGCGGTCCGAGCTGACCAAGCTCCACAAGAAGCTGGATACTACCTTCATTTATGTTACCCACGACCAGACCGAGGCGATGACCATGGGCTCTCGTATTGTCGTCATGAAGGACGGCATTATGCAGCAGGTCTCCACGCCTCAGGATCTGTACCAGAACCCCGTGAACCTGTTCGTGGCAACCTTCATCGGTTCTCCCTCCATGAACAAGCTGGAGGGCTCCAAGCTCACCTCCAAGGACGGACACACCTACGTCACCTTCGGCAACGAGGCGGAGAACGCCACCGTTCAGCTGCCCGATTCCATCGGCCTGAAGCCTGAGGTCATGGCCTACATTGGCAAGGAAGTTGTCATGGGCATTCGTCCCGAGCACATCCACGACGAGGAGATCTTCCTGAAGAACTATCCTCAGTACAAGTTCACCGCTACCGTGGACAATGTGGAGCCTCTGGGCGCACAGACCAACCTGTTCCTGCTGCTGGGCAATCAGCAGTTCACCGCCGTGGTGGATCCCACCTCTGAGGCGAAGATGGGCGACAAGGTTGAGGTCACCTTCGAGGCAGATCGTGTGCATCTGTTTGATCCCGATACGGAGAAGTGCATCGACCTCTAATTTAGAGAAATCAGACGGAGTCGGCTTAGGCCGGCTCCGTTTTTCGTCTTTTTGCAGAAAAACACGGGAAAAATGCGATAACATCCCGAAACCAAACGGTTTTTTCAGGAATTTCATGTGCAAATCGACAAACAGGGCTTGCAAATTTCACAAAAAAAGTTTATAGTAAATGCGATTCCTGTTGTGGATATGTATGTTTAAGAGGGCCTTTTTTGAGAAAGGCCGGACGAATGAATATGGGAGGCTTCCTTTGACGGCCCCCTGAAGGAGGAAACCGCTATGTCCAGCAGAATGTTTCAGAGTGTAATCATGCAAATGAAGGACGCTTGTGATCGCATGATCGGAGTAATTGACGGGGACGGCAGCGTAATTGCGGCCAGTGAGCCCTCCGGTCTGGGCGACAAGTGGGAGGATGCGGCCCACCGGCTCAATACCACCAGTGAACTGGTGACGGTCACCGAGGGGAAGACCTTTAAGGCGCTGGCCAGCTGGAGCGCACGGTTCGACTATGCGGTGTTTGTGGACGGCGAGGACGAGCTTGCCAAGAGCCTGTGTATTATGGCCTGTGTGGCCCTGAACGGCGCTAAAACCAGCTATGAGGAAAAGCACGACCGGGGAACCTTTGTCAAGAACATCATCACGGACAATATTCTCCCTGGGGACATCTATATTCACGCCAAAGAGCTGCATTTTGTCACGGATGTGCCCAGAGCGGTGTTCCTGATCCGCCAGGTGGGCAAGGTGGATGTTGCGGCCATGGATATTCTCCAGAATATGTTCGTGGAGAAGCAGCAGGACTATGTGATCTCCATCAATGAAACGGATATTGTGCTGGTCCGCCAGGTCCAGCCCGGCACCGACGGAAAAGAGCTTCTGAAGGTGGCCCAGTCCATTGAGGAGACCTTGAATTCCGAACTATTTGTCAAAACGGTGATCGGCATCGGCACCATTGCCAGCCATATTCGTGAGCTGGCGGATTCCTACAAGGAGGCCCAGACCGCTATTGAGGTGGGCAAGGTGTTTGATACGGAAAAGACAGTAATCAACTACGAGAACCTGGGCCTGGGCCGCCTGATTTATCAGCTTCCCACCACCCTCTGTGAGATCTTCCTGTCTGAGGTGTTTAAGAAGAACTCCATTGATTCTCTGGATCAGGAGACCCTGTTCACCATCAACAAGTTCTTTGAGAACAATCTGAACGTATCTGAGACCTCTCGGAAGCTGTTTGTTCACCGGAACACCCTGGTGTATCGACTGGAAAAAATCAAGAAGATTACCGGACTGGACCTGCGGGAATTCGACCATGCCATTATCTTCAAGGTGGCCCTGATGGTCAAAAAATACCTGGACTCCAGAGAGAGCCCCATGCGTTTAAACTGATATTTGGAGGCAATCCATGAAAAAAAGAAAGACTCTGACTGCGGTGCTGGCAACCTTGCTGGCACTGCTCATCATCGTTCCCACCATTGCCAGCATTGTCGCCGGCATGATGTAAAAGGCGGCAGCGATGGGAGAACAAGCAAGACGGCTGCTCAGCGCAGGAGCCTGCCTGATTATGGGCTGCGCCCTTGGCGCAGTGGTGACCTACAGCACGGTGACGGGAGCGCTGAATTCTTCCGGGGCGCCGGAGGAGGCGCTGGAGACGGGCACCGCCAAATACACCGAGATAATGAACCTGGTGGATCAGTATTTCATCGGGGACGATGTGGACATGACCCAGGTCAACGACGCCATGGCCTCCGGGGTGATTTCCGGGCTGGGGGACCGATGGAGCTATTATGTCAGCGCCGAGGACTACCAGGCCTATGTGTCCAACATCAACAACGCCTATGTGGGGGTGGGAATCACCATCACGGCGAAAAATGACGACAACGGCAATCTCCTAGGCTACGAGGTAACGGATGTGACCAGCGGCGGCCCGGCAGAGGAGGCAGGCATTCTGGCCGGGGATCTGCTGACCCATGTGGATCAGGTGGCTGTGACGGGTATTACGCTCTCTGAGGTCAAGAGCATGGTCCAGGGAGAAGAAGGGACCACGGTGGAGCTGCGGTTCCTCCGGGGAACGGAGGCGGTGACGGTCACAGTGGAGCGCCGGGCCCTGACGGTGATTCCTGCCCAGGGACGACTGCTGGATGGAAATATCGGCTATATTACCATTGACAACTTTGACGCGGGATGCTCAGACACGGTGAAGGCCCTGGTGGAGGAGCTGAGGGCCCAGGGGGCGGAGTCCCTGCTGTTTGACGTGCGGAACAATCCCGGGGGGCTGAAAAAAGAGCTGACGGATCTGCTGGATTATCTGCTGCCTGAGGGAACCGTGTTCCACACGGTAAACTATGCCGGAGAGGAAGAAATCGTTACCTCGGATGCCGCCTGTGTGGATTTGCCCATGGCGGTGCTGGTAAACGGCAACAGCTACAGTGCGGCGGAATACTTTGCCTGCGCCATTCAGGAGTACGGTGTGGGCCAGGTAATCGGCGAAAAGACCTGCGGCAAGGGGTATTATCAGGTGGGCCTGACCCTCAGCGACGGGTCCTGCATTAACCTGTCCATTGGAAAATACTTTACCCCCAATGGGGAGAGCCTGATTGATGTGGGCGTCACGCCGGATGTGGAGCTGGCTCTGGATGCAGACCAGGCCACCGCTCTGGTACAGCATAAGCTGGAGCCTGAGGAGGACCCCCAGGTGCAGGCTGCAATTCAATACTTAAAGCCCTGACGGGGCGGATATATGGCCGGAGATATGCCGGCGGAAGGATTGGTGTTTTTTATGGCAAAAGAGTATAAGCTGAGTGCGGAGCGCCTCAAGGAACTGGAAGCGGAACTGAACTACCTGAAAACAGACCGTGACAAGGAAGTTACCGAAATGATCAAGGTCGCCCGTGGCTATGGCGACCTGTCTGAGAACAGCGAGTATGACGACGCGAAAAACGAGCAGGCCAAGCTCTACGCCCGGATTGCCGAGGTGGAGGAGATTCTGGCCAATGCTGTGGTAATCAGTGCGGAGGATGCCACCACAGACCATATCGGCCTGGGCTGCACCTTCACGGTAAAGGACATGGAAGCGGACGAGGAGATCACCTATGAGCTGGTGGGCTCCCAGGAGGCCAACCCCATGAAGGGCCGCGTGTCCGATGATGCGCCCTTTGGCCGGGCCATGGTGGGCAAGCGAGTGGGCGAGATCGTAAAGGTGGAGGCCCCCATTGGGGAGATCGCCTACGAGGTAATCAGCATTACACGTTGAACGGAGGAGTACTGTTGGCTGAGAACAGAAATGATACGGAAAATCTTGGGGATCTTCTGAAGATCCGCCGGGAAAAGCTCGCCGCTCTCCAGGAGGCCGGCGAGAACCCCTTTGAGATCACAAAATTTGAGAAGAAGCATACTACGGCGGAGATCCTTGGAAACTTTGACCAGCTGGAGGAGCAGCCGGTCAAGGTGGCCGGACGCCTGATGAGCAAGCGCGTGATGGGCAAGGTCACCTTCTGTGACCTCCAGGACCGGGATGGCCGGGTGCAGCTCTACGTTCGCCGGGACGAAGTGGGCGAGGAGCCCTATAAGGTCTTTAAAAAGTATGATATTGGCGATATTGTAGGGGTAGACGGGGTGGTGTTCCGGACCCAGCGGGGGGAGATCTCCGTGCGGGCCAACCAGGTCACCCTGCTGAGCAAGTCTCTGCTGCCGCTGCCGGAGAAGTTCCATGGACTTACCAACCAGGAACTGCGGTACCGTCAGCGCTATGTGGATCTGATTATGAACCCGGAGGTGCGGAAGACCTTTGAGCTCCGCTCCCGGTTTATCAAATACCTGCGGAATTTCCTGGACGATCGCGGCTATATCGAGGTGGAGACCCCGGTGCTCAACACCATCTCCGGTGGCGCCAGCGCCCGGCCCTTTATCACCCACCACAACACCCTGGATATTGACATGTACCTGCGGATTGCCACGGAGCTGAATCTGAAGCGTCTGATTGTAGGCGGCATGGAGAGAGTCTACGAGGTGGGACGGATCTTCCGAAATGAGGGGATGGATCCCAAGCACAACCCTGAGTTTACCACGGTAGAGCTCTACGAGGCCTATGCGGACTTCAACGACATGATGGACCTCTTTGAGGATCTGCTGTCCGGTGCTGCAGAGGAGCTGCTGGGCACCACAGAAGTGACCTGGATGGGCGAGGAAATCAGCCTGAAAAAGGGCTGGCCCAGACTTACCATGGCGGAGGCTGTGAACCAATACCTGGGTGTGGACTTTATGGCCATCCAGGGAGATGAGGCAGCGGTTGCCGCTGCAAAGTCCGTGGGGGTGGAGATCCCCGAGGGGAAGGAGCCGACCTGGGGCAATGCGCTCTATGAGTGCTTTGACCAGAAGGTGGAGGAGAAACTGATTCAGCCCACCTTTATTACCATGCATCCTGTGGACGTGTCCCCCTTGGCAAAGCGCAGTCCCAAGGATTCCCGGCTTACAGAGCGGTTTGAGCTGTTTATCTGCCACAGCGAGATGGGCAATGCCTTCTCCGAGCTCAACGATCCCATTGATCAGGAGCAGCGCTTCCGCAAGCAGGTAGAGCTGCGGGAGGGCGGCGACGAGGAGGCCGGCATGATGGACGAGGACTTCATCACGGCGCTGTCCTATGGTATGCCTCCCACAGGCGGTCTGGGCATCGGCATCGACCGCTGTGTCATGCTGCTCACCGGCTCCAGCACCATTCGGGATGTGATCCTGTTCCCGACAATGAAGCCCCTCGACAAGTAAAATTCGAAAAAAACCAGTGTTTATGCGGGTTTCGGGAGTTTCCAAAC
>CAKSWT010000006.1 GCA_934512135.1 uncultured Oscillospiraceae bacterium
GTGGAGATAAGCGGGATCGAACCGCTGACCTCTTGAATGCCATTCAAGCGCTCTCCCAGCTGAGCTATACCCCCGTGTTCAAGTGACGCTGATTATTATATCAGGTTTTTCTCATTTGTCAACAGCTTTTTATAAATTTCTAAAAATTATTTTCCTGCCCCAGAAGCACACGCTCCCAGGGCGGGATATGTTACACAATCAGCTGTCCATCCAGGATCTTCATGGCCGTCTGAACCATCTTCGAGCCGGTATCCATGCTGAGCTTTTGGATAAATCGGTGGGCCTGGGCCTCGGTCATCTGGTTCCGCTCCATCAGCAGTTCCTTGGCCTTGGTAATCAGCAGCTTATCTTCTGTCGACCGCTGGGGCACAGGCGCCTCCTGCTGGTCCAGCAGCATCCGCACAGAGTCAATCAGCTCTGATTTATGGGCTGGCGCCGCCAGGCGGCATATGTCCTCACAGCCGCAGGCCTCCAGCTGGATTCGCGTGGCCAGAAGCACCATGGCAATCCCCTTGGGAAGATCTTCGTGAAGCTCCTCCGCCGTCATGTCAAAGAGCTTGTAGCCGCATAGAACCACCCCGCCGCTCATGCGCTCACAGCGGCGGAGGACTTCCGCGCCGCTGCCGCAGGCACCGGCCACCTGGAGCCCCGCAGATTCGCAGATTTCTGTCATTCGCTGCCGGGTTTTCTCTCCTTCAAATGCAATCAGCACTTGACTCATGCGGGCCAGCTCCTCTCCTCAAAGTCTTCCGTTACGATCAATACCGGACCAAATAGCGGTCGAGCTCCCACTGGCTGACGCTGGTGTGATACTCCTCCCACTCCCGCTTTTTGCCCATCAGATAGGCATCTGCCGCATGGGCGCCCAGGGTGTCAAGCACCAGCTGGTCCTGCTCCATGGCGACAATGGCCTGGCTGAGGTCCGCCGGCAGGCTTACAATACCCGCCGCTTCCCGCTCCATCTGAGGCATGGCGAAAATATTGTCTTTGATCTGCTCCACAGGCTTCAGCCCCCGCTTGACCCCGTCCAGGCCGGCGGCCAGGCACACAGCCAGGGCCAGATACGGGTTGCAGGCCGGATCTGGGCAACGGAGCTCCACCCGAGTGGAATTGCCTCGAGCCGAAGGAATCCGAATCAGCGCAGACCGGTTGCTGGCAGACCAGGCCACATAGCAGGGCGCCTCATAGCCGGGTACCAACCGCTTGTAGCTGTTGACCAGGGGATTGAGCACCGCAGTCATGCCGGGCACATGCTCCATCAGTCCCGCAATAAAGCTGTAGGCTGTGGCGCTGAGTCCCAGGGAATCCTTCTCGTCATAGAAGGCGTTTTTCCCGTCCTTGAACAGGCTCATATTGATGTGCATTCCCGAGCCGGAGATGCCGTGGATAGGCTTGGGCATAAAGGTGGCGTGAAGTCCGTTTTTCGAGGCATAGGTTTTGACGGTGAGCTTCAGCGTTTCGATGCGGTCCGCCGCAGTCATGGCGTCGGCGTATTTAAAGTCGATCTCATGCTGGCCCATGGCCACCTCATGATGGCTGGCCTCGATCTCAAAGCCCATGGCCTCCAGGGCCAGGCACACGTCCCGGCGAACCGTCTCCCCGTGGTCCAGGGGGCTCATATCAAAATATCCTCCGGCGTCGTGGGGCTGTACCGTAGCCTGGCCCTTATCGTCGGTCTCAAACAGGAAAAACTCGCACTCAGGGCCCGCGTTGAAGGTGTAGCCCAGCTGAGCAGCGGTATCCACCGCCCGCTGAAGCACGTTTCTGGGATCCCCCACAAAGGGTGTCCCGTCGGGATTATAAACAGAGCAGATCATTCTGGCCACTTTGCCGTTCATCGGCCGCCAGGGCATGATGCAGAAGGTATCCAGATCCGGCCGGAGATACTGATCCGACTCGTTGATGCGGACAAAGCCTTCAATGGAGCTGCCGTCGATCATGATCTGATTATTCAGAACCTTCTCAATCTGGGAGGCAGTCACCGCAACATTTTTCAGCATCCCGAAGATGTCAGAAAACTGCAAGCGAATGAACTTTACATTCTCCTCCTCCACCATGCGGATGATGTCGGCTTTTGAATACTTAGACATGGTATATCCTCCTAAAAATAAGATGGCGGCCCGCAGGTTCTGCGAGCCGCTCTCGCAGCCGACCTCATTATAGTCAACTGCGAAAATCTTGTCAATATTTTTTGACGCTTTGATATGAAATCTTGCAATAATTTTTACATTTTTCCCTTTGACTTAGGCTTTTTGCATAATTTCTGCATCAAAAGTTATTTAGGATGCAGAATCTTTATGCTTCCCCAGGCACCTTCACCGGATATTTCCCTGTAAAGCAGCCCTCACAGAAGTCCCCCTGAATGTGCGGAACCAGCTGCCGCAGGCTCTCCACCCGGAGATAATCCAGAGAATCTGCGCCGATATGCTGCCGGATCTGCTCCAGATCCATCTGACATGCAATCAGATGCTCCTTATCCGGCACGTCGGTGCCAAAATAACAGGGGGCAATAAAGGGCGGAGAGGAGATCTTCACATGGACCTCCTTGGCGCCAGCCTCCCGCAGCAGATTGGTAATCAGATTGGAGGTCGTCCCACGAACGATGGAGTCGTCGATCATAATCACCCGCTTGCCCTGGATCTGACTGCGCATGGGGCTGAGCTTCAGCTTCACCGCCGTCTCCCGGGAGGCCTGAGAAGGCTTGATAAAGGTCCGGCCAATATAGCGGTTCTTGAGGAAGCCCTCCGCCACAGGAATCCCGGACTCCTGTGCATAGCCCAGTGCCGCATCCAGGCCGGAATCCGGCACCCCGATGACCACATCCGCCTCCACGGGATTCTGCCGGGCCAGAAGCCTGCCTGCCTCCAGACGGGCCTCGTGGACCCCCTGGCCGCCGATTACGCTGTCAGGCCGGGCAAAATAGATGTACTCGAAAATGCAGATATGGCTTTTCCCGGAGCAGTTTTCCCGGATGGACCGCAGCGCGCCGTCCTCAATGACCACCACTTCCCCGGGCTCCACGTCCCGGACAAAATGCGCCCCTACGCCGTCCAAGGCACAGGTCTCCGAGGCAAACACCCAGGCATCTCCCCGTTTCCCGATGCACAGAGGCCGGAAGCCCCAAGGGTCCCGGGCCGCAATGAGCTTTCTGCCGCTCATGACAATCAGACTGAATGCGCCCACCAGCCGCTTCATGGTCCCCACCACGGCCTCCTCAATGGAGCCGCACTCCAGCCGCTGCCGTGCAATGGCATAGGCGATGACCTCCGTGTCCGCAGTGGTCTGGAAAATGGAGCCCTTCAGCTCAAATTCCCGCTTCAGCTGGGGTGCGTTCACCAGGTTTCCGTTGTGGACCAGGGCCAGATTGTTCTTGATATAATTCAGCGTCAGAGGCTGGGCATTTTCCCGCTTGGAGCCGCCGGCAGTGGAGTATCGCACATGGCCCACTGCCATGGTTCCCCCCAGCTCATCCAGCTTTTCCTCGGAAAACACGTCGCCCACCATGCCCATGTCCTTATAGCAGGTGATGTCCCGGTTGTTATTGGCGGCGATTCCGCAGGACTCCTGTCCCCGGTGCTGGAGGGCATAGAGCCCGTAGTAGGTATCCCGGGCGCAGTCTCCCGCCGGATTATAGATACCAAATACACCGCATTCCTCGTGTACTCCCCAAAGTTCCTCAAAATCAAAACAGCCCATGCAACAGCCTCCTGAAAACTTTACAAAAATCGACGGTTTATTATATCATGCCTCGCCGGGATTGGCAAGGCTTCCCCGGGCATTCCCCCGGCAGTACGCATGCTCAGTGGGTTCCCCGATTGATAAACTCCGGCCGGAGTTTGGAATAGACGATCTTCTGGGCGTGGTACAGGCCGCTATAGCCCGAGAGCATATAGCTCACCGCAATGGTCAGCGCATAAAGCGGCAGGCCCTGTCCCCCATACAGCTCATAGGCCAAAAGAATGGCTGTCAGGGGGCAGTTGGTCACTCCGCAGAACACCGCTACCAGTCCTGCCGCCGCCGCAAAGGAGGCCGGCAGCCCCAGCAGAGCCCCGTAGAAGCAGCCGAACGTAGCCCCGCAGAAAAACGCCGGGACGATCTCGCCCCCCTTAAAGCCTGCCGCCAGGGTCAGCGCCGTGAGCACCACCTTCAGGAAAAACGCCTCCGGCCGCGCCGTACCCTGCAGGGCATGTTGAATCACCCCGACGCCGGCCCCGTTGTAGTCCCTGCCCAGCACCAGGCTGAGCAGTACCACCACCACACCGCCAAGGGCCACCCGAAGGTAGGGGTTCTTTGTGATCTTGTCATAGAGCTTGGGCGCCAGATGCATAATCCCGCAGAACAGCACCGCCACCAGTGCACACAGCACCCCAAGCCCCAGCAGCTGCACCAACACCAAAGGGGTCATCTCCGGCACCTCTGCCACCGCAAAGGCCGTGGGCGCCACCCCCAGATACAGCGCCACCTCCTGGGCAATCAGCGCCGAGAGCACACAGGGCACAATGGCTGAGTAGTACATGACCCCGACGCTTACCACCTCCATGGACATAATGGCCGCCGCCAGTGGGGTTCCAAACAGGGCGGAGAATCCCGCCGCCATGCCGCACATGGTGATAATCCGGTCATCCTTCTCGTCCAGACGGAACAGGCGCCCGATAAAGTTGGACATAGAGCCCCCCAGCTGCAGGGCCGCGCCCTCCCGTCCGGCGCTGCCGCCGGTGAGATGGGTCAGCACCGTACTGAGGAAAATCAGCGGCGCTGTACGGATCCGCAGAATTCGTCCTTCCCGAACGGCGCCGATGATATATTCCGTCCCCTTGTCGTCGCTCATTCCCGTGACGTGGTAGGCCCAGACAATAATCAGGCCTGCCAGAGGCAGCAGGTAGAGAATCCAGCCCTGGGCCTCCCGAAACCCTGTGGCCCGATCAATGGCCATGTGGAACAGCGCCCCCACCACGCCTACGCTGACCCCCACCACCAGAGAAAATACCAGCCATTTCAGCAGGGTCACTGCATAGTCCTTCCAGTGCAGCAGCTTCTGTCGGAGTGTTTCCCGGACTTCTTCCCGTTTTTCCATGCTATTCCGCTTCCTTTCCTTCATTGGTTAAAGCATACCAAATTCCCCGAGAAAAAACAAGGGCAGAAGCCGGACTTCCGACCTCTGCTCTCAAGATTCACTTCCGAGGGATTCGCCGCCATTCCCCGGTTCCCCGCTCATACTGCTCCAGCGCCGCCTGCAGTGCCTGCTCCGCCAGTACAGAGCATTCCAGCTTTCCCTGGGGCAGTCCTCCCAGGGCCTCCACCACCGTCTCATTGGTGAGGCCTCTGGCCTCCTCCAGGCTTTTCCCCCGGAGAAGCTCCGTGGTCATAGACCCCGCCGCAATGGCCGCCCCACAGCCGTAGGCGTTGAATCGCGCCTCGGTGATTCTTCCATCCGCTCCGATTTGAAGATAGAGCGTCATAAGGTCCCCGCAGCGGGCGTTTCCCCCGGTTCCCACTGCGTCCGGATGCTCCAGTTTTCCCACATTTCGAGGGTTCCGAAAGTGTTCCAATACCGTTTCGTTATATCCCATGGGGCATTTCTCCCTTCTCCAGGGCCTCCCAAAGGGGAGACATGCTTCTCAGACGCTCCACCACCTGGGGCACTGCCTCCAAGATGGCGTCCACGTCTTCCTGGGTGTTGTCCGGCCCGATGCTCAGCCGCAGCGACCCCCGGGCCACCTCCACCGGCAGTCCCATGGCCAGCAGCACATGGCTGGGATCCAGGGAGCCGGAGGTACAGGCCGAGCCGCTGGAGGCACAGATCCCCCGCTGATCCAACAGCAGCAGCAGACTCTCTCCCTCCACCCCCTCCACACAGAGGTTCACCGTTCCGGGACAGCGAAATTTTGGATCCCCCACAATCCGGCTGTGGGGAATGGTGGAAAGTCCCCGGATGAGCCGATCCCGCATATGCTCCGTCCGCCGAGTGTTTTCCTCCAGGTGATCCAGCGCCTCCTCCAGCGCCGCCTGCATTCCCACAATGGCCGGAAGATTTTCCGTACCGGCCCGCTTGCCCCGCTCCTGGGCGCCTCCCTCGATCAGGCTGGATATGGGCACTCCCTGACGCACATAGAGCACCCCCACCCCCCGGGGACCGCCAAATTTGTGGGCAGACAGAGACAGCATATCCACGTTGTCCCGCTCTACGTTCACCGGAATATGGCCCACCGCCTGGACCGCATCTGTGTGGAAGGGTACTCCTGCCTCTCGGCAAAGGGCCCCCAGCGCCCGAATCGGCTGCACCGTCCCCACCTCATTGTTCACATACATCACCGACACCAGGGCGGTATCCCGCCGCAGCGCCCTCTGAAGCTCCTCCGGGCGGATGATTCCGTTTTCGTGGACCGGCAGCAGGGTGACCTCAAAGCCCTGCTCCCGGAGCCACTCTAGAGGATGCAACACCCCGTGGTGCTCAAAGGCGGTGGAAATCATGTGACGCTTTCCCCGGGCCGCTCCGGCCATGGCCCCGGAAAGGATTGCCTGATTGTCCGCCTCGCTGCCTCCGGAGGTGAAATAGATTTCCCGGGGCGCGGCGCCCAGCCGGGCGGCAATGGCCTCTCTGGCCTCCTCCAGGGTGTTTTTCGCCTTCTGTCCCAAGGCATGGAGACTGGATGGATTCCCATAATTCTCCTCCATACAGGCCAGCATGGCCTCCCGTGCCCGGAGGCAGGTCTGGGTGGTGGCCGCATGATCCGCATATACCCTCATGGATACGCCTCATTTCCTATCATTATAATATGGATTTGATTATACCCGGAACCTGCCCCTTTGTCAATCACCACCGCAAAAACAAAGCGCCCCGCCGCCCAAGGGGCAGCAGGGCGCCGGAGCCGGCCGCAGACCGGCTCATACCGTCAGTTTTTCGGAGCGGAGATGCCGCACACATCCACATGGACCGCGGCCACCTTCAATCCGGTCATGGACTCCACCGCATTGATGACGCCCTCCTGGATGGCTGCCGCCACAACGGGAATTTCATACCCGTAGGTCACCACCACAAAGCACTCCACCGTCACAACCTCGTCCTCGATGGTGAGCTTCACGCCCTTGCTCATGTTTTTCTTGCCCAGCAGCTCTTTGAGATCTGCGGTAAAGCTGGAGGACAGGCCGTAGACGCCCTCCACCTCGCTGATCGCCAGGGCAGCGATCGCAGCGACAACCTCTTCGGAAATATTGATGGTGCCCTTTTCAACCGGCTGCACCAGATATTCTTTTGCATCGCTCATAGATATTGCCTCCAGTTCTGAATGGCCGTCCATTCATCATTTCCCGGCTATTGTACCATGTTTTCAGGGAAATTACAATCACTTCACCTCAATAATTTTCAGCTGGGATGGGGTGTAGTCGCTCTGGGTGGTCACAATGTCGCAGATCTGGGCCACCGCATCGGTGGTAAGTCCCTCCTCCGGAGCCGCCACCGCCACGGAGATGGCCCCGTCGCTCATATACGCCACACAGTCGGTATAGCCCTTGGCAATCACCAGCCCCTCGATCTCCGCCTCCTGAAGGGCCGTGGAGATCATATCCTGCAGCTGTCCCGACGCAGTTTCGGCTGCCTGGCTGTCGGCGTCCGACTCATAGGCTATGGTCTGCTGCAGCAGCTCCACGGCGCTGTCCCTGGACTCCTGCCGTGCCAGCCGGATGGCGGCAAAGTAGTCGCTCATGGACGTGTCCGTATTGGCCTGGGTCAGCAGGGCGTCATAGTCCTCTCCGTCGGAGACCACCACTACATCCTCCGTCAGGGCGTCCACCTTGGCCACGCCGCCGGCATTGGCCCCCTCTGCGTTCCCACCGGCCTCCTGGAGCAGCGCCGTATCCAGTGTATCGGCCAGTTCTCCAATCCCGGAGGTCTCTTGGGCTTCCGGGTCCTGGTGATAGGACCAGTTCAAATAGATTCCCACACAGATAAACAGCAGCACCACCGCCACCACGGCGTTGCGCTTCCATAGCTTGCTGGTTGTCATAATATCCTCCTTCTACTCTGCGCGCAAAACTGTGATTTTGTCCATGCCCAGCCCGGTGAGACTGGACAGGGCCTCCTTTAGGGCCAGGGTCAGCCCGGGTCCCGGCTCCCCCTGACAGAGCACCAGGGCCCCGCGGAATTCCGGATACCTCCGCTCCACTGTCACCGGCTTCTGGGCTCCCTCCTGGCTCATCAGCACCGCCTGCTCCTGGGTTTGCAGGGCATTTTCCCCCTGGGACGCGGTTCGGTCCGAGAGATAGTCCCAATGCCCGTCGGTATCCAGTGTCAGCAGCAGCTGTACCTGCCCGGCCCCGGCCACCTGGGAAAGCACCCGCTGGGCCTCCTGGGTAAAGGTCTCCAAATCAAAGCCGGGGCTCTCTGACGTCCCGGACGGCTCCACCGTCTCCTGCTTCCCGGTGGGCAGCAGCAGAAACAGCAGTCCCAGGACCAGAACCAGGGCCGGATAGCGATATTTCTTCAGTTTTTCCAACGGCAGCTTCTTCACATACTCCACCACTCCTGTCGCTCCTCTGGGATCCCAAGCTCCTGGGTCATGTACTGGGACAGCATATTCCGCTGCCGAGCCGTCAGGCTTCCCCGAATGACCGCCCGCCATGGGATGGGATAGACCTCCGTCACACGAGTTTCCACCTCCACCTGGACGCTGGCCCCGCATTCTTCGGCCTTGTCCAATATATATGTCTCCGCCTCCTGAGATATGAGGCCGGAGAGCAGATCATTTGCCCCGGCGGAAAAGTCCTGGGTGTCCAGAGGATCTCCATAGCCCCGGCGGACCAGCGTCTCCGCCGCCGACAGGGTGTCCAGCTGCGCCAACGGTCCGAACACCGCCAAAAGCACCAGCAGTCCTGCCCCCAGTCTTGCCCCTCGACCGGCTCCCTCTTTGGGGGCGATTCGCCGGATCAGCGCCGCCAGAATGGCCGCCGCCGTCACTGCCGTCAAATAGGCCCTCATCCCATATTCACCCGCAGAAAGCACACACATCCGATCAGCAGCATCAGGGTGCAGGTCCCCGTTACGGCGGTCAGCAGGCCCACCGCTCCGGCCATGGCCTGGATCAGCCCGGACAGTTCCTTCTCCCCCACCGCTCCTGCGGCGGCGGCGGTCCCCTTCAGCAGAAGATACTGGCACCCGGTCTGACAAAAGGGCAGGATTCCCATGGCCAGGACCCCCAGCATTCCAAATACGCCCAGGCTACCGCGAAGCAAATCCGCGCTCACCAGCAGCGTCTCCGAGGCATCGGCAATCATGCTGCCCACCACCGGCACCGCCGTGGAAATGGTCAGCTTGGCCGCCTTAATGGCCGCGGTGTCAGCGCTACCCCGGATGACCCCGGTGACAGACAGATAGGCCGTAAACCCCAGCACCGCCAGCTTCAATCCGTTTCCCAGGAGCTGCTTCAGCGTATCCCCCGCCAGCTTTAGACTTCCGTCTCCCACGGCGCTGTCCGCAATCATCAGGGCCATATAACAGGAGATTCCCGGGAGAAACAACGTTTCCACCACCTGGGTCATGACGCTGCACACCAGTGCGGTAATTCCATAGAGGGCCGTGGAGGTTCCTACCGCCCCACCGGCTGCCGCCGCAGTCGCCAGTCCCGCAAACAAGAACCCGGAGAACCTGGTCATGGTGTCAACCGTCCTGGCCGCGGTGGAGAAAAAGCCGGAGATGCTCCCCAGGGAGATACTTCCAATGGCCAGCACACCTGCCAGGACCATGGCCGAGGCGCTGGCCCCCTGACCTCGGAGCAATGCCGTCAGCAGCACAATACAGAAGATCTGGCTGCACAGCCCCAGGGCCGTTTTCAGTGCGCCTCCGCTGCGCTCCACCGCCCCGGAGAGTATGCGGCCAAGATCCGGCTCCTCCTCCGCTCCCAGCAGCTCCCGGGCCTCCTGGGGCAGCGCCGCCTCAATGGCCCCGGTATCCACCAGCTCCTCTGCGGCAAAGGCCCTGCCTGTCAATCCCAGAAGCACCGCCAGCAGGATGATTGCTTTTCTCATGACGCTCCTCCGTTAAAGTTTTGCCATCAGATCCAGCACACTTTGCAGCAGCGGCAGCATCACATAAAATCCGGCAATCCCTCCTGCCAGCTGCAAAACACCGCCGATGGTCTTTTCTCCGGCATCCTCACAGACGTTTTTTCCGATCTCCGTAAGGAAGCCGATGGCCAGGCACTTTATCACCGGGGCCGTGACCCCCTGGCTCAGTCCCGCCTGCCGCTGCAGGCTCCGGGCAAAGGTCAGCACCGGCTTCATCAGCTCCAGGGTCAGCAGGGTGATGGCCAAAACCACCGCCATGGCCACCAAGGCGCCGTAGGCGCCGTTTTCCCGCCGGACCGTCAGCGCCAAAATGGCCCCGGCCGCCGCCAGACCTGCGCATTTCATAACCGTATCCATCAGAAGTGGAACAGGGTTTTCACCAGGTCGAAGAGCTCCGCAATTTTCTGCACGATAATCATCAAAACCACCACCAGCCCCGCCAGGGTAGTCATGGTGGCCTGCTCCTCCCGCCCGGACCGCACCAGCACCTGATTGAGAATGGACACAATCATCCCCACCGCTGCGATTTTAAAAATAAGGTCAATTTCCATGGCGTGCTCCCTACAGCAAAATCACGATCAGCGCCAGGCCCCCGCACAGGGAGGCAGTCAAAGACGCCTTGGCCCGGCGCCGAATGGTGTTCTCCGCCTCGGCAATCAGTCCATCGGTCTGCTGCTTATACAGATTCAGCGCCCTGGCCTGTCCCCCCAGGTCGTATCGTCCTAGGCAGCCCCCCAGCTCCAGGAGAATCCGCCGTTCCTCCTGGCCCAGGGCCATGCCGCTATGCTCCAGCTGGAGCCGCATGGCGGTCTGCGGAGGTCTTCCGGTCACTGCGGTCATTTCCACTGCGGTGCCTTGAAAGAACTGCCCCAGGTCCCCGCCCAGCTGCTGTCCCACCGTCTCAAAGAGCTCCGCCACCGGCGGCATGCGCAGCTCCATTTCCCCCTGCATCAGCTCCAGGGCCAGCCGAAGCTGCCGCCGCAGGCGAAGCTGCTGCTGCATTCCCTGCCGGGATGCCCATCCGCTCATCAGCGAAGCCACCGCCACAAAACACGCTCCCACTATTTTCAGCATATCCCCCCAGCCTTTCCATCTGTACTAGTTTTCGCTGTCTCAGGGTGATGCACCAGGAGAAGGTCCCCTCCTCCAGCAGCTCCCGGAACCCCCTTCTCCGCCGGAGGGACGCCAGGTTCTCGCCGTGCGCCGTGGCAAACACCGCCACACCGCTGGCCGATGCCTCTCCCACGGCGGACAGTTCCTCCGGTCCGGCCAGCTCGTCCACCGCCAGCACTTGGGGATTCATCACCCGGAGCAGCAGCCCCATGGCCTGGGCCTTAGGGCACCCGGTGAGTACGTCTGTGGCAGGCCCCAGATCCAGCTGAGGCACCCCCTCCCGGGCTGCGGACAGCTCCCGTCGTTCGTCGGCCACGCTGACCCGAATCCCCCGCTGGCTCACCAGACGGATCAAATCCCTGAGAAAGGTGGTTTTCCCCTGGCCCGGCGGGGAGACAATCAGCACCGAAGGCACCGCCTCCTCTTTTAGAAGCCTGTCCGCCGCCTCTGCCGCCACTCCCTGACACTGCCGGGCAAACCGGATGACCATGGAATTCACATGTCGTAGGCCACAAAGACGCCCCTCTTGGATCAGGGCCTCTCCGCACAGTCCCATTCGGTCTCCCTGGTCCAGCGGCAGAAACAGTCCCCGTTCCTCCCCGCGAAGGGCATAGGGAGAAAACCCCGTGGCGCGGTTCAGCAAATCCCTGAGCAGCTGCTCCGTCACCGGAATGGAGCCGCCTCTGTATGTCAGCAGCTCCTCTCCCCAGGGATACACCGCTCTCACCTCTCCGCCACGGCGGAGCCGAAGCTCCATAAGCTGCTGTAGCCGCTGCCGGGGAAGCTGTCCCACGGCCTCTTGAAGCTCCGGGGTCAGGGTCTTTCGTTCCATTGCACTCGCCTCCTGCCCTACAGACTATGACCTGTCCCAGGGGAATATACCCTGGACGCAAAAAAGGACTGCCCTCCATAGAAGGCAGTCCTTTCTGATATGAGATTACGCGGCTTTTTTCTTGCCCTTGCGGCCCACGCCCTTCAGGCGCACCCAGACATTGCCGGAGAGGAACACAGAGGAATAGCAGCCCGCCAGCACACCCACAAACAGGGGCCAGCAGAAGTTCCGGATGGAGGTCACACCCAGGATGATGACCACAGTGATGGTCAGGAGAGTGGTGACGGTGGTGTTCACGGAACGGGTCATGGTCTGCCAGATGCTCTTGTTCATCACCTCCCCAAAGTCTGCCTTGGGGTTGGCCTTGGCATTTTCCCGGGCCCGGTCAAACACCACGATGGTGGCATTGATGGAGTAGCCCAGAATGGTCAGTGCCGCGGCGATGAAGTTGATATTAAAGGGGATGCGGAAGATGATATAGGCGGAGAGCATCACCAGCAGGTCATGGCACAGGGAGCATACCGCAGCCAGGCCGGACCGGAAATCAAAGCGGATGCCGATATACACCAGCATGCACAGCACAGCCACCAGGGCAGAGATAATGGCAGAGTTCCGCAGGTCCTCGCTGACCGAGGCAGAGACGGAGCTGCTGGACACCACCTCCGCATCGGGGTAGTTCTCCTGGATGGTGGCAGTCAGCTGATCTCTGGTCTCCACAGGGACGTACAGGGACTTGACTACCACCTGTGTGCCGGTATCGCCAGAGGTGGTCACGCTGGAGAGCTTGCCCTCCAGGACCTCCTTGGCCAGGTGCTCCACCTCTGTGGTGTCCGCCTGCTGCCTGAGGTCATAGGTCATGGTGACGCCGCCCAGGAAGTCCACGTCCATGTTAAAGAGGTTCAGCCCAAAGGGCATGGCCACCAGGCCCACTACACCGGTGGCAATAAAGACAATGGCGACAATCAGGAAGATTTTAAAATGCTTGACGATGTCGAACTTTGGATTCTGAAACATTTTAGTTCTCCTCCTTTTTCCCGGGCTTTGCGCCGTAGAGCGCAGGGTTGGTGGCCTTCAGCGGCACCAGGCATTTCATCAGGAACTGGGTGATAAACAGCATCACGATCATGCTGAGGATAACGCCGATAAACAGAGTCTTGGCGAAGCCAACGGTGGTGCCGGTACCCAGCTTCCAGAGCACCACAGCGGCAATGATAGTGGTGACATTGGAGTCAATAATGGCGGTCATGGCGTGCTTATAGCCGGCGTCAATGGCGGCCCGCACCGTCTTTCCGTTGTTGATCTCCTCCTTGACTCGCTCAAAGGTGATCACGTTGGCGTCAACCGCCATGCCGATGGTCAGGATGATACCCGCAATACCGGGCAGGCTCAGGTTCAGCTTGGCAATGGAAGCCACCACCAGGAACAGTGCCGTGTAGAACAGCAGCGCCACACTGGCAATCACACCCGGCAGCCGATAGACGATAATCATAAAGAGAATCACCAGTGCAACGCCAATGGCGCCGGCCACCAGAGAGGTGGAAAGGCTTCTCTCGCCCAGGGATGCGCCTACACTCTCCATCTTCACGTTCTCCAGGGAGAAGGGAAGCTGGCCTGCGGCGATAATGTCTGCCAGATATGTGGCGTACTCCGAATCCGAGTCATTGCCCAGGGTGATAATGGCGGAATCCGAGTCAATGCCGGAGCTTGCGTATTTGGAATCCACCTGGGGCTGAGAAATCATGGTGTCATCCAGGAAAATCCCCACATAGTTCTGGCCGGAGGCCATGGCTGCGGCGTATTTGGTCATCTCCATAAACTGCTGACGACCCTCGTCGGTGAACTCCAGGACCACATGCCACTTGGCCGCCCCGGTCTCATCCACAGCGCTGTACTCCGCCTTGGCGGACTTCAGTGCTTTTCCGGTCATAACCATGCCGGTACCGGCCTCCGCGTCATAGTCCGACGTACGGAACTCCACTACAGCAGTGGTGCCGATTTTGGATGCGGCCTCCTCCGGATTGCTCACCGCAGGGATGTCCACCACAATCTGGTCGTCTCCCTGTCTCTGGACGGTAGCCTCAGAATAACCCAGGCTGTCCAGGCGCTGGCGGAGCATGGTCACTGCGGAGCTCATGCCGTCCGAAACGGCGGACGCGCTGGTGCCGTCAGGAATGGCGGCCTCGTAGGTGATCTCAGATCCACCCACCAGATCCAGGCCCAGGGTCACGCCGTCTTCCACGCTCGGAATTTTGCAGAATCCCAGGTCCAGACCAAACGCCGCCGTGCATGCCATCAGCGCAATCAGCGCGACGACAATCACATAGGTGATGATACTCTTTTTCATCGTTTGTCCGTGCCTCCTATACTTAGGAACCGAAAACGTTCCTGCACATGTAGGAATCATTATATCGGTTGTTCTCCCTAAAGTCAATTCAATTTGGTCATTTTTGGCGCTTAAACCTTCAGTTCGACCTCAGCGGCGTCCATCAGGTCCCGGTTTTTCTCCAGCACCGGCGCCACGCACTCCCGCAGGAACTCATCCACCTGCTCCGGGCACCGGCCGATATACCGGCTGGGCTCCAGATGCGCCGTCAGCTCCTCCTTGGTCATGCCAAAGAGCGGGTCGGCGGCAATCAGGTCAATGAGATTATTGGGCTTGCCCAGGTCCTTCACCTGGCGGCCGGCCTCCAGAGAATGGACCCGGATGCGCTCATGAAGGTCCTGCCGGTTGCCTCCCCGCTTCACCGCATCCATCATAATGTTCTCGGTGGCCATAAAGGGAAGCTCCTCCAAGATGTGCTTCTCAATCACCTTGCTGTGGACCACCAGGCCGGAGGCCACGTTCTGATAAATTCCAAGGATGGCGTCCACTGCCAGGAATGCCTCGGGAACCGACAGGCGCTTGTTGGCGGAGTCGTCCAGGGTTCGCTCAAACCACTGGGTGGCGGCGGTGATCTGGGGATTCATCACGTCGGCCATCACATACCGGGCCAGGGCGCAAATCCGCTCGCAGCGCATGGGATTGCGCTTATAGGGCATGGCGGAGGACCCGATCTGGTTTTTCTCAAAGGGCTCCTCGATTTCCTTCATATGGGCCAGCAGCCGCATATCGTTGGCAAACTTGCTGGCAGACTGGGCGATGGCAGCCAGGGTAGAGATCACGCCGGAGTCCATCTTCCGGGAATAGGTCTGGCCGGACACCGGGACCACCCCTTCAAAGCCCATCTCCCGGGCAATCATCTCCTCCAGCTCCTTGACCTTCGCGTGATCGCCGTCAAACAGCTCCAGGAAGGACGCCTGGGTGCCGGTGGTGCCCTTGGAGCCCAAGAGCTTCAAGGTCCCCATGCGGAACTCCACTTCCTCCAGATCCATTAGCAGCTCGTTGATCCACAGGGTGGCCCGCTTGCCTACAGTGACCAGCTGCGCCGGCTGATAGTGGGTGTAGCCCAGCGTGGGCTCCGCCTTATGCTCTGCGGCAAACTGGGACAGCACACGGATTACATTGACCAGACGCTTTTTAATCAGCTCCAGCCCCTCCCGCATGAGGATCACATCGGTATTGTCCCCCACATAGCAGCTGGTGGCCCCCAGGTGGATAATGGGCATGGCCTTGGGGCACTGGGCACCAAAGGCGTGAACATGGGCCATTACGTCGTGACGGAGCCGCTTCTCCTCTTCCCGGGCCACGTCATAGTTGATCTGGTCCTTGTGGGCCTCCATCTCGTCGATCTGCTCCTGGGTAACCGGCAGTCCCAGGTTCATCTCCGCCCGGGCCAGGGCAATCCACAGACGCCGCCAGGTGGTGAATTTTTTGTCCTGAGAGAACAGATAGAGCATCTCCTCGCTGGCATAGCGACTGGACAACGGGCTTTCATACACAGCAGTACTGATAGTAATCATCCTTTCAATGCGCCAGGGCGCATAGTCATTCCTATTTTCCATTGCTGCAAGGCCAAAGGGCAAGGGCGCCGCCCTTGCCAAACCCCACAAAAAATGCACGGACAAAAGTCCGTGCATATTATAACGGATTTCTTTCGGTTTTTCCACCCCTGAATGCAAAAAACTCCATGAATTGCGGAAAATCAGCTGTCCAGCTTCTCCAAAAACTTCTCCAGCCGATCCATACCGGCCTGGATGTTCTCCATAGAGGTGGCATAGCTCCAGCGGACATAGTTGGGGGCGTCGAAGCCGCTGCCCGGCACCACCGCCACCAGTCCCTTTTCCAGCAGCAGCTGGGCGAACTTGTCGCAGGTGTCCATGACCTCCCCCTCCACAGTCCGGCCCAGGACCTTGCTGATATTCATCATAATATAGAACGCCCCCTCGGGCATCAGACAGCTCACGTCCTTCATGGCGTTCACCCGGGCCACCATATAGTTCCGCCGCTGCTCAAAGGCCTGGCGCATGGTTTCCACCGTGTCCTGGGGCCCGGTAAGCGCCTCTACCGCCGCCCACTGGGACAGCGTCGAGGGTGCCGCCGTGGAATGGCTGACATAGTTTGCCATGACCTTTGTAATGTGGGCAGGGGCCAGGGAATAGCCAATGCGCCAGCCGGTCATCGCATAAGACTTGGAGACACCGTTGATGACAATGGTACGCTCCTTGACGTCCTCTCCCAGGGCCGCCATGGACACAAACTCCCGGCCGTCATAGACCAGCTTGTAATAGATCTCATCGGCAATGATATAGATGTCCCGGGCAATGCACACATCTGCCAGGGCCCGGAGCTCCGCTCTGGTATACATCATGCCGGTGGGATTGGAGGGGCTGTTGAAGATAATGCACTTGGTCCGTTCAGTGATTACGGCGTCCAGCTCCTCCGGCGTCAGCTTAAAGCCGTCCGCCTCCTTGGTCTGGGCCACCACCGGCACCCCGCCGCACATGGCCACGATCTCGCTATAGCTCACCCAATAGGGAGCCGGAATCACCACCTCGTCTCCGGGGTTGACCAGGGCCCGGATGGTGAGATACACATTGTGCTTGGCTCCGGAGGCCACCACCACGTTCTCCGGCTGGTAGAACAGGCCGCAGTCCTCCCGCATACGGTAGCACACTGCCTGCTTAAGCTCCATAATTCCGGAGGAGGCCGTATATTTTGTCTTATCCTCCTGCAGGGCGCGGATGCAGGCCTCCTTGATGTTGTCCGGCGTAGGGAAATCCGGCTCCCCGGCACCAAAGCCCACCACGTCGATGCCCTGGGCCTTCATGCCCTTGTACAGGGCGTCAATGGCCATGGTGGAGGAAGGATGCACCGCCGATGCAAGTTTAGAAAGAGGTTTCATTCAAATCCGCTCCTTAATCACGATACAGATGTCACATACGTTTGACGTTCTGCCCCATTATACGCCTCCCCCGGGAAAAATGCAAGCCTTTTTCATTCATTTTTCTGTTTTTCCCTCATTTTATGCATTTTGACCGAATCTATCGGCTATTTTTGCAACATCGAAATAATTAAATTCATTTTATTTCTGCTGTTCTGCAAATTTTCTTGCATTATTTTATAGGTTTTCTTCATCCTGCATCTTTTGCTGCATGGCAAAAACGGGCACGCCTCAGGAGAATCCTGCAAGCGTGCCCGCATTCCGGCCGATTTAAATCTTGTCGCAGATGAGCTTTCCCATCTCCTTGGTGCCGATGGCATCTCCAATCCCGGCAATGTCCGCCGTGTGCCAGCCCTCGGCAAGCACCTGATCCACCGCCGCTTCAATGGCATCCGCCTCCCGGGGGAGCTGGAAGGAATAGCGCATCATCATGGCCACAGACAAAATGGTGGCAATGGGGTTGGCCTGATTCTGACCGGCAATATCCGGGGCGGAGCCGTGAATGGGCTCATAGAGGCCCGGGGCCGTGTCGCCGATGGAGGCGGAGGGCAGCAGGCCGATGGAGCCCGTCACCATAGAGGCCTCGTCGGAGAGAATGTCTCCAAACATATTTTCCGTCACCACCACGTCAAACTGGCTGGGATCCCGGACAATCTGCATGGCGGCATTGTCCACCAGCATATCGGAATACTCCACATCGCTGTACTCCTCTGCCAGCCTGTGCATCACGCTTCGCCACAGCCGGGAGGTCTCCAGCACGTTGGCCTTGTCCACCGAGGTGACCTTTTTCCGGCGAAGCCGTGCCAGCTCAAAGGCGCGGCGCCCGATTCGCTCGATCTCCTGTTCCGAATAGGCCATAAGATCGGTGCATTCCACTCCCCGATCCGGTGTGTCGTAGCGGTCCCGCTTGCCGAAGTAAATTCCGCCGGTAAGCTCCCGGACCATCATCAGGTCAATGCCCTTGTCCACGGTCTCTTTTTTCAGCGGAGAGGCGTCGGCCAGAGCCGGCCGCAGGGTGGCGGGCCGGAGATTGGCATAGAGGCCCAGAGCCTTCCGAATGGCCAGCAGTCCCTTTTCCGGGCGAACGTCTGCGGAATCCCACTTAGGACCGCCCACCGCTCCCAGCAGCACTGCGTCACAGGCCTTGCACTTCTCCTCCGTATCCGCCGGGAAAGGCGTGCCGCAGGCATCAATGGCACAGCCTCCCAACAGCACGTCGGTATAGGTAAAGGTATGGCCAAATTTTACGCCGACCCGATCGAGGACCTTTACCGCCTCATTTACCACCTCGGGGCCAATGCCGTCTCCCCGAATCAATGCGATTTTATAATCCATGGTATCCTCCTTATTCCGCCAGGCCCCGGGCTTTGAGGGATTTCAGTAAGCCGCCTGCCTCAATGATTCCCTGAATAAAGGGCGGGAAGGCCGCGGCATGATAGGTCTGCCCCTTGGTCTCATTGACAATCTCGCCGGTCTCAAAGTCCACGGAGACCTTATCTCCGGCCTCGATGCCCTGGGCCGCCTCCGGGCACTCCATAATGGGAAGGCCGATATTGATGCAGTTGCGGTAGAAAATCCGGGCGAAGCTGGAGGCAATCACCACGGAGATGCCGCTGGCCTGGATGGCGATGGGGGCATGCTCCCGGGAGGAGCCGCAGCCAAAGTTCCAGTCCGCCACCATAATGTCTCCGGGCTGAACCTTGTTTGCGAATTCTCCGTCGATGTCCTCCATGCAGTGAGAGGCCAGGGCCGCACGGTCCGGTTCGTTGAGATACCGGGCGGGAATGATCACATCGGTGTCCACATTGGAACCATACTTATGTACATTACCAGTGATTTTCATAACAGGTCCTCCTCTCAAAGGTCGTCCGGGGTGCAGATGGTGCCCTTTACCGCAGAGGCCGCAGCCACCGCCGGGGACGCCAGCACCACTTCACTTTTTACATGACCCATGCGGCCCACAAAGTTCCGATTGGTGGTGGAAATTGCCCGCTCTCCCGCATACAGAACTCCCATGTGACCGCCCAGGCAGGGGCCGCAGGTAGGCGTGGAGACCACAGCCCCGGCGGAGATAAAGGTCTCGATCAGCCCCTCCTTCAGCGCCTGCATGTACACATCCTGGGTAGCGGGAATCACGATGCAGCGGACATTCTCCGCCACCTGTCTCCCCTCCAGAACCTTGGCGGCAATCCGCAGATCAGAAATCCGGCCATTGGTACAGGATCCGATGACACACTGCTGAATGTCCATCCCCGCCACTTCCTTGACGGTTTTGGTATTGCTGGGCAGATGCGGCAGAGACACCGTGGGCTGGATTTTGGAGAGATCAAGCTCAATGGTCCGCTCGTACTCTGCGTCAGGATCCGCCTCAAAGGCTCTCCAGGGGCGGTTCACCCGACCGGACATGTAGGCCACCGTCTTTTCATCCACCGGGAAAATCCCGTTTTTGGCCCCGGCCTCGATGGCCATATTCGCAATGGTAAACCGATCGTCCATAGACAGTGAGGCCACACCGGGGCCGGCAAACTCCATGGACCGATAGAGGGCACCGTCCACACCGATCATACCGATGATGTGCAGAATCACGTCCTTGCCGGAGACCCACGGCTGGAGGGTACCGGTGAGATAAAACTGAATGGCAGCCGGAACCTTGAACCAGGCCCGTCCGGAGGCCATTCCGGCACACATATCCGTGGAGCCGATGCCTGTGGAAAATGCGCCCAAAGCGCCGTAGGTACAGGTGTGGGAATCCGCCCCGATGCAGCATTCTCCTGCGGCAATCAGCCCCTTTTCCGGCAGCAGCGCATGCTCAATGCCCATGGTTCCTACATCAAAGAAATTGGTGATGTGGTGTTTTTTCGCAAAGGTCCGGGCCTGCATACTGAGCTTGGCGGCGTTGATGTCCTTACACGGGGTGAAGTGATCCAGCACAATGGCGATTTTGTCCTTGTCAAAGACCTTGGTAAATCCCGCATTTTCAAATTCCGTAATTGCCACAGGGGTGGTCACATCGTTGCCCAGCACCAGGTCGAGCTTTGCCTCGATCAGCTCACCGGCCGCAACGGTGTCCTTCCCGGCATGGGCCGCCAGGATTTTCTGTGTCATGGTCATTCCCATAAAAATCCCTCCTGTTTTTTCTTCCATTATGACACAGCCCTTGCAGAAAGAATGTAAAGTATGTTACAATTTATCTGAAAACTTTTTCACAGGTGATAGAATGTATTATGACAGCTTTTCCGCTCCGGGCACCGGGCTGCCTGACGAGCTATTCGCCCCCTTTTTCTCTGCGGGACCGGCCATCCCCTACCGGCGGGGGCAGCTGATCTACCTTCAGGGGCAGCAGCCGGACTACTTATATTGTCTCAAGGAGGGAACCGTCCGCACGGGGATTCTCTCGGACCAGGGAGAGGAAAAGCTCCTGACCCTCTACCGGGCCGGGAGCATCTTTGGGGAAGCGTCCTTCTTTGACGGCATGCCCCGGGTCTCCACCGCCACCGCCCAAACCGACTGCCGGATTGTCCGGCTGGGTCACGGCACCGTAGATGCCCTGTTTCAGCAGGACCCCTCCCTGGCCTCCGGAATGATCTCCTATCTGGCCCGCACCGTCCGGCTTCTCAGCGGCCATGTGGACACCATGAGCTTTCAGCAGGCGCCTCAGCGACTGGCCCAGCTGCTGCTCAACTACCCCTCCGGAGGCGGTGCCATTCGCATTACCCATGAGGAGCTGGCCTCGGCCCTGGGGGTCAGCCGAGTCACCGTCAGCCGGATCCTGGGACAGTTCACCCGCCAGGGCCTGGTCCGCACCGGCTACGGCACCATTGCCCTGCTGGACCCCAAGGGCCTGTCCCGCATGGTCAGCACCCCCCAGTCCTCCTGAGGCTGTATTCAAACAATGTTTCGACTTCGTTCATGGGCAGTTCATATTTCCCCGGTATGCTGTAGACAGTAAGAGAACGGCGAAGGGATTTCTGATCGCCGGGGAAATATCCTCGGATGTGCTGACAGCCCCCTTTTCCCAAAGAAGCGGAGGTGTTTGATCAAGTAACGGTGTTGTAATGGTTCTCCTATACGTTAATTCTGTGCTTTGCATTCACGATACTGCGCTCCCGCCCTGCACGCGGGAGCGCTTTTTTCTCTTCAAGTTGCAAAAGAGCCAGTCCCGAAAGGGACTGGCTCTTAATACGCTTGACCAGGATTACTCCTCGTCCTCGTAGCCCTCCTCCAGGAGCGCACGGATGGACAGAGAAATCCGCTTCTTGTCGGGGTCGATGTCGATGATCTTGGCCTCCACGGTCTGGCCCTCAGTGAGCACATCCTCGGGCTTGCCGATCCGGCGGTCCGCAATCTGGGAAATGTGGATGAGGCCGTCAATGCCGGGGATGATCTCGGCGAAGGCGCCGAAGGTCATCAGCTTGACGATCTTCACAGGCACCACATCATCCACCGCATAGTTGGTGGTGAAGATGGTCCAGGGGTTGGTCTCGTCGGTCTTGTAGCCCAGGGAGATCTTCCGCTTCTCGGGATCGAAGGAGATCACATAGACCTCGATCTCGTCACCCACAGCCACCACATCGGCGGGGCTCTTGATGCGGCTCCAGCTCAGCTCGGAGACATGGACCATGCCGTCCACGCCGCCGATATCCACGAAAGCGCCGTAGGAGGTCAGGCTCTTCACGGTGCCGTGGTACTTCTTGCCCACCTCGATCTCAGCCCAGATCTTCTCAGCAGCAGCCTTGCGCTCTTCCGCAGCCACGGCACGGATGGAGCCCACCACTCTCTTGCGCTGACGGTTGACCTCGGTGATCTTCATCTTTGCGGTGGTCTTTACCAGAGTGCCCATATCGCCATTCTTGGGAATGCCGGTCTGGGAAGCGGGGATGAACACCCGGATGCCCTTGACATTAGCAACCACGCCGCCCTTGTTCTGCTCGGTGATGTAGCCTTCCACCACAGCCTTGTCCTCGCAGGCCTGCTCGATCTCATCCCAGTTCTTCTGGGCGTCCAGCTTCTTCTTGGAGAGCATCACGGTACCCTCGGCGTCGTTGACCCGGATCACATAGACCTCGATCTCCTGGCCCACCTGGAACAGGTCCTCCGCCTTCACCGTGGGATCGTCGCTGATCTCGCTGTAGGGTATGTAGCCAGCATGCTTGGTCCCCAGATCCACTGCAATCTCAGTGGGGGTAATGCCGGTTACGACACCGGCAACCTTATCTCCTGTATTTAAGGATTTGTCATACTGCTCCAGCAGCTGGTCAAAGGACTCCTCCATAGTAGCTTCAGTCTTGATTTCGTCGCTCATGTTGTTGTATACCTCCTTAATTATCCACTCCGGTGTGGATGCACCGGCAGTGATGCCAACAGAAGATTTACCGTGATAGCGAACGGTCTCTAAATCCGCAGCACTGTCGATGAGGCAGGTATCCTGACACGATTCCAAACAAATTTCCTTCAGTCGCTTCGTATTGGAGCTATTCCTGTCGCCAATGACAATCATTGACTCACATCGTTTCGCTAATTGGGCAGCTTCGCTCTGGCGCTTCTCTGTTGCACTACATATTGTATCAAAGATTTCGCAGTTTGTACATAGGTTTTTTATAGTTTCTGTGCAGTTTTTCCACAACTTTTCTGTGCTGGTGGTCTGGCTAACCATAATCAGAGGCAGGGACCGACGGGATTGGTCCTCCAGAAGCCAATTTTGCAGTTCCTCTGCGGATTCAAACACATAGGGCTCATGGCACCAGCCTGCAATGGCCTCCACCTCCGGATGGCTTTTCACACCGATAATCAGGCAGATTCTCCCCCGTTCCTCCGCCTGGGAAACAAGAAGATGGATCCGCTTGACAAAGGGGCAGGTGGCGTCCTCAATAACCGCCCCCTGACGCTGCAATCCCTGGTACACCGCTCGGGACACCCCGTGGGACCGGATAATGACCCGGTCTCCAGGCTGAGCCTGGCTAAAATGGTCGATCTCATGGACCCCCATCTCCGCAAAATGCTCCACCACATGGTGATTGTGGATAATGGGGCCATAGGTGACGGTCTTTCCCGGCTCTCCCGCTGCCGCCTCCACCATGTTCACCGCCCGCTTGACCCCAGGGCAGAATCCGGCGGTGTTGGCAAGTTCAATTCTCATACTCCGTCCCCACAGTCATAGATTCGGTCCATCAGCTCCTGGGTCCAGCGCTCATAGTCCTGATTGTTGGCCCGACGGCCCTCGGTTTTCATGTACATAGGCTCTCCGATGTACACCCGATTGATTCGGAAGGGACGCTTGTGAAAGGGAATATACATAGGCACTACCGGCACACCGGTCCGGCTGGCCAGCATGGCAGCGCCGGTTTTCGGCTCTCCTTGTTCCCGGGACTTGATTCGGGTCCCCTCGGGAAACAGCACCACATATTCTCCCTGCTTCAGCTGCTCCAGGGCATACTTCACTGCGTGGATGTCCGATGCTCCCCGCTTTACCCCAAAGGTCCCCACCAGCTTCAGGATCTTCCCGATCACCGGGATTTTCAGCAGGGACTCCTTGGCCATGGCACAGATGGGCCGATGCTTTCCCAGAGCAAAGGCCAGGAAAAACGGGTCTGCCGCAGAGGAGTGATTGGCGCAGATCAGCGCGCCCCCCTCCGGGATGTTCTCCCGGCCAATGAACTTCATGGGAAAGTACAGTCCCACAAAGGGCCTGACAATGGTATAGAAAAATCGGTACCAGGCTTTCGTGGTCATAGGCCCAGCCGCTCCCGAATCAGGGTTGTCACCGCATCAATGGACTCCTGAAGTCCCAGCTCCGTGGTGTCCACCACCACAGCGTCCCTGGCCTGCTTCAGCGGCGCAAGCTTCCGGTGAGAATCGTCATAATCCCGCTGCTTCTGATCGGCCAGAACCTCTTCGTAGCTGGCCTTCTGGCCCTTCTCCAGATACTCCTCATAGCGGCGCTGCGCCCGCTTTTCCGGGGTGGCCGTCAGGAAGATTTTTAGGCTGGCGTTGGGCAGCACCACCGTGCCGATATCCCGGCCGTCCATAATGATGTTGTGCCGCTTGGCCAGGTCCCGCTGGAGATCCAGCAGGAACTCCCGAACCGCCGGCTGCGCCGCCACCTGGGAGGCACAGGCCGTGATCTCCGGGGTACGGATTTCCCCGGTGATGTCCTTTCCATTGAGAATCATGTGCTGGCCGTCCTCCCGGAAGTCAATCTGGATGTTGGCGTCGTCCAGCAGCATTGGCACATGGTCGGTGTCCTTGGGGCCGATGCCCATCATGGTCACATGCCAGGCCACCGTCCGATAGATGGCGCCGGTGTCCAGGTAGACAAATCCCAGAGATTTCGCCGCCGCCTTGGCAATGGTGCTCTTTCCCGCACCGGAGGGGCCGTCGATGGCCACAGAGAAGCATTTTTTCATCGTTCTCCCGCTTTCTTTTCAATCAATTAGGCGGACCATATGGTCCGCCTAGCATTATAGCACAGTGTCTGAGGAATTTCCACAGGAAGTTCCCGCCGCATAAGCCGTGGACCAGGCGATTTGAAGGTTGAAGCCGCCGGTATAGGCGTCGCAGTCCAAGATCTCTCCGGCAAAGTACAGGCCGGAGCACTTCTTCGACTCCATGGTTTTGGGGTTCACCTCCGAGAGCTTCACCCCGCCATGGGTGACAATGGCCTCCTCCACAGGGCGCTTTCCCACCACGGAAAACCGCAGCTGCTTTAGCTGCCGCAATATCTCATGGCGCTGCTGCCGGGTGATGTCCCGCACCGGAAGATCCGTAGCCACGCCGCTTCGGTCCAAAATCACCGGCACCAGCTGGGCCGGAAGGAGCCCCCGCAGGCCCTCATAGGCCCGCTGATTCTGTTTCTCCCCGAAATCCCGAAGTAGCCGGGCATCCAGCTTTTCCGGCTCCAGCGCCGGCTTCAGGTCCAGCTCCAGGGTATACGGCCCGTATTTTTCCTCCATGTGGCAGCTACAGCTGAGAACGGTGGGGCCGGACAGGCCGTAATTCATAAACAGCAGCTCTCCAAAGTCCCGATAAACAGGCTTCTTTTTGCTGCCCCAGAGGGTCACCCCGGTATTCCGAAGGCTCAGCCCCGCCAGACTGCGGCAGCCCCCCTCCACCTCCAGCGGCACCAGGGAACCGGACAAGGGGGTGATGGTGTGCCCCGCCTGCCGGGCCAGATCATATCCGTCGCCGGTGGAACCGGTGGCCGGATAGCTCATGCCTCCGGTGGCCAAAATCACCTTAGGGGCGTAATAACGAGCCCCCTGGGCCTCCACCCCCACCACCGCGCCGTCCTGGAACAGCAGCCGGGACACTCTGCCCTGCCGAACGGCAACGCCCTGTCTCCTGACCCAGCCCGAAAGGGCATCCACCACATCTCCCGCCCGGTCTGACACGGGAAACACCCGGCTGCCTCGCTCGGTTTTTAGTGGAACGCCCTGGGCTGCAAAAAAAGCCTTCGCCGCCTCCGGCGGAAACCCGTCCAAGGCGCTGTAGAGGAACCGTCCCCCTGTGGGTACCTGGGCCAGGACCTCCTCTCGGGTGCAGTCATTGCACACATTGCAGCGGCCCTTTCCGGTGATCCGGAGCTTTTTCCCCAGCTCCCGGTTCCGCTCCAGCAGCAGCACCCGGGCGGAAAAGCCGGCGGCAGTTCCCGCCGAGAACATCCCGGCAGCACCGCCGCCCACTACGATTACATCCAATTCAGACCCCATCGTCCACCTTTTCATAGACCCCATACTCGTCCCAGATTTTCTCCAGATTGGTAAAGGTCTCGGAGATTTCCTTCTCCTTCTTGTAGCTGCAGGCCACAATCAGGGCATTGACCACACTCAGCGGCGCCACCAGCGAGTCCACCAGAGAAACCATATCGCTCATGGCCACCAGGGTGTGGGTGGCATTCTGGGCGATGGGTGCGGACATAGAGTCCGTCAGCGCAATGACAGTAGCCCCCCGGTCATATGCAAATTTCATCGCCTTCACCGTCCGGCTGGAATATCGGGGGAAGCTGATGCCAATGACCACGTCTTCCTTGGAAATCCGCACCATCTGCTCAAACATCTCCGCATTGGAGGAGGTGTGAATGTGCTTCACATTGTCAAACATCAGGTTAAAGTAGAAGCTCAGGAAGCTGGCAATGGACGCCGAGCTGCGCACCCCCAGGATATAGATGGTTCTGGCCTTCAAAATATCATCCACCGCCGCCTGGAACGCCGCCTTGTCCACCTCCTCCAGGGTGGTGCGAATCTTCTCAATGTCAGACTGCAACACAATGGACAGGATTTCCTGGTTTCCAAACCGGTCATTTGCCACCTCGATCCGCTGTACCGAGGTGAGTTTGTTGCGGATCATCTCCTGCAGGGCCTTCTGCATGGAGGGATAGCCGTCATAGCCCAGCTCCACCGCAAACCGCACCACCGTGGACTCACTGACATTCACCGTCTTGCCCAGCTTGCTGGCCGTCATAAAGGCCGCCTTGTCATAGGAATTGATAATATAATTGGCAATGAGCTTCTGGCCCTTTGAGAATCGGCCCATTCCATTCTGAATCAGAGTCAAAATATCGCTTGTCATCTTTCCGCCTCCAAAAAACTCCCGGCGCTCCGCCGGTCACTCTCTTTCTTTGCAGCACCTATCATACTACATCCAGGCGTATTTTTGCAAGTTATTTTTTGCAATATTTCACTCTTTTCATGCATTTACAATTTTTGAAGGTCGCTTAATTCATTTTCTGTCAGGTAACGCCAGCTCCCCAAGGGAAGGTCTCCCAATTTTAGGGTTCCCTCTGACACCCGGCGGAGCCGGGTCACATGCATCCCGCACTGCTCTGCCATATTTCGAATCTGACGGTTTCTCCCCTCGTGGATGGTCACCTCTAAGGTGGCCTGCTCCCCCTTCCGGCGGAGGACCCGAACCTGCGCCGGCCGGATGCGATAGCCCGCAAGGTCCATGGCCCGGCCCATGCCAGCAATCCCCTGCTCTGTGGCCCCCTGGACCCAAACAATGTAGGTTTTCCCTACTTCTCCGGCGGGGTGCAGCAGCCGATTGGTCAAATCGCCGTCGTTGGTAAGCAGCAGCAGTCCCTCGGAATCCATATCCAGCCGTCCCACGGGATAGACCCGTTCCGGGCAGTCCACCAGATCCATCACCGTTCTTCGGCCCTTTTCGTCCGCCCGGGTGGTCACATAGCCCCGGGGCTTATGAAGCATGATGTACACCTGCCGGGGCCGGGAGGCCAGTGGCCTCCCATCTACACAGATCTCATCGGCAGTCTGGTCCGCGGTGTCTCCCAACTGGCAGACCCTTCCGTTTACCGTGACCCGGCCTGCGGCGATCATATTCTCCCCCTGACGTCTTGACGCAATTCCGTTACGGGCAAGAATCTTTTGCACACGTTCCTGCACCTTGTGTTCCCTCCCCAAAAATGATGGTTTGAAGCCGCTGCCACAGGGTAGGCGGCTGAGGCAGGGGCAGAACCTGTTCCCCGGCATACACCGGCATCTGCCCCACCAGACGCCGCCCCAAATAGACCTGCAAAGTCCCCAGAATCTCCCCCTGCTCCACCGGCGCATAGCGGAAAGGGTCGGTCTGCAGCCGATATTCCGCCGACTCCCCGGGAAGCACCGAAGCGTCCAGGCCCTGGGCAGCCCGCAGGGAGACAGTGTCACGGCACCCGGACATCACCGGCATCGCCCCAACTCTCTGCCCCGCCTCCACCAGTGTCTCCGTGACATACTGCGAAAACCCATAATCCAGCATTCTCCTGTGGTCCTGCCAGTCCTCCGGGGCATGGATGGTCACGGAGATCAGCCGGCGGCCCTTCCGTTCTGCACTGCCCACCAGGATCCGACCAGCCCTTTTGGTAAAGCCGGTTTTGACCCCCACTGCCCCCTCGTATTGCCACAAGAGCTTGTTGTGGTTGGTCATGGTGTGTCCGGGGCACTGATAGGTCTTGGCGGACACGATGCGGCGGAAGTCCGGATTCTCCATAGCCGCCGCTGCCAGCCGCCCCAGATCCGACGCAGTGGAGTAGTTTCCCTCCTGATCCAGGCCGTTGGGATTTGCGAATCCCGTATGCGCCAAGCCCAGCGCCTGGGCCTTCCGGTTCATTTCCCGGGCAAAGGCCTCCGGACTGCCGCTGACGTAGATGGCCAGCGCCACCGCCGCATCGTTCCCTGAAGAGAGCATCATGCCGTAGAGCAGATCCTCCACCGTCAGCCGTTCCCCCGCCGTGAGGTACATGGAGGACCCCTCAATTCCCGTGGCCTCCGCCGGAATCTCCACTGTGTCCTCCAGCGTTCCCTGCTCCAGAACCACCAGCGCCGTCATGATTTTCGTGGTACTGGCAATCAGGCACTCCTCCTGGGCATTTTTCTCCCAGAGGACCCTGCCGCTGTCTCCGTCCAGCACAATGGCGCTCCGTGCCGAGACATCGACGCCCCGAATGGGGGCCATATAGACAAGGATGGCCGCAAAAACCGCTGCAGCCATCCGATATGCCTTGCCTTTCATACTGCATCACCAGAGACAGTATTTCCCGGCCCTCAGGATTTATTCCTCCTGAGGTTCTCCCTTTTTCTTGGAGACCATCTCGCTGACCTTGTCCACCACCGTGGGCACCATGTCGATGACTCGGTCCGTCACCGTGGAGGTCGGCTGGTCCACAGAGAGCATCCGCACATTCCCATCCCGGATCACCAGGAAGGAGATCGGGGTGATGGTGACGCCCATGCCCGCCCCGCCGCCGAAGGCATTGGGATTGTCCGGCTTCTGGTTCTTCTGGGCAAAATCAGAGCCCCCGGAACCGTAGCCAATGGAGATTTTGCAGACCGGGATTACCGTGACGCCGCCGGCTTCAATGGGTTGACCGATAACGGTGTTGGCATCCATCATATCCCGAATTTTTGCCATGGTCGTCGCCATTAAATCACTGATCGGATGTGCCATCTTTTGTTCCACCTTTCTTCTGGACCGTTCGATATTGTTTGATTCCACGCAGGCCATAATATAGTGCCATTCGAACCATGGCTCCCAGGGACATGCCCGCCGTTGCCCTGGCATACACCGTAGTGTTTTCCTGTAAAAAATCTACCTGAGCCTGGACATCCCGGCTTTGGATCCGGAAGGATCGCTCCAGCACAGGCATCAGCTCTCCAATGGCCGCCCAGGCGCTGCCATAGAGCACCGCCGCCGTGGCCGGGTCATCCCCCTTGCCCCCAACGGTCAGGTGCAGGGTTAGCTCCCGAATCACCAGCCGATTCCGCAGCGCCCGCTGAAACTCCATCACCAGCCCCAGCATTTCCCAGAACAGCTGCAGCCTTCCGCCGGATTTTTCCCCGCCACGCTGTGTCGGAGCTGAGTCCGCCGGAGCCTGCCGTTTCTTCGTCTTTTTCCGGCTGGGATACTGCCACAGCCGCAGGGGCCCGGCGAAAATTGTCACCCGGGTCCCTTCCCCGGAATACTCTCCAGTCACCCGAAGGGGGATTCGTCCCGCCAGCACCACCAGCAGAACAAGGCCTCCGATGATATAGAGGGCGATCATTCCTCCGTTCCGCCTTCCTCAATGGCCAGCTGCATCTCGATTTGCTCGGGATTCACCTTGCCCTGGGGCAGCTCCACCTCCGGCAGCTCCTCCAGAGAGCTGAGTCCGAAGGTCCGGAGAAAGTCCGCCGTGGTGCCGTAGAGAATGGGCCGTCCCGGCACCGTGAGCCTTCCCTGCTCCTCAATGAGCTTTTTGCTAAGCAGCGCGCTGATGGTGTAAGCGCTGTCCACCCCGCGAATCTGCTCCACAAAGGCCTTGGTGGTGGGCTGATAATAGGCGATAACCGTCAGCGTCTCCAGAGCGGAAGCACTGAGCTTGGGGGGCTTTCTGGTTTCCAGGGTCCGGGTAATCAGCTCCGATTCCTCCGGAGAGGACACCATCTGATATGCCTGCTCCAGCCGCACAACACGGATTCCCCGACGCTGGAAGCTGTATTCATCTCCGAGATGCTGGGCCTCCTGGTGAATGGTCTCCGGACTGACCCCGATGGTCAAGGCCATGCGGTCCGCCGTCACCGGCTCCCCCGCCGCAAAGAGGATCGCCTCGATCCCCCGTCTGATGTCCTCTGGCTCCATTACTCCTGCACCTCGCTTTCCTCGGGCATATGCAAATAATTAACCTGCAGGTCGCCGTTCTCCTCTGTGACCTGGATGGAACGGAGCTTACACAGCTCCAGAATGGACAAAAATGTGGCCACCACCTCAGATCGGGACCGGTTTCCCCGGAACAGACTTCTCAGCCGCTGGGCGCCCTTGGCAATGAGCCGCTTCAAAATCTCCGCCGACTTCTTCTCCACCGGATAGGGCTCCTTCCCCACGATGCCCGCAAAGGCCGCCATTGGGGAGGGCAGCCTTGCCTCCGACCGCTCCCCCAGCCCTTGAAGTGCCCGGCGCAGGTCCTCTCGGTCATGCTGGTAGCGATAGGTCTGGTCCCGGCGGAGCGGCTCCGGCTGTTTGGTGAAAAGGTTTCGCCCAATGTCGTTCCGTCGTTCCAGAAATGCCACCGGCTCCTTGAGCTTCTCCATAATCTCCTGCCGCTGACGCTGCTCCAGAGACTGGATCAGCAGCTCCATTTCGCTGAGCCCCTCCTGCTTCTCCGCCTCGCTGAGAAGCATTTTCGTCTTAATCAGCACCAGATGAGAGGCCATGGTGATGAACTCGCTGGCAATTTCCAGATCCATCCGCTTCATTTCGTCCAGGTATTCCAGATACTGCTCCAAAATCACGGAAATCTGGATATCCCGTATTTCAATTTTATTTTTGCTGAGCAGCAACAAAATCACGTCCAGCGGGCCGGAAAAATCCTCCGGCTCCGCATTTTTGGACTTCACCACATGGCTCAGATGATAGGTAGGTTCGTTCATAGCGGCTCCTTATCCGAATATGTGCCGGAGCAAATAGTAGGGAAACGCAGAAATCTTGGAAAGTCCCAGCAGAATCCCGGAGCGGCACACCATCAGCGGCGTATCCAAAATGCCCGTATACAGCACCAGCATCATCACCAGAAAACCATAGCGTTCATACCGCAGAATCTTATAGTACACCTGCTGGGGCAGCAGCGCATTGAGCACCTTGGACCCGTCCAGGGGCGGAATGGGAATCACATTGAACACCGCCAACCCCACGCTGAGCACGGCCACATACTGGAAAAATGTCACGACAAAGTCCGAAATGGCCCCGCCGGTTTTCTGATTCACATACAGGGCTCCCGCCCGGATGCACAGCGCCAGAAACGCCAAGACAAGATTGGAAATCGGCCCGGCCGCCGCCGTAATGGCCATGTCTCGCACCGGATGCTTAAAGTTCCGCATGTCAATGGGAACAGGCTTTGCCCAGCCAAACTTAAAAATTGCCATCATCAGCAGGCCCCAGATGTCGATGTGCTTCACCGGGTTAAAGGTCAGGCGGCCGGCGTTTTTGGCGGTGGGGTCTCCCAGCTTCAGGGCCACCATCCCATGGCTCACCTCGTGAAACATAATGCAGAGCATCGATGCGGCCACAATAACCACATAGTCCCATA
This sequence comes from uncultured Oscillospiraceae bacterium, assembly GCA_934512135.1. Taxonomy (GTDB): domain Bacteria; phylum Bacillota; class Clostridia; order Oscillospirales; family Oscillospiraceae; genus HGM13006. The sequence continues at coordinate 31,877 of CAKSWT010000006.1, forward strand.
TAAACCCGAAATCCAGCTGTGTCAGCCAGTTTGAAATAGAATGCATCGGCATACCCTCCTGCGATTGTTTAGTATACCATGAAACCCGTCAAATATCAAGGAATCCCTTTGGATTCCAGACATTCTTCTCAAAACGGGAAACATCCGGACCGCACAGCGGTCCGGATGACAGCTTGTCAAAAAACTCATAGAGTTTCGCCGCCGCAGCCCCTTTGTTGGAAAAGCCGAAAGGCTTTTCCGACAGTCTCGTGATTACCCAATGGGCTGGCCGGCGGCTGCCGCCTCGATCAGCCCCACCAGCCGGTCCCGGCCAGTGCCCTTCTCCGCAGAAAAGGGCAGGAGCACCGTGTCCTCTGACAGGGACAGGGTCTGTCGGATACAGGCCAGATTCGGTTCAATCTCCCGCTTTTTCAGCTTGTCGAGCTTGTTGGCCACCACCACAAAGGGGCAGCCCGTCTGCTGAAACCAGGAGGCCATAATCACGTCATTTTGGGTGGGCGCATGGCGGGCGTCTACAATGAGAATCCCCAGAGTAATCAGCTCCTGGGCTGCAAAGTACGCCTCCATAAGCCTTCCCCACCGTTCCTTCTCCTTCTGGGAGACCTTGGCATAGCCATAGCCGGGCAGGTCTACCAAATAGGCCTCCTCATCCACCAGGAAATAGTTGATGTGAATGGTCTTTCCCGGAGAGGCGCCGGTGTAGGCATAATTCTTCCGCTGCAGCACCCGGTTAATCACCGAGGACTTTCCCACATTGGATTTTCCCGCAAAAGCAATCTGGGGAATGCCGTCTCTGGGGAACTGGGATGCGTTGGCTGCGGAGAGCTTAAATTCCACTTTCTGATAATTCATCGTTCCCTCACTGTCTCAGCACCGGCTGGTTTCCATGGGAAATCGGCAGATTCAACATGGACTGGTTGGCCTCCCCGCCTACGCAGTGGGACATATCCAGTGCCGCCGCCAGCACCGCATCGGCATTCTTCACCGTGATAAAATTCAGCCGGCTGCGGACGGTCTGGTCGATCTCCTCCAGGTCCTTCTCGTTGTCTGCGGGGATGATGACGGTTTTGACCCCGTGGCGCAGGGCCGCCATGGTCTTTTCCTTCAGTCCACCGATGGCCATAACCCGCCCCCGAATGGAAATCTCCCCGGTCATGGCAATGTCCCGGCGCACCGGCGCACCGGTCAGCGCAGATACCAGAGCGGTGCAGATGGTAATGCCCGCCGAGGGGCCATCCTTGGGTACCGCCCCCTCCGGGAAGTGAACATGAATGTCCTTGGTCTTATAGAAGTCCGGAGCAATGTGATAATGCACCGCCCGGGAACGGATATAGCTCATGGCCGCCTGGACAGACTCCTTCATCACATCCCCCAGGGAACCGGTCATCTCCAGCTTGCCGCTGCCGTCCACCACGTTGACCTCTACCTCCAGGGTTACGCCTCCCACTGCCGTCCAGGCCAGGCCGGTGACAATGCCCACCTGGTTCTCGCTGGGCATGACATCCGGAAGGAACTTCCGAACGCCCAGATATTCCTCCACCCGGGCAGGGGTCACCGTGACCCGCTTCAGGCTGTCGTCCGTGGCAAATTTCAGCGCTGCCTTTCGGCACAGCGAGGAGATCTCCCGCTGTAGGGTGCGGACGCCGGACTCTCTGGTGTAGCCGTCGATGATCTCCCGCCAGGCATTGTCGTAGACGGTGATCTGCCCCTTCTTCAGCCCCAGCTTCTCCAGGGCCTTGGGCAGCAGATGATGCTTGGCAATCATGAGCTTTTCCTCGTCGGTGTAGCTGGAGAGCTCAATGACCTCCATGCGGTCCAGAAGGGCCGCCGGAATGGTGGAGGTGGTGTTGGCAGTGGTGATAAACAGCACCTTGCTAAGGTCAAAGGGGACCTCCACAAAGTTATCCCGGAAGGTCTTGTTCTGCTCTGCGTCCAGGACCTCCAGCAGGGCCGACGCCGGATCTCCCCGGTAATCGGAGCCCAGCTTGTCAATCTCGTCCAGCAGCAACAGAGGATTCCGAGACCCCGCCTGCTTTACGCCGGTGATAATCCGGCCGGGCATGGCCCCAATGTAGGTCTTTCGGTGCCCCCGAATCTCCGCCTCATCGTGTACGCCGCCCAGAGAGATTCGGGCCATCTTCCGGTTCAGGCACTTGGCAATGGAGGTAGCGATGGAGGTCTTGCCCACTCCGGGAGGACCCACCAGGCAGATAATCTGTCCGGACACATCCGGCGCCAGTTTCCGCACTGCCAGGAGCTCCAGCACCCGCTTTTTCACCTGGTCCAGGCCGTAGTGATCCTCATCCAAGACCCGCTTGGCAGCGGCAATATCCACCGTCTCCTTGGTTTCCGTATTCCAAGGCAGCTCCAGCACCAGGTCCAGATAGTCCCGAAGGAGTGCTCCCTCCGAGGAGCCCACCGGGTGTTTGCTGAGCCGAGCCACATCCTTCAGCAGCTTCCCCTCAATGCCGGGCTCCAGCTTTAGGGCCTTGATTTTGGACTCGTAGCCCTCAAACTCCTGGTCCTCGTCCTCTTCTCCCAGCTCCGAGTGGATGATTTTCAGCTGCTCCCGAAGATAATATTCCTTCTGGCTCTTGTTCACCGCCGCCTGAACCTTTTCAGCAATGTCCCCCTCGATCTTCATGATCTCGATTTCCGCCGTCAGGGTCTTCAGCACAAACTCCAGCCGCTTGACCGGATGCAGCTGCTCCAGCGCCGTCTGCTTGTCCGTAAACTTAAAACCGCAGTTCTGGGCCAGAAAGTCCGCCACAAAGCTGGGGTCCTCACTGGTCATTAGCTTCAGCAGGTTCTCCGCAGAGCCCTTAGGCAGCAGATCGCAATAGCCCCCATAGAGCTGATAGGCCACCCGCAGCAGGGCCTCTACCTTGGCCTTGGAGGTGCGATAATGCTCATCCGCCAGCTCCAGGCAGGTGGCCTGCAAATAGGGGCTCTCCTGGGTGAATTCGTCGATTTTCACCCGGCTGATGCCCTCCACCAGAATGCGCACCACCTCACCGGGCATTTTCAGCACCTGGCGGACATGGACCAGGACGCCCACATCGTAGAGGTCCTCCGGTCCCGGCTCGTCCACCACCACATCCCTCTGCATCAGCAGGATCAGCCGCTGGTCGCCGTTGACTGCCTCATCCAGGGCGCGGATGGACTTCTCCCGGCCCACGTCAAAGGAAAAAATCAGCTTGGGATACACGGAAATGCCCCGGAGGGCCATCACTGGGATTTGAACACCGTTTAATTCTAACATCTAAAACGCTCCTTTCCTGGAACGAGTCATAAACATAGCGGGGCCAACTCAGACCGCACCCGGTCTGAGCCAGCCCCAGATCTACAAGTTTTTTAGGATTCCAGCTTCGCAGACTTGCCCACCTTGTGAACGGGCTGTCTGGGCTTGGAGGGGTCTTTCACGACCTCCGGCGGCGTGTGCTGCTCAATGGTCTGCTCCGTAATGGTCACAGACTGAATGGACAGATCCGAGGGGATCTCAAACATCACGTCCGTCATCACATTTTCCATCACAGACCGAAGTCCCCGGGCGCCTACCTTCCGGTCCAGCGCCTCCTGGGCAATGGCCTCCAGGGCCTTGGGCTGGAAATTCAGCTGAACCCCGTCAAACTCCAGCAGCTTCTGATACTGCTTGACCAGGGCGTTCTTCGGTTCTGTCAGGATTTGCACCATATCCTCTTTGGTGAGGCTCTGGAGGCTGGTGATCACCGGGAGACGGCCCACCAGCTCGGGAATGATGCCAAATTTCAAAATATCATGGGGCTGTACCTGTGCAAAAAGCTCCCCAACGTCCTGCTCGCCTCGCTGGCCCAGCTCACGGCCGAAGCCCATACCGGACGCCGCAGTGCGCCGCTCTATGACCTTATCCAGGCCGTCAAAGGCGCCGCCGCAGATAAACAGGATGTTACTGGTGTCAATGGGGATAAACTCCTGCTGCGGATGCTTTCTCCCTCCCTGGGGCGGCACATTGGCCACCGTCCCCTCGATAATCTTCAGCAGCGCCTGCTGTACGCCTTCGCCGCTGACATCTCGGGTAATGGAGGTATTTTCACTTTTCCGGGCGATTTTGTCAATCTCATCCACATAGATGATGCCTTTTTCCGCCCGCTCAACATCAAAATCCGCCGCCTGAATCAGCCGGAGAAGAATATTCTCCACGTCCTCCCCCACATACCCCGCCTCGGTGAGCGTGGTGGCGTCGGCAATAGCAAAGGGAACATCCAGGATCTTGGCCAGGGTCTGGGCGAACAGGGTCTTTCCGCTGCCGGTGGGGCCGATCAGCAGAATATTGCTTTTCTGGAGCTCCACATCACTGGTGGTACCGTAGTACAGACGCTTATAGTGGTTGTATACCGCCACGGACAGGGAGATCTTTGCCTTGTCCTGGCCGACGATATACTGATCCATATACTCCTTAATGGCCTGGGGGGAGGGAATGGTCTCCGGGAGGATTTCCTCCGGGGACATCTCCACCATATCCTCCTCCAAAATGTCCTCGCACAAGGCGACACACTCGTTGCAGATGTACACCCCCGGGCCTGCGATGATCCGCTGTACCTGTCCCTGCTTCTTCCCACAGAAAGAGCATTTGATATTCTTTTCGCCGCTATTCTCTCTTGCCACTGGCGATAACTCCCTTTCTCGAAGAGCCGGGGCCCTTATCTTTTATAAATAACCTTGTCAATAAGGCCGTATTCCTTGGCTTCCTCTGCGCTCATGAAATTGTCACGCTCGCAGTCCGCCGTCACAACCTCCAGAGGCTTGCCGGTGTTGTCCGCCAAAATACGGTTCATCCGCCGCTTGATGATTTCCAAACGCTTGAGATGAATGGCCATATCGGTGATCTGGCCCTGGGTGCCGGCGGAGGGCTGATGGATCATAATCTCCGCGTTGGGCAGCGCCATGCGCTTTCCCTTGGTGCCCGCGGAGAGCAGAAATGCTCCCATGCTGGCCGCCATACCGATGCAGATGGTGGAAACGTCGCACTTGATATACTGCATGGTATCATAGATCGCCATACCGTCGGTAACGGAACCGCCGGGGCTGTTGATATAGAAGCTGATATCCTTCTCCGGGTCCTGCCCCTCCAAATAGAGCAGCTGAGCCACGATCAGGCTGGCAGTGGTGGAATTGACCTCCTCAGAGAGCATGATAATGCGGTCATTGAGCAGGCGGGAATAAATGTCATAGGACCGCTCTCCCCGGCTGGTCTGCTCCACTACATATGGTACTAAACTCATGGAAACACTCCTTCAATACGCAGTAAACTCATTGTAACCGCACCCATCGGAATATATTCCCACCGGGAAGATTATTCGGCGGCAGGAGCCTCAGGTGCTTTCTCCACAGCGCTGTCCACGATGATCTCCATCGCCTTCTGGAACTTCTGATCCCGCTGAATCTCCTCTGCGGGAACATACTCCTTCACCTTTTCGATCTCCATCTCGTACTGCTCCGCCATGCTCTTGTAAGCGTCCTCGACCTGCTCCTCGGTGATCTCGATGTTCTCCACCTCGGCCACCTTCTCCAGCAGCAGGGTGTTCTGAATCTGGCTCATGGCAGAGGCCTTCTGGCTGGCCCGGACCCCCTGAACGGTGGTGCCCATCATCTGGGCATACTGCTCCAGGCTGAAGCCGCTCTGCTGCATGCTCATGGCATACTGCTGCATGATCTCATCCAGCTGTGCCTCAACCATAGCGTCGGGAATCACAGCGGTCATGTTGTCAATGGCCTTCTGCATCACGGCGTTCTTGAAGGCGGACTCGGCGGACTCGGCCTTCTCCTTCTCCAGCTTCTCCTTGAGCTCCTTGCGCAGGTCCTCCAGGGTATCGGCGGTCTCGGACACGTCCTTTGCAAACTCGTCATCCAGCACAGGGGTGTTGGTGGCCTTGACTTCCTTCACCTTGACCTTAAACACAACAGGCTTGCCGGCCAGCTCCTTTGCGCCGTAATCCTCCGGGAAGGTCACGTTCAGCTCCTTCTCGTCGCCGGCCTTCAGGCCCACCAGCTGCTCCTCGAAGCCGGGGATAAAGGTGCCGGAGCCCAGGGTCAGGCTGTAGTCCTCACCCTTGCCGCCTTCAAAGGCCACACCGTTCTCAAAGCCCTCAAAGTCGATAACCGTGGTGTCGCCATTCTCAGCGGCACGCTCCACCGTCTCCACGGTGGCGTTACGGTCCGCCAGCTTCTTCACCTCTGCGTCGATCTCCTCCTCGGTGACCTCCACAGGAGCCTTCTCCGCCTCAATGCCCTTGTACTGGCCCAGGGTGACCTCGGGATACAGGCCGGCCTCCACGGTGAGCACCAGAGTGCCGTTGTCATCCACGTTCATGTCCGCAACGCTGGGCATACCCACCACATTGAGCTCCTCGGTCTTAACCACCTCAGGCCAGATCTCGGGGAACAGCACATTGATGCCATCCTCATAGAACACGCTGGCGCCGTACATGCCCTCCACGATCTTCCGGGGCGCCTTGCCCTTCCGGAAGCCGGGGATATAGATGTCGTTTTTAACCTTGCGGTATGCCTTGTCCAGAGCAGCCTGGAACTTGTCCTTCTCTACCTCCAGAACTACTTTTGCGGTGCTGTTTTCATTTTTTTCTACGCTTTTGACGTTCATTGGTTTTTCCTCCTGTATTCACGGCCGAAGCCACTTTTTATGTCTTTTGGCCATCCTGTGGCAAACGCTTTTAGACAGCCTATAGATTATATCAGATTATTTCAGGTTTTCCAATAGGAAATTTTCATTTATTTTCCCCAAACCGGCGGAAATATCCCACAATCCTGCCTGCGAACCGGCCCACCGGATTCCCTTTTCCTCAGTCCAGCACCTGAACCGGGCGGAAATCCAGATAATCCGCCGCCACCAGCTGATACCGTACGTCCCCCCAGAACCCCTGAAAGGCCGTTTTGTGGCTGGCCCCGTGGAGATGGCCGTAATAGCAGGCCTTCACCCCGTACTGCATCAGCATATCCTGAATCTCCTGGCAGCGGTACGCCCCAAACCTGGGCGGGTAGTGGAGGAAGCACAGCTTCTCCCGGTCCCCCGCCTCCTTCAGCGAGGTTTCCAGCCGCATAAGCTCCCGCCGAAAAACCTTTTCGTCCTGAGCCCCGTGGCGCTCCTCCTCATAAAACCAACCTCTGGTACCGCAGATAGCATAGTCTCCATAGGTCCAGCAGTTGTTGTTGAGGATCAACATATCGGAAAACCCCTGCTGCCTGCAGAAATCATAAAACTTTTTCGCCGTGGACCACCAGTAATCATGGTTTCCCTTGAGAAGGATCTTTCGGCCGGGAATGGCGTTGATAAACCGAAAATCCTCCACTGCCTTGTCCAGGCTCATGCCCCAGGTCAGGTCCCCCAGCAGCACTGTGGTATCCTCCGGTCCGATCCTCTTCAACCCCTCCCGGAGCTTGTCCACATAGCCCACCCAGGCGCCGCCAAACACATCCATGGGCTTATCCACCTGAAAGCTCAGGTGCAGATCCCCGATGGCATACAGCGCCATTAGGCCAGGGTCTCCAGCACAACGTCCTTCATGGCTTCCTTCTCTGTGACCTGGGTAAACCGCACCTGCTTGTCCGCCAGCTCCTTTAGGGGTCTGGGGGCCGTGGTCCGGGTCTTTTCCTCCAGCTGGTCAAGAATCTGGGTGCTGGGTCTCATCTCCTGCACTCCCATAGCCTCCAGCACGCTGGCGCAGAATTTATAGGGAGACGCAGTGGAGAGCACCACAGACAGGGTCTGGTCCCCGGTTTTTTCCCGGTATTCCTCCAGCACCCGATAGGCCACCGCCGTATGGGTATCCATCAGATATCCCTCGCAGCCAAATACCTTGGCAATGGTCTCCGCCGCCTGGTCATCGGAGCACCAGCCTGCGGCGAAGTTCGCCTGAATCTTGTCCCGCAAGCTGTCCGACACGGTATATCTGCCGCAATCCCGCAGCTGCTCCATATACCCCCGAACCTCCCGGTCCGAACCGGAGAGCTGATAGAGCAGCCGTTCCAGATTGGAGGAGATCAAAATATCCATAGAGGGGGACGCCGTGGCATAGAAGGGCCGGTTCCGGTCATAGGTGCCGGTTCGGATAAAGTCCGTCAGGACGTTGTTGGCATTGGAGGCGCATAGGAGCATATTCACCGGCAATCCCATGGTTTTGGCATAGAACCCGGCCAGAATATCGCCGAAATTCCCGGTGGGAACACAGAAGTTGATCTTCTCCCCCATGGAGATTCGGCCATCTCGGACCAAATCGCAGTAGGCGCTGATGTAGTAGACCACCTGGGGCAGTACCCGTCCCCAGTTGATGGAGTTGGCCGAGGACAGGAAATAGCCGCGCTGGGCCAACTGCTCCCGCAGGGCCTCGTCGGAGAAAATCTCCTTGACGCCGGACTGGGCATCGTCAAAATTCCCCACCACAGCGCATACGCCCACGTTGTCCCCCTTCTGGGTGACCATTTGCAGCTTTTGGATGTCGGAGACGCCGTCCTTGGGATAGAACACCAGGATTTTCGTGTGTTCCACATCGCGGAAGCCCTCCAGGGCGGCCTTGCCGGTGTCTCCGGAGGTTGCCACCAGAATACAGGCGGTTTTTGTCTCTCCGGTCTTCTTCAGGGACGCCGTCAGCAGATATGGCAGCATCTGCAGCGCCATGTCCTTAAAGGCGCAGGTGGGGCCATGCCACAGCTCCAGCACCTCCGTCCCCTCGGTTACATGCTGGACCGGCGCCACCGCCTTTGTGTCAAACTTCGTGCCGTAGGCATAGGCCTTGGCGGCATAATCCTCCAGCTCCTCCTGAGAAAAGTCCTCCAGGAACAGTTTCATCACCGTGACCGCCCGGGTCTGGTAGTCTGCCTTCACCAGCGTCTCCAGGAGCTCCCGGGAAATGGACGGAAATGCCTCCGGGGTGAACAGTCCGCCCTCTCGGCTGAGGCCCTGGGCAATAACCTGGGCCGCATCGTAGCGGAGCGAGGCGTCTCGGGTGCTGAGATATTTCATAGTGATCCCTACTTTCTTGCGGTATGAAAACGGCGCTACTGCCGTCAGAATGCGTTTTCGATATGGTGTATGGGAATGGGATCCGTGTCCATGCCCTGGGGCGCGTAAAGCTCCACCACGTCAAACCGGGGCTGCTTGTCCGTCTCGTGGCACTGGAGATAGCACAGTGCCGTCAGCCGGAGCTTCTCCTGTTTTTGAGGCGTCACCGCCTCTGCCGGCGTCCCATAGCGGTCCGATTTCCGGAGCTTTACCTCTGCAAACACGAGAAATCTGTCGTTCTCCAGAATCAGATCGATCTCCCCGTATCGGCTGTGGTAGCTGTGCTCCAGCAGCCGATAGCCCTGTTTGATTAGGTATCTGGCCGCCTGGGCTTCTCCCCAGGTCCCCAGATCACGACTCTCGCCCATAGAATTTTTTGAAAAAGGTTTTTCGGTGGATGGGGCACAGGCCATATTCCGTCACCGCCGCATAGTGGCGCTTGGTGCCGTAGCCCTTGTGAACGGCAAAGCCGTACTCCGGGTATTCCCGATCCATCTCCTCCATGTACCGGTCCCGGGCCACCTTGGCCAAAATGGAGGCGGCGGCAATGGCAGCCACCTTGGCGTCTCCCTTGACCACCGGCACCGCCTCTACGCCGAAATCCGTCACCCGGTTTCCGTCGATCAGTGCCAGGTCCGGCTTGGGATCCAGCTGATCTATGGCCAGCTTCATGGCCTGGAAGGTGGCGTTTAATATATTGTCCCGGTCGATTACCGTTTCGTCTACCGAGGCGATTCCATAGGCAATGGCCTGCTCCTGGATAATGGGGTACAGCTCCCGCCGTTTTTTGTCCGTAAGCTGCTTGGAGTCATTCAGGCCCGGAATCTCATAGTCCTGGGGCAGAATCACCGCGGCGGCATACACCGGTCCGGCCAGCGGCCCCCGGCCCGCTTCATCCACCCCGCAGATCATCTGGTAGCCCTGGGCCCGATACCCGTTGGAGATCTCCCAGAGATCCACCGGCTCATGCTTCTTGGCCATGGTCATTCTCCTCCCGAACCGGCGGCTGTTCCAGGGTAAATCTCCCCAGCTTGCCGCTGCGATATTCCTCCAGCAGCACCCGGCTCATCCGTTCGATGTCCACCTCGCCGCCGGAGATCAGCATTCCCCGCTTCCGTCCGGCCAGCTCCAGCAGCTCCAGCCCCTGGACCTGTTCCGGCACGACGATTTTGTACCGCCCCTCCAGTGCCTCCGGATAGGCGCTGCCCAGCAGCTCCATCAGATGCATGGCCAGCGTCTCCACATCCACCACGTTGTCCTTGACGGCGCCGGTATAGGCCAGCTTTCTGCCTACCTCCGGGTCCTCAAACTTGGGCCACAAAATGCCTGGGGTATCCAGCAGCTCCAGCCCCCGTTCCACGGTGACCCACTGCTTGCCCCGGGTAACGCCGGGCCGATTCTCCGCCTTGGCGGACTTTCGCCCTGCCACCTGGTTGATAAAGGTGGATTTTCCCACATTGGGAATCCCCACCACCATAACTCGGACCGTCCGGCCGATCTGCCCCTTCTCCGCATAACGCTGGAGCTTCTCCTTTAGCAGCTCCCGCACTGCCGGGGCAAATTGATTGGTTCCCCTTCGGTTCTTGCAGTCCGTCTCCAGAACCATTTTCCCCTGGCTGCGGAAATAGGCCCCCCAGCGCCTTGTCATATTGGGGTCCGCCATATCCATGCGGTTAAGAATCACCATTCGGGGCTTATCTCCGCAGATGGCATCAATGTCCGGGTTTCGGCTGGACAGGGGAATCCGGGCATCCACGATCTCACAGACCGCATCCACCAGACGAATATCCTGCTCCATCTGCCGCCGGGTCTTGGTCATATGCCCCGGGTACCACTGTATATTCATGCAACGCCTCCAAACCGGCCAATGGGCAGGACAATCTGTAGCGCCTTCCCCAGCACATATCGTTTATCCACGCAGCCAATGTCGGGATTCCGGCTGTCTGTGGAGTGCAGCCGATTGTCTCCCATGACAAAAATGCAGTTGTCCGGCACCGTCACCGGAAAATCCAGTCCCTCATACCGAGTGGTTGGATCGTTGATATAGGGCTCATCCAGCAGCACTCCGTCCACCCAGACGTCCCCGGTCTCAAAATTGATTTCAATGGTCTGCCCCTCCTGGGCGATGACCCGCTTGACAATGGGCTCGTCATCAAAATCCACCGCCCGAAGCACCACAATATCCCCCACCTTGGGCTCATAGAGGAAATTGGACAGCAGCGTCAGCTTGTCTCCGTCGTGAAGGGTGGGATACATGGAGTCCCCCACCACCCCCACCAGGCGGATGGCAAACACAAACAATATCGTCACAAAGATCAGGCATGCCACCACATCCGACAAGGCGCTGTAAATATCCAGCCAGATGTTTCGCTCATTCTGGGGCGCATCCTGCACCATTTGAATCTTCCTTTCCAGCGGTAATTTTTCGATGATACAACACAGCCACATTATATCACAATTTCAGGCAGGTTTAAAGGGCAAAAAAGCTAAAATCCAGAGGCCTGACCTCCCCTCCCGCTGGTCAGATGGTCCAGAATTCCACAGCAAAGCGCCCCGACAGCCGAAGCCGTCGGGGCGCCAAGTTCAGGGCCTGAGCAGGACCTCCTGCTCCTCTGTTCCGTCGGTGAAGATCAGCCGGGTCACCTCCCCGGGGTCAACGGGGACTGCCCACTGGATATGCCAATCATCAAGTCCCGTCTCTTCATCCCGGGACATGCTGCTTCCGTTGGATGGCACCTGGGTGCCATCCTCCAAAAATGCGGATACCGTAAAGCAGCTGCTCTCCGGCTCTGCCGCTGCGGCCAGGGCTGCGTTCTCTCCATCCGCCGCAAAGAAATAGTCGTCCGTGTCAGTTTTCACGGTGAAGCTGCAGCCGGATTCCTCCACCAGAATATTCCCAACCGTCAGCACAACGCCATTTTGGAACTCCAGTTTTTCCTCTGCACCGCTGGCCTCCGCTGTGGATGTCTCCGGCAGCGAAACGGCAAGGGGCCAGCTGCCGCTGATTTCCTCCTGACTGTCCTTTGTGCCCAGCATAATGGTTTCCATATTCAGATACAGCGTCGTACTGCCGTCCCCCAGGCTGGCTCCCTGGGGCAGGTCAAAGCGCAGGCTTTCCTCCTGCTGTACCCTGCCGTGCTCCATGACGGCTCCGCCGCCGCCACCGGTGCTAAAGTTGACGGTTCCATAGTTTTCGCTTTCCACATAGGTCGGTGTCATCCAGTCCCTGCAGAACTCATACTGCTCCGTGTCATAGATCTCCGGGTCCAGGGTAAAGGTATACAGCAGATTTACCGTCTCCCCCGCCACGTTCACCGAGTCCACCGTCACTGTGATTCCCTGATCTGTGGCGCTCTCCCCCAGGTCGGCGGAGCGTGCCTCCACAAACTCCTTCTGGGATTGGGTCATGTCCTGGCCTGTCTGCTCCTGCCACTGCTGCCCCATGCGATCTGTAATGCGGGCATACCCCGCCACCGCCACCGCAGTACCGGCCAGCAGCGCCGCTGCCGCCGCGGCAATCAGGCCAATCCGCAGCGGATGCCGCCGTTTTGTTCCGATTTTCTTCATTGCTGCCTCCTTGATCCGATTCACGTCGGGAACGTCCGCCGAATCCACCGGAAACGGTCCCTGATAGTCATCCAGCAACTCCGTGATCTTCAGCTCCATCGTTCCACCTCCTGCTCTGTCAGTCTGTCCCGCAATATCTTTCTCCCCCGGTGGAGCTTGCTCTTTATCGTCCCCAGGGGAAGTCCCATCCGAAGGGCAATGGCCTCCATGGTCTCATAGAGGTAATAATATCGCAGGAATATCTCACGGTCCGGCTCCGGCATGGCCTCCACCGCATCCAGCAGCTCTCGTCTTTGCGCTGCCGCCAGGGCGTGCTGCTCCGGAGAATCCGTGGGGATATTCAACACATCCTCCTCCATGGGAAGGACCGGCTTGACCTTCCGGAGAAAATCCCTGGCCCGATTCCGGGACACCGCTCCCAGCCAGGGCTTCAGTTTCCCCGGCATCACCGTCTGCGCATGCTCCCACAGAGAGAAAAACACATCGGCTGCCAGCTCCTCCACGTCCTCCCGGGTACCGGCGCCGCCCAGTACGTTTCCCACCACAGTGGCCACATAGGCGCCATACTGGTCTATGACCTGCTCCAGCGCTCTGGAACGCCGCCGGACAATTTTCTGTAGAATCTCCGCTTCCTCCATGCCTGTGCCTCCTTTCCTGTTTGACAGCTGTCACCCTTCATAACGGATCCAGGCAACAAAAGGTTGCAGCCAAAAGAAAAAAGGGAGCCAAACGGCTCCCTTTTTTTGCGAATCAGATTTTCTCCTTGACCTTGGCGGCCTTGCCCACGCGGTTGCGGAGGTAGTAGAGCTTTGCTCTGCGGACCTTACCACGGCGGACAGTCTCAACATTGACAATGTTGGGGGAATGCACGGGGAAGACCTTCTCCACGCCGACGCCATAGCTCAGGCGGCGAACGGTGATGGTCTGCTCCACACCGCCGTGCTTCTTGGCGATGATGGTGCCCTCGAAGACCTGGATTCTCTCACGGCTGCCTTCCTTGATCTTAACATGCACGCGAACGGTGTCGCCTACATTCATCTCAGGCAGGGTCTCCTTCATGTTTTCCTGATCCAGCTTTTCAATCAGATTCATGATGAATCCTCCTTATTCAAAGGTGTTCTTACCGCAGCGAAATGCCATACATAACCATGTTATGTGGCGCGGCAGCGGACCACCCGTAGTTAGCCTGACTATTCTATCATAAAATCTCTGAAAGTGCAAGCTTTTCTTTCAGTTTTTTCTCTGGGCTCCTGCGGCCCGGTACAGCCCCCAGCAGAGCACCAGCAGCACCACGTCCAGAGCCACCGCAATCAGCTGCCACCAAGAGGCCACGGTAAAAATCCCATTGGCTGCCGCGTCAATGGTCAGCAGCACCACAACGCCCACCGTACCGGCCCGCTTCCGCCGGGACACTGCCCATATGCTCCACAGCAGGCCGCCGTAGAGGATTCCCGCCACGGCAATACAGCCGATCAGCCCCGCCGTGGAGATTGTCCCGCCGGCCAGCACCAGCACCGGACAAAGCCCCAGCGGCACCGCCGCCACAGTCTCTCCGGCATACAGCGCAATCCACCCAATCAGGGCAAAAAATACCGTTACCCCCCATACCAAGGCCAAATACTTCCGTTTCTCCACGCTTAGAACCTCCCAGTGGAGCCGAAGCCCCCCTGTCCCCGATCCGTGTCCTCCAAGGCTTCCACCTCTTCAAAGGTCTCCCGCCGCACCGGGACGATAACCAGCTGCGCCACCCGCTCTCCGGGCTGCACCGTCTGGGGCTCTCCGGACTGGTTGTAGAGGAAGATCAAAAATTCCCCCCGATAGTCTGAGTCTACCACTCCGACCTTATTGGCCGGGGCCAGTCCCCGCTTCACCCCCAGGCTGCTGCGGGCGAAAATCAGTCCCGCATGCCCCTGTGGAATCTCCATGGCAATGCCTGTGGGAATTTTTCCGGTTTCCCCGGGGGCAATCACCAGCGGCTGGGAAAGGCAGGCATAGAGGTCGGCCCCTGCGGCCTCCGGGGAGCCGTAGGTCGGAGGGATTGCCTCAGGGCGCAGCTTTTTAAATTTCATATTACGGCTCCTCTCTGCCGTCCCACAGGACGGTCTTTCCCGCTTCCAAGCTCTTTGTTACGTCAATGATCCGCTGATTTTTCGAGCCGCGGAATCGAAGAGACGGGTCCTTTTCCGCCTCACGGAATTCCCCGTCCACCAGCACATCCAGGTTCCGAAGCAGGGCCATGGTCACACTGGGGTCCCCCAGCCTTCCGGCCAGGATGTCCGTCTCCAGGGTATAGCCGGTGTAGCACCAAATGGTCTTTTCCGGGTACCGCGCCCGGACCAGCTCCGTCAGCTCCAGCATAGCCCTCTGGTTCTCCGGCTCAAAGGGCTCTCCCCCCAGCAGGGTCAGGCCGTGGTTATAGCTTCTCCCCATGCCGGCAAGCACGCTGTCCCGAACCTCCGGTGTATAGGGCTGTCCGTAGCCGAAGTCCCAAGTCTCCGCATTAAAGCAGCCCTTGCAATGATGGCGGCAGCCGGAGACAAACAGGCTCACCCGGATTCCCGGGCCGTTGGCAATGTCTCGCCATTTAATTGTGGCATAATTCACAGATGCATCACCCTCGCCTTAATCTCCTTGGTTTTGCCCTCGTTCCAGAAGTTCTCCCCCAGGTACCCGCAGGTCCGACGGGTGACGTTCATTTTGGTCTGGTCCTTGTTTCCGCAATTGGGACACTCCCACTGATACGCCTCGTTGATGGTAATCTCCCCGTCAAAGCCGCAGACCTGACAGTAATCACTTTTGGTGTTAAACTCCGCATACTGAATGTGGTCGTAAATATACTGCACCACCTGAGACAGGGCGGTAAGATTATTGTTCATATTGGGAATCTCCACATAGCTGATGGAGCCTCCGGAGGAAATGGACTGGAACTGGCTCTCAAAGTCAAACTTAGAGAATGCGTCGATCTCCTCCCGTACATCCACATGGTAGGAGTTGGTGTAATAGCCCTTATCCGTGACATTGGGGATGGTGCCGAAGCGCTCCTTGTCAATCCGGGCAAAGCGGTAGCACAGGCTCTCCGCCGGCGTTCCGTAGAGGGCAAAGCCGATATTGGTCTCCGCCTTCCAGCGGTCGCAGGTCTTTCGGAGATATTTCATCACCCGCACAGCGAACTCCTCTCCCACCGGATCCGTCTGGCTGACGCCCTTCATCAGCATGGTCAGCTCATACAGCCCGATATAGCCCAGGGAAATGGAGGAATATCCGCCGTACAGGAATCGGTCAATGGTCTCCCCGCTCTCCAGCCGGGCAATGGCGCCGTTCTGCCAATGGACCGGGCTTACGTCGCTTCTCACGCCCTTGAGGGCATTGTGCCGGCACATCAGGGCCTCAAAGCAAAGCTCCAACCGCTGGTCCAGCAGCTTCCAAAACGCCTCCTCGTCTCCCTTGGCCAGAATGCCAATCTGGGGCAGATTGATGGAGACCACGCCCTGATTGAACCGTCCCTCAAACTTATATTCCCCATTTTCATCCTTCCAGGGTGCCAGGAACGACCGGCAGCCCATGGGCGAGAACACATTCCCCTCATAGTTCTCCCGCATTTTCTTGGCGGAGATATAGTCGGGATACATGCGCTTGGCGGAGCATTTCACCGCCAGTCTGGTAATGTCGTCATACTTTCCGCCCCGGAGGCAGTTGTTTTCATCCAGGACATACACCAGCTTCGGGAACGCTGGAGTCACATAGACGCCAGATGCATTTTTGATCCCCTCCAGCCGCTGCCGCAGGATTTCCTCCACGATCATGGCGTTTTCCCGGATGTAGGGATCTCCCTCTCTGAGATACAGGAACAGCGTCACAAAGGGAGACTGTCCGTTGGTGGTCATCAGGGTATTGATCTGGTACTGGATGGTCTGAACGCCGGACTTTAGCTCCTCCCGAAGCCGCTCCTGAACCAGCTTTTCCACCAGGGTGTCGCTGACCTGCTCTCCCTGGCACTCCGCCAGAATATTCCGACGGAATTTTTCGTAGCTCCGACGGAGATACTTACCCAGATGGCGAATGTCCACGCTCTGGCCTCCGTACTGGTTTGAGGCCACATTGGCGATAATCTGCGTCATCACGTTACAAGCCACCTGGAAGCTCTTAGGCGACTCAATGAGCTTCCCGTTTATCATGGTGCCGTTGTCCAGCATATCTCCGATGTTGATGAGGCAGCAGTTGAAAATTGGCTGGACGAAATAGTCCGCGTCGTGGAAATGCAGCACACCCTCGTCATGGGCCTTGGAGATCTTCTCCGGCAGCAAAATGCGCCGGGTCAAATCCCGGGAAACCTCTCCGGCAATGTAGTCCCGCTGGGTGGAGGCAATGGAGGTGTTCTTATTGCTGTTCTCCTCGGCCAGCTCCTTATTGGTGTTGTGGAGCAGGCTCAAAATGCTCTCGTCGGTGGTATTCTTCTTCCGGACCAGCGCCCGGTTATAGCGATAGATGATATAGCTCTTGGCCAAGGGATACTTTCCCAGGGCCATCAGCTTGGATTCCACCATGTCCTGAATGTCCTCCACCAGCAGGCGGCTGCGCTGGCGCCGCTGGATGCTCTGAGCGATCTCCTCAATCTGCTCCGGCGTAATGCGATTCTCCTCCTCCACAGAGGCATTGGCCTTGCTGACAGCGGCGACAATTTTGTTTTGGTCAAAGAGCACAATGGAGCCGTCACGTTTCACAACTTGCATTTCTTCATCCTCCATACACGTTCTCAGTCATGGACGTCATTTCTTCTCACATAGCAGGCCCTATTATATCATATAGGCCGGGAAAAGCAAGGGTCAAATTACTACATTTAGTATCATATTATTTACAGAACCTATATGTTGTGTTTTTCTCTCGGTTTCGCCGCTTTACCCCCACTATGGTGGGGGTGGGTTTCCATAACCCCGCCTCTGGCGGAAACCTCCAGAATGTGACCCCTTCCCTTTGCCCTCTCAACGGTCCATACCCGCCGAAAAGCGCCATAACCGCCAAAAAGGGCCCCTCTCATGAGGGGCCCTTGCAGAGATTCTGAACTCAGATTCTGGTTGCCGCGTCAAAAGCCATTCTGGTGGCAGTGCGGACGTTCTTTGCGATGACACAGTCGCCGATGGGCATGAAGTCGGGTGCGGTCATCCGGAAGCTCTCCGCCAGGTCCTGGCGAGGCCGCATGCCGGAGGACATCACCACCACGTCAGCCTCCAGGAACTGCTCATTGCCGTCCTTGTCGAGGAAGGAAACGCCCTTCTCGGTAATGCCGGTGCAGCGGGCACCGGTGTAGGAGGCCACGCACTTCTCCATCTTACCCAGCATTACGCCCCGGGTCAGGTGGAAGGTCTCCGGGCACAGCTCCGGCAGCATCTCGATAATGGACACGCTCTTGCCCTTTTCCGCCAGGGCCAGGGCAGTCTCGCAGCCTACCTCGCCGCCGCCGATGAGCACCACCCGGTTGCCGATCTCGTCAATGTGCTTGTAGCACTCCTCGGCGATCATGACGTTGGGGCCGTCGGTGCCGGGGATAGGCGGCACAAAGGCATTGGCGCCCACAGCAGCCAGAACCCAGTCGGCCTTCTGAGCCTCGATAAGCTCCGGCGTGGCCTCGGTGTTCAGCAGGACCTTCACGCCCAGCTTCTTCACCAGGTTGATCTGATAATTCATAAACTTGGCCAGGTCATACTTAAAGGAGACCTGCTCAGAGAACACCAGCTTGCCACCCAGGCGGTCCGCCTTCTCATAGATGGTCACGTCGTGGCCGCGCTTGGCCGCGACAATGGCAGCCTCCATGCCGGAGGGGCCGCCGCCGATGATAACGACCTTCTTGGGGGTGGTGGTTTCCGGAATCAGATCCTTCAGCTGGTTCTCCCGGCCCACGGTGGGGTTGACGGAACATGCAAAGGCCTTGGTGGAGGGCTTCTGATACTCCAGACAGTGGAAGCACTTGATGCAGGGGATGATCTCGTCCTCCTGGCCGTGCCGTGCCTTCTCCGGCATCTCAGGATCGGCAATGGTGCCGCGGGCCATGGCCACAAAGTCCGCGCCGCCGGTAGCCAGGGTCTCCTCGATGAACTTGGGATCCTGGAACGCACCCAGGGTCAGCACCGGCTGGGGAACCCCCAGCTCCTTGATCTTCCGGGCAAAGCGGGCATTCTGGCCGGGCTTATGGAAGATGGTGGGATGCATAATGGCCTCTGTACCTGGGATAGACATATTACCTGCGGAGATATGTGCAATGTCGATCCGGTCCCCTGCCATCCGCAGGAACTCGGCGATGTCCTCGGGCTTTAGCTGCTGGTCGGCGTTGGGATAGCCCACCTCGTCTGCCAGCTCGCAGCCGGAGATACGGTACTCAATGAGGATCTTGTGGCCAACCTTCTTGCGGATGGCGTCCAGGATCATCATGGGGAAGCGGCAGCGGTTTTCAAAGGAGCCGCCGAACTCATCGGTACGATGGTTAAACAGGGGGCTCATAAACCGGTTGATCACCAGGCCGTGACCGCCATGAATCAGAATGGAATCAAAGCCCACATCCACCGCAGCCTGTGCCACGTTGGCGTAGTCCTCGGCAATGGCCTCCATGGCCTCCCGGGTGAGCATGGGACGCTCGGAGCCGTCGGGGCCGGGCGTGCCGTCTACGGAATAGAAGAAGTGCTCGCCCTTGCCCTTCTCCCCGCCGGTCCAGCCGGAGTAGAAGAACGCCAGCAGCTCAATGGCGACCTTGGCGCCATAGTAGTGGATCTGGTCCACGCACTTCTGCCAGTAGCGATGATAGGTGGTCTGGCGGAGATCCAGGTTGTGCCAGCCGGGACGGAAGGGCGCCAGGGAGTTCATGTCGTGGCCGGCGATGGTCACGGAGGCGGTGCCGCCGCGGGCCTTCTCCACATAGTACGCACGGTAGGCGTCCGTGGGATAGGGCTCGTCCGTCTGCAGGAGATGGGGGGTGGCAGGAGCCTGGAAAATACGGTTTTTATACACCACGTTGCCCACCTTCATGGGTGAGAACAGTGTGGGGTATTCAGGATGTGTCATGAGATAACCTCCTAATGTTGATTTCACCTGCTTATTTTACAGGATTTCGTTTGGGAATGCAACTATTTTCGCAGATTCAATTTCTGCTTTCCTGTTGCAGAATGTGCCATTTTGCCCTTTCCTCCCGGATGCAGCCGGTTCCCCGGCGCAAATTCCCTCAAAGAGGCTTCTCCAGCAGGACCAAATGGATGCCGGGAATCCCGTTGAAGTCACAGGGCACAATGCCAACCTCCTGAAATCCCAGCTTGTGATAGAGCCTTCTGGCCGTGGCGTTGATTTCGTTGGTATCCATGCGAAGGGCGCGGCATCCCTGTTCTCTGGCGTAGCGCTCATAGAAGGCCACAAAACGGCTGCCGCAGCCCTTTCCCGCTGCCCTGGGCGATACCACCAGGGTGTGCAGCACCATGACCTCCCGGTCTGTCGCTGCGTATGTCCAGTTTCCCTGGGCATAGCACGGTTCCTGCTCCCGGTTGATTTTTGCCGCCCCCTGGATCCTGCCGCCGTCTTCGTCTACAAACAGCTCTCCCGCCGCCAAGGCTTCCCGTGCGGTCTGCTCTGTGGGATAGACCCCGCGAATCCACCCCACCTGGGCTTCGCCCCGTTCCTGTTGACGGAGAATTTCCTCATAAATCTCTGCCACTTGAGGAATATCCTGTGGCACTGCTTTACGGATCATAGCCATCCCTCCTTTTGTGCCATTATACCTTAGTCCTCAGCAAAAGTAAATTCGCAGCACAGGAAAACAGCCGGCCCTTGGGCCGGCTGTTTTCGTCTATCATGTCCAAATTTGCAGCAGAATAAAAATCACCAGGGCAAGGCCTCCCAGAAACGCCAGGGCGATCAGCAGCGCCGCCTTCAGCGCCCCCAGAATAAACATTCCCCGTTCCTTCCCTTTCATGGGAGGAAGATCCCAGGTGCTCTGAGGTTGAGGATTTTCTCCGGAGTCGGCCCCGGGCCGTCCCCGGTGCAGGGGATCGGAAATCCCGCTCATATCCGCGATGGTGCGACCGTCATCCTCAAAATCCTGCTTACGCCTGGCCATCGTTTACGTCCTTGCAGTCGTCATACAGATGACAGACCACATAATGGCCCGGCTCCACCTCTTTCTGCACCGGCGCCTCATGCTTGCATTTCTCCATGCACTGGGCGCAGCGGGTGTGGAACTTACAGCCCTCCGGCGGATTGGCCGGGGACGGAATGGTACCCTCCAGAACAATCCGGTTGCGGTGGATGGTGGGATCCGGAATGGGGATTGCGGAGAACAGCGCCTTGGTATAGGGATGCAGGGGATTTTTAAAGATGTCCTCTGTCTCGCCGTACTCCACCAGATTGCCCAGATACATAACGCCAACCGTGTCGGAGATATGCTCCACCACGGAAAGGTCATGGGAGATAAACAGATAGGTCAGGCTGTACTTCTCCTGAAGCTCCTTGAGGAGGTTAATAATCTGAGCCTGAATGGACACGTCCAGTGCCGACACCGGCTCGTCGCAGACCACAAACTCAGGATTCAGCGCCAGAGCCCGGGCAATACAGATTCTCTGACGCTGACCGCCGGAGAACTCATGGGGATACCGGTCCTTATGGAAGGGCTGCAGGCCGCAGTTGTCCATGACCTGGTCAATATAGGCATCCAGCTGGTTTTTAGGCACCAGCTTATGCTCCCGCACCGCCTCCCCGATAATCTCTCCAACGGGAAGCCGGGGAGACAGGCTGGAGAAGGGGTCCTGGAAAATGATCTGCATTTTGGTGCGCATGGCCCGAAGCTCCTTGGGGCTCAGGTCATAGACCTCCTGGCCGTTAAAGAGCACCTGACCGCCGGTTTTGTCGTTGTCCAGCCGAAGGATGGTCCGTCCGGTGGTGGACTTACCGCAGCCGGATTCTCCCACCAGGCCCATGGTGGTGCCGCGCTTCAGATTAAAGGTGACGCCGTCCACCGCCTTCACATAGCCCACGGTTTTGGAAACCATGCCCCCCTTAATGGGGAAATACTTCTTCAGGTGGTTGACCATGAGAATATACTGGGGATCATAGGTCACCGGGGTGAAGTCGTCCTGTTGCAGCTGTTGATTCTTTGCCATTTACTTCTCCCCCTTTCCGTAATAGCGGTAGCAGCTGACCTTGTGGGTCTCGGAGAGGCTGATCTCCTGGGGGTATGCCCCGGAACATTCCTCCACGCACATTTCGCAGCGATCCTTGAAATAGCAGTAATTTGGCATATTGATGGGGTTGGGCACCTTGCCGGGGATGGAGTAGAGCTTATCCACCTGTTTGCCCACCACAGGCTTGGAGGCCATCAATCCAATGGTATAGGGATGGGAGGGATTGGCAAAAATCTCCTCTACAGTTCCCTTTTCCACCACACGGCCTGCGTACATCACCACCACATAATCCGCCATCTCGGCGATAACGCCCAGATCGTGGGTGATAAGCATAATGGAGGAGTTGATTCGATCCTTCAGGTTCCGCAGCAGGTCCAGAATCTGCGCCTGAATGGTCACATCCAGCGCCGTGGTGGGCTCGTCTGCGATAATAATTCTGGGATTGCAGGCCAGGGCCATGGCGATCATAATACGCTGGCGCATACCGCCGGAGAGCTCATGGGGGAACATCCGATAGACGCCCTGGGAGTTGGCGATACCCACCATCTCCAAAAGTTCAATGGTGCGGGCCTTAATCTCCGCCTTGCTCTTGCCCTCGCCGTCGTGGAGGGCGATGACCTCGTCTACCTGGTCGCCGATGCGGAACACCGGATTCAGGGAGGTCATGGGCTCCTGGAAGATCATAGAAACATAGTTGCCCCGGAGATGCTGCATCTGCTGCTGGGGCGTCTTGACAATGTCATAGGCCTTTCCGTCGCCCATATTCAGGCGAATCTCGCCTTCTACAATCTGACCCTGGGGCCGCTGAATCAGCTGCATCAGGCTCAGGCTGGTGACGGACTTGCCGCAGCCGGACTCGCCCACCACGCCCACGGTCTTGCCAATGGGCACGTCAAAGGTGACGCCGTCCACGCTTTTGACCACACCGGTGTCCGTAAAGAAATAGGTGTGGAGGTTGTCGAATTCCACGGCGTTTTTGTTGTCGTGCATCTGGACGAGATATTCGCTTTCCGGCACATTTTTGCGCTTGCGCTGCTTTTCATACTGGTCGGTGATCCGGCGATTCTCCTTGGAGATCCGGCGGGATTCCTTGGCGGAGAGATAGCCTTCTGCATGTTTTTTAGCCACAGTCCATTCCTCCTTAGCGCTTCATCTTGGGATCAAAGGCATCCCGGAGACCGTCGCCCACGAAGTTGAAGCCCAGGACGGTAATCAGCAGGCAGATACCTGCCGGAATCCAGATATACCAGTAGTTTGTCATAACAAAGGCGTTGTTGACATCGCTGATGATGTTGCCCCAGGAGGCAAAGGGGAACTTTACGCCCAGTCCCAGGAAGGACAGTGTGGCCTCCATAATGATGGTGGAGCCCAGGCTCATGGTACAGGTGACAATGAGCTGCGGGATCACATTGGGGATCAGATGCCGGAAGATCCGGCGGGGAATGCCAATGCCGCAGGCCTCCGTGGCAGTCATAAACTCCTGCTCCCGGAGGGAGAGAATCTGGCCGCGAACCAGTCTGGCAATGGAGGGCCAGCCAAGGAAGCCCAGAATCAGCATCAGATACAGCATACGAACCATGGGGTCCACCCGCATGGCGTCCATGGCTGCGCCCAGAATAATAATCAGAGGCAGGGAGGGAATGCAGTAGAACACATCCACAATACGCATAATCAGGTTGTCCACCCAGCCGCCGAAATAGCCGGAGATGCCACCCAAGAGCACACCCAGGAAGGCCTCAATGAACACCACAATAAAGCCGATCACCAGGGAGATCCGGCCGCCGTACATCAGTCGGGTCAGCATATCCATGCCGGAGGTGTCGGTGCCCAGCCAATGCGCCTTGGAGGGAGCGGCGTAGCGGTCGTACACATAGGTCTCGGTGCTCTGAAGCACAGACCAGCTGTTGGTGTCCGCCTGATAGGTGATGGTGTAGGTGGCCTCCTGGCCCTCTGCGTCGGTGTATTTGAACTCCGTCACATCGTCGTCAATGGCCGCCTCCAGCTTTTCCTTGAAGTCCCGGGTGATTACCACGCCGTTGTTCTTGGACTGGACCACAAACCGGCTGATATAGGCGACAACATTGCCGTTCTCCAGAATATTCCCATCGGCGTCCAGCGTGTAGTCCACGCCGTCTGCCGTAAAGCTCCCGCTCTGGGTAACATAGGCCTTCAGGGCCTCCAGCTTCATGGTAAAGGGCAGCTCGGACTCGTCCACTGTGTTAACAATATCCTTATAGGCACAGGCGATGATATTGCCGTCCAGAGAGATGGTATACAGGTCGTCCCCCTGGTTCTCCACGGTGTAGGTCACATCCTTATAGGTAAAGGAATCCGTCTTTTTGGTCTGGGCCAGCAGGAACTGCGCCTGGAGCACAGAGCCAAACTCCTGGCCGTCTGCCACGGCGTAGCGGAAGTCGTCGTTGCGCACCACGCCCACATATTCCTGGTCCAGATAGGTATAGGTATAAAACTGCTCGTCCTGTCCATAGGGGCTGATAATGCCGCCTACAAAAGAGAACACAAACATGACCACCAGCATGGTCAGTCCCACCACAGCCAGCCGGTTGCGGAAGAACCGCTTGGCCACCAGCGCACCGGGAGACAGTGTTTTGACCCGGCGGTCATCGTTCAGAGACAGCTGCTCCTCCACCACGGAGGATGCGGTTTTCTGTTCGTTATGATCCATGTGTCTTCACGCTCCCTTCTTAAGCGATCCGTACGCGGGGATCCACCACAGCGTACAGCACGTCAGAAATCAGGTTGCCGGCAAGGGTCAAAATTGCCAGGAATGTCAGGTAGAACATTGCAAAGGGAATGTCGCCGGACACCATGGCCTGATAGGATGTAAATCCGATTCCCGGAATGGAGAACAGGGTCTCGGTAATCAGGGCGCCGGAAAACAGCCCCGGCAGGCTGCCGCCGACAATGGTCACCAGGGGAATCAGGGTATTCCGGAAGGCATGCTTATAGATGACCGTATGCTCCGACAGGCCCTTGGCCCGGGCGGTCCGGATGTAGTCGGAGTTCAGGACCTCCAGCATATTGGTACGGGTATACCGCATCAAGGAACCCACCGACACGATGACCAAGGTGGCAATGGGCAGCACCAGATGGTTCGCCTTGTCCCAGAACTGTCCCCAGGCGGTGAGCTGATTATAGTCTCGTCCCACAAGACCGTACAGGTCAAACCATCCCAGCTTCACCGAGAACACCAGCTTCAGCAGGGTGGCGAAGAAGAATGTAGGCAGAGAAATACCCACCAGCGCACCTGCGGTAACCGTATAGTCCGTCCGGGAATACTGCTTGGTGGCCGCCACAATTCCCAGGGGGATGGCGATAATCAGCTCCAGCACAAAGGAGATGGCGCCCATAATAAAGGACAGCCAAATGACGTCCTGGAACTTCTCCACCACGGGAATGGTATACTTCCAGCTGTCGCCGAAGTTGCCCCGGACTGCGTCTCCCAGCCAGGTAAAGTACCCCGCAATGACGCCCTTGTCCAGGCCGTAGGCAGCGTTAAGCTGTTCCATCCATTCGTCATAGCTTTTAGCGCCGGGCGCCGTAGAAAGCTGCATGGCCATGTTTTCCACATAAGATCCCGGCAGCGACCGCATCAGACCGTAGATAATAAAGGTCACACAAAACAGGATCAGAATGGAAAGCAGGATTCGTTTTACGATATATTTCCGCAAGGAACTCCCTCCATTTTTTGCGGGAAGCAAGGACTCCCGCTTACGATGTTTAATATGCCAAATCATCTGCATATCAAGGGACCGCTCCGGACAGATGCCAACGCCGGTTGGGGGAGCAGTCCCTTCATATGCAGTATTGTTTCTGTCCCCCCGAAGGGGGACAGAAACCCCATACTTACTTTACGGCGATATTCTCGACCTCAGCAATCCAGCCCCAATAAGGAGTCATATCCTGGGGGATGGTGGAAACATCCACACGCTCGGTGGCGAAAATATAGCACTCGGAACGCTGGTACACAGGCACCTCAACGCCCCAGTCCATGATGATCTCCATGGCAGCCTTGTACAGGCCCTTCCGGAAGGTCTGATCGGTGGACATACGGGCATCCTCAATGAGGCCGTCCAGCTCGGAATCGTTGATTCTGTAGTAGTTGGTAGAACCGCCGGAATGATACAGCTGATACATATCCGGGTCAGCGGAAGCCTGCCATGCGGCGCACCACATCTCGGCCACGCCGGTCTGATAGGAAGCATACAGATCAGAAGCATTGGCCAGATCGTTGACTATCAGGTTCATGCCGATCTTGGCGAAGGCATCGGAAGCGTTCTTCAGCAGCAGGAAGGAGGGGTGATCGCCTGCGCCGCCGGCACCGATATTCACCTGGTACTCCAGCTTTGCGCCCTCGGGAGCGGCGGTGAGCTTGCCGTTCTCAACGGTGTAGCCGGCCTTCTCGAAGTAGCCCAGAGCAGCCTGGAGGGCAGCGTCATACTTCTCCTCCTGGCTCATGCCGTCGGTGTAGATGGGCTTGCCGTCCACGTCCACAGAGTAGGCCACGGTGTAGCCGTCGTCGGTGACCTGGGGCGCAGCCCAGGAGGTGTTGGAAATGGGATAGTTGATGACAGAGGCAGTGCTGCCGTAGTAGGAGCTGATGGCCTCGTCACGATAGGCAGCCAGGACCGTGGCAAGCGCCTTACGGAGGTCCTTGGACTCCTGAGAAGCGGGATCGCTGCCCACCTTCACGTTGTCGGCGGAAATGCCGATGTAGCCATAGCCACGATAGTCAATGAGACGGGTGGTGATCTTAGCGCCGTCCATGGTGGTGTCGCCGCCGTTGTACTCGGCGATCTGACCGGCCACCTCAGTGGAGTAGCTGGGATCCGCAATATCAATGGTGCCGGCGGTGATACCGG
Source organism: uncultured Oscillospiraceae bacterium (assembly GCA_934512135.1). Lineage (GTDB taxonomy): Bacteria > Bacillota > Clostridia > Oscillospirales > Oscillospiraceae > HGM13006. The sequence continues at coordinate 58,531 of CAKSWT010000006.1, forward strand.
TGACCTTATCGGCCTCCTGGGTCTCCAGCAGGTTCAGGTTCTTGGTCTTGGGCTCACCCTTGTAGTAGTTGGGGTTGGCCTCCAGGTACACCGTACCGTTGGAGAAGCTCTTGAAGGTATAGGGACCGGCGCCCAAGGGCTGCGTGGTCTTGGAACGGGCCACGGACAGGTCGCCCTTGTCGAAGCCGAACTTGTTGTTCTCGTAGTCGTACTTGCTCTCGTCGCCGTAGTAGCTCAGCGGCGCAATGGGAATGCTCAGCTGATAGATCGCAGTGGCGTCCAGCTCAGTGGTCACAAGACGCATGCTGTAGTCGCCGGTTCTCTGGATACCGGTGACATGGTCAGCGGACTTACCGGTGGAAATACCCACGGTGGGATAGTTGTAAACATCCTCGGGAATCAGCGTGGACAGGGGATCCCCAGCGCTCTCGGTCTCCATCTGGGAGAAGTTCCAGCCATACTGATCGCCAATGGCCATAAAGAAGTCCTTCGCCGTGGCGTCGTCCTTCAGCTCAAAGCCCCACTGTGCAGCGGCTTCCGCCACAGACATGGTCTCCGCAGCGCTGCCGGCGCCCACAGCCTCCGCAACATAGTCCACAATGGCCTGGGCGAACTTCACGCCGCCGTCGTTCACTGCGTCCCAGAAGGCCTTCTGCTGTTCCTCGGTCCAGTTGGTGTAGTCGGTGTTGTCCTCACCGGCCTCGGCCAGCAGCAGGGACAGGGTGCTCATGCCTTCCCGATAGTCTGCCAGGCCCTCGATGGGCAGGGAGTACATGGTCACAGAACCGTCATAGGTGGGGTCCAGGAACACATACATAGAGAAGATCACGTCATCGATGTCAATGGGAGAACCATCGGAGAACACCAGATCGTTCCGCAGGGTGACGTCATAGTACACCGTGCCGTCGTCGTTCTCGGTGATGGTAATGTCGGAAACGCCGGTGTAGGTGTAGTCCGTGCCGTTGTAGTTACGGGTCTCACCCTCGATGCCCTTGAGCACGGGGTTGCCCACACGGTCCACGCCCATCAGACCCAGCTGGGTCAGATCCACCACGTTCTGATCGTCGGCGTTGGAGGCGAAGAAGGGAGAGAACTTGTTCTCAAAGCCGGTAGCCGTAGCCACCAGCGTGCCGCCTTCCTTTACGGTTTCGCTGCTTCCCTGAGCTTCTGCGGTAGATGTGCTTCCAGCGGTGGACGCAGCCTTATCGCCGCAGCCCGCCAGCATTCCAAAGCACATGCATACGGCAAGCACAAGTGCAAGGAGCTTGGTTGCTTTTTTCATGTTTCAGAATTCCTCCTTATATGATGTTTGAACAAAAGCGGTTATCCCGCAGGTTCACAGTGAATCCATGCCGTATACCGGCACAGGCCGGGACATTCCCGGCGGACATGCTCCGGCACTATCCACGAGCCGGAGACAATCCGTCTTATTATATGGTCCAGACAGGGTTCTGTCAATCCTCTATTTTTTTGGTTTTGTTCCAAGAAAGACCATTGCAGCAGCCCCAGGCCAGGGCCGCACTGACTGCGGCGATGACCTCCAGCACCAGGAACAGTACCGCCAGTCCGATCTTTTCCCCTCCTCCAATGCGGAGGAGATAGACGGCCTCTCCCAAAACGGCCAAACAGGATGCAGCCGCCGTGATCAGCGTCCGGTGCGGGAGCTTCTTCACCGTGGTCAGGTAGACATACTCCCGCAGAGGATCTCCTCCCGCGGAGAGCTGCCCCATGGTCCAGATCAGACTACAGGAGGCAATGACTCCCACCACATAGGGAATCAGCACATAGGCGCAGCCGCTGAGACCCGGCACCGGAATGCATCCTCCCACCAAGGTCGTGGCCACTGCCAGGGCGCACAGCACCCAAAGCTCTCCCAGGGCCCTGCGCCGGGGCTTTTTCTCTGTGGTGTAGGCGTAATGCTCCCCGGAATAGATATACTCCCCTGCTGCATTTTTGTGAAAGTGGTCCAAATAGGATCTTCGTTTTTTCCCCAGCATCCCTTACTCGATTCCCTGGAGATCAAAGTGCTCCAGATACTCCTTGGCCGTCTGGCAGACACCCCGGAGGCAGGACTCCTCAAAGGGACTTTCCAGCCCCGCATTCTTCAGCAGCTCGGTAAATACACGGCTGCCTCCCTGCTGGGTGTAGGCCATATAGTGCTTCCAGGCATTGGGGAGATCCTTCTGGATCATAGCCCAGAACTGCAGAGACACCGTCTGCGCCAAGCAGTAGTCAATATAGTAGAAGGGACTGGAATAAATGTGGTGCTGCCGCTGCCAGCCCTCGCCGTCGGCATAGAAGGGAATGTCTCCATCCAGCTTCATCCAGGGCATATAGATCCCCAGCAGCTCCTTCCAGACGTCATGTCGCTCTCTGGGAGTCATGTCCGGCTTCTCATAGACCACATGCTGGAAATGATCCACCATGGTGCCATAGGGAATAAAGGTCAGGGCGCCGGACAGATGGCTGTAGTAGAACTTCCGGGTGTCCTTCCCGAAGAAGCCCTCGGCCCAGGGCCAGGCAAAGAACTCCATGGACATTGAGTGGACCTCACAGGCCTCCATGCCGGGCCAGATGGTGGACATGGGAATTCGATGGCGGTTCTCATAGGCCGCAAAGGCATGGCCCGCCTCGTGGGTCACCACCTCCACATCGTGCTGGGTCCCGTTGAAGTTGGCAAAGATAAAGGGCACATCGTAGTCTGCGATGCTGGTACAGTAGCCGCCGCCGGCCTTGCCCTCCGTAGAAAGCACATCCAGCAGCTCTCCATCCAGCATGGTCTGGAAGAACCGGCTGGTCTCCGGAGAGAGGGCATCGTAGAATTTCTTTCCCTGCGCCAGAATCTCATCCGGGGTCCCCACAGGGGTGGGATTGCCGGAGCGGAACTCCAGGGCGTTGTCCGCAAAGCTCATGGGGTATTCCTTGCCCAGACGCTTGGCCTGCTCCCGATAGATGCTGTCCGCCAGCGGCACCAGATAGGTCCGCACTGCCGCCCGGAACTTCTCCACATCCTCCTTGGTGTAGCAGTTCCGGCCCATGCGGTAATAGCCCAGGGTGGTATAGCCCGGATAGCCCAGCTTTTTCCCCATGGTGTCCCGCAGATGAACCAGCTTGTCGTAGATGTCGTCCATGGCCGCCTGGTTGTCCTTGTACCACTGGCCCTCGGCCTTCCAGGCCGCCAGCCGGCGGGCGTCATCCGGATCGTTTTTAAAGGGGCTCAGCTGGGACAGGGTATAGGTCTTTCCCTCAAAGGGAATCTGCGCCGAAGCCAGGAGCTTCTCATACTCCTGGGTAAGGTCGTTTTCCTGCTGAATCTCCGGAATGATCTCCGGAGAAAAGGCCTTCAGCTGAATCTCCGCGTTCACAAACATCAACTCGCCGTATTCCGCGGCAAACTCCTTCCGGAAGGGAGAGGCCAGCATGGCCTGGGTCCACTTCTGAGTGTACTCCTCCAGCTGCGGATTGGCCCCGTTCCAGAACTTGACCTCCTGGTCATAGAAGGTATCCCGGGTGTCAATGGTGTGGCGAATCTCCGCCAGGGTGGCCTGGGTGGAGATATGCTTCTCCAGCTCCTCCTTGGCCAGAAAGGCCTCCTTGGCCGCCTGGTAGGACTCCGCCTGGGCAAGCCGCTGGGTCAAGGCGGCCAGCTTATGCTTCAAATCGTCCAGGTCCGGACGCTGATATAGCATCTGCGAAAATTTCATGTTCCGTCCTCCATGTAGTTCGAAAATGATATGTCTAATATTATAGTATATCCGGCCGCTTTCCGCAAGCGCAGAGACATGTTTTTGACGGAAAAATTTCACTTTAAAGCGTTAATATGCGAAAATTATTCACGTTTTTCCTGCAATTTATGAATATAGTGCGAAAAAACGCACGATATGATTCATTCCGTCTTTTCCCATGCGCAAGAGACCCAGGGCTGTGGTGCAGCCCTGGGTCACCGATCAGTAATAGTATTCCTCCACGGTTCTTCCGTGGGTCCGCATTAGCTCACAGATCCGTTCCACCGCCTTGAGCTTCATATCCAGGTCCAGCGGCACGTCCTTTCCCTCATAGGCCGGATTTTTCGCCCGACCGATAAACGCCCGGAGGGTGGTACAGTTCTCCACCAGCTGCTTGGCCAGGAACGCCGCACCGTTCTGGGCATCCAGCTCCTGAAAATCCGCCATGCTGTAGCCAGCGGTAAAGTACCGCTCCATAATATCCCCTGCCCGGGTCATGGTGAGGACCCCCTCGGTAACCAGGTCCACATCTGCCATAAAGGAGATCGGTGGCACCCCGTCCGCCGCCGTGTCCGGCATAGTCTCCAGAGGCGTATTCATCACCCGTGCCACAATATTGGAGGTGGTGCCCCCGCAGATGATTTTGGCCCCGTCGGAATCCATAAACTCATGCACCATAAACTCGTCGTCCTCCGGATACTCCGGGGGCCCGTACATGATGTTTACCGTCTGGGCGTAGGGAATCCGAATGACCATCGCCGTCACATCATCTGTGGGCTTTCCGCCGTAGAGATTGTCCACCGCCGACACCAAATCCACCGCCAGCCGCAGAGCACTTGGATAGCTGTGTGCCCGCTCCGCCAGCCATTTGGCCACGCTGTCCCAGGTCCACCGGAAGGAAAAGTGGTTGTCCCGGCCGGCATTCACCGCCCCGTCGGAGGTGATGACGATGACGTCCCCCTCGATCAGCGGCAGACTGCTCTCCCAAATTCGCTTTCCTTCCACGATTCGGCTCTTCCGGCCCGGCTGCACAATCTGCCTGTTGCGGATGATCCAGGCCTGGGGGTTGTCAAATTCCGTAAGCCGGGCCACCCCCTCCTGGTCAATGGTGACCACGCTGAAGGTGCAGTAGTTCATTCCCCGCTCCGAGCACACCGGCAGGGTGCGGATTACTGCGTCCACCGCCGACTCCACGCTCTCCCCGCCCATCAGCATGGTGGAGAGAATGGTAGAGCCCATGGTGGAGAGGATATTCGCCTTGACGCCGCTGCCCATGCCGTCGGCCAGGACCCCAATGAACCGGTCCTCCGCCCGCTTGGTCTCCACTCGGTCGCCGCAGACCTCCTCTCCATCGTGATTGACGCTTCGGAAGCCAAAGTCAATGTATATATTCAATGCTTGGCCTCCTCCCCCAAGATCCGCTGCTTCAGCTGATTGAGCGTCACCTTGGTCTCGGCGGTAGTCTCTCCCAGAAGGTAAGCAATCTGCTGGGCCACAGTCATCTGCTTCTCAATGACCTTTTGAGCCATCTCCACGCTCTGAAGCCGGGACTGCTGCCGTTGGGCCTCGGCCTCCTCCTCCTCTGTGATGTCCTGGAAGAGTCCCAGCACCATTTTCAGTTCCTTCAGGGGAACCAGATTGGCCTCCACCCGCATATAGATTTCCGGAATGTCCATGCGCCGGTTCTTGATGGAAAGTCCCGTATCCAGCACATATTGAAAATCTCCGGGATCCATCAGCTCAAAGATATATTTCTCCTGGTTGGGCTGGATGGAGAACAAACTGCAGGCCTCCTGATTCAGCCCCACCACCTTTTGGGTGTCGTCCACCAAAATCGCCGCCATGGGCAGCTCCTCGTACAGCACCGAGTATACGTCCCGTTTTTCCTCCTCGATGGCCTGGGGGCACAGGCTCACCGGCTCCCGGTGGGCAAGGATCGCCTGGGCCCTGGCCCGGCAGGTATCAAAGCCGCATCGTCCGCAGTTCTTCTGCTGCCGCGGATTTCCCACGCCGATGTGGTAGAGCATTTCCTGGACCTCCGACTCCTCCGGCTCCTTCTGCTCCGCCGGGTGGGCAATGGCAGGATTGGACATGGCAATGCCCTCGGTATCATAGTAGGGTTTTTCCTTCTGGGAAGCCGCCTGCGTCCGAATCGTGTGGGCCGCCTCCACCACCTGGGCCAGGGACAATTCTCCCGCCGGTCCCCCGACGCAGCCCCCGGGGCAGGCCTCCAGCTCCACCACACAGTGCCGGAATGTGCCCCGCTTCATCCCCTCCAGCACCGCCATGCACCGATCTATCCCGTCGGCCGTCAGCTGTTCATAGTCCTGGTCCGGGAGGAACCGAGCCGTACACAGCAGCATGCCTCCGGCAATGGCTCCGGCACAACCGGCCCCGCCCTCCTCGGAGAGCAGCGGCTCCTCCTGGCACTGGGCCGGGTCGATCTGCTCCTGCCGCATCCACTCCAGCAGCGACCCAAGGGTCAACACCGCGTTGATCTCCGTGGAGTGCCGCACGTCCTGGGCCTCCTGAATCCGTGCCCCGCAGGTGGTCACATAGACCACCGCCGCACTGGTAAAGTCCCGCTTGAGCATTCTGCCGTGGGCGATCATCGGGGACGCCACCGGGGCCAAGGCCCCCACCAGCTCCGGGTAATTGGTCTCCACCAGGTTCCGCACTGCAGGGCAGGCTGTAAGGAGGATTTGATCCATATGCTTTTCCCGCAGCAGCCGGGCATATTCCGCACTCACCGCGGCCACCGCCTCAGAGGCGTCTGCCACATCCCAGATTCCCAGCCGCTGCGCCGCCGCCGCCAGCTTTCCCAGAGTAACCCCCTCCGGGAGCATGGGCCCGCAGGCCGGATCCACCGAGAGGATCACCTTGCGCTTCGCCTCCAGAAACTTTTTGACGGTCTCCACCTGATTGTCCAGCCGGATGGCACCGTGGCCGCAGCTTCGATAGCAGATACCGCAGTCCACACAGCGGCTCTCCCGGATGCTTACGACCCCATCTTTCAGCTCCACCGCAGACACCGGACATCGCTGCACACAATCGAGACATCTGCGACACTGGTCCTTGACAATCTGATACCCACGCATGGGCCATCACCTCCTGCGTTTCCCGCGCTCTTGTCCCCATTATATCGCAAAAAACGCCCCGGTACAAGCATCAGCACAGCTGTTTTAAAATCTCCCGCCGCAGCCGAAGAATGATGCGCTTTTCCAGCCTGGAGATATAGGACTGGGAGATGCCCAACAGATCCGCCACCTCCTTCTGGGTCTTTTCCCCGCCGCCGCCAATGCCATAGCGCAGGGTCACAATGGTCTTTTCCTTTTCCGGCAGCCGTCCCAGCGCCTCTTGGAGCAGCCGAAGGTCCACATCGTCCTCCATGGGCCGGGAGACGGCGTCAGGCTCCGTTCCCAGCACATCTCCCAGCAGCAGCTCATTGCCGTCCCAGTCGGTGTTGATGGGCTCGTCCAAGGACACGTCTCCCCTATGGGAGGCGATTTTTCGTATGTACATCAGGATTTCGTTTTCAATGCAGCGGGATCCATAGGTGGCCAGCTTGATATTCTTCTCCGGCCGAAAGGTATTCACCGCCTTAATCAGGCCAATGGTCCCAATGGAGATCAGATCCTCCAGATTGATTCCCGTGCTTTCAAATCGCCGGGCAATGTAAACCACCAGTCGAAGATTATGCTCGATCAGCAGCTGCTTGGCCTGGTCGTCCCCGGAGGCCATGGCCTCAATGGCATCCTTCTCCCGGGCCCGCTCCAGCGGCGGCGGCAGAATGTCGCTTCCTCCGATGTACATAATTTTCTCCGGCAGTATTTTCATCCATTTGGTCAGAATCTCAATCATAGCTCCCCCCTACCAGCGCCTGGTACCCTCCCCCGTCCGACACCGGAACCGGGGAAAAGGCCACCAGCATATGCTCCGTCTTTCCCTTCACTTCCAGGCTGTCCGGCCGAAGCGCCAGCAGCATTCCCTGGGCCACCCCCACCGTCCGGTAGGGAATCAGCCTGGGATGAACTCCGGCGATTCGGCACATCAGCTCCCCAGGCCTGGAAAGCGCCTCTGGGGAGATTTTCTCCTCAGGCAACAGCCTGCGAAGCACCGCTCCGTCAGCCACCAGTACCGGGCAGCCGGATACCGGATCCCGAAGGCTGTTGCCTGTATCCCGCAGGGCCGTCAGCTCCGCCGTCCGTCCCCTCAAGGTGATCCGTACCGGCACAATGTCCCCTCCCTGGTGGGTCAGCCTTCCCAGGCCCCATTTCATCACCCCGAAGGCCCCGCCGGCGGTAAGCACCAGCACCCCGAAGCTCACAGGGTAGTAAACCCTTTGGGCCACCATGGCCGCAGGCGCGGAAAACAGCTCCGTCAACACCAGCACCACCCCGGAGAAGGCCGCAGACAGCAGCAAAAATACCACACTGCGCCGAACCAGTCCCCTCCCCGGCCCAAAGGCCACCAGGCACATGGCCCCGGCCACAGGCACACTCCACCAGAGGTTTCTCAGAAAGGAGAACCCGGGCACCAGGCACAGCACCCCATAGCCTCCGCCCAGCACCGCAGCCAGCAGAATCCTGCTCCGACGCAGCGGCGAGGCCGTGACGCTGCCGCAAGCCACCAACAGCAGATAATCCAGCAGACCGTTGAGCAGCAGCGCCTGATCCAGGTAGATTACCATCTCCATCCCCCCGGCTCATCATAGCACGTCCCCCTCGCAAAGGGACTCGAAAGCGGTTCCGGAAAAAAATTGAGGCCATCAGGGTGTTCCTGATGGCCTCCGTGCCGATTCCTTTATGATGCCGATGAAACAGGACTGGTATCCCATCCTATGTGGGGCGCTACAGCCCCCGGCTGGCCTCGCTGCGGATCCCCACGCTGCCCTGCAGCGCCCCCTCTATGAGTCTCAGGAGCTTTTCCCGATCCTCGCACAGGGTTCCCTTTAGTGGAAGATAGTTGGAGGCATGGTCCGAGGTAAAGTGCATTCCGGTGACATTCAGCCCTCGGATAAGCTCCGCCGTCTCCTCCAGGCTTTCCGCTGGGGAGAGCACATGGAATTCTCCCCGCAGGGCCTGATTTCCCAGCTTTGTCCCCTCCACCGGCGTATAGTTCATGACCGAAAGGTGCTGGGGCCGCATTTCGTTGACCAGCGACGCCGTGGCCCGTGCATTGTCCATGGACCGCTCCTTGCCCCCCAGGCCGATGAGAACAATCCCCCACAGGTCCATTCCCGCCTCCCGGAGGTTCGTCCCCGCCTGAAGCATCTGGGCCCGGGTGACGCCCTTGTTGGTGGACTTCAGAAGCTCCTCCATACCGGTTTCAATGCCCAGATAGGCCCGGCCCAGTCCGGCCTCCCGAAGCCGGCGGAGCTCCTCCGGGGTCTTTTTCAGCGTGCTGATGGGGCCGGCATAGGTAGAGATCAGCCGACACTTGGGAAAATCCTTTTTGATCTCCCGCAGAATGGTAATCAGGTCCTCGGTGTCCATGGCGATGGCGTCCCCATCGCAGAGAAATACCTTTTCATACTGATCGTAAAAGCAGGCCGCCTCCCGAATGTCTCCCAAAATGTCCTCCAGCGGACGGACCCGGAACTTCTTCCCCTTGTACATACCGCAGAAGGTGCATCCGTTGTGGCTGCATCCAATGGTGGCCTGCACCAAGAAGCTGCGCCACTCTCCCGGGGGCCGGTATACCGGCGGTTCATATTCAATCATAGATATTCCTCCAGCAGCTCCTGAAGGGCTCCCAGAAGCGCCTCCATTTCCTGATCCGTTCCAATGGTAATCCGCAGGAACTGGTCGATCCGGGGCTTGTCAAAATACCGAACCAGTACCCCCTTTTCCCGCAGTCCCAGGAACAATTGCTTCCCCGGCACCTGAGGATGGGAGGCAAAGACAAAGTTCGCCTGGGAGGGCAGCACGGTAAATCCCATGGATTTTAATTTCCCGGTGGTCGTTTCCCTAGTTTTCGCAATGGCCTGGCAAGTATCATAGAAATATGCCCGATCCTCCACTGCGGCCTGGGCCGCAGCCAGGGCCATGCGGTCCAGGGTATAGGAGTTCACGGAGTTTTTCACCGTATTCAGCGCTTGAATCAGACTTTCGCTGCCAAAGGCAAAGCCGATGCGCATTCCCGCCAGGGCCCGGGACTTGGAACAGGTCTGGATCACCAGAAGATTCTCGTATTCCGGAATCAGCTTCACCGCCGACTCTCCGCCAAAATCCACATAGGCCTCGTCCACAATGACCACATGGTTGGGGTTGCCCTCAATCACCTGCCTGACCTGGTCCAGCGTCAGGCCGATACCGGTGGGCGCATTGGGGTTGGTGAGCACCACGGTGCCGTCATCCTGCATCAGCTGCTCCAGAGGAATGGTGAAGTCCTCCTTCACCGGGACGATTCGGCAGTGATTTTCAAAGAATTTCCCATATACGGGATAAAAGCTGTAGGTGATGTCCGGGAACACCGCAGGGGTTGTCTCATCCATAAAGGCCAGGAAGCTGAAGGCCAAAACCTCATCGGAGCCGTTTCCCACAAAAACCTGGGCCGGGCTCAGTCCCGCATATTCTCCCAGGGCCTCCCGCAGAGCGGTGCAGTCCGGGTCCGGGTAGCGTCCCAGCTCCTCCGACTTCACCGCCAGCATGGCCTCCCGAACCCTTGGGGAGGGAGGATAGGGATTTTCATTGGTGTTCAGCTTCACATACCGCCGGTCCTTGGGCTGCTCTCCGGGAACATAGGGCTCCGTCTCCCGGATGCGCCGGGACCAATAGTTTTTGTTCATTCCACTCCACTCCTTCTGTGGCTGTTGCGTTGGATAACCTTCAAAAAGGTTTTCCCATACATCTGGTATTTCACAGGGCTGACCCCTGGGATCTGCATCATGTCGTATTCGTTGGCCGGCCGTTGGGCCGCCATCTCCTGGAGGGTACGATCCGAGAAAATCAGCTCCGGTGGCAGGTCCGCCCGATCTGCAAAGTCCGTTCGGACGCTGCGGAGCATATCATAGAGGGTCCGCTCCTCCTTGGCCTTTGGCCCCGCCTTGAGGGCCGCGAAAATGTTGGCTCTGGCCGTGCAGTTGCCGCAGTGGCCGCAACGCAGCGGAGAATCCTGGCCAAAATACTCCAAAATATAGTGGCGGAGGCAGCCGGAGGTAAAGCAGTATTCCTTCATCCGGTTCAGCTTCTCCGTCTCCATCTGCATCCGTGTCTGGGCGGTTCTGGGGTCCTGGCCCTCCTGAGAGGCGCGAATCAGGAACTCCGCCGTGTGGACATCTCCGGGGCCGTAGAGCAGCAGGCACTCCGCCGGAGCGCCGTCTCGGCCCGCCCGGCCCGCCTCCTGATAGTATGCCTCCAGGTTCTTGGGCATATTATAGTGGACCACAAAGCTCACATTCTGCTTGTCGATGCCCATGCCAAAGGCGTTGGTAGCCACCATCACCCGGATCCGGTCATAGAGAAACAGGTTCTGGTTTTCCCGGCGCTCCTGCTCCTCCATGCCCGCATGGTACCCGGCAGCCTGGATTCCCTGGCCTTTGAGCTGCTCCGTGACCCGCTCCACCTGCTTTCGGGTGGAACAGTAGACAATGCCGCTGTCCTCCCGGCGCTGCCGGAGGAATTCCAGTAGCGCCGCCATTTTGTCCTGGGGCCGAAGCACCCGGAACATCAGATTTTCCCGGTCAAAGCCTGTGACCTGGACCTCCGGGTTTCGCAGCCGCAGATGACCGAGAATATCGTTTTTCACCGCCGGTGTAGCCGTAGCCGTAAAGGCGGCCAGCGGCGGCCGCCTGGAAAGGCCCGCCACAAAGGGGGCAATCTCCATATAGGAGGGTCTGAAGTCATGGCCCCACTGGGACACACAGTGGGCCTCATCCACCGCCACCATGGAGATCTCCACAGAATGGACAAAGGCCTGAAATTCCTCTGTCCCAAGTCGCTCTGGGGCCACATAAATGATCTTGTACATTCCCATTCTGGCGTTGTCCAGGGCCTTTCGGTACTGGCGGTAGGTCAGGGAACTGTTGAGGTAGGCCCCGGCGATTCCTGCGGCCTTTAGCGCCCGCACCTGATCCTGCATTAGGGAAATCAGCGGTGAGATCACCAGGGTAATGCCTGGCAGCAGCAGCGCCGGGATTTGATAGCACATGGACTTGCCCGCTCCGGTGGGCATAATCCCCAGCACATCCCGGCCATCCAGCAGCGCTCCGATCAGCGCCTCCTGGGCCGGTCGAAAGGAGGAATAGCCGAAATGCTCATACAGCTGCCGCCGGGCCTCTTGAATCTGCTCAGGATTCGGCATGGCGGATTTCCTTGATATTTTTCTCCAGCTTGGAGCGGGCCCCCAGAACCTCATGGCCGCAGCCCATGCACTTGAGCCGGAAATCCATGCCGGTCCGCAGGACCTTCCACTCCTTGGAGCCGCAGGGGTGCGGCTTCTTCATCACCAGAATATCCCCAAGTCTTACATCCATTGTCTGTCACCTCTACGCATAAGTTTTCCTTCCTTCGGCAACAATAGGGCCGAAGGAGTGAAGCAAATATGTCTATTACCATCACCTGTGAGTTTTCCGATCCATATCAGGCCCAGCAAGCCGCCCAGCGGCTTCGCCGCCGGGGCTATACCGTCTCTGGCGTGTCCGGCAGCCGGGGCCCTGCCCTGGGCGGCACCCTTTTGGTGGCCCATCCCTATGGGGCTCCCGGGGGCAACACCTTTGGAAACAACCTTCTGGGGGGACTTCCGCCGCTGGCCGGCAACGGCCTGATGACCTCTGCGGCCAGGCCGCTGATCTCTGTGCTCACCGACGACACCCAAACCGCCGATGCCAGAGCCCTGCTGGAGGCCCTGGGCGGCCACATCATTTCCTAACCGGTACAGGGGCCCTCCCCTGTCCTACATAAAAACAAGAAAAGTCAATCAGGGAGGAATCATTATGAACCGTACATACTACCCCGAGGGCATGTTTCCCCGAGAATTGCAGTGCAGTGGCATGACCCGGGATCAGCTGAAAAAGGCCTGGCAGGAGGGGACGACTCTCCAGGGCGTTGCCCGCTCCGCCAATGCGTCCCACGACCTTTTGGTGGACCTGGGAGGCATTCAGGGCATCATCCCCCGGGCCGAGACCGCCATTGGCATTGCCGAGGGCACCGTTCGGGACATCGCCATATTAAGCCGGGTGGGCAAGCCCGTATGCTTTCAGATTACATCTGTTGACAACCTCTACGGCGAGTGCCCCACAGTGCTGCTCTCCCGGAAGCGGGCTCAGCAGGAGGCGCTGAGCTATATTCTAAACCGGGTTCCCGACGGCACGGTGCTGCCTGCCGTGGTAACCCACCTGGACCGCTTTGGGGCCTTCTGCGACATTGGCTGCGGAAATGTGTCGCTGCTGTCCATTGAGCACATCTCCATTTCCCGAATCAATCACAGCCGGGATCGCTTCACCGAGGGACAGCATATTTTTGTGGCCATTTTGTCCCGGGATTTGCCCCTCCGCCGGTTCAGTCTCACCCACAAAGAGCTTTTGGGAACCTGGAGCGAAAACGCCGCCCAGTTCTCCGTGGGGGAGACCGTGGTGGGCATTGTCCGCAGCGTCAAGGACTATGGGGTATTTATTGAGCTGTCCCCCAATCTCTCCGGGTTGGCGGAATATCGCGGCGACCTGATTCCCGGGGACCGGGTCAGCGTCTATATCAAGGCCATTTTACCGGAGCGTCAGAAGGTGAAGCTCATTGTCATCCGTGTGCTTCCGCCGGAGCAGGCCCTCCCGCCTCTCCACTACTATCAGCAGTGTGGTTCCATTCTCAACTGGAGCTATACCCAGGATGCCCTGGCCTGCTGTTAAATTCCCTTGATGCCGTCCCAGTATGCCTTTGCGGCCTGCTCGATCTTGTTTTTCCCGTATTGGTAATAAACTCGGTCCTTCAGCTCCTCCGGAAGGTACTGCTGGGCTACATAGTGATGCTCAAAGGTGTGGGGGTATTGGTAGGTGAGGCCTCTGCCCATTTTCTTGGCGCCGCCGTAATGGGTGTCCTTGAGATGGGCGGGGATCTCACCGCCTTTTCCCTTGCGAAGATCCGACATGGCCTCGTCGATGGCGCATATGGCGGAGTTGGACTTGGGGCAGGTGGCCAGAAAAATCACCGCCTCTGCCAGCGGAATCCGGGCCTCCGGCAGTCCCAGCTGTAAGGCTGCATCCACACATCCCTTCACCACGGAGATTGCCGTGGGATAGGCCAGCCCCACATCCTCCGCTGCAATCACCAGCAGCCGCCGGCAGGCCGAGGTCATATCGCCTCCCTCCAGCAGCCGGGCCAGATAGTGGATTCCCGCATCCGGGTCCGACCCGCGAATGGACTTCTGAAAGGCCGAAAGCACATCGTAGTGGCTGTCCCCGTCCCGATCAAAGCGCATGGCCGACTTCTGGGTCACCGCCTGCGCATCCTCCAGGGAGATGGTCAATACACCCTCCTGCTCCCGCCCTGCGGAAAACAGCAGCTCCACCGCATTCATGGCCTTTCGGATGTCCCCGCCGCAGGCTGTGGCTACATATTCCAGTGCCTCCGGCTCCGGCCTTGCCGTGACCTGCTCCTTTTCCTCCATCATCCGAACCCCTCGCCGGACCGCCTTCAGTGCGGCCTCCGGGGAGATAGGCTGGAATTCAAACACCGTTGAGCGGGATAAAATGGCATTGTATACATAGAAGTAGGGATTTTCCGTAGTGGAGGCGATTAGCGTCACCCGGCCGTCCTCAATGGACTCCAGCAGAGACTGCTGTTGTTTTTTTGTAAAGTACTGGATCTCATCCAGATACAGCAACACCCCGTTGGGGGCCAACAGCGTATCCGGCTGGACCAGAATTTCTTTGACCTCCGCCGTGGTGGCTGTGGTGGCATTGAGCTTGTAGAGCGTCCGGTTGGTCTTTGCGGCAATGATGCTGGCTACAGTGGTTTTTCCCGTACCGGAAGGCCCATAGAAGATCATATTGGGGATCTTTCCGGACTCCACCACCCGGCGCAGCAGCTTTCCCTCTCCCAGAATATGCTCCTGGCCCACCACATCCTCCAGGGTTTTGGGCCGGATCTCATCTGCCAGCGGCTGATACATGGTCTTCCCCTCCTCTGGGCTCCTGCGGCGAAGGCCGCGGGACTCAGTTTATTCCGTAGACATCATTATACCACAATCCCCAAAACTATGATATACTGAAATCAAACATTTATCGGGGTGAAAACCATGGAAGTTACAGAAAAAGTCACAAACATTCTCGAGGCGCTCAAGCTCCTGTACCCAGACGCTCCCTGTGCGCTGCACTATCAGGCGGACTACCAGCTGATGATTGCCGTGCGGCTCTCCGCCCAGTGCATCGTCTACGTCTCCTGCGACCCGGCCACCCTGGCCCGGGACGTAAAGCTGCTCACCGCCCGGGGCTATGCCTTCTCCCAGGCCACCGCCGTGGACCTGTTCCCTCGTACAAAACATGTGGAGACGGTCTGTTTGCTGTCAAGGGTCCAAGGAAAATAGCCGCAAAAGTCCAGTATTACTGCGGTTTTCGGGCAATAGGGCAAGTTTGGCATCGGGCAGGGCAAAGGCTTCTCGGCAACTTATTCAAGGGCAATATGGATCAAAACGTGTGAGCGTTGAGAGATAACCGCTCAACCAGCAGTGGAGTCGGCTGCAATCAACCTCTGGTTCGTGTAATATTGTCTTTATTTCGGCTATACTTGAGTCATGAAAGGAGGTGCCCGATATGGATCAGATCAAAATCGGAAAATTCATCGCATCCCGAAGAAAGGAACAGGGCATGACTCAGGCTGTCCTTGCCAAGAAACTCGGGATCAGCGATCGAGCGGTATCAAAATGGGAAACAGGAAAGTCGATGCCGGATTCCGGGATCATGCTGGAGCTGTGTGGGCTTCTGAAAATCAATGTCAACGAGCTCCTGTCGGGCGAAGGAATCATGGCAGAATCGTATGATAGACGGGCAGAAGAGAACCTGCTCGAAATGAGACGGCAGGTTGAAGAGAAGAACAGGCAGCTGCTTAGAGTGGAATACTTGATATCTTTTCCGGCGGTTGTTGCAGGGATGTTCATGTGCTTTGTGGCCTCTTTTGTGGAGATGCCCGTATGGGTAAGGGTCGCACTGATTGCAGTTGCTCTTGTGACGATTTTCGCTGTTGCATTTATAGCAGTGGGTATTGAGCAGAAAGCGGGATATTATGAATGCCAGAATTGTCACCACAGATACGTTCCTACATACTGGCAGACAAATCTTGCCATGCACATTGGCCGGACAAGGTACATGAAATGCCCGGAATGTGGAAAGAGAGGCTGGCAGAAAAAAGTTCTTACAAAAGAAGAGTAAGGCAGAGCAAGGCTCCTCACTGCTGATTGGGTTCAGCGCGGGGAGCCCTGTTTTATGCTTCGATTTCAATCGGATCCCAGACTTGAGGGATTTAATGTAACCGCTCAATAACCACCCGGCTCCGCTTCACCCCAAGGATGAGACAATGGATTGCGCTGTTACTTGACATCCGTCCTGTCTGGCGCTATGTTGTAGGCAAGGCGGCATCGGATTGAGCCGATGCCGCCTTGCAGAATATGGCCCTATTTTGCTGTGGGTTAGAGGTTTACACGGAATTTGGGATTGACCCTAGATAAACAAGTTCGCTTTATAGCCCGAGCCTCTGACGGCTGATTTTTCTCCGTCAGAGGCCGTTTCTATACCGCGTCATTCCATTGCATCTATTTCTTCCCACGTTTTTTTACTAAACACAACATCATCTCCAGTATAAAGTGAAAATGTTCCATCACCTTTCTCTTTGAGTAAGTAAGCCCCTGTTTCTGTCGATGCAACTTTGATATTTATTAATACATCATCAGGAAGATCAGAAGATAATTTCCCCGCAATATTATCTTGTGAAATATCCTTCACGTCATTGCACATATGGGCAATTGAGGAAACTCTGTTCTTGTTTGAATCAATTTCTACAATCGCATAATAAATCCGCCGATCAAGTAAATCATGGCAAAAGAAATACACAAGAGGAACATCAAATTTTTGGATTCCGTAATATTTACATAGCGGAGAGACAAGTTCAGTTACAGCGTCCTTTATTTCAGAGTCTAAAACAAGCGGTGGCTCATTTGCATTTGTTTCAACACTGCGATATAATCCAGCTTTTTGGGCAGTAGACTGTGCTGGACTTCCGCACGCGGACAGCATCAGCATAGCCAAAAACAAGCAGAAAAACACTTTCATAATTCGTTTCATACAATCACCTCATTCAACATTCTCCATGTTCATTCTGAGCGGCTGCATCTTCCTAAAATGCCCTGAGCTTGATGACATTCAACTGTCCTATTGTCAAAGATATTTGATCACATGTTTCTGAGGCGGGGAATATGTCAGTTCGTTTCTTGTACAATTATGTATAATGTCCCCCCAGTCAAGACCAATCACGAAAGATTATCACGAACCAGATAGCACTATATCAACCCATTTTGTCTCCTGCGCTACCTTGCTACCGCAGCGCACTGCGTAACTGCCCTGCGGAGCAGGGTTGCCTTAACCGGCTGGGGCTGGCTGGTACTCCGGCGTGTATGTTCTTCGTGTCATGGTGTCATCTCCTTTTCGCTTTCTTGCTGCATTTCACCATGTTCACGATAATTTTTCGAGCTGTGGTCTGAAATTATGGGACCAGTATCGCTCACGTCATCCAATAACTTCTTCTCTTGCTGTCCCTCTTTTAGCTTTCCCAGGGCAGCCGCCTCCTGTCTGAGCCGAAGGTTCCATTGATTCATGGCCCCGTGGCTCTGGGGCACACACCAGACCTCCAGGCACCGGGCCATACACGAAAGTGCCTCCTGGAACCTCCGCTGCTCCACCGGGACAAAGGCCTCCTGGGCAATCACCTGCGCAGCCAGCGCGCAGGCCACAGGATAGTCCAGGTCATTTTCATAGAGGATTCCTGCCGCAAAGGGCCGTCCCTGGCGCTGGAGGCGCCGGTATAGCGGGATTCCTTGGCCGGCCCCACCAATTACAAACACCTCCGGCTCCCCGCTCCCCGCCTCAAGCTCCATGCCTCCATACACCGGGTCATAGCTCCCCTTGGCGATGTGGTAGAGATTCTGAATCTGATCGGCGGTAAACACCTCCTCCGGAGCGCCCACCATGGTAATTCCGTTTTCTCCCACACAGGCCACACGGTCCGACACCTTCTGGGCCAGATCCAGCTCATGAAGGCTCATGAGAATCGCCACATGCCGCTCCCGGGCCAGCCGCCGCAGAATATCCAGCAGCTCCGCCTTCCCCCGAATGTCCAAGAAGGACGTGGGCTCGTCCAGCAGGATGATATCCGGCTCCTGGCAGATGGCCCGTGCCAGCAGCACCCGCTGGCGCTGGCCGTCGCTGATTTTGGAGAAGTCCCGGTCTGCCAGCGTCTCCGCTCCCACCAATTCCAGGGCCCCGCGGACCTTTTCCCGGTCCTCCCGGGAAAGGAGTCCCAGTCTGCCAGTGTAGGGATAGCGGCCCCCGCTGACCAATTCAAAGCAGCTGGTCAGCTCCGTCCGGGGCGCCTGGGTCAGCATCAGTGCCATGGTTTTGGCCCGCTCCCCGGAGGACAGTGTGTTCAGGGATGTCCCTTCCAGCAGTACCGTGCCTCCCAACAGGCGCAGCTGTCCCCCCAGGCTTTTCAGCAGGGTAGACTTTCCCACACCGTTGGGACCGATCAGCGTCAAAATCTCCCCCCGGTCCACCCCCAGGCGAACATTCCGCAGCAGCGGCCGGCCATCATAGCCCACGGTAATGTTGTCAATATCGCAGTAAAACATCCCCCTACACCTCCCGCTTCTGGCGGCGAATCAGCACAGCCACTACCACCGGGGCTCCAAACACCGCAGTGACCGAGCTGATGGACAGCTCCGTCGGGGAAAACAAGCTACGGGCCAGGAGATCACAGCCCAGGCAAAAGGCCGCCCCGCCCAGACAGCAGGCCGGAAGTACCACAAGGGGCTTGGTCCGCTTCAGCAGGCCCTTCACCAGCTGCGGCACCGCAATCCCCACAAAGGATATGGGTCCGGCAAAGGCGGTGACGCAGGCGGAGAGCAGACTGGACAAGAGAATCAGCGCCGCTGTAAACGGTCGGATTGCAACCCCCACGCTCCGAGCATAGCTCTCCCCCATTTGATAGGCGCCCATGGGCTTGGACAGGAGAAAGGCCGCGCCCAACGCCGGGAGCACCACCCAGGCCGCCGCCCGAACATTGGCCCAGGTCATGCCGGAAAAGCTGCCCAGGGACCAGTTGTGCAGGTTGATGATATTGCTGTCCTGGGCAAAGGTCACCGCAATATCCGTGACCGCCGAGCAGATATACCCGATCATCACCCCGCAGATCACCAGCACGCTCATCCTTTGCACCCTCCGGGACACGCCCAGGACAAAGGCCATCACTGCCATGGACCCGGCAAAGGACGCCCCGATCATTCCCAGGGAGCTGATGGTCCGTCCCCGGTCCAGCAGGGCGATCATCACCAGGGCCACAGTGAGCTTTGCACCGCTGGAGATTCCCAGCACAAAGGGCCCGGCAATGGGATTGGCGAAAAAAGTCTGAAGAAGGTACCCCGCCACAGACAGCGCCGCCCCCAGCAGCAACACCATCACCGCACGAGGCAGCCGCAGCCGCAAAATAATGGTCTGGCTGGTTTCGTCTGTGCCCCGTCCCACCAGGCTTCGAAGCACCTCTCCCGGGGTAACATCCATACTCCCCCAGAACAAATTCAGCGCAAACAGCACCAGCAGCAGCGCCAGCAGCATCCCATAACTGGCCCAAAGACGTGTTCGGCTGCCCATAATCATTTCCTCACTTTACTATTGTCAGATATTGCAGATCCGCTGGATCTTCCTCGGTAAACACCTTGTGCATATCCAAAACCAAGCTGCCCAGCTCCATGGTCTGCTGGAACAGGCTCTGGCTGGTGCAGTAGACTTTTCCTGTCTGTACCGCCTGGAACTCCGCCAGCATGGGGCATTTCTCCACCAGCTGGTCCAGGGTCTCCACCGTCCCTTCAATGGTACTGTTGTATATCAGTACATCGGCGTCTTTGGCTCCGGCGTAGAAGTTTTCCAGCGGCAGATTCATGGTGGAGAGGTTATTTCCGTTGTCCTCCAGGTCCTGGAACACATAGGTTCCTCCCGCCATTTCTATCATTTTCGCCACATAGTCCCCGCTTTTCCGGACCGTGGCCAGGCCGTTGGTGGTAATGGAGAAGAAGGCCGCCGTCTTTCCCGTGGCATCTTGGCTGAGCACAGGCTGTAACTGGGCCTCCGTCTCTGAAAAAATCTCCTCCGCCTCCTGCTCCTTCCCCAGCAGCACCCCATAGAGCTTAATCCACTCCATCCGTCCCAGGGGGTCGCTTTCATAGCTGGATCGTTCCACCAGCACCGGGATTCCGAACTGCTCCAGCTCCTCCTTGACCTCTGGGGTGTGATAGATCATGGTATTTTCAATGGCCAAGCCGCACTCCGAGGAGAGGATTTTCTCATAGTCCGGGGCGCTGTATTTCCCGGCATATGCAATCTTCCCCTGCTCCATGGCTTCTCTGGCCTGGGGGATGTACCACCCGGCGGCATTGGTGCCTGACAGGGCAATGCGGTCCAGGGCCTCCAGGCTGCAAAAGAAATCCATCACCGAGGTGGACACCAGATAGATGTTTTGAATTGGCTGCTGCAAAACCACCATATCGGCGGGAACCTCCTGGGGCACAGGCTTCCCCTGGGGGACCACAAGATATTGCGCGTCCCCTCCGATGGTCGCCACTGCGTAGCCACCCTGATAATAATCCACGGTATACTGCTGGGCGTAATCCAGGGCAAGGCTGTGGTCATACTGCCATGTCACATGCTCCTGGGCTCCGGCACAGCCTGCCGTCAGGGCCAGGAGCAGGGCCAGAAGCCCTATGCTCCGCCCCCGTCTCATGCTTCCGGGGTCAGGGTGGCGCTGTCAAAGGTCAGGGTGTAGCTGATCTCATGGGGCTCACTCATGGCAACGGTGTCGCCGATTACCTCCAGCGCCGTGTCCAGGGCCTCCACCGGGATTTCAAAGGTAGAGTTCCCCTCTGTGTTCACCGGCAGATACTTCTCCCCATTCACCAGCATATAGTCATAGTTTGGGCTGCTCCACACAATGGTAGCTGTGATCTTCCCGTCCTGGACGGTGAGCTTTGCGGGGCTCTCTACCGTAGCCCGGCCGCTGCCCCCCTCCAGCTGGACCTCACAGGTATACTCGCCGTCGGCAACCTCCGTCTCCAGCGGCTGGGGATTGTTTACGCTGACCTTGTGGTCATACCATACCCCCTTGGTCCCAATCAGCGCCAAATCAAACTCCTGGTCCAAATAAGGCACCGGCACGTCAAAGGAATTGACCTCATCCTCCGTTCCGTCGGGATAAACCACAAACGCCGCCGTAGGCTCCAGCAGCACAGCCCCTTCTTTCTGGGCATCCTCTGCCAGACCGGGATACAGATTGACAATGTTCTTGGACCGAAGCACAATGTGCAGGGTCATCTCCCCATCTTGAACAAAGAGAATTCCCTTGCCGTCGCTGGTCTCATTGACCCGGAACATACTGCTGTCCGTCACAAATTCCGCAGAATAGATTCCGTCTGGCAGTGCGGGAGCCGCCTCCTGGGCGCTTTCCGCAGATGCAGTGTCCTCCTCCCGGGTGCTTTCCGCAGACGCGGTGTCCTCCTTCTGGGCGCTCTCGGCGGCGGTCACCGCGCTCGGCTCCGCCACGGAGGATGCCACTGGGGATGTTGGGGTTTTCTGGCCGCAGGCGACCAGGGACAGGGCCAGCATCGCCGCGAGAAAAATAGCTGTTGATTTCTTCATTATCTTGTCTCCTTATTCAGCAGACTTGCCGGAGGAATTGCTTCCCCCGGCAAGTACCATTAGTCCATCGCTGCCTTGGTGTGGGCCACATAGAGTTCCTGGATCGCCGGGATTTCACCCAGCCCGGCAATTTGGCAATCCACCGCTTCAAAGCAGCCGGCAGCCTCAAACTGGCTCTTCCAGGAATCCGCATCCTCCCCGGCCATATCGTTGTTGGCATGATCTCCTGCCACCACCATCAGAGGCCGCAGCACCACCTTGGTGTAGCCGGCCGCCTGGAGCTTCTCGATGACGGCCTCGCAGGCGGTGTCCTCAGGCTCCCCTTCTACGGTGCCGATAAACACATTGTCATATCCCAGGGTCTCCATGACGGTCTGCATCTGGCTGTAGCTGACCTTTGCCACATGGGCGGTACCGTGGCCCATGAATACAAAGGCTGTCTTGTCCTCTGCGGCGGCCTCCAGGCTGTCATAGCCTGCGTCCTTCACGGCTTCTGCGGTGATGGCCTCCGCCACCGCCTCCTTGTCGCTGTTGATGACGCTGGCATCCTCGCCAACCTCTCCCAGCAGCGGCTCCGCCACCGTCACGGAGTCGAACTTGTCCTGGTACTGCTCCACAGTCTCAACCAGCTCGTCATACTCCGCCCCATGCATCAGATGGGTGGGCTGCACCACCAGTTCCTTGACCCCGTTGGCTACCGCCCGTTCCAGGGCCTGCTCCATATTGTCGATTTTTTCTCCGTCCCGTGCCTGGATGTGATTGATGATGATCTGGGCCGTAAAGGCACGGCGCACCGACCAGTCGGGATTGGCCTCCGCCAGGGCATCCTCAATGCTCTTAATGTCGGCCACACGGCTGTCGTTGAAGGATGTACCGAAGCTCACCACCAGCAGTTCCTTCTCTCCGATATCGTCGCCGTTCCGCGGATCATCCTGGCTGGCGTCGCCGGTGTCCCGGCCAAAGTAGTCCGGATCTGCGTTTTCCCCTTCCACCAGGGCTTTCTGTGCCTCGGTCAGGGCATCCCAGCCCGCCTTGGCGGCCTCGCACTGGGCGTCGGTATCCTCTGTACGCTGCTGCACATAGATGGCGTCGATCAACTCCGCCACATGCTCCGCCGCGGCCAAATCCGGGTTCTCCTCCACAGCAGAGGCCATCTCCTCTGTGGATGCAGGCTCTGCCACAGAGGCCTCTGCCGGGGCCGCCGTCTCCGGTGCGGCGGATGCGGTCTCCGCAGGCGCAGTCTCCGCCACGCTGCCGGATGTCACGGTGCTGGATGCCACGTTGCTGCCGCAGCCGGTCACTGCCGATGCCAGCATCAGCGCAGCCAGTAAAATTGTTGCCTTTTTCATGGTTTGACGTTCCTTTCGCATTCCTTTTGGAAAGATTTGAACAGCGGAATACCGAAAAATGCGTAAACAAACCACCCCCTGAACACCGTCAAAAAATCCGAGGTCCCTTTGCGTCTGAAATGGTAACACAAAAAGACCCCGGACAGACCTGTCCACGGTTCTCGGTACAACCAATTCCTCGTGATTTGGAGCGCATACTCCCGTACCCATAGCAGGCAGGTTTCCTGGCTGAAAGCTCATCACCCGCTGCCGCCTTCCCAGGCCGGGGCCCAGTGACCGATGCTGCGCATCCTGGCAGCGGATTCCCTTATCACAGTGACGAGATCGTGCGGGATTCACACCCGCTTCCCTTTTACCCTTTCCATCGGTCTTAAACGCCCGACAAAAGGCACCATACTATTTCTATTCAGTTGGCATAAGTATAGCACGATGCTTTCCAAAGTGCAACCGGGAGATTCCCGTGCCCCCTCAAATTGACATTCCCCCGCCGGACTGATATACTGAGACAAATCCCCTTCCCAGGAGGCTTCCCATGGACACTTATCCGGACATCTTCTATCTCCCCTACCGCAACACCACCGACGCCGGCGATCCGGAAGAACGCGCCGCGCAGTTTTCCTCCTATGATGCCCTTGCGGGCTTCGACGCGGTACTGCTGGAAGCCGCCCGTCAAACCGGAGTTCGGGTGGAGCTGGATATCTACGAGCAGGAGGCTCTGGATGCACGCCTTCGCCATTATGCCGGCCAGTCCGCCCCTGCGCCCACGGTCACCATTGTCTACTTCCAGCCCGATGCCAAGAAGGAGGGCGGCGCCTATCTCACCGTCTCCGGCACCATCCGGCGGCTGGACGCAGTCAACAATACGCTCTACCTGACCGGCGGTCAGGAAATTCCCCTGGACCAGATTTTCGCCATCGACGGCCCCTTGGAAGTCTGACCTCCCGGAGCCGCCGCAATTGCAGCGGATTTTCCGGCTTCCTCTCCAGCTTGGACGCCGCCGATATTCCCTGGGCAATAGGGATAATCAAAACCACTCGCGAACTAGTGGTCTGCCCAGGCCCTAGAAGGGCCAGCCTCGTGCTGACCCCTCTAGAGCCTTGAATGCTTATCATCCCATCACTATCACAAGCAGCCACGCAACGTGGCTGCTCTCAGCTTGTCAAAAAAACATTATAGTCGCCTCTCGAACAGAGGCAAACAGCTTCGTGTTTGACTGATTTTCGATGCTAAAATAGCAAGGATGCATAGCGCTTACTCCTTCGTTCTTTGATTTGCTATACCACAATCCCCAAAACTATGATATACTGAAATCAAACATTTATCGGGGTGAAAACCATGGAAGTTACAGAAAAAGTCACAAACATTCTCGAGGCGCTCAAGCTCCTGTACCCAGACGCTCCCTGTGCGCTGCACTATCAGGCGGACTACCAGCTGATGATTGCCGTGCGGCTC
Source organism: uncultured Oscillospiraceae bacterium (assembly GCA_934512135.1). Lineage (GTDB taxonomy): Bacteria > Bacillota > Clostridia > Oscillospirales > Oscillospiraceae > HGM13006. The sequence continues at coordinate 82,941 of CAKSWT010000006.1, forward strand.
TCCGCCCAGTGCACCGACGCCCGGGTCAATCAGGTGACCCCGGCGCTATTTGCCGCCTATCCCACCTTGGAATCCTTTGCCCAGGCGGAAATCTCCGATGTAGAAAAAATGGTCCACTCCTGTGGCTTTTACCACCACAAGGCCAGGGACATTGTGCTGGCCTGCCAAATGCTGTGCACAGACTTCGGCGGAAAGGTCCCGGACAATATGACCGATCTGCTCAAGCTCCCGGGGGTGGGCCGAAAAACCGCCAATCTGCTTCTGGGGGACCTGTACGGCCAGGAGGGCTATGTCTGCGACACCCACTGCATCCGCATCTGCGGCAAGCTGGGGCTAACCCAGGGCAAGGACCCTCTCAAGGTGGAGATGCAGCTCCGCCAGGTTATCCCTCCGGAGGAAAGCAGCGACTTCTGCCATCGGATCGTTCTCCATGGCCGTGGAGTCTGCACCGCTCGAAGTCCCAAATGCGGCGCCTGTGCGTTGGCGCCCTACTGTGATGATTTTAAGGCCCTGGGCAAGGACCCCGCCCAATAAGGCCGAAGCCGGCAGACATCAAAAGATGCCTGCCGGCTTGTTTCTTTAGGGTTATTCTTCCGTGTCCTCTGTTTCTCCCTCGGTCTCCTGGTCAGAGGCCTCCTTGGCAGCCTTGGCGGCCTTGGCCTCCGCCTCCTTGAGCTGGCGAATCTCAGTGGCGGAGATTTCCCCCTCGCTCAGCGCCTTTTCCACGATTCGGCGGTCCTCGTCGGCAGGGCCTACATCCAGCTCCTCGCCGCCGTAGTTGTGCATGGTATCCACGGTGTCCAGCAGTGCGTTAAACAGCTCCGCCTGGGCAGACGTCAGAGACTCTGCCCGCTTAAGCTCCGCCAGGTTGCTGTACACATCCAGCACCGAAAAGCGCTTGACTCCGCCCACCTCATAGATATGCTGATAGATGGGCACATAGCTGGCCTTGGTGATGGAAACCGTGCCGTCGTCCGCCTTGGAAAACTGGAGGTTTAAAATCATGGACTGCTTGGCGTTGTCCTGGGTGGGATCCGTATAAAAATCCCCCAGGCCATAGGCCACAAAGCACTGCTTTTTGGTGCCGTCGTTCCGCTCCACCTCCTGGAATCCCATTTCGTTGACCATGTGAGAGTGGGTACCGATGATCACGTCCACGCCGTTTTCCAGCAGCAACTCCGCCGCCTCCCGCTGGGGCTCCGACACCGTGCGGCTGTACTCGCTGCCCCAATGGACCAGGGCAATGATAACCTCCGCCCCGGCGTCCCTGGCCGCCTGCACATCCTTCCGGATCTGGCTGGTCCGAAGATCAGACCAGTAGTCCGAATAGTCCGTATACAGGGTGTTCAGAGCGTAGCTGCATCCCTCAGGCATGGTCACCGAGTCCGTTCCCTTGGTATAGGCCAGGAAGGCGAACTTGATTTTGTGGATATTACGGATGTACGCACCGCCGTTTTTGTCCCGGTCCTGCTGAGAGAGATATGTCCCCACAGAGCGGAGCTTGGCCTCGGTCAGATAGTTTTTGGTGGAGGTCAGGCCGTCGATGCCGTTGTTGAGGGCATAGGTATTTGCCGTGGACACCAGCCGCAGTCCAAGGCCCCGCAGAGAACCAGCCAGCTCCACCGGAGAGTTGTAATAGGGTTCCCCGCCATAGGCCAGGTTATCCACCAGGTTGGTCTCAAAGTCTCCCACCGCATAGGCCACCCGGTCCGTGGAGAAGTACTGGGCCACATCTGCAAAAGGTGTCACAAAGTCATAGGTACCGTCCGCCTTGGTGGCCGCCTTCACCTGATCCGCAGAGGTGGAAATATCCCCCACAAAGGCGATGGTTGCCACCGGTGGGCCGTCATAGGCCGCCTCCTCGGCGATCTCATCGTCCTCCACCCCGGTATCCGCCTCGTCCAGGCCGTCATCCAGGGGCTGTCCCGCAGAGCCGTTCAGGAACCGAATCAGTCCCGCTGCGGCAAAAATCACCAGCAGCAGCGCAATTCCAATCAGCGTTCTGCGATGACGGCGGCGCCGGCGAAGCAGCTCCTGCTTCCGGCGGGCCCGCGCCTTTTTCTGTGCCGTTGTCAGGCCTGCTGCCTGCTGTCCCCCCTGGGGCTGAGGATAAGAACCGCCGGTAGGGCGGCGATTGGTCGTATTCTGTCTGCCTTGCTGCTGTGCCATGCACACGGCTCCTCTCTGGAAAATACACCATTCTATTCTACAACATTTTTCTCCGGGAGACAATGGATATTTTATGAATTTTTCACGTCTCCCGGGGCCTGTGTCCTGGCCAAGCACCAGTTTCTCACCGGCTCCAGGTCGAATTGATCCAGCGCCTCGGGCGTATAGCCGCTGCACGGGCTAATCAGCTCTCCCTCCACCACCACCTCCACATCCGTGATGGTCAGATTCCGGTCATAGGACAGATAAATCCGATAGGCCCGGTGACAGTGGATGTCCTCCGGCGGCAGTCCCGCATCCTCTCCCCAGAGGGCAAACATGGGACGGCCCCGATGGGCCTGGGGCATCTGATCCGGCCGGAGCCGCCGCCCCAAAAGTGCCTGCACAAGCTGACGGTTATACGTCTGATCCAGCATATGTCCGCCTCCTTTTTCTCATGATAGCACATTTGCCTATCATTTCCCACAATTTTGCGAAAAAACGCAATGTTTAACCGTTTGTTCACTGGTATGAGCCCGAAATATATGATATAATACGAATTATTCAGCCGTACTTTCGCAACCACTGATTCCTGATTCTGAAAGGAGGAACCTTTTGCATCACAACGAACTTCTGATGGAAAAAATCCGCGAATCCTTAGCCGCTGTTTTGCCTATCACCGGCATTGTGCTGGCCATCAGCGTGACCATTGCACCACTGACCCCAGGCACCCTACTGCTATTTTTGTTTGGCGCGCTGCTGCTGGTGGTGGGTATGGGACTGTTTACCCTGGGCGTCGATATGTCCATGATCCCCATGGGGGACGGCATCGGCGTGGAAATCAGCAAGGCAAAGCGTGTGGGCTTGCCCCTGCTGGTCTGCCTGATTCTCGGTCTGGTGGTGACCATTGCGGAGCCGGACCTGCAGGTTCTGGCAGAACAACTCCCCACAGTCCCCAATATGACGCTGATTTTGGCCGTGGCCGTGGGGGTAGGTTTTTTTCTGGTGGTGTCCCAGGCGCGTATGCTTCTGAACATTCCCCTGTCCTACACCCTTGTTTTTTTCTACGGCATCGTATTCCTTCTGTCCTGGTTCGCCCCGGATAGCTTTGTCCCCGCCGCCTTTGACTCCGGCGGCGTCACCACCGGCCCTATCACCGTGCCCTTTATTATGGCCCTGGGCATCGGCATGGCCTCAATTCGAAGCGACAAAAACTCCAGCAGCGACTCCTTCGGTCTGATCTCCCTTTGCTCCATCGGTCCCATTCTTTCGGTGATGATTTTGGGCATTGTCCTGCCCGATCTGGACGCCGCCTATACTCCGGTGTCCATTCCGGAGCTGGAGAGCACCCGAGATGCCGCACAGCTGTTTTTAAAGGAAATTCCCGCCTACTTTGCGGAGGTGGCCGTGGCGCTGCTTCCCATTCTGGTGATTTTCGGGTTATTTCAGCTGGTGTTCCGGCGCTTTCACCGGCATCAGCTGGGAAAAGTCCTGATGGGTCTGTGCTACACCTATTTGGGGCTGGTCCTGTTTCTGGTGGGGGTCAACGTGGGCTTTATGCCTGCCGGCGCCACCATCGGCGCCACCATCGCCTCCGGCCCCATCCGCTGGGTGCTGGTACCCATCGGGGCTCTGGTGGGCTACTTTATCGTTCGGGCCGAGCCTGCGGTCCAGGTGCTGGCCCGCCAGGTGGAGGAGATCTCCAACGGCTCCATCACCCAAAAATCCATCAACGCCGCCCTGTCCGTCGGAATCGCCTTATCTGTGGGCCTAGCCATGCTGCGGATTCTTACGGGACTGCATATCATGTGGTTTCTGATCCCCGGCTACGCCCTGTCCCTGGGCATGACCTTCTTTGTACCTCAAATCTTCACCGGCGTAGCCTTTGACTCCGGTGGCGTAGCCTCCGGCCCCATGACCACCACCTTTCTCCTGCCCCTGGCCATGGGTGCCTGCGAGGCCGTGGGGGGCAATGTGCTCACCGACGCCTTCGGCATTGTAGCGCTGGTTGCCATGACGCCCCTTTGCACCATCCAGCTTCTGGGGCTTTGGGGCAAGCTCCGGTCCAGAGCCGCCTCCCGTGCCATGCATCAGGCGCTTTTGGAGGAGCTCAGCCAGATGGACGACACCATGATCTATTGGGAGGTGTGACACCATGGACAGACAGATATCCCCCATGCAGCTTGTGGTCTCCATTGTGGAGCGCGGCAAGGGCATGAAGCTGATGAAAACCTATGAACAGTTCAAGCTGACCCAGCACATACAGTCTGCCGGCCGAGGCACCGCCTCCTCCCACCTGCTGGACACCCTGGGCTTTGGCACCGCCGAGCGGGACCTGGTCCTGAGCATTGCACCCAAGGACACCGTCCGCCAGCTGATGTACTACTTACGAGACGACGATCGCTCCAGTCTTGACACCCCGGGCATTGCGTTCTCCATGGATATTTCCGGACTGAACGCCATCCTGGCCATCGGACTGAGCCGAACCGAAGAAATGGATCCAGAAAGGGGCGAAATGCTTATGGAACAGGGCAGCCATCACAGCCTGATTTTAGTGGCCGTCAACCCCGGCTACACCGATGCGGTCATGGACACCGCCCGGGCCGCAGGAGCCAGAGGGGGCACTGTGGTCCGGGCCCGCTGGGTGGGCACAGAGGAAATCAAGAAGTTCGCTGGAATCACCCTTCAGTCGGAAAAAGAGCTTCTGGCCATTGTGGCTTCTCAGAAGGAACGCAAAAAAATCATGGAGGACATCAACCGCATTCACGGCATGAAATCCTCCCCTCAGGCGGTGGTGATCTCCCTTCCCATTGAACACACCGCCCGGCTGGACTGAGCCGAAAAAGTCGGGGCAAGCCACAACGCTCGCCCCGACCTGGTGCGGATAACAGGACTCGAACCTGCACGGTCGCCCATTGGAACCTAAATCCAACGTGTCTACCAATTCCACCATATCCGCATTGCCTTCATTCTAGCACACTCTCCGGCAAAACGCAAGAAAAACCCTCCGGTCTGGGCCGGAGGGTTTCCGTTTTACCGTTTAATCTCCTGGGGGATCTTGTACCGGTCCTGATACAGGCCCAGCACATCCACGTTGCTGTAGTAGCCGTCGGAGACCTTGAAATGCCGTCTGCCCCCGGCCATAATGATGTCGGCGATGTTGGCGTTGGTCCGCATCTTCTCATTGCTGGCGCTGGCGCCGGGACGCTCCCAGTAAATCGCCGCAATCTCGTCACGAGGAATCTCCGTGGTCTTAAAGGTCTCCTTAATCACCACGGCATTTTCGTAGCAGGTCACCCCGCCCTGCATGGTCTTGATGCAGTACACCAGCAGCAGGATTCCCACAATCAGCAGCGGAATGCTGACAAAGTTGAACCCGCCCTTGCTGATGCTGTAGCCCAAAACAGCAATTCCGGCAATTAGAAACACCGCAGCCACCATCAGCATACCGCTGACCGCAATCATAAGGGGCTTTGCCTCCCCCAGCTTTTTCCCATACTTTTCTTCCACGAGCCATACCTCCCTGGCAACTGTGCCAAAATTTACATTCAATATATCATAGTGCTTTCGAAAAGTCAGCAATTTTTTAGAACTCAACAGAAATTTCAGGATTATGTCTGTTAGCCTGCTAATATTTTTATGCATTCTGCCCACATCTCATCACAATTTAAACACAATCCCCTGTGGAACGGGGTCTGTATTGCCGCCGATGAGATTCTCCTTTTCATTCGTCCCCCCCTGTGGTATAATATCGACTGCTGAAGGAACGTGTTTCCTCCGAGATTTCCCTACAGGAGGTATTTTTGTGCAGGATTTGTTTGCGCCCCAGCTGGACCCGCAGACCATCGGCGGCATTTCATCCCTGGGCCTTGCCCATATCGGCGACGCAGTATACGAGATTCTGGTGCGGACCATGCTCATCACCGACGGCCACACCACCGGCGCCCATCTCCATCAGGAGACCACGGCCTTGGTGTGCGCTCCGGCACAGTCCGCCGCGGCGGACCGTATTGTTCCCCTGCTCACAGAGGAGGAGCTGGGGTATTTCCGCCGTGGCCGCAACGCCAACGTAAAACACATCCCCAAGAACGCCACCCATGCGGAATATGCCCGGGCCACGGGCCTGGAGGCCCTGTTCGGCGCACTGTATCTTCTGGGCCGAAAGCCCAGACTGTCTGAACTTTTTTCCAAGATCATGGAGGATCGCCATGCCACTTGACGCCGTTTTCCTCTCCCACCTTTCCGGAGAGCTTTGCACCACCTTGCTGGGTGCCAAAATCGATAAAATTCACCAGCCCGCCCGGGATGAAATCATTCTGGCCCTTCGCGGCCCCCAGGGGGGCGCCCGGCTGCTGCTTTCTGCCAACCCCTCCCATCCCCGGGCCCATATCACCACCGCCCCCTCGGAAAACCCCGCCTCCCCGCCTATGTTCTGTATGCTTCTGCGAAAGCATCTGGTGGGAGGCCGGCTGACCCAGATCACCCAGCCCCCTATGGAGCGAGTTTTGGATTTTGGATTTCAATGCACCAACGACTTTGGCGACACGGTGACCCGTCACCTCATTCTGGAGCTTATGGGGCGGAACTCCAATCTGGTGCTGCTGGGTGATGACGGACGGATCGTAGACTGTGTCCGCCGGGTGGACTACGAAATGAGCCAGCAGCGCCAGGTACTTCCCGGGCTGTTCTATCATCTGCCGCCTCAGCAGCAAAAGCTGAACCCGGCCACCGTCCTTTTGGAGGACATCACCGCCCTGCTCACCGCCATCTCCACCCCGGTTCGGCCTGACGGCTTTCTGCTGGATCACTTTGCCGGAATCTCCCCGCTGATCGCCCGGGAACTGGTCGCTCGGTATGATCCGGAGTTGGAGGACTTAAACGCCCTTTCCCCGGCCTCCCGCTACGCCTTTGCCGCCTATGTAAAGCAGGCGTTTTCCCGGCTACAGTCAGAGGACGGCACCCCCTATCTGCTGCTGAAACACGGCGCTCCCTGGGATTTTACCTACCTGCCCATTCTCCAGTATGGAGCCCTGGTGGAGTCTCAGCCGGAGCAGAGCTATTCGGCACTGCTGGACACCTTCTACGCCAAAAAAGACGCCGCCGCCCGCATGAAGTCCAAGTCCTCTGCCATCACCAAGACCATTACCAACCTGCGGAACCGCACCGCCCGAAAGCTGGCCCACCAGGAGAAGGAGCTGGCCGCCACCGCAGACCGGGACACCTTCCGCATCCGGGGTGAGCTGATTACCGCCAACCTCTACCGCATCCAGCGAGGTCAGACCCTGCTCTCTGCGGAAAACTACTACGACCCGGAGCTTCGGACCATGGACATTCCCCTGGATCCCACCCTCAGTCCCCAGCAGAACGCTGCCAAGTGCTTCAAGGACTACACCAAGGCCAAGCACGCCGAGGGCTATCTCACGGAGCAGCTCCAAAAGGGCCGGGCCGAGCTGGAATATTTGGAGAGTATTCTAGAGGAGCTCAGCCGGGCGGAAACGGAAAAGGATCTGGCGGAAATTCGGGGTGAGCTGGTTTCCGTGGGCTATCTCCGAAACACCGACAAAAAGAAGGCCATGAAAACCGCCCCTGCCAAGCCCATGGAGTTTCAGTCCAGCGAGGGTTTTCGGATTCGCGTCGGCCGGAACAACGTGCAGAACGACCGGCTGACGCTAAAGGACGCCTTCAAAAGTGACATCTGGCTGCATACCCAAAAAATCCACGGCAGCCATGTCATTATCTCCTGCCAGGGCCGGACCCCCGGAGACGCCACCTTGACCGAGGCTGCCCAGCTGGCTGCCCTGTATTCCCAGGCCCGGGGCGGACAGAACGTACCTGTGGACTATACCCAGGTAAAAAACGTGAAAAAGCCCACGGGTGCAAAGCCCGGCATGGTGATCTACGACCACTACAACACCCTGTATGTGACCCCGGAGGAGGACCTCCCCGGGAAGTTGAAGTCCTGAAGATCAAGGCCCCCGGAGACGGTATGTCTCCGGGGGCCCTTTGTTATTGATGCTTCAGCTGCAAATCATAGAGCTTTTTGTAAATGCCGTTTTGCTGGAGCAGCTCCTGATGGGTCCCCTCCTCCCGGAGGCGTCCCTTGTGCATAACCATGATCTTGTCCGCATGCTGAATGGTGGAAAGCCGATGCGCCACCACAATAGTGGTCCGGCCTGCCATCAGCCGCTCCATGGCGTCCTGAATCAGCATTTCCGTCTCCGTGTCAATGTTGGCAGTGGCCTCGTCCATCACCAGAATGGCCGGGTCAAAGGCCAAGGTCCTGGCAAAGCTCAAAAGCTGCCGCTGTCCGGCAGACAAAGTGGAGCCCCGCTCCGTCACCGCCGTTTCATAGCCCTGCTCCAGCTGGGAGATAAATCCGTCCGCATTGACGAACTTGGCCGCCTCCCGGATCGCTTCATCGCTGATGGCGCTTTCCCGGAGGCGAATATTGCTCTGAATGTCCCCGGTGAACAGGAACACGTCCTGCTGCACCTGTCCCACTGCACGGCGGAGGGATGGAATGTCCAACTCCCGAATATCCGTCCCGTCAATGGTAATGCGCCCCTTCTGGATGTCATAGTACCTGCCGATGAGGTTCAAAATGGAGCTCTTTCCCGCGCCGGTGGCCCCCACAAACGCGGCGGTCTGACCGGGTTCAATGACAAAGCTCACATCCTTCAGCACCCACTCCTCCCCGTCATAGGAGAACCAAACATGGTCAAACACAATGCGGCCCTTGGGGGCCTCCAGGACCTTGGGCTGCTCCGGCTCCCGGATCAGGGGCTCCTCGTCCAGCAGGGCAAAAATCTTCTCCCCCGCCGCCATCGCCGCCTGTAGGGTACCAAACTGGTCGGACAGATTCTGAATAGGCTCAAAGAAGGACTTCACATAGCTGGTGAAGATATACAGGGTGCCAATGGACAGCGCCCCATGCATCACCTGGACGCCGCCCACTCCCAGCACCGACGCCAATGCCAGAATGCTGATAAAGTAGATCAGCGGCCGGAAGGTCCCGTACACCACAATCTCCCGAAAGTTCGACTGAAACAAATCCTGAGATCGCTGGGTAAACTCCCGCTGCTTTTCCTCCTCCCGGTGGAAAATGTGGATCAGCTTCATGGCGGATAGATTCTCCGAGAGATAGGTGTTCATGGCGGAGACCTTGGTCCGGGTGATTCGGTGGGTGGTGCGATAGAGCCGGGTGAACAGGCCGGTAAGATACACCACCAGAGGAAGCAGCAAAAAGGACACCAAGGCCAGCTTCCACTGGAGATAGAGCATCACCCCGGCATAGCCTAAAATCAGCACGGCATTTTTCACCATGGTCACCAAAATGGAGGAAAACAGCTCGTTGAGGGTCTCCACGTCGTTGGTCACCCGGGTGACAATCCGCCCCACCGGCGTCACATCAAAGAACCGCAGGGACAGATGGTGGATATGATCGAAAAGCTCCTGGCGGATGCGGAAGATAATATTCTGTCCCAGCTTCTGCAAAATCCACATCTGCGCCGCATTGCACACCGTGCCAAAGATCAGGCACACCAGATAAATCGCCGAATACCGGACGATCACGGAAAAGGCGCCGCCCACGGTAATGGCATCCATGGCCCGCCCCACCAGAATGGGCCGGATCAGGTCGCTGACCGTCACCACCAGGACCAGCACCAGGGCAACCATCAGGGCTCCCTTCTCGGGCTTCATGTAGCCCATCAGCCGCCGGAACACCCCTTGCTTATTCTTCTGCATGAAGGGCCTCCTTTTCCGCCTGGAGCTGAAGCTCCAGCTGCTGCTGTTCATAGAGCCGGGCATAGCTGCCGCCCAGCGCCATCAGCTCCTGATGGGTGCCGGACTCGGCACAAACACCGTTTTCCACAAACAGAATTCTGTCCGCACTCTGGACCGTGCTGATACGATGGGCAATCAAAATGGTGGTTTTCCCCTTGCGGCGGCTCTTGAGCGCCGCCAAAATCCGGGCCTCGGTATCCGTGTCCACCGCCGAAAGGGCATCGTCCAGAATGAGAATCTCCGCATCCTTCAGCAGCGCCCGGGCAATGGCAGTGCGCTGCTTCTGTCCCCCGGACAGGGTCACCCCCCGCTCTCCCACCACAGTGGCATACTGATGGGGGAATTCCATAATGTTGTCGTGTACGTCGGCGTCCTTGGCCGCCTGGATCACCTGATCCAGATCGTTCCACAGTGCATCGGTCTGACTCTCCCGGTGGGCCATCTCCTGCTCCACCCACTGATCTGCCGCCTCGTCACTCCGCAGGAACACCTTCAAGGGCTTGGTTTCCACCTGGGGCATATGCTCTGCCGTCCGGGTGCCGAAGGCAATATTCGCCTGAATGGTATCGGAAAACAGCAGATTCTCCTGGGGCACACAGGCCAGGTTTTCCCGGAGGACCCCGATGGGAATGCTGCGAATATCCTTGCCGCCGATGAAAATTTGCCCCGGCTCCACGTTGTACAGCCGTGTCAGCAAACTCACCAACGTGGATTTGCCGCAGCCGGTCCGTCCTAAAATGCCAATGGTGGCCCCTGGGGGGATCTCCGCAGAAAACCCGGAAAACACCTCCGGCAGCGCCGGGGCATAGCGGAAGTGCAGATCCCGGAAGGTGATGGATGCGCCGATGGCGTCGATGGTAGGATCCGTCAGTTCATCGTCCGCCACCTCGGGGGTCTCCGCAAATATGGACTGGACCCGTTTCCAGGAAGCCGCCCCCTGGGAGAGCATGGTGATGGACTCTCCCGCAGCAATCATGGGCCAGACCAGGGTCATCACATAGGTGTTAAAGGCCACAAATTTTCCCAGGGTGATGGTGCCATGGATCACCAAATAGCCGCCATAGAGCAGCGTCAATCCGCTGGCCAAGCCGATCAGTCCGTCCAGCATGGGGATTACGGTCGCCCGGAGCTTCACCACATGGAGATTGGCGTCCTGGTTCTCCCGGGACACCCGCTGGAAGGCCTCCATGTCCTGAGCCTCCTGGACAAAGGCCTTGACCACCCGAATGCCGGAGACGCTCTCCTGCACAAAGTCCGTGAGCTTTCCAAAAACGGCCTGTTTCCGGTCATAGCGCCAGCTCATGGCCTTGCCGTAGCGGCTGCCGCCGAACAAAATCACCAGCAGCGGCACCATGGCCAAAAGGGTCAGCCGCAGGTCCACATAGACGATCATCTTTATGACCACCAGCACCGTCATCACCACCGCGTCAAAGGTGGTCAGCACGCCCGGCCCCACTGCCATCCGAATGGCGTCCATGTCGTTGCTGAAATAGGCCATTAAATCGCCGGTTTTATGGTGCTGGAAAAAGCGGTTGGACAGCGTCCCCAGCTTGCGGTACAAGTCCTCCCGCAGGTCCCGCTCCACCCGGCGGGAGGCGCCAAACATCAGCACCCGCCAGCCGAACCGCATCAGCGCCACCACAGTCGCAATGGCAACGATCAAAAAAACATCCTGTAGCAGCACACGCACCGGAAAGCTCCCCGCGGTCAGTCCATCGGTGATGGCGCCGGTAAGCTGCGGAATATAAAGCTCCAGAAAGTCTACCGCCAAAAGGCAGAATAGACCGCCTGCATACTCTCCCCAGTACTTTTTAAGGTACGTCAGGAGTCTGGGAACCATCTGCACCTCTCCTCTCTCCTGTCAGAAAAAATCCAGGGATATTTGCGGAATATCCCTGAGTCTTGCGTTGTTTTCATTATATCAGATTCTCTCCGGGAGTCAAGGGCTCTTAATTCCGTCCTCCCGTCAGCTCCGCTTCCTCCTCCAGGAGGGCATCGTAGAGCTGCAGTCCGGTCCACTTGGCGTTGGTCTCCGTGACCACGGCCCGAAGCACCGGCTCCTGGGTGACCTGCTGGCAGGCCGCCAGCAGGAAGTGGAGCATCTGCCCCTTTGCCTGGGCCAGCACCAGCATCTTCCGCTGGATATCCCGCCCCAGGGCAAGCGCCGGGGCGGGCTTTCCCCCCAGCACCTCCTCAATGGACATGCCATAGGCATTGCGCTCCACCGAGACCACCTGCACCTGAGGCATATGCTTCAGCAGCAAATGGAGCATTCCCGTCTCCTGTCTGGTGAAATGGTAGAGGAGGATTGTCACAGGCTCCATACTGCCCCTCCTTTCGGAATGACCGGAATTAGTCCCTCTCATCGTCTCAGGCCCCCGGCTCGGAAGCCTCATCCTTGACGAGATGGGCAGAGGCCTGATACAGCTCCTTGCGGAAATCCGGCTCCGGGCTCAGATGCTCGAAGATCACCCGGTATCCGTATTTCTTGGCTGCCACCTCCAGGTGGGCCATGGCAACGCCCACATCCAGGCACTGGAAGTAGTTGAACTGATTGAATTTTAAAATTCGGTTGTTCTTCCGATAGATGTGGATCCGGTGAGTATCCACCAGATACCGTACCGGCTCCATATTCATGCAGCTGGGGGCCATCCAAGTCAGCTCCATAATCTCCCGCCGGGGAGACGCCATGTCACCATAGGCAATGGCACTGAGCTTTTTCTTTCTGCTGATCTCGGAGGGGGACGTCCGGAAGGGCTCCTGGGAGCGGCCAAAGGCCACACAGGAGATATAGGGCAGGACATTCTCAAAGTCATGCTCCGCCTCCAGGGAGCCCTGCCAACAGCTAGCGATACCCTGAGCGGTAAGCCACAGCACTGCCATTTCTCCAATATATCCGGCATTTTGGAGGCAGTTTTTGATTTTCTCCGAACGAATCACCAAATAGTGGGGCGCCTGAAGCCGGGGTACACCGTTGAGCAGCCGGCACATATCGTCCAGGGGCAGAATGTCAAAATTCCAGTCGATGGTGTCGTCGGGCACCGTCAGCTCAGACAGGAAATCCACCAGGCCGTCAATAAGCTCCGGCTCCAGCTCCTCCATGTCATAGCTTCGAATACTTTTTCTTGCGATAATCGCTTCATCCAGGGTCATGGGTTGCCTCCAGCCTCTTGGTCCATGTCAAACAGGAATCGCACCACAGCCTCGCCAATGGGCCGGGACTGGCCCGCCGAGGGATAGCAGTGGATCTTGATGGACGGGTTAAAGTTCAGCTCCGTCACGGCGTAAATGCTGTCCTCCGCCGGGCGGGTAATGTCCTCGCAGATAATGTCTACCCCGCAGAACACCGCTCCCACCGAGGCCGCCGCCTTCAGGGCGATCTCCCGGTAGGTGGGATGCACAATGTCTGTGCAGTCAATGGCTTCGCCGCCGGTGGACACATTGGAGTTCTGCCGCAGGGTGACCACCTCGCCCTTGGCGGGGACGGTCATAAAGCTCATGCCCATGGTCTCCAAATGGAGGGCCTCCTCGGCACCCATCCCAATAAAGCTCAGGGGCCGTCGGTGATCCGGGCCTCTCCTGGGATCCCGGGACTTTTCAATGACCAGCGCCCGGATATTCCGCTCTCCGTCTCCCACCACGCAGGCAGGGAGGCGCTTGCTCACCGCCTGGACCACGTTGCCAATCACCAGGAAACGATAGTCGTCTCCGGGGATATATTCCTCAACGAGTACCTCGGAGCTGTTGGAGAAGGCAATGTCCAGGGCCTTTTCCAGGTTCTCGGATGTGGGCGGCTGGGTAAATACCGTGATGCCCTTGCCATAGTTGGTAAAGTTGGGCTTCACCACACAGTTCCCCAATCCATGGGCCCGGAAGGCCGCCATCGCCTCCTCCTTGCTGCCGAATATGCTCCCGTTGGGCACGGGGACACCGTTTTCCCGGAGCAGCCGTTTGGTCAGGTTTTTGTTCCGCATCAGGAGAATGCTGACGCAGTTGTCCCGGCTGGTTTTGGTGGCCTGCTTCACATACTCCACCCGGTCTCCCCGGGTGAGCTTGACAAAATTGTCCTTTCGGTCCAGCACCTCGTATTTTACGCCCAGCTTCAGACACGCCTTAATCAGCGCCTGAGTGGAAAGCTCCATATCCTCAAAGCCCTTGAGGAGATAATACATCTCATTGGACTTGTCCAGGGCCCGCTGGGCCGCCTCAATGCCAAAGGCCACATAGCCCTTCTCCTCAATCTCGTGGTAGATCCGGTGGCTATAGAGCAAATCCGGATTCTCCACCCGCTGCCGGGCAATGGAGATAGAAGCCAGGGCCTGGGGCACGTCAATGTCCCGATAGAATGCCTCCATCTCCGCCAGCAGCCGCAGCGCCGCCTTCTGAAGGGTCTCGGTGCGCTCCGGCAGCACGATCTCCACCGAGGTGGGGTCGTAGGCCGCGCTGGCAATGTGGTTCTCCTGGGAGATTTTCTGCCATTGGGGGGTAAAGTCGAAGTCCGGCTTGCTGGCCAGATACAGCAGAAAATACTCCATCAGCTCCATATCCGACTTGCTCATGCCGTTTTTGTCCAGGGGATTTAGGTCGAACATCCGAAGCTCAATATGGTTGACGCCGGTGGCCCGGAGATTCTTCATCAGGTACTTGCCCTTGGGCTTGAGCCGCACCGGCGAATAGAACTCACTGGAGGAGTACAGATCCCCCTGGCGGACCGTCTCCACAATACTGTTAATATAGGTGTCCAGGCTCTGGTAGTTCAGAATAATCTGCCGTTTGTTCCAGTAGCCGTATTTACTGTTCCGCATGGAGGAATAGCCCAGGAAGCGTCCGCCCCCCACCGGAATTCCCTCATCCATGAAGCTCTCGTGGAAAATCGGACTGGCCGCTGTCATCAGCACCGGGAACCAGCTGTAGAGATAGCAGTTTTTCGCCATGGCCAGATAGATTTCGCTGCGGAGAAACCGCAGGTCATCCTGGCGCCCCAGCATCTGATGCAGCCGGGCGATGAGCCGTTCGTCAAAGGAGAAGTTGTAGTGAATGCCGCAGTACAGCATAATCTTCTTCCCGTATTTTTGGGACAAATAGTCCCGATAGGTCTCCTTTTCCCGATTTTTCCCCACAAAATGGGCCACCGGGATGGCCTCCGGGTCCGCAATCAGCGGCGGATTGCTCATCGGCCAGAGATACTCCCGCTCCGGATTTTCCACCGCCACCGTGGTGGTGACAATATCGTGCAGATTCTCCAGCTGGTCGTAGACCTGATCCGGGTTGCTGCACACCTCCGTCCCGATTTCCACCTGGGACTCGGAAAAGTCCGTGGTGATAAAGGGATGCTTGGCCTTGTCCCCAAAGGGATGGGGTGTCATGGCAATATTGCCGTCTCCGTGAATGCGGATGTTTTCCTTTTCCAGTCCAATGGCGCTGCTGAGCAGCAGGGCCTTCATCTCTGGGATTTGAAAGACTTTTTTGAGCTCCATGGGAGATCACGTCCTTTCTTATTTACTCTCGATGAGAACCTGATCCCCTTCTCCGTGTATGCTGATTTCAGAAATGGGAGCCTCATAGCTGTCAATGATTTTCTCCGCGATGGGATCCTCCAGATCCTTCTGAATGGTCCGGCGGAGATTTCTGGCGCCGTAGACCTCCGAGAAGGACTTTTTCACCAGGTAGTCCACCACCTTGTCATCCCAGGTCAGGGCCACACCGTGCTCCTTGAGGGACGCCTCCAGCTCGCCCAGCATAATCTTCGCAATGCCGCGGAAGTTGTCCTCGCTGAGCTTGTTGAAGCAGACAATCTCGTCCACACGGTTGATGAACTCCGGCCGCAGGAACTCCTGCAGTGCCTTCATGGCCTTCTCCTTGGCCTGCTGCGAGGGGCTGCGGTCAAAGCCCAGTGAGGTGCTCCGCTGCTCGCTGCCGGCGTTGGAGGTCATAATAATCACAGTATTTTCAAAATTCACCACCCGGCCCTGGGAGTCGGTAATCCGACCGTCATCGAGCACCTGGAGGAGAATATTCAAAACATCCCCATGGGCCTTTTCCAGCTCGTCAAAGAGAATAATGGAATAGGGCTTCCGGCGAACCTTCTCGGTGAGCTGTCCCGCCTCATCATAGCCCACATAGCCCGGAGGCGAACCAATGAGCTTGGATACGGAGTGCTTCTCCATATATTCCGACATATCCAGCCGAATCAGGGAGTCCACTCCTTCAAAGAGCTCCGTGGCCAGCTGCTTAACCAGCTCCGTTTTGCCCACACCGGTGGAGCCCACAAAGATAAAGGACACCGGACGCTTTTTCGGGGAAATGCCCACGCGGTTCCGCCGAATGGCCCTTGCCACCGCAGAAACTGCCTCATCCTGCCCAATGATCCGTGTCTTCAGCTTATCCTCCAGGGTCTTGAGCTGCTGGTATTCCTGGGCCTGGATCTTGCTGGCGGGGATTTTGGTCCAAAGCTCAATGACCCGGGCCAGATTTTCCATGGTCAGCGCCGGCCGGGGCTTGCACTGAAGCTCGTGAAGCTGACTGTCCAGCTGCAGCTCCTTGCTGCGGAGCATCGCCAGCCGCTCATAGTCCGTTTCGTCATGCTCTCCCCCATCGGTGAGCATCTCGATCTCCATATTGATGTCGGCCCATTCCTTTTTCAGCTCGCTCAGCCGTTTAATGTCCGGGTCCTTGAGATTCACGTCGGAGCAGGCCTCGTCGATCAGGTCGATGGCCTTGTCCGGCAGGAACCGGTCGGAAATATACCGCTCACTGAGGATAACCGCCTGACGGCAGATCTCCGGAGAGACGCAGACCCCGTGGAACTCCTCATAGTAATGGGCGATTCCCCGCAAAATCGAGACGGCCTCCTCAATGGTTGGCTCATTCACCGTAACCGGCTGGAACCGGCGCTCCAGCGCCGTGTCCTTTTCAATGTGCTTGCGATACTCGTTAAAGGTGGTGGCGCCCAGGACCTGAATCTCCCCCCGGGACAGGGCAGGCTTTAGGATATTGGCCGCATTCATGGAGCCCTCGGCGTCTCCCGCCCCTACAATGGTGTGAATCTCGTCAATCACCAGAATGATATTCCCGGTTTTCTTGATCTCGTCAATCAGGCCCTTCATCCGGCTTTCAAACTGCCCCCGGAACTGGGTTCCGGCCACCAGTGCCGTCATATCCAGCATATAAATCTCCTTGTCCAGGAGCTTATAGGGGACGTTCCCGTCGACGATTCGCTGGGCCAGGCCCTCGGCGATGGCGGTTTTTCCCACTCCAGGCTCACCAATCAAACAGGGATTGTTCTTCTGGCGGCGGTTGAGGATCTGGATGACCCGCTCGGTCTCCTCCTCTCGGCCAACCACATGGTCGATCTTCCCCTCCTTGGCCTTCCGGGTTAGGTTCAGGCAGTAGGTTTCTAGGAACTTCCGCTTGTCCTTCTTTCCGCCACTGCGGCGGGCGCCATCCTTTCCGGGCTCCTTGGGCTGCTCCGACCGGGGCCGGTCCGAATTGCCGAAGAGCTTGCTGAGATAGGGGAAGGTGGCGGTACGGCCGTCGTCCTCCTGATCGTCCTCGGACTCCGGGGACTCCTGGAGCTCCTCGCCTCCCTCCACCGCGTTCATCATTTCGCTGGTCATATTGTCCAGGTCCTCGTCGGTGATTCCCAGCTTCTTCATCATGTCATCCACGGGCTTGATTCCAAGCTCCCGGGCGCACTTCAGGCACAGGCCCTCGTTCTTTGTCTCTCCGTTTTCTATTTTAGTGATAAAGATCACAGCGTAATTCTTGTTGCATCTGCTGCAAAGGGTAGGACGCATAGTGTTTCTCCTTTTCGCCACATAGGCTCTAAAAAATGTCCGGCTGCACCGCAGATTGTCTTCTCCGTCGGCCCAGAGCGGATTAGGGAAGGCTATAATACCGCACCGCATCCCTGCTCCGGAGCAGAAGTCCATCTGCCGCCGGCAGAATATCCCAGGCCGTCGCACCCTCTGGGGTGCGTTTCAACAATCCGCCAGCATTATCATAGACCAGCAATGCCCCGCTGTCAAGCGTACAGGCGCGATTCCCACAAACCAGCAGTCTCTTTGGCAGTCCGCCACGCCAGGCGCTCTGGGTGATTTGTCCCCGGCCGTCCATGGTAATCAGCCAGTATCGGCCAAATCGCTGGACAATCAGCGCCGCCATGTCATCCGCATCCCAGGCCGCCACGGCCTCCGGGGCGATCTGATAGGCGCCTATCTCCCGGCCTTCCCGGTCCAGCATCCGAAAGCCCCAGTCTGTCCAGAGCAGAACGCCGTCTCCGCAGGTCCGCAGATCATAGATCATTTGGTCCTCCAATGCCAGGCACCGGCTGGTTTCCAGCGTATCCTGCCGAAGGCTCCAGTGTCCCGCTCCGTCCACACAGCAGGACACCAGCACGTCCCTCCGGGGAATGGTCATCATCACCATGGCCTGATCCACCAGTCCCAGGCGCCGGCTGACTTCCCCGTCGGCGGCGAACAGCACCGTCTCGGTCAGATAGCCGGACCCGGCAGTGACCACCGCCAAGGTGCCCGCCGGTCCCACTGCGGCAAGATCAATTCCTGCCGAAAGCTCCCGGCGCACCGCTCCGTCCTTCCCAAGGAGCCAGATTTCCGATTCCCCGGGAGTGTAAACCGCCCCGGCGTCCTCCGCGGACAGCATCAGCGGCTCGGTCAGGGCCGTGGTCCACTGCTGTCGTTCTTGTCCCTTCCCATTGTATTGCTCCAGGCTGCCGGCTTCGGCACAGAAAATGGTTCCTTCCACCACAGCCATGGTCTTTCCCTCCTGGGTCAGCGGCACCCACACCTCCTCATAGGGCGGTGTATTCCACTTCCTCAGGAATTCCCGAATGCACTCCGGATGCTCCCCTCCATAGCCCATGGCTCCAAGAGCCACCGCCAGGACCAGCAGCATCCGCACTCCGTTCCACTTCCTCTTTGTGTGACGTCCCTGCAGCTGCACGGCGTCATCCCACATGAAAGGAAACCTCCTCACACTCATACCAGAGCTTCGTCATATATAACCCGCCGGGGGGCATGGTCGGCCCCGCCGCCGTACGGTTTTTGTTCTCCAAAATCTCCGTCACAGCCTTCGGGGGGAACTTTCCCTCCGCCGCATACACCACCGTCCCGGACATGGCCCGGGCCATATTGTAGAGAAAGCCGTTGGCGCAGATCCGCAGCAGCAGCAGATTTCCCTGCCGCTCCACATCGAAATAGTGCACCGTGCGGACGGTGCTTTTCACGTCGGTTCCTACGCTACGCACTGCGGCAAAATCATGGGTCCCCACAAAGCGGTCCGCCGCCTGCTGCATGACCTTCTCATCCAGATGCTTGGGATAAAAGCATGCCCGGTTCACATAGAAGGGGTCCCGGATTCTGGAGTTGTAGATCTGGTAGGTGTATTCCTTCTTGACGCAGGATCCAATGGCATTGAAGGAATCCGGCA
This sequence comes from uncultured Oscillospiraceae bacterium, assembly GCA_934512135.1. GTDB lineage: Bacteria > Bacillota > Clostridia > Oscillospirales > Oscillospiraceae > HGM13006. The sequence continues at coordinate 102,321 of CAKSWT010000006.1, forward strand.
CCTCAAAGGCCTCCCGCACCACAATGTCGTGGGGCAGGTGGGTATTCATGGCATAGGGAATCCGTTCCACGGGAATGCCGGAGCCGGTGCGAAAATTGGCCACATAATTTCTGGCGTGAACGCCTGCGTCGGTACGACCACACCCGGTGATCTTCACCGGGTGTCCCAGCAGCTTGGTGGCCGCCTGTTCCATGGTCTCACAGACCGTCATGGCATTTTTCTGAACCTGCCAGCCGTGGTAGGCGGTGCCCTCATAGGTGAGCACCATGGCAATGTTTCTCACAGATCTGCTCCTTTCAGAGTCCAAACTGTCTGAGGATGACAACAGCGGTCAGCATCACGCATCCCGTCAGCAGTCCAACGGTGTCCAGCCGCTTCCACTTTAGGGGATTAAGCCGTGTCCGTCCCTCTCCTCCGGTATAGCAGCGGCACTCCATGGCCGTGGCCAGCTCATCTGCCCGGCGGAAGGCGCTGACAAACAGCGGCACCAGCACCGGGATCAGCGCCTTGGCCTTCTGGAGCAGATTTCCCGTCTCAAAATCGGCCCCCCGGGCCTTTTGGGCGGACATAATTTTGTCCGTCTCCTCGATCAGGGTGGGAATAAACCGCAGGGCAATGCTCATCATCATGGCCAGCTCATGAACCGGGACCTTGATTCGCTTCAGGGGCCCCAAAAGCCGCTCCAGTCCGTCGGTAAGGGTGATGGGGGAAGTGGTATAGGTCAGGAGGAAGGTGCCGGTGATCAGCATGATGATCCGTGCCACCATAAAAACGGCATTTCGAATGCCTGCATCCGTGACCTTCAGCTTCCAAATGTGGAACAGCTCATTGCCCGGAGTGTAGAACATATTCAGCAGAGCCGTGAAAATGATAATAATCAGAATGGGCTTGACACCCTTCAAAATGGTTTTCAGGTGGATTTTGGAGATACGCACCGCCGCCACCAAATACCCCAGCACCAGCAAATACCCCAAAATCCCTTTGCAGGTAAACAGGGCAATGATATAAAACAGCACATTTAGAATTTTCGTTCGGGGATCCATCCTATGGATGGGCGTATTTCCGGGGAAATACTGGCCGATGGTAATATCCTTAAGCATCAGCAAACCCCTCCCTTCAGGGCCATCAGGCTTTCCATCGCCTGGGCCGTGGTGTAAACCGAGGGATCCACCGGGACGCCCAGGGCCTTCAAGCGGAGAAACACACTGGTGACCTGGGGCACCGCAAGGCCCATCCTCTCCAGCTCCTCTGCATGGGAAAATACCTCCCGAGGGGTGCCGTCCATGGCGATATGGGCATCATTCACCACCACCAGGCGCTCCACGCTGTCTGCGATCTCCTCCATGGAGTGGCTGACCATAATGACCGTGGCATGTTTCGCCTGCTGATAGGTTCGGATATTGTTCAGGATCTGTTCCCGGCCCTTGGGGTCCAGCCCCGCCGTGGGCTCATCGAGAATCAACACCTTGGGTTCCATGGCAATGACACCGGCAATGGCCACCCGGCGCTTCTGTCCTCCGGAGAGCTCAAAAGGGGAAATCTCCAGCACGGACTCCGGCAGCTCCACAAAGCTGGCCGCCTCCAGAACTCTGCGGCGGATTTCCTCCTCCTCCAGCTTCATATTCTTCGGGCCAAAGGCGATATCCCGAAATACCGTCTCCTCAAAGAGCTGATACTCGGGGTACTGGAACACCAGCCCCACCTGGAAGCGCACCTGACGGGTGAACTTCTTGTCCTCCCAGATGTCCTTTCCGTCAAAGCGTACGGTTCCGGACGTGGGCTTTAACAGCCCGTTGAGGTGCTGAATCAGCGTGGACTTTCCAGAACCTGTGTGGCCGATAATGCCCATAAACTCACCCTGGTTCACCGAAAAATTCACGCTTTCCAGGGCAAACCGCTCAAAGGGTGTGCCCTGAGAATAAATATGCGTCAAATCCTCTGTTGCGATAATGGGATTCAAAATGGTATCCTCCGGCTGTTGGTGTTCAGCTCTCCCGCGCAGCCATCGCTGGGATGCCGATATTCATACATTGCCTCTCACCGCAGCGCCGCGGCAATGGCCTGGGCACAGGCTTCCACGGACAGGGCGTCCAGGGGAAGCTCCCACCCCTTTTGGTTCAGCTCATACATCAGGTCCGTGGTTTCCGGGACGGTAAGTCCCACGCTCCGCAGAAGCTCCACCTGGGTAAAGACCTTTTGGGGCACATCGTCGGCGATGACCTTTCCGGCGTCCATAACAATGACCCGGTCTGCATCAATGGCCTCCCGCATATGGTGGGTAATCAGAATCACCGTCACGCCGAACTTTCCGTTCAGCTCATGGATGGTATCCACTACCTCGTTCCGCCCCACGGGATCCAGCATGGCCGTGGGCTCATCCAGCACCACGCACTGAGGCCGCATGGCCAAAACCCCGGCAATGGCCACCCGCTGCTTCTGTCCGCCGGACAGAAGATGGGGGGCGTGACGGCGGAACTCGTACATCCCCACGGCCTTCAGCGCCGCGTCCACCCGTTCCCGAATCTCCTCTGTGGGGACGCCGAGATTCTCCAGGGCGAAGGCCACGTCCTCCTCCACCACATTGGAGACGATCTGATTGTCCGGGTTCTGGAACACCATGCCCACGGACCGGCGAATGGGAATCAGATCCTCCTGGCTTCTGGTGTCCATGCCGTAGACATAGATTTCCCCGCCGGAGGGCAGCAGGATGGCGTTAAAATGCTTGGCCAGGGTGGATTTTCCACAGCCGTTGTGGCCTAAAATCACCACAAACTTTCCCTGCTCCACCGTCAGGTTCAGATGCTCAAACACGCCAATGGCGTCGGTCTGTTCCGTGGCGGAGTAGGAAAAGGATGCGTCCTTTACTTCAATGGCAGTGCTCATCTCAGCCCTCCCTTGTCCAGCGTCCGGTGGCGCCGCAGGGCAGCACCAGCCCGGACTTGGTCACCGGCAGCCCCAGCTCGTCACAGGCAGTATGTCCGCCATACTTCCGTCCGAACAGGCTGTCCGAAATATAGCCGATCACCGAGGGGGCCAGCCCTGTGGTGTAGGAATTGATAATGACAAACAGCGGATTCTCCGAGAGCACCCCGGTGCAGAGAGAGACGAAATCATAGAGATTCTTCTCCAGCTTCCACACCTCTCCCGAGGGGCCCCGTCCATAGGAGGGCGGATCCATAATAATGGCATCATACCGCCGTCCCCGTTTGATTTCCCGCTCCACAAACTTTGCGCAGTCATCCACGATCCAGCGAACGGGCCGATCCTCCAAGCCAGAAACCACCGCATTCTCTCTGGCCCAGGACACCATCCCCCGGGCAGCGTCCACATGGCACACCGAGGCCCCCGCCGCTGCGCAGGCGATGGTGGCGCCGCCGGTGTAGGCAAACAGATTCAGCACCTGGATGGGCCGGTGGGCGGCTCGAATCCGCTCCATGGCCCAGTCCCAGTTGGCTGCCTGCTCCGGAAATACGCCGGTGTGCTTAAAGTTCATGGGCTTGACCTGAAAGGTCAGCTCTTTATAATGTATCTTCCACTTGTCCGGGAGCTTTTTCGTATTCCAGGCTCCGCCGCCGGTGTTGGACCGGGCATACCGGGCGTCATAACGGCTCCACAGCTCCCGATCCTTGGGTGTGTTCCAAATCACCTGAGGGTCCGGACGCACCAGGGTGTAGTTTCCCCAGCGCTCCAGCTTCTCCCCGTCGGAGCAATCCAGGACCTCATAGTCCTTCCATTCATTTGCTGTCCACATAGTGTTCTCCTTTTATCCATCCCCCTGGGGTGTCACTTCCGTATCCGTCTCCCCCTGGTGCGAAGGGCTGGGACTGGGACTGGGGCTGGGACTGGGACTGGCCGAGGGACTTGGCGTAGGGTCCGTCTCCACACTTCCGCCGGTGCTTTGACCGCTGGCGCTTTGGCTGCTTCTGCGGCTGTCGGAGCTGCCGGAGCCATGGTATGGACAATTCTCATTGATGGGATCCAGCGTGCCGGCACAGCGGGGCACCGTATAGCCCGCCTGCTTGGCCAGATAACCCACACAATACTGCTGGTCCAGTACGGCAATACCCGCAATGGGGAACTGCCGTGCGTAATTCAGCATTCCATATTTCTGCACGTTGCTGCTGGGGCAGGTGTCCGTGGCCAAATGATAGCTGTCGTCTGTGTGGCAGAGCTCCGCCTCCACATGCATATTGCAGTACTCCGTGGGCACATCCTCTGCTGCCAGCTGCACCGTAATGGTCCGGTCTCCCCGGACGTCCTTTTCACACCAGCCTGTGGGCAGCAGTCCGCTGTCCTGGCAGACCTCCACCTCAATTACATCCGTAGGCCGATTGAAGCCGGGATCGGTTTCGCCCTGGCTGACCCTGCTCATCACCTGATTCCAGAGCACCGCCGCCGGGTTGTTGATATTCTCATCCGCCAGAACCACCTCCTGGGGATCGTCATAGCCGCACCAGACCACCGCCGTGTGGTTGGGCGTGTAGCCCGCAAACCAGCGGTCCTTGTCGTCGCTGGTGGTACCGGTCTTTCCGGCCACGCTCATGCCCTCAATCTGGGCCTCGGTGCCGGTGCCGCTCTTGACGGTCTCCTCCATCATATAGGTGAGGTAATAGGCCGCCTTCTGGCTCAGCACCGTGCGGGAGTTTTGGGTGTTGTCCAGCACCAGATTTCCTTCGCTGTCAAGAACCTTGGTGTAGGTCCGGGCCTCCCGGTAGGTGCCCCCATCGGCCACCGCCGCATAGGCCGCCGTCAGATCCCGAACGGTGACCCCTCGGACCATGCCGCCCAGCGCCAGGGACCAGAGGCTTTTATCGGTATATTCCACCCCGTTGAGCTCATAATCTTCTACCAGAGTATCCAGTCCCATCTGATTGACCGCATAGTCGTAGGCATAGTCCACAGACAGGTCATCCAGCACCTTCACCGCCACGGTATTGCTGGAGCGCATCATGGCATCCGTAATATTGGTCAGGCCATGATACACATTGTCCTCATTCTTGGGCCAGGGCTGTGCGCCAAAGGAATAGGGTGTATCATCATACACGGTAGCGGGGGTAATCAGCCCCGTATTCAGGGCCGGTCCATAAACCGCAATGGGCTTGATGGTAGAGCCGGGAGACAGCAGACTCTGGGTGGCACGGCTCAGGGTCAGGCTGCCGGGCTTCTCTCCCACGCCGCCGACAATGGCCGAGATGTCACCAGTATCGTTGTCAATCACCACAATGGCCGACTGCATCTGCTGATAGGTGCTGTCTGTGGCCGGAATGTTGTCCAGATTCTCGTAGACATCCTCCGCCGCGGACTGGATATTCACGTCAATGGTGGAGTAGATCTGGTAGCCGCCGCCGAGAATCATCTGGTTGATGACCTCGGTGTCGTAGCCGGTGGCGTCAGCCAGGTCGTTGACCACGTCCCGGATTACCTGATCCACAAAGTAGGAATAATAAGAGGAGTTATCCTGATACTCTGCGTCACCGGAGGCATACTCAAAGACCAGCTCCTCCGATATGGCGGACTGATATTCCGCCTGGGAGATATAGCCCTGGTCCAACATCTGCCCCAGAATAATCTCCTGGCGCTGCTTATTGCGCTCCTTACAGCGGTCGCTGATATAGGGGTCATACAGAGAGGGGTTGTTGGTAATGGCAATGAGGCTGGCACACTGGGCCAGGTCCAGCTGGGACACGTCCTTGGCAAAGTAGGTGTAGGACGCCGTCCGCACGCCGTAGGCCTGCTCGCCCAGGTAGATGGTATTCAGATACCACTCCAGAATTTCTTCTTTGCTATACTGCTTCTCCATGGCCAAGGCGCGGAAAATCTCCACCAGCTTTCGCCGGACGGTAATCTCATCATCGCTGGTCAGGTTCTTTACCAGCTGCTGGGTCAGCGTAGACGCGCCGAAGGTGCTGTGGGAGCCCATAAACAGGTTCATGCCGGCCCGCATGGTACGAAGCCAGTCCACGCCATGATGCTCCAAGAACCGCTTATCCTCGATGGCAATGGTGGCGTAAACCAGATTGTCCGGGATTTCATTGTAAGAGGCCCAAATCCGGTTTTCGTTGCCGTAGAGATTTTGCAGCGTTTCGTACTGGCCGGTCTCTTTGTTCTCATAATAGATGACCGAGGTCTGGTTCAGCTTAAAGCCGTCCAGAGAGAACGTCACCTGGGGCATCAGATAGTTTCTGAGATAGGCGGTGAAAATGCACACAAAGATAATCATACTGATTACAAACACCAGTAAGATCGTTCCCACAGCCTTGCCAAAGTGGGCAAAAAACCGCTGGGCATAGCCGCTGCTTTTTCTCTTTTCATTTCCCATATTTAGGAGCACCTCCGGGTATATATCGTCATTAGGGCGCAGAATTTCAATTTACAATATATTATATCACACCATGTCAATGTAAACTTCCCCTGGAGGAAAGTTTTTTTCCAAGATATTGCGTCGAAGAACACAAATTTTTCCGCAATATCTTCCCCGTATTTGTGAGATACTACAACCAAAACGGCTCATTACGGGGAAAGTTTTTTGAAAACTCAAAAATTAGTACTTGATTTTCCGGCCCGTTGGCATTACTATATCCTCAGAATCAATCATCCACATTATGATTCTGGAAGGAGATTCTATGATGAGCGATTACGGCGACAGCATTATCTCCATCAGCGACGAGGACGGCAACGATTTCGAGCTGTTGGTACTGGATGAGGCGGATATGAACGGCGTTCATTATCTGGCCCTGACCGAGTCCCAGACCCCTGAGGACGAGGCCAATGTGGAAGTCATTATTCTAAAAGTCATCACCGACGAGGCCACCGGAGAGGAGCTTCTGTCCACCGTTGACACTGAGGACGAGCTGGAGGCAATCTATCAGATCTTTGAAGATCAGATGTTCTCCGAGGACGACGAGCCGGAGGATGACGCGGACGATGTAGAATAAAAATTCCCTGCTTGGTGCGTGAAGGACCCTGTTAAACCCACATTATAACCCTGGGATGCTGGACTCTCACTGTTTTTTGCAGGCCTCCTGCCGAACTTGTTCGCAGATGTTGGAAGCAGTGTGAACCGTGAGGAGGCAACCCACCTGCCCGAAACGTGCAGGTTATAATTGGGTCCACACGGCCAAAGCGGGGAATTTTTCTATCTTTTTGCGGTTTCCCTTGAAACCAACCAGCTTTTGCTATATAATAGCGTTTGTTTAAATTGCACACGAGAGGAATGAACCTATCATGAGCGCATCCAGAGAAAAACGACTGCGCCGCGAGCTGCGCGATGCCGAGGCCAACAGCGACACCGTCAAGAAGGTCAAAAAGGCCCGTAAGCCCATGACCGAGCTGAAAAAGAAAAAAATCCGCAGTGCGGTGGGGACCACTATCGGAATTCTTGTGGTTCTGGCCTTCGCCCTGCTGATTTTCGTCAACAGCGGCGTCCTCCAGAAAAACGCCACCGCCCTGACCGTGGGCTCCCACAAGCTCACCCCGGCAGAGTTCAACTATTTTTATCAGGATACATACAGCCAGTTGAAGAGCACCTACACCTCCTACGGCTACTGGAACTACATGGTGGATACCTCAAAGCCGGTTGAGTCCCAGGAATGCGCCATGGGTGAGGAGGGCTCCACCTGGGGCGACTACATCCGTTCCAGCGCCATCTCCTCCGCCGTTCAGATCTATTCCCTGTACGACGCCGCCCAGGAGGCCGGATACACCCTCGCCGAGGAGGCTCAGTCCAGCCTGGACAGTATCCCCGACAGTGTCGCCTCCTATGCCAAGCAGAACGGCTTTAAGGACGCCGACGCATATCTGGAGGATTACTATGGCAAGGGTTCCACCCTGGAGGGCTATGTGAACTATCTCACCCTTCAGCAGTACGCCTCCGGCTACTCCAAGGAGAAGTCCGACAGCTTCACCTACACGGATGAGGAGCTGCGTACCTATTATAATGACAACAAGCAGGACTTTGACAAGGTCACCTACCGGGTGTTCAACGTCAAAACCGAAAACGATGATGCGGATGCCGCCAAGGCCACCGCTGACGCCATGGCCGCCGAGCTGGACAGCACGGAAAAGAGCTTCGCCGACGCCGCATACAAGTATGCGCCTGACGACAGCAAGGAGTCCTATGAGGACGAATCCTACACCCTCCGCTCCAACTCCGGCTACAGCGCCGTCAGCTCCGACTATGCCGACTGGCTGTTTGCCGACGGCCGCACCGCCGGAGAGTCTGAAGTGGTTGCCACCTCCTCCGGCTATGCCGTGGTCATGTTTGTCTCCCGCGACAACAACGAGTATAACACCGTCAATGTCCGGCACATCCTGGTGAAGGTGGGCACCTCCGGCGAGGACAGCAGCTCCACCGATGCCGATTGGGCGGAGTGCAAATCCAAGATCGACGAAATCAACGAGGAATGGGAAGCCTCCGATAAAACTGAGGAGACCTTCGGCTCCATGGCCACGGAGAAATCCGAGGACACCGGATCTGCCAGCAACGGAGGCCTCATTGAGGACATCTATAAGGGCCAGATGGTTCAGGAATTCAATGACTGGTGCTTTGCCGACGGCAGAAAGGTCGGAGACTACGGCATCGTCAAGAGCACCTACGGCTATCATCTGATTTATTTCAGCGGCTTCGGTGACGAATACTGGAAGACCCTGGCCGACACCTCCAAGCGCAATGCAGATTACACTGCCTGGTACGAGGACTACAGCGCCAGCTACCAGGGCAAGAAGAACGGCTTCGGTATGCTGTTCACCCACAAGGCACTGGCCGCTTGAGACGGTAAGTTAGGCTGTGCTCCCCCGGAGATTTCTCCGGGGGAGCTTCTTTCCCGGCACACCGGTATAAAAGCATCCCTTCTGTGCAACAATGACACAGGAGGGATGCTTTGTGGAAACGTCATGGAAATACGCCGTCAGCGGTGCTGCCGCAGGAGCCGCCAACGGTCTGTTTGGAGCCGGCGGCGGGATGATTTTGGTTCCCCTGCTCACCCGCTGGGCCGGTTTGGAGGATCGAGACGCCTTCGCCACCTCCATCAGTATCATCGCTCCCATGTGCCTGGTCTCCATGGCGGTATACTGGCATCAGGGAAGCCTTGCAATCATGGAAGCACTTCCCTATCTGGCAGGGGGCTTCCTCGGAGGGCTGCTGGGAGGCGTGCTCTTTCGCCGCATTCCAACCAAGCTGCTCCATCGGGCTCTGGGGCTTCTCATTGTCTACGGCGGGGTCCGGTTGCTGCTGTGGTAGCCCTTGGCCTTGCCGTCCTGGCCGGACTGGTCTCCGGGGTGATCTCCGGCTTTGGCATTGGCGGCGGCACCATTTTAATGGTGTATCTCACAGCCCTGGCACACATGCCCCAACACACCGCCCAGGGAATCAACCTGATTTATTTCCTTCCAACCGCTGCCGCGGCCCTGATTCTCCACAGTAAAAACCACTATGTGGTCTGGAAGGCAGTGCTTCCCGCGGCACTTTGCGGCTGCGCCACTGCAGCCCTGCTGAGCTTCGTCGCCATGGATATGGACCTGGACCTGCTAAAGCGGCTGTTTGGTGGCTTTCTGCTGGCCACCGGCTTATGGGAGCTGTTTAAAAAAGTCTGACGAAATACCTCCCGGCTTAGCTTAGGAATCGAAGATATCCTTCCAGGATCAGGGACGCCGCCACGGCGTCCACATTCTTTTTATGCTTCTTCATCTTTTTCCCGCTGGCAGAGAGGATATTGTGGGCCTCCACGGTGGTGCGCCGTTCATCCCAAAGCACCACTTCCATGCCCGTTTTCTCCTGCAGCAGGGCAGCAAACTCCCGGTAAAGCGCCGCCCTGGGCCCCTCTGTGCCGTCCATATTTTTGGGAAATCCCATCACCAGCCGCTCCGGCTTATGCTCTGCCACCAGCTCTGCTACCCGTTCCGCCGCCTTTTCCCGGTTCCATTCTGCAATCACCGCAGTAAAGCCCACGATCATCCCGGTGGCATCGGAAATCGCCACTCCCGTTCTTGCGTCGCCGTAGTCCAGCGCCATCACTTTCATAAGATCCCTCCTTGTTTCCCTGAAGTATACCATATTTCCCCCGCCGGCGCAACCAAGGCAAATTCCCTGGAATTTCGGCGATTTTTTCTTGTTTTTCTCCTTGACCTGGCCCCCAAATTGTGCTAGAATATTTCTACCTGTGAATTCGGGCTAATTTTGTATGCCCGCTTTCAGCTGTGCCGGCCCAAAGGGCCACTCAAATTTTTCTGAGCACAGTGATACAGGGAGGCAATATAAGGAGGTGCCGAAATGCGCGTTAAAGTGACTCTGAGATGCAACGAGTGCAAGCAGCGGAACTACAACACCATGAAGAACAAGAAGAATGACCCCGACCGTCTCGAAATGAAGAAGTACTGCAGATTCTGCAGAAAGCACACTGTGCACACCGAGACTAAGTAATGGAGGCTACCACGAATGGCAGACGCTAAGAAACAGGAAAAAGAAGGCTTTTTCCGTCGGACGGGTCATCGGATCAGCAAGTGGTTCCGGGAAATGAAATCCGAGCTGAAAAAGGTCATCTGGCCCACGAAAAAGCAGGTCATCCAGAACACCCTGGTGGTTCTTCTCTGCGTGTTGGTGGTAGGCGTGTTCATTTGGATCTTCGATGCTGTGGGTACGCTCCTTGTGAAGTGGCTCATCGGCCTCTTCAACTAAGCAGGTGACAACATGGCTGAAGATGCAAAGTGGTATGTGGTGCATACCTATTCCGCCTACGAAAACACCGTAAAGGCTACCATTGAGAAAAGCGTCGAAAACCGTCATTTGGAGAATCTGATTCGCGAGGTGCTCATCCCCATGGAAACCGTCACCGAGGTTACCGATTCCGGTACCAAAACGGTGGAACGGAAGGTCTACCCCGGCTATGTGCTGGTAAAGATGGTTATGACCGATGAGGCCTGGTATATCATCAATTCTGTCCGCGGTGTGACCGGTTTTGTCGGCGCCGATGCTGACGCTAAGCCCATGATTCGTGCAATCCCCCTCTCCGACGAGGAGGTTCAGCAGCTGGGCATCGAAAAGCATATGATCGAAGTGTCCTATGCTGTGGGCGATCATGTCCGCATTCTTGACGGTCCCCTTACCAGCTTCACCGGCGTGGTGGACGAGCTGGACGTCGAGAACAATTCCGTCCGTGTGGTGGTATCCATGTTCGGACGGGAAACCCCGGTCGAGTTGGAGCTCGATCAGGTAGAGCTGGTTCAGGAATAACCGGCATTCCCCCCGGTCATGGTTGGGCCGGGACGTGGGAGGGGCCTTGTGCTCCGCCAAATATACGCTCTGCGTATCACCACATTTTTTCAGGAGGTGCTTTTCATGGCACAGAAAGTAACAGGTTATATCAGACTGCAGATCAACGCCGCTAAGGCTACCGCTTCTCCTCCTGTTGGCCCCGCTCTCGGCCAGCACGGCGTGAACATTTCTCAGTTTATCAAAGAATTCAACGAGCGCACCAAGGATCAGGTCGGTTTTAAAATCCCCGTCGTGATCACCGTGTATGCAGACCGCAGCTTCACCTTCATCACCAAGACTCCCCCGACCGCTACCCTCATTATGAAGGCTGCCGGCCTGGAGAAGGGCTCTGGCGAGCCCAACAAGAACAAGGTTGCATCCATCACCAAGGATCAGCTGAAGGAGATCGCTGAGAAGAAGATGCCCGACCTGAACGCCGCCTCCGTAGAGGCTGCGATGAGCATGGTCGCCGGCACCTGCCGCAGCATGGGCGTCACCATCGCCGACTGATTTGAAACGAGGAGGTGCGCGCTGGATTCTCAGCGCACCTCATTAACGTGGGAGGATTTTTCCGACGAACCACTATAAGGAGGATATTCAATTGAAGAAAGGTAAAAACTATCAAGAGAGCGCCAAGCTGGTGGATCGCTCCGTGCAGTATGACGCTGCCGACGCATGCGCTCTGGTTATCAATACCGCAAAGGCTAAGTTCGACGAGACCGTAGAGGTCCATATCCGTCTGGGCGTTGACTCCCGTCACGCTGACCAGCAGGTCCGTGGCTCCGTGGTGCTCCCCAACGGCACCGGCAAGACCCGCAGAGTTCTGGTCTTTGCCAAGGACGCAAAGGCTGACGCCGCCCGTGAGGCCGGCGCCGACTATGTAGGCGGCATGGACATGGTGGAGAAGATCCAGAAGGAGAACTTCTTCGACTATGACGTGGTGGTCGCTACCCCCGACATGATGGGTATCGTTGGCCGTCTCGGTAAGGTGCTGGGCCCCAAGGGCCTGATGCCCTCCCCCAAGGCCGGTACCGTTACTCCCGACGTGGCCAAGGCCATCGGCGAGATTAAGGCCGGTAAGATCGAGTACCGTCTCGACAAGACCAACATCATCCACTGCCCCATCGGCAAGGTTTCCTTCGGCCCCGAGAAGCTGTCTGAGAACTTCGACACCCTGATCGCCGCCATCATCAAGGCAAAGCCCGCCGCCGCTAAGGGCCAGTATATCAAGTCCTGCGTCCTGGCTTCCACCATGGGCCCCGGCATCAAGGTCAGCACCGCCAAGTATTAAGAAAAAGCACTTGACATAGTGCCTGACATTTGATATAATAATTCTTGCTGCCAGAGACAGCAGGTGGCCGTTAGGCCGTAATTCCTGCCGAGGATAGCACATCATTGTTTACTTGACTGTAACGGTTTTGTGTCCTCGTGCCGCTCTGGTACGAGGACATTTTTTCTGGAGGTGACATTTCATGCCTAACGCTAAGGTTCTTGAAAGCAAGAAGGCCACCGTTGCTGCCATGTCTGAGCAGTTCAAGGGCGCAACCGCTGGTGTTTTTGTGGACTACAAGGGCATTACCGTGGATCAGGATACTCAGCTTCGTAACCAGTTCCGTGAAGCCGGCGTTCACTACAGCGTCGTGAAGAACACCCTGACCCGGCTGGCCGCTCGTGAGAACGGCTTCGATTTCGATGAGGTGCTCAACGGCACGACTTCCTTTGCCGTGACCCAGGGGGATCCCATTGCTCCTGCCCGTATCGTCAGCCAGTTTGCCAAGCAGAACAAAATCCTTTCCATTAAGGGCGGTTTTGTTGAGGGCAAAATGGTTTCCGTGGAAGAGCTCAACGCCTTCGGCGAGCTGACTTCCAAGAACGATCTGGTGGCTCAGGTGCTCGGCACCCTGCTTGCTCCCATCAGTTCCCTGGCCTTTGTGCTGGATCAGATCCGGCTGCAGAAGGAAGGCCCCGAGGCTGCACCCGCAGCAGAATAATTACAACAAAATCTGTTAAATGGAGGAATTTACAATGGCTAGCGAAAAGATTACTGCTATGATCGAAGAAGTTAAGACTCTCTCCGTGCTGGAGCTGGCTGAGCTGGTTCACGCTCTGGAGGAGGAGTTCGGTGTTTCCGCTGCTGCTGCCGCTGCTCCCGCTGCTGGCGCTGCCGCTGCTGCTCCCGCTGAGGAGGAGAAGACCGAGTTCGACGTGGTCCTGAAGGAAGTCGGCGCCAACAAGATCGCCGTCATCAAGGTTGTCCGCGAGGTCACCGGTCTGGGCCTGAAGGAGGCTAAGGCTATGGTCGACGCCGCTCCCGCCACCGTCAAGGAGGCTGTTGCCAAGGCTGACGCCGAGGCCATGGTCGAGAAGTTCAAGGAGGCTGGCGCTACCGCCGAGCTGAAGTAATTTTTACTTCTCCCTTTCCCGCCGTCCCGTTTGGGGCGGCGGTTTTTTCTGTTTTCACACAAAATCTTCACAAAATTTTACCCATTTCCCGGAAAACTATATTTGCAATTGGAACCGCGTCTGTGTATAATGTACCCATATACAAACTATCCTGCGGGATTTTTTGTGACAATTTACTGATTCAGTCAGCACATCTGGAGATAGGAGCGATCACTATGGAGATCAAAGAAATCCGTTCCGTTGCCAAGCGGATCAACGATAATATCAGCCGTCTGCTCATTGGCAAGCAGCAGGAAATCGACCTGGTGCTGGTGTGTCTGTTTGCCGGGGGCCACGCCCTGCTGGACGATGTGCCCGGAACCGGAAAAACGGTCCTGGCCAAAAATCTGGCCCAGTCCATTGACTGCGACTTTAAGCGCATCCAGTTCACCGCAGACCTGCTGCCCTCTGACATCACTGGTCTGAGCGTCTATAACCAGAAAACCGGAGATTTTGATTTCCAGCCGGGACCTGCCTTCACCAACATTCTTCTGGCCGACGAGATCAACCGAACCACCCCCCGGACGCAGTCCGCTCTGCTGGAGTGCATGGAGGAAAAGCAGATCACCGTGGACGGAGAAACCAAGGCCTTGGGCGCCCCCTTCTTCGTCATCGCCACCCAGAACCCGGTGGAGTCCTCCGGCACCTTCGCCCTGCCGGAGGCCCAGCTGGACCGGTTCCTGATTCGCCTGACGCTGGGCTATCCCACCGCCCAGGAGAGCGTGAACATCCTCTCCAATTACATCCACGGCTCCCCCAAGGTTCGTCTGGAAGCGGTCGCCTCCGGCGCCGATATTACCGCCATTCAGGAGGCCATTTCTGCCGTTCAGGTGAGCCAGCCCATTCAGCAATACATTGTGGACCTGGTGGAAGCCACCAGGCGCCACGAGGACATTGAACTGGGAATCTCCACCCGGGGGATGCTGGCCCTGCTGCGCTGCTGCCAGGCCTATGCCGCCATTCACGGCCGGGACTATGTGCTCCCGGACGACGTAAAGGCCCTGGCTGCGCCGGTGTTCGCCCACCGCCTGATTCTGAAGGTCAAGTACAACTCCGCCAACAAGGCCACAGAATTGATCCAGCGGCTTCTTACCACCGTCCCCGCCCCCACCGAGTCCACCACGGAAAAGCTGTAAGGGGCGGATGTTATGACTGCTGCCGTCTGGCTGATCCTGATTGTGGGGCTGTTTGCGATTCTCCAGTCCCGCTACTACAGCAAAGTCAGCTTCAAGAAGCTGCACTATAATCGCAAAATCAGTAAATCCGCCGTATTTGAGGGAGAGAGCCTGGATCTGGTGGAGATCATCTCCAACGCCAAGCTGACTCCGATTCCCTGGCTCCGGGTGGAATCCAGACTGTCTCCCTGGCTGCGCTTCCGCTCCCAGGAAAACCTGGAGATTATGGATGACCGCTTTCACCGCAGCGCATTCTTTCTCCGACCCTACAGCCGGATCACCCGACGCTACCGGGTCAAATGCCTGCGCCGGGGATACTACGATCTATCCATTACCTCCCTCACTGCCGGTGACATCTTTGGTCTGAGCACCGTAAGCCGGGAGGCCCGGTCCGACGCCAAGCTATTCGTCTATCCCAGCATCCTTGCGCAGGATGAGCTGCCGGACCAGGCGCTTCGGTGGCAGGGCGACGTCAGTGTAAAGCGCTGGATCTTCCCGGACCCCATTCTCATCAACGGGATTCGGGGCTATCAGCTGGGAGACAGCCGCAAGGATATTCACTGGCGGGCCTCTGCCCGAACCGGCTCCCTCCAGGTCAAGACCCACGATTACACCGTGTTTCCCCGGCTGATCCTCATCTTCAATATCGAGCCCGAGGACAACTTCTGGGGCCAGCTGACCCAGCGGCAGATGGAGGAAATGGAATACGGCATCCGTGTGGTGGCCACCCTTTGCAACTGGGCCATTGTAAACAATATGGAGGTGGGCCTCTATTCCAATGCCACCCTTTCCTATGGGCCGGACCTGCCCATTGCCATCCCCCCCGCCTGCAACGCCATCCAGATGAATCACATTCTTGAGACGCTGGCGGGACTGGAGCTGAAGGAACGGGAGTCCATCTATCGGACGGTGGAGCAGCTGGTGGAAAACGACACCACCGAGGCGGATATTCTTCTGTTCTCCACCTTCTGGAACGATTCTCTGGAATCCCGGGCCCAGGCGCTCCGCAGGAAGGGCAACTCCGTGACCCATCTTCCCCTGAGAAAGGAGGCGGTGAACTTTGAAGCTGACACCTCAGCGGACGCTGTCTGAGACCATCAATTTCCTGCTGGCCCTGCTGTTTGTGATTCCCCTAGGGGTCCTCATTGAGCAGCTTTGCGGCTATCCGCTATTCCGCTGCTGTCTGGTCCCCGCCACCGCGGTTTTGGGCCACATGACCGGGCGGCTGTCCATGCGCCGCAGCGCCGGACAGGCCATCGCCCTCTGCATCGCCGGTGTCCTGCTGGCCGCCCTCTCCGGCATGCTTTGGAGCTGGGGTTTGGGAACCGCCACGGCGCTTTTGACCATGCTGTCTGCGGGCTTTGCCCTGTTCTTCTATTTCACCGCCCGGAAGGCCGCCTATACCATCTACGCACCCATGGCCATCGGGGGAATTCTCCTGCATCTGGTGATTCTGCTGTGCTGCGAAGGCTTCCACTGGGATTCCCAGGTTCGGCGGTTCACCAGCGCCGTGGCCATCTGCTTCTTTCTGCTGACCCTGTTCTCCTTTAGTGCCAAAGGCCTGCGTAAAAGCCTCCATCGATCCGGCAGTGACAAAGGGGTGGCCTATCCCCGGGGCATGCAGATGGGGAACTTTCTGCTGGTCACAGGATTTATCCTGATTGCCGCGCTAATCTCCAATATCTATCCGATTTTTCATCTGTTTTCCCGGTTCTTTTCGGTGATTTTAGCGGGAATTCTGGCCTTTGTGGCGTACCTCTCCCAGTTCTTCTACCACCGGACCCTCACCGGAGCCGACGATCCCCAGTCCACCGTCCCCCCCTCCTCCGAGGACAATATCATGAACGTGGCTCCCCGAGGCGAAGCCGGTTGGGTCACCCGGGCGGTGGAGGTCTTTGCCTTCCTCTGTGTGGTGCTGGTGCTGATCTATGCCGCCTATCGGCTGTGCCAAAAGCTCCGGGCCTCCGGTGTGCATCTTCCCGGCTTTCTTCGAAACCTTCGGGACCGATTTGCGCCTGTGGAGGAGGAGGACTATGTGGACGAGGCCGAAAGTCTCTTCGATCTCAAGGAAATGCTCTCCGATGCCCGCGGCAATGTGCGCAAGGCCCTGAAAAAGCTCCGAGAACGGCCCCAGCGTCTGGAGGATTTTCAGGATCCACGCATGAAGATACGCTTTGTATTCCAGCAGCTGCTGAAAAAAGCCAAGCCCCGGGACCCCGGTGCTTCCTCCATGACGCCCAATGAGCTCAACCAGAAGGACTTTGGCGGTCAGCTCACGGAGTTTATGGACTATTACAATCAGGCTCGGTACTCTGACGCCCCGCTCCCTCAGGACGCCGCCCAGTGCGCCAAGGCCGTGCTCAAGGAAAACGGATAGACAAATCCCGGCGAAGGAAGCTCCTCCGCCGGGATTTTACTGTATTTATGCCGTAACCACAATTTCGCCGGTGTAAACCTTGCCAGCCTCAGGCACCACAGCTACGCCGTCCACCGTCACCTTGCCGTGAATGACGCTGTCTGCGGAGACCTCCAGCCGGGTCAGATAGTTGGTCCCCTGGGGGGTCCAGCTGGAGCCTCCAGCGAGCTTGACCCACACGCCGTTATTCACGGTGGGTGCGGGAATATTGGTCACTGCCCCCAGATAAGTGGCATTCTTCGAGACGATGCAGCCCAACTCCGGCTTCCGCTGCTCCCCACCGATGACCACCAGATTCCCCTGGTCGTCATACTTGGGAGTAAAGTAGAACTTGGGCTCGGGCATCGGAGGCATCTCTCCCATATCGGGCATCTCGGGCATACCACCCATATCCGGGGCTTCTCCTTCCATGGGCATGGGAGGCCCGAAGGAAGGCTTCTCCCAGGTTCCGTCGATCTCATAGCCCTCGCCATTGACAGGGATTCCTCCGTACTGGTTGTCCGCCGGAGCCATGTAGTAGGAATACCGGTCGTGGACCGCCACAGAGGAGGTGCAGGCACCCTGGATGTCGCAGGCCTCAAAGTCCAGAATCAGGTTCTGTCCCCACCAGATCATCCCCTCGCCATTGGTGGCGGCGGCGATGCTGTTGTAGAAGCTGCCCTTCAGCGCCGTCCCGTTTTTCTCATTGCAGTCCGCAAAGTGCAGCTGGGGATCGCTGATCATGTTCTTGACATCAAACTTCCGGAACAGCTTCTGATCCTTGCGGTTGTAGTCGTAGGGATGATACCCCGGATCCTTCTCCACCGGTGCATGGGGGTCAATGGGCTCCGAGAAGGCAGGGGTGCCCATGCCGGGGTCATCGCAGGTCATCAGCTGGGCAATGACCCCCTTATCGGAGACGAATTTGCTGTTCTTCACGTCAATAACCGGGGTGCAGGCCTTGATGAGGAATGCCGCTCCCTGGGTGTGGAAGGTGGAATCCTGGACCTCGGTAACACCGCAGGCCGGCAGCGTCTGGGCGGTATCGTCCTGGGCCCCGGGGACATAGCGGACGTTGTTGGTCTTGTGATACATCACGCCGTATCTGGCAGTCACCTGGGAGCCCTCATACCAGCCGGCAGTGGCGTGCTCATTGGCCACCACAGCCGCATAGGTCATGCCGTACCGCTCCGTCTCATAGTCATAGGACATGCCGGAATCCCGCATGTTCTTTTTCAGGGCCTCGAACTGCTGGGAGTGATTGCCGTCGCCCACCACGCAGTGGTAGAACCGGTTGCGGCAGCCACCAATAGAATAGGTGGCATAGCAGCTGGGATCCTTGGTGCCCTCTGTGGTCACGTCGATCACGGAATCCCTGACCTGCATCTCAATGGAGTATTTGCCGAACTCCGTGGTGTCGCCGGTATCGTCCACAGAGAGAACGCCCCACCCGTCAGACAGGAGGATATCCTTATCATAATTCACATGGCAATATCCGTCACACATGGTGTCCCGGGCGTGGCCATCGGGGCTGATTCCCAGCATCCAGGGGCAAGAGGCCATGCCCTCGGTGTCCAGCTCATACTTGGAGCCGTTGGACTTAATAAAGGAGTTTTTCACCTCCACGGTCAGCTCGTCCTGGGGATGGCTGCCGCCTACAAACACGCCGTGGCGGATGGCCCCTGCGCCGTCGTAGACGTAGCCGTCCACCTGGACCTTGGACTTGCCATACACCGCAATGCCTGCGCCATAGCCCTTAAAGTCGTTGCCTCCGGAGCCGTCGGCAGTCATGGTGAGGTCCTTCACGGTGTAGTCCGTGTCATGGATCATCACGCCGTTAAAGTGCTTGTTGTCGGAGTCAATCCGACCGCCGGTGAGGGCCGCTCCGTCATAGCTTGCCTCTGTCAGGGCGGAAACAACACTGTGCTCCTGGGATACCTTTCCCCCGTCCACAAACAGTGCCGTCCGGTAATCACAGCTGCCCTTTGTCATGCCGCCCTCGTACAGTCCGGTCTCCGGGTAGATTGGGGCGGTTTCACAGGCCACTGCCCCGGGGGTCCCGGCAGGGACCTCCTTGCCCTCCAGAATATAGGTAATCAGCTTCTTTTCGTTCATATGTGCTGGTGCTCCTTCCTCTTAAAATATGCAGTGCATACCGGGGGAATCATCCTTTCCCGCAGTTTACGGCATTATTATAATTCGAAACATCTCCCCCGTCAATCCTTTCGAACCCGAATCTTCACAATTGCAACGAAACCGCACATTTCCAACATTCCCACACGCTACAGCTTCTGCCGTCGACGGCCCCATTCCGTGCGCCCTCCCAGAATTGAAGGCCCAAGCGCAAGCAGCGTAGCCTTCGTCCGGTCCAATTCCTCTAACAGCATTCTTCCCTCCTGTTTGCACTTCTCCCGACAGAACGGCCATGGCCCGCCTCCATCTCCGGCGAACCCACGCTCCACAGCCCACTTCCCTCTTGCCCGAAAAACCAAACTGTGTTACAATATTTCATGATACCTTCGGGAGGTGAGCCAAATATGGAGACCGAACCCAGCGGCCTGGTTTTTGACATTCAAAAGGATCCCTACAACTACGTTATGCGCGTGGTATTCTGCCGGTGGAAGCCCTTTATTCTCCAGGCCATGGACACCGATGAGGTGACAAATTTCTCCCGGTTTTGCAAGCAGCTTCCCATCACCCAGAAGGTCCTGACGCAAAACCTCAAGGCTCTGGAGCAGGACGGCTTGGTGGTGCGCACGGTCATTCCCGAGACGCCGCCCAGAACGGAGTACCGGCTCACAGACCGGGGCAAGTCCCTCATCCCTCTGCTGGACGCCGTCTATGACTGGGGCTGGCACACCATGAAGGAGGAAAATCTGCCCATTGACGCCTTGGGCGAAATGTGGCACGGCTATCGGGACCAGGAAGAGGACGTGATGTATCACCCATTCCAGCATAAATAGCCCACGGGCATTGAATACAGGAGGAAACCTATGATCAGCGCAAAGGAATATTTTGAAACATATCTCACCTGGAAGAAGAAGGAGTCCAATCTCCGCTCTGCTTCCTACACCTACGAATCCTACGCCACACTGGATATTCAGACCCTCCAGGCCGAGGCCGCCGCGGAAAATCCCGGCGCCATGGAGGAGCTTGGAGAGCGGTATCTCTTTGGTCTGGACGGCCTGAACGTGGACGCGGAGAAGGCCTGCCAGCTGTTCGCCCAGGCCGGTGCCGCTGGGGACCCCGACGCCATGCACATGCTGGCAGACGTCCACCGCACCGATGAGTTTGGCATGCTGGACTACGACCAATATTTCACGCTGCTCAAGCAGGCCGCAGAGCAGGGATCCTGGAAGGCCATGTTCAATCTGGCCTGTGCCTACTACAAGGGCAAGGATGCCTATGACGGTCATGGTCCTGACCCTGACAAGGAGGCCGCCCTCAAATGGAGCATGAGCTGTGCAGTGATGACCATGAATCTGCTGGACCTGTTCTTTATCAACAAGTGCTCCAATGGCTTCACCGACTACCTCGACGGGGTATTTGCCCTGTTTGTCCAGTCCATCTGTGTCTCCGCCCGGCAGCTGATCCGGGGAGACGGCGTTCCCAAAAACGTCAAACGTGCCAAGGCCATGCTGGAGGACGCCCAGGCCTTCTACAAGCATTATTTTGGCGCCCAGTGCAGCGATTTTGGCTCTCTGCTGAAATACTGCCAGTAAGATGACAAAAGGGGCTCCCTCGCCGGAGGGAGTCCCCTTTGTCAGTTTGTCAAGAACCTCGTAGAGTTTCGCCGCCACAGCGGCGAAAAAAGGTGAAATCATTTTCCGCCGGGGCGTGTACATGGCGGAAAATACATCTCGGCCTGAAAGTGTGGCTTTTGTGCGCCCGGGGGGCGCACAAAAATGCGCGCATCAGGCCGCAGCCCCTTTGTCGGAAAAGCCTTCCGGCTTTTTCGACAGTCTCAAAAATGGGCTCCCTCGCCGGAGGGAGCCCATTTGTTTATATATCCTTTGCCGCCTGGGCCGGATCTGCGTCGGATTCCAGCACCGATTTCAGCGCGCTTCTGGCCCGCTCCCGCAGGGATGCCGTATCTCCTGCCGTACCGCACAGGCCACTTAAATAGCTCCGGAAGGTATCCGCCTGCGCCTGCGTCAGCGGTTCCACCTCATAGAGTTCGCCCTCCAGACTGACCTGGCCGCCTGTGGTGGCGCTGGTGCCGTCGCTGCTCTCATAGGTGAGCCCCTGGATGGCATCCTGTTCCGCCTCCCGGTAGGCCGTCTCCAGCACCGGGAACCCATTGGCCAGCTGATACTGCTCCATGGACTGGCTGGACAAAATGGCCTTTAGGAAGGTCCACGCCTCCCCCTGATGGGTAGAGGCAGCGGGAATGGCCAGCTGCTGGGGAGAATATTGCAGCATCCCCCCGTTGCCGGATTCCGTGGGATACCCCTTGAGCACCATGTCTCCCTCCAGCGCCTTCTGAAGTCCCAGCCAGGTGGAGAAATTTGAGATATTTACCTGCCAGAGCAGCAAAGAGCCGTCCTTCAGGCAGGGAATTCCCTGATTTTGCTGATTGGCTGTCAGCGCATAAATTGCGCTGTCCTCCACGGGGATCTTCTGAACCGCCGTCACCATAGAAGCATAGTCCGTAATGTAGTTTCCGTCCCGCTCCAGCAGCGTGTCCAGGGTATCATAGGCATTGCTGTACTGCAGCACCGCCGCATCCGGGTGCTGGGCGACGATCTGAGCAAACTCCGCCGGTGTCCAGCCCTCCTGCGCCCCCAGCACAGACCCGGTCCCCACCAGGGTGTCAACGGTAAAGTAAAGGGGCAGGCCGGTGACGCTTTCTCCAGCCACCAGCGTCTGGCGCAGTCCGTCGGTAAAGCTGGATGCCCCCACCTCGTCGTCGAAGAACTGGGAGAGATCCGCAAGGTCCGTCATCCCGTCGAGCTGCTCTGTCAGAATCAAATCCAGATCCTTGGCGTCCTCCTGGAGCCGGGCGGCCCCGTCGCTGTAGCTCCGGTAGTTCACCAGATGGATCCGGAAGTCCTCCTGGGACTGATTGAAGGCCACCGTCAAGGCGTTCAGGGCGCTGACCAGCTCAGGGTCCCCCACACAGTATCCCACATTCACCTGGGTCTTTTCCTGGTCCTGGGACACAGGTACCTGGGTCAGCGTCCCCAGCCGCGTGGCGCTTTGGGTGCTGGACACCACATAGATGGTGGCGGCGTCCTGGGCAGCTGCTGACGCCAGCGCCTCCGGATTGACATCGGTGTCGATCCAATCCAGCACCGCCGTCATGGTTGCGGTTTCTCCATCCAGGGCATAGAGACTGCCTCCGTCAGAGAGCAGCACGGTTCCCTGCCATCCCGGATAGGCCCGATAGGTTTTGGAGGCCTCCGTCAGGGTTGCTCCGATGGATTCGGTGTTCAGCAGCTTCACCGCCCCCTGATAGACTCCGCTGGTCCCCAGCTTTTGCGTGCTGAGAACCACCTGTCCGTCGGAAAGCCGCACCAAATTGATGCCCTGCTCATCCCCCAGGTCAAAGGACGACACCTGCTTGCCCTGGCGGGAATAAATCCGCAGCCATCCGGCGCCCAGCAAGTAGAAGCTCCCGTCTCCGTCCACCGCCATGGTGTAGGGATAGAGCTTCCCGGAGTCCGACAGGCTTACCGTCTCCTGGAGACTGCCGCCCTCTGCCGGGACGCTGCAAAGCTCCAATCCGTTTTCCGTCTCCACGCAGTACCACAGCTCCTCCGCCCCCGGCGCCACGGTGAGTACCGTACCGCTGATGCCATCGGCGGTCACCGGACTTCCTGCCAAGGGATCGTAGACACTGCGGCTACCGTCGTCCTGGGACACCTCCAGCAGGAGCTTGTCTCCCACAAAAAACAGCCGTTCCGGCACACCGTCCAGCACCAGGTCCGACCAGGACGGCTGATAGGCATAGCCGGTCTGCTCCTGGGGAGACTGGGTGGTCTGGGGCACCACGGCCGCTGCCGTGGCGGTGGGTCCTTCCGGCTGAGCTGCGGAGCTCGGGGCGGACGTCTTGTCTCCGCAGCCGGATAAAATAAAGCCCAGGGCCAATACAAGGCCCAGGAGCCGCTTGCACTTCATGTGTTTCATCATGCCTCCTGAGATTTGCGTACCGTGCCGGAGTCAGGACCCCGGCACAGCGGTTATTTTCGGATGTTCTTTTCGTAAATTCGGCGCAGGCCCTTGAGCAGGAGCCATTCATCCACCAGAATCTCTCTGCTGCAATGGGGCGCAATGACCCCCGCCAGGGAGCCGGTGGCAATGACCGTACAGGCCCTTCCCAGCTGCCCTTCCATTCGGTCCACCATGCCGTCCAGCATGGCGGCGGTGCCGATGATTGCCCCGGACTTCATGCTGTCGATGGTGTTCTTTCCAATGACGTCCCGGGGCGCTTCCAGGGATATTCTAGGGAGCTGGTCGCAGGCGTCCGCCAAAGCCCCCGCCGACAGCGCCGCCCCCGGGGCGATCACCGTCCCCACAAAGCTCTTTTTCTCGTTGACCGCACAGAGGGTCGTCGCCGTATCCAGATCAATGACAATCAGCGGCACCGGATACTCCGCCATCGCCGCCACGGCGTTCACCACCAAATCGCTGCCCAGCGCCGCTGGGTTATCCATGAGAATGTTCAATCCGGTTTTGACGCCAGGTCCTACCACCAGGGGCTCCCGTCCCAGGGTCAGCCGCAGTGCCTCCTTGATCTCATTGATCAGCGCGGGGACCACGGAAGAGATGATTCCCCCTCGGATGTCCTGGGTCTTGAGCCCATGCAGCTCCAGGATGCTGCGGAAGGCAATGGCATACTCATCCCCGGTTTTGCTGCGGTCCGTGGCCATCCGGGAGACAAACAGGAGCTTCTCCCCCTGAAATACCCCCAGCACCAGGTTTGTATTCTCCACGCTCAGCGTTAGAATCATCATGCAGCATCCTTTCCTGTGACATTCTCACGAGTCTATTGTACCTGAAACGAGGGAAATAATCAAGGAATATCAGCTTTCCGCTTGTATTTGCCTGAAAAAATGGTATGATGAAGGGGAAAAACCGACAGGAGGTATTTCCATGCTACAGGGAAAACATGTGCTGCTGGGTGTGTCCGGCGGCATTGCTGCCTATAAAATTCCGAATCTCTGCTCCCTTCTTGTAAAGCACGGCGTCCATGTGGAGACCATTCTCACGGAGCATGCGTCAAAGATTGTCTCTCCCATTCCTTTTGAAAGTCTCTCCGGCAACCGTTGCCACCTCGATACCTTTGATCCCCTGGACACCGCCAAGATCGAACACATCGCCCTGGCCCGGGAGGCGGATCTGCTGGTGATTGCCCCCGCCTCGGCAAACATTTTGGCCAAGCTCCGCTGGGGCCTAGCCGATGATCTGCTGACCACCACGGCGCTGGCCTGCACCTGTCCCATTCTCCTGGTCCCCGCCATGAATACCGCCATGTACCAGAATCCCGCCACCCAGGATAATCTGGAGGCCCTGAGGCAGCGGGGCTTTCACATTCTGGAGCCAGTCTCCGGGCATCTGGCCTGCGGCGCCGTCGGTCCCGGAAAAATGCCGGAGCCTGCCGACATTTTCGACCGCATTGAGGCGGAGATCGCCTGGGAGAAGGATTTGTCCGGTCTTCGGGTGCTGGTTTCTGCCGGTCCCACTCAGGAGCCCATTGATCCGGTACGCTATATCACCAACCACTCCTCCGGGAAAATGGGCTATGCCCTGGCCCATGCGGCCATGCTGCGAGGGGCCCAGGTGACGTTGGTCTCCGGTCCCACAGCGCTGAAATATCCGCCTCTGGTGGAGACCATTCCTGTGATTACCGCCCAGGATATGTACGACGCCGTCACGGCCAGAGCCCCCCAGGCCGACATTGTCATCAAGGCTGCCGCTGTCGCCGACTACACCCCTGCCACCGTGGCGGACAACAAGATCAAAAAAACCGACGGGGACATGTCCATTCCCCTTCGCCGCACCCAGGACATCATCGGCTGTCTTGGGGCGAATCGGACCCCGGGACAGTTCCTCTGCGGCTTCTCCATGGAGACGGAAAACATGCTGGAAAACAGCCGGAAAAAGCTGCAAAAAAAGCATCTGGACATGGTAGTGGCCAATAATGTCAAGGTTTCCGGCGCCGGTTTTCAGGGGGATACCAACGTCATCACCCTGATCACCGCCGAGGACGTCACGGAGCTTCCTCTGATGGACAAGGAGGCAGCCGCCCACGCCATTCTGGACAAGATCATCGGCATGCGGCGCTAATCCGGCAGGGCCTGGGCCGTGGTCACCGAGACCTCATAGGCCGTTCGCTCCTCGCCGCCCTGATCGGTCTGCTTGTAGTAGGTTCTGCTCTGCAGCCGCCCCTGGAGCCATAGCTCGGTTCCCTTGGCGCAGGCTGCCGCCATCCGTGCCAGGCTTCCCCAGAGAATACAGGGCAGATAATCCATCCGTCCGTAGCGCCGCTCCACAGCCAGCATCACGTCACAGATCTCCCGGCCCAGGGGCGTCCTGCGGTACACCGGCTCCCGGCAAATTCGACCCTGAAGCTCCACTTGGTTGTCCGGCTGTCCCTGGGTGATTTGCACCTGGCCGGCCAAAACGGAGATTACCAGCCGCCGGCCTTCTCCGCTGCGGTTGTTATAGGAGCGGAGCTGCCCCGTTACCTCGATCATATCCCCGGCGCTGGGGTCCAGCCCCGCCAGCAGACTATGCTCTGCCATCACCGGCACCGTATCCCGGTTCCCGGAAAGTCGCTGTATCTCCAGGGAAAACCGGTCAAACTGTCTTCCGTGGTTTTCGTGGGAAAACTGCGGCAGCTCCACCAATTCCCCCCGCAGGAGCACCATATTATTGGATTCATACATCTGTTCCATCCCATCCACCTCTTCCTCGTGATGGAACACTATATTCGGAACAGACCGTGTCTATGCACGCCCCACCTCAGGAGGTCTTATCATGAAATATTCCAGGCTGTTTGCCCCCATTCAAATCGGCACCATGGCCCTGAAAAACCGGATTGTCATGCCGGCTATGCATCATCTCTACACGGAAAACGGCTACGCCACCCCCCGGTTCTGCCAGTATTACTGGGATCGGGTGGAAGGCGGTGCCGGACTGATTATCGTCGGCTCCTGCCGGTTCGACGACTACGGCGCCAAGGCCAACTCCATGTCCCTTCGCACCGATGACACCATTCCCGGCTGGAAGGCCTTCACCGACGGTGTCCATGCCCGTGGAGGGAAGGTGGCTGTTCAGCTCTATCACGCAGGACGATATATGCCAAAGCGTGACGTTCCCTGCGGCGGTGACGCCCTGTCCCCCTCTGCCACCTTTGCCACCTATACCCGGGAAACTGCGCCGGAAATGACCCGGGAACAAATTTATCAGCTGCTGGAGGACTATGCCGCCGGGGCCAGACGGGCTGTTGCGGCGGGCTTTGACGCCGTGGAGGTCAGCGCCTCCTCGGGGTATCTGCTCTGTCAGTTTCTCTCCCCTCTTACCAATCTTCGGACCGATGAGTTCGGCGGAAGCTTTGAAAACCGCTGCCGCTTCCCGCTGATGGTATTGGACCGGGTGAAATCCGCCCTGGATGGCCGTGTTCCCCTGATTCTCCGACTGGGCGCCGACGACTTTGTCCCCGGCTCCAACACCCTGGAGGATGCCATGGCCTTTGCCCCTCTGGCGGAGCAGCATGGCGTGGATCTGTTCAACGTCACCGGCGGCTGGCACGAGACAAAAATCCCTCAGCTCACCGGCGATCTGCCTCGGGGAGGCCTGAGCTATCTGGGCAAGGGAATCCGGTCGGTGGTCCATGTGCCTGTGATGATGTGCAACCGAGTCCAGGACCCGGACACCGCGGAAAAGCTCCTGGCGCTGGGCCGGGCTGACCTGGTGGGCTTCGGCCGCCCGCTGCTGGCAGACCCGGAGCTGCCCAATAAGGCCCGTGCCGGCCGTGTCCAGGAGATTCGCCCCTGCATGGCCTGCAACCAGGGATGTCTTGCCAACACCTTCTTTGACCGTCCCATCACCTGTCTGGTCAATGGCCGCTGCGGTCAGGAGCTGACGCTCCCCCTTCGCCACGCCGCAGCCCCCAAAAGGGTTCTGGTGATCGGCGGCGGCCCCGCCGGGTGCGAAGCCGCCTACCGGGCCGCAGAGAAGGGACACCAGGTGACCCTGATGGAGCAGTCCCACGCCCTGGGAGGCCAGCTTCGCCAGGTCGTCCACGTTCCGGCCCGGCAGGAGTTCCAGACGCTGCTTTCCTTCTACGAGACAAATCTCCAGCGCCTTGGGGTCCGGATCCTGCGAAATCGAAAGGCCACTCCGGCAGATGCCCAGGGCTATGATCAGGTAATCGTAGCCACCGGAGGTGCGCCCAATCACACAGTCCTTCCTGTGGAGCCTGACGCCGTTCCTGTGTACACTGCCCGGGAAATTCTCTCCGGACAGATCATGGCCGGGCAATCCGTGGTCGTCATCGGCGGCAGCTACATCGGCTGCTTTACCGCGCAGTATCTGGCCCGAGAAGGGGCCATGAGCCCCGAGGAGCTGTTTTTCTCCCTGACCAACCGCTCGGACACCATGGAACACATCACCCAGCGGCTAAATCATTCTGACCGCCAGGTGGTTCTGCTGGAGCAGGGGAAGAAGATCGGATTTGGCTTTGAGTCCGGCACCAGCTGGCCGGTTCTAGGGGACCTGAATCGTTTGGGCGTCCCCTTTAAAAAGCTCACCCAGGTCACCGCCATCACATCCCAGGGGGTTGTCGCCCGGGAAACCAAAAAGGATGGCACCGTCGCAGAGCAATTCTACCCCTGTGACTGTGTGGTTGTGGCCTCTGGCGTTCATGCGGACCCCTCCCTGGCCGACGCCATAGGCGAGGCGGGCATCCCCGTTCTCTGTGTGGGCAACGCCAATCTGCTGGGCAAGGCCATTGACGCCATCCGCACCGGCTGCATCGCCGGTATGTCGGTGTAAGAATCCGGTGGCCGGGGCCTGAGCCCCGGTCCCTATGGGCCGCCCTCCGGAATTTCTTTTTCCCCTCTTGCTTTTCCCTGGTCCCTACCGTATAATGTGTTGAGACATTTCGATTTTGCGTGAATTAGGAGGTTATCTTATGCGGATCGGTGCCATCGACCAGAGGCACAACGCCATTACAGAGGGTTCCATCTGGCGTCCTCTGCTTTCCTTCTTTTTCCCAATCATGTTGGGAACTTTTTTTCAGCAGTTTTATAATACCGCTGACGCCATGATTGTGGGCAAATTCCTCGGCACCTCCGCTTTGGCTGCCGTGGGCTCCACCTCTGCCATCATCAATCTGCTGGTTGGATTCTTCACCGGATTGGCCAGCGGCGCTTCCGTGGTGATCTCCCAATACTTCGGCGCAGGCGACCGGGAGGGCGTTTCCAAAAGCGTTCACACCGCCATGATTCTGGCGGCCCTGGGGGGACTGGGGATCACCGTGGTGGGGATCCTTTTGACTCCCTTCTCCCTGCGGATAATGAACACCCCAGAGGACATCATGAACGACGCCGCCACCTATATGCGGGTCTATTACCTGGGTATGATTCCCCTGATGCTGTACAATATGGGCACCAGCGCCCTTCGGGCCATTGGCGATTCCCGTCGTCCGGTGTATTTCCTCATTGTCTCCGCCATCTCCAACATTCTGCTGGACCTCCTACTGGTGGCGGTAATCCCCATGGGCGTGGCAGGCGCCGCCCTGGCCACGGTGCTCTCTGAGGTAATCGCCACGGCTTTGGTGCTGCTCTGCCTAATTCGGGCCGACGGCCAACCCTGGCAGCTTGAGCGGTCCCGGCTTCGGCTCAGCCCCCGATACCTTCATGAAATCTGTCGTCTGGGTCTGCCTGCAGGGCTTCAGTCTGTACTTTACACCGTCAGCAATATGGTGATTCAGGCCAGCATCAACTCCTTTGGCACGGCCACGGTGGCCGCCTGGACGGTATACGGCAAGCTGGACTTTATCTACTGGATGACCGTCAACGCCATGGGCCTTTCCATCACCACCTTTGCCGGACAAAACTTCGGTGCCAAAAAATATGACCGCATGAAAAAAGGCGCCTTGGTGGCCCTGGGCATCACCGCCGCTCTTACGATAGTCATCAGCTCCGGACTGCTGCTTCTGGCCCGGCCCCTTCTGGTCCTTTTCACCTCTGACCAACAGGTGATGGAGATCACCATGGACATGCTCCGCTTTCTGACCCCCACCTACATCACATACATCTGCGTGGAGATTTTCTCCGGCACGGTACGAGGGGCGGGGGATGCGGTAGCGCCTACCTTGATGACCTGCTTCGGGGTTTGTGTGCTGCGGGTGCTGTGGATTCTCATCGCGGTCCCCTTGAATCCCACCGTCATTATGGTGGAGTGGAGCTATCCCATCACCTGGACCTTCACCAGTCTTCTCTACGTCATCTACTATTTCCACGGCGGCTGGCTCCGCCGGCGCATCCGCGTGCAGGAAATGCTACTGACCCCGGACACCTAAAGGAGCCCTTATGATTACAACACTCCTCTTCGACCTGGACGACACCCTGCTGGATTTCAAGGAGTCCGAGGCCAAGGCGCTATCTCAAACTCTCCGGCAGCTGGAGATCCCGCCCACCCCAGAGACTGTCTCCCGCTACAGCGCCATCAATATGCGCCAGTGGGAGCTTCTGGAGGAGGGAAAGCTCACCCGGACTCAGGTGCTGCACCGGCGATTTGATCTGCTGTTTGCAGAGCTTGGCGTCCGGCGCTCCAGTCACCAGGCCCAGGATCTCTATGAGCATCTTCTGGCCCAGGGACATGACTTAATTCCCGGCGCCCGGGAGCTGATGGAGCTGCTTCAGCCCAGCTATCGGCTCTTTCTCGTCTCCAACGGCACCGCCTTCGTGCAGGACAGCCGTCTGGCCGCCACAGGCTTTGGCCGGTACTTTGAGGACATCTTTATTTCGGAGCGTGTGGGCGCCGATAAACCCAGCCGGGCCTTTTTTGACTTCTGCTTTGCCCACATGCCCGGCGCCACCCGGGAGGACACCCTGATCATCGGCGACAGCCTCACCTCCGATATGCGTGGAGGCATCGACGCCGGGATCCACACCTGTTGGTTCAATCCCCGGAAGGCCTCTCCCCGAGAGGATATTCTCCCGGACTATGAGATCCACGGACTGGCGGAGCTTCCGCCGCTGCTCCGGCTTCTTGCGCAAAAAGAGGCCGTCTCCAAATAAATCTCTTTCAAACACAAAAAAGTCGTGAAAATCCCATGGAAACCCGGATTTTCACGACTTTTTCTATCATTCAGAAGCTATTCGCTCACGATTTGCATTTGGATGCAGTCCCTTATCCTCCAAATACGGCTCGGTCCAGCGCCGTCATCCACCGCCGAAGCCGCCGCCCCATGTGTCTCCTGCGGCTGAGCAGCAGGCACCCCTCCGCCAACAAAATTCCCGCCGCCACATCTGCCAGCACATGCTGCCGAATCAGCACGGTGGAGGCACAAATCATCCCCGCCACAGCCAGAGAAACGACTCGATACCATCTGGGCACGTCTGTTCTCCCCCGCAGTCCCGCAAAGCAGATCCAGCTCTCCAGGCAGTGGATGGAGGGAAAGAGGTTGGTGGGGGCATCCATGGCGTAGAGCATCCTCAGAAGTTTGGAAAACACGTCCGTCCCCAGCTCCGGCCGGAGATTGGTGGTGGGCAGCGCCACAAATATCACGCCGCAGAGGATCTTCGCCATGACCTCGCCGGTCATCACCTCATACCAATTCTCCCCCCGGGCCAGGATCACATAGCCAATCGCCCAAAAGAGGAATGCTCCCACATATACCAGCACCCAGGCCGGGATCACCGGAAGCATTCGATCCAGGGACGTGGTCATATCCACCATGGTTCTTCCTGCGCTCAGCCGCTGCGCCCCCCAGTACACCGCACCGTTCAGCACCACGCAAACCAGCGTCCCCAGCAGACGGCTGCTGGGCAGCAGCCTGGAAAGGGTTCGATCATACCACCGGCCCAGCCGGTTCCTGCACCGCTCCAATTCGCTCCCCCATTTTCACCAAGGTCTCTTCCCCTGCCCCGGAGTTCTTTAGAATATCCGGGTCGATCTGCGCAAATCCCTTTTCCAGCAGCACAATGACCGTGGACCCGCCGAACTCGAACAGCCCCTTTTCCTCGCCCCGGCGGACCATGTCTCCCGGGGTGTGGTTTTGGATCCGTCCCACCAGCAGCGCCCCCACCTCCATCATCAGAAGGGTCCCGAAGCAGTAGGTCTCTATGGATACATATTCTCTGGTGTTCTCCCGGTAAATGGGACGGGCCGCCGCAGCCCTTGGATTCACCGTGTGATACACTCCCGGAACCCGAATCTCCCGTCCAGGCTTTCCGTCGGCTGGGTAACAGTACCGATGATAGTCGTCCACCGTCAAGCGGAACAGCAGCATGGTTCCCTCCCGGTACCGCCGCGCCAGGGCATCGTCCCTTAACAGCTCCTCCAGGGTATAGGACACACCCTTTACCACGAACCGGCTGCCCGGCCAAATGGGAAGGGCCGTGAGCTTCCCGTCACAGGGAGCAATGAGATGCCTCGGATCCATATCCATGGGCCGGCACTCCGGCCGGATCGTCCTGGTAAAAAAATCGTTGAAGGAACGGTACGCCCGCTCCGGATAGTCCGAAAGATCCAGCCGATTTTTCTGCACAAAGGGTCCGACCAGATGGCGGGAAACTGGCCGGTCCAAAAACCAGCCCACCATTCGGCTCACCCAAGGCCGTATCAGGATCCACAGAACCACTCTCCCAAGGCCGCTGCCGTACAACCAATCAATGACCCGGCCTTGGCCGTCATAGGTGGTTACCAGCACGCCGTCCCGGCGGCGGCTATTCATTGGCACTCCCGATCAGCTCGTCGATCAGCGGCCCACTGACCGGGGGATGATACCGCACCACCCGGTTTCTGGAGAACAGCACGATCACCACCACCGCACAGGCCACAATGGCAATCAGGCACATAACAACCCAGTTTTTCGGTTTTTGCAGCTTGAAGTCCACAATAAACAGCGTGGCCACCACCAGCAGCATCACCAGCAGCACCACCCGGAACGCCTGCTCCGACACCGCAAAGCTCAGAAGAAAGGTCAGGGGCAAGATCACCGCAATGGATGTAATGGGAAGCCCGTGATAGACCTTCTCCCCTGCCTCACAGCCGTTTTGACGGTTGGTCTCCAACACATTGAAGAAGCCCAGGCGGATCACGCCGCAGATGCAATAGTATCCTATGGCCACCAGGCTGACAATGCCCCGGAGCCCCAGAAGGTAGCAGATCATCACCGGGAACACGCCGAAGCACACCACGTCACACAGGGAATCCAGCTGGATTCCATAGAGCTTTTCCTCGGAGGTCCGGTTCTTCTTGGTGCGGGCGATCTTCCCGTCAAAGGTATCACACAGCCCCGACAGGGCCAGGCACACAATGGCGGTCCGAAAATGTCCATCCATTGCCTGGGTCATGCCAAACACGGTGGACAGTAGACTGACAAAGGTCAGCACCACCGTATAGTCGTAAAATCCAATCATTTTTCCTCTTCCTCTCTTTTATGGGTTCCCAAGCAGAATGCCGCCGCCCCTGTAAATCCGGCGCTGATCAGGAGCTGTCCATAGTAGCTGATCCCTCGGCTCACCATCAGCACCGGCAGTGTCAGCTTGCTGCCGCAAACGGCCGGGAAAATCTGCATAAACATGGTCTCGCTGGCCCCCATGCCTCCAGGCAGCGGCAGCAGATCCGTCCCCATGGAGATCATGGCCTGGAGCGCCATCACCGTAACCAACCCTGTCTCGCTAAGTCCAAAGGAGCGCATGGTCATCCAGGTCACCGCAAAAAGGATGCTGCGCTGGAGTATGGTCAGCACCATCACCCGGAGAATCATCCCCCAGTGATGCTGAAAGCACCGGGCCACATCCCGATATTTCCGCATCCAATGTTCCAGGCTCTCCATGCGTTTTTGCTGCTTTCCTCTGGGGCGAATGTGCTCCAGTCCACGGATGCACATCATCAAAAACCTTTCCACGATTCTGGGGCAG
The DNA here is from genome assembly GCA_934512135.1 of uncultured Oscillospiraceae bacterium. GTDB lineage: Bacteria > Bacillota > Clostridia > Oscillospirales > Oscillospiraceae > HGM13006. The sequence continues at coordinate 135,684 of CAKSWT010000006.1, forward strand.
AACACCAGCAGCAGGTACAGGCTTACAAAGGCCACATTGAGTCCCAGGCCCAGATAGCACCAGCCCATCACCGGCTCCAGCGCCGCCATAATCTCCGGTGGCCGGATCAGAAACACCGCCAGTCCATAGCACACCAGCACCAGCTTATAAGTAATGGTCACCAGCATCAGCACCGGCACGGTAACCGCCGCCGAGATCCCGTCCTTCTTCATAAAATACACCTGGGCCGGCTGTCCTCCTCCGGCTGATGGGGTAATGCAGCTGAAGAAAAAGCCGATGAAGGAATACAGGAAACAGTGGGTCAGCCGGTGAGGCGTGTGAAGCGTCCGCATCACGTCGTGGAGCACCAGGGATTCTCCCAGGATAAACAGCACCACCATAGCAAGACCTGCCAGCCACCAGCGCCAGTTCGCGCTGCCCAACAGCTCCTTCAACTGGCCTAGGTCCCTGCTGTGGAACAATCCATAGACCGTCAACCCCATGACCAGTACCAAAAAGAGCACATCAAAAATCCATTTCCGTTGATTCTTCATCGGCCGCATCTCCACATTGGAATAACTGTATTGTATCAGCTATCCCCCTATTCCGCAATTAAAAAGCTATTAAGGTTTTTAGAAATCCCACAGAGGGCTTTTGCTGTATTATTCAAATAATACAATAGTACAAATATGTGGATTTGTCAACCTGATTTTTATTGTACCATAGTTTCCTTGGAAACACCAGGATTACTTTACCCCTTTCGCCTCCGCTGAAGGAATCCCATCAAAAGGCACAGGGCCCCGCCCAGTACCGTGGTCAGACACACCAGGGCCACCACATTGGCGGAAACGGCCTGGTCGCTGCTCCAAACGCCGAGATTCACATACACCTGCCGAGACACAGTCTCTCCCGCCAGGCTGCGGCCCAGGGCATTGGCAACCAGACACCAGATTCCGGTTCCAACGCACCCTGCCGCTCCTCGGAACCACCTGTTCAAGGGCAAATACCGCATGGCCCCCAGCCACAGCCAAGGCAGGGCCAGACAAATCAGCGTCACCGGGAGCACCGGCATGGGAAACCAATCTCCCCAGCCCTCATAGGCCAGTCCCAGCAGAAGATACCCTGTGACAATTCCAAAATACATCAGCGCCTTATGGCGTTTCAGCTCCTCCGGCCAGGGCATTTGCCGGAGCACCACCGGCAGAAACACCACCGTAAGGCCGAAGCCTGTCCAGACAATCGCCTCCAGAAACCAGTCTCCCCCTGTATAGAGGCATCCGGCCCCCAGCAGGAGAAACAGCAGCACCGTCTCAATCCCCAGATACAGGGAGGCTTTTCCATGGGCCAGCTGCTCCGGCAGCGGCAGCTTCCACAGCACATAAGGAAGAAACACCACTCCCATGCCAAACAAAACCCCTGTAAGGGCAATGAAATACCATCCTCCGCCGCTGTAGACGCATCCGGCCCCCAGCAGCAGTAACAGCGCCCCTGTAAAGCCTCCCAGGGTGATTACCCCTCGGTATTTGTCCGTGACCATCGCCGGCAGCAACGTCAGCGACGCCGCCAGCAGCTCTGCAGTCCACGCGATCCAAACCCAACTCAGGGTGTGCTGGGTCGCCAGATTTCCAATCAGACATCCCAGGGCAATAAGCCCGTAGAGCACCACCTGGGTCAGGCGAAACGTGCGGATCAGCCGCAAATACCTTCCTGCCAACTGCTCTGCCTGCCGCCCCTCCGTGTCCTCCGCTGAGGTCAGCAGCTCCTTTTCACTGATTTCCAGCACACGGCAGATGCTTTGGAGCAGCGTGATGTCCGGATAAGACAGTCCGCGCTCCCACTTGGACACCGCAGAATCCGTTACAAAGAGCTTCTCCGCAAACTCCTTCTGGGTCATCCCCAGCTCCCTTCTGCGGCGCATAATATATTCTCCAAAGGATTTTCTGTTTTCCATATTCCGCACTTCCTTACGAGATGATGTGTTCTGCAGAACCGTATGCATCATATCACCTGGGGCAGATTTGTCAATGCAATCCGCCCAATTTCCCCCTCGACTGTTGGGAAAGCCCTGTGTTTTCAATGGGTTTGGCAGACGAAAGAGACGTGCGGCATAGCCGCACGTCTCAAAGTATGGTTCGGATTATGCGTAGCGGTAAAAGCCCTCGCCTGCATTGACGCCGGTTTTTCCCTCGTCGATGTACTTCTTCAGCATGGCCGCTACCTTGGCATGGACGGAGTTTTCATCCTGTACTGCCGGATTCATCATGACAATGTTATAGGCCGTATTCAGTCCCACAATGTCCAAAATGCGGAACGGCCCCACCGGCGCACCGGTGGCTGCGGTCCAGGTCAGGTCAATGGTCTCCGGATCCGCCACCCCATTGACCAGCAGCGCCTGGGCTGCATTTAAAAACGGCACCAGCAGAGAATTCAGAATATAGCCCGGCTGCTCCTTTTTCAGGCACAGCGGAATCATACCAATCTCCCCGGCAAACTCCACCACCGCCTGGTAGACCTGGGGATCTGTGCCGTCGTGGCCCATGATCTCAGCGGTATTGTTCTTCCAGACCTCATTGGCAAAGTGCAGGGCAAGATATTTTTCCGGGCGTCCGGTATGGTCCCGGAACATACTGGGCAGCATGGTGGAGGAATTGGTGGCAATCACCGTTTTCTCCGGCAGGACCTTTGCCAAGCTGGTATAGAAATTGATTTTATCCTGGGGATTCTCCGACACGGATTCGATGACCAAATCCGCGTCCTTTACGGCCTCCTCCAGATCCGTTACAAAGCGGATGCTGTCCAGCGCCGCCTGGGACTGTCCCTTCAGCTCCTCCAGCTCCAGGACGGTGGTGTGCTTCAGCCCATCCACCAGCCCTCTGGCATACATGGTGGTATCTGTACCGCAGCCGGGCTTCATGGCCTCCAGGGTCTGCTGGTAGATCCCGCAGAGCCGCCGGAATTTGGGCATCGCTCTGTCGATGGACGCCTCACTTCGCAGCCATACCGTTACGGGAAAGCCCTTATAGGCGATCTGATAGGCGATTTGGCTGCCCAGAACGCCGCCGCCTGCCACTACAATATTTTGAAAATGCACGGAACATGCTCCTTTCGTCAAAGCCTTTTTCTGTATATGACAATATTATACGCTTTTGCTCCGAAATGTCCCTGTTTGATTTCTTAAATGTTGCATTTTCCCTTGTGCATTTTCACAGCCCCGCCGAACCGGGACTACCCTATGGGCGTCTCCTGGGGGCCGGGCTCACTCCCCTGGCGGGGAGATTCCCTGGGACCGTGACCGGGGCCCGGGCTCTGAGTGGGCTCTGCCGTGGCCCCAGGGGATTGGGAAGGCGTCTGGGGACGGCGGGCCGGGGCCCCTTTGGCGTCGTATTTCTTGCCTGTGGGCTTCATGGTGGTAATATCAAAGGCATGGCCCGTCTGTTCATATTCCTCCATGTGCGCCTCATCCAGATACTGATAGTACAGGAACCGGCGACTTCTTTGCTGCCCCTCCTGGGCGTCGAACACATCCTTGCTTTCCGCCCCGGAGAGCAGCCTTTGGTAGGCCTCCTGTAGGTCCTCGTAGGAGATGGGGGCCTGGGAAATTTCCAGAGGATGCCGCTCCCCTATTCCCTTCACTGCCAATAGCGGATTTCCCCGGCCCACCACCGGAATATCCCGCTGATAGCCGTAGCCATGGTCTGCCATAACCACAATGGCCGTGTTGTCATAGACCCCCGCCTCCTTGAGCTGCCGGAGGTACTGCGCAAGGATGGTCATACTGCACCGAATATTCTGAGGATAGCTTCCCTGAGACTCCGGAATCACACGGACATTCTCATCATACCGGAAGGGCACATGGGCCCCTTCAATGTGGTAGAAGCGGAAGCACTTCTCCCTGCCAGTCTCCACCGTCTCCTCGGTCACATCCTGGTAGAAGTCCTGATTGTTGGCGTGGAAAGCCCGGGCTCCGTTTTCCAAAATCAGCAGCCTGTTGAAATCATCCATATGGATGTGGGCCAAACGCTTCAGGGGAAAGGGGGCATACTTAAACCACACCAGCTTCAGCTCCGCCTTGAGCACCGGCCAGGTGCCCACAAACTTCCATCGGGTAAAATCCAGATTTTCAATGTCCGCTGCCTGCTGAGTCCCGCAGATGAGGTCCTCCTCGTAAATTCCCATACGGTACCCCTGGGCCTTCAGGCTGGTCAGCAGGGGCGATTCCGCCATAGCCTGCTGGGTGAATTCCCGGAAATCCTCCTGATTTTCATACCACTGTCCTGTGAGAATATAGGGAATGGCATGCATGGTAAAGGGATAGGCCCCCACCGTATTGGGGTAGTATGTAAAATCCTCCAGAATCTCGCCGAATTGGCTGCCCTCCCCCTCCAGCATTTCGTCAAAGGTCTTGGAATCCACCGCATCCAGCAGAAAAATCACGAAATTCTGCTGGGTGGACATCTGGAACTCATGGTTTTTGGTCACCACCGTCAGAGGCTTTCGGGCAAGGCCGTGATGTTGAAGGCACACCACCGTCCCCGTCACCAGGAGAATGGCGGAGAAAAAGCAGGACAGCCCGGCAATCAGCTTCCGCATATTGCGCCGATGAAGAAACCGCACCGCCAGCACCACGGCTATCCCCACAATTCCCCACAGCACCACTGACTGCACATCCTGACCAATATACATGTTCCAGTTGATCTTCTGTCCATCCAGCGCAGGCAGGTTCCCCGCCAGGAACATCCCCTGGATATAGGTGCAGAGATACCCGGTGATGCCTGCGCACAGGGCCAGGTCAAACAGCTTTTCATAGAGCACATAGCAGAGCCCCAGCCCCGCCAGTCCTGCCGCCATCAGCACAAGAAAGAGCTTCCCCAGCTCCGGCAGTAGCGCCCAGGCGTCAAAGTGAAACTCCTCCATATTGGTGAAGTACAGCTCCAGCGGTCCGTAGATTGCAACCAAGAAGCTCACTGCAGCGGTCAGCGCCAGTGCCGGTGGCCATGCGCTGCGAAGCCTTTGCCGGCGTTCCGATGGTTCCTTCATTTCTTCTCATCCTCTCCAAAACAGCACAGACAGCCCCCGGGAAGGTATGCCCTTCGGAGACTGTCTGTGGTATTATCCGTGTTCGCCCACCAGGAAGTTGACCCCCGGTTCCTCCAGGTGCTCCTTCCGATATTGGAACGCCTCCATGGCCTCCTCTTCAAAGGCCAGGGTATCGTCGTGGCCCAAAAGCCGAAGCAGATACTTGGTAAACAACGGATTGAGCACCAAAAACGGCCCCAGCAGATAGGTGGCAAAGAGGTTCTTATAGCGGAAGCCCTCATTCTTATCCTTGGGGTTGTTGCCGTAGCCGCCGATTACCTCAATAAAGTTTCCCGGGAACTGGCCATAGCAGAAGGAGAACTGGGACTTACAGCCCACAATGGGAATCTCCTCAAACTGTCCCAAGAACATGGAGTTGTGTCGGTTTTCGAAGTCCCGCTGGGTGTAAAAGGGAAACATTCCCAGGGTCTCCGTCTTGGTGGGACCGTCGGCTATGTACTGGCCAAAGAGCTCCAGGGCATTTCCCGTGGCCAGAAGGACCATCCCCTCCTCCACCAGAGCCCGAAGCCGCTCCACATAGGGCTTCAGCCGCTGAATGGCCAGCACCTGCTCCCGCTCCGGCATGGAGCCAAGATACACCATGTCCACCTTCTCCGTCACAAACCGGGGGGTGGAACGGTTGTCCGTATAGATGATCTCCGCATCCGGCGCAGAGGCCTGCAAATAGCGGATATTGGCATGATCTCCGTAGAGATTGCTGAGTTCCGGATAAAGCACCTCTACTGTCATATGCAATACCTCGTTTCCATGGATGTGTCCGCCGCCGGCTGGGTGGCCGTTCCACCGTCCCGGCTGAGAATTTTCTGAGCAATCTCATCCCGAATCTGATGGCCACGGCTGATAAAGTTCACATCGTGGAGCACATAGATTCGCTCTACGCCGGAACAATCCACATATTTGGGCGTTTCAAAGGGATCCCGGACACAGACGATCTTCTCCTTGGGAATTCCGGCCAGCAGCAGCCGGACCCGGTGATCCAGGTACCGCTCTCCTCCCACTACGATCTTCTTCACGGTGTCCCCGCCCAGGAATTCGTAGTCACTGTCGAAAATCCAGGCAACAGTCTCGGATTTATGGGGGTTGTCAAAGACCTCATCCAAAAGCAGCACGATCTCCTTGGTGTGCGGATCTCTGGAGATTCCCTCAAACACCGTGGAGGCCGCCGTGGGATTTTGCCCCTTCGCCAGCTGGGTGATCAGCTCGATGCCCCCCACCGTCTGCCGGGTCTCCCGGGACGCAGGCACCGTCACCTGCCGGAAATCCTCTGCCAGCTTCTCCGGGGATACTCCCAGGTTCCGCATCAGCGTAATGGCCGCCGCCATGTCATAGAGATTATAGATGGATGCCGACACCATGGGGTACTGATAGGTCCCCTCCTGCTCCCGGACGGTGATCTTCATGTGTTCGCTGTCGATGGTCTCCACATAGTAGTCCCGCTGAGGCGTCTTTAGGCCGCACTCCGGACAGTAGAAGTCCCCTACATGGCGGTACTGCCGATAATTGTACACAGGCTTTGCACCGCAGTTGGGACAAACCGCAAAATCATCCACCAGGGTCTGTCTGGGATTGGTGTGGGTGTTGGCCATTCCGAAGTAGATCCGGTGGTTCTTCTCTCCCAGGAAACAGCACAGCGGATCATCGGCATTGATTATCACCGTGGTCTCCGGCACCGCCTCCGCCGCCTTCCGCAGCCGCTCCTGAATAAACTGGGGATGGGCATTCCGCAGCATAGAATCCCGGGCCACATTGTTGATGATCATGTAGTCCGGTTTAATCTTCGGAATATTGATGGGGGAAATCAGCTCGTCCATCTCGATGACCACCGCATCCTTTGTGGGCCGATTAAAGATATCCACCGCATCGAGTATGCACCTGGCATGGCCCGCATGATGGTTGGCGCCCCAGTCGTTATAGGACACCGTCTTGCCTTCCTCCGTCAAGAGTGTGGCAATCATGCTGGAGGTGGTAGTCTTTCCGTTGGTCCCGGTGACCGCAATGGTCAGCTCCGGCTTTGCAACGTATTTCAGAAATTCGCTGCATAGGCGCATAGACACCATCCCCGGCCTGTCATTGCGCACATGTCCCGTCCGCTTATACCACCAGAGAAACAGCTTCCCCGCCCATAGGGCAATCCAAAATTGTAATTTCTTCATTTCTCTTTCCTTCCACCCTTAAACTTTCCCAAAAACCGCTGGACTGCTTCCTCGCCCAGCACTGTGGTCACGGCACCGACCCGGTAGGCCAGCACCAGATAGGTCCCGCCGCCCACCAGGGCGTACACCGCCAGCTGAACCACCAGCAGCACTCCTCTATGGTCCACAGGCGGCCAAATCCAGCGCAGGAGAAATGCCACTGCCGCCATGGCTGCCATGGGAATCAGCTCCCGGAGGAACACCCTCAGCACCGGCATATAGTAGAATCCATAGGACATCTTCAGTGACAACAACAGCAGTCCCACCGTCACTGCTTGTCCCACAATGCTGGCCACAGACGCGCCGAGGTACGCCGGAAGTCCCAAGTAATGCAGCAGGTAAATCAGCGGCAAATCCAGCGCCGCATTGAGGATAATGCCCACGATGGTCACATAACACACCGTTCTCCCCCGCCCGATGCTCTGCATGGACATGCTGGTGACCGTGGCCATACTGCCCACCACATTCACCACAATAGCCAGCTGGAGAATCCCCGCGCCATAGACGTTTTGACCGTAAAACAGGGTAAACAACGGCCGTGCGAAAATCATCATACCAAGTCCCAGCGGCACGGAAATCAGCACCACCGTACCCAGAGCCTGATTGAGCTTGGCGTTAATCTCTCCCCGGTCCCCGTTGGAGCGGCTCTCCGCCATATGCGGGGCAATGCTGCTGACCAGTCCCGTGGACAGGGCCGTAATAATCATACAAATCTTCGGAATCCAGGTGGAGGCAATGCTGGCAATCACCTGGGTGTCTTCATCGGAATAGTGGAGACGATGGAGCCCCACCAGTAGCATTTTCATGTCCACCAGATTATATACACTGATGGAGACTGTCATAATGACAATGGTGATGCAGTAGGAAAAGACCTTGCGGACAATCTCTCTGGTCCTGGCGGGCTGTTCCTCCGCCAAGGGATTTTCCTCCTCAAAGGCATCCCGGCTGCCACGGCTCTTCCGCACCAGGTACAAATAGGCCGCCAGCGCCCCAATGGCTGTGCCGGACAGGGCCACGCAGACCCCTGCGGTTACCCCCAGCTTCAGCACATAGATACTCAAGTAGGTGCCTACCAACACCACCGCAATGCGAACCAGCTGCTCGATCACCTGGCTCTGAGAGGGCGCCGACAGGAACTTGTGGCCCTGGAGATAGCCTCGCTTGATGCTCAGCAGCGGCGCAATCAGCAGGCATACCGCCACCACCCGAACGCCTGCGGCGATGGCCTCCACACTGACGCCGCCGGTCATATCCTCCAGGAAATACAGGCCGATCTGCCGGGCAAAAAGCTCCATCACCAAAAAGGACAGAACACTCAGCCCCATGACCACCCGAAGGGCCAGGGAATAGGCCCGTTCCTTGGACTGATACATTCCCTGGGCATTGTACTCGCTGATGACGATGCTCACGGCAATGGGCACGCCGGAGGTGGATATATCCAGAAACAGCGCATAGATGCTGTAGGCGCAGGAGTAAATTACGCCGCCCTGATCCCCGATCATCTGGTAAAACGGGATACTGTACAGCGCACCCATCAGCTTGGAAATCACGATGGCCGCATAGGCAATAAACGTGCCCTCTACAAAGCTGTTCTTCCGCATGCGTTTCCCCACTCTATCAAACATCCTTTATGCAAGCCTCTGCGGAGCGTTCCAAATTCCGTAAAATCCGATGATGGACGCCCTGGACTGACTGTGAAATCTAGGGAGTACTATACCACAAAGCGCCCGGTACTTCAAGCATACTTGTGCATTTTGTGAATTATTTGTGTGTAAGAAATGATTAAGATTCTCTTGGGGTCCGCCATTTCGCCCGGTATCCGGCCTTCTCCCGGTAAAATAGACGGCGTTTTTCACCAAAATGTTCCCAAACGCAAAAAACGCGCACAAAACCCAATGCTGGGTTTGTGTGCGTTCTATGGAAGGCTGCCGGGGCACGCCCCGGCAGCCTAACGCTTAGTTCTTGGTGCTATCGTCGTCCTTGGCGGTGATGCCATCGGTCCGAATCAGGAACTTCACCTTGCCGTCCGCATCCTTGGGCAGGCCGGAGAAGCTGCCGTAGTCCTGGCCCAGATCTCTCAGCGCCTTGAGCCGGTCAATGAGCGTGGGGATGTTGTCCTGATAGAGATCCACGATCTTCTTGATGCCATCCTCCTGGAACTCCTTCATGCCGTCGCTGAGCTCCTTGGCGCCGTCCTGCAGCTCCTGCACCCCGTCGTAAAGGGTTTCCGTCCCCTCATAGAGGGTCTGAGCGCCGGTGGAAAGGGTATTTGCGCCGTCATCCAGCTGCTGAGCACCGGAGGCTGCGGTCCCCAGGCCGGTGGTCAGGCTGGTGGAGCCGGAGGAGGCACTCTGGAGCCCGGTGTTCAGCTGCGAGGCACCGGAGGCTGCGCTGTCAATGCCGCTGGAGAGGCTTGTGGCCCCTGCGGCCACCTGGTCAATACCGCCGGAAAGCTGGCCGGCGCCGGCCACTGCCTGATCCACACCTGTCTTCACTGCGCTGGCCCCTGCGGCTGCCACGCCCAACTGCTGGGACAGGTATTTGGCCCCCTCATCAACCTCTACCGCGCCATTGTAGAGTTCCGCAACGCCATCGTCCAACTCGCCCAACTGGTCAATCAAATCGTCCACACCGGCGTCTACCTGAGAAGCTCCGTCGCTCAGATCGTCTGCCCCGGTCTTCAGTGCGGGAATTCCGCTTGTTTCGCTGTACAGGTCGCTGAAGGCCGTATCCACATCGCCCTGCAGCGTCTCCTTGGTCTCCTTGCTGCCTGCGGCAGTGGCACTGGCAGAACCCATTTTGCCGTTGAGGCTGGCGATTGCCGCGTCAATGGCAGCATCTGCTGTTGCATCCCCGGTTTTCTGCGCGCTCAAGGTGTTAATGGCGTCTGTCAGGGCGCTGTTCAGGGCCGTATTGGCCGCAGCCGTGGCCTCTCCGGCCACCGCGCTGACACCGGCGTCGTAAGCATCGCCCACCAGGTCCTTCACGTCGCTCTGTACGGCTTCCACTCCCGTTTGCAGTGCAGCAATGTCGGTTCCCAGGTTGGCGGCCCCTGTGACCACACCGGAGGATCCCGCCTTCAGGGTGGCCACATCCGCCTCATCCAGCTTTGTCTGGAGCTCGGTAACCCCGCTCAACACGTTCCCGGTTCCCAATGCCAAAGTGGCCGCACCGGTTTTCAGATCCGCAATCCCGTCACTCAGGGATGTGGCGCCGGTTTGCAGTTCCGTGGCCTTGGTGGCCAGGGTCTGCGCCCCGGTTTGCAGCGCCGTGGTCCCGGTGGTGAGCTGCGCCGCACCGTCCTGTAGCTGGCCCATGCCGCTTTCCAGGTTGCTGGCGCCGCTTTGGAGCTGGCTGATTCCGCTGCCCAGGCTGCTGGAACCGTCCATGGCAGACTGGATTCCCGCCACCAGGCTACCCATGCTGGTGGCCAGAGTACCGGCTCCGGTGCTCAGCTCGGAAGCGCCGTCCTTCAGATCTCCGGCCCCATCCAGCAGGTCGTCTACGCCATCTAGCAAGTCCTGCGTGCCGTCTACCAGCTGCTGGGCCGCATCGTCCAGATCATTGAGGGCATCCTCCAGCTGCTGCCGGGTCTCACTGCCGTCCAAATCCAGAGTGTCCAGCACACTGCTGGTGGCCAGGGTCACCGTCATATCCAGGGAGAAGTCCGTCACATCTGCGGTGATGGTCACCGTGCTGGGCATCTCCGGGGCTTCGATGGTCTTGTCGCCCGGATCCTTTTTGCTGTTCTGCGCCTCTGCCATTTCGTCCAGCTTCAGGCTCTCCCCCAGTCCGGGAAGACCATAGCCCAGAATAATGGTGTGGTCGCCGTCATTTTCCACCATGCCGTGGTCAACCTCCACGTTCTTCACCGTGTCGCTGCTCATCAGCAGCCCCGTGGTCATCAGGAAGGGCACATACATGGTCTCGGACTTGCCGTTTACATCCACCGTCCGCTTTTCGGTGTTGGTGTATTCAATGGTGATGGTGAGCTTGCCGCTTTTTCCGGCCAGCTCCTCCGGCGTGACGGTTTTACCGTCCAGGGTATAGGTGAATTTCACCCCCACAGGCAGCTCCTGCTGGCTCGTTCCCTGATAGTACACATCCTCGCCGCCGGTGGTCCAGGACATGCCGCTTCCGGAGCCGGAGAGCTCTGCGTCTCCCTTGACCACGGTGATATCCTTCAGGTTGGAATTGTCCTGGAGAATGTCCTTGGCGCCGCCGTTTTTCAGCCAGTCGGAGACAATCACATCGTTGGCGGTGCCGTCCGCCCCGGCAATCACATATACGGTCTCATTCTTCTCCATGGTGGGCTTATCCCCAGCCAGAACGCCAAGTCCCATGGACGATACGAAAAATGTGGCAGCCAGCAGATCGCCGGTAAGCCGAATCAACTGCTTTTTCATAATGTTACCTCCTGATTTTCTGTATTCGCCTTGACTGCGCGCTTTGCGCCCAGGGTCGTGGCAATGATGGGTTTGTCAAAAATGTAGAGCACAGCAGGCAATACCAGAAGTACCGTCACCATGCTGATGATTGCGCCCCGTGCCATCAGTGAGCACAGGCTGCCGATGAGGGCCACATCGGAATACACGCCCACACCGAAGGTCGCGGCAAAGAAGCTCAGCGCCGAAACCATAATGGATGTGGCGCAGGCGTGGAGCGCCGTGTCCACTGCGTCCTTCTTGTTCTTGCCGTGGGTACGCTCCCGGAGATACCGGTTTGTCATGAGAATGGCATAGTCCACGGTGGCGCCCAGCTGAATGGTGCCAATAACAATGGAGGCGATAAACGGAAGCTCCGTTCCCGTGAAGCCCGGAATGCCCATATTGACGAAGATTGCAAACTCAATCACCGCCACCAGCAGGAAGGGCAGGATCACAGACCGCAGCACCACCGCAATAATCAGGAACACCAGGCCAATGGACACGGAGTTCACCACGGCAAAGTCGTGGTCGGTGATGGTAATCAGATCCTTGGTGCAGGGCGCCTCGCCGATGAGCATGGAGTCCTCGTCATACTTTTTGGTGATATTCTGGAGCTCCGTGATCTGGTTGTTGACCTCCGGGCTTGCAGTGGCATATTCCGAGCCGATGAGCATCAGCTTGTAATTGTCGCTTTCCAGCGTGGAGGTCAGATCCTTGGGCAGGAACTCGTCGGGAATCAGACTGCCCACCAGGGAATCCACCCCCAGCACATAGCTCACGCCGTCCACCTGCTCCATCTCCCGGGACATCTTGCGGATGTCCGTGGAGGAGGTGTCACTGTCCAGCAGCAACAGATGCAGGGCACCCATATGGAAGTCCTCCCGCAGAGCCTGGTTGGCCTGGGAGCTGTCCAGCTCCTCCGGCAGGGTGGAATCCAGATTGTAATACACATTGGTGTGAGTATATCCGTAAATGGCCGGTACCAGAAGAATCAGAAACACCACAATAAACAGCTTGTAGTGCTTCATAATCCCGCCGGACAGGCGGCCCACATCCGGGAGAAGGGCCCGATGAGTGGTTTTCTTGATGGCCTTGTGGAACACCAAAATCAAAGAAGGAAGAATGGTAACACAACTAATGACACCAAATACAACGCCCTTGGCCATCACAATGCCCAGATCCAGGCCCAAGGTGAAGCTCATAAAGCACAGGGCAATAAATCCGGCCACTGTAGTCATGGAGCTGCCCACCACCGAGGAGAACGTGGCGGCAATGGCGTGGGCCATGGCCTCATTCTCGTCGTCATAATAGTGCAGGTTCTCCGAGAAGCTGTGCCACAGGAAGATGGAGTAGTCCATGGTCACGCCCAGCTGCAACACCGCCGCCAGGGCCATGGTGATGTAGGAGATCTCCCCTGCGAAAATGTTGGTGCCCAGGTTATACAGAATTGCCATACCGATGCTGGCGATAAACAGTACCGGGAGCATCAGGGAATCCATGGTGATGGCCAGCACCACACAGCTCAGCAGCACCGCAATGAGCACATAGATGGGCTCCTCCTTCTCGGTCAAATCCCGGGTGTCGGAGATGGTGGCCGTCATGCCGCCGATGAGGGCATCCTTTCCGGCAATCTGCTTGAGCTGTGCCAGGGCCTCCAGCGTCTCATCGCTGGAGGTACCGCCGGAGAAGAAGACCAGCATCAGGGTACTGTCCTCTGTGTTGAATTTCTCCAGCAGGTCGTCCGGCAGGACATCCTTGGGAACAGAGAGACTGGCAATGCTGTCATACCACAGCACATCCGCAACGCCCTCCACCTGGCTGAACTCCTCCCGCATGTGGGCCACGCCCTTGTCGTCCATCCCTCGGACCACAACCATGGAGTAGCCGCCTTTTCCGAATTCGTCCTGTAAAATGTCCTGTCCCACCATGGTGTCAATGTTATCCGGCAAATAGGTCAAAATATCGTAGTTGACCCGGGTCGCCGCATAGCCCATGATGGATGGAATCAGCAGGAGCACCGCAAGGATCAACACCAGGACCCGGTGCTTCGCAATAAACCGTCCAAATTTTATCATTGAATCAGATGCCTCCTCAGAAATGACTTTGGGTCATTTATTTTCTATGAGGCATTGTACTACGAAAATGACCATTCGTCAATCTTAAAAATGACGAATGGTCATATTTTTTTCGATGGCCTATTGCATAGTTTGCCGAAAACCGCTATAATGGCAGTAAAGTTTTACACAGGGAGGCGTAATTGTGGGGAAAGTTGAGGAAAACAAACGGCTGAAACGCGGCGCGATTTTGGACGCGGCCCTTCAGCTTTTCACCGATCAGGGGCTCAATAAGACCTCGATCTCCGACATCGCCGCTCGGTCCGGCGTGGCCAAGGGGACCTTCTATCTCTATTTCAAGGACAAATATGACATTCGAAACAAGCTGGTGATTCGGCAGTCCCGGCGTCTGCTGATGGACGCCTATGCCGCCATGCAGAGCAAGACCTTCCCCTCTCTGGAGGAGCAGTTTGTCTTTATCACAAATCATATTTTAGACCAGCTGGCCAGCCACCACGATCTGCTGATCCTGCTCTCCCGAAACCTCAGCTGGGGCATCATCAAACAGGAATTCTCCCATGCTGACCAGGACGACCAGGACGTATTGCAGACCTTTAATACCATGACCCGGCAGCACGGGATCTCCGACACAGATTCTGCCATTATGTTCTATCTGCTCATCGAACTGGCCGGGCCTGCCGGGTGCAACGCGATTCTCTATCAAAACCCCTGCGATTTGGAGACCTTGAAGCCGTATTTGTTTGAATCGGTCCGCCGAATTGTGCGGCAGTTTGAGGAAAAGAGCCAGATTTCCGAGTAACCCCTTCAACACGGCCGACAAAAGCCCCCGGCCACATCCGCAATGGATGTGGCCGGGGGCTTTATGGTTATGGAGAAGTAGCAAATTAAAAGAAGCGCTTCCAGACGACTCCGCCTGATTGACTTCCTGCACTTATTATACCCGGTTTACCCGGAATTGCAAGTGAATTTCCGTTTCAAAAGGCGACAAACGCTGTCCAATCTTTTGTCCAATCATCTCGCATACCGGTCAATGGTCTCCTCCATAATGGCAATGGTCTCAGCGACGGAATATACATCCCCCAGCGCCAGGGCGTTTTTGGCATAGTCCCCCAGCACATGGGCCAGCGTGGCCTCGCTGATGTCCGCGAACACCGCCTGCTGCCATGGCTGCGCACAGACAGAGAACAGTCGGGTGTCATACAGGCCCATACAGAACCGGGAGGTTCCGGAGAATACGTTTTCCCGGAACAGATAGGGGGTCATGTTCCCCTCCTTGCTCCGGCGGACCAGCTCCCGCAGAGCCTCCAGCACATCCTCCCGGCTGAGGCTGGGAATTCCGCTCCCCTGCATTTCCGTGATGACGCCGGTCTCAATGAGCTGAATCATTCCCTCCATGGTAAAGAAAGTCTCGTTTCCCATGGTCCCGGAGGAGTGATAGAACAGCCGAAGGGCCTCCTGCACCTGGGGAATCTGGAGCATCTCCGGCGGCACGTATTTCATGGCGGTCTCCGGGGGAATACAGGCAATAATGGATGGGTTGCTGGACACGACCACAGGCCGAGGCATATCCAAGCCCTCCATAATCCCCTGAAACGCCGAGATATAGGACATCAAATCCCCGCTGCTCCGCTGCAAAATAGGCGTGAACTGCTTTCGAAGGATGCCAAACTTTTTCAAATACAGATCCCGCACCTCCGGCTCCCGGCAAAATACGGCGGACTGGAATGTGTCATCCAGCATCAGCACCCCGCCGGAGGTAATGATATAGTAGGGAAACAGTGCGGGGCCCACGTTGGGATCCGCCAGATAGCAAAATCTCGGGTCATAGTGCTCCATCAGGGTGATTCGGGGCAGCACCTGCCGCAGGGCCATCATATTGTGAAGTCTTGCCTCGTCGGAGGCCGAGGCCATCAGGCAAAACAGGTGGCAGCAGCCCTCGAAGGTCGGATCACAGTCCGCCAGCGCCTGAGACAGACTCTCAAAGCAGTATGCATACCGCAGCGGCACCATCATCTCCACATGTCCGTGGGGCCGGGCGGCCTCCATACCCAGCACAGTCTGGACGGCGGCGTTGACATTGGCGGTACCGGTAATCACCTTGGGCAATTCCGCCGTGGTTTGGGCCATCCGCTTGGGGGCAAGGGGCAGCACCTCCGCCATATCCGACAGCATTCCCTTCAACGCCTGGAAGCTGCGGTATCGGTTGTCCCCGATCCGCTCCACCTGGTACTCCCGCATCAGCTCCTGCCGCTCCGGCAGGGCGCAGGCAATGGCCGTGAGGATCTGCTCTACGGTCTCCGTGCTGTCCGGCAGCCTTGTCCCGCTTTGAATCTTATACAGCATAGACGTGGACAAGCCGCTCTGGGTCGCAATGCTGTTGATGGGAACGCCGCTGGCAGCAATGGCCGTCCTGAGTTTTTCCGAAAAAACCGACATAGATGTATCCTTCCTCCGTCAGCGGTATTCGCTGACAACCCTCTCCATAATTTCAATACTCTCCGCCGGAGAGTACACGTCTCCTACCATCTCCGCGTCCTCGGCATACTCCGACACCAGCCGGGACAGGCTGCTCTCTGTGATGTTGGCACAGGCCAAGCCCGGAGCTGCCTCAAACAGCGTCAGGAGGCTTCCGCCTCGCTGGGACATGGCAAACCGGCCCACCCCCTGGAACAGATTCTCCCGGAACAGATAGGGCACGTTGCTCCCCTCCTTGCACCGCTGGATAAAGATGTCCAGGGCCAGGAGAATGTCCTGCCGCTGTCCTCTGGGCACAAAATCTCCCGGCATCTCGACGATTTCGCCGGTTTCGATCAAATGCCGCAGCCCCTCCTCGGTGAAAAAGGACACACAGCCCCCCTCGGTGGCCTTCTCGTAAAATTTCTGGCTGATGGCCAGCATTTCCGGCCGCATCATCTCTTTGGGGAGATATTTTAGGGAAATCTCTCGGGGAATGCTGCTGAGAATACAGGGCGCCGTGGCAATACAGGTGGCCCGAATGGTTTCATTGATGATGGGCTGCGTCACATTCTCCCAGGTATGGAAATACATCTCCATGCTGGGGGCGCCCACCTCCACCATGGGCTGGAACTGCTTGGCCGACTCCTCAAAGGCCTCAATAAACCGGTCCCGAATCTCCGGATCTCTTAAAAATACGGCCTTTTGATGGTTCATCCCGATCTGCATCACTCCGTCGGTGGTAATGACCAGGTAGGGGAACAGAACCGTCCCCACCCCGGGATCCGTCAGGTAGCTGTAGCGTGCCCGGTACTTGGGCAGAGTGATGATCCGAGGCAATACCTCCCGCATGGTGCTGACATTGTAGAACATGGCCTCATCCGTCTGGGTGGACTGAAGGTAAAACAAATGGTCCACCGTGTCAAACTCCGGATGGCAGTTGACCAGGGCATGGGAGAGATAGCCCACGCAATATCCATAGTTCAGGGGGAGCATCAGCCGGATTCGTCCGTGGGGGCGAAGGGTCTCCTTTTCCAGCAGATACTGCATCACCAGATCGATGTTGCTGGCTCCGGTAATTATCCTGGGAATCTCCATCTCGTGGGACACATCCCCCATTTTCGGCAGAGGCGTCACATGGGCCATATCCGAAAGCATGGCCCGCATCTCCTGAAAGCAGCGATACCGAACCTGACCCACCCGCTCAATGCGGTAGGCCCGCAGCAGCTCCTGCCGCTCCGGCAGCGCGCAGGCCATAACAGAGAGCATCCGCTCCAGGGTCTCCAGGCTGTCCGGCAGCCGGCTTCCACTTTGCATCTTATACAGCATAGACTGGGACAGTCCGCTCTGCCGCGCGATTCTCATCACAGGCACTCCGCTTTTGGCAATGGCCTCCTTCAGGCGTTCCGAGAACTCTTGCATGGCTGTATTCCCCCCGTTTCTTTCATTTTCACATCTTTGTATGATTTTCCCTGATTTGATAGTTTTATTATATCACAGGGAAGGGGCTCCCGGCAAGATAAAAAATTGGCGGGCTGTGGTCGTTTTGCGACCCAGCCCGCCCAATATGTCAGTCTACTTTTCTTCCATAGACAAAGTTGGGGAAGCCCTGATTCCCTCCTACGGAAATCATGCCCTCGATGTACCCCTCGTTGTCTACTCTTGCCCAGATCTCCCACCGGCCAGGACCAGCGGGAAAATCCACCTTAAAGAACTCGTCTCCCGTGTAGAAGCCGAAGTTGATGGGTGTGCCGTTGGCGTCGCCGGAAAGGGTGCCATCCGGGTTGGGGGTAAAGTGGAAGGTCATGTCTCCCTCAAAGGCTCCATGGCCCGGCGCCCCATAGTTTTTCAGTTCTACCTGAGGCTTGTTATCCTCCGGGGGAGGGCCGCCAGGGCCCCCCTCCATTCCCTCCGGAGGTGGTCCCCCGGCAGGAGGACCGCCCTGGAAATCCGGCCCGTGGACCAGGGTGGGGTCCGGAAGCCACATTTTCACATAATATGTACCGGAAATGGCCATCGTGCCCCTCCTTACCCCTTCCGGGAGGGCAGTTTAATGGTGGCGCCGCCCTCCTCGTAAATCTCGTCGTCGTTGATGGTGGTAATCCAGAAGCCCAGCTCCACAAAATGCTCCCCATCCTTCTCGTACTTGTCATAGACCTGGGAGTGAATCTTCATCACGTCGTACTGGAGGCCGTGGGTGTTGCACTTCCTCCCCTTCATACAGGGGATTTTCTCAATCATGTCGGAAACAGCGGTGTTCTTGGGGAAGGCGAAGCCCTGCTCCGTGGGATCGGTCATAATGCCCCAGCGGATGTTCTGAATCCAGCCATGGGTACCCATCCAGTTGTTGATATGGTGAATGGCAAAATCACGGCCCAGGAAGTTGATGAAGATGCCCCGCTTCACTTCCTTGGGAGGTGCGCCCGCTCCGGGAGGGGGACCCATCTTGGCCCGGGGATCGTCATAGGGGGGAACCTCAGGATCCCACTCCTTCATATCTTCGGGAACATAGACGCCAAACTTGGGGTCCCGGGTCATTTTTGCCCGAACCTCCGGGTCAGAGAGCTCCTTCATGGTGCGGCTGCCGCCCACGGCCATGCCATAGGGCGGGGTGGGATTGCAGGAGGAATGGATGGGGCCGTCGATGGTCACGTTGGGCATATCCCCCACGTTTACATCCTCCCAGTAGAGGATTTTGTCCCCCCGGTAGTCCTCCTTGGCCCAGGTGTCGAAAATAGACTGCCACTCCTCGTCGGTGTAATAATGCTCCGGACGGGTCCACCAGTCGGGGCTTTCCCAGCCGCGCATGCCCTCCGGCATATCCGCGGGATCCTCGTAGGATTTGAGATTCTCTCTGGCGGAGAACATAACGCCCAGGACCTTTTCCCCCTTCTGATTGTACACCGAGCCATGGCACTTGAGCACCAAGTTCCGGTAGATGCTGCCCTCCTTGGGCGTCAGGTCAATGAGCTCCAGCTTGTCCTTCACCAGATACAGGGTGTCTCCGGCGTAGACGGGCAGCAGCTGGTCAATCTCATGGTGGAGGCCGGTGACCGCCAGGAAATCCCGGGCCTTGCCGTTGAAGGCGGTGAGAAAGCTGTCGTCGTGGGCGGCGAAAGCAGGCATGGCGATTTTGCCGTCAAAGCCCAGAGAGCGGGCATACTCGTCGTCGGTATAGAGCTTATTGTCGGGGTCATACTTCTTTGCATTGTAGAGCATCATGTCCTCTTTGACCTCCAGGACATTGGAGAAGCCCTGGGTGCCCTTTTCGATCTTCCCGGAGATCAGCGCCTCCACGTTGATGGGGCCCCGATCCTCCAGCTCCTTGATCTTGGCATAATACTCCTCGGCATAGGGCTTTTCCCGCTCGGTCCAGACGCCGGGATACACCGTGACAAACTTACCAGTTCCCATTGTGATCTTCCTTTCATCATGGTATTCTGCCAGGCAGGAGCGCAGCGCTCCCGCCTGGCCATCCTACAATCTTATTATATCAAACTGTTTTTTAGAATGCAATAGATTCCTGTAGAATTCTTAGTTTTCTCAGGAAATGGACACATACTTGCTGTTCACAAAGCCCCGCTGGCCGTCGAAGGTCAGGAAGTAGTCCTCCACCAGGTCGGCCACCAGATATTTGGCCTTGTTGATGTCCCGGTCATTGGGATGGCCCCACATTTGATTGTGGAAGAAGTAGGAGCCCTGGATTTCCTTTCCGTCCTTGCAGGTGTAATAGACAGGATCCGGCAGCGAGCCGGGACCCATAACATTGGGCTTTTTGCCCTCCTCCACACCGGCAGGTCCAAACTCCTTGCCGCAGCAGGCAAAGGTTCCCACCACGGATACGTTCTGGAGCTCCAGGAAGAGCTTCAGGGCAGACAGGGTTGCCTCGCACTCTCCGGCTCCGTAGAAGCCACCGCCGTAGGTGGTAAAGATGATACCCAGGGGCTGATAGTTGTCCCGAACAGGGCCGCCGGGATAGGAGCAGTTTCTTCTCCGGAACATCGGGCCGCCGTCTGCGCCAGGTGCGCCGGGATCCCCGCCGGGGCCACCTGGGCCACCGGGGCCACCGGGGCCGCCGGGACCGCCAGGGCCACCGGCCATATCCGCTCCCACGCTGCCTACACCGTCCTTGCCGCCGCCCATGGTTTCCGGGGTCATATGGAACCCCTTTCCGGCGTCAACCATCTTCTGGACGTTGTTCTCCAACTCGCCGCCGGCACCCAGGGAGAAGAGCTTATTGACAATGGTCAGGGGATAGCCCGCCACAATGGGAGAGCCCAGGCAGACCACATCATAATCGTCAAAATACAGCTGGTCCTGAATCTCCGCCCACTTGTTGGACTTTTTCAGGCGGTAGCAGTTGCACTCCCAGTTGTAGTACTCAAAGGACTCCTTCATGGCCAGGGCGATTTTCTCCGTGTTCTTGGTCATGGTGGCATAGAGGATCAGGGCACGGCGCTTGGGCTCCTGATAGCTCAGCCCCTCCAGCTCGGCGGTCTTGTCGATGCCGTCAGACTGGGAGATGACCACGCTGCCGGACATTTTCGCCTTGTCAATGGTGATCTCCTGCTTGGCGGGGCCACACTGAGCCTCAAAGATGATGGCGTCGCCCTTGGTGTGGATGTTTTCCAGCAGCTCACAGCCGCCGTGGGACGAAATAAGCTCGCCCTCGTAGCCCCGCGCCGCCTTGCGGATGACCACCTTGGTCTCCCGCTTGCCGCTGGGGGTGTCCATCAGATAGGTGTAAGTTCCAGCAAAATTCATAATGATTTCCTCCTATTTTTTCGCAGTCAGAGAATCTGTTTGTGCTCTGGCCGCATTGTATGTGACTTAGTTAACTCGGTCGTATGCACCCTGCACGATGGAGGTCAGTTTCTCAATACCCATGCTTGTAATATTGTCCACATAAGCGTTCCAATCGGCGTCGCTGTTCACGTCCAGGTCCCCGTTGATAAACTGGAGCGCGGAGGTGCCCACATAGGTGATAATGTCACTGTAAATGGCGGAAGCGTCCGTCATCTCCTGTGCGGTCAAAATGGTGTCAGAACCAAGGATGTTGCTGGTGTTCTTGTTGGTACTCCAGGCCTCGAAGCAAGAAAGCTCACGCTCGCCGAATTCGAAGGCCAGTCGGGCATCAAAGACCACACCGGCCAGATCCTTGGTGGCGATGATGCTGGAGGCAATGTTGGTGGTGGCGATGCTGTTCATGACCTCCGCGTCAAAGGTAGGCACACCCTCTGCGTCAAAGTCCCAGGTCTCATACTGACCCTGGCCGGAGCCCTTCTGGAAGCCGAAGTTGTAGAGCAGACTGCCCTCGTAGCTGTAACCGAAGTCCAGGAACTGGAGGGCTACTTCCACATTGTCGCATTGAGAAGAGATGGAGATGGCGGAAGCACCGGTGGAATCCACCAAGGAGTTCTCCTCAAAGAAGGGGATGGTCTGTCCTGCGGTCTCCGCCACATCCTGCACAGGCCACCAGTTGCAGTTCTCGTCGCCGTACTGGGAGGCCGCCATGGTGGAGTAGTTGCCGCCAAAGGGCTGGTTGGAGAAAATGTAGCCGTTGGTTCCGTCGGCGGCGTAGCCAGCATTCAGATCGGAGAAGGGGTTGGTCTCCCGGTTCTGCATATTCTCAAAGTTGATAAGATTCTCGGTGTAGAGGTCGTGGAGCCAGCTCAGGTACTTGCGGGTACCCTCGGCGGTGGCGCCATAGATCACCTCACCATCCTCCTGATAGAAGGAATTGGAGAAGTTGGTTCCCATAGCATTTGCGGACAACTCTGCCAGGGAGCCGAAACCGCCAGACAGCAGACCATTTTGCAGGGAAACGGTGTTGAACAGAGCCATGGGTTCCGTGGCGCCCTTCTCGGTCTTAAAGGCCCGAAGAACCTCGGTCAGTTCATCATAGGTCTGGGGAACCTCCAGGTCCAGATCCTCCAGCCAGTCCATGCGCACAAAGGCGCCGATGCCGGTGGGGTTGGCAATCTGATCCTTGATGGGGTAGGCCCGCAGGAACATATCACCGTCCTGAACCTCTTTCAACACATTCTGATCGGAGTGGATGATCTGATCGTAGTTGGGCATATATTCCTCAATGTAATCGCTCAGATCGATGATGATGTCCTCCTCATAGGCGGCCTCGGTGCCGGCGGTGTAGTCACCAATGTTCATCAGGTCTGTGTAGTCGCCGGAGGCAATCATCAGATTGAACTTATCGCTCTGGTTTGTCTTATCCACCACTGTCAGATCAACTGTTACACCGGTGTTCTCACGAAGCCAGGCCCACACCTGATGGTTCATCAGGTCGCCGCCATCCAAATAGCTGAGGGTGTTGGTCTCGAAGCCCATAAAGTAGGTCAGAATCACCTCATCCTCCGTGATAGGGAGTGCGGTAGTCAGGCCCTTAAGCATTTCCTGATAGGCTGTGAAGTCCATATTGGCGTTGGCCTCTGTAAAATCCGTCTCAGCGGGCATTTCCTGGCTGGATGCCTCCTGGGCGGAATCCGGCTCCGTTACATCGGGCGTATTCTGCTCCGCCGTAGTCTCTGCCGAAGCAGCGGCGGACGGGGATGGGGCGGAAGACCCCTCTGTGTTCCTCTGTCCGCATCCTGCGCACAGCCCCAGCAGCATACATGCCACCAATGCCAGCGCCATTTGTTTCTTTTTCATTTGTGGTACCTCCTTTGTTGATTCGAACACGGACATTATATCATCGAATCATTCGTCTCCGGAAGTGCCACTTTTGCATTCCGTGTGGCAGAATCGGCCCTGTGACCGTGCGAAAATTCGCACTGCCTCTCTATTTTGCTATTTCTGTCGCACTGCGGCTGTAACCCAGAATGGCCCACCCGGCCGCAGCCGGATGGGCCAAAGCTCACAGCTCCATGGCCGCCTTATAGCCGGAATAGATTGCGTGCTTTATATTGGAGACCTTTACGGTATCCCCCAAGATTTTCCCCACCGGGGCGCATCCCCGAAGCTGCTCCGCCAGCGCCATGCGAGGCGTCCGTCCGCCGGAGATTACCACATCATCGAAGTCCAATGTCCTCGTCTCATAGACAGGCTCCGGGGCAGGCCCGCCACCGGGACCGCCGGGGCCGCCTGGACCACCGGGACCACCGGGGCCACCGGGACCACCGGGACCGCCGGGGCCACCTGGACCACCAGGGCCGCCTGGACCGCCCTCGTGCTGATCCACATAATAGGCGTCCTCGTCCTCCTGGGGCAGCATCAGGGGAATGAATCCCCGGACGCCGTTGGTCTGGACCCGCAGGGTCACCTGATGGGCTTCAATCTCCAGCGTCTGGGCAAAATCCACATAGGAGAAGTTGGGATTGGTCTCAAAGGCCTCCCGCTCCAGCCGCTCGGTGTGCATATCTCCGGAGAGCTGGATCTGTCCTCTGGTGACCATGGTCACCTGATGGCCGGTGCGGGCCAGGTATAGGCTCACATCCCGGCCGGTATCTGCGCCGCCGATCACCACCACACGATGCCCCAGCTGCTTTTCCTTTCCAAATACATCCTCCGCCAGCCAGGCTCTCTCCGCCCCCTTTACCGGAATCCGTGCCGGAGCCGAGCCTACAGCCACCAGGACAGCGTCGTATCCCGCCTCCTTTAGTTGCGGCGGAGTCACCTGACAGCCGGTATGGACCACCACGCCTGCCCGATCCATCTCCCGGATCAGGTACTGGACGTATTCACCAATGGGCCATTTGTAATCCGGCGTGGAGGCCGCCACCAGCTGACCGCCCAGCTCCGGCTGCTGCTCAAACAGCTCCACCTGGTGTCCCCGCTGGGCCGCCGTCAGCGCCGCCATCATTCCTCCCGGGCCGCCGCCGATTACCGCCACTCGTTTGGCCGTGGTGGAGGGCGAGAACAGGTCCCGCTTCCGGCCCAGCCGGGGATTTACTGCACAGGTGTGATGCCCGTGACAGCCATTGCAGCGAATACAGGGGACAATCTCCTCCGGCGGCGCCCCGGCCAGGAGCTTCTCACCGTACTGGGGATCCGCCAGGAACTGCCGGGCCAGGGCAAACATATCCGACTTCCCCTCCCGCAAGTACCGCTCCATCAGTGCCGGGTCGCCGTACCCGCCCACAGGAGCGCATACGATGTTCAGCCCCCGGGCCTTGAAGGCCTGGGCGTAATCGATAGAGGCCGGATGATCCTTTTGGAGATTCAGCCCGTTTACATGGGTAGCAGACCCGTCCACACCCCGAATCTGCACAATATCCACATAGCCCTCCAACGCCTGGCAGTAGTCCAGAAAATCCTCCAGCGTATAGCCCGGGGCCTCCTCCAGGGCAGAGATCTGTGCTTCAATGAGAAAATCCGGTCCGCAGACCTCCCGCACCCGGGCAAACACCTCCTTGGCCAGCGTCGCCCGCTGTTCCATGGTGGTCCCACCGTATTTGTCCGTGCGCTGATTCAGCAGCGGGGACATAGATGTGGCCAGAATAGAGGAGCGATAGGACATGTAAAATGTACACATGTCAAAGCCCATATCCTTGGCCTCTTTAGCCCGAAACGCAAATTCCTCAATAAGGGTTTGAATTCGCTCATAGCTGATGCCGGGCTTGTTGCGGAATACGGCGGAATTGTAGTCGCCCTTCTTGGGAATCTCATCCCAGTTGGGCGTATCGGAGATATTCACGTCTGTGGGCTCAATGTCCATCAGCGATGCCGACGCCAGAGAGCCGTACTGATGAACCGTCCTAGCGATGTTCCGATAGCCCTCCACCACCTTAGGATCCCGCATATCATTGCCGGTGCCGTCCATATGGGGCATCCGCCCCTGGGCGTCGGGCAGATTGAGATTGCGCTCCGGATGATCGCCCATGGCGACCGTCACCGTTGCCGCGCCGTTTCTCGCCATGTCCCCGTAGAACTCCGCCGCCTGGTCCAGGGTGAAGCTCTGTAGGGCGCATTTGGACCCGAGCAATCGGTTCTTCAGGGTCACGTTGCCAATCCGCAGCGGGGAAAGCAAAAGCTGATAGGGATTTTCCATGATATTCTCCTCCTGTTGTTGCGTTTTCTAATGGTATTATACCATACTTTTCCGATTGCTGATATACATCTTGGTTAACCAGCATAACAGACGGCTATACGGCTTCCCCCCTGATCTAAAAATTTTTCATAAAACGCGAAAAAAGTACTTGCATTTTGCAAAAAGATATAGTATTATATTGGAGCGCTCGAGAGAGCGGAACAGAATATCCGGGTGTGGCGAAGTTTGGTATCGCGCTTGAATGGGGTTCAAGAGGCCCCGAGTTCGAATCTCGGCACTCGGACCA